>NZ_CP183332.1:0-1306231 GCF_048541825.1 Caulobacter sp. ErkDOM-C | reverse complement strand
CATCTGTTCGTAGGGCATGTCGGAGACACTGGTCCCCGATGGCTTGTCGGTCAGGGCGCCGTCCATATTGGTGTCATTGACGTTCCACTGCTGGGTCTTGGCGCCCACCAGCACGGTGTTTCGCATGTCCGCGCCAGACAGGTTGGCGCCTGACAGATCGGCTCCAGCCAGGTTGGCCCCGTTGAAGTTGGCCTGTTTGAGGTTGGCGCGGACCAGTTTCGCGTCTTTCAGAATCGCATCGCTGAAGTCGGCCTTGGTCGCCACGATGCCCGACAGGCGCGAGCGCTCGAGGTTCGCACCGGCAAGGATGGCGCCGGAGGCATAGGCCTCCCGATGCGCCGGCTCGATGATCTTGTAGCCTTCCTTGCGGTCGGCGGAGGCGATCGAGCCTTCACGGAGGTCGGCCTCGAACAGGTCGGCGCCGGTCAAGTTGGCGCCGCGCAGGCTGGAGCCTCGCAGGTCAACGCGGCGCATGGAGGCGTCGGTCAGATCAGCGCCCTGCAGGTCGGCGCCATACATGTTGGCGTTGTCGAGCTTAGCCTTGCGCAAGTCGCAACCGACCAGCAAGGCCCCCGTGAAATCGGCGTCGCAAAGATTGCGGCCGGTGACCGACAGACCCGACAGGTCGCAGAAGGCGAAGACCGCGCGCGCGCCCCCGAGCCGAGCCGCCCACAGGCGGTCGTGCTTGGCGCAGATAACGTCCACGTCATATTGCGTCAGGCGCCGGTACTCTTGGCCTGTCGCCACTGGGGCGGTCATGGTGCTTACGATCTATCCCGACTGGATGGACCGAGACCATGCCCGCCCGGGCATTAACGCTGAGTTTCCAAGCGTTTCCGGTTATGTCAGGCGATTACGGGCAGCTCTTGAGCGCGGCTCTCGTCGAGGTAGCGGACCGAAATCGGCTTGAGGGCGCTGTCCAGCTCGATCACCAGCGGATTGCCGGTGGGAATTTCGACATGAACGATGTCAGCGTCCGGCACCTGGAACAGGTGCTTGACGATGGCCCGCAGGGAATTGCCGTGGGCGGCCACCAGGATCGTCTCGCCAGACGTCAGCTTCGGCGCGATCTCGGCTTCCCAATAGGGCAATACCCGGACCAGGGTCGTGGCCAGGCTCTCGGTCGAAGGCAGGTCCTTACCCGCGTAGCGGCGGTCCTTGCTGAAGTCGTATTCGCCGCCCGGCTCCAGTTCCGGCGGCGGGATATCGTAGGATCGGCGCCAGATCGTCACCTGCGCCTCGCCATGCTTCTCGGCGGTCTGGGCCTTGTTGAGACCCGTCAGGCCACCATAGTGGCGCTCATTCAGGCGCCAGTCCTTGGTGACCGGCACGAAGCTCTGGCCGGCGGCGTCCAGCGCAAGATTGCAGGTGCGAATGGCGCGCGTCTGGACCGAGGTATAGGCCTCGTCGAGATCAATGCCCGCGGCCTTGATCAGCTCGCCGCCCTTGTGCGCCTGGGCTTCACCCTCGGCGGTCAGATCGACGTCCACCCAGCCGGTGAAACGGTTCTCGAGATTCCACTGGCTTTGACCGTGGCGGAGCAGGACGAGGGTGGGCATCGGGCCTCCTTGCGAGATGTCACGGGCGGGCTAGGCCCAGAGGCGCGCTCCGTCAAGCGCCCCCTCCCCGTCCGCGCGACACATGCTATAGGCAGGCGCATGTCTGATCGCATTTTCATGCCCCTGATGGCGCTGATCGCCTTGACGATGATCGCCCTCGCCCTGGTCTGGCCGCAAGGCTACGGCGCGCGCTCGCCCGATCCGTTCGGCTCGGTCCCGATCCAGCAGACGCCGGAAATGCGGGCCAAGATCGAGCGCGAGAAGGATAGCGCCCGCCGCCGCGCGGAAGAAGCTGTCAAGGCCGTCAAGGCCGCCGGCGGAGCCGTGCAGTGAGCGCCTTCGACGCCGTTCTGGTCGGCCAGAGAGTCATACTGGGTGAAGCCGAGGCGCTGAAAACCCTCTCGGACACGCTGTCGGATACGTTCGGCAGGGCCGTCGAAACCCTTTTCGCTGCCAAGGGCCGTGTCGTGTGCACCGGTATCGGCAAGTCCGGCCACGTCGCCCGCAAGATCGCCGCGACCATGGCCTCGACCGGCGCGCCGGCCATGTTCGTCCACGCCGCCGAGGCCAGCCATGGCGATCTTGGCATGATCGGCCAGGATGACGTGGTCCTGGCCCTGTCGAAGTCCGGCGAGGCGCGGGAGCTGTCAGACACCCTGGCCTACGCCAAGCGCTTCTCGATCCCGCTGATCGCCATCACCGCCGTGGCCGACAGCCAACTGGGTCGCGCCGCCGACATTCTGCTGCTGCTGCCCGACGCTCCGGAAGCGACAGCGGAGGTCAATGCCCCTACGACCTCGACGACCCTGCAGATGGCCCTGGGCGACGCCTTGGCCGTGGCCCTGCTGGAGCGACGGGGATTCACCGCCAGCGATTTCCGGGTCTTCCATCCCGGCGGCAAGCTGGGCTCGATGCTGCGCACGGTCGGCGACCTGATGCATGGCGATCAGGAACTGCCGCTGGTCGCCGCCGACGCCCCCATGCCAGCCGCCCTGCTGGTGATGAGCGAGAAGCGTTTCGGCGCGGCCGGCGTGATCGACCCTTCTGGCCAGTTGATCGGTCTGATCACCGACGGCGACCTGCGCCGTCATATGGACGGCCTGCTGGATCACCGCGCCGATGAGGTGATGACCCACGCGCCCCAGACCATCGGCCCCAATGCCCTGGCCGCCGAAGCCCTGAAGGTGATGAACGAGCGCCGTATTACCGTGCTATTCGTGGTCGACAGCGGCCGCGCCGTCGGCATCCTGCATGTCCACGATCTGCTGCGGGCGGGCATTATCTAGGCGTAGGTCACGTTTTGACACTCGATGTCATTCAAGAACGCTAGCAGCGTCGGTCCGGGGCCGCTAAAGCGACCCTCTCAACTATGATGCGAGCCCCGATGTTCTCCGCGCCCCGCTCCGACCTCGTTCCCAATACCGCCGCCTATGAGAACGAGCCGCTGGTCAAGGCCACGGGCTTTCGGGAATATGACGCACGCTGGCTGTTCGGCCCCGACATCAACCTGCTGGGCATTCAGGCCCTGGGCCTCGGGCTCGGCACCTATATCCACGAGCTGGACCTGTCGAAGATCGTGGTCGGCCACGACTTCCGCTCCTATTCCTCGTCGATCAAGAACGCCCTGATCCTGGGCCTGATCTCGGCCGGCTGCGAAGTGCACGACATCGGCCTGGCCCTGTCGCCCACCGCCTATTTCGCCCAGTTCGATCTGGACATCCCCTGCGTGGCCATGGTCACCGCCAGCCACAACGAGAACGGCTGGACCGGCGTGAAAATGGGCGCGCAACGCCCCCTCACCTTCGGTCCCGACGAGATGGGCCGGCTGCGCGACATCGTGCTGGGCGGCAAGTTCGTGGAACGCGACGGCGGCAAGCTGATCCGGGTCGAGGGCGAGGCCGAACGCTTCATCGCCGACGTCGCCAAACGCGCCAGCATCACCCGGCCGCTGAAGGTCATCGCCGCCTGCGGCAACGGCACGGCCGGGGCCTTCGCGGTCGACGCCCTGCAGCGCATGGGCGTCTCCGACGTGGTCGGCATGGACACCGAGCTCGACTACACCTTCCCCAAATATAATCCGAACCCGGAAGACGTTGAGATGCTGCACTCCATGGCGGCCGCCGTGCGCGAGCATGGCGCCGACCTGGCGTTCGGATTTGACGGCGATGGCGACCGCTGCGGCGTGGTCGATGACGAGGGCGAGGAGATCTTCGCCGACAAGATCGGCCTGATGCTGGCCCGCGACCTTGCCCCGTTGAACCCAGGCGCGACCTTCGTGGTCGATGTGAAGTCGACGGGGCTCTACGCCACCGACCCGATCCTGGCGCAGCATGGCTGCAAGGTGATCTACTGGAAGACCGGCCACAGCTACATCAAACGTAAGAGCGCCGAGGTCGGCGCATTGGCCGGGTTCGAGAAGAGCGGCCACTTCTTCATGAACGGCGACCTGGGCTACGGTTATGATTGCGGCCTGACCGCCGCCGCCGCCGTCCTGGCCATGCTGGACCGCAATCCGGGCGTGAAGCTGTCGGACATGCGCAAGGCCCTGCCGGTGGCCTTCACCTCCCTGACCATGAGCCCGCACTGCGGCGACGAGGTGAAGTACGGGATCGTCGATGACGTGGTGAAGGAATACCAGGACCTGTTCGCCGCCGGCGGCTCCATCCTGGGCCGCAGGATCACCGAGGTCATCACCGTCAACGGCGTGCGGGTGCACCTGGAAGACGGCTCGTGGGTGCTGGTGCGGGCCTCGTCCAACAAGCCCGAGATCGTGGTCGTGGTCGAGAGCACCAGCTCCGAAGACGACATGCGCGCCCTGTTCCGCCAGGAAGTGAAGCCGCGCCTCGGCGACCGGGTCGGGAAGTACAACCAGGAAATCTGAGTCTTCCCAACGACGCGGGCAGTTCGTAGGGTCTGGGAATGCCCACCGACGAGATCGGCGGGTCAGTTCCAGGAGAATGCCTTTGCTCACCGACCTCGCCTTGGACCGCTTCAGCGGCCAGCGAGGACGCGTGTGAGCACGCCCGGACGCTGACCGCTCACGAAGCCTGGACAGACGTCATCGACGTCCCCTCATTTCCTTCGAGAGCAACCATGATCCTGGAAACAACCAAAGACGACTACGCACGCCTGATGCTGGGCCTCGGGCCAAGAGATCTAGCTCTGGCCGACACGCCGATCGCGCCGCCTGCGATCATCCAAATGCTGGCCGGTGTCGCCAACGGCGTCTGGGCGACCTTCTCGCCCGCCTCCTGGCTGATCGTCGAGAGCGGCGAGGTGGTCGGGCTCTGCTCGGTCACGCGGCCGCCAGAGCACGGCGTGGTCGATATCGGCTATGGCGTCGCGCCCAGTCGACAGGGTCGCGGCTGCGCCGGTCGAGCTGTGAGTGACATCGTCGCGTGGGCGAAAGGCCGGGCCGACGTAACAGCCCTGACGGCGGAGACATCTACGACGAACCAGGCCTCGCAAGCTGTGTTGAGCCGCAACGGCTTTGTGCAGATGGGCGAGCGCCTCGACGAAGAGGACGGACCGCTGATCAGCTGGCGCTGCGCGACCGCCTAGCGGGCAATGCAGGGCGGGCGCGGGCGACGATTGTCGTCCGCGCCCATTCCGTTGCCCATTCCTTTGGTTGGGACCGCCGCGATTTTGGCGTTAGCTCGTCACCCAACCGCGAGTCGTCCATGCGCCATCTGATCGCCGTCCTTGCCTTTGTCCTGGCTCCCAGCCTCGCCGAAGCCGCCCAGCCTATCCTGCTCAAGCCCGCCCGTGTCTGGACGGCCGAGGACACCGGTCCGCCCCATGAGGGCTGGGGTGTTCTGATCCGCGACAACAGGATTGCCGCAGTCGGCCCTGCTGCCGGCCTCGACGCGACCGGAGCCGAGGTCATCGACCTGCCTGGCGCGACGGTGATCCCCGGCCTCATGGATCTGCACAGCCACCTGCTGCTGCATCCCTACAATGAAGCCTCATGGGACGATCAGGTGCTGAAGGAAGCGCCCGACTACCGCGTAATCCGCGCGACGGTTCAGGCCAGGGCCACGCTGGACGCGGGGTTCACCACCCTGCGCGACCTGGGTGCCGAGGGCGCGGGCGTGTCGGACGTCTCGATCAAGCGCGCCATCAATGACAGGCTGATCCCGGGTCCGCGCCTGTTCGTGGCCACCCGCGCCATCGTCGCTACCGGCGCCTACGGCCCCGCGCGCCGCAACTACAATCCCGAGGCCGAGATCCCCCAGGGCGCCCAGGAGGCCAGCGGGATCGACGAGGGCGTCAGGGCGGTGCGCGAGCAGGCCGGCGCGGGCGCCGACTGGATCAAGATCTATGCTGACTACCGCGTCGGCCCCGACGGCTCGACCCAGCCGACCTTCACCCTCGACGAATTGAAAGCGATGATCGATGTCGCCCATTCCAGCGGCCGCCCGGTGGCGATCCACGCCGCCAGCGACGAGGGCATGCGCCGCTCGATCCTGGCCGGCGCCGACACCATCGAACATGGCTATGGCGGCTCGGAAGCCACCTTCAGGCTGATGGCCGAAAAGGGCGTCGCCTATTTCCCCACCCTGACGGCCAGCGAGAGCACCTCGACCTATTTCGGCGGCTATGTCGCCGGCAAGACACCGTCCACCCCCGCCATGCAGGCCGCCGAACGGGCCTTCAGGCTGGCGATAAAGAGTGGCGTAACCATCGGTATGGGCAGCGATGTCGGCGTATTCCGCCATGGCGACAACGCCCGCGAGCTAGTGTGGATGGTCCGCCACGGCATGAGCCCGACCCAGGCCCTGCTGGCCGCTACGGCCGTGGACGCCAGAGTGCTGCGGCGGCAGAACGATCTTGGCCAGCTGAAGCCCGGCTACCTTGCCGACATCGTCGCCGTCACCGGCGATCCGACCCGGGATATCGAGGCGACCAAGGCCGTGGTTCTGGTAATCAAGGATGGCGTCGTTCATCGCCGCCCCTAGAGCATTCCTCTTGCGCCAGGCCGCAAAGCCGGGCGATCTCGCCAGGATGCGACGCTCGATCCCTCTTGCCCTGACCTGCGCCCTGCTGAGCGGACCGGCCCTGGCCGCCGATCCTGGCACGACCCAGCGCGGCGACACCATGCGCGACGCCGTCACCGCGCCGCTGGAAGACCTGAACCTCAAGCGAAAGGACATACCGGCGGTGCTGACACGCGCGGTCGCCGATCCCTATGACGTGGTGGGTCTGGAGCGTTGCGAACCGATCGCCGCCGAGATCGGCCGGCTGGACGCGGCGCTGGGCCCCGATCTGGATGAGGCCTCGCCCCCTGACGAGCGCTCCAGGAGCAGGAAGGTGGTCGACGGCGCCTGGAAGGCCGGGGTCGCCGAGGTTCGGGACCAGACCACCCACGTGCTGCCGTTCCGCGGCTGGATACGCAAGCTGACCGGCGCGGCCAAGCACGACAAGGCCGTGCAGGCCGCTATCCGTTCAGGCGGCATCCGGCGCGGCTATCTGAAGGGCGTGGGGATGCGGATGAACTGCGCGCCGCCCGCCGCGCCCAGCTGGTTCGTGCCGGCCCCGCCGCCACCTCCGCCCGCGCTGGAAAGTCCGTTGGCGAAACTCATCGCGGTCTGGGAAAACGTGCTGACCTGGCTTCGCAACCTGATCGGCTAGAGCCGCCTCAGGCTTCGGTCTTGGCGCCGCCCTCGGGCAGGGCGATCAGGAAGATGGCCAGCGACGAGCCGATCAGGCAGGCGAACATCACGCCGGCCATCGGCCTGGCCGTGCCGTCGTGCAGAAGGCCGCTGACCCAGGCGGCGATGGCGCCGGAGCCGAACGAGGCCGAGCCCATCAGAGCCGAGGTTGAGCCCGCTCGCTTGGGATCAATGCTGAGCGCGCCGGCCATGGTGTTGCCGCCCATGAGGCCATAGGTCGACAGCGCCAGAAACAGCAGCGGCAGCACCGTCCACTGTCCGCCCAGCCCCGACCAAGCCGCCCCGACCAGCAGGAAGGCGAAGATCACCGAAGCGATGCTGGCGCGCATCAACACCCGGTCCGGGGTTGTCCGGCGCAGGAGCAGCCGATTGACCTGACTGGCGCCGATGATGCCTACGGCGTTGAAGGCGAAGATGATGTTGAAGGCCAGCGGCGAGTGGCCGTAGGCGCCCATGATCACATCCGGCCCACCGGAAATGTAGGTGAACAGCACCGCACCGTTCAGCGTGCCGGCCACGCCATAGCCGACCAGCCGCCGCATCCGCAGCAGCGCGCCGAACGCCTTGAAGGGATTTTCCGAACGCGCCTGGGCCTCGGTCTCGGCCGAGCGCGACTCGCTCAGTCCCAGCGCCACCCAGACGCCGATGGCCAGGCCAAACCCCGCCAGCACCCAGAACACACCGCGCCAGCCGGCGACCAGCTGGATCAGACCGCCTAGCTGCGGCGCCAGCACAGGCGCCAGGCCCATGATCAGGGTCATCAGCGACAGCACGCGCGCCGTGTCGGCATGGCCAAAACGATCGCGCACCACGGCTCGGGCGACCACCGCTCCGGCGCAACCGCCCAGGGCCTGAACGAACCGCGCCGCGATCAGCGCCTCGATGGTCGGCGCCAGGGCGCAGGCGACTGAAGCCAGGAAATAGACTGCAACCCCAAACAGGATCGGTCCGCGTCGGCCCAGGCGATCCGACGCCGGACCGTAGATGAACTGGCCGATGGCCATGCCGGCGAAAAACGCGGCCAGGGTGGCCTGGGTCTGATCCGGCCCGGCGTGCAGCGACCGGCCGATCGACGGCAGGCTCGAGAGGTACATGTCGATCGACATAGGCGCGAAGGCGGTCAGGGCGCCCAGCAGGAGGACCAGCCTCCAAGGCGTTGCGACGGGCGGTTCGGCGACAGTCATGGGGCCTTCTACTCTCGTTTGACGCAACGTGAACCCCTCAACCGGCTTGCGGTGCGAGGTTTGGACCGTCACGGTGATCATCAATCAGATAGGGCAGGAAAGCCGCAGGAGACGTCGATGAGCCGCACCGAGGAGCGTCCGCTGGCCCCGCCCATGCCGCAGCCGTCGTTCGCGACGGTCAATGGCATCCGCATGGCCTATTATGAGGCCGGCCCGCGTCAGGGTGTTCCCATCGTGCTGTGCCACGGCTTTCCAGAGTTTTCCTATTCCTGGCGACATCAGGTCGCGGCGCTGGCTGCGGCCGGGCGGTGGGTGATCGCGCCAGACCAGCGCGGCTATGGCCTCACAGATCGCCCCGAACCGGTCGAAGCCTATGACATGGAGCACCTGACCGGTGATCTGGTCGGACTGCTGGACCATCTGGGCGTCGAAAAGGCTGTCTTCGTCGGTCACGACTGGGGCGGCATCATCGTCTGGGCCATGCCGCTGCTGCATCCCGATCGCTGCGCCGGGATCATGGGCCTGAACACTCCGTTCACCCCTCGCCTGCCCGTGGACCCGATCGAGATGTATCGCCGCGCCTATGGCGACGAGATGTATATCGTCCATTTCCAGAAACCCGGCGTCGCCGACGCACTGCTGGGCTCCGATCCTGGCAAGACCATCCGCTTCTTTATGCGCGCGCCCGGCGACAGCGTCGAAGCCTTTGAAGCGCGCCCGGCGGAGCGCAAGAGCCTGGCCCTGCAGGAAGGCCTCGCGCGTTACAATCCCGCCAGCGACCCGTTGCAGTTCCTGCGTCCCGAAGAACTGGCCGTATTCACCGAGACCTTCGAGCGCACCGGCTTTACTGGCGGCATCAACTGGTACCGCAATTTCACCCGCAACTGGCAGCGCTCGGAACATCTGCCCCGCCGCATCGACGCCATCCCCTGCCTGATGATCATGGCGGAGCATGACGTGGTCCTGCCGCCCTCGCTCTGCGACCGCATGGGCGAGCAGATCGAGGATCTGGAGAAGGTGTTGATCAAGGGCAGCGGCCACTGGACCCAGCAGGAGAAGCCGGCAGAGGTCAATGCGGCCATGCTGGACTGGCTGGATCGCCGCTTTCCGGCCTGACGCTTCAGGGCCGGCCGCTGGCCAGTGCCTCGGCCCGCCGTCGCATCGCCGCCGCCAATTGCAGCAGGGCCAGGGCCGAGGTCTCGTCGCGCTGGGCCGCGCGCATCGAATAGACCTGAGCCAGGGCGAACAACGCCTCGGCGCGATCAACGCCGCCATCGGAGAAGGTCTCGCCGATCGTGCGGTCCAGTTCCGCCAGCTGGCGCGGGGTGAGCAGGCCCAGCAGCTCTTCGTCGGTAAGTTCTTCAGGCGAGTCCATGAGCGGAACATAGCAACTCGGCGGCAGGACGCATCCCCGAACGGCGTTGGTCGATCTTTCGTTCACAGGACGAGGTGAAGCGCGTTAGGTTCGGGGCATGGATCGCAACGCTTCCTCTAACGTCATGTCCTCGATCGGCCGGCGCGGCCTCTTTCGTGAGGTCGAACCCTATTCATTCGGCTGGATGCCTACCGGCGGACCGCACGAGATCTATTACGAGGAATGCGGCAATCCGCGCGGCAAGCCGTGCGTGATCCTGCACGGCGGCCCCGGCGGGGCGGTCAACCCGACCATGCGCCGGTTCTTCGACCCGGCCAAATGGCGCATGGCGCTGTTCGACCAGCGCGGCTGCGGCCGCTCGCGCCCCAATGCCAGCCTGGACGACAACACCACCTGGAGCCTGATCGAGGACATCGAGCGGCTTCGCGAGCATCTTGGCGTCGAGAAATGGACCGTGTTCGGCGGCTCGTGGGGTTCGACCCTGGCCCTGGCCTACGCCATCAAGCATCCCGACCGCGTCGAGGGCCTGGTGCTGCGCGGCATTTTCCTGCTCACCGAGAAGGAACTGCGCTGGTTCTATCAGGACGGTGCCTCAATGCTGTTCCCCGACGCCTGGGAGCGGTTCCTGGCGCCGATCCCCGAGGAAGAGCGCGGCGATCTTATGAGCGCCTATCACCGTCGGCTGGTGGCCCCCGATCGTCGCGTGCAGCTGGAAGCCGCCGCCGCCTGGAGCCAGTGGGAAGGCGACACCATCTCGCTGCGCGGGCCGGAGGCCCGCCCCTCCAAGTTCAATGAGGAAGATTTCGCCATCGCCTTCGCGCGGATCGAATGCCACTTCTTCACCAACAAGGGCTTCTTCGATCACGACGGCTGGATCCTGAAGAATATCGACAAGATCAAGCACATCCCCGGCTGGATCGTGCAGGGCCGCTTCGATGTGGTCACGCCGCTCGACAGCGCCTGGTCGCTGCACAAGGCCTGGCCGGAAGCGCGCTTCGACATCATCTGGGACGCCGGTCATGCCTCGACCGAGCCCGGGATCATCGACGGTTTGGTGCGGGCCACCGAGTCAGCTCTGGTCTCCTAGGACCAATTTCGCTGCTCGAGGTGGCGCCGACCCCTAGCTCAGCGCCCAGGGCGATCCACGCCGTAGACGCCGCACCACTCCCAGCGATCGCGCGCCAGGGAATGGACCAGTCGCTGGCCTGCGGGGTTCATGCCCAGACGCGTCATCACCGCGAACGACGCGACGTTCTCACGCTGGGCGACGGCCTCGATCCGCTTGATGGGCATCAGATCCCAGAGCGTGGCGATCGCCGCCCTGCCTGCTTCGGTCATATAGCCTTGGCCGTGGGCGTGTTCGGCCAGGTGATAGCCGATCTCGAAGGTCTCGCCGGTCACGTCGACATCGCCGCCGAAGCCCCCGATCAGCAACCCGTCGGACAAGCGTTCGACGCCATAGCCGACGTGCCAGCCGGCCGTGACGCCGTCTCGGGCAATCTGGATGCGCTGGGCGGCGAGGTCGACGGACACGGGATCGGGCCAGGTCGCCAGCCAGCGGGTCACCGGCGGCGTCAGATTGGCGGCGAGGCTCGGCGCGTCCCCGGCCTCGAAACAGCGCAGGCGCAGACGCGGCGTCAGGATGACGGGCAGCAAATGGCCCGCCCCCGGCGTCACATCAGCGATCCCTTGCCGCTGGTCACCTCGGTGTAGCGGTGCACCCGCACGGCCTGCACCAGGCCAAAGCCGATCATCACGGTCAGCATCACAGTGCCGCCGTAGGACAGCATCGGCATGGGCACCCCGACCACCGGCGCCATGCCCATCACCATCCCTCCATTGATCAGCACATAGAGCGCGAACGTGGCCGTCGTGCCGGCGGCGGCAAGCCGGCCAAAATGGCTGTGGCTGATCGAAGCGATGCGCAAGGCCATGAAGATCACGACGCCATACAGGAACAGCACGCTGAAACAGCCCAGGAAGCCGAATTCCTCGGCCAGGGTGGCGAAGATGAAGTCGGTCTGCTTTTCGGGCAGGAAGTTCAGCTGGCTCTGCGAACCCAATCCAAAACCCTTGCCCATCAGGCCGCCCGAGCCCAGGGCAATCTTGGACTGCATGATGTGATAGCCGTTGCCCGAGGGGTCAGCCTCGGGGTTCATGAAGGTCATGATACGATTGCGCTGATAGTCGTGCAGCACGAACAGCACAAACGGCGGGATGGCGACCAGAGCCGCGACGACGCCGGCCACGATCACGCGCAACGACAGACCGGCCAGAACCACGATCGCCAGACCCGTGGCGGCGATCAGCAGAGCGGTGCCAAGATCGGGCTGGTGGGCGACCAACAGCACGGGCGCACCGATCATCAACATCGGGACCAGCAATCGCCAGGACAGCCGTGCGCTGTCGGCGGACAGGCCATGATAGTAGCGGGCCAGAGCCAGAACGAGGCCGATCTTCATGATCTCGGAAGGCTGGAACCGGAAGCCACCGATCGACAGCCAGCGTTGGGCGCCCAGCGAGGTGTCGCCAAACAGCTCCACCGCGACCAGCAAGGTCAGACCCACAACATAAACGGGATAGGCGATCATGAACCACAGGCGCAGGTCGACCATCGCCAGCACGATCATGATCACAAAATAGATGCCAAAACGGACTAGGTGCTTGGCGGCCCAGGGTTCCCAGGACGCGCCGGCGATCGAGAACAGCATAAGCGCGCCGGCGCCGGCGATCAGGCAGAGCGCCAGACAGAACGTCCAGTCGATCTCCATGAACTTGATGATCGGCCGGTCGCGTTCGCCGGGCCGGCTGAGGCCGCCGCTGAGGGTCATATGTGCGGCTCCTGCGGCGGCGCGCCCACGATCGGATCCGCCGGCGCGGCACCCTCAACAACCGCCTCAGGCGGCGCATCGGGCATCGGCATCGGCCTTTCGATGCGGGCGCGGATCTCGGGATCCTTCAGCAGGGCTACACGCATGACCTCGCGCGCACGCGGCGCGCCAGCGGTTGCGCCGCCCAGACCACCGTGCTCGATGATGACCGCCACGGCGTAGCGCGGGTCGTCATAAGGCGCGAAGGCCACGAACAGGTTGTGGTCCTTCAGGCGCCAGGTCGTAGCGTAGCCTTTCCGGTTCGAGACGCCGTCATAGCTGCGCACCTGGGCCGTACCGGTCTTGCCGGCCATCTGCACATCGCCAAGCCCCAGCTGGCTCTGACGATAGGCCGTACCACGCACATCGTTGGCCACAGCCGCCATGCCGCCGCGCACATAATCCAGATGTTCCTGCGAGAACGGCAGGTCAGGCACAGCCGCGCCGCTGGGCTGCTCGACCCCGCCGACCGACTTGATCAGACGCGGGTTGAGGGCCTTTTTGCCGTTGGCCAGGCGCGCCGTCATCACCGCCAGTTGCAGGGCGTTCACCGTCAGGGCCCCCTGCCCGATCCCGTAGCTGGGGGTTTCACCCGGAAACCAGATCTGGTTGGCCGGGTTTTTCTTGAAGGCCCGCTTCTTCCAGGCCCGGTCGGGGACATTGCCCTTCTTCTGGCCGGGAATGCCGATGTCAAACAGCTGGCCAAAACCCATGGCCCGCGCCGCGTTGGCGATGGCGTCAGGGCCGATCTTCAGTGAGGTCTGATAGAAATAGACGTCACACGAGTTCTTGATCGCATCGTGCAGGTTTTGCGAGCCGTGACCGCGCGGCTCCCAGCATCGCCACGTGCGACCGCCATAGTACCAGCTGCCGGGACAGTGGATGCGGATCTCAGGATCGATGCCCGCGGTCAGCGCCGCCAGGCCCACGGTCGGCTTGAAGGTGGAGCCCGGCGGGAAGGTGCCGGTCATCGACTTGTCGAGCAGCGGCTTGCGCTCGTACTCCGACAAGGCCTTGTATTCCGGACCACTGAGGCCGCGCACGAAACGGTTGGCGTCGAAACTCGGCGCCGAGACCATGCACAGCAGGTCGCCGTTGCGCACGTCCATCACCACGATGGCACCGCTCTCCTCGCCCATCACTTCGAGGGCGCGGTTCTGGATGTCGGCGTCGAGGGTGAGGCGGATTTCCTTGCCTGGCGTAGTGTGGATGTCGCCTTCGGGGTCGAGGCGAACGACGCGGCCCTGGGCGTCAACCTCGGCCTTGGTGGCGCCGGCCCGTCCGCGCAGGGCGGTATCGAAGGCCTTTTCCACGCCTTGCTTGCCAATCCGGAAGCCCGGATGGTGCAGCAGGTCCTGGTCCTGGGTTGGATCCTTGTCGGCCGCCAGCAGATCGCGGTCCGAGACCTTGGCCACATAGCCGATCACGTGCGCAAAGGCGCCGCCGAACGGATAGACCCGCACCTCGCCCATGTCGGCGGTGACGCCGGGCAGTTCGGGCGCGCGGATATTGACCCGGGAAAACTCCTCCCAGCTCATGTCTTCCATGATCGCCACGGGCGCCTTGCGAGGCGCGCGGGCGATGTCCTTGATCAGGCGGGCGCGACGCGAGCCGTCGATGGGCACCAACAGCGAAAGGTCGTCGAGGGCGGCCTCGACATCCATGCCCTTGTCCTTGGTGATCATCAGCCGGAAATTGGGCCGGTTGGACGCCAGGGGCGTGCCGTTGCGATCGAGGATCAGGCCGCGGGGCGGCGGCGTCAGGCGATAGTTGAACTGGTTGCCGGCCGACAGCTTCTGATACCGCTGAGCCTCGACCAGTTGAAGTTGGGCCAGGCGGCCGCCCAGGGCCAGCAGGCCGGCGCCGGCCAGGCCACCCATCAGGAACGCGCGCCGGTGGAAGACCCCCTGGCGCTCATTGACCTCGAAGAACAGGATTGAGGGTTCGCTCATCGCCCTACCGGAAACGGACGTCGGCGTCGTCGAAACGGTCGACCAGACGGTGGGCAAAGGGGAACAGCAAGGCCGTGGCCAGGAACTGCCAGAACACGGCCAGCAGACTGGGCATGGCCAGGCTGTCGAGCATTGAAAACAGGAAGCCCGCGATCATGGCTGCGGCCGTGACCCCCGCGAACCAGGCCCACATCATCGGCCGGCTCTGGCCCGTCATCATGTTGCGGGCCATCAACACCATGGCATAGGCGACCAGCAGTGACAGGCCCCAGAGACCTATGGGGCCACCCCAGAAAACGTCGAGAAACAGGCCCAGCAGCAGTGTGGCGAACGGGGCCAGGATCGAGGGGCGGATCAGGGCCCAGGCAAAGGCCGGAACCAGGGCGAAGACCGGCTCGGGAAGTTGCAAACCCCAGATGCGCAGCGGAGCCGAAAACACAATCGTCGCGGCGATGCAGACCAAGAGCGGAATGCCCAGCCAGCGCGCCGGGTGCAGAGGCCTGGCGCCGCGCATGCTCATTGCGGGGCTCCTGCAACGGCCGGCTTGGGCGCGACAGGCTTGAGGGGCAGCGGCTTGGGCGGCGACGTTGCGCCCGAGGTCCCTGGAGCCGCAGTTGCACGGGGCTTGATGGGAGCTGGCGCACTGAGGATCGAGGTCTGTGGGTCTTCGGTCGTCACTGGCGGCAGGCTACGGGTCTGCAACTGCTTTTCGTCGGCCAGCTGGGCGAAATCCTTGAAGAGCAGGATACGCACAAAGTCGATGGCGGCGTCGTCGGCGAACAGCACCACGCGCCAGCGACCGTCCAGGCCCCTGACCGCCGCGCCCACCGGAAGGCCGCGCGGCACCACACCGCCGTCGCCGGAGGTCACGACACGGTCACCCTGCTGGATGGGGTCGACGCCGCGCAGATATTCGAGCTTGGGATTGGGACCACCGTCGCCGGTCAGGATGGCGCGGGCATTGGTGCGGTCAATCATCACCGGCGTGCGCGAAGCGATGTCGGTCAGCAGCAGTACTCGGCTGGCGCCGTTCGAAACGCCCACCACACGGCCGACAAGTCCGCGTTCATTCAGCACAGGGTTGCCGACCAGAACGCCCTTTTCCGAACCGGCGTCAGCCAGGCGGGTATTGGCGAACGGGCCACGGCTGTCACTGACCACACGGGCCGAGGCCATCGGGATCGGCGGATCAGTCTTCAGGCCTAGCAGCGACTTATAGCGATCGTTGGTGTCCTGCAGCGCCAGCGCGCGATCACGCCATTGGCGCATCTCGGCGAGCTCAGCCTTCAGCCGACGATTCTCGGACGCTGTAAAAAAGTAGCTGCGCGCGAAGTCGAGACCCAGGCCCGTCCAACGTCCTGGCGCGGCGATCACGCCGCTCACGGGCTTGGAGACCGTGTCCACCGTCTGGCGGGTCACGCCATAGGCATGGTCCTGCAGCGTCTCGCGCCGATCAGCCAGCAGGAACGCCACCGCGATCACGACCGCGACGATGAGCGCCACGGCCGCGGTCCAGGTGAGCGGCACTTTCAGGTCGCCGAGGGGACCTTCGCGAAAGGGCACGAACGCGTTCTCCTGGCGCCGCCCCGGCGCCTTTGTCGGAACTTAGGCCTAGGCCAGGGTGGATTCCAGGACGCCCTTCATCCACTTGGGATGTTCGAGCACCTTGCCGCAGCCCAGGGCCACGCAGGAAAGCGGGTCATCGGCCACGGTGACCGGCAGGCCGGTATGGTCGCGGATCTCGGCGTCCAGGCCGCGCAGCAGAGCGCCACCGCCGGTCAGCATGATACCCTTGTCGGCAATGTCGGAGGCCAGTTCCGGAGGCGTGGCTTCCAGGGCGACCTTCACGGCCTCGACGATCTGCCCGACCGGTTCGGCCAGGGCGTCGGCGGCCTGCTTTTCGCTGATGCGGACTTCGCGCGGCACGCCCTGCATCAGGTCGCGACCCTTGACGTCGATCGACAGGCCTTCGCCGTCGGCCGGCGCGCGGGCGGTGCCGATTTCCTTCTTGATGCGCTCGGCGGTCGTTTCGCCGATCAGCAGGTTATGGTGGCGACGCATGTAGCTGATGATCGCTTCGTCCATCTTGTCGCCGCCGACGCGGACCGAGCGCGAATAGACGATGCCCGACAGCGACAGCACAGCCACCTCGGTGGTGCCGCCGCCGATGTCGACGACCATCGAGCCGGTCGGCTCGTGGATCGGCAGGCCGGCGCCGATCGCGGCGGCCATCGGCTCATCGATCAGGCCGACGCGGCGAGCCGAGGCGTTCAGGCAGCTGTCGTTAATGGCGCGGCGTTCCACGGCGGTGGCGCCCGACGGCACGCAGACGATGACCTTGGGGTTCACGAAGCCCTTGCGGTTGTGAACCTTGCGGATGAAATACTTGATCATCTCTTCGGCGACTTCGAAGTCAGCGATGACCCCGTCGCGCATCGGACGGATGGCTTCCATGTGACCGGGCGTACGGCCCAGCATCTGCTTGGCCTCAATTCCCACGGCGTGGACGATCTTGCGGCCACCGACATTGCGAAGCGCCACCACCGACGGCTCATTCAGAACAATGCCTTTGCCCTTCATATAGATGAGGGTGTTGGCCGTTCCGAGGTCGATGGCGATGTCGTTGGAGATCACGCCGAAGAGGGAAGAAAACATTGAAAGCCCTGACTGAGGGATAGAGGGGCAAAACACGGCAGTTCAAGACGAAAGCAGGCTCTGGACCAGTCCTCGGCGCGAAGCGGACTTCATGCGCGATTCACTACCTAACCCACTACCGGACAAGGACAACATGATTCCCCGGAATCAGCGTCTCATCTGGGTTTACGCGCTCGAGGACAGGGCGGGAGCGCCGCCCCCTGGCCGCGCCGTCGCCTGACAGCCCCGAAGCGCATCGACGCTGCCCGTTTGCCCTGCGAAAGCGTTGATTTCAAGGTCTATTCGCGGGTCGTCCAAAGGCATTTTCGGCGAGGGTCTCCAGGCGCCTAATCATGGCGAAATCTAGCCCAACGCGGCCATGACCACGCCCAGCGCCGTGACCACACCGGCGACGATCTGCAGACGGGTCAGACGCTCGGAAAACAGCCGTCGCCCCGCCAGGGCGGCGATAGGCATTTCAACCACGCCGACGGCCCGGACGGGGCCCACGGGGCTCAGGGCCATAGCCGTGAACCACAGGCAGGAGGCCGCCGCGCCGCAGAACCCAGCCCCCAGCGACTGCCGCCAGGCCGCGGCCACCGCTGCAAGAGCAGCCGGGTTTCGCACTGCCAGCACGCTGGTCAGGGTCACGGTCTGGATGGCCTGGACGATCATCACCGTGACGAAGGCCGAGGCCACGGGATGGCCGGGGTCGAAGGCCAGGCTGGCCTGGCGAAAGCAGTTGGCGCTCAGCGCGAAGATCGCGCCAGAGCCCAGTCCGGCCAGAACGGCGCCGCGACGCAGGACGACCTCGCCTCTCGGCCAGGACAGGGCCGCAAGACCCAGGGTGACCACCAGGCCGCCGATCCAGGCCATGATACCGACATGGTCGCCAAACAGCAGCGCGCCCCAGACCAGGGCGAAGGGCAACCCGCTCTGTTGCATGGCCGTACCCAGGGCGAAGGTCGAGCGATGCATGGCGGTCAGCAAAGCGGCCGTGGCGGCGATCTGCAGGCCCGCCCCCGCCGCGCAGGCCAGCCAGAACCAGGTCGTGGGATGGGCCTGCGCGCCCGGCGTGGCCCACCAGGCGATGGCCGCGAACACGGTGGCGAAGGGCAGCCCAAACAGGAACCGCACCAGGGTTGCGCCCCACGGCCCCGCCCCGCCCATGACGGAGCGCTGGGCGGCGTTGCGGGCGACCTGCAAGGCCGCCGCGCCGATAGTGATGGGAATCCAGATCATGAGTATCCTCTCCCCCAAGGGGAGCAGGAAGACCGCGCTAGAAGCCGCTGGCGATGGCCGCTTCCGGGCGGCCCTTTTCCTTGCGGGCGAAGAGGTTGTTGAGCGCGTTCACATAGGCCTTTGCAGAGGCCGTGAGCGTGTCGGTGTCGGCAGCCTGGCCGGTGGCGATGCGGCCATCCTCTTCCAGACGCACCGAAACCTGGGCCTGGGCGTCGGTGCCTTCGGTGACCGCATGCACCTGGAACAGGCGCAGGGCGGCGCTGTGCGGCACGATCTTGTGGATCGCGTTGAAGACGGCGTCGACGGGACCATCGCCGGTCGCTTCTGCGTGACGCTCCTGGCCGTCGACATCCAGGGTCAGTTCGGCCGACTGGCCTTCGGTGCCGGCCACCACGCGCAGGTGCAACACCCGGATCTTTTCCGAGCCGCGCGCCAGGGCGTCGTCGACCAGGGCGATGATGTCGTCGTCATAGACGTGCTTCTTGCGGTCGGCCAGATCCTTGAAACGGCCGAAGGCTTCCTTCAGGGCGTTCTGGCCCAGCTCGTAGCCCAGGTCCTTCAGCTTGGCGCGGAAGGCATGGCTGCCCGAGTGCTTGCCCATGACCAGGCTGGACGGCGCCTGGCCGACCGATTCCGGCGTCATGATCTCGTAGGTCTCGCGGTTCTTCAGCATCCCGTCCTGGTGGATGCCGCTCTCATGCGCGAAGGCGTTCTTGCCGACGATGGCCTTGTTGTACTGCACCGGGAAACCGGTGATGGCCGAGACATAGCGGCTGGCGCGGGTGATGTGGGTGGTGTCGATCTTGGTCTCGTAGGGCAGCTTGTCGCCGCGCACCTTCAGGGCCATGACGATCTCTTCCAGCGCCGCGTTGCCGGCGCGCTCGCCCAGACCGTTGATCGCGCACTCGATCTGGCGCGCGCCGCCCTGCACGCCGGCCAGGCTGTTGGCCACGGCCAGGCCCAGGTCGTTGTGGCAGTGGGTCGAGAAGATGACCTTGTCGGCGCCCTCGACGTTCTGGGTCATCCAACTGAACAGGTCGGCATATTCCGACGGATAGGTGTAGCCGACGGTGTCGGGCAGGTTGATCGTCGTCGCGCCGGCCTTGATGGCGGTCTCGATGGCGCGGCGCAGGAACTGGCGCTCGCTGCGGGTGGCGTCCTCGGCCGACCATTCGACGTCGTCGCGCAGGTTGCGGGCGTGGGTCACCGAGCGGGCGATCACGTCGATGACGGCGTCCGGCTCCATCTGCAACTTGTGCTTCATGTGCAGGTCGCTGGTGGCGATGACCACGTGGATCCGGCCGCGGGCGGCGGGCTTCAGCGCTTCGGCGCAGCGGTCGATATCGACCTGATGCGCGCGGCACAGGCCGGCGATGGTGCTGTTCTTGACGATCTTGGAGATCTCGCGGACCGCCTCGAAATCGCCGTTGGACGCGATCGGGAAGCCGGCCTCGATGACGTCGACGCCCATCTCCTCGAGGATCTTGGCCAGTTCCAGCTTCTCGTCATGCGACATCGAGGCGCCGGGCGACTGCTCGCCGTCGCGCATGGTGGTGTCGAAGATCACGACGTTATCGCGCTTGTCGAAAGCGCCATTAGCTACGGAGGTCATTTGATTACTCGTCGGAAGGTGTCTGCGTGCGGGGCGGCTGCGGGTAAATCATCCCCTGCGCGCCCGGTCACGACGATGCGTGACCCTAGAGCGCCCAGGGGCTGGTAAGCCGAAGCAGAAGCAGGGTGCGCGCGACGTTCATGCTTACTTTCTACACATCGCCCCCAATTGCAGCAAGCATTTTGCGCCTGAAGCGCTATTGGCCGCACGCTGCGCAACTTCTATCCGCGCACCAAACTATTTGAGGCGCGTCACGATCGGAAAATCGTTCGGAAAGGCGTCAAACCACCCCGACAGTCGCCCTAGGGCGGCCCGATCACCCTGGAGTTTGACCTCCCCGGTCAGGATCTTGGGCAGCAGGGGTGTCCCTCGGAACAGCGAGTCGAGGAACACTGGACGGGCCACCGTCAGGGTGGCGTCGACCGCCTCGCCCGCAACGAGCGGCTGAGCCACCAGGACCCGGTTGCGAACCTCGACCAGGAACCTCTCGTTGCGCTCAGGAAAGACGAAAGCCAACTTGAGACGCGCATCGCCGACCTTCTCGGCGTTCAGCCGGATGGCCAGGACGTCGAAGATCATCTGGCTTTCCAGCCCCTGCAGCATGTCGAGCGAGGCCATCGAGGTCGGGACCTTGCGCACGCCGCCCCTGAGCTCGTCGGTCGCCGTCAGGTACATGTTCCGCCAGATAGCGTTCTCGGTCTGGTAGCCGAGCTGCTCATAGGTGTCCGCGAGTTGCGCCCGGGCAGCCTTTTGGCTCTCGTCGCTCATCACGACATGGTTCAGCAGGCTGGCGGACCAGGCATAGTCGCCCGCCTTGGCGGCCTCGGCGGCCAAGGCCATGACCTTTTCGGCCCCGCCCATGGCCGCGACATAGCGCTTGCCGGTTTCGGCGGGCGGCGCCGGGGCCAGGTGGGCGGGATTGGCGTCGTACCAGCCCATATAGCGCTGATAGACCGCCCGGCTGTTGAAGCTCATGCTGCCGTAGTAGCCGCGATTGTACCAGTTCCTGGCCAGGCTGGGCGGCAGCGCGATCTGGGCGGCGATCTCGTCACCGGTCAAACCGTGATTCAGCAGCCGAACCGACTGGTCGTGCAGATACTTGTAGGTGTCGCGATGCTCGGCCAGCACGGTCTTGACCGTCTCCTGGCCAAAGCGCGGCCAACCGTGGCTGGTGATCATCAGGTCAGAGCCATCGGCGAACAGCCGGATCGACTCGGTCAGATAGTCGGCCCAGGCCTTGCTGTCGCGCACCAGCGCCCCACGCGGGGTCAGCACGTTGTGCATCGAGGGATTGACGTTCTCGGCCATGTCGAGAATGCGCAAATCGGGCAGATAGAAGTTCATCTCGGCCGGAGCTTCGGTGTTGGGCGTGTACTGGAAACGCACCTTCACGCCATCCAGAACCAGTTCCTGGCCGGTATGATTGATGATCTGAGTGGGTGGGATCAGGGTGATCGTGCCCTTGGCGATACCCTGGCCGATGCCCGAACTGACCTGTCCCTCGACACCAGGCGGCAGCATCAGGCCGAACTGGAACTGGGCCCTGCGGCTCATGGCGTTGCCGGCCAGAACGTTCTCGCTGACCACTTCCTTCATGAAGCCCTCTGGCGCGATGATCGCCACCTTGCCGGCCTTGACGTCCTTCTCGTCGACAATCCCGCGAACGCCGCCGAAATGATCGCTGTGGCTGTGGGTGTAGATCACCGCCCGGATCGGCAGCGCTCCCAGCTTCTCCGTCACCAGATCAAACGCCGCCCGGGCGGTCTCCGCCGTCGTCAGCGGATCGACAACCACCCAGCCGCTGTCACCCTTGATGAAGGTGATGTTGGAGACGTCAAAGCCCCTCACCTGCCAGACCCGGTCCGAAACCTGAAAGAGGCCATGACGCGACAGCAGCTGGGCCTGACGCCAGAGGCTGGGGTTCACCGTGGCGGGCGGCTCGCCCTTGAGGAAATCATAGGCCGCCAGGTTCCAGGCCACCTGGCCGTCGGCGCGCTTGATCAGCGGGTCGGCTCGCGTGCCCAGAAAGCCGCGATCGGCGAACTCGAAGTCCTGACGGTCGGAAAACGGCAACGCCTGGGCAACAGCCTTGTGGCGCTCGATGGTCGGCGCCGAAGCCGATTCACCCGCGTGAACGGCCAACGGAATCGCGAAAAGCGAAACAGCCGACACGACAAGCGCCACCTTACGGTCAAGCCTGAGTTCCGACATCGAATCTTCCCCGTTTTGTATTTGAAACTTCATAGTTTCATTCTACATATCACCGAAGATGATGGTAGCAAACCAGGCCCGAACACCTACGCCACGGGGGCGTCCCGGTCAGCCCAAGCCCAGGGTCGATCGCGACGCGCGCGCCCAGGCCGTGCTTGACGCGGCCGTGATGGTGTTCGCCGAAAAAGGCCTTCACGCCGCGACGATGCAGGACATCGCCGATCGGGTGTGCATGGCGAAGATCCTGATCTACCGGCTCTATCCCTCGCGTCAGGCGCTGATCGACGCCCTGTTCAGCGAGATCCTGCTCGAGATCGAGGCCGCCGCCGCCCAACCCTGGGGCGGCTATGGGTCGGGCATGGCGGCGTTGATCGAGATGGGCCGGGCCCACCCTTCCCTGTTTTTGCTGCTGTTGCGTGAGGCGCGCGGCGGTCCCGAGACCCTGCCCTGGGCGACCGCCTGCGATGCTCTTCTCGCAGGCCTGACTGAACCGTTCGTGGCCCCGCCGCCCGAAGCCTCCGAGGACCTGAAAGCCGCCTGCGCCCACGCGGCGCGAACCTTTCTGCCCTTCCTCATCCAGGCCTGGGTCGCCGGGATCGAGCGCAGCGACGGCATGACCGACGCGGCGCGCATCGGGTGGTTTGGCCAGATGGTCCGCGCATGGCGGACAGCAACGCGCGACGCCCTGGGTCTGCCGGACGCACCGGAACCCGCCACCCTGGCTAGTCAGCCGCCTCGCGCTTCTTGAGCCAGGCGCGGGCGACAAGACCCGCAGCGATCCAGACAGCCACGGCGATAGCCAACAGGACAATGTGCTGCGTGCCGCCGCCGCGCATGGCCTGGACGATGGAGTTGCCGGCAAAGGCGGTCAGGGCGATCTTGGGGATGATGCCGATAGCTGTGCCAGCCGCAAAATCGCGCAGCTTCATCGGCGTTACGCCGGCGGCCATGTTGACGACGATGAAGGGGGCAGAGGGCACCATCCGCACGATCAGGCTGGCCAGGAAGCCGTTCTTGCCGATCAGCCGCATGAACTTGGCCACGCCGTCGCCCGCGAAATCGCGCAACACCTTGGCCCCGAACGCCCGTCCCAGCCAGAAGCCGACCAGCGACGACACCAGGGTGCCAACCCAACTGTAGAAAAAACCCGTCCACGGGCCAAAGGCGACCACCGCTGCGGCAATCAGCACGAACTGCGGCACGCCCAGAAAGGCCATCAGGGCGAAAGCGCCAACGGCCGCCGGCAGCGCCCATGGGCCGCTGGCGGCGCCCAGCCAATGCTCCACCGTCGCCTCGCCGTTGAATCCCAGAAACTGGGCGCCGAACAGGAAGACGATCCCCACACCGCCAAACAGCACGAAGGACACCGCCACCGTGCGCCAGGCGCGGGCGTCCATATTGGTCACGAACTCGATGAGGCGGCGCATCACGTCTCCTGCCTCGCTCAATGGCGCCGGTGGGTCAAGCATCAGCCGTGCGTGCGGCGCCGCGATGGCGGGCGAATTAACCGCGTCACAGCCCTCAACCCTTGTTTTTCAAGGGATAGCACTCGCCCGTCACGACAATTCATTTGCTAAGCCTTCACATTACAACGTTACTTGTCCACAGGCCGGTGGGGCAAGAACCGTGTCTGAACTGGAGTGACCGACGTGAAGACCCTGGCTGTGATTTCTCGCAAGGGCGGGGCCGGCAAGACAACTCTATCGGTCAATCTGGCCATCACCGCCCATTTGGCGGGCCTCAAGACCATGATCGCCGACATCGACCCACAGCGCTCAGCGACCGATGCGCTCAAGGCTCGCGTCGCTCCGGGCCCCACGCTGATGGAGATCAACGCCGGCAAGCTGTTCCAGACCAAGGCCATGGCCGGCTACAGCGGCTATGATTGCCTGATCGTCGACACGCCGGCCGCGCCTGACACTGATGTTCTCCAGGCCGTTCAGTGCGCCGACCTCTGCGTACTGGTGTGCCGCCCCACCTTTCTGGACATAGCGTCCATCGCGCGGTCAGCCGAGGCCGTGCGCCGTCTGGGCAAGAAGGGGCTGATCGTCCTCAGCCAGGCCCCGCCCCGTCGTAATGGCGCCGAGCCCATCAGCGTCCTCAAGGCCGCCGAAGCCCTGCGTTTTACCGGCATGCCCATGGCCCCGGTCGGCCTGCGCGCGCGCGCCGCCTTCCAGCAGTCGATGGCCCATGGCCGGTCGGTCTGCGAGTGGGAGCCGAGTTCGGCCGCCAGCCAGGAAATCCAGCGCCTTTGGGACCATCTGGAAACCCTGGCGCCGAGCGGTCAAAGCGATCTGTACGTTAGCGCGAACTGACATAGGCCAGGCCCGAGCGCTAGCCGCACACGCCGGTTGATCCTATCTCTTTCGCATCGCCAGCCTGGGCGATGCGAAGGCAGGACATGAACATTCTTGGCGTTTCCGGCAGCTTGCGCGCTGCCTCGTTCAACACCGCCCTGCTGCGCGCCGCGCAGGAGCTGGCGCCCGAGGGCGTCACCATCCAGATTTTCGGCCTGCACGACCTGCCGCTGTTCAACCAGGACGTCGAGGATGCGGGCGATCCCCCGGCGGTGACCGCCTGGAAGGACGCCATCCGTGCGTCCGACGCCCTGCTGCTGGCCTGCCCCGAATACAACGGCGGCGTCACCGGAGTGCTGAAGAACGCCATCGACTGGGCCTCGCGCGGCAAGCCCGCGCCCCTGACCGGCAAGATCTGCTGTCTGGTCGGAGCAAGCCCTGGCGCAACGGGAACCGTCCGCGCCCAGGACGCCCTGCGGCTGTCGCTGCGGCGCGCTGGAGCCGAGGCCGTTCCGCTGGGCGAGATCCTGGTCGGCCAGGCGCACACCAGGATCATCGACGGCGTTCTGACCGACGAAACCACACGAACCTATCTGGCCCGCCACCTGGCGACCTTCGCGGCGCGCCTGCAGCGCTAGCTGGCGAGTTTCGACAGGTCATAGTCGGGGCCAAAGTCCAGCCGGGGAAGCGGTCCAGAGCCCTATTCGTTGTCATTGATGGTAGCGCCACCTTCTACAGGAGAGCGATGCAAGACGCGGGCAGGCCACAGGCCTGTCGCCCAAAGGCCTCACCTGTCCCAAGAGCGCTCGCCCCGCGTTGCGCCGCAGCAAGCGGAGGCGTAAAGACCGCCGCAATCCTGAAAATCGGTTTCCCAGGGGAGTCCCAAGAATGTCGCTCGAGTCCGCCGCCCTGCGGCGCATCGCACCGTCGGCCACTATCGCCATCAGCGCCAAGGCGCGCGCTCTGAAGGCTGCCGGTCGTGACATCATCGCCCTGTCGGCGGGCGAACCGGACTTCGACACCCCGGACAATATCAAGGAAGCCGGCATCGCGGCGATCCGCGCCGGCAAGACCAAGTACACTGACCCCGATGGCATGCCCGAGCTGAAGGCGGCGATCTGCGCCAAGTTCAAGCGCGAGAACGGCCTCGACTACAAGCCCAGCCAGGTCCACGTGGCCCCCGGCGGCAAGCCGGTGATCTACAACGCTCTGGTCGCCACCCTGAACCCGGGCGACGAGGTGATCATCCCGGCGCCCTACTGGGTGTCCTACCCCGACATGGTGCTGCTGGCCGGCGGCACGCCCGTGCCGATCGAGACGACAGCCCAGAGCGGCTTCAAGCTCACGCCCGAAGCCCTCGAAAAGGTCATCACGCCCCGGTCGAAGTGGCTGATCATCAACAGCCCGTCCAACCCCTCGGGCGGCGCCTATACCCGCGCCGAACTGCAGGCCATCGCCGACGTGCTGCTCAAGCACCCCCAGGTCTGGGTGCTGACGGACGACATGTACGAGCACCTGGTGTTCGACGACTTTGAGTTCACCACCATCGCCCAGGTCGAGCCCAGGCTCTACGACCGGACCCTGACGATGAACGGCGTCTCCAAGGCCTATGCCATGACCGGCTGGCGGATCGGCTACGCCGCCGGCCCAGAGCCGCTGATCAAGGCCATGGCCAAGATGATCAGCCAGACCACCTCCAACCCGTCGTCCATCTCGCAATGGGCGGCGCTGGAGGCGTTGAACGGCACACAGGACTTCATCAAGCCCAACGCCAAGCTATTCCAGGAGCGCCGCGACCTGGTGGTCTCGATGCTGAACCAGGCCACCGGCATCCACTGCCCGACACCCGAAGGCGCATTCTACGTCTATCCGTCCTGCGCCGGCCTGATCGGCAAGATCGCGCCCAGCGGCAAGACCATTGAAAGCGATGAGGATTTCGCCGTCGAATTGCTGGAAACCGAGGGCGTCGCCGTGGTCCATGGCGCGGCTTTCGGCCTCTCGCCGTTCTTCCGGATCAGCTACGCCACCAGCAATGATGTCCTGGAAGACGCCTGCTCGCGGATCCAGCGCTTCTGCGGCAACGTTAAGTAGATCGACAGATTCCTCCCCTTCGGGGGAGGATTCCACTGCGCATCGCGCACAAAGCGCGCTAGGGGTCTCGCCCGTCGCGCTTCCAGCGACCAAGGAGGTCTTGAATGGCGCGTACCCCCAACTATTCCTTCGAACGTCAGGAACGCGAGCGCGCCAAGGCTCGCAAGGCCGCCGAGAAGGCCGCTGAAAAGGCCGCCGCCAAGCAGGCGCAAAATCCCGAGGGCGATCAGCCCCCGTCCGACGACCAGTAAAGACCCTTCATGCCCACCCTGACGATGTACAACCACGAGACCGTCGCCCTTGATGGCGAGGTCTTTTCGGACTGCGAGTTTCGCGGTTGCCGCCTCGTCTATTCCGGTGGTGTAGCCCCGACTTTCGACGGCTGCCGCTTCGACGAGTGCGAGTGGAAGTTCGACGATGCCGCCGAACGCACCCTGGCCCACCTGAAGGTGGTCTGGAACAACGGCGGCAAGGGTCCGGTCCAGGCGCTGATCAAGGAAATCACCGGCGGCGGGCGCTAGCTCTTAGAGCCTTCGGCGAACTGGCGAGTTCAGGTCGTGCAAGACTGCGCGATTGAAGCGAGCCGATGCGAAGCGCCAGGGACGGCCTCGGCGAGGCCGTGTGCGTGGAACGACAAGCGGCTCAATCCTAGATACCGGCCCTGCGGGCGGATCTGGCCGCAATGGCAGAGACTTGGCGACACGTGGCACTGCCGGCGCCTTGGCAAGATCGCTGCACTTTCGCCGAACCAAGCAATTGACGACAGCCGCTCGCAAAGCGCGTAGACTTTCTCCATCGGCATCCATCCGCTGCCGTCCGCGCCAAAGTCGCCGCGTCGAGGATCGGATATAAATCCCGCCGATGACGCGAACGATACACGAAATTGAAGACGCTCAAACTCTAGCTCAGGCGATCGTCGATACGATTCACGAGCCTCTTCTGGTCTTGGATGCAAGATTCACTGTTCGGGCGGCTAGCCGTTCCTTTTACGAAATCTTCCAGGTCGATCCGCAGCACACGATAGGCTGCCTGCTCTATGCCTTGGGCGACGGCCAGTGGGATATCCCGGCCCTTCGCGTCCTGCTCGAGACGATAATCCCCGAACATACGGCGATGGACGGTTTCGAGGTTGATCACGACTTTCCGGGTCTGGGTCGTCGCACGATGCTGCTGAACGCCCGCAATGTTCTCTACGCGACCAGTTCCAGCTCCACGATCCTGCTGGCCTTCACCGACATCACAGCCCGCCGCCTGGTCGAGCGGGAAAGGCAAGACCTGCTCGAACGCACAGAGGAGCTTCTGCGCCAAAAGCAGATGCTGCTGCAGGAAATGCAGCACCGTGTGGCCAACAGCCTGCAGATCATCGCCAGCATCCTGATGCTCAAGGCTCGGGCCGTGACCTCCGAAGAAACCCGCTTCCATCTCAAGGACGCCCACCAAAGGGTCATCTCGGTCGCCGAGGTGCAGTCGCATCTGCACGCCTCGGGCGGCGTCGACCAGATTGAGGTTGGCCCCTATCTCACCAAGCTGTGCGCCAGCCTGGCCGCGTCGATGGTCAGCGAGGACCATCCGATCACCCTGAAGGTCTTCGCCGACCACGGCCTTATCGGATCCGACAAGGCTGTGAGTATTGGCCTGATCGTCACCGAGCTGGTCATCAATGCCATCAGATACGCCTTCCCGATCGCCCGGAAGGACGCCCTGATCAATGTCACCTTCTCCAGCCAAGCGGGAGACTGGGAATTGAGCGTGGTCGACAATGGCGTTGGCGCGGCGGAGGGCTCTTCGTCCGCCAAGCATGGCGGCCTGGGAACGGTCATCGTACAGGCCCTGGTCAAGCAGCTTGAGGGGCAGATGACGGTCGACGCATCGGCTGGCATGAGTGTGTCGATCAAGAGAAACCGCCCGCTTCCCCCCTTGCTGGACAGCGCGGCTTAACAGCCATTTGACCCTGGGCCTGTCATGAAGTGATGCTGGGGTCGGCGCGGCGCCAGACCGCGCGAGCGGGAGGCGCGTGATGAGATTGAACCAACCCAGGGTCCACCCCCTGCCCAATGACGGGCAGACGCCCGAACAAGCCGAAATCCTGGCATCCCTGGGCGGCGGCGGGGTGATCCCGGCCGGGCCCGTCCTGAACATCTTCCGCACCATGGCGCATGCCCCCCGCGCGCTGAAGGCCTTCCTGACCTGGGGCAACTACATCCTTTCGAAGAGGAACGATCTGCCCGCGCGGGAACGCGAGATCATCATCCTGCGCACGGGCTTTCTGTGCCGGAGCGGTTACGAGTGGACCCAGCATGTTGAGATCGGCCTGCGCTGCGGCCTGACACCCGATGAGATCGTCAAACTCAAGGCTGGTCCTGACGCCGGCTGGAGTCCCGCCGACGCGGCGTTGATCCGCGCAGCCGACGAACTCAACGCCGACCACTTCATCAGCGACGCGACCTGGGCCGCTGTGCTGACCCACTTCAGCGAGAAACAGGCGATGGACGTGGTCTTCACCGCCGGCCAATACACGCAGGTCAGCATGATCCTGAACACCTTCGGGGTTCAACTGGACCCGGGCCAGACCCTCGATCCCGACCTGCGGAAGACATAAACCGGGGGCTTGCCCCTCCATTTTGTTCCGGTTACGTTCGCGCCAGGATAGCGGAGACGACGATGCTCACCCTGTTTCACGCCCCTCGCTCGCGATCGACGCGCTTCCTCTGGCTGCTGGAAGAACTCGGCGCGACCTACGAGGTCAAAACCGTCGACATCTATCGCGCGACGACCAAGACGGGCGCTCGAGACCCGGCCAATCCGCATCCCCATGGCCAGGTACCGGCCCTGCTGGATGACGGCGTACTGATCACCGAATCCGCCGCCATCGCGCTCTATCTGACCGACAAGTTCCCCGCCAACGGTCTGGGCCCCCAGGTGGGCGACCCCTTGCGCGGCCCCTATCTCGGCTGGCTGGCCTATTATGCCGGCGTGCTTGAGCCTGGAGTCGTCAATCTGTGGAAGCAGCGGCAGGACGACGAGGACAAGGCGACCTATCAGGCGCTGGACGATCGGCTGCGGACCACCCTGGAAAAGTCGCCCTGGCTGCTGGGCGACGACTTCTCGGCGGCCGACATGCTGTTTATCAGTCTGTTGCAGTTCGCCCGCCAGATGCTGCCGCCGCACGCGGTCTATGACGACTGGCTGGCGCGCGCCAATGCCCGCCCCGCCCTGGCGCGCGCCCTTGCCAAGGACGACAGCCAATGATCCGCCGCTCGCCGATCCTCGCCCTGGCCGCCCTGCTGGCCCTGTCAACGCCGGCGGCCATGGCGCACGCCGACCCCGCGATCGGCGCCCGGGTCGACGCTGTGCTGTCGGACGATGCGGTGACCCTCACCGAAGCCGGCAAGACCGTACTGGTCTACCGAACCAAGCCCTTGGATCCGGCCGCCGAGCCGGGCCGACTGAACTATGTGCATCCGCTGTACGCGCCGGACGGCACGGTCCTGACCGAGGACAAGCCGGCCGATCATCTGCATCAGCGTGGCGTCTTCTGGAGCTGGCATCAGGTGCTGGTGAACGGAAAGCTTGTGGCCGACGGCTGGTTCATGAAGGGCCTGACCTTCCACGTGCGGGAAAAGCGCTTCAAGGGCGACGCCCAGGGCGGCGGAACCCTGACCGTCAACGCCGACTGGATCGTCACGTCCGGTCCGGAACTGGACTATGTGGCGCGAGAAACGACGAAGGTTAGGGTTTATCCGCTGAAGGACGGCGCACGGCGCATCGACTTCGACACCCTGATCACCGCGCGGGTCGACGCCCTGGGCCTGGGCGGCAGCGACGACGCCAAGGGCTATGGCGGCTTTTCCCTGCGGCTGGTGCGCCCCGACAGACTGACCTTCGCCTCGGGCGGCAAGACCGTCACGCCAACGGATACGGCCCTTGATGCAGGCGCCTCCATGGGCTTTGCCTGGCCCAAAGAGGCCGGCTCTCCGGCCTGGACCGTAGGCCTGACCTGCAAGGCCAATGAGCAGCCGATCAAGCGCTGGATCCTGCGCAAGTCCCTGTCGATGCAGAACTGCGTCTTCCCTGGCCGCGCGCCGTTCGTGCTCAAGAAAGACGAAACCCTGCGCCTCCGCGAGACCCTGATCATCCGGCCCGCCACGCCGGCAGCCGGCCCGTCTGCGCCAAAGACCGCAAAGCCCTGACCATGGCCGAGATCCTCAATCTGAACCGGGCGCGCAAGGCCAAGGCGAAAGTCGAAGACAAGGCCCGTGCCGCCGAGAACCGCGCCAGGTTCGGCCGCGCCAAGGCCGACAAGGCGCTCGACGCCGCCCGCGCCGACAAGCTGCGCCGCGAGCTCGACGGCGCAAAACGCGACGAGTGACTCGGGTTCCTACTTGTGGATGTGGTTGATCGCCGTTGAGCGCGGATAGGTCGCCAGGAACCGCTCGGCAACAAAGTGCAGGATGACATCTGGTTGTTCGCGATCGATCAGATCGCCGATGACGTCACCTTCGTGCCAGACGAATACCGAGCGCGAGAAGTGCTGCGCCAGCAATTCGATGCTGAGGGTCGCCGTGGAATCGCGGAAGACCAGCGCCTTGGGCAGGCTCTTGTCATCCTGCTCCATGATGATCGTTTCGCGCCCGCCGCCGCCGGGGATGAAGCCCTCGGGCGTCGGAACCTGACGGGCGCGTTTTCTGGCTTCCGGCAGGGTGTGGGAGATCACCAGCTCCAGCATGTTGCCGACCCGTGCAAGGGAGGCGTCAACCTCGAACTCACCCTTCACCGCCTCGGGCAACTGGATCAGCACATCGCCCTCCATGCCCGCGATGAAATGCTGGAGATGGTTGAAGGTCAGCGGCGGCCCCACCGGCGCGCCGCGCGCCTGCAGCGCCAGGATCGCCTCGCGATAGACATGGTAGGCGCCCATCCAGTTGACGTGGGTATCACCCCGGAAGAACAGCAGACCCAGGCGCTTCAGGGCGTCGAAACGGTCCGCCAGATAGTGCACGACATCGGGAGCCATCCTCGCCATGGCCCGGGCTGGCCTGTCGTCGCACGGCGTCACCGCGTCGAGGCCAGCGGGCAGGTACTCGCGATAGACGACGCTTTTTTCCGGGCAGATGAACATCTGATAGTAACGCCCCGCCAGGAGCCCGGCGCGTTCGCTCAGGATTTTCTGGACGGCGGCCTGCTCGCCGTCCGACCAGCGCTTTAGACCAAGGTGCCAGCTCAAGAAGTCGTTGGTGTCATTGATCAGGAAGACCCAGCCGCCGCGCGCGGCGAGGCCCTTCGCGCCGTTCTGGATCGCCTTGAGGCCGGCCAGGACTTCGGAAACGGCCTCAAGAGGGTCGTCCTTGGGCGGTGGCGCGGCTTCAGGCTGTTTTCGACCACCAAACTGAAATCGCATAAGCCCGTCACTCCAGAGCGCGGGAGCTAGTCGTTGAGCCCCGCAAGATCAATGCGCGGAGCTGCTCCCCAGCTCTCAAGCCTCGACCACATCCAGCATATTATGCTCGGCCAGGAAAGCGTCGTGCTCAGGCATGGCGTCGACCAACTGGGTTATCTGCCGCTGGATCAGCGCGAAACTGGCTGCGGTCTCCCGCGCATCGGCGCGATCGGCGAGCGGGTTGTGGCCTCGGGGGGAAATCCCTTGGCCCAGCATCACAGCCAGCCATGAACTCTGGGAGAACAGCTCGTCGGGTCGCGAAAGCAGCATCCCGCGATCCCGGAAGATGGCGACGCGCTCTGCAAGGCTATCAGGGATGGGCATGGTGGCGACGTATTCCCAGAACGCCGAGTCCCGCCGGGTGGTCGCGTGATAATGCAGGATGATGAAATCCCGCACGACCTGCGCCTCGTCGCGCACCCGGTTGTTGTAGGTCTCGATATTGACCGGGCTGAAATCTCGGTCCGGAAAATGCTGCAACAGCTTCACCAGCCCTGAGTGAACCATGTGGATACTGGTCGACTCCAGCGGCTCCAGAAAGCCGCTGGCCAGGCCCAGGGCCACCACGTTGCGGCTCCAGGCCTTGCGCCGGCGTCCTGTCACGAAGCGCAGATGCCTCGGGTCGGCGAGCGGCGCGCCGTCGAGGTTGTCGAGCAGGGTCCGGGTGGCGATCTCCTCGGTGGTGAAGCGGCTGGAGAACACATAGCCGTTGCCCGTGCGGTGCTGCAGCGGGATGCGCCACTGCCAGCCGGCCTCGCGAGCGGTCGAGGTTGTGTAGGGGGTGATCGGTCCCACCCGCTGGCACGGAACCGCCACGGCGCGGTCCACGGGCAGCCAGTGGCTCCAGTCGTCATAGCCGGCCTTCAGCGCGCCCTCGATCAACAGGCCGCGAAAGCCCGTGCAGTCGATGAAGAGGTCGGCGGCCACCTGCTGGCCATCCTTGAGGGTCAGACTTTCGACAAAGCCGTCGTCGCCGCGCAGGGTGACGTCGACCACGTCGCCCTCGATCCGCTTGACGCCCATCTGCTCGCTGAAGCGGCGAAGGTGGCGTCCATAGAGGATCGCGTCGAAATGATAGGCCGAGGTGAAGCGCGCCAGCGGCGAGGCCGGATCGGCGGTCGGCGCGGCGACATGCCCGCGGCGGGCGGCCTGTTCGCAAATCGAATAGGCTCCGATGTCTTCGGCAAGACCCTTCTCGCGCAGCATCAGGTAGAGCTGGTGGAAATCGCCCAACTCGGCGCTGGGGCCAAAGACGCCGAACGGATGGAGATAACGGCTCTGCGCGCCGCCCCAGCCGACAAACTCGATGCCCAGTTTCAGGCTGGCCTTGGTTTGCCGCATGAAGGCGGCTTCCTTGAGGCCAATCAGGGCGTTGAACTGCCGGATGGCGGGAATGGTCGCCTCGCCGACGCCGACAATGCCGATCTCGGCCGACTCGATCAGCTGTATCGAACAGTCCCTGCCCAGGGCCGAGCGCAAGGCCGCAGCGGCCATCCAGCCCGCAGTGCCGCCGCCGACAATCACGATCGACCTGATGGCCCGCTCAGCCGGCATCCTGAACTCCCCCGGGCTGTCCCCGCCCGTTCCTGGAAGCCCTATGCCATGGCCGGGACAGCGAGGCGATCACGGCGTTCAGCCGGAATAGCGCGGTACAGGGTGTTGGGCCTGATCGCCAGGCTTTCGCGGGCCTCCTCCAGCGACATGGCGAACAGCGCGGGATAGTCGACCGCCGGCAGCCAGGCGGCCGCCTTGCCATTGCGCCAGGCCTCACGGACGGCGGCTGCGTAGGGCTCACCATTTCGGGCGCGGCCAAATTGCTGCACCCCGGCCAGGGCGATGGCGGCAAAGCCCAGACTGCGTGTCTGGGAATAGGAGAAGGCGACCACGCAGACCTCGCCCAGAGCATCCGTGCCGTAGCCGGTCAGGACGTGCCAGACATCGTGGACATCGCGCATGCGCCGGCCATACCAGGCCAAGGGGTGGGGCGCGTCGACATTGGCGTCGGGAATCTTGCGGCTCTCCTCGGCCAGGCCCTCGGCTGAAAGGCCGCGCGGCGCGATGAAGTCGCGATAGGCCGCGCCGACCGTGCCTGGCCCAAAGCTGGCCAGCCAGGCTGCGTCGGACAGAAGGACGGAGAACTCTTCGCGCTCATAGGCAATGCGCCCGCCCTCTGGCGTCGATATCAGCCGGCGATAGCCATTGGGGATCGCCTTGCCGGCGAGGGCCCGCATGATCTCGAACACCTGGACGGTGTCCTCCTTGTCAGCGATCAGACGGCGAAGGGCCTTCAAGGCCCGCATCGGCTGCAGCCGGAAGGCGTCGCGGCCCGCTTGAGCGAGTCTCGGCTTGGCAGAACTTTCAAAGACTTGCGTGGCGGCGTTCATAGGGCATGCTCCGGCGGACCTAGTGAAGGTGGCATGCCGTCACCTTTTATCAAGAGCCATATCGCCAGCCATGGGCAGTCTCAAGAAGCGGTCGGTGAATCTGGCCGGTCACGCCACGTCCCTGGCGCTGGAACCAGAGTTCTGGAGCGTGCTTGAAAGCGCGGCTGCTCTGGACGGGCTGAGCCTCGCGGCGTTGATCCAGAAGATCGATACAGGCCGAGGCGAGAGACCGCTCGCCTCGGCCTGCCGGGTCTTCGCCCTGAGCCAGGCCCTTAGAGCGGGGGGGTAGGGTCAAAGGCTCTGACCTGACTATCCAGACTGCTCCCCCTGGCCATCGACTGGCCGAAATACATCCGCAACAATCCACCCAGGCCGAAGGCTGCCGGGTCGGCCTCGCGAGTCAAATGGGATCGAACGGCGTCGGGGATTGACCCTTCAGGGGCCAGCGGCGTGCCTTGCGCGGCAATCAGGGCTTCGTAGCGCCGCACATCGGCTGCGGCGGCCCCGGACGGGTCTTCAAGTCGATCCAGCAGACAGGTCGAAGCCACCGGCGAGCCGCCCGCATCCCGCAAGCAGGCCAGGGTCAGGCCATCCAGCACCTGGGCCTTCTGACGCGCGACGCCGTTGAAGACGCTGAACAGCAGGGCGCCCTGCGCCCGATCGACCGCCAGACTGAACAGCTGGTTCTGCAGCAACAGCGCCTGACCCTCATAATTCACACCTTCGACCCCCGTCCGGAACGACAACAAGCCGTTGTCCGCGCGCTGGATCAGCAGGTGATCGTGCAGGAATCGTCCCGGCAGGTCGCTGGACGGCCGGGTCGAGCGCCAGATGCCTTCATAGGCTGAGCCGCGCGTGGCGGTTCCCTGTCGGGCTTCATGGATGATTTCGGGGGGCAGCCACTCGATGAACCCTCCGGCCGGAGCAGCGGGCGGCTCGATCCCCAGCGCGGCAGCCAGCGCGACAAGGTCCTTGTCCCAATCCAGCAGGGTAAAGCCTGGCCTGAGTTCGGCGATCAGGGCGGTCACCCGGGTCAGATTGTGCGCCGAGGGCGTCACCTTTCCGGCCACCCAGCGGCCGACCAGGGACTTGTCGACAGCCAACTCGGCCGCCATCCGGCCGCGGCTCATCGACAAAGCCTTGAGCGCCAGTTCCAGCTTCGCCGCAAGACCGGGAACTTCCATCCTGGAACTGTGCCGTAGAGCCCTGCGGCATGCAACCCGGTGCATTTCGCGGCCCGGCCATGTCCGCCGCTGCAACTCATCGCACACCGTTATTCGAGGCCCTATGGCGCAAGGACAGCATCGCACCGAGCGCGCGCCTACAAACAAGGACATTATGGATGAAGAGCTTCATTTCCCTGGCTGCGGGCGTCGTCGCCTTGGGCCTTCTGGCCGGCGCTGCGCAAGCCGCGCCAGCCTACCTCAAGATTGAAGGCGTCAAGGGCGAGGCCGGCGTGGCCGTCGCGACGGGCGACATCAAGGGCGGCAAGACCAAGCCCCGCGCGAAGTCGGGAGATCACAAGGATGAGATCCCGATCGAGGCCGCCCGCAAAACGGCTAGGGCCGACGCCAGAGTGCAGGCTCCCACGGGCACAAGCGGAGCCCTTTTGGTGCCCGCGATCCAGAAGGCCCGGCCTTAACAATAGCCCAGTCGACCCCGAAATCCGGGCTGCTGCCAGCCTCACCCTGGCCGGGGCGAGGTTGGCAGCGGCGGCGGTTGAGGATCGGGCATGGCGCGGGACGGGGCGGCGGGTGTCCGGAATCCCAGATCCGACGGGACCCTCGCCGTCCCGCCGAGGCGCCAGGCCATCCACAAGGTCAGGACCACCACCACGGCCGCCAGCGCGGCCAGCCAAGCGGCACGACTTCCGTGATCCGAATGAGCGTGCTTCATGGCTGCCCTCAATTGCCCGGCAGCTTGGGCGCGTCCGGGAGCTGGGGCGCCGAGGCCGAGATATTGACGTCCACAGACTTCTTCTGGCTGAAGCCGCCGGAGTACACGACGAAGGCGATGATCGCGACGATCACCACCAGTCCTCCGACGATGAATGCCAAGCCACCGTTGCCGCTGCTGCTGCTCGTGCCTTCGGCCATGTGAGCCTCCCGTGATTGATGTGTCTGATCAACGGCCCTCAAGGCCGCAGGTTCCGCAATCGCCGCCGTAGGGGCTTAAGCCCGCCACGGTCTGTGCTACATATGTTCCATGTCTTCAGACTTCGACTCGGCCTTTCCCGGCGACCTCCCCTCCCCGCGCATCTCCGACCTGGCCCGCCCCCGCGGCCCCGGCGGCGACCCCGGCTATCTGGAGGGGCTGAACCCCGAGCAGCGGGCGGCGGTCGAGACAACGGAGGGCCCTGTGCTGGTCCTGGCCGGGGCCGGCACGGGCAAGACGCGGGTTCTGACCACGCGTCTTGCCCACATCCTGACGACCGGCCGCGCCCGTCCGTGGGAGCTGCTGGCCGTCACCTTCACCAACAAGGCCGCGCGCGAGATGCGCGAGCGGATCACCCACATCATCGGGGCCGAGGCCGAGGGCCTGCGCTGGCTGGGCACCTTCCACTCGGTGGCCGCCCAGATCCTGCGCCGCCATGCCGAGCTGGTGGGCCTGAAGTCCAGCTATACGATCATCGACAATGACGATCAGGAGCGCCTGCTCAAACAACTGATCGAGGCCGAGAACATCGACGCCAAGCGCTGGACGCCCAAGATCATGGCGGGGATGATCGACAACTGGAAGAACAAGGGCTGGACGCCCGATCGCGTGCCGCCGGCCGAGGGCGGCGAGTTCGCCAATGGCAAGGGCGTCACCCTCTATCGTCAGTACCAGGAGCGGCTGCGCATCCTCAATGCCTGCGATTTCGGCGATCTGCTGCTGCACAACATCACCATCCTGACCAGCCATCCCGACGTGCTGACCGACTATCAGACGCGCTTCAAATACGTGATGGTCGACGAGTATCAGGATACCAACATCGCCCAGTATCTGTGGCTGCGCCTGCTGGCCCAAGGCCGGCAGAACGTCTGCTGCGTGGGCGATGACGACCAGTCGATCTATGGCTGGCGCGGGGCCGAGGTCGACAACATCCTGCGCTTCGAGCGCGACTTCCCGGGCGCCAAGGTCGTCCGGCTGGAGCGGAATTATCGGTCTACGGAGCATATTCTGGCCGCCGCATCCGGCCTGATCACCGCCAACAAGGACCGCCTGGGCAAGACCCTGTGGACCCAGGCAATGGGCGGCGAAAAGGTCAAGGTCAGCGGCGTCTGGGACGGCGAGGCCGAAAGCCGGATGGTCGCCGACGAAATCGAGAAGGCCAAACGGGCCGGCCGCAAATACAGCCACATGGCCATTCTGGTGCGGGCATCGTTCCAGATGCGGTCCTTCGAAGAGCGCTTCGTGATGCTGCAGATCCCCTACAAGGTGGTCGGCGGCCCGCGCTTCTTCGAACGGGCCGAAATCCGCGACGCCCACGCCTATCTGCGCCTGATCCAGTCGCCCGACGATGATCTGGCCTTCGAGCGCATCGTCAACACGCCCAAGCGCGGCATTGGCGACACGAGCGTCCAGAAGCTGCTGCACATCGCCCGGGCCGAGAGCCTGCCGGCGGTCGAGGCGGCCCGGGCCCTGGTCTCCACCGACGAACTGCCGGCCCGCACCCGCACCGCGCTGTCCAACTTCCTGCGCGACCTGGATCGCTGGCGGGCTCTGGCCGCGACGACCCCGCACCAGCGGGTTCTCGAGGCTGTGCTGGAAGAGAGCGGCTATACCGACGCCCTGCGCATCGACAAGGGACCCACCAGCCAGACGCGGCTGGAGAACCTCAAGGAGCTCGTCCAGTCGATGAGCGCCTTCGACACCCTGGAAAGCTATCTGGAGCACGTGTCGCTGGTCATGGACCTGGACAAGGGCGCCGGCGACGACGCGGTCTGGATCATGACCCTGCACTCGGCCAAGGGCCTGGAGTTTCCGCTGGTCTTCCTGCCCGGCTGGGAAGAAGGCGTCTTCCCCAGCCAGCGCAGCATGGACGACAAGGGCGCCAAGGGCCTCGAGGAAGAGCGGCGCCTGGCCTATGTCGGCATCACCCGGGCCCGTGAAGAGGCCCGGATCAGCTTCGTGGCCAACCGGCAGGTCTATGGCCGCTGGACCAGCCAACTGCCGTCGCGCTTCGTCGACGAACTGCCCTTGGCCCATGTCGAGGCGGCGTCCGAGACCGGCTACTATGGCGGCGGGCCGGGCATGCAGCAGACGGCGGCCTCGCGCTGGGACGACACGGGCGCCAGTTCGTCGTTCGGCGGCGCGGGCTATGCCAGCCCCGGCTGGAAGCGGGCCCAGGACCGCATGGCCGGCGGCGGCAATTCCTGGAGCAATCCCCGTACCGGCGGCTCGGGCGGGCGCTCGGCCCCGATCGAGGGCGAGGGCCGGCTGGTTGCGGTTTCCACCCCGTCCAAGGCCAGCGCCTATCAGCGCGGCGACCGGGTGTTCCACGTCAAGTTCGGCTACGGCCAGGTCTCGGCCGTCGAGGGCAACAAGCTTTCGGTCGCCTTCGACAAGGCCGGCGACAAGAAGGTCATCGACAGTTTCGTCGAGAAGGCGTGACACCGTCTTCTCCTCTGCTCCCTTCCCCCTTTGATGGGGGAAGGGTTGGGGATGGGGGTGAAAGACTGTCGGGGTGTGGCTCGGCCTGTGTGAAATCGGCCGGCGGGGTCACCCCCATCCCCGCCCTTCCCCCATCAAAGGGGGAAGGGAGAAGACATGAGGTCTCAGCCTCACGCGGCATCAGCCACTGAAGGGGTTGGGGAGGCGCGAAGCGGCCGGGACGAACCCGGATGACCGTGATGTGTGTTTTGCGTTTCGGCTCGACCTGTCCGCTTCGCAGAAGCTGTTCTTGCGTGAGGATCGGGCCAAGCGAGCGTCTTTCAGCTCTGATACCCAAGAGCCCCCGTACGGGCGCGCATTCCGACCTCTTGGCGAAGCCAAGAGGTCAAGTGCCTGATGCGCGTGACCGACGCCTTCGGCTGTCACACGTGTGATCGGCTAACCGTCTCGACGCCGACGATGCGCGATAGGCGGGTTTACGATCCCTCGCCCTCTTCGACCCGCGTTCACCCGGCCGACGAGCCACTCAGCGTTTGCGCCGTCCTTCTGAGACAGCCCGCACACCTCGACCCGCCTTCCAGGGCGTCGCGGCCCCGCTCAGCTCCATCCCCATCGCCGCTTTGGGCCGGTACCAGGCGCCCTCCCCCTGCGACGGGGACAGCTGTGATTATGCGGGAGGTTTCGGCGCGTCTGACGGGCGCGATCAACTATTTTTCAAGCGGTTGATTGGGCGGGCATTTGTTCTGGAAAGAACGGGGATTGAGCGCGGCCAATTCCCGTACGCCCAGCCCTCTCCCAGAGGGAGAGGGAGGGACCCACGCTTGCGTGGGAGGGTGAGGGGTTACACCGTCAGCCGTCCTGGCGCCCGAAGGCCCTGCCCTGTCCGGAAGGGCTTCGCAAACCCCTCATCCTCCCACCGCTACGCGGCGGGCCCCTCCTTCTCCCTCTGGGAGAAGGGTTCGATCTGGCCCCGCAGCCCTTCGCGCCGAAGGGAGCCATCCCTAAATCTCACGGCGAGACGATCACAGTTCTGTCCAGGAGATATCAGGATGAGCGGGACGCCGGGCGTCCGCTTGTCGAGTTCAACGCGATCTGAAAATCTTGGCAAATGCCCGATCTCCTCTTCGCCGACGCCGAACTTGCAGCGCTCTATGACGCGATGAACCCCGGCCGGGACGACTATGACTTCTACCGTCCGATGGTGATGGCCGCTCACGCGGTCTTGGACGTCGGCTGTGGTACGGGGTCCATGCTGCACCAGGCCCGCGACGCGGGGCATGGCGGGCGGCTTTGCGGCCTCGATCCAGCGCTTGGCATGTTGGCCCAAGCGCGTCGACGCGACGATGTCGAATGGGTGCTCGGTGACCTCTCATCGGTCGCCTGGGACGCAGAGTTCGACCTGGCCGTTATGACTGGGCACGCCTTCCAGGTCCTTGTCGAAGATGACGAATTGCGCGACGCCCTGGCGCGTATTCATGCCGCCCTGAAGCCGGGTGGCCGCTTCGCCTTCGAAACCCGCAATCCATCCGCCCGGGCGTGGGAGGCCTGGGAATCCGAGGTTCGTAGCGCCTTCGCCGGTCCCCACGGAGAAAGCGTGCAGGTGAGCCGGAAGGTCACAACGCCCTTCAATGGGCGGGTGGTGTCGTTCTCACACACCTTTCAAAGCGTGGCGTGGGACCAATCGCGAGTCAGCCACAGCACCCTGCGGTTCATCGGCAAGGCCGACCTCGACGCGGAACTGGCACGCGCAGGTCTGATGCTGGAGGCCCAGTTTGGGGACTGGGACGAGAGCCCTCTCACCGAGACCAGCCCCGAAATCATCACCATCGCCCGCCGAACCTGAAAGTCCGCCTCCCTCTTAGGTCAGTCGAAACGTCCGCTCTTCGTCGGTGACAAGGGTCCAACGTCCGCCCCCCGCTGCGCCCTGACCAACACCGACCCATCAGGATTTCTCACCTCCCCATCGAACGGAACCGCGCGCCAGACGCTATTCGTCCATGGACTTTAATCTGACGCCCCTGAAGACCTTCGCCGTCTCGCAGCCGGTGCTGTACGGCGCGCCGCTGGCGGCCGTGCTGGGCGTCGTTCTGGGCCTGGTGTTTCAGGTCGGACCCCAGACCGAAGCCTTTGTCGAAACCCAGCCGTTCAATCGCGCCGCGATGGCAGACACCACCCAGCCGATCGGCTGGCCGTCGGGCAAGGTCCCGGACTATGTGATCGGGACCGACTTCCTGGCGCAGACCCGTCCGCGCGAGACTGATCCGCCGCGCCATGAAGTCGAGCCCCCGCCGGTGGTCTATGCCGCCCCCGAACCTGCGCCGACCGCCATGGTCGCCGCCCGCCCCGCGCGCGACGAGACCCGCTGGGCCTCGACCCGGGGCGATATCCTGGACATTCGTCTGCCTGAGGATGAGCCGCCAGAGCCGACTTTGCTGAACTAGGCGGCCCCAAAGGCTCGCCTTTCGGCTCCGGGATCGGTACTGGAGCGGCATGACCGACTATACGCCCCAACAGATCGTCGCCCGCGGCGACCGCGCCGACGCCGAAGCCGCCGCCGACGCCATCGACAACCATCCCGGCCTCGAAGGCGCGACCTACTCGATCCTGGAAGAGGACGAGGACAAGAACATCTGGCGGATCGACGCCTTCCCCACCACCCAGGACGAGTCCGAAGGCCTGACGCAGGTGTTGGCCGGCTTCAAGGTCAAGGTGACCACCGAGGTCCTGGCCGACGCCGACTGGCTGGCCATGGCGCTGTCGGGCCTGCCGCCGGTGCGGGCCGGCCGCTTCTTTGTCTATGGGATGCACGATCGCGGCCGCCTGCCGGCCAGCACGGTCAATCTGCGCATCGAGGCCGGGGCGGCGTTCGGCACCGGCCACCACGGCACCACGGTGGGCTGCCTGCAGGCCTATGACCGCCTGCTCAAGGCTCGCAGCTTCAAGAAGGTGCTGGACGTCGGGGCCGGCACCGGCCTGCTGGCCATTGCTGCAGCCCGGACCGGCAGCAAGCTGGCGGTCGGCACCGATATCGACCGTCCCAGCGTGCGGATCGCCCGCGAAAACGCCAAGGTCAACCAGACCAACGCCAAGTTCGTCCACGCCTCGGGCCTGGGCGACCGGCTGGTGGCCGACAACGCCCCCTACGATCTGGTGTTCGCCAACATCCTGGCCCGACCGCTGATCAGCCTGGCCCAGGATATCAAGCGCGCCCTGGTCCCCGGCGGCACGGTGATCCTGTCGGGCCTGCTGCGCACCCAGGAGCGGATGGTCAAGGCCGCCTACCTGTCGCGCGGCTTCAAGGTCGTCAGCCGTATCCATCGCGACGCCTGGGCCACGCTGGTTCTGCAACGTCCCTGAGGCCAGGCGGAACCAGCGGGCCAAGGACCACGTTTCTAGAGCCGACCCTATCGGTTCAAGGAACAGCCCGATGACCTATGTCGATCCCCAGATCCCGCCGGCCGAGCGCGTCGTCGAAGTCCGCCGCGAAGCCAACACCGCCGGCTGGATGGTGGCGGGCATCGTCGCGGTCGTCGCGGTGATCGCCGTGGCCTTCATGCTGAACCAGCGCCCGGTCGACACCGGCCAGGACCAGCTTCTGCAGGCCCAGGAACAGGGCCGCGCCGCCGGCGTGATCGAGGGCGCGCAGTCCAGCGTGGCTAGCAGCGCCCAGCAGGCCCAGTTCGCTGCTGAAAACGCCGCCCGCAACGCCGGGGCTGCGGCCGACGAGGCCCGCCGCGACACCGAGCGCTCCGCCGCCAACGCCAGCCAGGCCGCCCAGGACGCCGCCGACCGTGTGGCGGCCACCGGCGACACCGCGCCGGCGGCCAACGCGCCGGTCGCCGCTTCCCCGCAATAATCATCCTCTTCCCAGGCTCGGGTCGGCGGATTACATCGGGGTATGCGTCAGACCTTCGATGAATCCACCGACCCGTCCTTCGGCCCCAAGCACATCCCCCTGATCCGCGCCGCCATGGCCCGCCAGGGTCTGGACGGCTTCCTCGTCCCACACGAGGACGAGCATCAGAACGAGTACCTGCCCGCCGCCAATGACCGTCTGGCCTGGGCCAGCGGCTTCACCGGCAGCGCCGGGGCCGGCGTGATCATGATCGACCGCGCCGCCGTGTTCGTCGATGGCCGCTACACCCTGCAGGTGCGCGAGCAGGTCGACCAGGGCGTGTTCGAGATCCGCGACCTCGTTGAGGGCGGCGTCCCCGCCTATCTCGAAACCGCAAAGCCGGGCGCCGTCATCGGCTATGACGCCCGCCTGCACAGCCCACAGGCCCTCGACAGCCTCAAGGCCGCCGCCGCCAAGGCCGGTGCGGAACTCAAGCCCGTCGCCGTCAACCCGCTGGACGAAGCCTGGGGCGCCCAGCGTCCGGCGCAACCGGCCGCGCCCATCGTGCCGCAGCCTGTGGACTATGCCGGCGAGGACTCCGCCTCCAAGCGCGGCCGCGTGGGGGCCAGCCTGACCAGCCTCGGGGCCCATGCCGCCGTGATCACGGCCCCGGCCTCGATCGCCTGGCTGTTCAATGTGCGCGGCGGCGATGTGATCCGCTCGCCCCTGCCGCTGTCGCAGGCCATCGTCAATAGCGATGGCACGGCGCGCCTGTTCATCGACCCGGCCAAGGTCACCGCCGACCTGCCGGCCTGGCTGGGCAACCAGGTGTCGCTGGAAACCCCGGACGCCCTGGACGCCGCCCTGGCCGAGCTGGCCGGCAAGGCCGTGCTGGTCGACCCCGGCCAATCCTCGGCCTGGTATTTCGACACGCTCAGCGCCGCCGGCGCCAAGGTGGTGCGCGGCATGGATCCCTGCACGATGCCGCGGGCCTGCAAGAACGACGTCGAGATCGACGGCACGCGCGAGGCGCATCGCCGCGACGGCGCCGCTTTGACCCGCTTCCTGCACTGGCTGGCCACCGAGGGTCAGATCAATCCGCCCGACGAGAAGGAAGCCGTCGCCAAGCTGGAAGGCTTCCGCGAAGCCACCGGCCTGCTCAAGGACCTGTCGTTCGACACCATCGGCGCGGCCAACGGCCACGGCGCCCTGCCCCACTATCGCCCGACCGAGCGCAGCAACCAGCGGGCGGCCCGAGGCTCGCTGCTACTGGTCGACAGCGGCGGCCAGTATCTGGACGGCACCACCGACGTCACCCGCACGGTGGCGATCGGCGAGCCCTCGGCCGAGATGGTCCAGCGCAACACCCTGGTGCTGAAGGGCCACCTGGCCATCGCCCGCCTGCGCTTCCCGGCCGGCACCACCGGCTCGGCCATCGACGCCTTCGCCCGCGCCGCCCTGTGGGCCCATGGCCTGGACTATGACCACGGCACCGGCCACGGCGTCGGCGTCTATCTGGGCGTGCACGAAGGCCCGCAGCGGATCTCCAAGGCCCCCAACACCATCGCCCTGCAGCCCGGCATGATCGTCTCCAACGAGCCCGGCTTCTACAAGGACGGCGAGTACGGCATCCGCATCGAGAACCTGGAAGTGGTCATGCCCGCCGAGGACATCGCCGGCGGCGAGCGCCCGATGCACCGCTTCGAGGCCCTGACCCTGGCCCCCATCGACCGGCGCCTGATCGACAAGGCGCTGCTGTCGGCCGAAGAGGTCGCCCAATTCGACACCTATCACGCGCGGGTGCTCAAGGAGATCGGCCCCCGGGTCGAGCCTGAGGTGCGGGCCTGGATGGAAGCGGTCTGCGCGCCGCTTTAGCTTTCAAGTCCTCTCCCTGACGGGAGATGTGTCGCCGCAGGCGACGGAGAGGGAAGTCGCAGGGCCCCAGGCCACTTCCCCCTCCGGTCGCTACGCGACCGCCTCCCCCTTCAGGGGGAGGACTTTCCTACTTCACCCGGTTCCACACCTGGGTCTTGCACAGCGGAGCGACGACGCAGCCCTTCAGCTTCAGCTGATTGTCGGACAGCATCTCGATCGTGCCCGCATAGGTGCCGCCGTCGTCGGGATTGTAGACCGTGCCGCCGGTCCACTTGGCGGGCCCGCCGGTGAAGTCGTACAGCATCTGCAGGCCCTTCAGGGCGCGCCCGCGCTGGGCGGCGGCCTTGTTTCTTTCGTCCTTCAGGGCAGCGTTTGTCTTGAGCTGGTTGGAGGTGACCAGCTTGCCGCACAGGCTGTTGCCGCAGCGGGCGATCTCGACCTGGCCGCCATTGGTCGGCGTGGCCCACAGGCCGGTGATATCGCTGGCGAAGGCTGGCCCGGCCAGCGCGCCGAGCGCCGCGACGGCGATCAAGGTGGTGCGGAACATGGTCTACTCCCTGGGTCGCGCCTGACTGCGCGTTTGACTGCATTGGTTGCGCGATCCGCCGATCAACGGCAAGTCTCGCGGCAAATTGAGGGCGAGATCTTCAGATCCGTCCAGCCCTATCCGGCCACCATGGCCAGCCATTCGTCCTCGGTCATCACCTGGATGCCCAGCTCGGTGGCGGTCTTCAGCTTGGAGCCCGCGCCGGGACCGGCCACCACCAGATCGGTCTTCTTCGACACCGATGAGGCCACCTTGGCCCCCAGCGCCTCGGCCTGGGCCTTGGCTTCGTCGCGAGTCATCTTTTCCAGGGCGCCGGTGAAGACAACGGTCTTGCCGGCCACGGCCGTGTCGGTCTTGAGCTTGGCCACGGCCTGGATGTCGAGCTGCTCGACCAGGGCGGCGACCTTCTGGCGGTTATGGTCCTCACTGAAGAACCGCGCCAGCGACTGGGCCGCGACCGGACCGACGCCGTCGACGGATGCCAGATGCAGATAGTCCTCGCCGGGCGCGCCATTGGCGGCTTCCGCCAAGGCCTGGGCGAAGGCGTCCCAGGTTCCGTAGCGCTCGGTAAGGGCGGCGCGGGCCGGTTTGGTCAGCTTGGAAACGGCGTGGCCGATCTTGATCTCAAGGCTGTCAGCCTCGGGCCACGGGTCAGCTTTCAGGCCGCCCTTGCCGACCTCGACCAGCAGGTCCAGCGCCTTGGGGCCGACGCCGGGCGCGGTCGAGAGCTCGAGATAGGTCGCCGTGGGCAGGCCTGTGGCAGCGGCCTCGGCGGCGGCCTGCAGGTCGGCGAAGGTGTCGAAGTGGCGGGCCAGGACGGTCGAGGTGGTCTCGCCGATATCCCGCATGCCCAGACCGTAGATCACCCGGTCCAGACCGATGGTGCGCCGGGCCTCGATGCCCTTCACCAGATTGGCGACGGAGGTCTCGCCATAGCCATCGCGGGTGCGCAGGGCCTCCAGCTTTTCCGCATCGCGGGCCAGGCGGAAGATGTCGGCGGGCTCGCGGATCCAGCCCTCGTCGAAGAAGGCATGCAGCTGCTTTTCGCCCAGCCCCTCAATGTCGAAGGCCCGACGCGACACGAAGTGGCGCAGGTGTTCCACGCGTTGGAACGGACAGGCGAACTCGCCCGTGCAACGCCGGACGACAGACTCGGCCCCAGAGGCGTTGATCTCGCGCGCTAGCTCGGTCTTCAGCGGACAGGGGCAAAAATGGGGGAATTCATAGGGCGGCGACGCGGGATCGGGCCGCGCCTCCAGCGCTACCTCGACGATCTGCGGGATGACGTCGCCGGCCCGCTGGATCACCACGGTGTCGCCCACCCGCACGTCCAGTCGGGCGATCTCGTCGCCATTGTGCAGGGTGGCGTTGGTCACCGAGACCCCGCCGACGGTCACCGGCTTCAGCCGCGCCACGGGCGTGATCGCGCCGGTGCGGCCCACCTGCAGGTCGATGGCTTCCAGGATGGTGCGGGCCTTCTGGGCCGGGAACTTGCGGGCGATGGCCCAGCGCGGCGAGCGCGAGACGAAACCCAGGCGCTTCTGCAGACCCAGGTCGTCGACCTTGTAGACGACGCCGTCGATGTCGAAATCCAGTTTCGGCCGCAGGATTTCGAACTCGGCATAGATGTCGAGCAGGCCCTGGGCGTTCTCCACCCGTTTGGCCGGCGGGGCCGTGGTCACGAAACCCCAGTCTTCCAGCCGGGCCAGCGCCTCCCACTGACCGTCTGCAAAGCTGTCACTGACCAGGCCCCAGGCATAGCCGAAGAACCGCAGCGGACGTTGGGCGCTAATCTTGGGATCGATCTGGCGCAGCGAGCCGGCGGCGAAGTTGCGGGGATTGGCATAGGTGCGCTGGCCGGCCGCCTCGGCAGCGGCGTTGAAGGCCGCGAAGGCCGCCAGTTCGACATAGACCTCGCCGCGCACCTCGATCACGTCGGGCCAACCGGAGCCCCTCAGGCGCTGGGGGATGTCGGCGATGGTGCGCAGGTTGGCGGTGACGTCCTCGCCTACCCGGCCGTCGCCCCGCGTCGCGCCCTGGACCAGGACGCCTTTTTCATAGCGCAGGGAGGCCGAAAGGCCGTCGATCTTCGGCTCGGCGGTATAGGCGACGGTCTCGTCAGGCGACAGCTTCAGGAACCGCCGGATGCGGGCGTCGAACTCGGTCGCCTCGTCATTGGAAAAGGCATTGTCGAGGCTCAGCATCGGCACGCCGTGTTCGACCGGCGAGAATTGGTCAGCCCGCGCCGCCCCCACGCTGACGGACGGCGAGTTCTCGCGGATGAGGTGCGGAAAGCGGGTCTCGATGTCGAGGTTGCGGCGCTTGAGGGCGTCGTATTCGGCGTCGCTGATCGTGGGCGCGTCCTGCTGGTGATAGCGCAGGTCATGGGCCGCCAGTTGATCGGCCAGCGACTCCAGTTCCAGGGCGGCCTGGGCTTCGGACAGGTCGGCGACGGGCGTCAGGGTCACGGGCGAATCCGGTTGGAAAGGGCGTCGACCCGGTTTTAACCGATGCCCCGGTAAAACGCTCCTGTTGGCGCGCACCTTGCTGCGGCTTCGTCGGAAACGGAGATCCGCATGTCGAACGCCGCCGAACCGTCCCGCATTGGGGCGCGCGATCTTCCCATGGCGAGAGACCTGTCGCGCGGCGGCCCGCTGGACGCCCTGCGGTTCTTCGCGGCCTTCTTCATGGTGATCTATCACTATGCCGAGCAGGCGCCGGTCAGCCTGTTTGCGCTGCACCCGGCATTGGGGCGAGGCTATCTGGCCACCGATTTCTTCCTGATGCTGTCAGGCTATGTGCTGGGCCGCGCCTATGGCGACCGGGTCGGCCAGCGCCAGGTCGGCGATCGCGAGTTCCTGCTCAAACGCTTTGCCCGCGTCTGGCCCTCGCATCTGGTGATGCTGGCCGGCTTCGTGGCCCTGATCGCCGCCACCACCCTGATCGGCGTCGCCCCTCAGAACCCGCAGTGGTTCCAGTGGTCGCAGCTGCCGGCCCAGGCCCTGCTGGTGCAGGCCTGGGGCTTTGACGGCCCATCGGGCTGGAATACCCCGACCTGGACCCTGTCGGCCCTGGTCTTCTGCTATGCCGCCTTCCCGGTGCTGTGGCGCGGCTTTGCCGCCATTCGCTCGCCGTGGATCGCCCTGGCCGTGGGCGCTGCGATCTTCGTCGCCGTGGATCTGGCCTGCCGCTACTGGCTGGGTCAGAGCTCGTATCGCCTGACGCTGAAGTACGGCGTGATCCGCGCCCTGCCCCTGTTCCTGATCGGCGTGCTGATCGCCCGCCTGGGCCGTGAAGTCGTGGTCAGCCCCCGCGTCGCCGACGCTCTGGGCGCGGTGGCCATCGCCGGGGTCGTGGCCCTGAACCTGATCGGCGCGTTCGACTATGCCAGCCTGGCCTTGCTGGCCGTGCTGATCTTCGCCGCCGGCGCCTCGGCCAGGAAGGACTGGGGCTGGGCCAAAACGGCGGGCCGACTGGCCTTCGCCCTCTATCTGACCAACCAGTTCGTCGGCGTGACCTGGTTTGGCGCCCAGCACGTGGCGGCCGGCAAGCTGGCCTTGAACGACACCGCCCTGTGGCTGACCTGGGCCATGGCCTTCCCCGTCGCCGTGGCTTTCGCCGCCGTGTTCGAGCGGTTCGTGGATGGTCCACTGCAGGCCTGGGTCAAGCCGCGCGTCGAGATGAGCGCCCTGCGGTCGATGTTCCGCGCCAACCCGGCGATGTGGGCAAAGCGGCGAGTGGTCTAAGGCCTATTGGCGGACAATCTCAACCCTCTCTCATAGAGAGAGGGGTTCCGTGCGCGCTTGGTCAGGGATTGGCGTTGCACGCCCGCTGTCGCCCCCCTGACCCCGACGCAGCCTAGTTGATCAAGGCCCGCGCCGCCGCCCGCGCCGCCTCGGTGACTTCCGCCCCAGACAGCATCCGTGCGATTTCTTCCTCGCGCTGGGCCGGCGAGAGGGGTTCAACCCGGGTGCGGATGGCCTGATCGTCGCCGGACTTTGCGATGCGCCAGTGGGCGTCGCTGCGGGCGGCGACCTGGGCCGAATGGGTGACTACCAGGACCTGGGCGTTCTGGGCCAGACGCTTGAGGCGCAGGCCCACGGCGTCGGCCACGGCGCCGCCGACGCCCTGATCAACCTCGTCGAAGATCATCAGCGGCTGCGGACCAGTTCCACGACCTGCCAGAGCGGCCTTCAGGGCCAGGGCGAAGCGGGCCAGTTCGCCGCCCGAGGCGATGGTCTCCATCGGTCCAAACGGCGCGCCGGGGTTGGTGGAGATCTCGAAGGCGACGCGGTCCATGCCGGTGGGGCCGACGCGATCCTCGGGCAGAGGCTCGACGGCGACCCGGAATTTGGCCTTTTCCAGCTTCAGCGGCGCCAGTTCGGCCTCGACGGCCAGGGCCAGACGATCGCCGGCGGCGCGGCGTTCGGCCGACAGGGCTTCGGCGGCGAAGACATAGCCGTCGCGGGCGGACGAGGCCTCTTCCTCGGCAGCCTTGAGGGCCTCGCCGGAGGTTTCGATGGCCTGCAGGCGGGTCGCGAATTCAGCGCGCAGGGACGGCAGGTTCTCGGTGGCGACGTTCAGCTTGCGGGCCATGCCGCGCAAAGCAAACAGTCGCTCCTCGGTCTTTTCCAGACGGTCGGGCTCGAACTCGAAGGTTTCGGCCACCGCGTCGATGGCGGCGCTGGCTTCCTGGGCCTCGACCAAAGCGCGGTCGACGGCGTCGCAGGCGGCGGTCAGCCGGGTCATGGCCGCGCCGTCGGCGGGGGCGCCGGCATGCAGGGCGCGCTCGCGGGCCCGCTCCAGGGCGCGGAAGGCCTGGGCCAGTTTGCCGGACAGGGCGTCACCGCCCAGCGCATCCCGGGCCGAGGCGATGTCGGCCAGGGCCTTCTCGGCCGAGCCCAGCAGGGCGCGTTCCTCGGCGAGAGCCGTTTCCTCGCCCTCGCGGGGGTCCAGACGGTCCAGCTCCGACAGGCGCAGGGTCAGTTCCTCGGTCTCGGCGGCGGCCTGATTGGCCAGGGCGCGCAGGGCCTCGGCCTTTTCGCGGGCGGCGCGCCAGCCGCTCCAGGCCGAGGCGACGGCCGAAACGGAGACCGAGCCAAAGGCGTCCAGCAGAGTTCGGTGGGTGCGGGGGTCCAGCAGACCGACCGTCTCGTGCTGGCCATGCACCTCGAGCAGCAGGGCGCCGAGGTCCTTGAGCACGCCGACGCTGGTGGCCTGGTCATTGACGAAGGCTCTGGAGCGGCCGTCGGGCGACAGCTGGCGGCGCAGGACCAGGTCCTCGTCGCGGCCATAGTCCAGGCCCTTGTCGTCCAGATAGGCGAAGGCCGGGTGATCGGCCGGCAGGGCGAAGATGGCGGTGGCCGAGGCCTGACCCGCCGCGCCCCGTCGAACGAGGCCGGCATCAGCCCGCGCGCCGGTGGCCAGACCGAGGGCGTCGAGGATGATCGACTTGCCCGCGCCGGTTTCACCGGTCAGGGCGGTCAGGCCCGGCCCGATGGCCAGATCCAGGCTCTCGATGAGCACGACGTCGCGAATGGAGAGACCAATCAGCATGTCGCGGAGATTCGCTCAGAATCAGCGTTTTTGAAAGCGCTCAGACGCTTCAATGTTCAGCTTGTGTTCCGCGAGGCCGCGGAGGGCCGGGACTAGAGCCCCAGAAGGCCCCGCATGCCGTCCTTCTTAGTCGGCTTTTCGCCGGGAGGGGCCAGGGTGGCGTTCTTGTCGCGCACCAGACGGTCCAGCAGGTTCTTCTTGGCGCCGGGGGTCAGCGGCTCGACGGCGGGCTTGAGGCCGGCGTCGTTGAGCAGCCTGTAGGCGTCAGAGTACCAGCGATCGCCCGGGAAGTTGAAGCCCAGCACGGCGCCGTTGCGCTTGGCCTCATCGAACAGGCCCAGGGTCAGATAGGATTCCACCAGGCGGAACAGGGCTTCGGGCGTGTGCGAGGTGGTCTGGTGACGGTCGATCACGGTCTTGAAGCGGCCAATGGCGGCCAGGGTCTGGCCCTGGCGCAGATAGTAGCGGCCGATGGCCATTTCCTTGCCGGCCAGCTGGTCATTGACCATGTCGATCTTCAGGCGCGCGTCCTGGGCGTATTCGCTGGTCGGATAGCGTTGAACCACGTCGCGCAGTGACGCCAGGGCCTGCTCGGTGGCGGCCTGGTCGCGGTTGACGTCGACGATCTGCTCGAAATAGCAGACGGCCTTGAGATAGTAGGCGTAGGAGGCCGACGGATTGCCGGGATACAGCGAGATGAAGCGGTCGGCGTCGCCGATGGCGTCATTGTACTGGTTGCCCTGATAGTGGGCGAAACCGGTCATCAGGATCGAGCGGCGCGACCATTCCGAATAGGGGTGCTGGCGTTCGACTTCGCGGAAATAGTCGACGGCCTCGTTCCAGCTGCCGCGATCCAGGCGATCGGCGCCCGTGGCGTAGAGCAGCTCCACCGGGCGCTCTTCATAGGCCAGGGTCGGCTTCTTGGCCTGGCCGGCGCAACCCGCGACCGTGACGGAGACGAGAACGGCGGCGAGGACGACTGCCGAACGACCCGGGAATTTAAGAAGCACGGACTATCACCCTCGAAGCAAACGCGCGCCTCGGCGCCGTGCAAGGCTTCTACACCACGCCGCTTGGGGCGCAAATGCGAAGGCTCAACGACGCCGGTCGCGCTTTTATCTAGACAGCCTCGGCCAGTTCCAGCGCATGGGTGCGCAGGCGCCAAGCGCGCGGCTGGGCCAGCAACGCCCGAACCACGGCGTTATTGAGGCCGTGACCGGCCAGGACGCCTTCGAAGCGGCCCATGATCGGCGCGCCCAGAACAAACAGGTCGCCCACCGCGTCCAGCGCCTTGTGACGCACGAACTCGTCGGGGCGACGCAGACCTTCGGGATTCAGCACCCGGTCGCCATCGATGACGACGGCGTTTTCCATCGATCCGCCCCGCGCCAGGCCGATGGCCCGCAGGGCCTCGACATCGCGGACGAAACCGAAGGTGCGGCAGTTGGACAGCTCGGCGCGGAACGATTCCTCGTCCACGGTCAGGTCGACGCGCTGGCGACCGATGGCCTTGCTGCCGAAAGCGATCTCGAAGGCGACCTCGAAGCGATCCGACGGGGTCAGGCTGGCGAACTTGTCGCCCTCCTCGACCCGGACCGGCTCCAGGATCTCGATATATTTGCGGGCGGCTTCCTGCTTGCGGCGGCCGGCGCGATCCAGGATCTGCACGAAGGGCTCGGACGAGCCGTCCATGATCGGAACCTCGGGACCGTCCAGCTCGACGATACAGTTGTCGATCGACAGGGCGGCCAGGGCGGCCATCAGGTGCTCGATCGTCGAGACCCGCACGTCGTCGGTGTTGTTGATCACGGTGCCCAGCTGGGTCTGGCAGACAGCGTCGGGCTTCACCGGGACGCGGTTGTCGAGGTCGTGGACATCGGTGCGCACGAAGACGATCCCGGCGTCGATCTGCGCCGGGCGCACGGCCACACGGACGTGCTCGCCCGTATGCAGGCCAATCCCCGCGAAGATCACCGGTCCTGCGACCGTGTGCTGAAAATAAGCCGAAGCCGACACGAAAGACCCTTATCGTTTTACTCAGGAACGGTTCTTCGACCGCTCTACGCCCTGTGTACCATTTAGGGACCATGCCGCGGTGCGGCAAAGCAAGTCCTGTTTCGGATTGTTACCGCTCAAGCCTTTGTAATCGTGTCGCTTTTTTGACACGAAATCGCCACATAAAATCGACCGGTGTCGGACGACCGGCGTTCGCGATCGGGGCCCCTATTCTCTGGTCTAGCGCGTACGCGAGGGGTAGGCTCCGGCTCCTTCAAGGAAGAATAGGGCCCGGATTTTGCGTTTGATGATCAAGAGCTTGCGTCTCGCCGCCTCGGCCCTGGCGCTGTCCGCCGCCTTCGGCGGAATGGCCGTCGCCCAGATCCGTCCCTTCACCGCCAAGGACATGGCCAGCCTGGATCGCCTGAGCGATCCGCGCGTCTCACCCGACGGTCGCTTCGTGATCTACAGCGTGCGGACCATGGACTTCGAGGCCAACAAGGCCTCGATGTCGCTGTGGATCTCCGATCTGAAGGCCAAGATGGCGCCGCGCCGACTGGCGGTCTCGGACGGCGGGGCCAGCAGCGCCCGCTGGTCGCCCGACGGCATGTCGATCTATTTCATGTCCAGCCGCGCCGGCGGGACCGATCAGCTGTTCCGCACCGACGCCATGGGCGAGACCGCCGTTCAGGTGACCTCCGCGCCGTTCGATGTCGGGGCCTTCAAGGTCTCTCCGGACGGCAAAACCCTGGTGATCAGCCAGGCCGTCTTCCCCGATTGCGACACCCTGGACTGCACCCAGGCCCGCCTGGACGCCCGCAAGTCGGTCAAGGCGACCGGCGTGGTCCACGACAAGCTGTTCATCCGCCATTGGGATGCGTGGGCCGACGGGACCCGCAATCACCTCTACGTCCTGGCCCTGGACGACAAGGGCGTGGCCTCGGGCAAGCCGGTGGCCCTGATGCCCGGCTTCGACGGCGACACGCCCACCAAGCCGTTCGGTGGCGACGAAGACTTCACCATCTCGCCCGACAGCAAGTTCGTGACCTTCTCGGCCAAGGTGGCGGGCAAGGACGAGGCCTGGACCACCAATTTCGACATCTGGGCCGCCCCGCTGGACGGCTCAGCCAAGCCCAAGAACCTCACCCCCGCCAACAAGGCCTGGGATACCGCGCCGGTCTATTCGCCGGACGGCAAGTGGGCGGCCTATCGCGCCATGAAGCGTCCCGGCTTCGAGGCCGACCGCTACGCGATCATCCTGCACGAGGAAGCCACCGGCAAGGAACAAGAGCTGGTCCCGACCTGGGACCGCTCGGCCGACGCCATCGCCTGGAGCCCGGACGGCAAGTCGATCTACGCCCTGGCCCAGGACGTGGGTCAGACGAAGATCTTCGCCATCACCGTCAAGACCGGCAAGATCGCCCCGGTCACCGGCGACGGCCATGTCAGCGCCTTCGATGTGGGCCCGAACGGTCTGGTCTATGCGATGGATACGCTGAAGGGCCCCGCCCAGCTTTATGCGACGGCCGGCAAGGGCGCGCCGGTCAAGCTGACCGACCTGAACGCCGAGCGCCTGAAAACGGTCGCCTGGGGCGAGCCCGAGCAGTTCAACTTCAAGGGCTGGAATGACGAGACAGTGCACGGTTTCGTGGTCAAGCCGGCCAATTTCGATCCGGCCAAGCGCTATCCGGTCGCCTTCCTGATCCATGGCGGACCGCAGGGCTCGTTCGGCAACAGTTGGAGCCATCGCTGGAACCCGCAGACCTACACCAATGCCGGCTACGCCGTGGTGATGATCGATTTCCACGGCTCCACCGGCTACGGTCAGGCCTTCACCGACTCGATCAGCCAGCACTGGGGCGACCGCCCGCTGGAGGACCTGCAGAAGGGCTGGGATCATGCCCTGAAGACCTATGGCTTCCTCGACGGCGACCGGGCCTGCGCGCTCGGGGCTTCATACGGCGGCTTCATGGTCAACTGGATCGCCGGCCAGTGGAACCAGCCCTGGAAGTGCCTGGTCAATCACGATGGCATCTTCGACACCCGCTTCATGGGCTATTCGACCGAAGAGCTATGGTTCACCGAGTGGGAAAACGGCGGCACGCCCTTCGCGCCCGGCAACACCTACGGCAAGTTCAACCCGGCCGATCACGTTGCGAACTGGACCAAGCCGACCCTAGTCGTGCAGGGCCAGCTTGATTACCGCGTGCCGCTGGAACAGGGCATCGCCACCTTCACGGCCCTGCAGCGCAAGGGCGTGCCTAGCAAGCTGCTGTACTTCCCCAATGAGAACCACTGGGTGCTGAAGGCCCAGAACTCGGTGCAGTGGCACAAGGAAGTGCTGGACTGGCTCAACACCTGGACGGCCGAGAAGAAGTAGGCCGACCTAAATCAGGCCCGTCGCCACCGACCAGGTGAGGCGGGCCTTTTTTTCGAACTCGCCAGGGTCGCGCCCCTTGGCGTAGGCGCCGGCCAGGGCGGCGGGCGCGACGGCCGGGAAGGCCGCGACGGGCAGGCCCTTCAGTTCGCGGCGGGCGGTCTTCAGCTGATCGGCGACGCGGCGCGCGAGGTCGGCCTCCGTCCAGTCCTCAGGCAGCCGCGAATGCCCGGCCAGCTTCAGCCGCCACAGCCCCGCCAGGCCATAGGCCCGGGCCGCGCCCTTCACGGCATGCGGATCAGCGGACGGATCAAGCCGTCGGGCGGCCAGCACGGCCAGGGCCCCGGCGGTGGCGTCGACATAGGCCAGCGCCCTGCCCTCGTCTTCTGGCGGGGCCTCGTCCAGATCCGCAAAGCGGGCCTCGGCCATGGCGGCCAGAGCCAGGGGGTCGATCCCCGACGCAGCGATGGCCTCGACAGTGGGATGCCTGCGCGGGGGTGTGCCGGCCGCGATCTCTTCCATGGCCTCGCGCCACCAGGTCAGGCGGATCTCGCCCATCAGGGCGTTGGAGACCCCGCCGGCCACCCGGGCCAGCTCATAGTTGAAGGCATACAACGCGATCACGTCGGCCCGCGCCGCGAGGTCGGCGATAAAGCGGCTGGCCAGCCAGCGGTCGGGATCGACGCGGCGGACGAGATCGTCGAGGGTTTCGGTGTCGGCCATGGGTCTTCAAACGAGAAAGGGCCCGCCGATTCCCCGGCGGGCCCTCCCCTTACACGATTTTGGTCGGGGTTTAGCCGAACAGCGTCTGGTTCATCGTCATGGTGGCCAGCATCGGAATGCTGAGCAGGGTGTTGGTGCGCGAGAACAGCATGGCCATCTTGGCGGCCTTGGCCTTGGAGTCCGCGTCGGCTTCGACGAGGCCAAGGGCGATCTTCTGGTTCGGCCAGATGACGCCCCAGACGTTGATGAACATGATCGTCGCCAGCCACATGCCCACGCCGATGAAGGTGTAGCGGGCGTCGACGTCGGGCGAGTAGCCGCCGGCCAGACCCAGGGTCGCGGCCTCGAGCAGATAGTTGCGGCTCAGCGCCAGGAGCACGCCCATCACCCAGGTGGCCAGGGCCGCCCAGCGGAACCAGAACAACGCCTCGGGCGCGATGTACTTGCTGACGGCCGGCTTCAGTTCGGCCGGGATCTGCGGCATCATGCGGATCTGCACGAAGTTGAAATAGTACAGCAGCCCGATCCACAGGATGCCGAAGAACACGTGCACGAAGCGGAACACCGCCTCTAAGAACACCAGGCCGCCACCAGCGTGCATGAAGTAGCCGACGATCATCACCAGCGACAGGAGCACGCTGACGATGATGGTGTTGCGGAAGTTCGCGAGCAGTCCGGACATCCAAGTTCCCCCTAAGAGTCCCAAATCTTGGCGGCCAGCTATAAGCCTCTTCTCAGAGTCGGGCAAAGCCTTGAAAACGCTGCCCGCTACACCGCGATCAGGGCCGCCGCCAGGCGCCGCCCCTCACTGGCCAGCACGTTGTAGGTGCGGGCTGCGGCTTCGGTGCTCATGAACTCAAGGCCAAGGCCCGCCGCCTTCAGGGCGTCGCGCAGATCGCGCGGCGGCAGGGCGTTGAGCAGCCCGCCGCCCAGCAGCACAAACTCGACGGCGCCGCCGGCCGCGAAGACCTGGGCAAAGTCGTCGGGCGTCAGCGCCGCCAGAGCGGTCGCTGACCAGGCGTGCGGCTGATCATCGATGATCAGCAGCGAGCCCGGCCGCCAGTCACCGGAGACCCGAAAGCCGCCGCCGCCCCAGGCGTCGATCGAGGGCGGGCGGCGAAGCTCGGCCATTACGGACGCGAGGCTGCGCCGAAGGTGATCGGGGTGACGTCGTCGTCGCCCCGCTTGACGCCCCACAGCAGGATGATCGGCGCGCCGACATAGATCGACGAATAGGTGCCCACAATGATGCCGAAGATCATGACCACCGAGAAGCCAAACAGCGCCTCGCCGCCAAAAACGGCCAGGCCCGCCAGCGCCATGATCGCCGTAACGCCGGTGATGACCGTGCGCGACAAGATTTCGTTGATCGACAGGTCGATCACTTCGGCCAGGGGCATTTTCTTGTACTTGCGCAGGTTCTCGCGCAGGCGGTCGAACACGACGACAGTGTCGTTCATCGAATAGCCGATCACGGTGAGCAGGGCCGCGACCGTATTGAGGCTGAACTCGATCTTGAACAGCACGATAAAGCCGAAGGTCAGGATCAGGTCGTGCAGCAGGCCGGCAACGGCCCCGAGGCCGAACTGGGGCTCAAAGCGGAACCAGATGTAGAGGAACATCAGGCCGACCGCGAGCGCCAGGGCGATGATGCCGCTGCGGAACAGTTCGCCCGAGACCTTGGGGCCTACCGCCGAAGGGTTGATGAACTGGACGGGCTCACCCAGCGACTGCTTCAGGGCGTTCTTGACGTTGGTCAGGGTGACGCCGGCGTCGCCGCCGGCCGGGGTCTGAAACCGCACCAGAGCGCGGTCGGCGGCGCCGAAGGACTGCACCTGAACATCGCCCAGACCCTGGGCCTCCAGGGTGGTGCGCACCTTGGCCAGGTCAACCGCGCGCGGCGCGGTCGACACTTCCATGACGGAGCCGCCCTTGAAGTCGATGCCCATGTTGAGGCCCGGCTTGAAGACGCCGACCAGCGACGCGACCACGAGGGTCACGCTGATCATCGCCATCAGGCGCGCGAACTTGACGAAGGTGAGGTTGGTTTTCTGCGGGAGCAGCTTGATCAGGGGCCAGGCCATGGGTGCGCTCACTCAGATCGGAAGTTTCTTGGGGCGGGCAGCGCGGAACCACCAGCCGATGAGAAGCTGGCTGACCAGCACGGCGGTGAACACCGAGGTGAACACGCCGATCGACAGGGTCCAGGCAAAGCCCCGAACCGGGCCTGCGCCAAACGCAAACATGATGCCCGCCGCCACCAGAGTGGTGACATTGGCGTCGATGATCGTGGTCATGGCGCGAGAGAAACCCGCGTCGGCCGCCATGATCGGCGATTTTCCGGCCCGGGCCTCGTCGCGCATGCGCTCAAAGATCAGCACATTGGCGTCGACGGCCACGGCCAGGGTCAGGATCAGGCCGGCGATACCGGGCAAGGTCAGGGTGGCCTGGGTGATCGACATGGCCGCGACGATCAGCATGCCGTTGATCAGCAGGGCGATGACCGAGATGCCGCCAAACAGCAGGCCATAGGACAGCAGCATGAAGGCCACGATGGTCACGAAGGCCACCAGGGTGGAGATCGCACCCGCCCTGACGGCGTCAGCCCCCAGCTCGGCGCCGACCGTGCGTTGTTCCTCGACCGTCAGCGGCGCGGGCAAGGCCCCGGACCGCAACAGCAAGGCCAGTTCGGCGGCGCTTTCCGGCGTGAAATTGCCGGTGATGATGCCCGAACCGCCCGTGATCGCGCCATTGATGACTGGCGCCGAGATGATCTTGCCATCCAGCACGATGGCAAACTTCTTGCCGACATTACGCGCCGTGGCGTCGCCGAACTTGCGGGCGCCCTGGCCGTTGAAATTGAACGACACGACGGGGTTGCCGCTCTGGGAGTCGAAGGTCTGGCGCGAGTCGGTCAGTTCATCGCCCGAAACCACCGCCCGCTTGCGCACCGCATAGGCGGGCACATAGCCATCCTCACTGAGCAGCATCTCGGAACCCGGCGGAATGCGGCCCGCCGCGAGGTCTTCCTGAGTGACGCCTTCATCGACCATCTGGAAGGTCAGTTTGGCGGTCTTGCCGATCACCGACTTCAGCTTCTCGGGATCGCTTTCACCGGCGGCCTGGATGACGATCCGGTCCAAACCCTGACGGGTGATCGTCGGCTCCTTGGTCCCCAGGCTGTCGATGCGGCGACGGATGGTTTCGATCGACTGCTCGACCGCCATCGCCGCATCGGCCTTGGCGGCCTCGGCGACAAAGCTGATTTCCAGCCGCTGATCGTCCCGCGTGGCGACCGAGACGTCACGGCCACCGACCGAGCCGGTCAACGGCGCGCCGACCGACTGCCGAAGCAGGTTGGCGGCGTCGTTGACCTTGCCGGCCTCGGCAATGCGGACACTGATCACGCCATTGGCTTCACGCAGGTCACCAAACGCGATCTGCTCGCCCCGCAGGCTGGTCCGGACGTCTTCGACGAGATTCGTCAGGCGTTCGCGGCGCAGCGCAGCCGTATCGACTTCCATGAGCAGATAGGATCCGCCCTGCAGGTCGAGGCCCAGGTTGAGCTTTTGTTTGGGAACCCAGCCGGGCAGAGCGTCGAGCGTTCTTTGCGGCAGAAGATTCGGCAGTGTGAAGGCAAAGCCGAAAATCAGCGCCAGAGTGACGACGATGATCTTCCAGCGGGACAGTGTCAGCATGGATTACAAGCTCTGAACGACGCCTTGCGGCGCCTTGGTCGGGGCGTTTTGAGCAATCAGCTCTTGGGATCGTTGGCCGGAGCCGGTTCGCCCTTGGTGCGGACTTCGGTGATCATGCCCTTGACGACCTTGACGGTGACGCCCTGGGCGATCTCGAGGCCGACTTCCTTGTCTTCGACGCGCACGATCTTGCCCAGCATGCCGCTGGACAGCACGACGTTGTCGCCGCGCTTCAGATTGGTCAGCATCACCTGATGCTCTTTGGCCCGCTTCTGCTGCGGACGGATCAGCATGAAGTAGAACAGCACCACCATCAGGAGGATGGGGGCGATTTGCATAAGCTGCGCGCTCAGGCCACCGGGCATAACGTCTCCAAAATTTCTGCGGTCGAAACCCCCATATGGGGTCTCGCCAAGTCGGCGGAAGCTATGCGTTCACCTCCTCTTTTGCAATGACGGCGCGGCAAGGTTAGGACCGGGCCATGATCGACGCCCAAAACGCCCTGCTCGCCCGTATCGCCGACGCCCTGGACCGCCTGGCGCCGGCCGCGCCGGCCGCGCCGGATTTCGACGGGGCGCGGCTTTTTCGGCATGATTCCTCAGGCCAGGCCTTCATCGCCGCGCCTGACTATCCGATGGCGCTGGACCTGCTGGTCGGCGTCGAGCGGCAGAAGGATCGCTTTGTCGAGAACCTGAAGCGCTTCGCCGTCAGCCTGCCTTGCAACCACATCTTGCTCTGGGGCGTGCGCGGCACCGGCAAGAGCTCGATGACCAAGGCCGCCTTCATGGCCGTCAGCGCCGAACATCCCGCCCTGAAGCTGGTCGAGGTGGACCGCGACGAGATCACCGCCCTGCCCCCGCTGTTCGACCTGCTGCGCGGCCGCGCCGAGCGCTTCGTCGTGCTGTGCGACGACCTGTCGTTCGAGGACGGCGCGGCGGCCGCCAAGGCCCTGAAGTCGGCGCTGGAGGGCGGCGTGGCCGGCCCGCCCGAGAACGTGCTGTTCGTCGCCACCTCCAACCGCCGCCACCTGATGCCCCGCGACCATGTCGAAAGCCAGGGCGCCATCGCCGCCGCCGAGGACGCCGAGGAGGAGATGAGCGTCTCCGACCGCTTTGGCCTGTGGATCGGCTTCCCGCCGATGGATCAGCCGACCTATCTGGAGGCGATCCGCACCTATGCCGAGCGCTTCGATCTGGTGGTCGAGAACCTGGACCGCCGCGCCCTGCAATGGTCGCAGCTGCGCGGCGCGCGGTCGGGCCGGGTTGCCTGGCAGTTCATCCGCGATCTGGCGGGAGAGCTGGGCAAGGGGTTGCCGGCCTAGCGACCGCAAGTTCTCGACCTCGCGCTTGCGCTGCGAGGGTGATGGAAAAGGGTCGCGGAGCGTCCGGACCACGTCCGGATGAGAGATAGAGATTACCGTTTCGACGAAGCCGTCCGCTCCGCGTCATCGTTATCCGTCAGCCTCCCGTCGGGTGGCCCTCTTAAGGCCTTACCGGGACCCGGACCGCGCCGTTTCCAGCGCGCTCCGGCGGTCGAAGAGGACGGGCTTTCAGCCAGACACGCCCTTTTGCCTTCAACCAAGCCGACGGCGGGCGGGCCTGGCCAGCAACCAGATCCCCGGACGCGCTTCGGTATCCCCCCGAAGCCCAGCCCCGCTCGATCACCCCCCGCCGCCGCAATGGTCGCTGGCCTTGCGCCCTTTCCTCGCGACGAGGTGGGTACAGAATACGGGAGGTTTTACGGGGGCTGCGTCGATTGTCTGGACGCCCGTACAAGTCCTCCCCCTGAAGGGGGAGGCGATCGCGTAGCGATCGGAGGGGGAAGTGCTGCTGAATCAATGCGGTGTTCCCCCACCGGCCTCCGGCCGCCTCCCCCTTCAGGGGGAGGATTTGCGGCGTCTATCCCCGCGCCTGTCCGGGGACGGCGCGATGCCAATCCCCATGATCGCGTGACACAGATCGCGCTGAGGTATAAATTTCGACAGGAGATCAACCCGGAGAGTCCCTATGGCCAAGCCGTGGTTTCGGACCAAGTCACACGGCTTCGGCGCGAGCCCCTGCAGTTGGGAAGGCTGGGTGGTGATAGCCGCCTTCATCGGCGTGATGATCGGCCTGACCACCCTGCCAGTACCCCTCACCCTGCCTCACCGCTGGCTGGGCGTCGCCCTGCGCATTGGCCTGATCGTCGGCTTCATCCTGCTAGTCTGGCGCAAGAGCGACAAGCCGTGGGCCTGGCGCTGGGGCAAATAGCAAAACGGCCCGCCTCTTTCGAAGCGGGCCGTTCTTTATCCTAGCGCGGCAGGAGCAGGCCCGGATCCACCGGCCGGGCCTTGTCCTTGACGGTCGGCGCATAGCGCATTTCGAAGTGCAGCTGCGGCTCGTTGACCCCGCCGGTCGAACCGACCGTGCCCAGTTGCTGGCCCTTGCTGACCTGCTGGCGCATCTTCACATCGGTCGTGCCCAGATGGGCATAGGCCGTGACCCAGCCGTCGGCGTGCTTGACCAGAACCAGATTGCCGAAGGTCGGGACCTGGTTGCCGGCATAGGCGATCTCGCCGTCGGCGGCGGACACCACCGGCGCGCCGGCATTGGCGCGGATGTTCAGGCCGTCATTGCGCTGGCCCGTGCCCTTGGCCCCGAAGTCGGAGATGATCTCTCCGCGCAGCGGCCACGAGAAACGGCCCTTGCCCGAGGCGATGATCTCGGCCTCGGTCGGGGCGGCGCTGCTCTCGATGATCTGACGGATCGGGGCCGACGGCGGCGGATTGACCGGCAGGGCCGCGACCGGACCGCTGGGACGCGGGGTCGAGGGGCCAGGCCGATACGGGATCGGCGCCGACGGCGTGGTCACGGGTGCTTCGGTCGAGGCCGGGGCCTGGGCCACCGTCGTCGACGGCGTGGCCGGCCGGGTCGTGGTGGTCTTGATCGGACCCTTGTCCTTGTAGCCGTCGGGCAGAAGGATCTTCTGGCCCTTCTTGACGGCCGCCGTGGTCTTCAGGTCGTTCTCGGCGGCCAGGGCCTTGAGGGTGACGTTAAAACGCTTGGCGATGGCGGTCAGGGTGTCGCCGGACTGGGCGGCATAGGCCTTGGCCGTCGTGGCCGGGCCCCTGATCTTTGCGCCCAGCCTCAGCGCCTTGTCGGGGTCGATATCGTTGGCGTCGGCCAGGTCCTTGAGGCTCATGTCAAAGCGCCGGGCAATCGCGGTCAGGGTGTCGCCCGACTTGACCGTATAGACCTCACGCGGACCGGCGACGCTGACCACCGAACCGGTGACGCTGGTCGTGGTCGTGGTGACGCTGGCCAAACCGGTGGCGGCGCTGGCCGCCGGCGTGGAGGCCGGCTGGGTCAGGGTCGGCGTTGCGGTCGGGGTCGAGGCGCGCGGCGTTTCGACGGGGCGCGAGGCTGGCGCTGAACCGGCAAGCGTCGTGGTCGGAACGCTGGAGGGCGGAGCGGCCAGGGCGGTCTTGGTCGGCCCCTTGTCCTTGAAGCCGTCGGGCAGCAGCAGCTTCTGCCCCTTCTTGATCGCCGCGCCGCTCTTGAGGTCATTGGCCTCGGACAACGCGGCGGCGGTGACGGAAAAGCGTTTGGCGATGGCGAACATCGTGTCGCCCGACTGGACGACATAGGCCTTGGACTTGGGTCCGGCGGGGCCGACGATCTTCTGGCCCAGCTTCAGACGGTAGGGCGCCTCGAGATCGTTGAGCTTGACCAGTTCGGCTCGTGTCGTGCCAAAACCGCGGGCAATGGCGTCCAGGGCGTCGCCCGACTCGACAACGCGTGACTGAGGCTTGCCGGGCACATCGACCACGGGACCGGCCACGGTGGTGACGATGATCGGTGCGGCCGGACGGATCTGAGCCGGCGGCGGTGGCGGAGGCGGCGGAGGGGGCGCAAGTTCGGTGCGCGTAACCGGCGGCTCGCTATAGGTCGGCGGGGCCGGGGCAGCCTCGACCGGGATCGGCTCGCGGCGGATCACTTCGGACGGCGTCGGCGTGGTGTCGAGCGCTTCCGCAGGCGGGGCCTGGGTGATGGGGAAATTGGGCGTCTGGCCCCGGGGCGCGGGCGCACCGGGTTGCCCGTCACGGGCGGGGTACTGAGGCCCCCCGGCCGTTTCGCAGGCCGCGAGCGTTCCAGCCGTCAGGGCGATCACCGCCGCGCGCGTCCACAACTGCCTCATAGCCTCTCCTTGTCCTCGCAAGTCGTTCAGACGGCCCCGCGAGGGTAAATCAATCATTAACCGCAAGGGCGCGGCGCAAGCCTCGCCCCCATTTCACGCGTCACTGGTCGCGGGCCACACCGTCGAGCAGCGGCACAAACCGCACATCGCACAGCGCCTCGACCTTGAAGCCGCCCTTGCCGTCGCCGGCATAGCGGCGAAGGCTCTGTACCGGCCCCTTCCCGATCGGCGCCACGAGGACGCCGTTGGGCTTGAGCTGGGACAGCAGTCGTTTCGGATCATCTTCAGCCGCAGCCGTGACCATAATGCGGTCAAACGGCGCCTGTTCGGCCCAACCTTCGCCGCCATCGCCAAACTTGGTGATGACATTGGTCAGGCCCAGCGTGTGAAAGCGCGCCTCAGCCTCCTTCATCAGGGTCCGATAGCGCTCGATCGTATAGACCAGCCGCGACACGTGGCTGAGGATGGTGGTCTGGTAGCCCGACCCCGTGCCGATCTCCAGCACGCGCGAGCGCGGCTCGATGGTCAGGGCCTGGGTCATCAGGCCGACGATATAGGGCTGGCTGATGGTCTGGCCGCAAGCGATCGGCAGGGCCGAATCCTCCCACGAGCGTTGCTTGAACAGATCCGGCGTGAAGAGGTCGCGCGGCGTCTTCTCGATGGCCGCCAGCACCAGGGGATCTGTGATCCCCTGGTCGCGCAGGGCCTGCATCAGACGCGGCAGGTCCGTGGTCACGGCGGCCTTGGCCTTGCTCATGCGTCCACCCGCAGCTTGGGAGGAGCGCCGCCCAGCAGGCCCTTCAGGGCGTGGACGGTCTCGTTGTGCGTCAGGTCGATGTGCAGCGGCGTCACCGAGATCTTGCCCTCATAGACAGCCTTCAGGTCGGTGCCGTCGCGGGGCTGCGAGGCGGTGGCCGTAAAGCCCATCCAGTAATAGTCGCGGCCGCGAAGGTCGGTGCGCTTGTCCCAGTGGCGCAGATGGCCGTCGCGGAAGCCCTGGCGCGTGACCTCGACCGCCGTCACCTGTTCCGGCGGCAAGGCCGGGAAGTTGACGTTCATGATCACGTCGCTGGGCCAGCCCACCTCCAGCAGCCGCTGGATGATGCCCGGCCCATAGGTTTCGGCGGTCTCCCAGTGGGCGACCACCTCGTCGTGGAAATAGTTCATGGCCTGGGACAGGGCGATGGAGCGGATGCCCAGGGCCATGCCCTCGATCGCGCCGGCCACGGTGCCCGACAGGGTGACATCCTCGGCGATGTTCTGGCCGCGATTGACGCCCGACAGCACCAGATCCGGCGCGGGGCCGTCGATCAGCTGCTGCACGGCCATCATCACGCAGTCGGTGGGCGTGCCCTCGACGGCGAAACGGCGGTCGTCGAGCCGGCGCACCCGCAACGGGTCGGCCAGGGTCAGGGCCCGGCTGGCGCCCGACTGCTCGTATTCCGGCGCGCAGATCCAGACGTCGTCGGTCAGGGCGCGGGCGATCTTCTCAAGCGCGACCAGGCCCGGGGCGTGGATGCCGTCGTCGTTGGTGAGGAGGATGCGCATGCGGCTCAGGCCTGCCCGCCGATGTAGGTGACGCCGCCCATATAGGGAACCAGCGCCTCGGGGATGGTGATGCCGCCGGTCTCGTCCTGATAGTTCTCCAGCACGGCCACCAGGGTGCGGCCGACGGCCAGGCCCGAACCGTTCAGGGTGTGGACGTACTGGGTGCCCTTCTCGCCGGCCCTGCGGAACCGGGCGTCCATGCGCCGGGCCTGGAAGTCACCGCAGTTGGAGCACGAGCTGATCTCGCGGAAGGTGTTCTGCGAGGGCAGCCAGACCTCGAGATCATAGGTCTTGCGGGCGCCGAAACCCATGTCGCCGGCGCACAACAGCATGGTGCGGAACGGCAGGTTCAGGGCCTTCAGCACCGCCTCGGCGCAACCGACCATGCGTTCGTGCTCGGCCTCGGACTGGTCGGGCGTGGTGATCGAGACCAGCTCGACCTTGTAGAACTGGTGCTGGCGGATCATGCCGCGGGTATCACGACCCGAGGCGCCGGCTTCGGACCGGAAACTGGGGGTCAGGGCCGTCATGCGCAGCGGCAGTTGCGCCTCGTCGGTGATCTGCTCGCGGATGATGTTGGTCAGTGAGACTTCGGCGGTGGGGATCAGCCAGTGCTCTCCGGTGGTGCGGAAGAGGTCTTCGGCAAACTTCGGTAGTTGCCCCGTTCCGAACAGCGCCTCGTCCTTGACCAGCAGCGGCGGGCTGACCTCGGTGTAGTCGTGCTGCACCGTCTGCAGGTCCAGCATGAACTGGCCAAGGGCCCGCTCCAGCCGGGCGATCTGGCCCTTGAGCACCACAAAGCGCGCGCCGCTCATGCGGGCGGCGGCCTCGAAGTCCATGCCGCCCAGGGCTGCGCCCAGATCAACGTGATCCTTGGGCGCGTTCAGACGGCCGGCGGGCAGCTGGGACGCGTCGCCCCAGCGGCGGACCTCGACATTGCCGGCTTCATCCTCACCGGGCGGCACGTCGGGGGCGGGAATGTTGGGCAGCGACGCCAGCAGGTCCTTCAGCCCGGTGCCGGCCTGCGCCTCCAGCACGGCCGCCTCGGCCATCAGGGCCTTGAGGGTCTCGACCTCGGCCATCAGGGCCTGGGCTTCGACCTCGTCCTTTGTGGCCTTGGCCATGCCGATGCGCTTGGAGGCCTCGTTGCGCTTGGCTTGGCTCTCCTGCAGCGCCGTCTGGGCCGCGCGCAGCTGAGCATCCAGCCGCACAGCCTCGGCGGCCGCGCCCGAGCGACCCTTGGCCGACCAGGCGGCTTCAAAGGCTTCGGGATTGTCGCGGATGGCCTTGATGTCGTGCATCGGAAAAGTGCTCGAAGACTGGCTTAGGGAAACGCCCTCTCTAAGGCGCGTCGGCTGAGGTGCCAACCTTTTCAGGGCCGCAAGGATCATGGATTCGCGAGGCGGCGCCGTGTTGTCGTGAGACGAAAACCTGCGACAACAGGTCGCACCCAGTTTTCCACACCCACAGATAGCCCGCCCTAGAGCATAGATTGAATCAAATTCCAAAACCTAGGCCGGAATGGGGTTTATCTCGAAGACAAACCTTGGATATGGAAACCTCCTAACGTCCGTTAACGTTGTTTTTGAACTTCAATTTAAGGCGGAGATGAAAAACAGAGCGCCATGTACGCAGAACCGCGTTTCCTTCCCTCAAGATACAGGATGTATACCTTGAAGAAATTTGCCGCTCTCGCCGCCCTCGTCACCGTCTCGGTCGCCTTCGCCGCCCCCGCCAGCGCCGCCAACCTGGTTCGCGTCTCGCTCGTCGGCAAGACCAGCGTCCAGATCAATGACGAGATCAAGAGCGCCGCTCAGGCCGTCTGCGCCAACGAGAAGGGCACTGCACTCGCCAGCTGCCTCGAGAACGCGACCTCTGACGCCAACCGCCAGTTGGCCGCGATCATGAAGGCTCGTCCGGGTGCCTCGAAGGCCACCACCCGTCAGGAAGCCGTGACCATCGTGCGCGTGTCGCTGAAGGGCAAGTCGACCGACCAGATCCACGCCGAGATCAAGGCCGCCGCCGAAGCCGTGTGCAAGGCCTCGACCGACTTCTCCAACCGCAACGAATATCAGGCCTGCGTCGGCGGCTCCGTCCGCGCAGCCAAGGCTCAACTGCAGGCCATGGGCGCTCAGCCCAAGCAACAGGCTTCGCTGTAAGCCCTAAGAACGGCCGGCCCTCGCAGGGTCGCTAAAGACAAGAAGCCTCCGCTCCCTTCCGGGGCGGAGGCTTTTTTGTTGTTCCCCCTACGCCGCCGTTCGGGTCGCCAGGAAGAGCGGATGTAGGGAGAGAGCGTTAGACCGCCACGATCTCGTTGCGCTTGGTCTCGTCCTTGGCCTTGCCGCGTTCGATCAGCCACACGCACCAGATGCTGATTTCGTAGAGCAGGCACATCGGGATGGCCAAGGTCAGCTGACTGATCGGATCGGGCGGGGTCAGGATGGCGGCGGCGATGAACACGCCCACGATGGCGTAGCGGCGGCCCTCGCGCAGCAGCTTGCTGGACAGGATACCAGCGAGGCCCAGCAGCGACACCACCACCGGTAGCTGGAAGCACAGCCCAAAGGCCAGCAGCAGCGAGGTCACCAGGGTCAGATAGTCGCTGACCTTGGGCAGCAGCTGGATCGAGATGCCGGCCGTCTGCACCTGCTGGCTCAGCGAGAACCACAGGACGAACGGCAGCATGATGAAATAGACCAGCGCCGCGCCCAGGAAGAACATGAACGGCGAGGCCAGCAGGAACGGCAGGAACGCGCCGCGCTCGTTCTTGTAAAGGCCCGGCGCCACGAAGCGATACAGCTGCCAGGCCAGGACCGGGAAGGTCAGGACCACGGCGCCAAAACCGGCCAGCTTCAGCTTGGTGAAGAAGAACTCCAGCGCCGCCGTATAGACCAGATCCAGAGCCTTGGTCTGGCCCATCGGAATGTCCTTGAGGCCCACCAGGGCCAGCAGCAGGTCGAACGGACCGTGCTTGCCGCCAGAGTGCTGGGCGGCCAGCAGTTGCTGGGCCACCGTGAACGGCTTGACCAGGAACAGGAAGATCTGGTCGGCAAAGGCGAAGCAGACGCCAAACCCCACGAACAGGGCCAGCACGCAGATGATCAGCCGCATGCGCAGCTCGACCAGATGCTCCAGCAACGGGGCGCGCGAGGCTTCGATCTCGTCCTCGGGTTCGTGTCCGATGGCGTCCATCACGAGACGATATCCGAGGCGGTCGAGCCGCCGGCCTTCGCGGCCTTGGTGCGCGGCGCGCGGGCGGCCTTGGGCGCTTCGACGGCGATCTCGGTCTTGGCCGCACGCTTGCGGGCGGGGGCCTTGGAGACAGCGGGTTCAATCACGGCCGGCGCCTTGGCGACGCGCGGCTTGCGGGGCTTGGCGGCGACCGGCTTGATCTCGGTCTCCGGCGGCAGGATCGACGGCTCGACCGATGCGCCATGGGGCTGGTAGCCCGCATAGGGGTGAGCCTGCACCGTTCCGCTGCTCAGACTGGCGTCGATGTCGGCGAACACCTGATCCACCCCGACGTCCTTGGCCTGATCGGCGGCGTCGCGCAGCGGCGAGGCGTACTGGCCCGAGCGCATGGCTTCGACTTCCTTGCGCAGGTCATCGAGTTCGGACTGGCGGGCCATTTCGTCGAAGCTGGCGCGGAATTCAGACGCCATGCCGCGCATCTTGCCGATGAACTGGCCAAGCTTGCGCAGCAGCATGGGGAGATCCTTCGGCCCGACCACGATCAGAGCGACCGCGGCGATGACCAGAAGTTCTGTGCCGCCGATATCAGGAAGCATGGACGCGCCTTAGAACGACGCGGACCTGGGTCCGCCGTCGCGAAGTGGAAGGGACGCGCGCAACGGGTTCGCCCGCGCGCCCGAGGGTTCTTACGACTTTTCTTTTTCGGCTTCGGTGCGCGGCAGGGCGCCCGTGGCCTTGCTGTCGGCGCTCTCGCTGCTGGAGTCGTCCTTCAGGCCGTCCTTGAACGCGCGAATGCCCTTGGCCGCGTCGCCCATGATTCCCGACAGCTTGCCTCGGCCACCGAACAGCAGGGCGATGACCCCAAGCACGATCACCCAGTGAATCCAGCTCATGCTACCCATAGCAATCATGCTCCTTGCGACAGCGGCCCATTAGCCGCTGCGGCGTGTCGTTACAATCTCTCAGGCAATATAGGCGTTCGCGAGGCGGCGAGCCAAGCCTATCCGGCTTGCCCCACTCATAACCTCCGTCATTCCCGCCCTTGTGGCGGGAACCCCTGGTTCAGCTGACACGTGAAGCACACTGGCGCGCCAGCGCGCCACACATCCGCACCTGCGGTCCATCGAGGGGTTCCCGCCACGAGGGCGGGAATGACGGGACGAAGAGAGGAAGCGCCCCTCTCCTACCTTCACCCCTTCTCCATCTCCCCGAGGAAATCCTGAGCAAATTCGGGCGCCTCGTCGCCGTCTTCCAGCGGATCCTCGTCCTCGCCGGGACGCAGGCCCAGCGGGTCGGGGACCGAGAAACCCGGCGGCAGGTTCATCTCCAGCAGGCCAGCGGCCTTCATCTCGGTGACGCCCGGCAGGTCCGACAGGGTCGCCAGCCCATAGTGCTCGAGGAAGGCGTCGGTGGTGCCGAAGGTCACCGGACGGCCTGGCGAGCGGCGGCGGCCGCGCATGCGAACAAGGCCCAGCTCCAGAAGCACGTCGATCGTGCCCCGGCTGGCCTGGACGCCGCGCACGGCCTCGATCTCGGCCCGGGTGACGGGCTGGTGATAGGCGATGATCGCCAGGGTCTCCTGGGCCGCCTTCGACAGCCGGCGCGGCTCCTCGCGTTCTTCCGTCATCAGGAAGGCCAGGTCGATTGCGGTCTGGAAGCGCCAGCGGTTGGCGACGCAGACCAGTTCGATCCCCCGGCCCTCGTAGCGGAGGCGCAGGGCCGCGATCCCGGCCTGAATGTCGGCGCCCTCCGGCAGGCGCTTGGCCAGGTCGACATCGCTCAGCGGCTCGGCGGCGGCGAACAGCAGCGCCTCGATGCAGCGCTCGGTGAACAGGGGGTCGGTCTGGGTCATGGCCACCCTATAACCGCTCTCCCCGGCGAAGGCCGGGGCCCAGATTCAGCCTGAGCGTCTGGGGATGATCCGCCTTGCGACCTTGCCAGGAATACAGGCGCCCTGGGTTCGATCTGGGCCCCGGCTTTCGCCGGGGAGAGCGGGATTTCAAAAACCTTCACGCCTCAGCTTCCAGCGGCTGCGTCCGCGCCCGCAGGTAGAGATCCGAGAACGCCTGCATCTGCCGCGCCTCCAGCACGCCTTCCTTCACCAGTTCCAGCGAGGCCGCCAGGGTCGAGGCCATGTACGAGGCCGGCGACGGGCCATCGTCTTCTTCCAGAGAGCGCTCGACGGGCGCGACGGTGGTCAGGGTGGTCCAGTCGTCCATGCGCGGCAGCAGGGTGCGCAACCGGTCGCGGGCGTCTTCCAGCGGATAGGCGGTGGGCGGACGCGGGGCGTAGTGGCGGCTGTGCTCGCGTTTGCGCTGGGTGATGTAGGCGCTCATCAGACTGTAGAGATCGCCCTCCAGCCGGGTCGACGAGACGATCTTCACGGCTTCGGGATCGCCGCGCATGAACACCTCGCGCTTCAGCAGCGGGCGCGCCTTGAGGGCTTCGACGGCCTGGCGCATGACGTCCAGCTTGGCGAGACGAAAGGCCAGTTGCGCGGCCATCTCCTCGGCCGGCGGCTCCTCGCCCTTGGTGCGTTCAGGCTTGGGCAGCAGCAGGCGCGATTTCAGATAGGCCAGCCAGGCGGCCATCACCAGATAATCGGCGGCCAGGGAAAACCGCACCCGGCGGGCCTGCTGAACGAAGGCCAGATACTGCTCGGCCAGCTTGGTGATCGACAGCTGCAGCAGGTCGACCTTCTGGCGGCGCGCCAGCTCCAGCAGCACGTGCAGCGGGCCTTCATAGCCGTCGATGTCGATGACCAGCGCCGCGCCGTCTTCAGCCGCCGCATCGGCGGCCTCGAAGTCGAGCGTGGGCTGGAAGTCCGTTGTCACGCAAAGCGTCCATTGAAGGCGGCGTCGAACCGGGCCCGGGCCTCGGCAACGTCCAGCGGCTCGACCACCTTGACCAGCCGGCTCATCACCGCCTGCGAGCGGCGGCGGGCTTCTTTCGACAGGCCACCGACGCCGGACATCACGGCCTTCATCTCGTCCATGTCGCCATTGCAGTGCAGGACCACATCGCAGCCGGCCGACAGACTGTCCTTGGCCCGCTGCCTGAAGTCGCCCGACAGGGCCTTCATCGACAGATCATCGCTCATCAGAAGTCCGTCGAAGCCCAGGGATTCGCGGATGATTTTCTTGATGGCCTTTTTCGACGTGGTGGCCGGGCGCTTGCGGTCGATGGCCGTGTAGACGACGTGGGCGGTCATCGCCATCGGCATGTCGGACAGCACGCGGAACGGCGCAAAATCGCGGGCGTCCAGTTCGGCCAGCTCGGCGTTCACGACCGGCAGCTCCAGATGGCTGTCGCTCATGGCGCGGCCGTGGCCGGGAATGTGCTTGATGATCGGCAGCACCCCGCCGGCCAACAGGCCCTCGGCGGCGGCGCGGCCAAGCGTGGCCACCTGCTCGGGGGTGTCGCCATAGGCCCGATCGCCGATGATCTCGTGACCCAGCGGGTCGGGCACGTCCAGAACCGGCACGCAGTCGACATTGACGCCGATGGCCCGCAGGTCATGGGCGATCAGGCGCGCGCCCAGGCGGGTGATCTCGCGGGCGACCAGCGGGTCGTTGGCCACCAGTTCGCCATAGGCGCGGCCGGGCGGATAGGTCTTCCAGTGCGGCGGCTGCAGGCGGGCGACGCGGCCGCCCTCCTGGTCGATCAGGATGGGCGCATCGGGCCGGCCGATCGTGTCGCGCAGGGCGGCGGTCAGGGCGCGCACCTGCTCGGGATCGGCGATGTTGCGCTTGAACAGGATGAAGCCCCAGGGCTTCACATCCCGGAAGAAGGCGACTTCTTCGGCCGACAGGGTGGTCCCGGCGCAGCCGAGGATCGCGGCGGAGGTGCTCAAGCGCTGGTTCCTACTTCACGAAGCAGGACTTGCCCGCGGCCGAGATCGCCTCGCAGAACGCCTTGGCGGACTCGCGGCTGGAAAAGCCCGTCACCGAGGTGCGGTAGAGCGTCGTGCCGTTCTTGTCGATCGCCTCGACCTTCTTGCCCTTGCCGGCGGCCAGGCCGGGGGCAAGGCGGGCGGCGTCGTTCCAGGCCCTGTCGGCCAGGGCGGGCGAAGACAGGGCGCCGATCTGCACCATGGCCGCGCCGCTGGCCGAGGCGACCGGCTTGGGCGCGGCGGTTGTAGCGGCCACCTTCGGCTTGGCGGCGACGGGCTTGGGCGCGGGCGCGATGGCGGCGGTGGCCAAGGCCTCAATGGTCGGGGCGGGAGCCGGGGCCGGGGCAGGCTTGGCGGCCGCAGGCAAGGCGGCGGTCGTGATCGGCTTGGCCTCGACCGGCGTGGTCGGACGCGGCAGCGGGGCCTCCGGCTGGGCGGCATAGGTCGGCGAAGGCTGGTTTTCCTCGTTCTTGTAGATCTGCAGGCCAGCGGCCGGATCGGCCGGCTGGCTGCCGGCCGGTGGCGCGGTCTTCATCTCGGCGACCTGCGAGCCGACCGTGCGGGGCGGCTCATTGGGACCGCGAACGCCGCCGCGATAGATCATCACCACCGCCACCACGAGCGTCATCAGCACCACGGCGCTGATGATCAGGGTCATGGGCAGCGGGCGGGAACCGCGCACCGGCTGACGCGCATCGAACGACAGCGGCGCATCGGTCGGCGGCGTATAGGCGCCGCGGTGGGGATCGGACATCGCGATAAGGCTCCAGACTACAACGCACGCGGCTCGGGCCGCCGAATCACACGTGCGCGAACATAGTTTACCGAAGGGACAGGCCAGCCATAACCGCCTGCGCCATCACAGTGGCAAGGAAACGCCTTTCGCTCCCCAAAAAGCGTAGAGCGCGCGCGTCGCCGGACCCTAGTTCCAGACGTCGAGCTGGAACAGCTTCCTGTGTTCCTCGATGGCGAAGCGGTCGGTCATGCCTGCGATATAGTCGCAGACCACCCGCGCGCGCCCGGCCTCGTCGCGGTTCTGCGACTTCTCGAACCAGACCGACGGCAGGACGTCCGGCTCGGCCAGAAACAAGGTGAACATCTCGGCCAGAATGCGACGCGCCTGGCTGCGGGTGCGATTGACGCGCCAGTGGCGGTACATGCGGGCATGCAGGAACTGGCGCAGCCGGGCCAGGTCCTCGGCCATGTCCGGCGAGAAGGCGACCAGGGCGTGGTCCAGCGCCCTCACCGCGTCGGCGCTCTGGACGCCGGTGGCGGCGGCGCGCTGCAGGGTCTCGCCCATCACATCGTCGACCATGGCCCCGATCATGCGGCGCACGGCCTCCAGGCGGGTCAGACGGGCGTCCAGATCCGGACGTTCGCTCTTCACGGCAAACAGGATCGGCCCAATCAGCGGCACGTCAAGCAGTTCGTCCAGGCCAAACAGGCCCGCTTCCACGCCATCATCGACGTCGTGGTTGTTGTAGGCGATGTCGTCGGCCAGGGCCGCGACCTGGGCCTCGGCCGACGCCCAGGTACCCAGGCCCAGATTGTATTCGTTGTCGTATTTGGAGATGGCCTTCCAGGACGGCTTGCCCAGCTTCTCGGTCACCGGGCCATTGTGCTTGATGATGCCTTCCAGGGTTTCCCAGGTCAGGTTCAGGCCCAGGAAGTCGGGATAGCGGTGCTCCAGCTCGGTCACCACCCGGAAGGTCTGGACGTTGTGATCGAAGCCGCCATACGGCTTCATCTTGTCCTGCAGCTCGTCCTCGCCGGCGTGTCCGAACGGCGGGTGGCCGATGTCGTGACCCAGGGCGATGGTCTCGGCCAGGTCGGAGTCCAGCCCCAGGGCCGTGGCCAGCGAGCGCGCCACCTGCGCCACTTCCAGCGAATGGGTCAGGCGGGTGCGGAAATTGTCGCCCTCGTGCGCCACGAAGACCTGGGTCTTTTCCTTCAGCCGGCGAAAGGCCGAGGTGTGGATGATCCGGTCGCGATCGCGGGCGAAGGGCGTGCGGGTGCGGCTCTCGTCTTCCTTGAACCGGCGCCCGCGCGACTTGGCCGGATCCTCGGCATAGGGAGCGCGCGCGACAAGGTAGGGAAAAGACGTCATGAACCGCTCTTGGACCGTATCGGGATTTTCACCCCTTCCGTTGGGGCGTTGATATCCTCATATAGGTCAAGGATGAGTTTTCCACAGCCATGACCGACACAACCGTAACGCTTTCCCCCAACGCCGCGCGTCGCATTCACGCCATCGGACAGGCCGAGGGACGTCCCATCATGCTGCGCGTCGCCGTGGATGGCGGCGGATGCTCGGGCTTCCAGTATCGCTTCGACCTGGTCGAGGCGGCTCAGGACGACGACCTGAAGATCGAGCGCGACGGCGCCTCGGCCCTGGTCGACGTGATCTCGATGGCCTTGCTGAAGGGTTCGGAGATCGATTTCGTCGACGAACTGGCCGGCGCGGAGTTCAAGGTGCGCAATCCCAACGCCAAGTCCAGCTGCGGCTGCGGCGTCAGCTTCTCGATCTAGGCCCTAGCTCGGCACGAACTGCAGAACGGTCAGGGTCAGCGCGCCCCAGGCCGCCGGCGCGGCCATGGCCGCCCAGGCCTCGGTGTGCCTGCCCTTGCGCCACTGCATCCAGCCGACCAGCGGGGCCAGCATGCAGACGGCCCAGAACAGGGCGCCCAGCACGAAGCCCAGCCACGCCACCGGGTTTCGCAGATTGCCCGGGCCATCAAAGACAAGCGGCGCGAACACCGCCAGAATGGCCCCGATCACCGCCGCCAGCCCCCAGACAAGCGAAACCAGGATCAGCAGCGCCTGCTGTCCCTTGTCTGAAATCTTGAAGCCCGGCTTGAGCGTGGTCGTCATGAGCCCTAGCCTCCTCGCGCCTCTCGGAGCCGTCAATGCGTATCGCCACCTGGAACGTGAATTCTGTGAATGCTCGCCTCGAAGGGGTGCTGGCCTGGTTCGAAGCGGAGGCTCCGGACGTCGCCGTGCTGCAGGAAATCAAGTGCATCGACGAGAAATTTCCGACGGAAGCCTTTGAAAGGCTTGGCTATAATGTCGCCGTCCACGGCCAGAAGACCTATAATGGCGTCGCCCTGCTGTCGAAATTCCCGCTAGAGGACGTCCGGCGCGGCCTGCCCTTCCTGAGCGACGACGAAACCGACGAGCAGGCCCGCTATATCGAGGCCGTGATCGCCGCGCCCACGCCGGTGCGGGTCTGCGGCATCTATCTGCCCAACGGCAACCCGCTGGGCACCGAGAAGTTCGACTACAAGCTGGCGTGGATGCGCCGACTGCACAGCCACGCCAAGACCCTGCTGGCGCTGGAGGAGCCCCTGGTCATCCTGGGCGACTACAACGTCATTCCCGAGGCCGAAGACGTCGCCAATCCCGACGCCTGGGCCGGCGACGCCCTGTTCCAGCCCGAAAGCCGGGCCGCCTTCCGGGCCCTGAAGAACCTGGGCTTTTCCGACGCCTATATGCAGGTCGACGGCGCGCCGGGCGGCTACACCTTCTGGGACTATCAGGCCGGCGCCTGGCCGCGAAACCTGGGGATCCGCATCGACCACCTGCTGCTGTCGCCCCAGGCCAGCGACCGGCTGGTCAATGTGGTCATCCATCGCGACGAGCGCGACAAGGAAAAGCCATCGGACCACGTCCCGGTGGTGGCCGAGCTGAGCCTGTAGCCGCGGCTCTCTGCCCCCTGTCGCGAATCCGGAACTCTCGTTAGCCTTGGCCCCCATGAGCGAACTTGCCCGCCTTCTGCTGTTTGTCGCCATCGCCGGTTCGGCGGTGACGTTCATGGGCAGCGCGGCCATCTGGTTCATGGACGACGACCGGCGTATCCGCCGGGCCCTGCGCCATGTGCTGAAGGGCGATCCCGAGGTGGTGATCCTGGCGCATGGCCGGGGTCGAGGCGCGGGCTTTGCGTTCAAGACCGGTCTGGCCGCCGTGGCCTGGGACAGCGGTGCCTGGTGCCTGATCTATCGCATCGACGAGGTGATGGGCGCCGAACTGCTGGTGGACGGTCAGGTTGTGGGTCGGGTGTTCCGGGGCGAGAACCGCCGCGCGGTCGATCAGGTCGCGCCGCAGTCGGTGCATACCGTCACCCTGCGCCTGGTGTTCGACGATCCGCGCCATCCCGACTTCGACCTGGATCTGTGGATCCCGGGCGACGAGCAGCGCCGACAAAGCCGCTCGCCCGCCGACGCCATGCAGGAAGCCAACCGCTGGCTGGCCCGCTGTGAGGCCATCGTGCGCCGTCCGCAGGCTCCGCGGCCTTCGCCACGACCAGCGGCCGTCGCGCCGGCTCCGCCCGAGCCGCCTCAGCCTCAGCCTCAGCCTCAGCCTCAGCGACCGCAGCCAAGGTCCGAGTCCGAGCCCGAGCCGCAAAAGCGCGCGCCGCCGCCGCCCCTGCTCGCCGCCGCCGCCGCCGCCAATTTCGATGATGAAGACGACGAGCCCAGCTTCGATCTGGACGAGCCGCCGTGGGAAATCGATCCCTCGCCGCCCCTGACGCCGAGCTACAAGCCGGTCTCGAAAGCCAAGCGCGAACCCAAGGCGGATCAAGGCGACCTGCCGTTCGATCTGGACGACTAATACCAACGGCCATTGATCCTGACCTCAGAGGGTCCAAATCTGAAAATATGCCGTCACCCTGGGACTTGTTCCCGGGGCCCATGGGTCAGCGTCCTCGTAAGGGTTCTATTCTGCGCCGCACCTGCGGCTGCACAATGGGCCCCGGGAACAAGTCCCGGGGTGACGAGGATATAGAGCGCGAGGCGTCGAGCTCAGCAGCGCTTGGTATAACCGAGCCGCCCTCAGCCGCGCCGCCGGGTCTCCCAGGCCATCCACACCGCCACCACCGCGAGGGCCACGCCCAGTCCGCGCGAGATCCAGACCTGGCTGCGCGCCCGGTCCAGAACGCTTGCCGCGCGGTCGGCGCCCAGCACGATGGCACCGTGAATGCCGATGCTGACGACCACATGGATCGTCCCCAGGATCAGCGCCTGGGTGGTGGGCGGCGCATGATCGCTCTTGATGAAGCTGGGCAGCAGGGTGACGTAGAACAGCGCCGCCTTGGGATTGAGCAGGTTGGCGACCATGCCGCGTCGGAACAGCACCCAGCGGGCGGGGGTCAGGGCGTCGGCGGTCTCAAGGGCGCTGGCCGAGCGCCAGGCGTCCCAGGCCATCCACAGCAGGTAGGCCACGCCCGACCAGCGCAGCAGCTCATAGAGCGGGCGATAGAGCCGGAAGACCTCGGTGAGGCCAAACACCGCCGCCAGCATGTAGACCGACAGGCCACAGGTGACGCCCGCCACCGCCATCAGGCCGGCGCGCCGACCGTGGGCCGCCGCCAGCGCCGCCAGATAGGCCATGTTGGGCCCAGGCGTCAGCTCGATCAGGATGACCGCGACCAGAAAGGGCGCGATCATCCCCGGATCAACGGGCCAGGCCGTGTGGGACAAGCCCCGGCCCTCTAGAGGTCGGCGTAGATGTGGGTCTCGCCGTCAGCGCCTGGATGGGTGGTCGCGCCCAGGTGGGCCGGGCCCACCAGCTGGGCGAACTTCCAGATGGCGCCGCTGTTATAGTTGGTCTTGCGCGGCGACCAGGCAGCCTTGCGGCGCGCCATCTCCTCGGGCGCGACTTCCAGGTCGATGGTGCCGGCGTCGGCGTCGATGGTGATGATATCGCCGTCCTGCACCAGGGCGATCGGACCGCCGGCTTGGGCTTCGGGACCGATGTGGCCGATGCACAGGCCGCGCGTGCCGCCCGAGAAGCGGCCGTCGGTGACCAGGGCCACCTTGTCGCCGCGCCCCTGCCCCGCCAGCGCCGCCGTGGTCGACAGCATTTCGCGCATGCCCGGGCCGCCCTTGGGCCCTTCATAGCGGATGACCAAGACGTCGCCGTCCTGATAGTCGCCGGCCGCCACGGCGTCGAAACAGGCGTCTTCGCCCTCGAAGCAGCGGGCCGGGCCGCGATGGCTGCGGTGCGAGGTCATGCCCGCCACCTTGACGATCGCGCCGTCCGGAGCCAGCGAGCCCCACAGGCCCACGACGCCGCCAGTCGGCGACAGGGGATTGGAGACCGGGCGGATCACCACCTGGTCGTCACGCCATTTCACGTCCTTGAGGTTCTCGGCCATCGTCTTGCCGGTCACCGTCATGCAGTCGCCGTGGATATGGCCGCCTTCCAGCAGGGTCTTGAGCAGCACCGGCATGCCGCCGGCCTCGCCCATGTCCTTGGCCACGAACTGCCCACCCGGCTTCAGGTCGGCCAGATAGGGCGTGCGCAGGAAGATCTCGGCGACGTCGCGCAGGGTGAACGAGATGCCACACTCGTGGGCCATGGCCGGCAGGTGCAGGCCGCCATTGGTCGAGCCGCCGGTGGCGGCGACGACGACGGCGGCGTTCTCGAACGCCTTGCGGGTGCAGATGTCGCGCGGACGCAGATTGCTCTCGATCAGCCGCATGACCGCCTCGCCCGAGGCCACGGCATATTCGTCGCGGCTGAGATAGGGCGCGGGCAGCGAGGCCGACAGCGGCAGGGCCAGGCCGATGGCTTCCGACACGCAGGCCATGGTGTTGGCGGTGAACTGCCCGCCGCAGGCGCCGTCCGACGGACAGGCATGGGTTTCCAGGTCGCACAGGTCTTCCAGCGTCATCTTGCCGGCCGAATGCATGCCGACGCCTTCGAACACGTCGACCACGGTGACATCCTTGCCTTGCCAGCGGCCAGGCAGGATCGAACCGCCGTACAGGAACACCGACGGCACGTTCAGGCGCAGCATGGCCATCATCATGCCCGGCAGGCTCTTGTCGCAGCCGGCCACGCCAACCAGGGCGTCATAGCCGTGGCCGCGCATGGTCAGCTCGACCGAGTCGGCGATGCAGTCGCGGCTGACCAGCGAGGAGCGCATGCCCTCGTGGCCCATGGCGATGCCGTCGGTGACGGTGATGGTGCAGAACTCGCGCGGGGTGCCGCCGGCCGCCTTGACGCCCTTGGACACCGCGTGGGCCTGGCGCATCAGGGCGGTGTTGCAGGGCGCCGCCTCGTTCCAGCAAGAGGCTACCCCGACGAACGGCTGGGCGATCTCGCGGGTGCCAAGACCCATGGCATAATAATAGGAGCGGTGCGGAGCCCGGGCCGGACCCTCGGTCACGTGCCGGCTCGGCAGTTTGGACTTGTCCCAGCTTCCGTCAGGTTTCCTGGTCATGGCGCACGCCCTTGCGAATTGGAGGGGTGTCCTTACCGCCGCCAGACCGGGCGCGAAAGGCCTCAGCGAGGATTATTCCTCCATTGAAACGGGCCAAGCCGTTCATTCCTTGCCTCAACCCCGCGGATACGCCCCCGTACGAGGCATGTTTCAGGCTGGACCGGGCCAGCGCGGCGCGCCGCCGATCAAACGGCCGACGGCGTGGCCTCGAGACGGTCCAGACAGGCGGACAACGCCGACACCCACCGGAGCGAGGCTTCGACATCGCTCAGTCCGGCTGCGCCTTCCAGACCGGCCCCGATGTCTGTGATGGTCTGGAATCCAAACGCTCCGCCAGACCCCCGCAGATTGTGCCCGAGAAGGGTCACGGTCTCGAAGTCCAGCCTGTCCAGGGCAGAGCCCAGATCGATCACATTCTGCCGGCAGTTGCGCAGATAGGCGGGGGTTCGCTCGGCCAGTTTCCGCGCCGCGGGCGTGGTCCTGGCATCGGAGGCGCCGGCCCCGACGGCGGGCGCCTTGCCGGTGGCATATTCCTGGATCGCCTGCAGCAGGACGTCCTGCTTGATGGGCTTGGTCAGATAGGCCGTGCAACCGGCCGCGATACAGGTTTCCCGATCGCCCTTCAGGGCCGAGGCCGTCAGGGCGATGATGGGCGCGGGAGGGCGGTTATTGGCCGCCTCCCAGGCGCGAATGGTGCGCGTGGCCGTGAGGCCGTCCATGACCGGCATCTGGCGATCCATCAGCACCAGGTCGTAGGGGTTGGCCTCGAACATGGCGCAGGCGATCGCGCCGGTCTCGGCCACATCGACGCGATGCGGCGTGTCCGCCAGATAGGCCAGGGCGATTGTGCGATTGTCCGGCGAGTCCTCGGCCAGCAGGATCCGCAGCGCGGGCTGGGGGGTATCGGTCCCCGCGCCCTGGGGTGTCAGCTTGGGGCGATCGGCGTCGTCCCAGCGGGCGAACGGCACGGTGAAGCCAAAACAGCTGCCGACCTCGATCTGGCTTTCGACCCAGATCCGCCCGCCCATCAGCTCGACCAGCTGTTTGGAGATGGTCAGGCCCAGCCCTGAGCCGCCAAACCGGCGGGTCGTCGAGGAGTCGGCCTGGGTGAAGCGTTCGAACACCTGCCGCAACTTGTCGTCTGGAATACCGATGCCGGTGTCCACCACCGTGAAGCGCAGGTCGTTGGGATTGGATCCGTCCCGCTCCGTCTCCACCGTCAGAGACACGCGCCCGGTCAGGGTGAACTTGATGGCGTTGCCCAGCAGGTTGAGCAGCACCTGCCGCAACCGGGCCGGGTCGCCGATCAGGTCGTTGCCCACGTCCGGGGCGATCGTCCAGACCAGGGACAGCCCCTTCTGGTAGGCCCGCGGCGCGACCATCTCGATCACCTTCTCCAGATGATCATTCAGGGAGAAGCCTGTCCGCTCCAGGTCCAGCTGCGAGGCCTCGACCTTTGACAGGTCGAGGATGTCGTTGATCAGGTTGAGCAGATTGTCGCCCGAGCGCCGGAAGATCTGGACGTACTTGTCCTGCTCGGGCGTCAGCTCGGTCTTGGCCAGCAGGTCGGCGATCCCCATGATCGAGTTCATCGGGGTGCGGATTTCGTGGCTCATGCTGGCCAGGAAGTCGGACTTGGTGCGGCTGGCGCTCTCGGCATCGGCCTTGGCCTGTTGCAGCTCCGCCTCGACCCGCTTGCGCTCGGTGACATCGCGGGCCGCAGCGAACACGCCCTGCAGCGTTCGCTTGCGGTCATAGAAGGTGGTGGCGTTGTAGGAGACGACCGTTTGCTTGCCGTCGCGGGCGCGGGCGGTCAGCTCATAGTCGGTGACCGATTTCTCGCTCAGCACCCGCTTGATGCCAGCCTCTGCGCGGTCCGGATCGGTGAAGCAGTCCTTGAACGGCGCGCCGATCAGCTCGTCGCGGGTGCAGCCGGTCAGGGCCTCCATCTGCTTGTTGACGTCGGTGATGATGCCGGAGGGGTCGGTGGTCATCAGGGCGTCGATGTTGGATTCGATCAGCGAGCGCGTATAGAATTGCTGGTCGCGAAGCCGCTGGTCGGACTTCTTCTGCTCCTCCTCCACCAGCTTGCGCGCGGTGTTGTCGGTGCCGATCAGCAGGTAGCCGATGATGGTGCCCGACGCGTCGCGCAGCGCCGTCACCGACACCACGGCCGGAAACCGGGTCCCGTCCTTGCGGATATAGGTCAACTCATAGATGTCCTCGATGCCGCGTGAGGCCTTGAACACCAGGGCCTCGAAGCCCGGCGTGATCGGGGTGGCCAGCTCGGCGCTGAGGGCCTGGGCCCGGGCGATCAGCTCCTGAGGATCGGAAATGTCGGCGGGGGTGATCGTGTTCATCACCTCGGCGGCCGTGTAGCCCAGCATCCGCTCGGCCCCGACATTGAAGATCTGGATCACCCCCCGCGCGTCAGTGGCGATGCTGGAGAAGTTGGCGCTGTTGAAGATGGCGCTCTGCAGGGCGCCGGCCGCGACGATCGATTCCTCGGTCTGGCGGTGCGCCGCGCCTTCCTCGCCCTGGATGGCGGCCTCGCTGGCGGCGCGGCCCGCTTTGGAAATGGGGATGGGGCTTCCTAACTCAAACTGGACGAGGACGGTCGGCGGCGCGCCGCGCGCGGACCTAGGGGTTTGGCGTATCGAGCAGCGCACGCAGCGACAGACCAAGGCCCTCGGGGGAGTAAGGCTTCTGGAGGAACTGGCCGCCGTTCACGAACAGACCCGCCATCTCATCGTCGAACGGCGTGCCCGAGGTGTAGAGAACCCGCAGGTCCGGCCGGATCCTGACCGCCTGGTTGGCGACGTCGTAGCCGCCCTGGGCCAGGGCCCGCAGGCGTATGTCGACAAACAGCGCGTCGATCGACCCCGAGGCCGAAAGGTGCTCCAGCGCTTCGGTCAGATCACTGGCCATGAGGGGTTTGTGACCCATGTCCTCCAAGGCCCACTCCGCAGCCTGAAGGACGAAAACCTCGTCCTCGACAATGAGGATCGTCGCCATCAGGACGCCCGACGGCGGTGGCGCGGCGATAGGCGTAGCATGCGGAGCACCCTCTGACGCCGTCCTGATGGACCCTCGGCGCAAGGGCAGAACGCCCCTCCGCCGACAAGGTTCCACGCCATGAGATTTGTTTTCGCCGCCTCGCGACGCGTGTCAGCCCCCCGCCGCCTGCTCCACCGCGCGCGCTCAGCCTGCCCTGTATCCTCCGCCGGGGGACCGCTAACCACCCCCATCGCGCACAGTGATTGGCAATGGTTCCCGCTTCTCGATCAGCGACTGCAACGAGGCAGAGCGCGCCCACTCCCGCCAGGTCACAAAATCGTATAAACGTTGTACGAACCCACTCTCGGAAAAGCCTGATGTCCAAGGACGCCGTTTTCACCCTGAAGCTTGAAGGCCAGCTTCGCGACGCCTTCGTCGCTGAAGCCGAGGCCAGCCATCGCCCCGCATCTCAGATCGTTCGGGAACTAATGCGCGATTACGTCGAACGCCAGCGCGAGGCGCGGCTCCAGGATGAGTTTCTGCGTCGCAAGGTGGAGATCGCCCGGGCAGAGCGCCTGACCGGCCAAAGCGTCTCCGACGAGGACATCGAGACCGAGTTCGCCGCGCGGCGCGCTGAATTGCTCAGAAAGGCGGACGAGGCCGCTGCGTGAAGGTCCGGTGGACGGGGTCGGCCAGACTTGACCGTCTCGACATCATGAACCGCATCGCCGCCGACAGCCCTCAGGCCGCAGTTCGGATGGATGTTCTGTTTACAGAAGCTGCGGAAACCCTGGCGACTTTCCCGCACAAGGGGCGCGTTGGAAAGATCGCTGGCACGCGAGAGTTGATCCCCCACGAAAGCTACCGGCTGGTCTATGAGATCGCGGAAGACGGGGTATGGGTGCTGGCTTTGGTCCTTACATCCCGACAGTGGCCAGCCGAACGACCCTGAACCTTAGCCCCCCGCCGCCTGCTCCACCGCGAGGGCAAGGTCCAGCGCCCGGGCCGCTTCCACGCCCGTCACCACAGGTCGCGGGCTCTCACCGCGCACGGCCGCCAGGAAACCGGCCACGCTCTGCCCCAGCGGGTCCTTGCCGGCCGGGGTCTCGGTGAAGTCCTCGATCAGCGGGAACGGCGTGGTGTTGCGGAAGGTGCGGGCCAGGAAGTCGATCTCGACCTCGCCGGAGGGGTAGACGACCTTCATGGTCCGCTCGCGGGCCTCTGCAACGCGCGAGCTGTCGAATACGGCGGTGAAGCCGTTCTCGAACATGGCTTCCACCTTCACCCAGTCGAGCGACTCCGAGCGGGTGATGGCCCCCTCGCCGTCCACGGTCATCGGCTGGGCTTCGCACAGGGCCAGGGCCAGGTCGATGTCGTGGATCATCAGGTCCAGCACCACCGAGACGTCCAGATTGCGGTCCGACGGCGTGCCCCGGCGCACGGCTTCCAGGCGCAGCGGCTGCTCGGGGATGTCCAGCAGGCCCATGGCCTGGAACACCACCCGCTCCTGGTGGCCGCAGGCCAGCGGCACGCCGGCCTTGAGCGCCGCAGCGACCAGGGCGTCGGCGTCCTCGGGCGCGACCGCCAGGGGCTTTTCGCAATAGACCGGCTTGCCAGCCTTCAGCGCCGCCAGCGCCGCCCGGGCGTGGTGAACAGCCGGCGTGGCGACCGTGACCACATCGACCGCAGCCAGGAAGGCATCCATGTCGTCATAGCCGGTCGCGCCCAGAGGCTCGGCCAAAGCCTTGGCCCTCGTGAGATCGATGTCGAAGACGGCGACCAGCTCGACGCCGGGCAGCTCGACATACTTCTTGGCGTGATAGCCGCCGAACACGCCGGCGCCGACGACGCCAGCTTTAAGGACGGAAGCTTTCAGGATCGGTTGGGTCATGCCCGCTGTCTAAACCGCTTCGCCCTCGCCCGGAAGCACTGGAGCCGCGCGACACGACGCGCTAAACAAGCGTTTAAATTTGAAACGCACCACCAGAAACGCACAGGGAGAACACCCAATGACCGTCTCGCGCGAAATCCGCCTCAAGAGCCGCCCGGTAGGCGTTCCCGCCAAGTCCGACTTCGAACTGGCCTCGGTCGAGCTGGCCGCGCCAGGCCCCGGCGAGGTGCAGATCAAGAACCTGTGGATGTCGGTCGACCCCTATATGCGCGGCCGCATGTATGACCGCGCCAGCTATGTGCCGCCGTTCGAGCTGGGCAAGGCCCTGCAGGGCGGCGCGATCGGCGAAGTGACGGTCTCCAACGATCCCGACTTCGCCGTGGGCGACATTGTCAGTTCGATGTTCGGCTGGCGCGAGGCGTTCAACATCTCGCCCGCCGCCGTCAGGGCGGCCGGTGGCGCGATGGGCGCCTTGACCAAGGTCGAGACCCACGGCCTGCCGCCGCAGACGTTCCTGGGCGCGCTGGGCATGACCGGCATGACCGCCTATGCGGGGCTGTTGCGCGTTGCGGCCCTGAAGGACGGCGATGTGGTGTTCGTCTCGGCCGCCGCCGGCGCCGTGGGCTCCATCGTCTGCCAGATCGCCAAGCTAAAGGGCAACGTCGTGATCGGCTCGGCCGGCGGCCCTGAAAAGGCGGCGTTCCTCAAGTCGATCGGCGTCGATCACGTGATCGACTACAAGGCCACGCCCGACGTGGTCGCCGAACTGGCCAAGGTCGCGCCCAAGGGCATCGACGTCTATTTCGAGAACGTCGGCGGCGTGCATCTGGAAGCCGCGATCAATTCGGCCCGCCCGTTTGCCCGAATGGCCCTTTGCGGGATGATCTCGCAATACAACGAGACCGGAACGCCGACCGGCCCGTCCAACATCATCCAGGCGGTAGGCAAGAGCCTGCGACTGGAGGGCTTCATCGTCTCCAATCACTATGATCTCTATCCGGCCTTCGCCAAGGACATGGCCGAGTGGATCAAGGCCGGAAAGATCACCTGGAAAGAGACCGTCGAAGACGGCGTCGAGCACGCGCCTGACGCCTTCATCAAACTCTTCGCCGGCGAGAACATGGGCAAGATGCTCGTCAAGCTGAGCTAGCTCGGCCTGATGCTCCCCCCTCTCGGGGGGAGCTGTCGCGGAGCGACTGAGGGGGCAGCGCCGGCATAGACGGGCTTGGCGCCATCTGGACCAAGCGCCTGCGCTTGCCCCCTCCGACCCTTCGGGCCACCTCCCCCAAGAGGGGAGGATCTACCGCCCCTTCAGCTCCGAAAGCTCCAGCGCCCCGCCGGTCTTGCGGAACGTGAATGCCACCCGCGCCCCCGGCGTCAGGGGCGCATTGGCCAGCACATCGCCATGGCCGGTGAAATCGTTGCGCCCGGCGGCCAGGCCGGCCGAGCTCGCGCCGTCGTGATCGATCGTGAGACTCAGGCCGTTCACGGCCGAAATCACGCCCGTCGAGTCGTGCTCCGGCAAGGTTTCCGACGCCTGCGCGGCCGTTTTGGGCGACTTGGCAGGGGTCGCACTCAGAGGCCCGGGGCCGCAGGCTGCGACCAAAAGCAGCCCGCAAAGCGGCAATAAAATCCTTATAATCATAGGCTTGTGCCAATTCCCCATTTTGGCGATCGCCTTTCGCCCACAGCGGATTGCAAGTTTTTTCCCGCACCTGCGAAACAAGCGTGATTTCCGGTAGCGAATTCGTGATCGAAGTTTTACTATTGAGATCCCGACGGCTCTCCACGTCGGAAATTGACCGTCATGACCCCGTCACATGCCGAGGCGACCGAACCCCTAGCGGGCGGTCATCACCGCGCAAAGGGCGAACTTCATGCGGCGATGCGACGGAGAGAGCCCGGCCCTCGCCGGACAGACCGAGACCATGACGTCATGAGCGACCGCTCTTCCCTCTTCGACCTTCGCTCGTCCACGAGCGTGTCCCTCGATCAGGTCGTTCAACGTCGCGACACGGTGGAAATCCCCGCCGAGGCGCCGCTGGCCATGCCGGTGCAGCATCTGTCGATCTGGCAAGGCGGCGCGCGCCGCGCCACCGAGGTGGTCGCCAGCATGGCCGCCCGTCGCTGGATGGTGTTCCTGGCCACCGCCTTCATGGGCGTGGCCGGCTGGAAGGCCACCTTCGACACCATCGCCCTGGGCGGCGTGACCCGTCTGGAATTCATCTGCCTGGTCCTGCTGGCCCCGCTGTTCACGGCCCTGTCGCTGTGGTTCTGCACCGCCGTCGCCGGCTTCGTGATCCTGCTGGGCAAGCCCAAGGATCCGCTGGGCATCGACAGCGCCAAGCCGATGCCCAAGCTGCGCGCCCGCACCGCCATCCTGATGCCTGTGCACAACGAGGACGCCGCCGAGGTGTTCGCCCGCCTGCGCGCCATGGACGCCTCGCTGGCCGAGACCGGCAACAGCCGCGCCTTCGACATCTTCATCCTCAGCGATACCCGCGACGCCGCCGTGGCCCTGGCCGAACAGGCCTGCTTCGCCCGCTTCCGTCGCGAGGCCAATTCGGCCGTGTTCTATCGCGTCCGCCAGGAAAACAAGGGCCGCAAGGCCGGGAACATCGCCGACTGGGTGGCCCGCTGGGGCAGCGCCTATGAGCACATGCTGGTCCTCGACGCCGACAGCCTGATGACCGGCGACGCCATGGTCCGCCTGGCCGACGCCATGGAGCGTCACCCCGGCGCGGGTCTGATCCAGACCATGCCGATGCTGATCAACGGCCAGACGATCTTTGCCCGCACCCTGCAGTTCGCCACGCGACTGTATGGCCGCGTCGCCTGGACGGGTCTGGCCTGGTGGTCGGGCAGCGAGAGCTCGTTCTGGGGCCACAACGCCATCGTCCGCACCCGCGCCTTCGCCGAGACCTGCGGCCTGCCCTCGCTGGACGGCCCCAAGCCGTTCGGCGGCGAGGTGATGAGCCACGACGCCCTGGAAAGCGCCCTGCTGCGCCGCGGCGGCTGGAGCGTCCACCTGGCTCCCTATCTGGAAGGCTCCTACGAAGAGAGCCCCTCCAACCTGCTCGATTTCGCCACCCGCGACCGTCGCTGGTGCCGGGGCAATGTCCAGCACATCCCGCTGGTCGCCCTGCCCGGCCTGCACTGGCTGAGCCGCATGCACCTGGTGATCGGCGTGCTCAGCTACGTCCTGTCGCCGCTGTGGTTCATGGCCCTGACCGCCGGCGTCGTCTCGCGCCTGCTGATGCCGTCGCTGAAGAAGGCGGCCTTCACCATGGCCGACCTGCAAGCCGCTGCCCACGCCCTGATCGACTGGAGCGAGATCCAGGCCACCGCCTGGGCGATGATCATCACCTTCGTGCTGCTGTTTGGCCCCAAGATCCTGGGCTCGATCCTGGTCTTCTCGCGTCCGCACGAGATCAAGGGCTTCGGCGGTCGTCGCCGGATCATGGCCGGTCTGAGTGTCGAGATGCTGTTGTCGGCGCTGGTCGCGCCGATGCTGATGTTCACCCAGACCCGCGCCCTGGTCGAGATCCTGGCCGGCAAGGTCGGCGGTTGGGCCACCCAGCGCCGCGACGCCGACAAGGTGACCGGCAACGAGGCGTTCCGCGCCATGGGCTGGATCAGCGTCACCGGCCTGATCCTGGCCACCCTGTTCTGGTTCACGCCCGACCTGCTGACCAGCACCGCGCCGATCCTGGCCGGTCTGATCCTGGCCGTGCCCCTGACCATGCTGGGCGCCCACAAGGTCGCCGGCCTGCGGGTCAAGGCCAATGGCCTGTTCATGACCCCCGAAGAGCGTCGCCCCCCCGCCATTGTCCGTGCGGCCCTGGGTCCGGTCTGCGAGCCCCCTGCCCGCTGGTTCGCCCGCGAAGGCAAGATTGCGCCTCCGGTCGTGGTGTCCGAGCAAACTGCGGCCTGAAACGCGCGCTTAATACGCCTCTGGGGCGAACCGCTGCTGGCCCTGGCCGGCTGGGCGGAGTAGAAGCGCGGCTTCGTTCTTTTCGACGGAGCCTGCCGTGTCGCGTCTGTTCAGCGCCTATGTGATCGTCGACTGGAGCGCGGCCGCCAAGCCGACCACCGGTGCGGACTCCGTCTGGATCGGCGTGCTCAAGCGCGACGTGCGCTTTCGCCTGACCTTCGAGAGTTTCAACCCGGCCACCCGTCAGGAGGCCGAGACCAAGCTGGCGGCCATCCTTGACGACTTCAAAAAGCGCGGCGAGCGGGCCCTTGTGGGCTTTGACTTCCCGCTGGGCTTCCCGAGCGGCTTCGCCAAGGCGCTGAGCCTGCCGGGCGAGCAGCCCTGGCGCGCGGTCTGGGACCAGCTGAACAAGATGGTCAAGGACAAGGCCGACAACACCAACAACCGCTTCGGCGTCGGGTCCGAGATCAACCGCCGCCTGACCGGCGGTCCATTTCCGTTCTGGGGCTGTCCGCCCCGGGACACCCTGACCACGCTGCAGCCCAAGCGCTCACGCGAGCATGGCGAGGGCGACCTGGCCGAGTTCCGCCATGCCGACAAGGCCGCCAAGGGCGCGCACTCGATCTGGAAGCTCTATTACAACGGCTCGGTCGGCGGTCAGGCGATCGTCGGCATCCCCGCCGCCCGCCGTCTGAAGGACGCGCGCGGCGATGCGGCCCGAGTCTGGCCCTTTGAGACCGGCTTCAAGGCCCTGACCGAGGCGGACCTCGAGGGTGTTCTGGTGGTCATGACCGAGGTCTATCCCTCGCTGCTCAAGGCCGTTCCGGCCGCCGGCGAGGTCAAGGACCTGGCCCAGGTGCGGGCCCAGGCTGAACACTTCGCCAAGCTGGACGAAGCCGGCAAGCTGGCAGCGCTGTTCGCCGGCCCCAAGGCGAGCGATGACGTGCTTGAAGCGGCCGCGACTGAAGAAGGCTGGATCCTGGGGGCTTAAGATCGATGCTCCCCCTCTGGGGGAGCTGTCGCGGAGCGACTGAGGGGGTAATCTGGGCAACGCCGAGCTAGCCCCCTCCGGCCCTTTGGGCCACCTCCCCCAAGAGGGGAGGATCTAGAGGCCCCGATCCCTCACATCCAGCATCCGAAACCGCGCCAGCAGGAACGCCATCGAGACAAAGCTGGTCACGATGACCGACCAGACGATGCCGTTGACGCCCATGCCGAGCGGAATGGCCAGCCACCAGGCCAGTGGCCCCATGATCACGCCATAGCTGATCAGGTGGGTGAGGGTCGGGATCCAGACCTCGCCGCGCGCCCGCAGCGCCTGGGCCGCCACCACCTGTACGGCGTCGGGCGCCAGGAACAGGCAGGTCAGGGCCAGGGCCGGGGCGATCAGGGCGATGGCGTCCTGGTCGGCCGTATAGGCCGAGGCGACCCATTCGCGCAGCGGGAACAGCAGCAGCGCCGCCACCAGCCCCACCACCGCCGTGAAGGCAAAGGCCACCCAGCCGGCGCGGGTCATGCCGGCCGGATCACGCGATCCAAAGGCCCGGCCGACCTGCACCGAGGTGGCCGTCGAAATGCCCAGCGGCAGCATGAAGATCACTGCAGCGACATTGATCACCACCGCCCAGGCCGCGATGGACAACCCGCCGATCCAGCCGGCAACCAGGCTCATGGCGGCAAAGGCGGCCACCTCGAAGAAGTTGGACGCGCCCGCGCCATAGCCGATCCGGCGCTGCTCGATCGAGGCCGGGCGATCGGGCGCCGGCTTGTCGAACACGCCCAGCGCCCGCGCATCCTTGAGGCGCAGCACATAGATCGCCAGCATGATCAGCAGGGCCAGCCGCGCCACGAAGGTGGCCCAGGCCCCGCCCACGGCGCCCATGGCCGGCAGGCCCCAGGTCCCTGGCACCAGCAGCAGGTTGATCGCCAGGTTGACGCCATTGGCCACCCACATGGCGATGGTCACCGGCCCGGGCCGCGACAGGCCCTCCAGCCAGAAGCTCAGCACCACGGTCAGGGCGTAGAGCGGCAGGGACAGCGAGAAGACGATCATCGGCGCCGTGGCGCCATCGGCCAGGGCCTTGGGCAGATGCACGGCGTGCAGCAGGGGTGGCCCCAGCAAGGCCAGCGACACGGCCGAGGCCATGCCGATCCAGAAGCCATAGACCAGCCCCCGGCGCAGCACCGCGCCGGTATCGTGCAGCCGGTCCGCCCCGATCGCCCGCGAGGTCATCACCTGGGCCCCGACCAGCAGGCCGACGGTCATGGTCACAAAGATCGAGGACGGGGCCCAGGCCATGGCGTGGAAGCCCAGCTGCTCGGCCGAAAAGCGCCCGACCACGATGGCGTCGGTCAGGCCCATCACCATGATGCCCAGGCGCGACAGCACCACCGGCCCCGAAAGCCGCATCAGCTCGATCAGATCGGACATCAGGGCGCCGCGCGGCGCCGGAGCAGCCGCGGGGCGGGGCATGGGCAGGGCCTTTCGAAAGGGCCGGCAAGGTGGCTCAAGGGACCCCTCGGGGCAAGGCCGCTTGTGACCGGCCGGGAACATCCCGTCCGCCAGTGGTTTTCGGGTCGCAGCGCTCGGGCCGTGGCGGCGGCGGACAAAGCGACCACCGCCCGATTTTCTGGCCGATGCGAACGGCGCGCTAACGCTGTTGCTGTAGTCCTGTTGTCCGAGCGCAAAACGCGTCTTCGGCCCTCGCGGCCGGGCCCCGGAAGAAGCACCGACCATGTCGCTCAACAGCGTCAACACCAATGCCGGCGCCATGATCGCCCTGCAGTCGCTCTCGGCGATCAACCGCGAGATGTCGGGCACGCTGCGTCGCATCTCGACGGGTCTGGCCGTCTCCAGCGCCAAGGATGATCCCGCCGTCTGGGCCATCGCCCAGACCCAGCGCGCCGAGTCACGCTCGCTGGACGCCGTGCGCGATTCCCTGCAGCGCGGCCGCTCGATCACCGACGTGGCCCTGTCGGCCGGCGAGACCGTCGTCGACCTTCTGGGCAAGATGAAGGAAAAGATGCTGGCGGCGGCCGACACCAGTCTGTCGACATCCAGCCGCGTCGCCCTCAACAACGACTACCTGACGCTGAAGCGCCAGATCGACCGCACCGTGGGCAATGCCGAGTTCGGCGGCGTGAATCTGATCGCGTCGGGAACGGTCGGCCAGATCCGCGCCCTGGCCAATGCGGACGCCAGTGACACGATCGATATCGATCACGTCGACCTGTCCACCACGGGGGCGGCGCTGTCTGGCATGCCCGCCGACCTGCTGGCCGCGCCGATCACCGGCGTCGAGATCAAGGCCATGAGCACCGCGATGGAGACCGTCACATCCGCCCTCGCCCGCCTGGGCACCGGCGCCTTCGCCCTGGAAAGCCACCAGACCTTCATCGACAAGCTGCAGGACACGCTGGACACCTCGGTCGGCCGTCTGGTCGACGCCGACATGGCCCGGGAGTCGACCAAACTTCAGGCGCTGCAGATCAAACAGCAGCTGGCCATCAAGTCGCTGGCCATCGCCAATTCCGGAACCTCGTACCTGCTGACCCTCTTCGGTCGCTGAGGCTGGATCGTGGATGCTATGACGGCGCCTCCTCAAGGAGTCGCCCATGGCCCGCCATCTCGCCCTGATCTCCCTGCTTGTCAGCGACTATGACGAGGCCTTGAGCTTCTATGTCGGCAAGCTGGGCTTCGACCTGATCGAGGACACCGACATGGGCGCGGGCAAGCGCTGGGTCGTCGTCTCGCCGGGCCCGGGTGGCTCGCGCTTCCTGCTGGCCAGGGCCGCCGACGACCATCAGGCCGCCCGGATCGGAGACCAGGGCGGCGGCCGGGTCTGGCTGTTCCTGCACACCGACGATTTCGTCGGCGACCACGCCCGGATGAGCGCCGCCGGGATCCGCTTCCTCGAAGCGCCACGGCATGAAGCCTATGGCAGCGTTGCAGTGTTCGAGGACCTGTACGGCAACCGCTGGGACCTGCTGGAGCCCAAGGCCTAGGGCCGCTTCAGACCAGCGGGGCGTCCGCGCCGAACGCCTCGGCCGCGAAGGTGCGAAGCTGGGCGGCGACATCGGCGGGCCAGATCCGGATCCGCTCCTCGAACACCGCGTCGTCCCCCGCGAACAGGGCGCGCATCGCCGCTTCGAAGCCTTCGCGATCCCCGGCCATCACTGTGGCGAAGCGATAGGCCGCCTCGCGGGAGCGACGGATGCGGTCGGGGCCTTCGCTTTCGCGCCGCGCCGCCTCGACCAGCTTGCGCAGCGCCACTGAGGCGCCGCCCGGCTGGCTGGCCAGCCAGTCCCAGTGACGAGGCAGCAGGGTGACCTCGCGCGGCACGACACCCAGCCTGGGCCGGCCCCGCCCGCGCGGCGCAGCGGCCTCCCCGACGGACGCGAGCCGGGCGGTCAGGTCAGCGGGCCCGCCGCTGAGGTCGAAATCCACCTGCCGGCCCTGGTCGTCGAAGATCAGCACCCCGGCGTCCGACGGTTCGGCCGCCAGGCGCTGGGCGGCCAGGGCCGCCTCAAGGGACGATCCCGCCGCGACGCGCTCGGCGCCCCTGAAGACCACATGGTTCATCGGTTCAGCCCCCGGGCGCTCAGGGTCTCGATCCAGGCGGCGCGGCGTTCCTTCAGCAGGGAGGACTTGCCCAGCGGGCCGAGGTTTTCGTCATCGATGGCTTCCAGGGCCTCGAAGCTGAACGCCGCCTCGCCATGGGTCGCCCACGCCGCCTGAAGCGACATCTCCCGATGCCCGCCGTGTCGCAGGGAAAACCAGATCCCGGTCTGACGGGTCGCCAGATCGGGTGTGGCGCCGACCCAGGCTTCGCCACTGGCCGCGCAGCGCACGGCATAGATCCCGGCCTCGACCTTGCGGTCACGATAGTCGCGCACCAGCGCCTTGCGTCCGTTCATGGGACCCTCCTGCGGTGCGCTTTTTACCCGGATGGAATATAAAGTCAATATTACCCGGATATATATTTGAGAGCGTCTAGGCAGAACCCGGAGCGGCGCGGAACACCACATAGCCCCGCTCGACCATCCGCCGAAGGGCCTCATAGGCCTCGGCCAGTTCGTCATAGGCCGTGCGCATCTGGGCCAGCTTCTGGATCTGCTCCGGCGGGGGGGTGTGGGACGTCTCGGTCATGGCCACTGCGGCCGCCACCCATTGGGCGCGGGCCTGGGCGGCGGCGACGGCCATGTGCTGGAAGTGGCTGGCGTCGACATGGCCAAGCGCCTGACCGATCAGCGCCTTGTTCGAGGCGAAGGCCGTGTAATCGATCTGCTCGAGAATCCCGCGCAAGCGGCGCTGAACCTGGGGATCGACATCCTCGGGCTCGAAATGATCGACGCCTCGACGGCGAGCACTGGATGTTACGGTCGACGACATAGCGCCCTCCCGCCCGGCCATGAGGTGCGAGAAGAGCCGAGACTGCCGTCGAGTCTGCGCCCGAGAACTTAAAAGGTCATTGCCAAGCGGACCGCGCCGGTTTGACGCCTACGCGGTGGAGCGACAGCCCGCTCCTGGTCAAGATTGAGGACCCGCTAAGGCCGCAACGCCTTCCAGCCGAAGTCCAGCAGCGGCCGGGCGTCAGCGGCGAAGCCGGCGATGATCGCGGGCAGATCCGCCCCGCCGATCTCGGCGCCGGTCAGGTCGCGGCGCACCAGCCAGCGGGTACGTTTGACCGCCGCCTCCAGCGGGCCGCCGGCCTCACCTTCGAAGCCCTTGGGCATGCGCTTGGTCGGCTCGCCCGTCTCCAGCGGCAGGCCCTTGGACGCTAGCGCCTCTTCGACCGCCGCCCAGCCCTTGGGATCGGCGACGATGGCGCGCCGGAAGGCGTCGATATGCGGCCGCTCCGACAGATAGAACCCCGCCGCCGCGAAAGGGCCGTTGCCGGAATAGCCCGCGTCGCTGTCATCGCCTGACGGGAAGGTGCTGGGATCCATCGGATCGATGGTCTGGGGGTCAAAGGCCGGCTTGCTGCCGCCCTGCGGTTCGATATGCACATACAGCATGCCCGGCGACATCTTCTGGCCGTCGCGGGTCAGGGTGGCCGAGACGTGGGTCTTGTAGGGCTTCTTGTCCTTCGAGAACCGCACGTCGCGATGGATGCGGAACACCGTGTTTTTGGGATGCCCTGCCAGCGGCAGGCCCCTGGTCTCGAGCGCTTCGTTCAGGGCCAGGATCAGCGCCACCAGCGTGGGCTTGAGGCCCTCGTCAAAGGGCGCCCGGTGGGCGGCGAACCACTCGCGATCATTGTTGACCGCCAGCCCGGTGAGGAAGGCGAGATCGGCGGCGGCGAAACCGGGGAACAGGGCGTGAGTCATGGCGCGACCCTAGCGTGGATCGTCATCGCGCGTCCCTGCTGCCAGGGGCTGTCAGCAGACTGACCGGCCAGCGCATCACCATGGACGAGGCGGGGCTCTACACCATCAGGGACGGCAAGATCGTCAAGGAGTAGTCTTCTACTAGCGGACGACGGCGCGGTCAGCCGGCGCTCAACGCCGAGCGACCGCGCTCTTCTTTGAAGGCGCAGTGACCTTGGCCGCTGGCGTCGGTGCGATGAACTTCCCCGAGCGCTCTTCGCGCGTGCCGTGGGTCGCGACCCACGCGGCGTCGCTCATGGCCTTGGCGATGCTTTCGGGGTCTGGCGTCTTGGTCATGACGGGCTCCTCTCCACCAAGATAGTTGCTCCATCGCGACTTTCCCAGACTTCCCACCGATCGACCAACGGCTTGTAAATTTCGAGGTTCGCGCGGCTGCGCTCGAAGCGGCGACGAAGATCGGCTTCCGGGACAGGGTGTCCACCCATGTCGACCCGATGAGCGACGCGCGATATCGACGCCTGCACATTGGGCAGACCGATATAGATCAGCGTGATGCTGTAACCGGCCGCCCGCCATTGCGGCACGCGCCGCGCATAGAGGCGGCTGGACAGGGTTGTTTCCAGGACGATGTCCGCGCCATTGGCGACATGGGCGTCTAGCTGAGCGAGCATCAGACGTCCGGCGCGCATGTCACGCTCGGTCGCCGACAGCGCCGGTTCGGTCAGCCGCCGAGCGATCTCGTCGGCATTTGCAAAGACGTAGTTGGGCGCGCTGTCATTGATCCAGCGCGTCGCGAAGGTGGTCTTTCCCGCGCCGTTGGGGCCAGCGATGATCAGCATATTCGGCACTGCGCGCTCCTGAAAGCTGCACGAGCACTATCGCATAAGGAGATTTTCTTGAAGTCTCTACAACTCCAGGAACGCCTCGAAGCCGCCGAAGATCATGCGTTTGCCGTCGAAGGGCATGGTCTCCATGCCGGTCTTCATGCGCTCGTCAGCCATGACCTTGGCGTTGACCGCGTCACGGTGGGCGCGGTCCGTATAGGTGATCCACGAGAAGACGACGATCTCGTCGTCGGTGGCGTGGACGGCGCGCGGGAACGAGGTCAGCTGGCCATAGGGCACGTCGTCGCCGAAGCATTCGACATAGGACAGGGCGCCATGCTCCATCCAGACCGTGCCGCCCAGGCGGGCCATGTCCCTGTAGGCGTCGAGCTTGTCCTTGGGGACGGCGAGTATGAAGCCATCGACATAGGCCATGGGGTGTCTCCTCTGTTGTCATGAACCAAGGAAGGCCGGGGCCGAGGCATTGCGACCACGGCGGTTGATCTATTTCACCACGACAGCGGCGCGCGGGCGCGCCAGGGCGGCAAGACGGAGCGGATCGAACAACGAGCGCGACTCCGACTCAGCCAGGCGCTGGCCCAGTCGATCCGAGCGCAACAGCCAGACGCGCATCCCGGTCGCCGCGCGAGGATCGTTTCGACGCAGCCGAACGAGAACGAGGGCGAGATCGGCGTCGGCCTTGCTCAGAGCGGCGCGCTCGGCCGCCAGACCCGGCTGCTCGTAGCGTTCGAAGATCAGGCCCAGTCGGCCGCGGGCGGCCTGCGCCATCGCGACGGCCGTCGGGGTGTCGCCCCGCGCCGACGCCTCAAGCCCAGCGCCGACGGCGCGACGGGCGTCCTCGATCAGGTCACCGACCCTCAGGGCGCGGGTCGGGCTGGCCGGGCAAGCTTCCGGCGACAGGGCGCGGATATAGGCGACCAGCCCATCCAGGACCTGGGGCGGCGGCTGGGCGCCGTCGAACTCCTCGGTGATCAGGCCATGAACAAAGCCCTGGAGCGCCCGCGCGTCAGTCTCGCGCGACACCTTGAGGCCAGCCGCCGGACCGCTGAGGTCTGGGATGGCGCGCGGGTTGTGCAGATCATCACCGCGATGGCTGCTGAACAGCGACGAGGTCACATCCGCAGTGCCGGGCGGGCCAGAGACGCCGGGAAACTGGAAATCAGGGTTGGAACGCCCCTCCTGGTGGCAGGACTCGCAGGCCAGGCCGGCCCGCGCGGCCTGGCCGCCCAGCAGCAGAGGCGAGCGGAAGGCCGCGCGGCCGACCTCGATCCGATAGGTGGTCTCGGGATCGGACGCGGGCGTCAGACACTCCGTCGGCGTCTGGCCCAGCACCCGCGCCAGATCGGCGTCCGGAGCCAACCAGCGCTCGACGCGCAGGGTCGCGTCGCCGACGGCCAACGCTCCGCCGGAGACCGCGACCGTGATCGTCAGCCCTAAAGCGGCGGCTCGCCGCCATGGTCGATCCATCGCCGCAAATCCTCCGCCTGCGGACAGCCGAAGCCGCAGATATCGTCCAGCCGCGCCAGCATGCGCCGCGCGCCGGCCATGTCGCCGCGCTCAACCTTCAGCTCGCCGTAATATTCCGTCGCGCCGCGATGGTCAGGATCGATGTCCAGGGCCTGACGATAATAGGTCTCAGCCCGATCCAACCGGCCCAGCTTGCGGTAGGTATAGCCGATATAGGTCAGCACATCCGGGTGCGGACCGAAGGCTGACTGCGCCGAGCGCAGGGACTCCAGCGCCTCGGGATAGCGGGCGCCGTTGATCAGGGCCACGGCGGTCAGATAGGCGCGATCGCCCGTCGCGGCGTCAGGCAGAAAGGGCGCCGGCCCGTTCAGAGCGGCCGGCGTAGCCGATGACAGGGCCGCCTCGACCGCCGCCACCGCCGACTTCAGCGCAGCCGCTTCCGGGCACGTCGCGCCGCAGGTCGCAGCCCGGGCCTTCAGCAGGTCGAGCTCGACCCTGGCCTTGTCGGCTTCGTTCAGCCTCGCCAGGGTCACGCCCAGGGCCTGATGGCCGGCGATGCGGTCCGGCTCGACCTTCACGACCTTCTCGAACGAGCGGCGCGCGCCCTTAAGATTGCCCTGCTCGCTCTGGGATACGCCCATCAGCAACAGGGTGTCGGCGTTCTTGGGCAGGACGGAAAGGACACGGGCGAAGGCCTTTTCAGCGCCTTTGAAGTCCTTGTCGCGCATCAGGGCGACACCCTTGGAGTATTCGACGGCCGGGTCGTAGGTCGGCGCGGACATGCTGGGCATGCCGCCACCGCCGCCTCCCCCGCCGCCGTCAGCCAGGGCCGTGCCCGTGATCGACCAGGCCAGCATCGCGGTGGCGGCCGTAGCGATCATCGACCGTTCGAAACGCGTCATGCGCCCCTCCCTCTATAACGCAGGCAGAATGGCGCCGATCTCCGGGAGGTCCAAGGCTGAAAGCGGCGGCGCCGCCCTCAGCCTTGGGGAGCCCCTACTCGGTTTTCAGATAGATCTCAGAGCCCTGCTCGCGGAACTTCTCGCTCATTTCCGCCATGCCCAAGGCCGCGGCTTCGTTCGGGGCCTGAGCGGCGGCGAACTCCCGCACCTCGTGGCTGATCTTCATGGAGCAGAACTTGGGACCGCACATCGAGCAGAAGTGCGCGGTCTTGTGCGCCTCCTTGGGCAGGGTCTCGTCGTGGAACTTGCGGGCGGTTTCCGGATCGAGGGCCAGGTTGAACTGGTCCTCCCAGCGGAATTCGAACCGCGCCCGGCTGATAGCGTCATCCCACATGGCCGCGCCCGGGTGACCCTTGGCGAGGTCGGCGGCATGAGCGGCCAGCTTGTAGGTGATGACGCCGGTCTTGACGTCGTCGCGGTCCGGCAGACCCAGGTGCTCCTTGGGGGTGACGTAGCAGAGCATCGCCGTGCCGAACCAGCCGATCATCGCCGCCCCGATCGCCGAGGTGATGTGGTCGTAGCCAGGGGCGATGTCGGTGGTCAACGGGCCCAAGGTGTAGAAGGGGGCCTCGTGGCAGTGCTTGAGCTGCTCATCCATATTGGCCTTGATCTTGTGCATGGCCACGTGGCCCGGCCCTTCGATCATCACCTGCACGCCCTTGCTCCAGGCCACCTTGGTCAGCTCGCCCAGGGTGCGCAGTTCCGAGAACTGGGCCTCGTCATTGGCGTCGGCGGTCGAGCCGGGACGCAAACCATCGCCCAGCGAGAACGACACGTCATACTCGCGCATGATGTCGCAGATCTCGTCGAAGCGCTCGTAGAGGAAGTTCTCCTTGTGGTGCGCCAGGCACCACTTGGCCATGATCGAGCCGCCGCGCGAGACGATGCCGGTGACGCGCTTGGCGGTCATCGGGATGAACGGCAGGCGCACGCCGGCATGGATGGTGAAATAGTCCACGCCCTGTTCGGCCTGCTCGATCAGGGTGTCGCGGAAGACTTCCCAGTTCAGGTCCTCGGCCACGCCGTTGACCTTCTCCAGCGCCTGGTAGATCGGCACGGTGCCGATCGGGACGCTCGAGTTCCGGATGATCCAGTCGCGGATGTTGTGGATGTTGCGGCCGGTCGACAGGTCCATGACCGTGTCGGCGCCCCAGCGGGTGGCCCAGACCAGCTTGTCGACCTCGTCGGCTACGGTGCTGAGCACGGCCGAATTGCCGATATTGGCGTTGATCTTGACCAGGAAGTTGCGGCCGATCGCCATCGGCTCCAGCTCGCCGTGGTTGATGTTGGCCGGGATGATGGCGCGGCCGCGGGCCACTTCCTGGCGCACGAACTCGGGCGTCACGAAGTCGGGGATCGAGGCGCCGAAGTCGTCGCCGTCGCGCACGCAGGGGCGGTCCTGCTCGCGGCGCAGGTTCTCGCGGATGGCGACATATTCCATCTCGGCGGTGATCTTGCCGGCGTTGGCATATTCGTACTGGGTGATCAGGTGGCCCGGCTTGCCGCGATAGATGGTGCGGCCGATGGCGGGGAACTGCGGGGCCAGGTGCTTGCCCTGGGCAAAGCCGTTGTCCTCGGGCTTCACTTCGCGGGGCTGCGTCACCACGTCCACATCGCCACGCGCCACGACGAAGGCCTCGCGCGTGCGCTCCAGACCCTTTTCGATGTCGATGGTCACCGTCGTGTCGGTATAGGGGCCGGACGGGTCATAGACCGTTACCGGCGGCTCGTTGGCCGACGGGTGGACGGCCACCTCGCGGAACGGCACGCGGATATCGGGGAACAGCTCGCCGGCCTGATAGACCTTGCGCGAGCCGGGAATGGAACCGGTCGAGATGGTCTCGGCGACGGACTTGATGGTGGTCTGGACGTTCATTCTACGGGCGCTCCTCAAGCGATAAGGAGACCCGGACGTGCGTGCTAAGTCGGTTCTAACGGACGGACTGTAAGCCCCGACCGCGTTCCCTCCCTTCGCCGGCATGACCCGGATCAGGTTCGACGGGTCAGGGCGAAAAGCCCAATCTCAGCCGCGCAAGCGACCCCCCGGTGAACAGGGGGGACACTAGGCGTGTTGACGTTTGGGTCAAGAGTCGTTGGCCCCTTCCTTCTCCCCTTGCGGGAGAAGGTGGCCGCGAAGCGGACGGATGAGGGGTCGAAAGCCCTGTCCGGATAGTCCTGTAAGACCCATCATCCGTCATCCTGCGGATGACACCTTCTCCCGCAAGGGGAGAAGGAAAGCGGCTACAGCCGCGACGCTCCGAACGTATCGCACACCGCCGGATCGCCGCGCTCATAGCCGCGCGTGAACCACCGCACGCGCTGGGCGCTGGTGCCGTGGGTGAAGCTGTCGGGCACGACCTGGCCCTGACCCCGCGACTGGATGGTGTCATCGCCGACCGCCGCCGCCGCGCCCAGGCCGTCCTCGATGTCGGCGCTGTTGATGACGATCTGGCCGTTCGAGGTCTCGCCGGCATGGGCAGCCCAGACGCCGGCATAGCAGTCGGCCTGCAGTTCCAGCCGCACCGAGCCGCTTTCGGCCCCGCGCGCGCCCATCCGCCGGGCGGCGTCGGAGGCGCCCAGCAGCGTCTGCACATGGTGGCCGACCTCGTGGCTGATCACATAGGCGCGGGCGAACTCGCCCTTGGCCCCGAACTTGGCCTCCAGGTCGTTCCAGAAGGTCAGGTCCAGATAGACCCGGCGATCAGCCGGGCAATAGAACGGCCCCATGGCCGACTGACCGGTTCCGCAGCCGGTGGGCGTGGCGTTGTCATACAGAACCACCGACTCTGGCGGCGTATAGCGCGCGCCCTGCCGGGCGAAGATCGGACCCCAGACCTCGGTGTTCGAGGTCTCGATGGCGTCGACGAACTGGCCGTTGTCGTCCTTGACCTGCCCCTCGGCGACCGGCTGCTGGGTCTGGCCCTGCAGTTGCTGGGTCACCTGCAGGGTGGTTTGCGGATCGATGTCGAACACGAAATAGCCGATGGCGGCCAAGATCAGCGCCCCGATGCCGCCGCCGGCGATGCCGACCCCGCCGATGCCCCGCCGGTCCTCGATATTGCCCGAGCGGCGCGCGCCTCTCCATTCCATGCCGTGTCCCTCTTTGCGGTGTTTTGGTCAGCGGTCGCTGGCCGGACGCACGGCCCGGACGCGCGCATTGCTGCGCACCAGCGCATCCTGGGTCAGACGCTCCATACGGTCCATCTGGTCCTGCAGAGAATCCGGCCCGGCGGCGAGCGGAGGCGCGGGCGGCGGAACGATAAGGCCGCTGGAGCCCGGCGGCGTGCTCCGCGCGGCGTCCAGCTCGCGCAGCACCAGGGTGGTCTGCAGCTGGTCCTGGCGGGCGGCGATTTCGCGCTGGGCGGCCAAGGCGTCCTGGCGCGCGATCTCAGCGCCCTGCTGGGCGGCGTTCAGGGCCCGCAACTCACGCAGGGTGTCCTGGGCCGACGCGCCGTCGGCGGCGGCGAGCGCCGCCAGGCCGGCCCCGGCGATCCATCTGATCCTGCCCATCGGCGCTCCTTGTCTCAAGGCGGGTGGCTCACTCAGATCCTGCCCGGAGCGCCCGCGACGCTCAGGGCCGTTTGACGGTGAAACGCGTCAGTTCCCTTTTCGGCGCCTCCCATTCGGGATCCAGTTCGGCCGCGCGGGAATAGTCCTGATAGGCCGATTTCAGATCGCCCAGGCCTTCATTGGCCAAGGCGCGGTTGAACCAGGCCTTTTCGGGATCCTTGACGCCAAGCGACAGACCCTTGTCGATCTGGCCCAGGGCGTCGCCGTAGCGCTCTTCGCCCACATAGGCAGCCCCGCGATTGACCCAGGCTTCACCCAGGTCTGGATCGATCTTCGAGGCGGCGTCGAAGTCGGCGCGTGCGGTCGGAAAATCGCGCTGGCGCATCTGCAGCACGCCCCGGTTCACAAAGGTGCGGGCCCGATCGCGGAAGTTCAGGTTCTCGGTTTCCAGCGCGACGGTACAGGTCAGCACCGACCTCTGGTCAGAGCGGCCGTCGATGGCGGCGATCGAACAGTCCTTGGCCGCGCCGCCGCCCAGCACCAGGGTCGAGGCCAGCGCCCCGCCGCTTGCAAAAAAGGTTGCGGTCAACACACCCGTAACCAGAAGGTTTCTTGGCGTCATGTCTTCCTCCCTGAGATCACGGTCCCTAAGACGGCGTCCGGCGGAAATGACCTTTCGGTCCGCCAGGGCGCGCCAGGCCGCGCTTCACGATGGACCGAGCATGCTCCCGCCAGGCTCCATCGTCGATATGGATAATACGCCCCTCTCGCGCCGCGTGCTAACAGAACCGCGAGTCATTTCAGGGACCGTTCCGATGCACCTCGCCCGCTTCCCCCGCGCCCGCTTCGCCCACCTGCCCACGCCGCTGGAGCCCCTGCCCCGCCTGGGCGCCGCGCTCGGCATCGACCTGTGGGTCAAGCGCGACGACTGCACCGGCCTGGCCGGCGGCGGCAACAAGACCCGCAAGCTGGAGTTCCTGCTCGGAGAGGCCCTGGCCCAGGGCGCCGACACCCTGGTGACCCAGGGCGCCGTGCAGTCAAACCATGTGCGCCAGACCATCGCCGCCGGCGCGCGCTATGGCCTGGCCTGCGAGATCATCCTGGAAGAGCGCACGGGGTCCAAGGCCCACGACTATGTCGGCAACGGCAATGTGCTGCTGGACCGGCTGATGGGCGCCGCAATCCGCTTCGTTCCCGGCGGAACCGACATGGTCGCCGAACTGGAAGCCTCGGCCCAGGCCGTCCGCCAGCGCGGCGGCAAGCCCTATGCGATCCCCGGCGGCGGTTCCAACACGGTCGGGGCCCTGGGCTATGTCGACTGCGCCCGCGAGCTTATCGTCCAGGCCGACGAACGCGACCTGAAGATCGACCGCCTGGTTACCGCCACCGGCAGCGCCGGCACCCATGCGGGCCTGGTGGCGGGCTTTGCCGCCCTGTCGGTCGACGTGCCGATCCTGGGCTTTGGCGTGCGCGCGCCCAAGGCCAAGCAGGAAGAAAATGTCTTCAACCTGGCCGTCGCCACCGCCGAAATCATCGGCGCAGCGGGCCGGGTGACGCGCGAGATGGTCGTGGCCGACTGCGACTATGTCGGCGAAGGCTATGGCCTGATCGACCAGGGCGTGATCGACGCCCTGACCCTGGCGGCCCGCACCGAGGGCCTGCTGCTGGATCCGGTCTATTCGGGCAAGGCAATGAAGGGTCTGATCGACCAGGCGCGCAAGGGCGCGTTCAAGGGCGAGCGGGTCGTGTTCCTGCACACCGGCGGCGCCCAGGGCCTGTTCGGCTACCATACCCAGTTGGAAGCGGCGCTGCTCTAGGAGCCTGACCATGACCAAGACCCTCGGCGGGACCAAGACCCTCGGCGTTCTGGGCGGCATGGGCCCGGCCGCCACCCTGGACTTCCTGGCCAAGCTGCAGGCCGCGACCCCGGTCCAGCGCGAGCAGGACCATCTGCGGGTGCTGGTCGACATCAATCCCAAGGTCCCCGACCGCAACAGCAGCCAGGCCGATCCCGGTCCCGTGCTGGCGGCCATGGCGGCGGGCCTGCGCGACGGCGGAGCCCAGGTGCTGGCCATCGCCTGCAACACCGCCCACGCCTTCTCCGATGAGGTGCGCGCCAGCGGCCTGCCGCTGGTCAACATGCTGGAGGTCGCCGGCCAGGCGGCCCGGGCGGCCGGCGCCGCGCGCGTGGGGGTGCTGGGCACGGGGCTGGCGCTGGGCCTCTACCGCGACACGCTTTCGCATCAGGGCCTGGAAGTCATCACCCTGGACGACCACGAGCAGGTCGAGTTCATGGCCCTGCTCTACCGGATCAAGCTGGGCGACCTGGGGCCGGACTCCCGCGAGACCCTGGCCGCCCTGGCCCATCGCCTGATCGGCAAGGGCGCCCAGGCCATCATCGCCGGCTGCACCGAGGTTCCGCTGGTGCTGGGCGCGGCGGATCTGGCCGTGCCGTTCATCGACGCTACGGAAGCGCTTGCGCTGGCTTGCGTCGCGGCCTGCGCCGAGACGAACGCCTAGATCCTAGAGGCGCGCGCCGCCGAGCTTCTCGTCGCTGGCTTCGATCATGCCGACCAGAGCCGCGGCGCCGCGCGAGGCCTGGGCCATGCGGCGCAGGGCCGCGCGAGCATGGGCGTTGTCGGCGATCTCCGCCTGACGTTCCAGCCGCTCGGCTTCATGCAGATGTTCTGTCCGTGTTTGCATGCGGAGAAGGTTTACAGACTGTAAATTTCCTCGCCATGCGACCGCTGGCCGCACGTCGTTCGTCACAACTGCAAAAGTGTCATTGAAAACGCCCCCGAACCGGTCCCGGTTCGGGGGCGTTGTCCTGTTCCCCAACAGGACGGCGTCGCGCGCAGCCAGGACAGGCGCGGCGGCGTCGCCTCAAAGTCTGTTACCGGTACTCGCCCAACAGGAATCGCCGCGCAAGGCGGCGCCCTGCGCCGCCAGCCGATTGCGCCGGGCGCTGTTGCGCGAAAAGCACCTAGCCAAGCCGTGACACCGGTGTCACAACAGGGACAAGACTTCGCCGCCTCAAGGTGGTGGGATCGGCTTGTCTGGTCCGGGAGGGACGCAACGGAACCGCCACGGGCGCTCGGCCAAGCCGCCGCGCCCCGCGGCCCGACGCCCCACCGAGCCGGTCGAGATAAACGCCAGCCGGAGCGCCACATGCCTCTCAGCCCCATCTCCCGCCGCCGCCTGATGGCGACCTCGGCCGTTGCCTTTGCGGCGGCGGGCTGCGTCTCGCCGCTCAAGGCCCTGGCCGGCGAAGCTCCGACCAAGGCCCAGGCCCTGGAGACCATGAAGAAGGCCACGACCTTCATGGTCGAGAAGGCGGCCTATAACGGCGGCTATGTCTGGAGCTACCTGCCCGACTTCTCGCGCCGCTGGGGCGAGATGGAAGCGTTCCCAACGATGATCTGGGTGCAGCCGCCCGGCACGGCGACCATGGGCCACCTGTTCCTCGACGCCTTCCACGCCACCGGCGACGCCTATTATTACGAGGCCGCCGTCAAGGCCGCCCAGGCCCTGATCGCCATCCAGCATCCGGCCGGTGGCTGGAACTATCTGGGCGACCTGGCCGGCGAGGCCTCGCTGAAGAAATGGTACGACACCATCGGCAAGAACGGCTGGCGGCTCGAGGAATTCCAGCACTATTACGGCAACGCCACCTTCGATGACGCCGGCACGGCCGAGGCCTCGCAGTTCCTGCTGCGCCTCTATGTCGAGAAGCAGGACAAGGCCTTCAAGCCGGCCCTCGACAAGGCCCTGGCCTTCGTTCTGGACAGCCAGTACCCGGTCGGCGGCTGGCCCCAGCGCTTCCCGCTGAAGGACGAGTTCCACCATCACGGCAAGGCCGACTACACCGGCTACATCACCTTCAACGACGACGTGGCCGGGGAAAACCTCAAGTTCCTGATCATGGTCTGGCAGGCCCTGGGCGACGAGCGCGTCCTGCCGTCGATCCGCAAGGCCATGGACTGTTTCCTGGCCTGCCAGCAGCCGATGCCGCAACCGGCCTGGGGCCTGCAGCACAGGGTTTCCGACCTGAAGCCGGCCGGGGCCCGCACCTATGAACCCGAAGCCTTCGCCACCCACACCACCGGTGGCAACATCGCCTCGTGCATGGACTTCTACGAACTGACCGGCGACCCCAAGTTCCTGGCCCGCCTGGGCGAGGCGCTGGACTGGCTGGACAGCGTGAAACTGCCCGACGAGCAGATCAAGGCCGGCCGCGCCTATCCCACCTTCATCTCGATCGGCGAAGGCAAGCCGCTGTTCATCCACCGCACCGGCAGCAATGTGGTCAATGGCCGCTACTATGCCGACCACAATCCCGAAAACGTCGTCATCCACTATGGCTCGACCCGTTCGGTGAACGTGGAGGGCCTGCGCAAGCGCCTGGCCAAGCTGCAGGCGACGCCGCCGGAAATCGCCAGCCAGGACTCGCCGCTGAAGGGCGGTCGCAAGGCCCTGCCCCGCTATTTCACCACCGGCGACATCTCGGTGTCCGACCTGAATGTCGACACCCTTAAGGCCGACACCGGTCAGACCTCACCCGACAAGGCCGCCGCCCTGATGGCCGGCCTGAACGGCGAAGGCTGGTGGCCGGCCGAGCTGAAGGCGACCAGCAATCCCTATATCGGCGACGGCTCGGCAACCCCCGCGCCCGGCGACTTCAGCCGGACCCGGGTAGGCGACGCCACCGACACCTCGCCGTTCATCACCGATACGCCCAAGATCGGCATCTCGACCGGCGGCTATATCGAGAACATGACCGCCCTGATCAAATATATCGGCGCGGTCTAGGTCTCACAGGCCCTGCGCAGGTTCGCCAGCACCTTGGGCGTATCCTTGCGCAGGGCTTCGCGCATCATCGCCTTGGGTACGGGCCAGTCGACCGCCAGCCGGTTGTCATAGAACACCCGCGTGCGCTTGCCGCCGTCCAGGGCCTGCAGCCGCCACTCGCCCTGCTGGGTCTTGAGGTCGCCCTCCACAAGCTTGAAACGGATGCGGCTCATCGGCTCGTAGTCCGAGCGGAACACGATCCGCATGCCGGGAAAGATCATGTTGCGCCGGGTGATGTGCTCGCGCACGTCCCAGCCCCGCACCTGGTCGCCCGACAGCACCTTGCAACTGGTCAGGTTTGTCATCAGCTTGCTGGCCGTGGCGCAGTCGGTCATCACCGTCCACACCCGCTGGGGCGGCGCATCAATGTCGATCACCCCGCGCACCCGGCCCGAAACGCCGTCGGGATCCGCCGCAACATCGGCATGGGCCTCACCGCGCGCCAGCGCCGCTTGGGCCCTGGTCGAGAGCTCATAGGCCTGAGCAACCTCCGCCACAGCCATCGCCGCCGCCAGCCCCGTGAACGCTGCCGCCCATCGCTGTGTCATGGTCCATTGTCCGCAAGGACGCTACTGCGCGCCTGATGCACATACGGGCGGCGCTCGATCCTGGACGCCAAAAACCGGCCTGCCACCCCCGACGCCTGACCCAGCGTCAGCGTTGCCCGGCCGCCGCCGCATGCTAGCCTGCCGTCAAAGACAAACGGGAGAAGACGCATGGCCAAGGTCGCTTATTTCACGGTGGGCTCCAACAAGCTGGAAGAGGCCAAGGCCTTCTACGACGCGCTGCTGGGCTCGATCGGCATGACGCCGGTGCATGAGCACGCCTCGGGCGGACGGCTCTATCGCGGCAAGGGCACGGGCCTGTTCGGCGTGCTGGGCCCCTATGACGGCGCGCCCGCCTGTATCGGCAACGGCTCGATGGGCGGGTTCAGCTTTGACACCGCCGAAGAGGTCGCCGCCTTCCACGCCAAGGCGATCGAGCTGGGGGCCGCCGATGAAGGCGGTCCGGGCGAGCGGATGCCGGGCGCCTATTTCGCCTATTTCCGCGACCTGGATGGCAACAAGATGTGCGGCTACAAGTTCGGCTAGTTTCGACCGATCAAGGCAACTGCTCTCCACGCCGTTCGTTACGGTGACCAAACCCGTGGAGAGCAGAGCATGATCCTTCCCAATGGCGCCCTGGTGGCAGTGGTCGACGGCGAAAAGCTCGTCCTCTTCAGGAACAGCGGACACACCGACATCAAGCTGTCGGCTGTCGAAAATCCCGAAATGGCGGAACGAGCCTCCGGTTCGCCCGGCCATCCCTCCAGCGGCTCCAACCCCGACAATGACACCCAGGCCGAGGATGGCTTCGCCATGGGTGTGGCCCAGACCCTCAACAGCTGGGCCCTGACCGGCAAGCTGACCGACCTGCTGGTGATCGCCGCACCCCGCACCCTGGGCGAACTGCGCAAGCACTGGCACAAGGACCTTCAGGCCAAACTGGTGGGCGAGATCGCCAAGGACCTGACCGGTCACTCGACCGACGACATCGCCTCGGCGATCAGCAAGGCGGCCTAGCCTGATTTCGGCCGGTTCGGATGGCGACATCTGACCCGGCCGAACGCCCTCGGTCTCGGAAGGGGCTCTAGTGGCCCGAACGCCCCAAGGCCTCGCGCACCACCTCGGGGGCATGGTCGATGACGCGCAGATAGGCCGTCAGGGCCGCGTCGGGCCGGGCGCCGCCATGTTCCAGCGCCTCCAGCAGATCCGGATCGATGTGGAAGGCGCGGGCGAACTGGGCCGCCGAAAGCCCGCTGCGCCAGCGCACGGCCCGCACCAGGGCGCGGGCCGAATAGGCCTGGGCCGGGGCGGCAGCCTCGTCGATCGCCGGATCGGTCGAATGGGCGTGGGGGGTCATGGGAACGCTCCTGTACGACCCTCCTCCTAGACCCTGTCGATTGCAGAAATTCGACCGCTTTGAGTCAAACTTGGGTCAGGGCTGGGTGATCAGGGTGCGGGCCTTCTGCTCCACCTGGTCCACGCCGCGCAACGGGTCCCCGGAGGCCTCCAGCATGGTGTTGAACACCTTCAGGTCGCCGGTCTTGATGCGCTTGATGCGGCGGTCGCGGGCCCATTCCATGCCAATCAGCTGGCCCAGCCGGCAGGCCTTGGGCAGCAGAACAGGCTGCTGGGAAGGCCCGCCCCGGGTCAGCAGCTTGTCGACGACGTCGTTCCAGTTGGGCGAGCCCGGCAAGCACAGGCTGAGGTCCTGGCACGCGCCGGTCCAGAACCGCTTATACCAGCGCGCGTGCAGATCATTCTCGAACTGCAGCCTGCTGGTCGCCTGGACGGTCGTGCGGCAATCATGGCGGACAAACTCCTGCGCCCCGGCTTCACCGGCGATCAGGAGCATCGCGAGGGCTGCGATCAAAGCTCGAATCATCTGCGCCTCCAAGGCCTTAGCCTATGCCCAGGCTTCTACCGGCCCAACATGAAGCTTATGTCTCGGTCAAAAATGCCGCAGTGGCCTCGATAGCCTCGACCAGGCTCATGCGCTCGACAGTGACCCCTTCGGGCAGGCCCGAAAACAGCCGCGTCGGGGCGGCGGCGTCCAGCATCACGAACATCCCGCGGTCGTCCGCCCGACGGATCAGACGGCCAAAAGCTTGACTGATACGGGCCCTTGCGGTAGAGTCATCATAGCCCTTTCCACCAAAGCGTGCGCGCCGCGCCTTGTGCAGGATATCGGGTCTGGGCCACGGCACTCTATCAAAAACCAGCAAACGCAGCGACCGGCCCGGTACGTCAATACCGTCCCGGATGGCGTCGGTGCCCAGCAGGCAGGCGTCCTGCTCGGCCCTGAAGATGTCGACCAGGGCCCCGGCCTCCAGCGGGTCGACGTGCTGGGCGTACAGGGCCAGACCCCGGTCGGCCAGGGGCGCGGCGATCATCTCGTGCACGGCCTTGAGCCGCCGGATGGCCGTGAACAGCCCCAGCCCGCCGCCACCGGCCGCCAGGAACAGCTCGCGCATCGCCGCCGAAACCTGCCGGGCGTCTTCCTTGTTGACGTCGGTGACCACGATGGCCCGGGCGTTCTTCTCATAGTCAAACGGCGAGACCAGCCGCAGCACCTTGGGCGACTGCGGCATCCGCGCCGCGCCGGTCCGCATCTCGGCCAGGGCGAACGGATCCTCCAGCGCCGGATCGGTCAGGGTGGCGCTGGTGACCAGCACCCCGTGAGCGGGGCTCAGCACCGCCGCCCGCAACGGCTCGGTCGGATCCACCCAGTGCCGGCGGCATGCGGCGTCGACCACCCGCCCGTAAAGGAAGGTCGCCTCGAACCAGTCGACGAACTCCGGGTCGTCCTCTGCGTCCTCGTCGATCGCCTTGAGGATCGAACGCCAGGCCGGCAGGGTCATGCGCGCCCGTCGGTCCAGGCCACGCAGGGCGCCCTCGATACGCGCCCGCTCCGACGCGCCCAGATGCTCGGCGTCTTCGTCCAGCACATCTTCCAGCTGGCGGGCCAGGGCCAGCAGCGGGGCCTCGACCCCGGCCAGGGCCCGGGCCGCCTCACCCGCCCGCTCTCGCACCAGATCCACCGCAGGCCGGGCGGCGCACTGCAGCCCCTGCTCGACCCCGCCGCGCTCGCTGCTGCGGGCCCGCAGTTGCTCGATGACGGCCACCAGATAGCTCTCGATCGGTCCGATCGGATTGACCTGGCCGTCCGGCGGCGCAACCCGGCCCGACCAGCCCTCGCCCGGCAGGGCGGCCGCTGCGTGCAGCACCGCCGTCAGGGCCTGCCGCGCGCCTTCGCGGTCGCCCAAGATGTCCAGCAGCCTGGCCTCCAGACCCCGGCCGCGCCGGCCGCGTCCTTCGGGGCCCCGGATCCAGCGACGCAGTTCGGCAGCCTCTGCCCCGGACAGAGCCGCCGAAAAGGCGCTGTCGGCGGCGTCGAACAGGTGATGGCCCTCGTCGAACACCACGCGCTTGACCGCCGTGGTCTCGTTGTCGCCCTTCAGCCCCCGCGCCGCCCGCGCGCCGTCAAACGCCGCCTGGGTCAGCACCAGGGCGTGATTGGCGATGACGATGTCGGCCCGCTTGGAGGCCCGCACCGCCTTCTCGATGAAGCAGATGCGATAGTGCTGGCAGCCGGCGTGAACGCACTCGCCGCGCCGGTCCACCAGATTGGCCGGGCTGGCCTGCTGCATCGGCGCGATCGAGAACAGCGTCGGCAGCCAGGCCGGGAAGTCCCCGCCGGTCATGTCGCCGTCCCGCGTGGCTCTGGCCCAGCGCGCGGTCAGGGCCAGGCCAATCAGGTCGCCATTGCCCAGCTGGGCGCCGTTGACCTGCTCCTGGAAGTTCAACAGGCAGACGTAATTTTCTCGCCCCTTGCGCACCACCGCCTTGCGGGCGCGAACGGCCGGATCGGGATAGATCGACTGGCTCTCCCGCTCGATCTGGCGCTGCAGGGCCCGCGTATAGGTGCTGATCCAGACCGATGGCCCGTTGACCTCGGCCCACAGCGAGGCGGGGGCCAGATAGCCTAGGGTCTTGCCAACGCCGGTGCCGGCCTCGGCCAGCATCATGTTCGGTTCGCCCTCGCGCTCACGCGGCTGGAACACGAACGCCGCCTCACGGGCATAGGTCGCCTGAGCCTCGCGCACCTCGTCCAGACCCGCGCGTTGCAGCAGCTCGGTCAGCCGTTCGCCTGCCCGCTCCGGATCGATGGGCCGCGTGCCGGACTCGCCCAGCGGGGCCTGGTCTTCCCATTCGATGATGCGCGCCCAGACATCCAGGCCCGAGCTGCGAAACTGGTTGCCCACCGGCACAGAGCGCAGGGCCCCGATCACGGCCGGTCCCCAGGCCCAGCCGGCCTTGGCCAGGGTCGCGGCGACCGCCAGGGCCTCCTCCCGTGACGGCTGGGGCGTCAGGCGAAGTTCAGCCAGCAGGGCGTCGGCCGAGATCCTCAGGCTGGCCGCCTGTTCGGCCGCGCCCCTCGGCTCGGCCAGACCCAGAGCCATGGACAGGCCCACGGCCGACGGCGCGCAGAAGGTCGCCGGCCGGGTGAAGGCGTAAAGCTCCAGCACGTCGAACAGTCGGCCGCTGCGCGCGGGGGCATGAAGATTGAGCCGCTTGGCCGTCATCGCCGCGTGGGCGACCAGGACCGGGCCATGCTCCAGCAGATCGCGCGCATCCGGTGCGCGCAGCATCCGGCCCTCGCCATCGCCATCCGCATAGCCGGCGCGCGGTCCGGGCAGAACGACAAGCGCGGGAGCAAGGTCGAGAGTCGGCGGCGAAGCAGTCACGCGAGTCTGTTAGCACCTTGGCGGCGGAAACAGAATGCGAACGGCGTCACACCACGCGCGGGTCTTCGTCGTCGCCGCGTTCCAGTCGGTCGATGGCCTTCTGGGCCTGCTGACGCACGGCGGGATCGTCACTCTGCGCAGCGCGGCGATACATGCTCAGCGCGGTCTCCAGATCAAACCGCACGCCTTCGCCCGCCTCGCACATCGCACCCAGCCGATGATAGGCCGGCAGATAGCCATTATCCGCCGCCAGCTGATACCAGCGGATCGCCTCGACATAGTCGACCGGAACGCCTTCGCCGTTGTGGTGCATCACCGCGACATTGGCCATGGCGATGGCCGAGCCGTTGCGCGCGGCGGCGATGAACAGCTTCAGCGCCTCGGCCTCGTCCTGCGGCACCCCGTCGCCATCCGAATAGAGCGCGCCCAGATCGTTCATGGCGGCCGACGACCCTGCCGCCACCGCCTTGTTCAGCCAGAAGACGGCCTGGCCCATGTCGGCGCGCACACCGCGTCCATGATGATAGGCCTTGGCCACCTGGAACATGCCGATCTCGGAGCCCCCATCGGCCGCCCGCCGATACCAGCGCAGGGCTTCGGCCAGGTTCTCCTCTATGCCGCCGCCGCCCTCATGGACGATGCCGACATTGTAGAGCCCGTCCAGATCGCCCAGGGCGGCAGCCTGCCTGTAGAAACCCAGGGCCTTGCGGCGGTCCTGCGCAACCTGCTCACCGTCGAAATAGAGATTGCCCAGCTCGATCATGGCCTCGGGCACCCGGGCCGCCACGCCTTGGGCGAGCCAGTGCTGGGCCGCCTGGACGTCGAAGTGGGCGGAGCCCTCGTCGAGATACTCGAACGCCAGATCCACATAGGCCGTCGTGTCGCCCCCCTGGGCGCGCGCCAGCAAGGCGGTGAGGGCCGCATCGACGGCAGGCGCGACGGCAGGCGGCGCTGTGACCTGGCGCGCGTGGGCGTGTGTTGCGCCTCCCAGGGCAACCAGTCCCAACAGGACCACGAGCGCCTTCAAAATCATGACCACCCCAGACAGCGCCTACGATTGTTGCCGCCAGGCGGCGGGCGTCAAGCGTTGCAGCCTGACAGGCGAGTTGCGCCGCGCTGTGCGCGCGCCGTCTGGAAACGGAACGGGAACATGCTATATCGGCGAGCAATGTCAGCGGCCGCCGCCCTCCCTCCCCGCTTCCAGGACTGGTTCGCCGCGCGCGGCTGGACCGCGCGTGCTCACCAGCTGGAGATGCTGGCCAAGGCGCGTGAAGGCAAAAGCGCCCTGCTGATCGCCCCGACCGGCGGCGGTAAGACCCTCGCGGGCTTCCTGCCCAGCCTGATCGAGCTGTCCGAACGGGCGCCGCGCAATACACCGGCAGGCGTTCACACGCTCTACATCTCGCCGCTCAAGGCCCTGGCGGTTGATGTCGAACGCAACCTGATGACGCCGATCCGTGAGATGGGCCTGAAGATCATCGCCGAGAGCCGAACAGGCGACACCGGTGAAAGCCGCAAGGCCCGCCAGCGGATCAGGCCGCCGGATATCCTGCTGACCACCCCCGAGCAGTTGGCCCTGTTCTGTGCCTGGGAAGGCGCGCGCGAGTATTTCGCCGACCTTGCCTGCGTCGTCATCGACGAGGCCCACGCCATCTGGCCCTCCAAGCGCGGCGACCTGCTGGCGCTGCATCTGGCGCGCCTGCAGCAGTTCGCGCCGAACCTGCGGCGGGTAGGCCTGTCGGCGACCGTGGATGATCCGGGGCTGGTGCGGCGATGGCTGGGTTCCGGCGGCGAAGACAGCGTGGACCTCGTCCTTGGCTCCGGCGGCGCGCAGCCCGTCGTCGAGGTGCTGGTCTCCGGAGGCCGCGTACCGTGGGCGGGCCACACCGCCGAACATGCGATGGCCGAGGTCTATGAGATCATCAAGAGCGCAAAGACCGCGCTCGTGTTCGTCAACACCCGCTTCCAGGCCGAGTTCGCCTTTCAGAAGCTGTGGGAGCTGAACGACGAGGACCTGCCCATCGCCCTGCACCATGGCAGCCTGTCGGCCGAGCAGAGGCGCAAGGTCGAGTCCGCCATGGCCAGGGGCGAGCTGCGGGCCGTGGTCTGCACCTCGACCCTGGATATGGGCATCGACTGGGGCGACGTTGATCTGGTCATCCAGCTGGCCGCGCCCAAGGGCGCCTCGCGCATGGTCCAGCGGATCGGTCGCGCCAACCACCGCCTGGATGAGCCCAGCCGCGCCATCTTCGTGCCCGCCAGCCGTTTCGAGATGCTGGAATGCCGCGCCGCCGCCGACGCCATCCTGGAAAACCACCTGGACGGCGAACCCGAGCGGATCGGCGCCCTGGACGTTCTGGCCCAGCACGTGATGGGGTGCGCCTGCTCTGAGCCCTTCGACCTCGTGGCGCTTCACGACGAGATCCGCACGGCAGGTCCTTACGCCGCCCTCTCGTGGGAAGACTTCGAGGCCGTCGTCGATTTCGTCTCGACCGGCGGCTATGCCCTCAAGACCTACGACAAGTTCCGCCGCATCGTGCAGGGCCAGGACGGCCTCTGGCGCGCTCGCAACGCCCAGACCGTGCAACGTCACCGCATGAACGTCGGCACGATCGTCACGGCGGCCATGGTCAATGTTCGCATCGGTAGCGGCAAACGCCCCATGGGCGGACGCAAGGTCGGCGAGGCCGAAGAAGGCTATTTCGAGCAGCTGACGCCCGGCGACACCTTCGTCTTCGCCGGACAGGTCTGGCGGTTCAACGCTATCGTGGGCGCCGACGCCTTTGTCAGCCCCGCCCCGGCCGACGATCCCAAGATGCCGAGCTGGGGCGGCTCAAAATTTCCCCTGTCGACCTATCTGGCCAGCCGCGTCCGCACGATGATGCACAATGAGGGCGAGTGGACCGCCCTGCCCCCGGATGTCCAGGAGTGGATGGCCTGGCAGAAGGTGCGCTCAGCCCTGCCGGGCGAGCACGAAATGCTGCTGGAGACCTTCCCGCGCGGGAAGCGCTTTCATATGGTCTGCTACCCGTTTGACGGGCGCATCGCCCACACGACCCTGGCCATGCTGCTGACACGGCGGCTGGATCGGCTGGGGGTCGGGCCGCTGGGCTTCGTCTGCAACGACTACGCCCTGAACATCTGGTCGCTGAAGCCGATGGACGATCTGGACCTCGACGCCCTGTTCGATCAGGACATGCTGGGCGACGATCTGGAGGCCTGGCTGGAGGAGAGCTTCATGATGAAGCGCGCCTTCAAGGCCTGCGCGCTGATCGCCGGCCTGATCGAGCGGCGCTATCCCGGCGAGGAGAAATCCGGGCGGCAGGTGACCTTCTCGACCGACCTGATCTACGACGTCCTGCGCCGCCACCAGCCCGACCACCTGCTGCTGCGCTGCGCGCGGCAAGACGCCGCCAGCGGCTTGCTGGACGTGGCGCGGCTGGGCGACATGCTGGCACGCGTGAAAGGCAACATCCGCAATGTCAGACTTGATCGCGTCTCTCCCTTCGCCGTGCCGCTGATGCTGGAGATCGGCCGCGAGCGCGCCCCAGGAGATGCGGCCGGCGAAATGATCCTGGCCGAGGCCGAGCAAGACCTGATCGCAGAGGCCATGGCTTGACGCGGTTTGAAGCCAGCGCCTGTGGCGGGCTGCGCATCGAACTGGCCGGCGCCAGCGTGATGCTACGCGGCTCGGGCGCGCTGTGGCTGGAGGTCGAACGCACCCTGGTGGTCGCCGACCTGCATTTCGAGAAGGGCAGCAGCTATGCCGCCCGCTTTGGCCAGATGCTGCCCCCCTACGACACCCGCGAGACGCTGGATCGGCTGGATCGCGAGATGGCCGCGTTGTCGCCCGCACGCCTGATCTTCCTGGGCGACAGCTTCCATGACGGCCAGGGCGAAGGCCGTCTGGCGGCCGATGACGCCGAGCGGTTGCGTAGCCTGGCGCGCGGGCGGGACCTGGTCTGGGCCGTAGGCAATCACGACGAGGACGGTCCGCGCGCCCTGCCCGGGGAGGTTGTCGACGAAGCCTCGATCCTGGGTCTGGTTCTGCGACACGAACCTCAGGCCGGCCTGCAGCCCGGCGAAGTGGCTGGTCACCTGCATCCAGCGGCCAAGGTGTCGAGCGGCCGCAGCAGTGTGCGGCGGCGCTGTTTCGTGACCGACGGCTCGCGGCTGATCCTGCCGGCCTTTGGCGCCTACACGGGCGGGCTGAACGTCCTGGATCGGGCCTTTTCAGGCCTGTTCGGCGGCCCTGTCCTGGCGGCCGCCTTGGGGAAGCAGAAGATCCACGCGATCGGACCGCGTTCCCTGCGGCCCGACTAGGGATTACATGTGGAGGGCCTGCTCCAAGGCGAAGGCCAGCGAGATGGCGGCGCCGGAGGTCAGCAAGGTCCTCATCCTGGGTCGCCAGGCCGGCCCGTCATGGTCGGTTACGTCCCACACCCATTGCAGAAGGAAGACCAGCAGGAAGCCTGACAATTGCCAGGCCGGCGCGAAGCGTAGTTCTCCGAGCAGAAGACCGAAGCCCGCGAGCGGAAAAAGCAGCGAAAGACCCAGGACCAGCCATCTCGGACTGGGATTTTCAATCTCGAGCCCCGTTCGCACCCCGCCAAAGTACGAGACCATGGCGGTCGAATAGGCGAGCAGGGAAATCAGCGCGCCGCTCTGCGCCCCGGGCGGGCCGTAGCAGAACAGGCCAGAGGCCACGAAGAAGGGTATCAGGGTCGCGAGCCCAAACACCCAAACCGCCGGCGGCGCCGGTACGCGATCCGCCACTGGCTCGCTCATGAATCAACTCCTCCGGAAGATCGCCCCCGCGACCTTCCTTGCCCCGGGCGCGACTATACCCACACGCGCCAAGAGGTCTACGGACGATATTTGCCGAATGGATTCAAGCGTCCGCGCAATCAGGTTCCCGTCACACCGGTCAGCGCGTGTAGACCGAAAGCCGGTTCAGGGTTTCGCCGTCCAGCGCGCCCGAGGACGGCAGGCCCTGGTCGCGCTGATAGGCGGCGATCGCCATGCGCAGGGCGGGTGAAGCCACACCGTCGCGCGGACCCTGATAATAGCCCAGCTGTGACAGCACGCGCTGAGCGGTGCCGAGCCCGGCGGAGGCCGGAGCCGGGGCGGTGCTGGTCGCCACAGAGGCGTTGATGGTCTGAGCGCGGAAGGCCATGGCCGAACGGTCGGCCGTGCGCTGGGCTTCGGCGGTCAGTTGCGGACGCAGCGCCGTGGCGCGAGCCTTGGAGGTAGAATCCCCGGCCCGGCCAGCAATCACGTACCACTTGTAGGCCTCGGCAGGGTTCTGACTGACGCCCCAGCCGCCTTCGTAAAGTTGCGCCAGATTGAACTGGCTGTCGACCAGTCCCTGATCGGCGGCCTTGCGGAACCAGCTGGCGGCGGTGGTGGAGTTCTTGGCCCCGCCGTCCCCCTTGAAATAGAACAGGGCCAGATTGTGCATGGCGCGCGGGTCGCCGGCGGTGGCGGCGCGTTCAGTCCAGCGGCGAGCCTCGACGAGATCCTTCTTAACGCCGCCCTCGCCCATCTCGTACATCTTGCCGAGATAGAACTGGGCGCGCGGCAGGCCGAGATTGGCGGCCTTGCGCATGATCTCGACGCCGGAACGATCCTTCGCCTCGATCTTGCGGACGCCCTCGTCGAACAGCGCCTGGGCGTTCTCCTGCGGCGGCGCGGGCGGCGGCGGGGTGGCGTCGGTCGCGGTCGGGGTGATCAGTTGCGGCGACAACGCGACGGCGGCGCGGGGCATGCCGGGCGTCGTGTCGGCTTCCGCCGTGCGGATCTCGACCTCGGACTTGCGGCCGGCAATGGACGCGGCCACACGATCAGGAACCTGGCTCTGACCACGGTCGGGCAGCAACAGACCCGCCACGCCGGCGCCCATGGCGCCGGCGACGCCGAACACCATCAGAGCGGTGGCGACAGTGGAGCCGAGACGGCGCTTGGGCGCCTTGGTCGAGGCCTTGGACCCAAAGCCCGCAAAGAGTGAGGTACGAGCAGGCTTGTCTTTGGTCCTGGTGTCCTTCTTGGCCTTCACGTCGGCGGCGGCCGCAGCGCGAGCGGCAGCGCGGGCCTGCTCAATCACTTCGCGGGTCGACAGCGGACGCGACGGATCGGCCGACTCGGGAGCGGAGAAGGACCCAAAGTCAGACGCTGGCGCGACGCGTCCAACGGCTTCCGAGAGTTCCTGACCGACAAAGCCGTCAGCGGCCTCATAATCCTCGTCGTCGAAGCTGGGCGGCTCGGGATCGACCGCCGGGAAGGCGGCGACTTCGAACACAGGGGCGCGCGCCATGGGCGGGGGTGCGTTGAACACGTCCTCGTCCAAGGCAGGCTCACCACCGAAGGAATAGCTGCTGGCCGCGAACGGCGAGACCGCCGGAGCGCGAACGACAGGCGCGGGCGCGACAGCTGCAGCCGGGACCGGCGTCTCGGCCAGCTTGCGCTGGGCGTCGCCGAGGCGGGTGTCGATCTTCTCGCGCGCTTCATCGAGCATGCGCGCGGTGCGCTCTTCGCTCTGGCGGATCCGGTCGATCAGTTCCTGCGACGAACGCTCGTGGCGCTGATTGAGCCGATCGGTGACGCGAGTGACCTGTTCGCCGACATCGTCGATGGCCAGAGCGTTGCGGCGTTCGGCGTTGCCGATCCGCTCGGCGAGCTTCTCGGTGATGCGGGCGATTTCCGTGCCGAGCTTTTCCAGTGCCTGGGCCTGGACGCTGTCAGCGCGGTTCAGCTTGTGCTCGACGGTCGCAGCGATGCGGGCCACCTCGCCGCCGACCTGTTCGATGGCGGCGGCGTTGCGGCTCTCTGCCGCCTGGACCCGACGATTGAAGGCGTCGGCGACGCCGACCACTTCGCGGCCCATGCGCTCGATGGCCCTGGCCGAGCGCTGCTCGGCGGCCTGGACGTGAGCGGCCATCTCGCCGAGCTTCTTGTCCATGCGATCGAAGCGACCATCAGCGCTGTCACCCAGCTTGGTCGCCATTTCGAGCCGCGCGGCCTCCATGCGCCTTGTCAGGTCGCCGGCCAGCTGGTCGAGACGCTCCTGAACGCCCGAGGTCGGGTTCGCGCCCTCGACAGCCTGAAGACGGCCGTCCAGGGCGGAGAAGGATGAGCCCAGTTCGCGCAACGCTTCTGCGGTGCGGGTCTCGGCGGCTTCCAGGCGTTGACCCAGACGCGCGACAACTTCCTCGACGACGGATGACGGGTCGCTGGTCGCGGCGGCCGGTTGGGCGTCGAGGCGGGCTTCCAGGGCGGAGATGGCTTCGCGTGTGCGCGCTTCGCCTTCGTAAAGATGTCCGGCGACCTTGCCGAGCGCACCTTCGAGCGCCCGCAGCGCCTCGGCGGAACGCGGTCCAACCGCCTCGGCTTCCATCCGGCGCAGGCGTTCGGTCGAACGGGCCTGCTCGGTCTTGATGTCATCGACCGCGCCCTCGAAACGGGCGGCGACGGCGATCTGCTCACGTTCGGACAGGGCCAGACGGCTTAGCGCGCCGCGCACCGACTGATCGATGCCGTTGATGGCGGCGGCCGAGCGGCCTTCTGCGGCTTCGATGCGGTTCGTCAGACGGTCGAGCGCAATAGCGACGCGACCGACTTCGTCGGCGGGGTGTTCGGCGATCTCGATGCGCGGCGGCGTGTCGCCGTCGGTCGCGATGTGGAGATAGGGCTTGGCGGAACGGTCCTGCGCACCGCCGACAAAGGCGTCGGCAGCAGCGGCGTCGCCCTGCCCTTCACCCTCGATAATCATGCGGTTGAGCCACTCGCCCAACGTCATGCCGGAGCGACGCGCAAGGTCCTTTGCGACCTCACGTGCCTTGGGGTCTATCCCCTTTACGCTCCATGGCGCTGCGGCCGTCATACGAATCGTTCTCCCCGTACTTGGGGACCAACGCTAGTCACCGATTCCTGGGGTGTAAACGCGACCAAATAGCTAAATCTAGTAGGTTTACGATTCAGAAGTGGAGGAATCGGGACGCAGCTTTAACCATCTTTACCTTGGTTAAAAAGCAAGGGGGTTAACGCGGGTTAACCATTTGCCAGGCTGATTGTCGCAGGGCATGGAAGGCACATGGACCTGCCATTCACTGTCGCCGCTCTGGTCGTGCTGCTGATCCTCGCCGTGGTCTGCGGGTGGCGTGGCGCGCGCCCGGCCAATATCTTAAAGGGCCCACGCATGATGCCGTGGCGCCCGCTGATGATGGTCTGCGTGGTGGCGATGATGCTGCTCCTGGTCCATCTCCTGAACCTCCTGGGCATGCAAACAGGCAATCAGACGCGCTATTAGGTCGCGGGCCGCTTTGGCCGCTTGGTCAGGCCGCTGACACCGCCCGAAGACAACAGACCGATGTCGGCCAGCAGAAAAGGGATCGCCCACTTTCGCGGCGCGGCAATGTAGCGCGGCTGCCAGACAGGGTCGTACTTGTCCTTGTAACGGCGCACGCCCTGGAAGTTGTAGATCTCTTCTCCGCGCTCATAGAGCAGGCGACCCACGCGCGACATGATCGGCGCCAGCGGACGATCCTCCAGCCCCGCCAGCGGAGCCATGCCGAACTCAAAGGCCAGATAGCCTTCATCGCGGCCCCACTGCAGGAGTTCGACGAACAGGTAGTCCATCACGTTCTTGGGCGCTTCGTCGGAATAGCGCATCAGGTCCATGGAAAAGGCGGACTTGTGCGCCGTCGTCCACAGTGTGGCGAACGCGACAATCTTGCCCTCCGAGCGAACCAGAGCCACCGGGAACTCGGCCACGTAGCGCGGATCGAACCCGCCCATGGAGAAGCCCTTCTCGCCACCAGCGTGATGGCCGAGCCAGGCGTCCGAAATTGTCTTCAGGTCCTCAATCGGCGCCTCGCCGGCCGGAAGGACCTCAAAAGCCGCCCCGCCCTCGCCCGCCTTGCGCCAGTTACGGCGCAGAACCTCGCGGCGGCGGCCTACCAGGGAGAAAGCCGCCAGCGGGACGGCGGCGCTTTCCCCCGTCTTCTGGATCGCCAGACCCAGATCAATGGTGTCAGGCAGGTCGCCAGGGCCAAGGGCATAGAAACCTGCGCGCGCCGCATGGGCGTCGGCCAGCTCCCTGAAGCGCCAGAACAGCTCCATCCGCTCATCGCGGCGACCGACGGGCGGGCCAAGGGCGATCCAGGAGCGACGGCGCACGCCGAACATCAGAAAGCTTTCGCCTGAGGCCGAGAACAAGAACCGCTTGTCTCCAAGCAGCGCCAGATTGGACCCTGGCTCGGCATCCTCGGCCTTGGCGAGAATGGCGCGAACCCGGTCGAATTCAGGATCCGTGTCATCGACGACAGGCGGCATGGCCGGGGTCGCGATCAGTCGCCACACACCGATGGCCAGCAGCACGATAGCGGCCGCCACAGATGAGCGAATGGCCCGGGCGGCGTCCTGGTCGCCCATCAGGCGCATCCACGACTTGTCGGCATATTCCGTATGGGTAAAGACCCACCAGCCGCAGAAGGCCGCCCCACCCAGCGCCGCGGCCGCCGACATCAGCCAGCCTGGCGTGATCTCCATCCGGAACAGCGCGGCCTTGCGCGGAAACGCCTCATGAAAAGGCAAGATCAACAGGCAACACAGCGTCAGAAGCGCTGTCTCCTCCCAGTTCAGGCCCTTGAAAATGGCCAGAACCGCCGCTGCGCCCAGCGTGATGACCGCAGCCCACCACGCACCGTCAAGGCGCGACCGCAGGCCAAAGGCCAGCAGCAGCAGGACAAGACCCAGGATCGACGAGACGAAATGGCTGATCTCGATCAGCAGGTCAGGCGCGAAGGCGAGAAGAAGCGCAAATCGCGTCGGCTCGGACGGCGTCGCGCCGGAGGTCAAGAGCATAACCCCGGCCGAGACGGCAAGGATGGCCGAGAGCGTCGGCGCCATCGCCAGGGCCGCCGGTCTGAATTCAGGCGCTGACATCAAGAACCCGGATCGGCGAATCCCCTGCGGGACCCCACGTTTCCCTCGTATACGCCGGAACATGTGACGCGGTCGCCCGCCTTGCGATAAACGATCGTTTGAATCGGCTTGCCCGGCGCGCCCGGTCGCGTAGTCTGGTGATGCGCGACGTGCCAGACACGCCGAAAGATGACGATCCCAAGGGAGAGACGACCATGGCCGACTTCGGTGCAACCGAACTCGACGCCTTCCGGGCCGAGACCCGCGCCTGGCTGGAAGCCAACTATCCGCCGTCGCTGCATGCGCCGATGGGTGAGGACGACGCCCCGTGGGGCGGTCGCAAGATGGTCTGGAAGACCCCCGACGCCAAGCTGTGGCTGGATCGCATGGCTGAGCGCGGCTGGACCGCGCCGATGTGGCCTGCGGAATATGGCGGCGGCGGCCTTTCCAAGGCCCAGAACAAGGTGCTGGAACAGGAGCTGCGCCGGATCAAGGCTCGGCCGGCCCTGATGAGCTTCGGCGTCTGGATGCTCGGTCCGGTGCTGCTGGAATACGCCACCGAGGAGCAGAAGAAGGCGTTCATCCCCGGAATCGTGCGCGGCGAGACCCGCTGGTGCCAGGGCTATTCTGAACCGGGCGCAGGCTCCGACCTCGCGGCCCTGCAAACCAAGTGCGAAGACAAGGGCGACCACTATCTGATCAACGGCCAGAAGGTCTGGACCAGCTATGCCGATCAGGCCGACTGGATCTTCTGCCTGGTGCGCACCGACACCACCAAGAAGCACGAAGGTATCTCCTTCGTGCTGTTCGACATGACCACGCCAGGCGTCGATCCGCGCCCGATCAAGCTGATCAGCGGCTCCTCGCCCTTCTGCGAGACCTTCTTCGACAACGTGAAGGTTCCCAAGGACCAGTTGGTCGGCAAGCTGAACGGCGGCTGGGACATCGCCAAGCGGCTCCTCCAGTACGAGCGCCAGAACATCTCGGCCAGCGGCTTTGGCGGCGGCGGCGGTCTGGACCTGGTCGACGTGGCCAAGAAGGAGATCGGCATCGACGAGACAGGTCGTCTGGCCGACGGCGACCTGCGCGCGCGCATCGCCGCCCATCGCATGGACGCCCACGCGTTCGCCCTGACCGTGCGTCGCGCCGAGCAGGAGTCGAAGACCGGCAACGGCCCCAGCGCCGCCGTCTCGATCATCAAGTACGCCGCCGCCAAGATGAACCAAGAGCGCTGCGAGCTTATGGTCGAGGCCATGGGCCTGCAGGGCCTGGGCTGGGAGGGCGAAGGCTTCAGCAAGGACGAGCTCAACGTCGCGCGCAGCATGCTGCGCTCGAAGGGCAATTCGATCGAGGGCGGCACCAGCGAAGTGAATCTCAATGTCGTCGCCAAGCGCGTGCTCGGCCTGCTGGATCACCAGTGATCCTCATCCGTCCATCCCGAACGGGCCCGGACAAGGGCCTCCATCATCAACTGAGGGAGCACGCCTGACATGGCCGTCCTGACCGAAGAACAGACCATGCTGCGCGACGCGGCCAAGGGTTGGACCACTGACAGCGCGCCCGTCGGCGCCCTGCGCAAACTGCGCGACAGCAAGTCGGGCGCAAGCTTCGACCCCGCCGCCTGGTCCGAAATGGGCCAGATGGGCTGGGCGGGCGTAATCGTCCCCGAAGAGCACAACGGCTCGGCCTTCGGCTATCTGGGTCTGGGTCTGGTGCTGGAAGAAACCGGGCGCAACCTGGTGGCCTCTCCCCTGCTCTCCACCGCCCTGATCGCCGCCTCGGCCCTGAACCTGGCGGGAACCGAAGTCCAGAAGACCGCCTGGCTCGACAAGATCGCCTTGGGCGAAGCGGTCGCCACCCTGGCCGTGGACGAGACCGGCCACCACGCCCCCGCCCGCACCGCGCTGGCGGCGACCAAGGCGGGCGATGGCTTTGTCCTCAACGGCTCCAAGACCTTCGTGATCGACGGCGAAGCCGCTGACTTGCTGATCGTCGTGGCGCGGACCAGCGGCAAGCCTGGCGACACCGACGGCCTGACGCTGTTCCTCGTGCCCGGCGATGCAGCTGGTGTGACCCGAACGCACCTGGCCCTGACGGACTCCCGCGGCGCAGCGCAGATCACCTTCAAGGACGTGTCGGTCAGCGCTGACGCTGTGCTGGGCCAAGTCGACAAGGGCTGGGCAGTGCTGGAGCCGACCCTGGATCGCGCCTATGCGGGCATCGCCGCCGAAATGCTGGGTACGGCAAGCGCCGCCTTCGACATCACCCTGGACTACCTGAAGACCCGCACCCAGTTCGGACAGGTCATCGGCACATTCCAGGCGTTGCAACATCGGGCGGCCAAGCTGTTTACGGACCTGGAGACCACCCGTTCATGCGTCGAGGCTGCACTCGAAGCCTTTGATGCCGGCGGCGACACCCGCGCCCTGGCCTCGCTCGCCAAGGCCAAGGCCTGCGAAGTGCTGCATCTGGCCACCAACGAGATGGTCCAGATGCATGGCGGGATCGGCATGACCGACGCCCACGATTCCGGACTCTACATGAAGCGCGCCCGCGTGACCGAAGCGTTGTTTGGCGGCGCGGCGTTCCATCGTGACCGTTACGCACGCCTTCAAGGCTTCTGACCTTACCCGCCCATCCCCTGAACAGGGGATGGGCGGCCCTCTAAAAGGCCGCATTTCATTGATCGGCACAGCGGAGCGATGCTCTGCTCGGAGCCATGGCGCGGCTCGGCAAGGCGATCAGAGCCTGAGCCAACGCCCCTAGGTTAGAGATACGCTAGCGCTTGCGGATCGGCATTGGCGCGTGCGCCAGTCGTAGCAGATTGGCTGCCCCCGGAGCGCCGAAAGGCGTGCCCGCAACGATCAGCAGCCGCTCTCCCGGAGCCACCAGTCCCAGTTCCAGCGCCCGGCTGGCCGCGTCGGTGGTGACGACCTCAAGGCTGTCAGGCTGGGCGCTGACGCGCGGCTCAACGCCCCAGACCAGCGTCATGCGGCGCACCGCATTGATCTCGGGCGACAAGGCCAGAACCGGCTGCAGCGGGCGCTCGCGCGCCAGACGACGGGCCGTGGCGCCAGTTGTGGTGAACGCCACCAGGCACTTGGTCGAGCCGGCCTTGGCGGCGCCAGCGGCGGCAACCACCAGAACATCCGCGTCGTCGTCCTGATGCGGCTGTTCGGCCTGCATCAGCTCAGGCCAGCGCGGATCGCGCTCAACCCGCTCAATGATGCGGTTCATCATCGAGACAGATTCTTCAGGATAGTCGCCGGCGGCGGACTCGGCCGACAGCATGACCGCGTCCGCGCCCTCATAAACCGCATTGGCGACATCCGACGCCTCGGCCCGGGTGGGGGTCGGCGAACTGGTCATGGATTCCAGCATCTGGGTGGCGACGATCACCGGGATGCCGCGTTCGCGCGCCGCCCGCAGGATGATTTTCTGGGCGACCGGCACCTCTTCGGGCGCCATCTCGACACCAAGGTCGCCCCGCGCGACCATCACGCCGTCACACAGGTCCAGGATCGCGCCGAGGCATTCCAGCGCCTGGGGCTTCTCGATCTTGGCCAGCACGGCAGCGCGACCTTCGACAATGCGGCGCAATTCGGCCATGTCTTCCGGAGCCTGGACAAACGACAAGGCGACCCAATCGACGCCAAGCCGCAGGGCGAAAGCCAGATCCTCGCGGTCCTTCGGGGTCAGGGGCGACATCGGGATGACGACATCCGGCACCGCCACGCCCTTGCGCTCTGACAGCTTGCCGCCGTTGACCACCTTGGTGTTGGCATAGCCAGGCCCGGCGTCGGTGACGGTCATCCGCAGCTTTCCGTCGTCCAGCAGCAGGGTCGCGCCAGGACGCATGGCCACCAAGATTTCCGGATGCGGCAGGCAAACGCGCGTCTCGTCGCCGGGCGTAGCGTCGTCGTCGAAGCGGAACGCCTGGCCGGCCTTCAGCTGCACCGGCCCATTGGCGAACTTGCCGACGCGCAGCTTGGGTCCCTGCAAGTCGGCCAGAATGCCCAGCGGCCGACCGACAATGGGCTCGGCCGCGCGGATCGCAGCATAGACGGCGGCATGGGTCTCATGCGCGCCGTGGCTGAAGTTCAGGCGGAACACATCCGCCCCGGCCCTGGCCAGGGTGATGATCATCTCCGGCGAACTCGAGGCCGGGCCGATGGTGGCGACGATGCGGGAACGACGCGCGCGGATCATGCGGCCGCTCCTTCTAGGAAAGCATGGGGTGCTGGGATCAGGGGCAGACGGCGTCGCCCTCGTTGGAGGCGAGCCGGATCTCGGTGAAGGCCAGAGCGAACCGCCCTGTCGTCGACAAGGCGAAGGGGGACGAAACATGCTCCATGTCCGCGCCCTTGGCCTTGAAACAGGAAAGTTTGATCTTGGCAGTCCGCCATTCGCCAATTCTCCCGCTGGAGAAAGTTGACGTTACGTCTACCGCTGCGCCGCAGGATTCGCCACAGGCGATCGCTAGGGAAACCGGTTTCTCCGGCGCGACATCGACCCGGTAGCGGATCGACACGGCCATGTCGCCGGTGGTCTGGCGGGACAGGTCCACGGCTTGGCCCATGACCTGGAGCGCGCCATTACCCTCTCCGCTCCATTCGGCGAGGCGCGCATTCTCCTGGGCGCCGGCGTCGATCGGCCGGACCGCCAGCGCTCCGCCGATGTTCAGGGTCCAGGGGGCAGGTGCGCGGCCGGCAATGAAATAGCGGTCGACATTGACGGCCGCCGACACCACGCCGGGATCTTCCGACAAGGTCGCGACCTTGCCCGGCTTGGCGTAGCTCAGGCCGTAGCCATAGGCGAACTGCGGATCATAACCGGCATCACCCCGATTGAGCGGCGCCTGGTTGGCGCGCTTGGGCCAGGAGAAGGACAGCTTGCCCCTGAAGTCATGGCGTCGCTTGCCGGCCTTGTCGCCGATCAGGACATCCGCGACCCCGCCCCCCTCGCTGCCCGGAAGCCAGGCAGCGACGAAGGCGTCCGAGGCATTGATCTCGGGATTGGTCCAGAGCGGACGACCGGTCAAAAACACGGCGACCACGGGGATACCCTGGGCCTTGAGCGACTTGATCAGGGCCAGATCTGTCTTGTTGCCTGGCTGATACTCCAGATTGGTCACATCGCCCTGGAACTCGGCATAGGGGTTCTCGCCAAACACCACCACCGCCACATCGGGACGGGTCTTGAAGGCGCCGTCCCTGGCCAGTTCAGCCTGTCCACCGCTGGCCTTCACCGCGTCGGCTATACCGGCATAGATGGACTGGCCGCCCGGGAAGTCGCTGTTCTTGTTGCCCGTACCCTGCCAGGTCAGGGTCCAGCCGCCGGCCTGTTTACCAATATCGTCGGCGCCGTCGCCTGCGACCAGCACCTTGGCCGAACTCTTGATCGGTAGAACGCCCTGGTTCTTCAGCAACACCAGGGACTTGCGAACAGCTTCTCTCGCCACGGCCCTATGCTCGGGCGCACCCAGCAGTTCGAACTTGCCTTCCAGCGGACGTTTGCCGTCGAACAGGCCCGCCTTGACCTTGACCCTCAACACGCGGCGCACGGCGTCATCAATCCGGGCCATCGGGATCGTGCCGTCCCTGACCTGAGCCAGGGTGTTGTCGAACAGGCCCTTCCAGCTGTCGGGCGCCATGACCATGTCCATGCCGGCGATATAGGCCTGCGGACAGTTGGTGTTGGTGCAGCCATCGACCTGGCCGTGGGCGTTCCAGTCGCCGACGATGAAGCCTTCGAAGCCCATGCGCTCCTTAAGGACGCCCGTCTGCAGGCTCTTGTTGCCGGTGTGCTTGACCCCGTTCCAGCTGGAGAAGGACACCATGACGGTCAGGATTCCGGCGTCGATGGCGGGCGGATAGCCCTGGGCGTGCAATCGGATCAGGTCCTGCTCGGAGATCAGGGCGTCGCCCTGGTCCTTGCCGCCCTCGGTGCCGCCATCGGCAACGAAGTGCTTGGCCGAGCCGACCACATGGTTCGCGGCAAGGGCATGCCCGGATTTGAGAACACCCTGCAGGCCCAGGGTCATGGGACCCGCATAGGTCTTCACCACCTCAGGGCCCTCGGCATAGCCCTCATAGGCTCGCCCCCAGCGCTCGTCGCGCGGCACGGCCACAGTGGGCCCGAACGTCCAGTCGGCGCCGGTCGCGGCAACCTCGGCGGCGGTGACCTCACCGATCCGGCGGATCAGGTCCGGGTCGCGCGCGGCCCCCAGGCCAACATTGTGCGGGAACACCGTCGCGCCGACGATGTTGTTGTGACCATGCACAGCGTCAATGCCGAAGATGATCGGGATCGCCGTGTGACCGTCTCGCTTCTCCAGCGCCACGGCGCGATAGGCCTTGATCCAGTCCACCCATTTTGCCGGCGCGGCGCGGTCGTCTCCGCCCGGCGCAGTGTTTCCGCCGGCCTCGACCGAACCCAGCGGGTATTTCCGCAGATCCTCCGGCGTGATCGCGGAGCCGTCAGCCATGATGGTCTGCCCCACCTTTTCTTCAAGGCTCATGCGCGACATCAGGTCGGTGATGAAGGCCTCGGTTCGGGCATCGGTGATCGACTTGGGGCTCGCCGCCTTGGGCCAGAGTTCGGGATGCGCCAGGGCCGAAGGCGTCTGGGCCGACGGCGTCTGGGCGACCCCTACACCGCCGAGGCTTCCGGCGATCAGAAGAGCGAGAACCGAGGCGTGGGCGGAGCGGCGAGGAGCGAACATGAAACTTCCCGTGGTGGCGCGGAGCCGGCGCAAATTGGCCGGCATGAAAAAAAGCTCGACGCAGCGCGCAGGTGCGCCGCGTCGAGAAGCACGCGCCTAGACGCCCCGACCCGGGGCGACGACCAGCGAACACGCGCGGTCCGGCGAAATGTGTAGCGAGATCAAGGTCTCCTCCGGACGCCGCTTGAAAGCGACGTTCTTGGTTGGCGCCATGACAGCGTAATCAGACAGCGCTGTCAACTATGATATGTCCTCCCGGCGTCCAGCAGAGGCTAGACCGCCAACGGACCTGTGGATTCACGGACCACCAGTTCGAAATCCAGCAGCTTCGAGGGCGGAAGCTCCCCTTCGTCCCACGATACCCCGTTCAGCAGCATATCGGCCGCCGCCCCTGCCATCGCGGCGATCGGCTGGCGGACAGTGGTCAGCTGCGGCCAGACAACCTTGGCGCCCGGTGTGTCGTCGAACCCAGCCACGGACAGGGTCTCGGGCACATTCAGCCGCAGTCGGTTGGCGACGGCCATGACGCCTAGCGCCATGTCGTCATTGCTGGCGAACACGGCCGTGGGCCGGTCGCCACCGGTCAGCAACCGTTCGGCCGCCTCGAAGCCGGAGCGGAACGAGAAGTAGCCCTGCTCCACCCGCTCAGGCCGAACCGTCAGGCCGCTATCGGCCATCGCCTCCATAAAGCCCTGGTGGCGCAGATGCGAAGCACCGTGATCGGGGTGGCCGATGACGAAGCCAATATCGCGGTGACCCAGCTCGATCAGGTGCTTGGTCATCTCATAGGCGGCCAGCCGGTCATCCATGCCGACCCGGGCCGAACGATCCAGGTCGCTGCCGGGCGAGATGCGCACATACGGCACCTGCTCCCGCTCCAGCGCCGCCAGCACGACGGGATGGTCACAGACCGGCGCCGTGAGGATGACGCCATCCATCCGCAGGGTCGCCAACATGGGCGCAACCTGGTCCTCGACATTGTCGGCCGTGGAATCGAGCGGCTCTACGATGAGGTGATAGCCCTCCTCCCGACACCGCGCGATGGCGCCCAGCTGGACATCGGTGATGTAGCCGGGGCTGGGATTGTCGAAGAAGACGCCAATCAGATAGGCCTTCGACCCCGCCAGGCTGCGGGCCGAAATGTTGGGGCGATAGCGCAGCGCCGCCACCGCCGCCTGCACCCGATCGCGGGTATCGGCCTTGACGTTGGGTTCGCGATTGAGGACGCGCGAGACAGTCTTGATCGAGACGCCCGACTGCCGGGCGACGTCATGGATAGTAATCTTCGAGCTCAATTCCGCCCCTCGCCCTAGAGCCTTTTAGGGCTCTAACTCATGCTTGGAGCGTGGCAGACGCCGAAACCGGCGCCCAGTTTCGGCTGCCACGCTCGCCGATTCCTTCGGCTTGTCCGGCAATAAGCCATGACAGCCTTGTCATGGCGAGCCCCTGCGCGCGCGTAAGGGCACCCTTGGGCTAGGAGATTGAGGCATATCCTTCCGGCGTCAGGGCCACCGCGGCTCCGATCAAGGCCGTATAGGGCTGCATAACCACATGGGTCGGTATGGCTTTCATGTAGTCGACAAACCGGCCCTTGGCCTCGAAGCGGGCACGGAACGGACCGGTCTCCAGCAATTCGACGATCTTGGCGCCGATGCCGCCGGCGATGAACACGCCGCCTCGGGCGCCCAGGGCCAAGGCCAGGTCACCCGCCGTCGAACCAAGAATGGCGCAGAACCGGTTCACGGTCGCCAGACTGTCGGCGCAGCCTTCCAGCGCCCGTTCGCTGATCTGCTTGGCCGGTAGAGACTCGACCTTGCGCCCCTCGGCTGCCGCCAGGATCGTGTGCAGGTCCTCCATGCCGGGGCCAGACAGGATGCGTTCGATCGACACCCGGCCGAACTGCTTGGTCAGGGCGCGCAGGATCTCGATTTCAATGTCGTCGGTCGGCGCGAAGGCGATGTGACCACCTTCCGTCGTCAGGGGCGTGTCGACCCCATGGCGGCGGGCCATGCCGGCGACGCCAAAGCCCGTACCAGGACCAAGAATCGCCAAATCCCCCTCACCGGACGTCGGCAAGCTACCGATCTGGCGCAGGTCCTTGGGCGAAAGGCGCGGCGCAGCCAGGGCCTGGGCCGTGAAGTCGTTGATCAGGGTCGCTTTTCGAAAGCCCCCTGCCCGGCGCAGACTGTCTTCCGAGATCCGCCAGTCCAGATTGGTCATATGGACCGTGCCGTGCTCGATAGGACCTGCCACGGCGACCACCGCCTGATCAGGATGCTTGACCCCGACCTTGTGCAGATAGTGCTCGATAGCCTCTTCGGCCGTGGCGTAGTCCTCGCCCTTATAGGCCGTCGGTTCGATCAGGCGGGGATCAGGCCCGTCGAATTCCACCAAGGCGAAACGCGCGTTGGTTCCGCCGATGTCGCCGACCAGGCCAAGCCCGCCGTCCTTCAAGCCGTTCATCTAGACTGCTTCCTCAAGCAAACAGCACAGACGCGCCGTGGTCGGCGGGGCCGACCCCCGCACGCATCCAACTGAACAATTCCCGCCCAAAGCCCGGCTTGGACGCCGGGACGTTTGCCGGAGTCCGAGCGAGCAAGGTCGCCTCGTCCACCAGCACTTTCAGTTCGCCGTTCGCCGCGTCGACCGTGATCACGTCGCCGTCCTGAACATAGGCCAGCATACCGCCCTTGGCGGCTTCCGGCGTCACGTGGATCGCCGCGGGGGTCTTGCCCGAAGCGCCGGACATGCGGCCGTCGGTGACGAGCGCCACCTTGAAGCCGCGGTCGAGCAGCACGGAGATCGACGGCGACAGATTGTGCAGCTCCGGCATGCCGTTGGCGGCCGGGCCCTGGAAGCGCATCACCACCACGACGTCGCGGTCGAGTTCACCGCGCTTGAAGGCGGCGATGAAGTCTTCCTGTTCCTGAAACACCGCCGCCGGCGCGGTGATGGTGTGATGCTCGGGTTTCACGGCCGAGATCTTCATCACCCCGCGACCGATATTGCCGCCCAGCATGCGCAGGCCGCCCTCGGGGCTGAACGCGTCGGAAACCGGACGCACGATGGCGGTGTCCAGCGACTCCGCTGCGCCGTCGCGCCACACCAAGTGGCCATCTTCCAGGGCCGGTTCCTGGGTGTAACGCGACAAGCCCGGGCCCGCGATGGTCAGGACGTCTTCGTGGGCGAGCCCCGCCTTCAGGAGTTCGCGGATCACGAAGGCCATGCCGCCGGCGGCCTGGAAGTGGTTCACGTCGGCCGAACCATTGGGATAGACGCGGGCCAGCAGCGGCGTGGCCTTGGAGATCTCGTCCAGGTCTTCCAGCGTCAGGATCACGCCAGCAGCATGGGCCATGGCGACCAGGTGCAGGGCCAGATTGGTCGAACCACCGGTGGCCATCAGGCCAACCACGCCGTTGACGACCGACTTCTCGTCGATCATGCGGCCGACCGGGATGAACTCATTGCCCTTGTTGGTGACGGCGGCGGCGCGGCGCGCGGCCTCCTTGACCAGGGCCTCGCGCAGCGGCGTGTTGGGATGCACGAAGGCAGAGCCGGGCAGATGGAAGCCCATCAGCTCCATCAGCATCTGGTTGGTGTTGGCCGTGCCGTAGAAAGTGCAGGTGCCGGGGCCGTGGTAGCTGGCGCTCTCGGCCTCAAGCAATTCCTCGCGGCCGACCTTGCCCTCGGCATAGAGGGCGCGGATGCGGGCCTTTTCCGAATTCGGCAGGCCCGAGGTCATCGGGCCGGCCGGCACGAATAGCGCCGGCAGGTGGCTGAAGGTCAGGGCCCCGATCACCAGGCCCGGCACGATCTTGTCGCAAACGCCAAGATAGAGCGCGCTGTCGAAAGCGTCGTGGGTCAGGGCGATGGCCGTGGCCATGGCGATGACGTCGCGCGAGAATAGCGACAGCTCCATGCCCGGGCGGCCCTGGGTGACGCCATCGCACATGGCCGGCACGCCGCCGGCGAACTGGGCGGTAGCCCCGACCTCGCGCGCGGCGACCTTGATCAGCGCCGGATACTCTTCCAGCGGCTGGTGGGCCGACAGCATGTCGTTATAGGCCGAGACGATGCCGATATTGGGCGCGTTGGGATCCAACGCCCGCACCTTGTCGACGCCCGGCGAGGCGGCGAACGCATGGGCCCAGTTGGCGCAGGACAGCTTGGCCCGACCCGGCTGGCTAGCGATCGCTGCTTCCATATTGGCCAGATAGGCGGCGCGGCTGTCGCGGCTGCGCTCGATGATCCGTGCGGTGACCTTGGCGATGACGGGATTGAGGCTCATGACGACTACTCCGCCCACAGGATGCGGACCCTGGCGCGGTCCTGTTTGAGGATGGACGCGATCGGCAGGGCCGGATCGATGGGCCCTTCCAACACCGCGCGCTTGGCCTCGCCGGTCACCAGCAACACAATCAGATCGGCGCGGGTCAGAGCCGCAAAGGTCAGGCTGAGGCGAGGAATATCGGGCGCAGGCGAGCCCGCAGGCGCGGCCACGACCAGGCGTTCCGACGCGGGATCCAGCCCCTGAGCCAGCACGGGCGAGCCCGGAAAGAGCGAGGCGAAGTGGCCGTCGGCCCCGACGCCGAGCAGCACCGCCCCGAACGGCATGGCAGCGGCGACGCCGGCCTCGGCCTTCAAGGCGGAGTCTTCCTGGCTGACGCCCGCGAAATAGAGCGGCGCGAACTGGGCCTTGGCCGCTTCGCCGACCAGCAGGTGGCGGCGGACCAGACCTTCGTTGCTGCCAGCATGAGACGGCGGCACGAAGCGGTCGTCGCTGAGCGTCACCACGACCTTCTCCCAGGGCGCGATCATGGCCGCCAGGCGGTCGTATACGGGCGCCGGCGTGGTTCCGCCGGTCGCCGCGAAGCCAGCCTGGCCACGCTTGGCGACGGTGGTGGTCAAGGCCGAGACCAGCACCGAGGCGGCCGCGTCGTAGAGGTCTTCACGCGTGTTGAAGATTTCGATCTGGGGCTGGCTCATGATTAGGCCTTCCAAGCTCGGCCGCCGGGCGAAATCAAGCCCGTTGAGGATTGCGGTCCCCAGGTGCCCGCCGCATAGGGCGCAGGCTCAATATTGGCTGCGGCCCAGGCGGCCGAAACGCCGTCGATGAACTTCCAGGCCTGCTCCACCTCGTCACGACGCACAAACAGGGTGCGGTCGCCGCGGAAAACGTCGAGGAACAGCTTTTCGTAAGCGATCCGGCGACGGCCACCGCTCTGGCTGAACGACAGAGACAGCGGCAGGGATTGCAGACGCATGCCCTCTTCCGACAGCCCCGGACGCTTGTTCATCAGGGTCAGGACGATATTCTCGTCGGGCTGTAGATCGATGACCAGGCGGTTGGAGAAAAGGTCCCCATCCGTCGCCTGACCGAAGATGTTGTGCGGCAGCGCCTTGAACTGCACGACGATCTGGGTGCGACGGTCGGGCAGGTTCTTGCCGGTGCGCAGGAAGAACGGCACGCCGTCCCAGCGCCAGTTGTCGATCGCCACCTTCATCGCCACGAAGGTCTCTGTCCGGGTGGTCTTGCCGACCTCCTGCAGATAGCCCTCGCGCGCGCCGCCCTCGACGACACCGGCCACATACTGACCACGCACCGTGTCATGGGCCACAGTGTCCTTGTTGAAGGGCCGCAGGCTGCGAAGAACCTTGACCTTCTCGTCACGCATGGCGTCCGGGTCGAAACCTGAGGGCGCCTCCATGGCGACCAGGCAAAGGAGCTGCAGCATATGGTTCTGCACCATGTCCCGCAGCGCGCCGTATTCGTCATAATAGGGCCAGCGATCACCGACCTTTTCAGTCTCGGCGATGGTGATCTGGACGTGATCGATCGTGTTGCGATCCCACAGGGGCTCGAACAGCACGTTGGCAAAGCGCAGCGCCGTCAGGTTCTGGACCGTTTCCTTGCCCAGATAGTGATCGATGCGGAAGATCTGCTCTTCGCCGACCACGGCGCCGACCGCAGCGTTGGTCTTGCGCGAGCTTTCCAGGTCGCGGCCAATGGGCTTTTCGAGGACCAGACGGGATTTCGGCCCCGTAAGACCTGCGGATTGGAGCGCGTTACAGACCGGGCCGTAGAGGCTGGGCGACAGGGCGAAATAGACGACCAGCGAGCCGTACTCGCCGACGCGCTCGGCCAGCTTGGCCGCCCCCTCGTCCTTGGTCATGTCGACGGAAATGTAGTCCAGGCGGGCCGCCAGGCGGTTCCAGGCGGCTTCCTCGACGGTGGCGCGCTTGCCCAGTTGCTCGCGAACCAGCGCCTTGTAGCTCGCACCATCTCCCTCGCCACGCGCGACGGCGACGATCCTCAGATCGTGCGACAGAAGGCGGTCGACCTCCAGGAAATAGAGCGAAGGCAGCAGCATGCGCAGCGCCAGATCCCCGGCGCCGCCAAGCAGCACCAAGACATCGCGGCCATTCTCGCCGTCGTTGGTCATATTCACTAGATCTTCCACCCTATGACAACGTTGTCATGACACGCTTGCTCAAGCTTGGCAAGCCGCTGTCACCAACGTTCCGCCCGGGAAGTCGGGCGGCGCTCTAACTAGGCCAAACGCGCGAGGCTCGCCATAAGACCAATCGGGTTTTACGGGATGATTGTCGCGCGCTCAGCAGCGCGTTGGGCACGCGGGTTGCTGAGTGGCGGCGATTTCGGAGATCAGGCGAAATGTCCTTGCGGGCTAGCCCCGAGCGGGCGATCCGGCAGGGCGGGCCGCCCGGAAGCGGTCCTTCATCTTGGCCACCCAACCCCCGAACGCCTCGTTGTCGGCGGTCACGCGGCCAAAGTCAGCGCTCGACAGCGATTCGACGTTCATGCCCGACAGGGCGACACGCAGCCCCTCGGGATTGCGCGCGCCCTCCACAAAGCCGGAATAGCGCTGACGCAGCCGGCCAAGTGATACATCGTCGTCGGCCAGGCTGTAGGCCACCCCCGCGCGCAGCAGCCGGGCTTCCTCACCCACGGCCAAAGCCCCCGGACCCTTCCACCGGTCGCCCAGCGACTTTTCGTACAGGGTGGCGGCGGCGGGCCAGGTGCGCTGCTTCCAGGCGATCTCGGCGCGGATATCCTGGGAGTCACGGCTGTTGTCGTTCTCGACCAGTTCAAGCGCCGCGTCGTAGCGGCCAAGGCCCATATAGGCCCGCGCCGTCGCAAGGCGGCGCTCGGCGTTCAGGGCCGGCGGCAGGATCGTGGTGCGGCTCTCGTTGATGGCCTGCAGCGCGCTCTCGGGCTGCTTGTTCATCAGGTAGATCCAGGCCAGATCGGTCGCCACCTGGGCCTTGGGCACGCCGTCAAGACGGTTGTCGACCTGATACTTCAACAGCTTGCCGGCTTCATCCAGCAGGTCGACATCCACCAGGCGGCGCACGAGATTGCGCACCATCTGGTCACCGTCAGCGCCCAGCGGAGTCAGGTCCTGGAAATCATAGAACAGGCCGACGGCCTGGATCGGCTGCATGCCGTCGGCCAGACCGTCAAGGAACAGGGCCCGGAACGCGCCATTGAGGTCCCTGCGCAACCCGATCGCCTCCGGGTGATCGGGCTGGTTGTTCCCGGCCGAGTGCAGAACCTCCAGCGCCTCGCGATAGCGGCCCTGGTCGATGAACAGCTTGCCCAGACCGCGAATGGTCTCCAGCTCGACGCCGTCGCCCCGCCAGCGGAAGCGGAGCTGATTGAGTTCGCTGGCTGCGGCCGCCGCGTCGATCTGGCCCTTGGCAAGCCGGATCTGGGTCGCATGCAGCATGGCGGGCGCGGCGATGCGATCTATCGGCGCCTTGGCGATGGCCTGGAACATGCGCAGAGCGCGGCTCTTCTCGCCTTTGGCCTCAAACAGGCGTGCCTGGGTCAGGCGGATATCAAGCTGGTCCTCAACGGGGATCTTGGGCTGGCTCAAAGCGTCAGCGACCAGGCGCGCGGCGCCAACAAGATCGCCGGTTCCCAGCGCAGCCTTGGCCTGGGCGTGCAGGAAGCGCGCGCGCCAGAGCGCCGGAAAAAGGTCAAGCGCCCGGCCGCCGGTGGCGAATTTCTGGCGCGCGTCGACCCACTCGCCCTGCTGGGCGGCAATATAGCCACGCCACTGCGCACTTGAAGCGTCGTCAGCCAGGACGGGCGACGCAAAATCAGTTTCGGCTTCGGCCAAACGATTGGCCATCACCCGCGCCACGCCGCGCAGGCCACGGAACTCGGCGTCGCCCATCAGGGTCTGGTGTTTGCGGGCTGCGGCGTTGAGAACCCCAATAGCCTCATAGGACATCCCGGAGCCGACCAGGAAGCGCGCCAAAGCCATGCGGGCCCCGATATCGCCGCTCTTGTCTTCGCCCTCGCCCGCTGCGGCGATGGCGCCCTGCAGCGCGTTGTAGCGCGCCAGGAACCCGCCCGACCCGGTCTTGGGCCAGTTCTCGAGATCGATCAGGGCCGGCATGGCCATCGGCTGCGGGGCGCCGGCGGCGGCCTCTTCCGGGGCCTTGGCGGCCGAAAGCGGCGAGAGCACCAGCCCCTTGGGCCGACCGATGCGCAACAGGTCGCCATCGATCGAGACCATCAGGTCACTGGCGTAGGTCTCCGCGGCCAGGCCCTGGGCGGAGGGCAATAGCGCCATCTCGACATATTCACGGCGCGACGGCAGGCCCTTGGACGGCGCCAAGGCCGGCGCGACAAGAAGGCGGTCGCCAACGGCAGGATCATTGACCCAGACCGCCTTGGTGACGCCGGCCAGGGCCGCGGTCAGGGTAGCGGGTGTGACGGTCTCGTCCCGGGCCACGCGGATGGAGTCGGGCGTAGCCTGCGAACCGGCGCCCAGGCTGATCGTCCACTGACCACCCTGCCCCTCGGCATAATAGGGCGTGCCCAGCGGCGTGACGATGCGCAGGGCGCTGTAGTCGGCGCCTTTAAAGACCTGGATCCTGGAATAATGGGCGCTGGCGCCCGGAACCTTCGACATGTCCAGGCGCGCGGGCGTGTCGAACACCACCCAGACCGCTTCCCCACGCCGGAACACGGCGGCGCCGGACGGGGCGGCCCAGTTGAAGGCCAACCGCACCTGGCCATCGGCCTTTTCGTATCCAGCCTTGACCACGCCCCCCTGCGGCATGGGATTGGGACGGCCGACCGGGGCGACATGCGCCGGCGGCTGGGCGGCGGCGGCCATGGCGCCCGCACGGGGGAAGATATTGACGAAGTCGGCGCCGTCCGCGTTGCCCACGCGGGCCTCGGCGTCGTCGGCCAGGGTGATGACAATTTCCAGCGCCCCGCCCGAATGACGGGCCTCGGCGGATTTCACCCAGCGCGGCGGATTCAGCCGCAGGGCCGACATGTCGGGATTGGCGTCGCGATTGAAGCGCAGGGTCAGGACCTGACCGTCGCGCTTTGACGTCATGCGGGCGCCACCGGCCCAATGGAACTCCAGACGGCTGAACTCGGCTGCCTGGGCGAAGCGTACATCGAGGGAAGCCCGCGACGCGGCGACAGGACCGGCGGCGTTGACCGACGGCGCCGCCACGCTGGCGATGCAAACCGCCGCGACGCTGGACCGCAGGATCGCGCGAAGGCTCATGGAATGCCTAACCGGCCTTCTTGGGCGCGGCGGCGCCCGCCAGCGGCGCGGCGGCCGCCTGCTTGCCCGGGGCGTTCGCGTCGGCCGCAGGCGCGCCGTTCTCGGCAATCGCGGCCTTGCCCTTGTTGATCGCCTCATTGGCGAAGCGGTTGGCCAGGCGCTCGGTCAGGGCCTTGGCTTCGACCGGCGTCATGTTCGCCAGGATCAGGCTGAGCGTGCGCTCCTTCATCTTGGCGGCGATCGGTAGACGAACCGAGTCCTCCAGGATCGTCATGCGCGCGGCGGCGTCCTTGGGCTTCATGCTCGAGAATACAGTGACCATGCGCTCGACTTCGGCCGACTTCTGGGTGTCGGCCTGACCGAGAAGACCCTGAATATCGCCCTTCAGACCGGTCAACGCCTTGACCTTGGCGTCCAGCTTGGCTTCGGCGGCCGCCAGCAGTTGCAACTGCACGTCGATGTCCTGCTCACGCTGGTCCAGCTGGCCGCGACGCGCGCCCAGGCTCTGCAGGATGCGCAATTCAGCGGGCGACAGGCCGGCCTCGCGGGCCAGGTCGGTCACCGACGGCGCGCAAACGCGGGGCGGAACCGACGAGGCCGCTGAGGCGGCAGCGTTATGACCGGCAGACTCGGCCGACTTTGCCTCTTCGCCGTGTTCGGCCTTCGCGTCCGGTTTGACCACACCCTCGGCGAAAGCCTTGGCGCCGCCGAGCATGTCGGGCAGCGACTTGGCGCCGGCCAGGGCGTTGACAGCCAGAACGCCGCCAACGGCGACGCCGACGAGCGGGAGAATACGAGGAATGTTCTTCATCACCGGGCTCTGAAACTGGGTCCGGGACGCGGCGGATCGACCGGGCCCTCGAAGAGGTCATCATCAACCCGCGCTCGTGAACGCGGGGTTTCCTTGGAGACACCAGGTCGCGACTCGAGGTTGGCGCGCGCGGAAGACTCGATCGGACGACTAGCCTTGGCTTCACGATCCAGCAGGCGCTCGAAATCCTCGGCCTTGAGGCGGCGGTCCGCCTTCGGCTCGGAGGCCTCAATACGCGTCGCCAAGGGAGCCGGGGCGGCGGCGGGAGACGGGGTCACCATCGGGCGGTTGAGGCGCTCGTCGAGCTTGGCGGCGAGGACTGTGGCGCGCTCGATGCGATCAGCCAGGGATTCGGAAGCCTCGTCAGTGGCGGCGCGCAGATCAGCCAAGCCCTGCTCGGCGCGCGCGGCGGCTTGATCCAGGTCGGCCACGGCCTTGGCGAAGCCGACATGGCTGTCGCGCAGGGCCTTGAGGCGACGCTCAAGGCGCCAGCCAAAGCCCAGGGCCACGATCAGCAGCACCGCAAGCAAACCATTCATGGCGACGGCGACGAGGCTCATTTCAGCTTTTGAACCGCTTTCTTGGCCGCAGGCGACAGCGGAGCCTCGGCGCGGATGGCAATAGAGTGGTTGCGCCGGCCCATGCGACCACGCGTCAGCGGGATCGCGCCGGCGCGCAGCTCGACCAGACTGTCAGGCGTGGCGTTCAGCATCATGGTGTCGCCGACCTGCAGGTTCAGCACTCGGGACAGCGGCAGCTGCTGCTCGTCGAGAACGGCGCGGACCTCCATCTGGGTGGTCCAGAGTTCGGTGGCCAAGTGGCCTTCCCAGATGTTGTCGCGGCCGAACTTCTCGCCCATGAACTGCTGCAGCAGCATCTTGCGGATGGGCTCCAGCGTCGCGTAGGGCAGCAGCAGTTCGATACGGCCGCCACGGTCTTCCATGTCGATGCGCAGCTTGACCAAAATCGCGGCGTTGGCGGGCCGGGCGATGGCGGCAAAGCGCGGGTTGGTCTCCAGCCGATCCAGCGAGAACGAGACCGGATGCAGCGGTTCGAAGGCGGCCTTCAGGTCGTGCAGGACCACCTCGATCATCCGCTGCACCAGCACCCGCTCGATGGTGGTGTAGGGGCGGCCTTCGATGCGCATGGCCGCCGTGCCGCGACGGCCGCCCAGCAGCACGTCGACGATCGAGTAGATGAGGTTGGAGTCGACGGTCAGCAGGCCGTAGTTGTCCAGCTCCTCGGCCCGGAACACCGCCAGGATGGCCGGCAGGGGAATTGAGTTCAGATAGTCGCCGAACCGGATCGAGCTGATGTTGTCGAGGCTGACCTCGACGTTGTCACTGGTGAAATTGCGAAGGCTGGTGGTCATCAACCGCACCAAGCGGTCGAAGACGATTTCGAGCATCGGCAGGCGCTCGTAGCTGACCAGCGCCGAATTGATGATCGCCCGAATGCCGGTGCGGTCGTCGTTGCCGTCGCCCGACAGGTCGAAGCCCAGCAGGCTGTCGATTTCGTCCTGGTTCAGGATCCGCTCGGACCCCGCCATGTCGCCGCCACCGCCGTCGTCCCAGCCGCCGCCGCCCATGCCGCCGCTGAAATCGCCGAATTCGCTCGCAGCCCCGCCGCCCTCGGCCCCGCCCGGAGGGTTCTGCGAGGCCCATTGGGCCATCGCGGCCTGATCGTCGAGTTCGTCCGCCATGTTGGTTTGCCCAGCCAGCTCCCTAGGGAGCTAGTTGATCAGCATCTCCTCGATCAGGACGGCGTTCACCTTTGACGGCGCGGCGACGAGATTGACCCGACGCAGCAACTCGACGCGGAGTTGGTAGGTGCCCTGGCTACCGTTCAGGTCTTCCGGACGCAGCTCGCGCAGGAAGGTCTGGAACATGTCCTGCAGCCTGGGCAGATTCGGCGTCAGAACCTCAGCCGTTTCCTCGTCGGGCAGCTCGAAGGTCAGCTTCAGCTTCAGGAAGGTCGACTTGCCGTCGGCGGTCTGCATGTTCACGACGATGTCAGGCAGGGTGTAGAAGACGATCCCGTCAGGGCCTTCCTTGATCACCGGCACGCCGGCCGCGCCCTCGGCGCCGGCAGCGGCGCCGTGCTCGCCTTCTTTTTTCTTGTCGTCCTTCTTTTCCTTCTTTTCCTTCTTTTCCTTGCCGTGCTCTTCAGCGCCCTTTTCACCATGGGCCTCTGGCGGCTTGGGCTTCATCAGGAAGAAGGCTGCAGCGCCACCGCCACCCAGCACGAGAACGCCAGCAGCGGCCGCGATCAGAACGATCGGCGGCTTCTTCTTGGCGGGAGCTTCGCCCTCGACAGCGCCCTCTTCGCCTTCGGGGGCGGGAGCTTCCTTGGGGGGTTTTTTGGCCACGCGCGCGGTTCCTTGGAATCTACCCCCGTACTCATGCGCGAGCATGGTTAACGATGTGTTTTGGAGGCCAATTCGTCGCAGGCAGATTCAACCCGGCAGACTCCGCCCAACACCCCCGCGTTAACCTTCCTATTGTTTGTTTTTACTGGCCTTTTGACGTTGGCACGAAGGTTGCTGACAAGACTGCGGCGCATTTGTCGCGCCAGCCGCCCGAGTTAACTCGTTATGGACAACGCGCTGTATATCGGCCTTTCGCGCCAGATGACGCTCCGCCGCGAGCTGGACATCGTCGCGAACAACATCGCCAACGCCAACACGACGGGCTTCAAGACCGAGGACCTGATGGTCCGTACGGAAGCCGCCAAGCCGGCCAGGACGCTGGGTGGGACCAATCCCGTCAAGTTCGTGCTCGACGACGGCGTGGTGCGTGATTTCACCCAAGGCGCCATGACCAAGACCGGCGGCGACTTTGATGTGGCCATCGAGGGCCAGGGCTTCTTCAAGGTCCAGACGGCCGGCGGCGAGCGCTACACCCGCGACGGCCGCTTCACGACCAACCCCGAAGGCAAGCTGGTTACCCAGACCGGCAATCCCGTGCTGGACGAGGGCGGCAGCGAAATCCTGATCGACCCCAAGCAAGGGGCCGTCACCATCGGCAAGGACGGCATCGTCAGCCAGGGCCAGCTGAGCGTCGGCAAGATCGCCGTGGTTCGCGCCGACGACCTGTCCTCGCTCAGCAAGGACGGCGACAACCTCTATCGCAACACCGCCAACGCCACGCTCCAGCAAGCGCCTAACGCCGTCGTGCACCAGGGCATGCTGGAATCCTCCAACGTCCAGTCCGTCGTCCAGATCACCAAGCTGATCGAGGTGCAGCGCGCCTACGAGAGCATGGCCAAGATGATGGACAACGCCGCCGAACTGACGCGCTCCGCCGTCGAGCGCCTCGGCAAAGCCAATTAAGGGAAACTAGACAATGCAAGCTCTGCGCACCGCCGCAACCGGCATGTCAGCCCAACAGCTGAACGTCGAGGTCATCTCGAACAACATCGCCAACATGAATACGGTTGGCTTCAAGCGTCAGCGGGCCGAGTTCCAGGACCTGCTCTACCAGACCATCGAACGGGCCGGCGCCCAGTCGTCCAGCGACGGCAATGTCGTGCCCACGGGCGTCCAGATCGGCGGCGGCGTGAAGGCCGGCTCGGTCTACCGGATCACCGAGCAGGGCACCCCCACCATGACCAACAACGAGCTGGACGTGGCCATCCAGGGCAAGGGCTACCTGCAGATCCTGATGCCCTCGGGCGAGACGGCCTATACCCGCGCCGGCAACTTCTCGACCAATGATCAGGGCCAGATCGTCACCGACGACGGCTACGCGGTCCAGCCCGGCATCACCGTCCCGCAGAACGCTACCGCCATCACCATCGGCAAGACCGGCCTGGTGCAGGTGACCCTGCAGGGTCAGACCGCGCCCCAGACCATCGGCCAGATCGAACTGGCCAACTTCATGAACGAAGGCGGCCTGGAAGCCATAGGCGACAACCTGTTCATGGAAACCGGCGGCTCGGGTCCCGCCAACATCGCCGCCCCCGGCCAACCCGGCTTCGGCACCCTTATGCAGAACTACACGGAATCCTCCAACGTCGACGCGGTCAGCGAGATCACCGCCCTGATCGTCGCCCAGCGCGCCTACGAGATGAATTCCAAGGTGATCACCACGGCCGACCAGATGCTCCAGGCCACCTCGCAGCTGAGGTCCTAGGCTCATGACGCGCCTGCTGATCACCGTCTGCGCCCTGGCACTCGCCGGTCCTGCGCTCGCCGGACAGACCGTTTCGCTGAAGATGGACACCACCGACGCCGACGGCCGCGTCACCCTGGGCGACCTGTTCGACGGGGCAGGATCGGCCTCGGAGATCCTGGTCGCCACCCGTATCGGCGCCACCACCGTTCTCGACGCCGGCCAGGTGCAATCGGCCGCTCGCCGCGCCGGCCTGGACTGGAGCAATTCACAGGGTATGCGCCGGATTATCGTCCGCCAGGGCGCCGATGGCGGCGGCGGCGTGGTTCGCGCCAGGGGCAATGTGGAAGTTCTTGCCTATGCCCGCAGTCTGGCGGCTGGCGAGATCGTGCAGCCCCAGGATCTGATCTGGGTAAAGGTGGCCGCCGCACCCAGCGACGCGCCCCAGGACGCTGACGCCCTGATCGGCATGAGCGCCAAGCGCCCCCTGCGTGAAGGCGCCGCAGCCTCGCTGCGCGATGTCTCCGCCGCCCAGGTCATCAAGAACGGCGACATCATCACCGTGACCTACGAAAACGGCGGTGTTTCCCTTGCCCTACAAGGAAAGGCCATGTCGGCCGCAGCCGCCGGCGACGCGGTCTCCGTCCAGAACACCCTGTCCAAGAAGATCATCCAGGCGGTCGCGACCGGTCCTGGCTCCGCGATGGTCGGTCCGCAGGCGCAGTCCTTGCAAAACCGATCGTCAGTCCGTTACGCCGCTCGCTAGAGGTCATTCGCATGCGCCCCGCCCTGATCGCCGCCCTCGCCCTGCTCGCCCCGCTCGCCGCCTGCTCGACCGTCACCGAAGCCGTGAGGGGGCCGGAACTGGCCCCCGTCGGCTATCCCGCCCAGCTGGCGCCGATGACCCAGCAATTTGTCGCCTCGCGCGACCAGGCGCCCCAGTCGGCTTCTGCCAATTCGCTGTGGCGGGTCGGCGCCCGCGCCTTCTTCAACGACCAGCGGGCCAGCAAGATCGGCGACATCCTGACCGTCCAGATCGATATCGACGACAGCGCCAGCACCAAGAACAACTCGGCCAGCAATCGCGCCTCCACCACAGATGCCGGCGTCAGCAACTTCCTGGGTCTGGAATCCAGCCTGGGCAAGATCCTGCCGGGCGGGTTTGATCCGGCCAAGGCCATCGGCACCAACTCCACCTTCACCAACGCCGGCGGCGGCAGCGTCAGCCGGTCCGAAAAGATCAGCCTGACGATCGCCGCCGTGGTCAGCCAGGTCATGCCCAACGGCAACATGATCATCCAGGGCACGCAGGAAGTGCGCACCAACGCCGAACTGCGCCAACTGACAGTCGCCGGCATCGTCCGTCCCGAGGACATCTCCTCGGCCAACACCATCAAGCACACCCAGATCGCCGAAGCCCGAATCAGCTATGGCGGCCGCGGCGATATCAGCCGCATGCAGAAGACCCCGGCCGGTCAGGCCCTGGTCGAACGCTTCTCGCCCTTCTGATCCGGCGACGGGCGGTTCGCGCAAGAACCGGTCCGTCCCCTTCAAGACCTTCAGGCGCGGCCCTCCAAGGGTGTCCGCGCCTGAAGTGTTTCTGGCCCCCGCGAAACCCCCGCGCTCCGGCCGCGTTCCATCAGGCAGGAGAACCGCCATGGGACGTCCGCTCGCCGCACTTGCCGCTCTGGGACTGCTGGCCGCCGGCCTGGCGGGCTGCACCCACGAGAAGGTCGCCGACAGCGGCTATCGCTGGGCATTCCTCAGCGACGCGAGCGAGGCTCCGCGCCTGGCCTATGGCCGGCCCTCGAGCGACGACGTCATCCTGATGCTCAGCTGTTCGCCGGGCGCCGACAGCGTCCAGATTTCAGCCGTAGGCCTCAATGGCCGCGAGATCGTCCTGGCGTCCGACCGCATCGAAAGCCGTTTTCCCGCCGGGAAGGCCGACAGCGCCCTGGTCGACATCGGCCTGCTGGAAGCGCGCGGCCGGATGAGCGCCCCTGCCCTGACCGGCTTTCAGCACACCGGCGACCTCACCATCCTGACGAACGGCGAGCGGCACAATCTTCACGCCAGGCGTGAGGACGAGGGGCCGGTGAAGGCGTTCTTCAGGTCATGCGCCGCGGCCTGATCAGGCCCGGCGGCCCGCCGCCGAGATGTTGTCGATCCCCAGGGCCGACAACGCGCCGCGCATGATGCCCTCGGCGTCGAGACCCGCCTGGGCGTACATCACCTCGGGCTTGTCCTGATCCTGGAAGATATCGGGCAACACCAGGGTGCGGATCTTCAGGCCGCGATCCAGCGCGCCGTGCTGGGCCAGGGCCTGCAGCACAAAGGCCCCGAAGCCGCCCATGGCGCCCTCTTCCACCGTGATGATGGCTTCGTGCTCGCGGGCCAGCCGCAACAGCAGGTCGATGTCCAGCGGCTTGGCGAAGCGGGCGTCGCAGACGGTGGCCGACAGGCCCCGCGCGGCCAACAGGTCGGCGGCCTTCAGGCTTTCGCCCAGGCGGGTGCCGAACGAGACGATGGCGACGCTGGTTCCCTCGCGGACGATGCGGCCCTTGCCGATCTCCAGCGGGTCGGCGCGACCGATCGGCATCTCAAGGCCAAGGCCCTCGCCGCGCGGATAGCGGAACGCGCTGGGGCGGTCGTCGATCTCGACGGCGGTGGCGACCATGCGGGCCAGTTCCAGCTCGTCGGCGGCGGCCATCAGGATCATGCCGGGCAAAGCGCCCATGAAGCCGACATCAAAGGTGCCGGCGTGGGTGGGGCCGTCTGCGCCGACCAGGCCGGCGCGGTCCATGGCGAAGCGCACGGGCAGGCGCTGGATGGCCACGTCGTGGACGACCTGGTCATAGCCGCGCTGCAGGAAGGTCGAATAGATCGCCGCGAAGGGCTTCATGCCGTCAGCGGCGAGGCCGGCGGCGAAGGTCACCGCGTGCTGCTCGGCGATGCCGACGTCGAAGGTGCGTCCCGGGAACGCCTTCTGGAAGATGTCCAGCCCCGTGCCCGAGGGCATGGCGGCGGTGATGGCGACGATCTTGGAGTCGTGCTCAGCCTGCCGGACCAGTTCCTGGGCGAACACCTTGGTGTAGCTGGGAGGGCCGGCTGCGGCCTTTTGCTGCTGGCCAGTGACAACGTCGAACTTGACCACGGCGTGCAGCTTGTCAGCGGCGCCTTCGGCCGGAGCATAGCCCTTGCCCTTCTGGGTGACGACGTGGACCAGCACCGGCTTGTCCTCGAAGTTGCGAGCGTTCTTCAACACCGAGACCAGGGCCTCCATGTCGTGGCCGTCGATCGGGCCGACATAGTGGAAGCCCAGTTCCTCGAAGAAGGTGCCGCCGGTGACCATGCCGCGCGCATATTCCTCGGCCTTGCGGGCCGCTTCGCGCATCGGGGTCGGCAGCTTCTCGACGACGGTCTTGCCGAGCTTGCGAACCTTCCGGTAGGCGCCGCCCGAGACGAGGTTGGCCAGATAGGCGCTCATCCCGCCAACCGGCGGGGCGATCGACATGTCGTTGTCGTTGAGGATGACCGTCAGTTGCTTGGTGGTGTCGGTCGCCGCGTTCATCGCCTCATAGGCCATGCCGGCGCTCATCGAGCCGTCGCCGATCACGGCCACGACCTTGTTGGTCTCGCCCTTCTGGTCACGCGCAGCGCAGAAGCCCAGCGCCGCCGAGATCGAGGTGGCCGCATGGGCCGCGCCGAACGGATCGTATTCGCTCTCGGCCCGCTTGGTGAAGCCCGACAGGCCGCCACCCTGACGCAGGGTGCGGATGCGGTCGCGGCGACCCGTGAGAATCTTGTGCGGATAGGCCTGATGGCCGACGTCCCAGATCAGGATATCCTTGGGCGTCTCGAACACGTGGTGCAGGGCGACGGTCAGCTCGACCACGCCCAGGCCGGCGCCCAGATGCCCGCCGGTCACCGACACCGCGTCGATGGTCGCGGCGCGGACCTCGCTGGCCAGTTGCTTGAGCTCAGCCACGGAAAAACCGCGCGTATCGGCGGGCGAGGCGATCTTGTCGAGAAGAGGAGTCACGATGGTCATGTCCGAAGAAAGCGCGGTCAACTGCGCCGGTCCAGCACGAAATCAACGCTGCGGCGCAGATGATTGGCGCGTTCGCCGAAAATATCGAGGTGAGACTTGGTTTGAGCGGCCAAAAGCGTCGCCCGTTCCTTGGCCGCGTCCAGGCCCAGCAGGGTGACATAGTTGGTCTTGCCCATGGCGGCGTCCTTGCCGCCCGCGGCCTTGCCCAGCACGGCTTCGTCGCCCTCGGCGTCGAGAATGTCGTCGACGATCTGGTAGGCCAGACCCAGGTCCTGGGCGAAGCCCATCAGGGCGGCGCGCTCGGAATCTTTTGCCCGGGCGATGATCAGCGGAATTTCAAAGGCAAAGGCGATCAGGGCGCCGGTTTTCAGGCGCTGCATGCGGGCCACAGCCCCCAGATCGTCGCGAACGCCCAGAATGTCGATCATCTGGCCGCCCGCCATGCCCTTGGCGCCCGAAGCGATGGCCAGCTTGCGCACCAGTTCGGCGCGGATGTGGCCGTCATCGTGGGTGTCGGGGTGGGCCATGATCTCGAAGGCGGCGGTCTGCAGCGCGTCGCCCGCCAGGATCGCGGTGGCTTCGTCATACTGGATGTGCACGGTCGGCCGGCCGCGACGCACGTCGTCATTGTCCATGGCCGGCAGGTCGTCATGCACCAGGCTGTAGGCGTGGATACATTCCAGGGCGCAGGCGGCGCGCAGCACCGGGCGCTCGGGCAGGTCGAACATCTTGCCGGTTTCGAGGGCGAAGAACGGCCGCAGCCGCTTGCCAGGCCCCAGGGCCGCATAGCGCATGGCCTCGGTCAGCCGGCTCTCGGGGCCGTCGGCCCGTGGCAGAAGCTCGTCGAGCGCCACGGTGACGATGTCGGCCGCCTGGACGATGCGACGTTCCAGATCGATCAAAACAGCTTCCCCCCGTCCGGCGCCGCGCGATCCACGCTGACCAGCACCACATCACCCTCAGCGTCGGGAAAGCCCAGACACAGAACCTCGGACATCACAGGACCGATCTGGCGTGGCGGAAAATTGACCACCGCCGCGATCCGGCGCCCGACCAGATCGTCCAGGGCATAGTGCTTGGTCACCTGGGCCGACGAGCGCTTGATCCCGATCTTCGGGCCAAAATCGATGGTCAGCTTGTAGGCGGGCTTGCGGGCTTCGGGAAACGGCTCGGCCCTGGTCACGGTGCCGATGCGGATATCCACTTTTTCGAAGTCGTCATAGGAGATCGGCGCTGAAGCCATCAGGCGAAGTCCGCCGGTTCGGCGCTGACTGCGCCGCCCTGGCCCAGAACGATCTTTTCGACCTTCAGGCGGGCGGCCTCGAGCTTCTTTTCGCAGTGGGCCTTCAAGGCCGCGCCGCGCTCATAGATGTCGATCGACCGCTCCAGCGGGGCCTGGCCGGACTCCAGCTCGGACACGATCTTTTCCAGCTCGGCCAGGGCCTGCTCGAAGCTCAGCCCGGCGAGATCTCCATCCATGGCTTTCGAGGCGTCGGTCATTTCAACTCCGAGGAGAACGGCCGCACCCTAGTGGGGCGGGAAGATACGGGCAACGACCTAGAATGCGGCCGTCGTTAAGGGAAGTCGCAATGCGCCCTCTCGTCTTGGGAGCGTGGTCTTCAGGCCAGGGTGAAGCGCTTGACGCTCCAATAGGCGTGGCCTTCGTCAAGCAGCTGGAGCGCGCCCTTTCTTCTCAGAGACCGGGCGACCATCCAGTTGAAGAAGCCGTGGGCCAGAACCAGCACGTCCTGCCCACCGGCGGCCAGATCGATCAGCAGGTCGGCAGCCTGGTCAGCGCGGAGCTCGGCCTGGGCCCGGGTCTCCTGCCCGCCGTGGTGGTTGAAGAACCACCACCAGAAGCGAGCGAAGAATCCCAGATGACTGGGCTTCATCTTGATCCATGACGGCCAGGGCGGCGGGGGCAGTGGTGCCTCGACGAACAACGGATCGGTTGAGAAGGCGCGACCCGCGCAGACGGCCTGGGCGGTCTCGATCGAGCGGCGGCGGGTCGAGGCGATGACGAGGCTGGCCTGCCGGCAGGTCTCGACCAGGGAGGCCGGCGGCGTCTGGCCCGGCTTCAGCCCGCCGACTTCATAACGCGCCCACCACTCGCCGTAGGCGGCGCAGTTGAAGCGCACCTTGCGCGACAGGGCCGGCTCGCCATGTCGGGCCAGGGTGATAAGGCCCGGACGCACCGGTCTTTCCTCCGCGAGGGTGTGGTCGGCGTTGCTTGCGTCGGCCATGTTCCCGAGAGAGCGACGGCTGCCCGTCGATCCCTTCATCCCTCCTGCAGAGCGCTGACATGCGCGGCGGCTGAGCGTCCCAGCGCCTGCAGGTCGTAGCCGCCCTCGAGCGAGGAAACAATACGGCCCCGCGACCGAGCATTGGCGACCGAGACGATCGCCCGGGTCGCCCAGGCAAAATCCTCGGCTTCCAGGTTCTGCGCCGATAGCGGATCGCGGACATGAGCGTCGAAGCCGGCGGACACCAGAATCAGGTCCGGCGAGAAGGCGTCGACCTTGTCCATCAGCCCCTCGAACCCCGCCCGCCAGGTTTCCCGGGCGGCGCCCGGCGCCACGATGGCGTTGGCGATGTTGCCCAGGCCGGTCTCGGACGGATCACCGGTGCCGGGATACAGCGGCGACTGGTGGATCGAGGCGAAGAAGACGGTGGGGTCGTGCTCGAACGCGGCCTGGGTGCCATTGCCGTGATGGACGTCGAAATCGACGATGGCCACCCGGCGAAGGCCCGAAGCCTGGGCCACCCGCGCCGCGACCGCCACGTTGGAGAACACGCAGAAGCCCATGGCTGTGCCCGGCTCGGCGTGATGGCCCGGCGGCCGCACCGCGCAGAAGGCCCTCATGCCCTCCCCGGCCGCGATCTGGCGCACGGCTGAAACCGCCGCCCCGGCCGCTCGCCGCGCCGCGACCAGACTGCCGGGGGTCAGGATGGTGTCGGGATCCAGGGCATGGCGGCCCGTGCTGGGGGCCGAAGCCAGGATGGTGTCGATGAAGGCCTGTGGGTGCACCAGGGCGAGGTCGGCGATGTCGACCAGCGGCGCCTCATGGGTTTCAAGGTCCAGCGTGGCGTCGTCGCCCAGGGCGTCGATCACCGCCTGCAGCCGTTCAGGCCGCTCGGCGTGGCCGTCGCCTGGCCGGTGGTCCAGCATATCGGAATGGGTGAACAGGGCGATGCTCATGACCGGACGGTAGCGCGGACAGCCATTGGACGAAACCGGTCGATCGCGGTTATCAGGATCGGCATGAGCCTTTCCCTTCGCCGCGCCACCCTTGAAGACGCCGACACGGTCTCCAGCCTGGGCGCCCGCACCTTCATCCAGACCTTCGACTATCTGTATCCGCCGGCGGATCTGGAGACCTTCATCGCCTATGCCTACGGGCTGGAGCGCACCCGGAGCGATCTGGCTCACCCCGACAAGGCCACCTGGCTGCTGGAGGATGACGGCGAGGCGATCGGCTACGCCATGGCCGGTCCCTGCGACCTGCCACACGATGACGTACAACCGGGCGATGGCGAGCTGAAGCGCATCTATGTGCTGAAAGGGTGCCAGGGCGGCGGCAAGGGTTCCATGCTGATGAACGCCGCACTGGAGTGGCTGGAGAAGGATGGCCCCCGCCCCCTGTGGATCGGGGTGTGGTCCGAGAACTTCGGAGCGCAGCGGTTCTATGAGCGGCTGGGCTTCGCCAAGGTCGGGGAGTACTTTTTCCCGGTCGGGGAGATTCAGGATCTGGAATTCATTCTCCGGCGAGACCCGCACCCCCTGTTGCGTCCCGTTTAAGAACCCTCCACACTCCAAACATCTGTTCGAAAGCCCGCATCGATGTTCCTTCGCTTCTTCTCCGAGCTCCGCCAGGCCAAGGTGCCGGTCAGCCTCCGAGAGTACCTGATGCTCATGGAAGCCCTCGACAAGGACGTCATCGACCGTTCGGTCGAGGACTTCTATTTCCTGTCCCGCGCCAGCCTGGTGAAGGACGAGAAGAACCTCGACAAGTTCGATCGGGTGTTCAGCCACGTCTTCAAGGGCCTGGAGACCGTCAGTGACGGCCTCGCCGCCGACATCCCGGAAGAGTGGCTAAAGGCCCTGACCGAGAAGTTCCTGACCGACGAGGAAAAGGCGGCGATCGAGGCCATGGGCGGCTTCGAGAAGCTGATGGAGATGCTGCAGGAGCGCCTCAAGGAACAGAAGAAGCGCCACGAGGGCGGCAACAAGATGATCGGCTCGGGCGGCACCAGTCCGTTCGGCAATAACGGCTACAATCCCGAAGGCGTCCGCATCGGCCAGGACAAGAGCCGCCACGGCAAGGCCGTGAAGGTCTGGGACAAGCGCGAATACAAGAACCTCGATGACTCGGTCGAACTGGGCACCCGCAACATCAAGGTGGCCCTGCGCCGCCTGCGCAAGTTCGCCCGCGAAGGCGCCGCCGAGGAACTGGACCTGAACGGCACCATCCGCGGCACGGCGGAAAAGGGCTATCTCGACATCCAACTGCGCCCCGAGCGGCGCAACAAGATCAAGGTGCTGCTGTTCTTCGACATCGGCGGCTCGATGGACGGCCACATCAAGCTCTGCGAGGAGCTGTTCAGCGCCGCCAAGACCGAGTTCAAGAACCTGGAATTCTACTATTTCCACAACTGCCTTTACGAGGCCGTGTGGAAGGACAATCGCCGCCGTCAGGTGGAGAAGATCCCGACCTGGGACGTGCTCCACAAGTTCCCCAGCGATTACAAGGTGATCTTCATCGGCGACGCGACGATGAGCCCCTACGAGATCACCTATCCGGGCGGCAGTGTCGAACACTGGAACGAGGAGCCCGGCGCGATCTGGATGCAGCGGGTGGCCGACATCTATCAGAGCTGCATCTGGCTCAACCCCACGCCCGAGCGGCACTGGGACTACACCCAGTCGATCGGGGTGATGAAGACCCTGATGAACGAGCGGATGTTCCCGCTGACCATCGAGGGCCTGGACAAGGCGATGCGCGAGCTGGTGCGGGGGTAAAAGTCCTCCCCCTGAAGGGGGAGGCGGTCGCGCAGCGACCGGAGGGGGAAGTCGGCTGAGGCTGCATCACTCCCTTCAGGGACAGGACATGGGGCGTCGATCCCCGTGCCCATCAGGGGATAGCGTGCGGTTTACCCCCGTACAGCCGGCCCCTTCCGCAGCGGAAATTCCGCAGCGCACCGCCGCGCCAAACAAGCGGTCCCACCAGTACTTCATCAGCCTTCGGCCGATCTTGACGCTTGCGCCAAATTTAAACGCCCGTAAGACTTCCCCACGGGTAAAGGGGAATTGTAGTGAGTCCGACCACCGACGCCGCCGTCTCGCCGCTTCTGAATGAAGGGGTGGCAGAGGCCGCCGAGACCGAAGCCGCGACCAAGAATCTGGTGTTCGTCGCCGCCGAGCGGCTGTTTGCGCTGCATGGCTTCCAGAACGTGTCGGTGCGCGACATTACCGCAGCCGCTGGCGTCAACCTCGCCTCGGTGAACTATCATTTCGGCTCCAAGGACGCCCTGCTGTTCGAGATTTTCCGTCGCCGCACGGCGGAGCTGAACCGCGAACGCGCCCGCATGCTGCACGAGGCTAATGACCGCAACGCCGGCAAGCCGCCCGTGCGCGAGGTGCTGGCCGCCCTGCTGACCCCGCCCCTGCGCTGGCTGGCCCCCGATCACGAGCGCCGCATCTCGCTGCAGTTCCTGATCCGCGCCCGCAGCGAGGGCACCGACGAGATCCGCCAGATCCTGAAGACCGACGTCTCGCACCTGCGCCGCTTCTCCGACGCGCTGCTGGCGGCCCGCCCTACCCTGTCGCCGGAAGACGTCTACTGGCGCCTGCACTTCACCCTGGGCATGCTGCACAACAACCGCTTCGCCGAGTTTGATCGCCTGAACGTGTTGTCGGAAGGGGCCACCAGCGAGGGCGACGTGGAGGCCCTGCTGGCGCGGATGCTGGCCTTCGCCGAGGCGGGCTTCGCGGCCTGATACCGGGCGCGATCTGGCGCCGCCTGACGGAACCAAGCGGCCCGGCCGGGGTTAGGCTCGGCAATGGCAAGACTCAGAATCCTGCACGAGACCCGGTACGACTATGATCGCCCGGTCAGGTTCGGCACACACCGGCTGCTGATCCGCCCGCGCGACAGCCATGCCCTGCGCATCGTCCAGGCCTCGCTCTATGTCACCCCGCCCGGCCCCACCCGCTGGACCTATGACGCCAACGGCAATTGCGTATGCCTGTTCAATCCGCGCGGCGAGTCGACCTCACTGAGCATCATCAGTGAACTGATTATAGATCGCTTCCCCGCTCCGCTGTCGCCGCTGCGGATCGACAACCCCCATACCCTGACGCCGATCGTCTATGGCCGCGAGGATCACGCGACCCTGGCCCCGTTCATGGCGCCGGTCACCGACGATCCCGACGCTATACTTCTCAAATGGCTGCGCGGCCTCAGCGGACGCATGGACGAGCCGGCGCTGGATTTCCTGCTGCGGGTCAATTCGGTCATCCATCAGCAGTTCGACTACACCACCCGCTATGAGCAGGGCGTCCAGAGCCCGCTGGAGACCCTGGCCAGCGGCAAGGGGGCCTGCCGAGACCTGGCCTGGCTGATGGTCGAGGGCATGCGCCGGCTGGGCTATGCGGCCCTGTTCGCCACCGGCTACCTATATTCGCCCCGCGCTTCGGCCGTGCGCGGCGCAGGCGCGACCCATGCCTGGTGCGAGCTGTTCCTGCCCGACCTCGGCTGGGTGGAGTTCGACCCTACCAATGGCCTGGCCGAGTCGCCGGACCTTATCCGTGTGGCCACGACCCGCACCCCGGCCCAGGCCCTGCCGGTCTCGGGGGCCATTCTGGGCGACCCTGGCGAGGCCCGACTTCACGTCTCCGTGGATGTCGCCTTGGTCGACCCTGTTTACGAGCCCGCGTGATAAAGTGACCTGTCGATCGGGAGTGAGAGCCATGACCAATGGGTTCCAGCATCAAGACCCCATGACCAATTACAGCGTGCCCAAGTCCGAGCCCAAGGCCCAGCATGGCCGCAAGCCCGATGAGGAAGCCTTGAAGCTCAAGGAACGACGGACATTCGAGCCTAGACCGGGCCATTAACGGCGAACGGCGTTCTCCGAAGTTTTGACAATCCGCCTGGCGACGCGCTTACTACCCTGGGATGAAATTCGCTTGGGGGCGCGCAAGCATGGGCGAGACCAGAAATCCAAGGGTCGTGTTCGCGATCGGCCTGGCGCGCGTCCTGCTGTCGATCCTCGTCGTCTATGCGTTCCTGGCCACCCTGATGACGGCCTCAGCCCAGCAGTCGATCTCGGCCGGGCTGAAGGATGTGGCCAACGAAGACGGCAAGCCCGTCACCTACAGCCAGGCCTATCTGGCCTACAAGAAATCCGCCGAGCTGAAAAAGACCCGCGATCAGGCCTGGCGCGAGCACGACGCCGAACGCAAGGCGATGGAGAAGACCCGGTCTCTGAGGGCCGGCCTTGAGCCGGCGATCGAGAGCGAGTCCGACGCCTTCTTCAGCTTTCGCGACCGCCTGAGAGCCCAGGCCCTGTGCGAGTTCAGCCCCAACGCCAGCAAGCTCCAGGACTGGGAGACGGTTCAGAGCTGCGAGCTCAAGCCCCGCGACCAGAAGATCTGGGACTCGCTGGTCGCGCGCTCACCTAACTTCAAGCAGGTGATGGAGAACGCCTCGCGCGCCGATGCGGCCTTCTACGAGGCTAGGAACAGTGTCGACAGCTCCAAGGCGGCCCTCGACGAGGCCGACAAGCAGGGGCAGTGGGCCCTGCAGGTGGGCCGAAAGTTCGGTGACTTCGATCTTCTGCGCGGCTCATGGATGGCGGCGGGCGGCCTGTTCGAGGGTTTCCCGCCGGCCACCCTGCAGATCCTGCTGGCCTTCATGTCGGGAGCCTTCGGGGCCTTGCTGATCGCCCAGATCCTGATCGTCTATCCCGAGAACCAGCTGGGCCTGACCAAGGGCGAGGGCTTCGAGGCCCGCATCGGGCTGGGCGGCATGGTCGCGGTCTGCGTCTACATCATTCTGGGCAGTGGTGCGGTGCTGCTGGGCGACGCGTCCTCGCTGGAGGGCGACGCCAATGTCATGACCTTTGCGGGCGTCGGCGTCCTGGCGGGCATGTTTTCCGACCGGGTCGCCGCCTGGCTCTCAGAGCGCGCCAACTTCTTCTTCGAAGCGCGTGGCAAGCCCGATGGCGACAATTCCGGTGGCGACAGAAACGCGGACGCCGAGGTCAGGCCCAAATCGCCTACCGGACCGCCAGAAAAGCGGGCGCGAACGTAAATTCACATTTCGTGGGTACGTTGGGCCTGTACAGGCGTCACACTGTTGAGCATATCCTTAACGTGCACGCTGGGGGACGCGAGCGCGAGGGAACGTTCGGATCGATGCGGGTTGGGGTCATCATAAGGGGCGCGCTGGTCGCGGCCGGGCTGGGAGTGGTCGCTACGACCGCCACGGCCCTGTCGACCCATGCGCCGACGCCCTATGACGCAACCCTGACTCTGGCCGGTGGCGACGCCGCCGGTATCGATCCGGACGCTCCGATCGCCACCGCTCGCTATGGCGACGCGCCGCGCCGCGCGGCCGCCGCGCCCGCCTCAACCCTTGCACCCTCGCCCATCGATCTGGCCGGAGCGGTCGCGCCCCTGGCCGGCGGCCCAGCTTCTGTCCCCGCACCCAAGCCCTTGCTGGTCGCCCAGACCCAGCCCGCGATCCAGACCCTCGCAGAGCCCCGCAGGCGCCCTGCGGCGACCGCCGTGACCGTCGCCGAAACGCGTCAGCCAGCCTTGGGCCTTGTCCGCGCTTCGGCACGCCGCATTCCGGTGGTCAAGGTCGAGGATATCGACATCCAGCCCTTCGGCTCGCTCGACGCGCCTTCGACGTCCCAGCGCCTGTCCGTCAACGCCTCGGCCCTGATGGGCAAGATGAGCGGCGTGGCCCAGGATCCGCGCCGGGGCCGTTGGGTGCTGTTCGCCGCCAGTTCGGGCCAGGCCCTGAGCTGGAACATGATCCGCAGTTCTGTCGACGGATGGCGCGGTTCCGGCTGGTCTCAGGACCGGTTGACGCGCTTTGGCACCCATCAGGTCGGCGTCGGCTGGCGCAAGGGCGGCAAGCAACTGTCGCTCAGCGCCACCCGTCGCAAGCTGCAGGCCGAGGCCTATTCCGACCGCGACATGGTCTATGGCGTGACCCTGTCGATCAAGCCCAAGCGCTGAGACCGTCGCCAGCACTTGAGCCGGCCATGCCAGGGGCATAAGCCCAGAGCGTGCCAGAACCGCAAGCTTCCCCGCAGCCCTCGCCGCTGGCCACCCGGCTGGTCGCGATCGCCATGGCCAGCGCGCTGTTCATGGAATTTGTCGACGCCACCGCGCTGTCGACCGCCCTGCCAACCCTGGCCCGGGCCTTTGCGGTGGATCCAATCCATCTGAAGCTGGCCCTGACCTCCTACATCCTGTCGCTGGCGGTGTTCACCCCCGCCAGCGGCTGGGCGGCCGAGCGGTTCGGCTCGCGCCGGGTTTTCCTGGCGGCGATGGTGGTGTTCCTGCTGGGCTCGGCCCTGTGCGGTCTGTCGCGCAACCTCGAGGCCCTGGTCGCCTCGCGCATCCTGCAGGGCCTGGGCGGCGCGATGATGACGCCGGTGGCGCGACTGATCGTGGTGGGCTCGACCCCGCGCGACAAGCTGATCACCGCCATGGGCTGGTTCACCATGCCCGCCCTGCTGGGACCGCTGATGGGACCGCCGCTGGCTGGCCTGGTGCTGACCTTCGCCGACTGGCCGTGGATCTTCTACCTGAACCTGCCGGTGGGCGTGCTGGGCATGATCGCCGTGATGCGCTTCGTGCCGCCCGGGACGCGCCAGCCCGACATCCGCTTCGACTGGGCCGGCTTTGCGCTCGCGGCCGTGGCCGTCAGCGGGCTGGTGGTGGTGGCCGAGACGGCGGGTCTGGGCCTGCTGCCAGTGGGGCTGCAGCTGTCGATCCTGGGCGCGGCGCTGCTGGTTGGCTGGGCCTATCTGCGCCAGGCCAAACGCTCGGCCCAACCGATCCTCGACCTGTCGCTGATGCGCTATCCGACCTATCGGGCCAGCCTGGTGGGCGGCGCGTTCGTGCGGCTGGGCGTCGGCGCCAGCCCGTTCCTTCTGCCCCTGCTGCTGCAGGTGGCGCTGGGCTGGACGCCGCTGCAGGCCAGTCTGGTGACCATCGCCTCGGGCGGCGGCGTGCTGGTCGCCCGTCCGTTCGCGGCCTGGAACCTCAAGCGGGTCGGCTTCCGCACGGCCCTGGCCTTTGCCCTGGTGCTGACGGCGGTCTTCACCGCCGCGCCCGGCTTCTTCACGGCTTCGACGCCGGTGTGGGTGATGATCGCCCTGATGACCCTGGGCGGGTTCTTCCGCTCCAACCAGTTCATCGCCGCCAACACCATCGCCTATGCCGATGTGCCCGAAAGCTCGGTGGCCGCAGCCTCGACCCTGGCGGCGGTGGCCCAGCAGGTCGGCCTGGCCATGGGTGTCAGCTTCGGCGGCGCGATGCTGCATCTGGCGCGCGGCGCGGACGGCGCCCTGACGCCCGACCGCTTCGTCCTGCCCTATCTGGCGGTCGGCGCGGTGACCCTGATGGCCCTGCCGGTTTACCTGGCCTTGGACAAGGACGCCGGCTCAAGCATCAGCGGCCGGGGCGCGAAGGACTAGCCCTTGCGACGACGTGCGCCGCGCGAATGGCCGGCGGTCATCGGGTCAGGCTTCCTGGGCGGGATCCAGCCCTCGGGCGGCGCGTAGACCTGCTGGTCCGTGCCCAGGCCCATCTTTCCCGGAACCTGGCGCTGGAAGTACGAGGCCTGAGGCGCGTCCTCTACACCCCGCACGAGGTTACCCCGCCGCAGGTCCTGGATCTGGTCGCGCAACTTGCTCGCCGTCTCGAAATCCTCAACGGCGACAGCGGCTTCCATCTGTTGTTTCAAGTCGTCGAGATGGGTGTTGGACATGGCAGGCTCCATGATTTCCAACATGGAACGCGCGACGCGGCGAAAAAGCTAGGCCCGCGCCGCTGCGATGCGGGCCCGGGCGATCTCGTCGGCCACCAGGTTGGCGGGGCGCTTTTCGGCGATCGACTGGTCAATGACTTCGCCCAGGGTCTGGGCCAGGCGGTCCAGCTTGGTCGCCACCCACTGGCCGTCGAACGACCCCTTAGCCTCGAGGGCGCGGATCTCTGCGGCCACATTGATGATGCCGCCGCCATTGATGACATAGTCGGGGGCGTAGAGGATGCCGCGATCAAACACCGTCTGGCCGATCATGGCGTCGGCCAGCTGGTTGTTGGCGCCGCCGGCGATCACCTTGACCTTCAGGCGCGGCAGGGTCGCGGCCGAGATCGCGCCGCCCAAGGCGCAAGGGGCGAAGACGTCAGCCTCCACATCAAAGATGGCGTCGGTCGGCACGATGGTCGCGCCGGTCTTAGCGGCCACCTCTTGCAGGGCCGTCTGGTTGACGTCGGCGATGATCAGGACCGCGCCGGCCGTGTGCAGCTTTTCGGCCAGATAGGCGCCGACATGACCGACGCCCTGGATCGCGACGCGCACGCCCGTCAGGTCGCGCTGCAAAGCCTTCTCGACGCAGAGCCGCACGCCGCGGAACACGCCTTCGGCGGTGACCGGCGACGGGTCGCCAGAGGCGGCCGCATGGCCTTCCAGGCCAGCGACATAGCGGGTGGTCTTGCGGGTGCTTTCCAGATCGGACGGCGAGACGCCGACATCCTCGGCGGTCCAGTATTTGCCGTTCAGGCTGTCGACCGCGCGGCCGAAGGCCTCGAACAGGGCCGGCGTCTTCTGGCTGCGGCTGTCACCGATGATCACGGCCTTGCCGCCGCCGAAGTCGAGGTCGGCCATGGCGTTCTTGTACGACATGCCGCGCGACAGGCGCAGGGCGTCGGTCAGGGCGGCCTGGCTGCTGGTGTAGTCCCACATCCGGCAGCCGCCGGCGGCGGGGCCCCGGGCGGTGGAATGTATGGCGATGATAGACTTCAGACCGGTTTTTTCGTCGAAGAAGGCGTGGACGCCTTCATGTCCCTCGAAATCGGGGGAATCGAACAAGGTCATGCCGCAGGTCTCGCCTCAGACAGAAGAATGCGCCGGGGTGTACGCTCCCCGGCGCGCCGTCACAACCCCGAAGACTTGCCCGAAGACTTGGCGGCGCCCTTGAGGGGCTTGGGCGCCATGGCCTCCATGACCTTGACGCTGTCCGGGATCGGCGGCGCGCCCGAGGGCCAGGGCGCAGCGGGATCTTTCAGGAAGCTGACCGCATCGCGCCAGACGGTCGGGGCCTGCTGGTCGACCAGCAGCAGGTGCCAGCCCTTGGCATAGCAGGCGGTGCGGTCCGTGAGCTTCAGCTTGGCGGCGGCTTCGACCGTCGGTTCTTTCGGGATGATCTTGTCATTGACCCCATAGAACCAGGCGGTCGGGACCGTGATCCTGTCGGTCGAGCGCCAGGCCTTCTCCATCAGGCCGACCAGGCCATAGACGGTGTCGGACCGCGCGCCCCAGATCATCAGCGGGTCTTTGCCCATGCGCCGCAGCTCGTCGAGATTGTCGCTGGGCATCACCTTGCGCACCAGCCAGTCCGGCGGCTCGACCACCCAACCGCCGACCATATGGGCGGTGACCCACAGGCTGGCGCGATTGGGCAGGGGCTGCTCGGACCAGCCCCAGACGGCGGGGGCAAACAGCAGCAGGCGATCCACGACGGGCGGATCGGGATCGGTCATGGCGGTGATGGCCAGCGCCCCGCCCATGCTGATCCCGGCCAGGGCGATCTTGGCACCCGGATGCCGCTCGCGGACCAGGGCCACGCAGGTCCGAACATCCTCGATGACCACGCCGACCGGCGCCCAGACGCCGCGCTCGGGCGAGCGACCAAAGCCGCGCACGTCGAAGGCATAGGTGGCAATCCCCTGCCCGGCCCACCCGTCGGCGGCCAGGTGATAGGCGTAGGAATAGTCGTTCATGCCGTGCAGGCCGACGATCACCCATTCAGGCTCGCCCATCGGAAGCCAGGTCCTCAGGCCCAGCCGCGCACCGTCGAAACTGACGAAATCGTCGCCCTCGAAGCGCGGCCCGCGAAAGCCCAGCGGCCCCAGGTCCAGCCTCTGGGTCAGGGGCGCGCAGCCGCTCAGGGCGGCGGCGGACGCAGTGAGGATCAGACTTCGGCGGTTCATGCCTCCAGAATGCTCGCCACACGCTGGCGAAGATAGGGCGCAACCTCCGCCTCGAACCACGGATTGCGCTTGAGCCAGGCGGTGTTGCGCCACGACGGATGCGGCATCGGCAGCACATTGGAGCCAAAGCTGCGCCAGGCCGCGACGGTGTCGGTCATGGTCTTGCCCACGCGGTCGCCCAGCGCCCAGGCCTGGGAGTAGCTGCCGACCAGCAGGGTCAGTTCGACATTGGGCAGCCGCTCCAGCAACTGCGGCCGCCACAGCGCCGCACAGCGCGGCGGCGGCGGATAGTCGCCGCCCTTGGGGTTGGTCCCCGGAAAACAGAAGGCCATGGCCGCGACACCGATCTCGGGCCGGGCATAGAAGGTCTCGCGATCAATCCCCATCCACTGACGCAGCCGGACGCCGGACGGATCGTTGAACGGCAGGCCGGTCTCGTGGACGAGGCGTCCCGGCGCCTGGCCACAGATCAGGATGCGCGTCTCGGGGCGCACCCACACCACGGGCCGGGGCGTGTGCGGCAAGTAGGGCGCGCAGGCCCGGCAGGCGGCGATGTCGGCGAGCACCGTGTCTAGCATCGGGACACTCTAGGGCGCGGCGGCGTTTATCCAAACGTCGCCGCGCCCCCTGGGTGAAGAGAGGGGCGACATCAGCCGCCCAGGAAGCCCCGCTCCTTGGCAATCACCGTTTCGAACGACGGCCGGGCCAGAACGCTGTCGGCCCAGGCCTTGGCCTTGGGCCACTTGGCGAAGTCAAAGCCCGCATGCATGAGGTTGGCGAAGGGGCTGGCGACCGCGATGTCGGCCAGGGTCAGGCGGTCCTCGATCAGGAAACCGCTCTCGGGAGCAATCTTCTCCAGATAATCGAGCACCGGGGGCATCTCTTCCCGGGTGGCCTTTTCAACGGCCGCCATGTCGCTTTCCACGCCCATGAACCGAGGGCCAACGACCAGGTTGAAGAAGATCTTGCCTGCGGCCCCGACAAAGATGCTGTCGGCGAACTCCTCGAACCAGATCGTCCGGGCACGGGCCTTGGGCTCAAGCGGGATCAGGTTGGGCTCGGGATAGGCCGCCTCCAGATAGGTGACGATGGCGCTGGAGTCGGAGATCTTGAAATCACCGTCCTGAAAGCCCGGGATCTTCTTGAACGGGCTGATCTCCAGAAACTCCGGATCAGGCGAACCGGGCCGGGCGACCTTGTTTTCGAAGGTCAGGCCCTTCTCTGTGGCGAAGGCCATGGTCTTGCGCACGAACGGCGACAGCGACGAGCCGTGAATCAGCATCGGTGAACTCCCCTATTGTTGGAGCTCATAGTTCATCGATTAAGTTTCGTTTCAAGACCCAGTTGCGCCGACTTGACGCCGACGCCGCGTTGGCGGTTCATTTCGCCAAGCAGCGGGGAGATCGGACGTGGCGGACCCTCAGGCCGAAATCGCCAACATGATCGCCAATCTGGAGGCCAAAACCGGCAGGACGCTGGACGCCTGGATCGGGGCCGTGCGGGCCGGCGGCCACGAAAAGCACAAAGCCGTCGTCGACTGGCTGAAGGCCGAGCACGGCCTGGGCCACGGCTACGCCAACTTGGTCGCCCACAAGACCTTCGCCTCTGACGCCGGTTCCAGCGACGACGAAGCCCTGGTGGAGGCCATGTTCGCCGGACCCAAGGCCGCGATGCGCCCGGTTTATGACAGGGTGGCGGCGATTATCGGGGGACTTGAGGGCGCAAGCTTCGCGCCCAAAAAGGGCTATGTCAGCTTCCGGCGCACCAAGCAGTTCGGCTTGGCGCAACCCTCGACCAAGGACCGGCTGGACCTGGGTTTGAACCTCAAGGGTGTCGAGCCGGTGGGCAGGCTGGAGGCGTCCGGCTCGTTCAACGCCATGGTCAGCCATCGCGTGCGGCTGGCCTCGCCCGAAGACGTCGACGCGCAGGTCGAGGCTTGGATCAGCCAGGCCTGGGGAGGCGCCTAGATATCGTCGTCGGCGTCGTCATCCGGAGCGACGGTTTCGAAGCTGGTCGGATCGCCCGGCAGACGGGTGCGCAGGCGATAGACGCCGCGGAACTTGTCGGGATCAACCGGCTTGTTGTGGCGCAGGATGACGATGGTCCCGGCCTTGGCCATTTCGATGGCGTTGGTGCGCACGTGACCCAGGATCTGCTGCCAGCGCTCGGGCTGAACCGCCTTGGCGACGCTCATGGGGTCGATGGACTTTCCCTCCGGCAGGCCTGCCAGCTGGGAAAGGATGGTCTCTTGAATAGGACTAGTGATGGGGATCGGGGTCGTCATGCGCCGCTCCATGCCACGGATCGCCGCCTTACGCGAGGGACGGCTTGCGCGTCTTTCGCCACGGCTCTAGCTCAAGCCGGTTGATTTGAGGGGACGAGCATATGGATGGCGGCAATGACGCGCCCGGCGGGCCGCGACTGGTCGAGAGCGGCGAGTGGGCCGGCTGGCGCACCTGGTCGGGTCTGGATCCGTTCGAGGACCAGTCCGGCCCCTTCTATTTCAAGGAAGACGACGCCGGGCTGGTGACCACCGCCTTCCTCGCCGAAACGCGCCACATGAATGGCGGCGGCTTCATGCACGGCGGCTGCATGATGACCTTCGCCGACTTTTCGCTGTTCGCGATCTCGTGGCGGGCGCTGGCCGGCCAGCATGCCGTCACGGTCAGCCTGAACGGCGAGTTCATGGGTCCCGCCCGACCCGGTGACCTGGTCACGGCGACCGGCGAAGTGACCAAGGCCGGCGGCTCGCTGCTGTTCGTGCGCGGGCTGGTCTCGACGGGCAGTTCGCCGATGTTGAACTTTTCAGGCGTGATCAAGAAGATCCGGTCGCGGTAGAAAAGTCCTCCCCCTAGCGGGGGAGGTGTCGCCGCAGGCGACGGAGGGGGCAGTAACGGCGCAGTCCTTGCGGTCTTCCCCCACCGGCCTCCGGCCACCTCCCCCGGAGGGGGAGGATCTACCTTGATCGCTAGACCCCCGCCTTGGCTGCCGGGCGCTCCATCATCGCCGTCAGCCAGCGCCCAACATTCTCCAGCTCCGCATCCGGCCGAAACTTGACCATCCGGGCAAAATCGATCCCCGTGACGGCCAGGATGTCGGCGATGGTCACCCGATCGGCGGCGATGAATTCGCTCTCGCCAAGCCGGCGGTCGAACACCTTCAGGGCGCGCTCGGCCGCCTTGCGGTTGGTCTCGGCGATTTCAGGCACCTGGGTCTCGATGGCGGCCAGAGCGGGATGGCCATGCCGCACGGCCATCATCAGCGGCGTCGACAGCAGCATCTCCGAGCGGCGAGTCCACATCTCGATGACGGCGATCTCGCGGGCGTCGCGCCCGAACAGGTTCGGCTCGGGATAGACGCTTTCCAGATAGCGGCAGATCGCCACCGACTCGGTGATGGTGGTGGCCTCGTCGATCTCCAGGGCCGGCACATTGGGCAGACCGGCCTTGGCGAGATAGTCGGGCGATCGATGCTGACCGCCGAAGATGTCGATGTCGACGATCTCGACGTCCTCGATGCCCTTCTCGGCCATGAACCAGCGGACCCGGCGAGGATTGGGGGCGCGGCGGCTGTCATAGAGTTTCATACGAAAATCCTCCCGGCTTTTGACCGGGAGGATGATCGTGTTTCCCAAGGGAAGGAAAGCCCTACAGCCCGAACAGCTCGCGCGGCATCAGGCCGATCAGCGAGCCGGTCAGGCAGGTGGCCAGGAATCCGGCCATCATCGCCTTCCAGACCAGGCCCAGCACCTCTTGCCGGCGCTCGGGCACCAGCACGCTGAAGCCGGCCACGTTCATGCCGACCGAGCCGATATTGGCAAAGCCGCACAGGGCGTAGGTCATGATCATCCGGGTGCGCTCGTCCAGCAGGGCGGCGCCCGTCTGGGACATCTGGATGAAGGCCGTGAACTCGGTGAGGATCAGCTTGACGCCCAGCAGGCCGCCGGCGGTGCCGGCTTCCTTCCAGGGGATGCCCATCGACCAGGCCAGGGGCGCGAAGACCACGCCCAGGCCACGCGCGATGCTCAGCGGCTGGCCGCCGACCTCGGGCAAGGCGGCCAGACCCTTGTCGACCATGGTGGCCAGGGCCACGAAGACGATCAGGGTGGCGCCGATGTTGAGGGCGATCTGCAGGCCGTCGGTCGTGCCCTTCATGACGGCGTCGATCGAGCTGCCATAGGTCTTGTCGTCGATGTTGAGGTCCAGGCTGGAGACCTTTTCCATCGGATCGGCCGGCACGATGATCCGGGCCAGCAATACGCCGGCCGGGGCCGAGATGATCGAGGCGGTCAGCACGTGGGCGGCGGCGTTGGGCAGGACATCGGCCAGGATGGTGACATAGGCCACCATGGTCGAGCCGCTGACGCAGGCCATGCCGACCGCGATCAGCATGAACAGTTCAGATCGCGACAGCTTGTCGAGATAGGCGCGGATGAAGATCGGGCCCTCGATCTGGCCCATGAAGATGGTGGCGGCGGTGGCCAGGGCCGGCGGGCCGCGCAGGCCCAGGGTCTTTTGAAACACAAAGCCAAAGCCCTGCGCCGCCCATTTGAGGATCTTCCAGTGCCACAGCAGCGCCGACAGGGCGCAGACCACCAGGATCACCGGCAGGACGCGGAAGGCGAAGATGAAGCCCAGGCCCGGATTACTGACCGGATAGGGCTGATCGCCGCCCGCCAGGAAGCCGAAGATGAACATGGTGCCGGCCTGGGTCGAGGCCGACAGGCCCTCAACCGCGCCATTGACGCCGCGCAGCAGCGTCTGGGCCTGGGGCAGTCCGAACAGCAGCAGCACGAGGCCGACCTGGACGACGATGGCGCCGATGGCCAGCACCCAGGGGAAGCGCTTGCGATTCTCGGAGACCAGCCAGCAAAGGGCGAGGGTGAGCGCCAGACCCGCGAGGGCTTGAACGTTCTCGGGACGAAACATCAAGACAGAAGAACCTTTGAACTAGGCGACACCCCCGCGACGTCAGCCAAGGGCCGAGATTGACACCAAGTTTACACTTCTAGGCAAGCGGCTTGCGCGCTGCCCGCCGAAGGAACGCCGTTGTGCCGCGTTGTAAGGCGGCGCTTACCGCCAAACTCGCCAGCCCCTGCGCGGTGCGGGCCTTGTGAGCAAGGCGCTTCCAACGGCAGGATTCTCGTAGCCGCGACGACCAAAGAGCCGGCGGCGGGGCCCCGGAAGCTGACCGGATTCAGGCCTTGCGCCGCCTATCCGCGTCGCAACGAGACGCTGCACAAATTGCCTTACCCCGATTTAACTTGGCCGCTGGAGGAACGCCGGTCATTGCTGCAACCCTTGATTGGGGGAGCATTTTTCGCATGTCGCTGGCCTTGGCCACCTTGCTTTACGAGTGGCGTCGATACATGGCGGCCGTGGTCGCCTTGGCGTTCTCGGGTCTTCTGGTGCTGGCCCAGGTCGGCATGTTCGTCGGCATCGGCAAGGGCTTCACCGCCCAGATCGACCGGGCGCGCGCCGACATCATGGTGCTGGGCCCCGGCGCCAAGGCGCTGTTCGGCGGTCCCTCGGGCCTGCCGCGCCGCATGATCCCGCTGGTCTACAGCCACCCCGAAGTGACCCAGGTCGCGCCGCTCGACGGCTCCGGCGGCCGCTTCCAGAACATCCTGAGCCCCGAAGAGCAGGCCAAGATTGACGCCCGCACCAAGGCCGCCGCCAAGGGCGGCAAGCCGGCCGGCGGCGAAGGCGGCGGTCGCAAGACCGAGTTCGTCAACGTCACCGTGATCGACGCCATTCCGGGCTATGTCACCGTGCCGACCGACTACACCCAGGCGATGGTCGAGGCCCTGCGCCAGCCCTATGCCGTGGCCGTCGACCAGACCGCGCTGAAGCGCCTAGGCGTCAAGAAGGGCGACAAGGCGATCTATAACGGCAAGACGATTACGATCGCCGTGGTCACCACCGGTTATCCCAACATCATCCAGCCCACCCTGGTGATGTCACGCGACACCCTGCGGATGCTGGGCGAGGCCGATACCGGCCCGCGCGTCGCACCCCTGATGGTTCAAATTCGCGATCCGGCCCGCGCCGAGATCGTCGCCGCCCAGCTGAACAAAAAAGGCGACGGCAAGTTCCGCGCCTGGACCCGTCAGGAACTGGCCGACGCCAATTCCAGCGCCATGCTGGATGACCAGATTATCGGCATCATGCTGGGCTTCTCGGCGTTCCTGGGCCTGCTGATCGGCGTCGCCATCACCTGGCAGACCCTGCGCGGCGCGATCATGGCCAATATCAAGGAGTTCGCCTCGCTGCGCGCCTTGGGCGTGTCGATGGGCGACCTGCGCAACATCGTCATGGAGCTGTCCTTCTGGGTCGGTATCGTCGGGGTCGGCGCGGCGGGCCTGCTGACCTGGCTGGTCACCCTGCTGGCCGCCGCCGGCGGCGTGCCGATGTTCTTCCCGCCCAGCCTGATCATCATCGTCGCGGTCTTCCTCGTGATCATCGCCATGCTCTCCGGCTTTCTGTCGCTGGGCATCCTGAAGAACAGCCAACCCGCGGACCTGCTGCGATGAGCAACGATCACAGCCACCTGCGCGGCCAGAGCGCCCTCTCGGCCCAGGGTATCGTCAAGCGCTTCAAGACCGGCCGCACCTTCGTCGAGGTGCTCAAGGGCGTGGACTTCGACGCCCGGCACGGCGACGTGACCATGGTCATGGGCCCCTCGGGCTCGGGCAAGTCGACCCTGGTGGCGGCGCTATCGGGGCTGCTCAAGCCCGACGAGGGCAAGGTCACCGCGCTGGAGGCCAATGACCTGTGGTCGCTGTCGGCCGGCAAGATCGACAAGTTCCGCCTCGACCACTGCGGTTTCATCTTCCAGGGCTTCAACCTGTTCCCGGCTCTCACCGCCAAGCAGCAGGTGATGACCGTCCTGAAGTATCAGAACGTGGGTCCCGGCGAGGCCTCGCGCCGCGCCCAGGCGGCGCTGGAGTCGGTGGGTCTGGGCCCGCGCGTCAATCAGCGGCCTTCAGAACTGTCGGGCGGCGAGAAGCAGCGTGTGGCCATCGCTCGCGCCCTGGCCAAGAACCCGAACCTGATCTTCGCCGACGAGCCGACCTCGGCCCTCGACGGCAAGAGCGGTGAAATCGTCATCAAGCTGCTGCGCGCCGCCGCCACCGAGCGTGGCGCGGCGGTGATCTGCGTCACCCACGACCCGCGGTTGGAGGCCTATGCCGACCGCGTCATCCACATAGAAGACGGCCGGATCCTGGACGACGTGCGTAGAACGCCCGACGCCAATCCCGGTCCGCTCAGCCACTGATTTCTGGGGGAAACTGATATGTTCGGCTTTTTGCGCCGCCCGATGTTCTGGATCGTTATCGTCGTGCTCGCCGCTGGCGGCGGCGGGTTTTTCTACATGCAAGGCCAGGCGGCCGAGAAAAAGAAGGCGCTCGAAGCCGCCGCCAAGATGGAGGAACCCTCCCCCTACGCGGCCATCGCCAACGGCAAGGCTGACGTCGAAGGCGGCATTATCCAGGTCGCCGCCCGTCGCGGCGGCGTGGTCGAGGCCGTCTATGTCCAGGAAGGCGACGTGGTCGTGAAAGACCAGATCCTGGCCCGCCAGCAGAGCGACGAGGGCCGCCTCACGGTCGAACGCGCCAGCGCTGAAGTGGCCCAGGCTCGCGCCATGATGAACGCCACCCGCGTCCAGTTGACCACGGCCCAACGCGAGCATGCGCGTCTCAGCAAGCTGAGCGCCAGCAACTTCGTGGCCGGCACGCGCGTCGATGCGGCGTCAGACGCCATCGCCAACGCGCGCGCCAACCTGGGCGCCCAGCAGGCCCAGGTCGCCACCGCCCTCGCCCGCAAGAACGAGGCCCAGTACAATCTTGAACTGACGGTGATCCGCGCGCCGATGAACGGCCGCATCGCCCGCCGCTACGCCAATCCCGGCGCCGGCGCCTCGACCCTGAACGTGTCCAACATGTTCGACCTCGAGCCCGACACCCAGCGCATCGTCCGCGCCGAGATCGTCGAGGCCGACATCCCCAATGTCGCCAATGGTCAGGAAGTCGAAATCCAGCCCGAAGGCGATCCCGACAAGGTCTATATCGGCAAGGTCCTGCGCCGCGCCGCCGTCTTCGGGGCCCGCAAGCTGGCCTCCGACGATCCCAGCCAGCGCAGCGACGAGCGCGTGGTTGAGGTGGTGGTCAGCGCCGACGGCGCCCCCCTGCTGGTCGGCCAGCGCGTGCTGGTCAAGTTCATGAAGCCCGGCAAGAAGGCCGGCGTGAAGCGTGACAAGCCGACCACGCCCGTCGGCGGCGGCATGACTAAGCCGAAATAGCCATACAGCGTCCAGAGACCACGAGGCGCCGGGCGGTTCTCCGCCCGGCGTTTTTCGTTGGGGCTCAGGCCTTCCAGGCCCTCAGTCGCAGCGCATTGCCGATCACGCTGACCGAACTGAGCGCCATTGCCAGGGCCGCCAGCTGCGGCGTCAGGGTCAGGCCGAAGGCTGGATACAGCACCCCTGCCGCGATCGGCACGCCGGCGGCGTTGTAGGCGAAGGCGAAGGCCAGGTTCTGGCGGATGTTGCGCATCACCGCCCGCGACAGCGAGCGCGCCCGGACCACGCCCATCAGGTCGCCGTTCAGCAGGGTAACGCCGGCCGCCTCCATCGCCACATCGGCGCCGCCGCCCATGGCGATGCCGACATCGGCCGCAGCCAGGGCCGGAGCGTCATTGACGCCATCCCCCGCCATGGCCACCGAGGCGCCCTCGGCCCTAAGCCGTTCGACGACGTGGGCCTTGCGGTCCGGCAGCACCCCGGCCTCCACCTCATCGATGCCCAGAGCGCGAGCCACGGCCATGGCGGTGACCTGATTGTCGCCGGTCATCATCAGCACGCGAACGCCCTGGTCCTTCAGCGCCTTGATCGCCGCCCGGCTGGACGGGCGGATGGGATCCTTGATCGCCAACAGCCCAGCGGCCGCACCGTCCAGGGCCACGAAAACGACCGTCGCCCCCTCGCCTCTCAGCGCCTCGGCGCGCTTGGCCAGATCGCCGACCGCGATCGTCAGATCGGCCATATAGGGCTCGGCCCCGATCGCGACGCGGCGGCCCTCGACCAGACCGGTCACGCCGCGCCCCACGGGCGAGTCGAACCCGGCGACCTCGGCCAGGGAAAGCTTGCGCGCCTCGGCGGCCTCGACGATGGCCTTGCCCAGCGGATGCTCGCTGCCGCGTTCCAGGCTGGCGGCCAAGCGCAGGAGCTCGTCCTCATCCAGTCCGGAGGTCTGGATGGCGCTGAGCACGGGTCGGCCTTCGGTAAGTGTGCCGGTCTTGTCGACCACCAGCACATCGATGCGCTCCAGCCGCTCCAGCGCCTGGGCGTCCTTCAGCAGGATGCCCGCCTGGGCGCCGCGCCCGACGCCGACCATGATCGACATCGGCGTGGCCAGTCCCAGGGCGCAGGGGCAGGCGATGATCAGCACGCCCACGGCCGCGACCAGGGCGTTGGCCAAGCGCGGCTCGGGGCCGACCAGCGCCCAGGCCGCGAAGGCCAGGACGGCGGCGGCGAGCACGATGGGTACGAACCAGGCCGCGACCCGGTCGGCCAGCCGCTGGATCGGCGCCTGCGACCGCTGGGCCTGGGCGACCATGGCCACGATCCGCGACAGCAGGGTATCGGCCCCGACCCGCTGGGCCTGCATGACAAAGCCCCCGCTCTTGTTGATTGCCCCGCCGACCAGCAGAGAACCCGGCGCCTTGAGCACCGGCATCGACTCGCCGGTCACCATGGCCTCGTCGACATGGCCGCGCCCCTCCAGCACCACGCCGTCGACGGGGATCTTCTCGCCCGGCCTGACCCGCAGCCGGTCGCCCACCAGAATGGCGTCGATGCCGACCTCGGCGTCCTGGCCATCGGCGCCGATGCGCCGGGCCGTGCGCGGAGCCAGATCCAGCAGGGCGCGGATGGCGCCCCCGGTGCGCTCGCGGGCCCGCAATTCCAGCACCTGGCCCAGCAGCACCAGGACGGTAATCACCGCCGCGGCCTCGAAATAGACCGGAGCCTGTCCATGATGGCCCTTGAAGCTGGCGGGCAGCAGATCCGGCGCCAGGGTCGCAACCAGCGAATAGAGATAGGCAGACCCGGTCCCCAGGGCGATAAGGGTGAACATGTTGAGGCTGCGCGCCAGGATCGACGCCCAGCCGCGCTGGAAGAACGGCCAGCCCGCCCACAGCACCACCGGCGAGGCCAGGGCCAGCTGGATAAAGGCGTTGGCGTGGTCACCCCAAGGCGGCATGAAGCCGAACAGGTGCGCGCCCATGTCCAGCACGAAGACCGGCGCCGTCAGCACCAGCCCGAACCAGAAGCGACGGGTCATCTCGCCCAGCTCGGCATTGGGCGCCGCGTCCAGCGTGGGGGTTTCGGGCTCAAGGGCCATGCCGCAAAGCGGACAGGCGCCGGGACCGACCTGGCGCACCTGCGGGTGCATCGGACAGGTGTAGAAAGATCCAATCGCGACGGGCCTCGGCGCCGCGCCTCTGGGAGCGTGGGCGGGGTGTAGCGGATGGTCAGGCATAGCGAGTTTCTCCTGGCGTCCGGCCATCGCCATATGCCTCTGCGGCCCATGACACTGTGATCAGGATCAAGGCTCGGACACGGAACGCCTGAGCGGCGCAAAACGTCAGGGCCGCACGGCGCCGGCGCCCTTGACGCCTCCCCTCCCGCGCCGCACAAACGCGCCAAACCAAACACGCGTTTGAGGGAGACTAGGGCATGTCGAACATCCGTTTTGACGGCAAGGTGGCGATCGTTACGGGCGCAGGTGGTGGCCTGGGTCGACAGCACGCCCTGGAACTGGCCCGTCGCGGCGCCAAGGTGGTGGTCAACGACCTGGGCGGCAGCGTCGACGGTTCAGGCGGCTCGTCCGCTGCCGCCATGGCGGTCGTCGATGAGATCAAGGCCCTTGGCGGCGAAGCCATTGCCCACGGCGCCTCGGTGACGGACGACGCCGGCGTCGCCGACATGGTCAAGACCACCATGGAGACCTGGGGCCGCATCGACATCCTGATCGCCAATGCCGGCATCTTGCGCGACAAGACCCTGACCAAGATGGAGCTGGCCGACTTCGAGCTAGTCATGCAGGTCCACGTCTGGGGCACCTTCAAGCCGATCAAGGCGGTCTGGGACATCATGAAAGCCCAGAGCTATGGCCGCATCGTCGTGACGACCTCGTCCTCGGGCATGTACGGCAATTTCGGCCAGTCCAATTACGGCGCGGCCAAGATGGCGGTGCTGGGCCTGATGAACACCCTCAAGCTCGAGGGCCAGAAGAACAATATCCACATCAACGCCATCAGCCCGGTCGCCGCCACCCGCATGACCGAGGGCCTGATGCCGCCCGAAGTGCTGGCCAAGCTGGCGCCCGAGGCGGTCACGCCAGGCGTGATGTATCTGGTCTCCGACGAAGCCCCGACCGGCGCGATCCTGACCGCCGGCGCCGGCGCCTTCGCCCTGACGCGCCTCTATGAGACCGAAGGCGTCTATCTCAGCGACGGCGAACTTTCGGCCGAGGGCATCCGCGACCACTGGAGCCAGATCACCGCCGAAGACGGCCAGAAGGCCTATTTCAATGGCGGCGAGCAGGGCCAGAAGTTCTTCCGCAAGATGGCTGGCGGCTAACGCTTCCGACATGACCATATGAAGCGGGGCCCTTGTGGCCCCGTTTCTTTGCCCGGAGCTAGCCCTTCAGCCCGGCCCATAGCGTCGCAGCGGCGCCCGAGAACGCCTTGGCTGCAGCGCTGTCTGGCTTGCCCAGCACCACAGGAACCCCGCCGTCGCCGCCTTCGCGGACGGCGATTTCGATGGGAACTTCCGCCAGAACCGGCACGCCCAGCACCCTGGCCTCGGCCACGCCGCCGCCGGAACCGAAGATCGGGATCGCGGCGCCGGTCGAAGGGTCGGCGAAGAAGGCCATGTTCTCGATCAGGCCCAGGATCCGGGTGGCGGTCTTGCCGAACATGATCGCGGCGCGGCGCGCGTCGATCAGGGCGATCTCCTGCGGCGTGGTGACCAGCACGGCGCCGTCGATGCGCAGTTTCTGCACGAGGGTCAGCTGCACGTCGCCGGTGCCCGGCGGCAGGTCGACCACCAGGATATCGAGCGGCTCGGCTTCCGAGCCCCAGGCAACCTCGTGGATCATCTGGCGGACGGCCGACGAGGCCATGGGACCGCGCCAGATCATCGCCTTGTCTTCGTCGACCATGAAGCCGATCGACATGATCTTGATCCCGTGGGCCTCCAGGGGCTGAAGTTTGCCGTCCTCGAAGCTGGGTTCGCCATTGACGCCCATCATGCGCGGACCGGACGGGCCATAGATGTCAGCGTCCAGCAGGCCGACCTTCAGGCCCATGGCGTGGAAGGCGCAGGCCAGGTTGGTGGCGACGGTGGACTTGCCCACCCCGCCCTTGCCGGAGGCCACGGCGATGACGTGTTTCACATGGGCGGGCTTTTCGGCTTCCGGCGGCGGGACCATGCGGGCCTTCGGATCCTCAGACACCTTGGCGCCCTTGCGCACCCGGGTCGCGCCCTCGGCGGCCTGAGCGGTCAGCACCACCTGGGCGACATCGACCCCCGGCAGGTCGGCGAGGGTCTTCTCGGCGGCCTCGCGGACAGGCGCATAGGCGGCCGTCTTGGCGACCGGGACCTCCAGCATGAAGCCGGCGCGACCATTGCGGACCACCAGGCCCTGCACCAGTCCGGCGGCCACAAGTCCCTGCCCGGTCAACGGATCGACGATGAGATCCAGGGCCGCGCGGGCCTCGTCGAGGGTGGTGGAAGCGGCGCCGGTCACGTCTATGTCTTGCCTTGTGGGGTGGGGGTCCTCATATCCGCGTGTGGGGAACGATTTACAATCCCCGCTGAAAAATCAAAATCCGACGGGAAGACAACGCCGCCCATGCCTTGGAACGACAATGCCGGCCCTGGTCCCTGGGGTTCTCCGCCGCCGAATGGCGACAAGGACAACACGCCGCGCCCTGGTCCGCGCCGCCCATCGGGCGGACCTCGCGATCCCCAGACCCCGATCGACCTGAACCAGGTGATCGAAGATCTGACCGCGCGCCTGCGCGGCTACTTTCAGGGTCCTGACCGGCCCCGCGCCATCGCCACGGCGGCCGGCGCCGTCGTCGCCCTGTGGGCAGTGACAGGCGTCTATGTCGTCCAGCCCAACCAGCAGGGCGTCGTCAGCACCTTCGGCGCCTTCTCGCGTGTCGCCAATCCGGGCCTGCGCTATCACCTTCCCTTCCCGGTCGAGACCGTCGAAAAGGTCTCGGTCAGCGAGATCCGCACGACCGACATCGGCGCCACCGGCACGGACGGTGGCGAAGAGCGCCTGATGCTGACCAGCGACGAGAACATCGTCGACCTGGCCTTCTCGGTGCAGTGGCGGGTGTCTGACGCCCCCAAGTACCTGTTCAATGTCCGCGATCCCGACAGCGTGATCCGCGCCGTCGGCGAGAGCGCCATGCGCGAGGTGGTCGGCAAGACCGCCCTGACCCCCATCCTGACCACCGGCCGCGGCCAGCTTCAGCTGGAGGCTGAGGTCCTGATGCAGCAGATCCTGGATCGCTATGACGCCGGGGTCTTCGTCGAAAGCGTGCAGATCCAGACGGCCACCCCGCCGCCGCCGGTCATCGACGCCTTCCGCGACGTGCAGCGCGCCAGCCAGAACGCCCAGTCGGCCGCCAACGTGGCGCGCGGCCGGAGCGCCGAGATCGTCCAGCAGGCCAAGGGCTATCGCGAACAGGTCGTGCGCGAAGCGGCCGGTGAAGCCGCCCGCTTCAACCAGATCTATGACCAGTACAAGCTGGCCCCGGCCGTGACGCGCGAGCGCCTCTATCTTGAGACCATGCAGCGCGTGCTGGCCAATTCGAACAAGGTCATCATCGACAGCAAGGGCGCCAGCGCCCCGGTGATCCTGCCGCCCGACGCGTTCCGTCCGCGGACCGCCACCGTGGTCAAGTCCATCGACGGAGCCGCCCAATGATCCGTCCGCAAAACCGTCTCACCGCCCTCGGCGCCGCCGCCGGCGCCCTGCTGGTCCTGCTGGGGTCGACCGTCTATCAGGTCGATCAGCGCCATCAGGCCCTGGTCATCCGCTTCGGCGACCCGATCCGCGTGGTCCGTACGCCGGGCCTGCACCTGAAGGCGCCGTTCCTGGATCGCGTGGTCAAGTTCGACAACCGCAACATCGCCCTGAACGCCGACCAGGAAGAGGTGATCGCCGCCGACCAGGAGCGCCTGGTGGTCGACGCCTTCGTCCGCTACCGGATCAGCGACCCGCGCCAGTTCTACAAGACCCTGGGCGATGAGACGAAGGCCAAGGACCGGCTGGAACGCATCGTCAACGCCTCGCTGCGCCAGACCATCGGCCGGGCCAATTCCGAGGAAGTGATCGCCGGCAAGCGCGCCGTGGTCATGGCCGCCATCCGCGACGAGGTCGGCCGCCAGGTGAAGGCTTCCGATCTGGGCGTCCAGATCATCGACGTGCGCATCCGCCGCGCCGACCTGCCCGAGGCCAACCAGAAGGCGGTGTTCGAGCGCATGCAGACCGCCCGCCAGCAGGAAGCGGCCCAGCTGCGCGCCATCGGCGAGCAGCAGAAGCGCGAGATCGTGGCGACCGCCACCGAGGAAGGCGAAAAGATCCGGGGCGAGGGCGACGCCCGCCGCGCCGAGCTGTTCGCGTCCAGCTTCGGCCGGGACCCCAACTTCGCGGCCTTCTATCGCTCGATGCAGGCCTATGAGGCGTCGCTTGGTCAGGGAGACGCCACCCTGGTGCTTTCCCCCGACAGCGCCTTCTTCAAGTACTTCCAGCGCGGACCGCAAGCGCAGTAAGAACCAGGGCCGCGAGATTCTCTCGCGGCCCTTTTTCTTTCGAGGAAGACCATGCGTCGTCTCGCGGTTCTCGCCTGTCTTTTCGCGTGCCTGGCTTCAGCGCCCGCCCTTGCCGCGCCGCTTGAGGTTCGCGTGGTTGTGGTCACCGCCTTCGAGATCGGCGAGGACACCGGCGACAAGGCCGGAGAGTTCCAGGCCTGGGCCCAGATCATGCCGCAGAAGATCCCGTTCAAGACGGGGTTCCGCGACCTGCGTTACGATCCGGCCCGCAAGGTGCTGCTGCTGTCGACCAGCATGGGCACCAACCGCGCGGCGATCTCGACCCTGGCCCTGGGCCTTGATCCGCGCTTTGACCTCTCCAAGAGCTACTGGCTGATTGCGGCCATCGCCGGCGTCAATCCCAACCAGGGCTCGGTGGGTTCGGCGGCCTGGATCGGCGCGGTGATCGACAGCGACTTCGGCTACATGATCGATCCGCGCGAGACGCCCAAGGCGTGGGCGATCGGCCAGATCCCCTTCCATCGCAAGGCGCCCTATGAGGGCCCGCCTGCGGCCGATAGCGAGAATCTGTTCCCGCTGAACCTGGCCCTGCGCGACTGGGCCTTCGACCTGACGCGCGACGCGGCCATTGCCGACAACGACGCCCTCAAGGCCCTGCGCGCGCCCTATGTCGGCCTGCCCAAGGCCCAGACGCCGCCGATGGTGCTGAAGGGTGACGAGGTCAGCGGCCAGGCCTTCTGGCACGGCGAGATCCTCAACCGCCACTACGAGGCCTGGGCCAACTACTGGACCGGAGATCAGGACGGCTTTGTGATGACCGGCATGGAGGACACCGGCGTCCTGGCCGCCATCGACGCCCTGGGCCGCGCGAACCGCGCCGACCCCCGGCGCGTGCTGGTTCTGCGCACGGCCAGCAATTACACCACCCAGCCCCCCGGCGGCGACGCGGCGACCAACCTGCTGGGCGAGCAGACCGGCGTTCCGGCCCTGCAATCCTCGCTCGACGCGGCCTTCAAGGTCGGCGGCGTGGTGGTGGATGAGCTGGCGAAGAACTGGCCGCGCTATGCGGACGCGGTGCCGGGGAAATAGATCTCCGCACAAACCTCCGCTCTTCCCGGCGAAAGCCGGGACCCAGATTCAGCCTGAGCGTTCGGGGATGACGCGCCGTTTGGCTTGGCCAAGGCGACAGTCCGCCTGGGGCTCGATATGGACCCCGGCATTCGCCGGGGAGAGCGGCATTTGGACTACCGCTCCACCACGCCGCGCTGCATCGGGGCTAGCTTGGCCAGCAGCTTGTTCTGGGCGAAGAAGGGCACGCCCTCCTGCTCCATCGCCCACTGCAGGTTTTCGACCATGGCGTTGAAGTCCCGGTTGGTGACGCCCATGTCCTTGTGGACGCTTTTCATGTCCCGGCCGGTATAGTCGCAGCCGCCGCCCAGCGCGTAGCAGAACTGCTCGGCCAGGGTCCGCTTCAGGCGGGGAACGTCGGTGGTGGCGAAGATCTCCTTGATGCGCGGGTCGGCCAGGCTGCGATCGACCATGTCGGCCGCGATGCGCGCCAGGCCGTCCTTGCCATGAAAGGACTCAAACACCCTGGTGTCGGTCAGGGGCGTCGCGTGCGCATTGGCGTTGGACTGCGCATAGGGATCGACCGGCTGCTCACCGGGCGGAACGGCGTCCTGCGCCAGGGCGGCGCCGGCGAGGCCAAGGGTGATGACGGCGGCCAGGGCCGCGCTCTGGGTGAAACGAGACATCGAGCGCTTTCCTAGAAGCCGGCCTGCAGCGAGAGATACAGGCCTCGCTGATCCTTGAACGTGGCGATGTCGCCCAGATCGACATAGGCAGCCGTCACCGACACCGTCTTGTTGATCGCATAGGCGGCGAACAGGTCGACCCAGTCATCCTCCCTGGCGAAGCCAAGGTTGCTGGGCTTGGTGCGGTATTCGGCCCCGACCATCAGGCGTTTGCTGAGCAGCACACCGGCCGAGCCCTCAAACTGGGCCCTGTAGCGGTCGTTCTTGTCGCCGCCGAAGCCCAGCAGACCAGTCTGGTTGGCCTTGGTCAGGCGCACCGCGCCGCTCAGGACGAGGCTCTTGTCCAGCAGCAGCTTGGTAGCCGCAACATAGTAGTCGACGCCGCTGTCATGCTGCCCGCCGACAGTCTTGATGATGGCGTCCTGATTGTTCTTCTTGAACTGCGCGCCGACCGAGACCTGCGGCACCCAGCTGTCCTGCTCATAGACGGCGTCGCCCAGCACCCGCAGCTTGGCGCCGATGATGTCCTGCCTGAAGGTGAAACCCTTGCCCAGGCCCAGCTTGGTGCCCGTGGCACCGGTGTCGAATTCCTGACGCGCGACCGACAGCTCCACCCGGTCGTACAGGCCGATCGCGGCCCCCGCAGAGCGCAGCTGATAGTCGGAAACATCCACCTGGGTCACGTGGACCTTGCCGCCGACGCCATTGCGGGTCTCGTTGCCGGCAACAACGCCCCAGGTGGCGATGCCGCCGCCCGCCCCGCCTTCAAGGGCGCTGACGCCGCCGGTCAGCAACAGCTTGCCGCCGGTCTCGATCTCGGCCGCCGTCGCGCCGCTGGCCAGGACTGCGGCCATGACACAGCCAAAAGCCGGAATGGTCTTATAGTGAAGCTTCATCTGGCTCTGGACCCGGCGACAGTTCAGTCAGCGAGGGTCGTTCAGAAGACTTTACAGAACCTTTCAGCTTAACCCTGTATCTCGACAAGATGTCGCGCCAAGACACGCGCGTTAACGGTGATTTCATTCGCGAGACGCTAGTTGTGTGTGATGAAACTCGTCATTTCACTTCTCGTCACGGTACTGATGAGCGGCGCCGCCTGGGCCGGCAGCCTGACCGTCACGGTGCGCGGCGCCGACGGCAAGCCCGTTCCCGATGCGGTCGTAACAGTCCATCCCGGCGGCCAGCCCAGTCGTGGACCAATCAAGTTCCCGTGGCCCTATCGGGTTGCCCAGCAGAACATCCAGTTCACGCCCTTCGTGCTGATCGCGCCAGCGGGCGCAGAGGTCTCGTTCCCTAATCTCGATAAGGTGCGCCACCACGTCTATTCCTTCTCGGGCGGCAACAAGTTCGAGCTGAAACTCTACGGCCGTGAAGAGAACCGCACCGTCAAAATGCCCGCTGTCGGCGTGGCCGCGATCGGCTGCAACATCCACGACCAGATGGTCAGCTTCATCAAGGTGGTCGACACCCCCTATGCGGCCAAGAGCGACGACGCCGGTGTGGCGACGATCCGTGACATCCCGTCGGGCCCCGTCGTGGTGCGGATCTGGCATCCGTATCTGCGTGGCATGAAAAACGAGAAGACCCTAACCACCACGACGATCGGCGGCGGTGACCTGCGCGAGTCCGTGTCGATCGAGTTGCGCGCTCCGGCGCACCCCTAGAGGACGGCCGTGTTCCATCGCCTCCAGACCAAGCTGACGGTGCTCTATGCCGGGCTGTTCGCCCTGGTGCTGAGTCTTGTCGCGGTGACGGTCTATCTGGCGATTGTCGGCAACGCACAGCAGGTGGTGCGCAAGGAACTGTCGGCCAGCGGCACGGTCTTCGACAGCGTCTGGGCGCTGCGGACCCAGCGCCTGCGCGACGGCGCCGATCTGCTGGCGCGCGACTTCGGTTTCCGGGCGGCCGTGGCCACCCATGATGTTCCGACCGTCGAGTCCGCCATCACCAATCTTCGCCAGCGCATGGGCCTGGACCTGGCCTTCATCGTCGGGGTCGATGGCGATGTGGTCGGCCTGGATCCGGCCCAGCTGGATCTCGAGAAACTGTGGACGGCGCTCGACACCGGAGACCGCGCCCAAGGCGTGTTCGTGGTCAATGGCGCGCCCTATCAGGTCATTTCGGCGCCGATCCTGGCCCCGACCCTGACCGGCTGGATCGTCTTCGCCGCCAAGCTGGACGACAGCGAAATGCGGGCCCTTGAGCGCCTGTCGGCTATCGAGCTGGACGCCCAGGTCTTTGACCGGCGCGGCGAAGGCTGGGTCACCGACGATGCGGGCTTCGACGCCCGGCGAGTCGGCGCCTATGTCGAGACAGCCCTGCGCGACAGGATCGCCGAGCCCAGCCTGCTGAAGGCCGGCGGGCAGAACGACCTGATCCTGGTCAAGCCGCTGAAAGCGCTGGGCCAGGACGGCGCCGCAGCGCTGGTCCTGCGCTATCCCATGGCCAAGGCCATGGCCCCGTATCGCCCCCTGTTCGCCGCCGTGATCATCGCCGGACTGATTGGCGCAGCCCTGGTGGTCGTCGCCAGCTGGGCCCTGTCGCGCGGCCTGGCCCGCCCGATCACCGCCCTGGACGCCGCCGCCTGCCGACTGCAGCGCGGCGAAGATGTCCGCGTTGAGGTGCAGACCCAGGACGAGATCGGTCGCCTGGCCAGCAGCTTCAACCTGATGGCCGCGGAGATCCGCGATCGCGAAGCCCGGATGATCCATCAGGCCCTGCACGACGAGGAAACCGGCCTGCCCAACCGTCGCGCCCTGGAGCGCGAGATCACCAGCCGCCTGGCCAGTGCGGCCGAGGGCGAGCAGGTGATCATCAGCGCCGTTGGCCTGGACCGCTTCACCTTCGTGCGCGGCGCCATCGGCTATTCGCTGGCGACCCAGCTGATCGCCGAACTGGGCGAGCGGATCACGGCCATCGCGCCGGGCCTGCTGGTCGGTCGCCTGACCACCTCGACCCTGTGCGTCGTCTCCAGCCTCACCGACCTGGCCTCCCTGACGCCACTGATCGAGGTCGAGGCAAAGGCGCTCGACAAGCCGATCCGCGTCGGCGGCGAACTGGTCGATGTGAGCCTGACCCACGGCCTGGCCGCCACCACGGCAGGCGCACTGGATGCGCCCAGGCTCATTGAGCAGGCGCTGATCGCCCTGGACCAGGGCCGCGCCGCCCATCGCAAGGTCATGCTGTTTGACCCTGTCGCCTATGGCGATCCGGCCGGCAACCTGTCGCTGATGAGCGACATGCTGGAGGGCGTGGCCACGGGCGCTCTGTTCCTCAATCACCAGCCCAAGCTGGATCTTCGCTCGGGCAAGATCACCGGCGTCGAGGCCCTGGTGCGCTGGAACCATCCGACGCGCGGCTTGATGCGTCCGGACCTGTTTGTGGAAATGGCCGAAGAGACCGGCCACATCCGCGCCCTGACCGACTTCGTCCTGACCCAGGCCATCGCCGACCAGAAGGCGCTACGCGCGGCCGGCCACGACGTGCTGATGTCGGTCAATGTCTCTGGCCGCCTGATCGACGACGCCGAGTTTGCCGATCGCGCCATCGAGCAAGTCACCCGCGAAGCCGCCCGCGTCTGTTTCGAGATCACCGAGACGGCTGTGATCGGCAATCCGGATGTCGCGCTGGGGGTTCTGGAACGCTTCGCGGCCGCCGGCATCCCGGTCTCGATCGACGATTATGGCTCGGGCCTGTCCTCCCTGGCCTATTTGAAGCAGATCCGCGCCGACGAGCTGAAGATCGACAAGGCCTTCGTGCTGTCGCTGCAGGCCGGCGGCAAGGACGCCCTGCTGGTCAAGTCGACCATCGACCTGGCCCACAGCCTGGGCATGAAAGTCACCGCCGAGGGCGTCGAGACCCGCGAAGCCCTGGCCGTGCTGCAACTGATGGGCTGCGATCTGGCGCAGGGCTATCACATCGCCAGGCCCATGGGGCTGGAGGCGCTGACCGCGTTCCTGGGGGGCTGGTCGATCGAGCTGCCAGCGGAAGTCGAGACGGACGCGCTGCGTAAGGCCTGAATAGCGCGTCATCCCGGGCCTGGCGCAGCGAAGACCCGGGACCGCTAAAGGCTCGGCGCTCCCGGCGGTCCCGGCTCGGCGCGCTTCGCACTTGGCCGGGATAACAGCTTACATTGCCTTCAGCAGGTCCAGCACCACGTGCAGGCTGTCGGCGATGTGGACGCACTTGTCATGCATCTCCTCGTTGGGATCGAGGATATCGGGCACCATCACTGTCATCATGCCAGCCGCATGGGCGGCGCGGACGCCGGGATGGGAATCCTCCAGCGCCAGACAGTGGGCGGGATCGACGCCCAGGCGGCGGGCGGCTTCCAGATAGGGATCGGGATGCGGCTTGTGGCGCACGACGTCGGCGTTGGCGACCACCGCGTTGAACCGGCTCAGCAGGTCGAAGCGCCCCAGATACTTCTCGACCGACACCATGCCGTTGGAGGTGGCGATCGCGCAGGGCAGACCCAGATCGTCCAGATGGTCGAGAATCTCGATCACCCCGGCCTTCAGCTTGGTTTCGGCTTCCAGCAGGTCCTCGACGTCGCTCCAGACGCGCTCGAAATAGGCCTGGATCGGAAAGTCCTCGCCATAGAGTTCGCGCAGCAGGATGGCGCTCTCGGGATTGGTCTTGCCGACCATCGACGCATAGATCTCGCCGGTGAAGACGACGCCGAACACTGAGCCGGCCTCGATCATGGCGGCGCGATAGACGATCTCGGTGTCCAGCAGCAGGCCGTCCATGTCGAAGATCACCGCCTCGACGCGGCGCGGGAAGCTCATGCGGCGAACTCCGAAGTCTTGTAGCCCTGAAAGTAGAGCAAGGCGGTGAGGTCGGCGTGATCGACCTTGGCGTGGGCCTGGGCCGCGACAATGGGCTTGGCGCGATAGGCGACCCCAAGGCCGGCGGCCTCAATCATCGCCAGGTCATTGGCCCCGTCGCCGACGGCCAGGGCGTCGGCGGGAGTCAGACCTAGTGCCGTGGTCTCCTCGATCAGGGCGGCCAGCTTGGCCTCCTTGCCCAGGATCGGCTCGCCCACCTGGCCGGTCAGCTTGCCGTCCGCTTCGATCAGGGTGTTTGCCCGGTTCAGATGAAAGCCCGCCGCCTCGGCGACCCGTGTGGTGAAGAAGGTGAAGCCGCCCGACACCAGGGCGCAGCGCGCGCCGTGGGCGACCATGGTCCTGACCAGGGTCTCGGCCCCGGGATTGAGCCGCACGCGATCGTCGTAGCAGGACTGAAGGGCGTCGACCGACAGGCCGGTCAGCATGCCGACCCGCTCGCGCAGGGCCCCCTCGAAGGCCAGCTCGCCGCGCATGGCCCGTTCGGTGATCTCCGAGACCTGGGCCTTTACGCCGGCGAAGTCGGCCAGCTCGTCCAGGCACTCGACGTTGATGATGGTCGAGTCCATGTCGGCGATCAGCAGGCGCTTCCTGCGGTTCTCGACCGGCTGGATCGCGAAATCGATCGGCAGGTCGGCGAGCAGCGCCTTCAGCGGCGCGACGGCGTCGCCATCAAGGAAGAAGTCGGCGGCCAAAGGTCCCAGAGGCGCAGGACGGCTGGACAGCGCCGCCTCGACGCGCGACACGGCTTGAGCGTAGGCGGCGGGATCAGCGCCCACCACGGTGAGGACAGTCGGGATCATGGAGAGCTTGGACATTGCGCCTCGCATCTGGCTGATCGCCGGCCCGACCGCAAGCGGCAAGTCGGCCTACGCCCTGCGTCTGGCCCAGGAAATCGGCGGCGAGATCGTCAATGCCGACTCCATGCAGATCTATGCCGATCTGCGCGTCCTGACCGCCGGTCCCTCGCCTGACGAAATGGCGGCTGTCCCGCATCACCTGTTCGGCACGGTTGACGCCGCTGAAACCTGGTCGGTCGGCAAATGGCTGGAAGCGGCCATGGTCGCCCTGCGCGACATCGACCATCGCGGCAAGCCGGTCGTCGTGGTCGGCGGCACAGGCCTCTATTTTCGCGCCCTGACCCATGGCCTGGCCGACGTGCCGGCGGTGTCGGAGACCCAGCGCGAGATTTCCGGCCTGCTCTATGCTGCCCAGGGCGAACATGAATTTCGCGAAGACCTCGCCAAGCTCGATCCCGAGGCCGCCGCTCGCATCGAGATCGGCGACCGCCAGCGCCTGTTGCGCGCCCACGCCGTCGCCATCGCCACCGGCCGGTCCCTGACCGCCTGGCAGAACGATACCCGCCCCTCGCTGGCGCCGGGCAGCTGGAAGGGTCTGGTCCTGGATCCGCCACGCGCCGACCTCTATGCCCGCTGTGACGCCCGCCTTGGCGCCATGGTTCAGAACGGGGCGCTGGAGGAGGTTGCGGCCATGGCGGCGCGCGGCCTCAGCCCCGCCCTGCCCGCCCTCAAGGCCCTGGGCTATCGCGAACTGGCGGCCCACCTGCGCGGCGAGACCACCCTGGACCAGGCCCTCGACGCCGCCCGCCAGGAAACCCGCCGCTACGCCAAGCGTCAGCTGACCTGGTTCAGGAACCAGACGCCGGATTGGGAGCGGGTTTGATCCGCTTTCGTCCGTTCACAAGGAAACCATGATGTCCGACCTCAACGCCCTCGCTGAACGCGTCGCAGAACGCCTGACCGCGCGCGGCGAGACCCTCGCAATCGCCGAGTCCTCTTCAGGCGGCCTGATCTCGGCGGCCCTGCTGGCCGTGCCGGGCGCTTCGAAATTCTATGTCGGCGGGGCAGTCGTCTATACGGCCCGGGCCCGGCTGACCCTGATGGATATCCCGCAAAAGGCCATGGACGGCCTGCGTTCAGCCAGCGAGCCCTATGCCGTGATGCTGGCCCGGGTGGCGCGCAAGAACCTGAAGGCGACCTGGGGCCTGTCGGAAACCGGCGCCGCCGGGCCAGACGGCAACCGCTATGGCGACCTTCCCGGCCATACCTGCACAGCCGTGGTCAGCGAAGAGGTGTCGGTCAGCGCCACCCTGGAAACCGGCGTCAATGACCGTCCCGCCAACATGCAGGCCTTCGCCGTCGCGGCGCTACAGCTTCTGCTCGACACTCTGGACGGTGAATTGGGACAATAAGGCACATCCATGCCTTCAAACCCGCCTTGACGCCCCCTTTGGCGCATGGCATCACCCTTTCCGTAGCTTTGGAGCAAGACTCGTGCGCAAAACCATGATCGTACTTATGGAGCGGCTGTCCGCGATGTGACCTCGAAGTCACGTCGTAGTTCAGTCGCGCGCGCAAAGGTCCTTCGGGGCCTTTTTTCTTTTCAACCTCTCCCTTCCCTGCATCCCCTACAGACCGCCACCCCCTTTCGGACCTTTGCCATGACCGCCCATCAAACCATCGAGAGCCAGGCTCCCAGCGAAACCATCGACCGCGCCATGACCGGCGCCGAGATCGTGGTTCGCGGCCTCGTGGACCAGGGCGTTGAAGTGCTGTTCGGCTATCCGGGCGGGGCGGTGCTACCGATCTATGACGCGCTGTTCCATGAGCCGCGCCTACAGCACATCCTGGTTCGCCATGAACAGGGCGCGACCCACGCCGCCGAAGGCTATGCGCGCAGCTCGGGCAAGCCCGGGGTCGTTCTGGTCACTTCGGGTCCTGGCGCGACCAACGCCATCACCGGCATCATGGACGCCCTGATGGACTCCATCCCGATGGTCGTCATCACCGGCCAGGTCCCAACACACCTGATCGGCACCGACGCCTTCCAGGAAGCCGACACCGTGGGCATGACCCGCTCGTGCACCAAGCACAACTATCTGGTCAAAGACGTCCGCGACCTGCCGAAGATCATCCACGAAGCCTTCAAGATCGCCACCACGGGGCGGCCCGGGCCGGTGCTGATCGACATCCCCAAGGACGTGCAGTTCGCCAAGGGCGAATATTACGGCCCGAACGAGGTCGCTTCGACCCATGCCTACAATCCCAAGACCAAGGGCGAGGCCGGCCGTATTGCCGAGGCCGCGAAACTGATCGCCCAGGCCCGCCGGCCGATCTTCTACACCGGCGGCGGCGTCATCAACGCCGGCCCCAGGGCCAGCGCGCTGCTGCGCGAGTTCCAGGCCCTGACCGGCGCGCCGGTCACCTCGACCCTGATGGGCCTGGGCGCCTTCCCGGCCGCCGATCCGGCGTGGCTGGGCATGCTGGGCATGCACGGCACCTTCGAAGCCAACAACGCCATGCACGATTGCGACGTGATGATCTGCGTCGGCGCCCGCTTCGACGACCGCGTCACCGGCCGGCTGGACGCCTTCTCGCCCGACAGCAAGAAGATCCATATCGATATCGACGCCTCGTCGATCAACAAGAACGTCCGCGTCGACCTGCCGATCATCGGTGACGCCGGCAGCGTTCTCGAAGACCTGATCGCGGCGTGGAAGGCCGCCGGCCATCAGCCCAACAAGCCCGCTCTGGGCGACTGGTGGGCCCAGATCGACACCTGGCGCGCCCGCCAGTGCCTGAAGTACCGGACCTCGGAAACCACCATCAAGCCGCAGTACGCCATCGAGCGCCTGTACGAGCTGACCAAGGGCCGCGACACCTACATCACCACCGAGGTCGGCCAGCACCAGATGTGGGCCGCGCAGTTCTATCGCTTCGAGGAGCCCAATCGCTGGATGACCTCCGGCGGCCTGGGCACCATGGGCTACGGCCTGCCCGCCGCCGTCGGCGTGCAGATGGCCCACCCCGGCAGCCTGGTCATCGACATCGCCGGCGAAGCCTCGATCCAGATGTGCATCCAGGAACTGTCGACGGCGATCCAATTCAACCTGCCGGTCAAGATCTTCATCATCAACAACGAGTGGATGGGCATGGTCCGCCAGTGGCAGCAGCTGCTGCACGGCGAGCGCTACAGCCACTCCTATTCCGACAGCCTGCCCGACTTCGTGAAACTGGCCGAGGCCTATGGCGCGGTCGGAATCCGTTGCAGCGACCCGGCCGAGCTGGACGAAAAGATCCTGGAGATGATCAACAGCGACAAGGTCGTGGTCTTCGACTGCCGCGTCGAGAAGCACGAGAACTGTCTGCCGATGATCCCCTCGGGCAAGGCTCACAACGAGATGATCATGGGCGACGTCGAGGACATCGGCAACGTCATCGGCGAGGCTGGGGCGGGGCTGGTTTAGGCCGCCTCTCGCCCTTCGGTTCCTCTTTGCTTAGAAACGATCCCATGCCCAACGCTCCCGCCGCCTCCGGATCCGCCTACGACATGCCCACTGCCGCCCAGGCCGAGCAGACGGCGACCTTCGCCCTGCTGGTCGATAACGAGCCGGGCGTGCTGCACCGCGTGGTCGGACTGTTCGCCGCGCGCGGCTACAATATCGAAAGCCTGACGGTCGCCGAGACTGACCGCAAGGCCCACACCAGCCGCATCACCGTGGTCACCCGCGGCACGCGCCACACCCTGGACCAGATCGAAGCCCAGCTTCACAAGGTGGTCAATGTCCGCCGCGTCCACGACGTGACCCGCGATCCCAATGGCGTCGAGCGCGAGCTGGCCCTGGTCAAGGTGCGCGGCTCGGGCGCCGACCGGGTCGAGGCCTTGCGCATCGCCGACATCTTCCGCGCCAAGCCGGTGGACACCACCCTGGAGAGCTTCGTGTTCGAGATCTCGGGCGCCCCGTCCAAGATCGACAAGTTCCTGGACCTGATGCGTCCGCTGGGCCTGGTGGAACTTTCCCGCACCGGGGTGCTTTCCATCGAGCGGGGCTTCGAAGGCATGTAGTGGAGTGCGGCGATGAGCCTGACCGGTATGATCGCGGGGCTGGCCCTCGCCGCCGCCCAGCAGTCCTCACCCCCGCTCGATCCAAACTTGCCGATGCCGACGCTCGATCCAGCCGTCTGGTGGTCGCCCGAAACGTCTCGCCCGTCTTCCGACGTCGATCCGCTGTATGGCCGCCGTCTCGGACGACGGGAGGAGCCGATCCCCATCGCCAATGGCGCCGAGCCCCTGCTCTATCGGCTATGGGGCCTGCAGCCGCTTCAGAACCAGCTGGTGCGACCCGGCGAGATGATACTGGAGGTCTGGGCGCGTCCCTCGCGCGGCGTGCGCCAGGCGGTAATCCGCGTCACCACCCGCCGCGACGGCCGCGCCTTCGTGCAGGCGCGTGCGGGTCTGGGCTGCTGCACGCCGGAGATCGACCGCCGGGTCGATATCAATGCAGAGCTCCCCTCCGAACAGATTCCCGCACTGAAGGCCCTGAGCGGCGATGCGATGTGGAGTCAGCCCCGCGACGTGACGGTCGACTATGGCGACGGATCGGTGTCGCCCGTGTGCCTGGACGGCGTGGCTTGGGACATCACCCTCCTGGTCGCCGGTCAGGCCCGACATCTGCGACGCGCCTGCGACGACGCCGAGGTGGGCTCCATCGCCCGCGCCCAGGGTCTGGCCCTCAATGCGGCTGTGGGACGGGACGCCCGCTTCGATGCGGTATTCCCGCGGGGCGCCGATGTCTCGCGGCAGCAAACGGCCTACGACCAGTTGATCGCCTCGGGCGGCCAGCTGAAACCCGCCGCCAACGCCCGGCCACAGCCGCCGGCCGTGCCGCTGCCGCCCGAGGACGAGCCGGAGGACGAGGCGCCGGCGGCGATCCCGCCGACGCCCCAGCCCATCACCCCACCTTCAGGACGTTGAAGCGGTAGAGCAACGCGCCCAACACCGCCCCGATCGCCGGGGCCACGAAGAACAGCCACAGCTGAGCCAGAGCCTGGCCGCCGACCAGCACTGCCGGTCCGAAGCTACGAGCCGGATTGACCGACACGCCCGTGATCTGGATGCCGACGATGTGGATCACTGCCAGGGCGATGCCGATGCCCAGGCCGGCGAAGCCCGGCGCGGCGCCAGCGCCCGTCGCGCCCAGGATGACGATCACGAAGATGGCGGTCATCACCGCCTCGAAGATGAAGGCCGCCTGCAGCGAATATTCGCCCAGATAGCCCGGACCCCAGCCGTTCTGGCCCAACCCCTTGGCGACGCCACCGGCGATGAAGCACAGGACGGCGGCGCCCGCCGCCCCGCCCGCGAACTGGGCGACCCAGTAGCGCAGCATCTCCATCAGGCTCATGCGGCCGGCGACGAAGGCCGCCAGGCTGACGGCCGGATTGACGTGGCAGCCCGACACCGGACCGATGCCATAGGCCAGGGCGATGATCGCGAAACCGAAGGCCAGGGCGATACCCAGCTGACCGACATGGTCTCCGCCCAGTACAGCCGCGCCGCATCCAAAGAGAACCAGGGTGAAAGTACCGATGAACTCGGCAACAATTTTTGACATTTCGACTCCTCCCATATCGTTGTGTTGAACAGGACCATGCAGGATTTCATCGTCTCTTGGAATGCCGGCCATTTTACCTTGGCTTCGGGGACCATGCCCGCAACCGACCCGGCATCGGCGAAGAACAACCCGACGAGCCTTCCATCCCGGGCGCGAACCCCCTATATTGAGATTGTCCGGTCTCGGCCGGACTATGGGGATAAACGCGCACGTAATAAGCGGACTGGACCCGGGTGCGATTCCCGGCGGCTCCACCAATCTCTCCCGAGTTATCACGGGACTGCATGGGGCCGATCAGCATCGACAGACGTGTAAAGGTGTAATGCTTTCTCTCGGCGTGGCTCACCGTATCGGGCCGCTAAACTAACTGCGAACGATAACTTCGCTGAAGAGTTCGCTATCGCCGCGTAATGCGGTGCTAGTGAATTCGCGCCTTAAGTCCTAGGGGTTCAGATCCTTAGGCGGGGCCCGGAGGGAGCCTGCCAACAGAATCCCTCCACTTTCAAAAAGTGGTAGCCGAGGCTCCCTCCTCTCTTTCGAGAAGGAATGGGGGAGCCTGCCAACAGAATCCCTCCACTTTCCAAAAGTGGCAGCCGAGGCTCCCTCCTCTCTTTTCGAGAAGGAATGCTGGAGCCTGCCAACAGAATCCCTCCACTTTCCAGAAGTGGAGGCGCGACAGAAACGCGCTGCTTAACCATCCTTGAAATTTGTGGTCCCTCAAAGGGTTCCCGCACCTTTGCCGCGAGGTCGTGACGCGCTAGGCTGGGACTCTGTATTAGTTCCCCAGTTTCTTGACGGACCGCAATGGCCCCTACCAACCCGCCTGAAGACCTTATGCAATACGAGGCCATGGCCCAGGACGCCCTGCGCGGCGTCGTGAAGGCGGCCCTGAGGAAGGCGGCGGCTCCTGGCGGCCTGCCCGAACCGCATCACCTGTACATCACCTTCAAGACCCAGGCGGCCGGCGTGTCGGGTCCGCAGGACCTGCTGGGCAAGTATCCTGACGAGATGACCATCATCCTGCAGCACCAGTATTGGGACCTGGCGCCAGGCGAGACCTTCTTCTCGGTCACCCTGAAGTTCGGCGGTCAGCCCAAGCGCCTGTCGGTGCCCTATGCGGCCGTGACCCGCTTCTACGATCCGTCGGTGCAGTTCGCCCTGCAGTTCGAGGCCCCCGAGGTGGTTCCGCCGGAACCCACTGTCGAGCCGGAGCCGGACGCCCCCACCGAAGGCGGCGGCGATGACGCGCCCAAGATCATCTCCCTCGACCAGTTCCGGAAGAAGTAGCGGGTGAGCGACGTCGCGGCGGACGAACCCCAGGTTCTGACCGACGAGGCGATCCTCGAGCGCTTTCGCGCGTCCAAGAACGCGCCCTCGGGCTCACGCACGCTGGGCTTTCAGCTGCTGGCCGTGCGCCAGACCGACCGCGAGGTCGAGGTCGGGTTCGAGGCCCGCGCCGACCTGTTGTGCAACCCGATGGGGCAGATCCAGGGCGGCTATGTCTGCGCCATGCTGGACGAGTGCATGTCGGTGGCCGGCATGATCAGTTCGGGCATGACCCATGTGGTGCCGACGCTGGAGATGAAGACCAGCTTCCTGCGTCCCGCCTTCCCTGGCGCGCTGCGCGGCGTGGGGCGCGTGGTCAAATGGGGCAAGACCGTCTGTTTCACCGAGGGCGAGCTCTATGACGGCGAGGGTCGGCTGCTGGCCAAGGCGTCCGGCACGGCCATCCCGACACCGTTCGCCCGGTTCAAGAAATAGGGGTCAGCGATGCGGAGCGCGGCGGGCATTCTGGTCGGCGTCCTTCTGCTCAGCCTGACCTCGTTCGCCCGGGCCGAGGCCCCGTTCTCCCGCTGGTCGGCCGTGGTCGTGGCCGGCGACTGGCGCGCTCATTCCGGCGGGTCCACCGAGGCCTTCGACAATGCCCGGCGCGACGTGGCCCTGACCCTGGTCGACATGGGCTTTGATCCCGGCGCGGTGACACAGTTCTCGACGCGCCCCAACCGCTATCCCGCCATCGCACCAGGTCCTTCTGACGCCCGCGCCATCCACGCCAGCCTCAAAAAGAGCGCCCTGAGCGCCAAGGCCGGCTGCCTGGTCTATATCAGCTCGCACGGCAGCCCCGACGGCGCCCTGCTGGGCGATGTTATCCTGCCGCCGCAGTTGCTGGCGGCCATGATCGAAGACGCCTGCCCCGAGCGCCCCAGCGTCGTGGTGATCTCGGCCTGCTTCTCGGGCGTGTTCATTCCGGCGCTGAAGAAGCCCGACCGCATGATCCTGACCGCCGCCCGCCGCGACCGCGCCTCGTTCGGCTGCGGCGAGAGTGACAAGTATCCGTTCTTTGACGACTGCTTCCTGTCGTCCGCGCGGCAGGCCAGGGACTTCATCACCCTGGGCGCAGCGGTGAAGTCCTGCGTGGCGCACAAGGAGGTCGAGGTCGGAGCCGAGCCCGCTTCCGAACCCCAGGTCTGGATCGGCCCGGCCCTGCGTCCGTTCCTGCCACTCTATGCGTTCGCAAGGGCCAAACCGGCGGCGCCGTGAGAGCGTCCCCAGTATTAGGCGCCAAGAGAGCACGCCGCCCTTTGAACGCGGTGCGAGGCGCCCTAGAAGTCAGCTGAAGTCATTCAGCCTGAGGGGTCGGCCTTGACGTCGCGCTTTTCGTCCAGAGCCGCTCTTATCGCGGTCATGATCGGTTTCCTGGCGTCGGCGAGCTTCGCCCAAGCGCAGGACGTTGCACCGCCACCGCCGCCGCCACCGTCCGAACCCGCCACGACCGTGGCCGTCGAGGGCCCCAAGCCCTATGCCAGCCTGCAACGCCGCGCTCGGCCGCGCCCGGTTACACCCCGACGGGCCGTAACCGCGCCGGTGATCGCCCCTTCCGCACGCACCGCCCTGCCCGTCGCGGGCGTGACGCCCCTGCCGGCGGCCGAACTTGAGGCCTTTGTCGACGGCCTGATCCGCCGCAGCATGATCGAGGACCATATCGCCGGCGCGACCATCGCCGTCGTCCAGAACGGCCAGGTGGTGCTGAAGAAGGGCTATGGCGTCGCCAGCCTCAAGGAACGGCGCGCCGTCGATCCCGACAAGACCCTGTTCCGCATCGCCTCGATCTCCAAGACGTTCACCTGGATCGCCCTGATGAACGAGATCGAGGCCGGCCGCATGCGGCTGGACGGCCCGGTCAATCTCTACCTGCCCGAACCCCTTCAGGTGCGCGGCAAGGACAAGGGCCCCGTTCTGCTTCGCCATCTGATGACCCACACGCCCGGGTTCGAAGATCGCGCCCTGGGGCAGCTGTTCGAGCAGGACTGGAAGCGCGTGCGGCCCCTGAACGAGTATCTGCGTCAGGAGCGCCCGCGGCGCGTACGGGAGCCGGGCATCCTGCCGGCCTATTCCAACTATGGTGTGGCCCTGGCTGGCGCAGCCGTGGCCAATGTCACCGGCAAGCCCTTTGAGCAGCTGGTCGCCGAAGAGATCATTTTCCCGGCGGGCATGACCCACACCACCTTCCGCGACGCCCGCCCATGGCGTGACGACCTGCCGGCGCCGATGTCGCCGCAGCTGGCCGCCCTGCGGTCAGAAGGCTTTCGCTGGACACCGCTGGGCTGGCGCGAGCAGGCGCCCGAAATGACCGGCCAGGTCGCGCCGGCCGGCGGCGCCTCGTCGACGGCGGCCGACATGAGCCGCTACATGCTGCTGCTGCTGGGCAATGGCGTGATCGATGGCAAGACCCTGTATTCGCCGCGCGTGGCCCAGGCGTTCCGTACACCGATGTACCGCCCCACGCCCGACGCGGCAGGCTGGAACGCCGGCTTCCAGGACATTCCCCTGCCAGGCGGCCGTCGCGGCTTTGGTCACAACGGCGCCACCCTGTGGTTCCACTCCAATCTGGTCGTGGTTCCGGACCTGAACCTTGGCATCTTCATCGCGGTGAATACCGACACCGGCCACGAGCTGCCGTCTGTCGCGCCGTCGGCGATCATAGAGCGCTTCTACGCGCCGGCCCCGGCCGTTCCAGTCGTTCGCCCGCTGACCAGCGATGCGGCCCGCATCTACCAGGGCGACTATCTGGGGACCCGTCGCAACTATAACGGCCTCGAAGGCTTCATCGGTCGCCTGACTCAGCGCGCCCAGGTGCGGGTCACGCCCGATGGCCAGCTTGCCCTGTTGATGAACGACAAATCCACCCTGTGGAACGCCACCGACAAGCCTGGCGTGTTCCAGGCCATCGACGGACCCGAGGTCGTCGCATTCCAGACGTCCGGCGAACGGGCGACACGGTTCTATCCGCCCGGCAGCGGTTCGGCCTTCGAGCGCGTCGGCTTTCCGCACGGTATGGGCCTGTTTCTCTGGATCGTCGCGCTCTCGACCTTCGCCGCGGTCGCCACCCTGGCTGGCGTGTTCATGCGTGATCGACGCGAGACCCGTCAGACACCAACCCAGACCCGGGCCAACCTGCTGCAAACCACCCAGGCGGCCCTGTGGCTGGTCGGGCTGGCCTGCGTGGGGGTTTTCGCCGCGGGATCCAGCGACATCGCCTCGGTGTTCTATGGCTGGCCCAGCGGCTGGCTGGTGACCGCCTCGGCCTGCGCGCTGGTCGCCAGTGTCCTGACCGTCGTCACCCTGGTCATGGCCCCCGTGGTCTGGCGCGGCGGACGCCGGGTCGATAGCTGGACCACCCTGCGCAAGCTGGCCTTCACCTACACAGCCCTGCTCTATGCGGTGCTCGGCGTGCTGCTGATGCTCTGGAACATCCTGCTGCCCGTGAAAGGCTGATTCCGGGTCCGAACCGGCGCTGAAATTGCACCGTTTTCCCACAGCACAGCCTTGGGAGGGGAAGACGTGTCAAAGCAGGACGGTTTGGTGTTTGGCGGCGCGGGCCTGGGGGCCTGGCTGGCGGCGACGGCGTTCTACGCCGCGTTCGGGGGCGGCGTTCTGGAGAGCGCCTTCTGGTTTTATGCGATCAACGCCTTCGCGGCGGCGGCCTTCGTGAGCTTCGTATTCCATGCCGCAGCACGTCTGCGTCACATCAAGCGCGGCAAGCGCATGCTGCCGATGCTGACCTTCGCCGCGCCGGGCCTGATGGCCAGCGCCGTGGTGATCGGCCAGTTCGAGGCGCTGATGCCGACCGCTGAACCGGTCAGCCTGGGCCGCTACGGCGCCTTCCTGATGGTGCTGTTCACGGCCCTGGCCGCTTCAGCCTTCGAGCGTGCGCCGCAAAAGGCCTGACGCGCGCTTGCGCACCAGGATGATGATCCGCTCGCGATCCCCCGGCCGGCGCTCGACCAGCAGCCGGCCGACCTGGGCGTCGTCGTGGAAGGCGTAGCCCTTGATCGAGTCCAGCAGGGCCTTGGCCAGGTTATCCAGATCCATCCAGGGCGGCTCGCCGACATACTCCATGAAGATATCGACCTCGAACTCGCCCCAGGCCGGCCGCGCCCCGCGCCAGACCTTGCGGAAAAACTCGTAGATCAGCGGCTTGTAGTACTTGCCCTGAGTGGTGAGGCCGTCGACCTCAAGGGTCAGTTCGCCGTCCGCCTCGCGGGCGCGCACCTTGCCGTGTTGGGTCCAACCATCGCTCATCAGCGCCTCATAAGGCCTTCCGGCTTTGCAGTCTCCCTCGCCATTGGCTAAACCCGCGCCAACAGAACGCGAGGGATCCGCTCCATGACCGCCACCCGCATCGAGACCGACACCTTCGGCCCCATCAAAGTCGCAACTGACCGCTACTGGGGCGCTCAAGCCCAGCGCTCGCTCGGCAACTTCAAGATCGGCTGGGAAAAGCAGCCCCTGCCGATCGTGCGGGCGCTCGGGATCGTCAAGCGCGCCGCCGCAGAGGCCAATCTGGCCCTGGGCAAGCTGGATCCGAAGATCGCCGAAACCATCGTCGCCGCCGCCAATGAAGTGATCGACGGCAAGCTGAACGATCACTTCCCGCTGGTGGTCTGGCAGACGGGTTCGGGCACCCAGTCGAACATGAACGCCAATGAGGTGATCTCCAACCGCGCCATCGAGATGCTGGGCGGCGAGATGGGCAGCAAGAAGCCCGTCCACCCCAACGACCACGTCAATATGAGCCAGTCGTCGAACGACACCTTCCCGACGGCCATGCACATCGCCTGCGCCGAGCAGGTGGTCCACGACCTGCTGCCGGCCCTCAAGCACCTCCACAAGGCTCTCGCCGCCAAGGCCGCCGCGTGGAAGGACATCATCAAGATCGGCCGCACCCACACCCAGGACGCCACGCCCCTGACGCTGGGCCAGGAGTTCGGCGGCTACGCTCAGCAGATCGAGAACGGCATCGCCCGTATCGAGATGACCCTGCCGATGCTGATGCAGCTGGCCCAGGGCGGCACCGCCGTCGGCACCGGCCTCAATGCCCCCGTGGGCTTCGCCGAACTGGTGGCCGAGAAGATCGCTGACGTCACGGGTCTGGCCTTCACCACCGCCCCCAACAAGTTCGAGGCCCTGGCCGCGCACGACGCCATGGTCTTTACTCACGGCGCAATCAACACCGTGGCCGCGTCACTGTTCAAGATCGCCAACGACATCCGCTTCCTCGGCTCGGGTCCTCGCGCGGGTCTGGGCGAACTGGCCCTGCCCGAGAACGAGCCCGGCTCGTCGATCATGCCGGGCAAGGTCAACCCGACCCAGTCCGAAGCCCTGACTCAAGTCTGCGCCCAGGTGTTCGGCAACCACTCGACCCTGACCTTCGCCGGCAGCCAGGGCCATTTCGAGCTCAATGTCTTCAACCCGGTGATGGCCTACAACTTCCTGCAGTCGGTGCGCCTGGTGGCCGATGCCGCGATCAGCTTCACCGACAACTGCGTGGTCGGCATCGAGCCGCGCGTCGACAACATCAGAAAGGGCGTTGAGAACAGCCTGATGCTGGTCACGGCCCTGAACGGCAAGCTGGGCTACGACGCCTGCGCCAAGATCGCCAAGACCGCCCACAAGAACGGCACCACCCTTCGCGAGGAGGCCGTCGGCGGAGGTTACCTGACAAATGAAGAGTTTGATCGGTATGTTCGTCCCGAGAACATGATAGCGCCAGGATGATTCGATGCAGTATTTCTTCGTAACCGGATGCCCAAAGTCAGGCACAACATGGCTTCAGAAGACACTCGATGGCCACCCGGAGGTCGTGTGCTCCGGTGAGGGCGCGTTCATAGAACGTATTGCCAGCCCCATCGCCTCGATGCGCCAAGCCTATAACGATCATCAGAAGCTGGTTGCTGAACGCGTTTACGGCCATCGCAGCTATTACAAACCCATCAGCATGTCTGATATCACTCCAGCGATCCGACTCATCATTCTGTCACTGATGAACAAGCGCGCCTACGACGGCGTGCTCGCGATCGGCGACAAGACACCGCGTCACAACTTCTTTCTGCTTGGTCTCGACAGTCTTTTCCCGGAAGCGAAGTTTATAAATATTGTAAGGCACCCTTACGACGTGGCGGTGAGCAAACTCTTTCACGCTTCACGTGCGGGCTATGAAGATGCCTTGGAAGCCGGATCAGCCTCCCGCGAGGAGATGGTCGAGCAAGCCGCCAAAGACTGGGCCATAGCGCAGCAGCGTGTCGCTGATTTCAAGCAAAAACACCCCGGCCGGATGATCGAGGTGAAGTACGAGAAGTTGCTTGAGCAACCGGTCGAGGAAGCCACCAAGCTGTTCAAGCATCTGGGTGTCAGCCTCGACCAGGACATCGTCAAGGCCGCTGTGGACGCCGCCTCGTTCGAGAATCTGAGTGGGGGTCGCAGTCCCGGCGCCGAGGACCCCAAGTCCTTCTTCCGCAAGGGAATCGCCGGCGACTGGAAGAACCAATTCGAGCCCGCAATGACGCAGTTGGTCGACTTGCACTGCCTGCAGATCATGAAACGCTACGGTTATGAGACCGGGAAGGCCGCAGAAGCGAAATAGAGCCTATGATTCACCCTGCTATCCGCCTCGGGCCCGGTCGGACGCAGAGCAGGTCCTGGGTTGCAATTGCTCTCAGATGTGCAATCTTTGAAGGAACATATCGGGAACGCAAATATGGCCGCCCTCGATCGCCCCTACTGGATTGAAGCCCTGATCCAGCCCCGCGAAGGCTGGGACGCCAGCGTCTACCCCTTCAACCTGCCGGTTCTGCGCGGTCTGGACAGCATCGCGTTTCACCCGCGCGTCACCTTTCTGGTCGGCGAGAACGGCTCGGGAAAGTCGACCCTGATCGAGGCCCTGGCGGTGGCCTGGGGCTTCAACGCCGAGGGCGGGTCCAAAGACCATCAGTACTCAACCCGGAAGTCGCATTCGCCCCTGCATCACTTCGTGCGTCCCGTGCGGGCGCCGTTGAAGGCTAGGGACGGCTACTTCCTGCGCGCCGAAAGCTTCTTCACCACGGCGAGTTATCTGGAGGAGTCGGGAACGAGCCGACGCGGTCAAGCTGGACTGCATGAGCGCTCGCATGGCGAAGCGTTTTTCGACCTTTTCGACCATCGCTTCGAGGGCGACGGCCTCTATATCCTCGACGAGCCCGAGGCGGCGCTCTCGCCCAGCCGGCAGCTGTCGTTCCTGGCCAAGCTGCACCAACTGGTGCTGGCGCGTTCGCAGCTGATCATTGCGACCCATTCGCCGATCATTCTGGGCTATCCCGACGCCTGGATCTACGAGACCTCCGAACGCGGCCTTGAGCGCGTGGAGTACGAAGACCTCGACCACGTCACGGTGACCCGCAGCTTCCTCAATCGCCGCCAGACCTTCCTGGACGTGCTGCTGTCGGAGGATGAAGAGGAATGATAGTCTTCCGTCCCATGGACGGCCCAGAACGCGACATCGGCATCGACCCGGAACTGCTGGCGCAAGCCCAGCCGCTGGGGATTTCCATCGCCGGCTTCAGCGAAACCCAGCTGCGCCTGCATCTGCAGAAAATCGACCCCGCCGGCGCCGAGGAACGGGCCCGGCGATGGTCGGAGGAGAACGCCGAGGCCTTGAAGGCCTACAGAGAGCGCATCGAGCGATGCGGCGTGTTCGGTGATGACCTAAGAACGTGGTGATCCGCCAGTTCGACGTTTTCCAGAATCCGTCGATCCGGAGTCGCGACAGAGCGCCCTATGTCATTGTACTTCAATCACATCACGCCGGTGATCTCCCGACGGTGGTCGTTGCGCCACTCTATCACCCGGCTGACTTAGAAGGCCTTACGAAGCTCACCGTCGAGGTCGTCTGCGACGGGATTGACCTTGTCATATCCCTTCCGCAGCTGGCGGCGATCAATGCAACATCGCTCCATCACAAAGTCGCCAACCTAGCCACCGACGAAGACGACATCCGCAGCGCGCTGGACCGCCTGTTCATCGGCTTCTAGCGCGTTGTTCGGCGAAGTGGATACCGGTTCGCCGCCGAAATAACGCGTCAAAACAAGAATCTAGAGCAAACGCCATGATGCAATCATGGCGACCTTTGCTCTAGCGCCTAGCGGCGAACCACCACCACCTCGCGGCCGATCGGGGCCAGGGCGATCAGGGCCAGCTGGAAATCCTTGATGGCGAAGGGGATGCCGATGATCGTGATGGCCTCGGCGAAGGCGATCATCAGATGGCTCAGGGCGATGTACCAGCCGCCCAGGATGAACCAGATAATGTTCAGCACGAAGCCCAACGGCCCAGTGCCAAGGTCGCCCTTGCCGTTGACGATCTCGCGACTGACGATCTCCTTGCCGAACGGCCAGAAGGCAAAGCCCGCGATGCGCCAGGCCGCGCCGGTATAGGGCAGGCCGACAATGGTGATGGCCAGCAGGGCGCCGCCCAGCAGCCAGAGCAGGCCGGAAATCCAGCCGCCAAACACAAACCACAGGATGTTGAGGATCAGTCGGATCACGAAGGCGGCTCCCAGCCGATAACCATGACCCTAGAGGTGGAGCCTATCGCCGGACTTGTCGAGAACCACGAGGCCAGTTTACGGCGAATTCACATCCAGCGCTTGTGTCCACCGCCGATCCAGCCAGAAAAAGAGCCCGACGCCCTATTTGATCAGCTGCCACCCTCGGACCCAGCGGCCCTTGGTGATCTGGCCCAAGGCCAGCAGATAGATGCCCGCATAGATCACCGTGCCCAGGCCCAGCAGCGCCCAGGTCCAGGGGCCGGGCATGTGCAGGGTCGGGGCGGTCGTCACCCAATCGTGGCGCGGCGAGGTCAGTTCCGCCCAGAGCCCGCCAACCCAGGCGGCGGCGAACAGGGCCACGATCGGATAGCGCAGTATCGGATTGCGCTGAACCAGCAGCCAGGTCTGGATCAGAGCCACGGCCAGGCCCGCCGCGAGGCCCGCCAGCCAGGGCCACCAGGGCCCGGGAACCAGACGCGCGGCCCGCAGGGCGGCCCAGCCGGGCGCCCACAGCACCGGTCCCAGCATCAGCACGATAAGAACAAAGCCGACCAGCACGCCTACCCCGCCGCCGATCACCTTGCCGGCCGCCTCGCCAGCCTCCTGGGCCCGCACATTAGGGTCGCCGCTCGGGTTGGCGGCCGAGGTGGCGATGATGGTGTCCAGGTGCGGCAGGCGCTCGCCCGGCGCGGCGCGCGGTAGGCCCAGATGGAGGGGCTTCGGCCGCCGGGCCATCAGGCTCTCCGGCTGACCGCGAAGTCGGCGAGGCTTTCCAGCGCCGTGCGCCAGTCATTGGCCGGGAACATCGCCAGGGCTGACTTGGCCTTGTCGGCATAGTCGGCGGCCAGGTCCAGGGTGGCGTCCAGGGCGCCCGAACCGATGATCAGCTCGCGGGCGCGGCGGAAGTCGGCTTCGGTCTGTTCGCGACGGCCGATGGCCCGCTCCCAGAACTCGGCTTCGCGCGGGCCCGAACGGGCGATGGCCAGCAGCAGCGGCAAGGTGGCCTTGCCTTCGCGGAAGTCGTCGCCAGCGTTCTTGCCCAGCGTCTCGGTCGCGCCACCATAGTCCAGGGCGTCGTCGGCCAGCTGGAACGCCAGACCCAGGTTCAGGCCGTAGTCGCGCAGGGCGTCGGACCGGGTCTTGTCGACCCCGGCCGAAACTGCGCCGGCCTCGGAAGCGGCGGCGAACAGCTCGGCGGTCTTGGCGGCGATGATGTCGAGATAGATTGTCTGCGATAGATTGAGGTCGTGGCTGCGCATCAATTGCAGCACTTCGCCCTCGGCGATCACCCGGCTGGCGCGGGCCAGAATCTCCAGCGCCTTCATCGAGTTGGTCTCGACCATCAGTTCAAAGGCGCGAGCAAAAAGGAAGTCGCCCACCAGCACGCTTTGGGCTGCGCCCCAGATCAGGTGGGCCGCGACCTTGCCGCGCCGCAAGTGGCTGCCGTCGACCACGTCGTCATGCAGCAGGGTGGCGGTATGGATGAACTCGACCGAAGCGGCCAGCTTCAGGCAGGCGTCGTTGTCCGAGCCGGCCAGACGCGCAGCCGCCACAGTCAGCAACGGGCGCAGGCGCTTGCCGCCGGCGGCGATCAAATGCTCGGCCAGCGCCGGGATCAGGGGCACGTCGCTCTGCATGCGTTCGGTGATCAGGCGGTCGACCCCGCCCATGTCGGCGGCCGCCAGACGCACCAGTCGATCCACCGATCCCGGCTCTCGGGCGAGGGTCGCTGCAACTGCGTCCAAGACTATACTCTCCTTGACCGACACACCTTTGACCCTTGTCGAGGGGCGATCGGGCTCACATCCGTCCCCAGCAGGATCAGCCGTTGCGAGGGACAATGGTGGCGGGATAGGTCAGGGTCAAGGCAAGCACAAGGCTTGATGCGTTGGACGACACTCAGCTGACCGAAGATAGCGTGCTGAACGGCCGTGTTCGCCTCCGCCAGAAGGTCGGCGGATACCGGGCGGGCCTGGATGCGGCGCTGCTGGCGGCGGCCTGCGACGCCCTTTCCAGCGACCGCGTGCTGGAGGCCGGCTGCGGCGTCGGCGGGGCGCTGCTGGCCGCCGCGACTCGCCGGCCGGGCGCCCGATTCCATGGCGTGGAGCGCGATCCGGACGCCGCCGCGCTGGCGCGAGAGAACGTGGCGCTTAACGAACTGGCCGATCGGGTCGAGATCAGCACCGGAGACATCGAGGTCGGCTTTCGCGCCCTGGGCCTGCCAGTGTTCGACGCCGTGATCAGCAACCCGCCGTTTTTCGACGACCCCGGCGCGCTGCGCGCCCCCTCCCCGGCCAAGACCGGAGCCTGGATGGCCGACGGCGGGCTGGCGGCCTGGACCGGCTTCCTGCTCAAGGCCGTGCGCGAGGGCGGCAGCATCACCCTCATCCACCGCGCCGACCGGCTGGCCGACATCCTGGCCCTGCTGGCGCCCAAGGCGGGCTCGTTCAGGATCCGTCCGATCCAGCCCTTCGCCGACGCCCCGGCCAAGCGGGTAATCGTGCGGGCGCTCAAGACCGGCAAGGCGCCGCTGGTGCTGCTGCCGGCCCTGGTGCTGCACGAGCGGGATGGTGGACAGCACTCGGCGGCGGCGGAGGCGATTCTGCGAGGGGAAGCGGGGTTGGATTGGTGACGTGCGGCAAGTCCTCCCCCTGAAGGGGGAGGCGGCCGGAGGCCGGTGGGGGAAGACCGCAATGACTGCGCGGTCACTTCCCCCTCCGTCGGCTTCGCCGACACCTCCCCCGCTAGGGGGAGGACTTGGTCGCCCTACTCCGCGTAAAGCCTCAAGGCCTCAAGACACAGCTCCAGCCCCGTCAGGTCATGCAGCGGATCGCCGGTGACGATCACGAACAGGCGTCGCGCTTCGGCCCACAGCATCACGGTCTCGGGCAGGCCATAGTCCTCGACCACGCAGCCATCCCCGTCGCGCCAGACGCCAGCCTCGTCGCGTTGGGCGCCGACGAACGACTCCACCCGGTCGACATATTCGGCCTGGGATTCGTCGGGCACGTTCAGATAGGCGAAGATCGGTCGACCCAGCCCCGCCAGAACGCCGGTCTCGAACGCCGCGCCGGGATCGGCCGAGGGCCCGCGCCACGGGGTCAGATTGACCACCCCGGCGTCGGCCTGACGCAATCGCGCCATGCGGGCGGCGTAGAGTTCGCGCGCTTCAAGCTCGGAGCCGTTCTCCGCGCTCAGGGGCGCGGGATCGGGGGTCAGGCCCGTAAAGCCGGCGTCGATGCAATGGGCCCGCTGGCGCGCCGCCTGGGCCGCAGAATCGGGGAGCCAGACATCGGGGCCGGCCAGCCATATGGAACGCACGGGACGCATGGGTCTTAGAGCTTGGTCCCGGGGGTTCCTGTCAATCACTGTTAGGGGCCGCGATGCCGCAAATCCTTCGAAGAACCCTGCTGACCGCCCCCCTCGTCCTCGCCGCCGGCCTGGCCCACGCCGCGCCGATCGCGCGCTGGCAGGCCTATGACCGCAGGCTGCGCCAGGGCCTGTCCGACGCGGCGGGCGGCGACTTCGACGACGGGTTCGAAGACACCCTGCTGGACCTCAACAACCTTGTCCGCGAGCGCCAGGGCGTGGCCGGACTTCGGCCCGACCGGGGTCTGATTCTGGCGGCGCGCGCCCACGCCGCCGACATGGCGGTCAGCGGCGTCTTCGACCATGTCACCTCCGACGGCTTTAGCGCCGCCGGGCGCGTCGGCCTGCTGGCCCGCGACCTGGTCGGCGCGCCGGGCGAGAACATCGCCATGCGCCGCAACGCCGCCGGGCCAGTCCAGCCCGACCAGATCATGAACCAGTGGCGAAACAGCCCGGGCCACCGGGCCAATCTGCTGGCGCAGGGCTTTACCCATGTGGGCTATGGCGTGCTGCGCCAGGGACCACGTGTGATCGCAGTGGGCGCCTATGCCGAGGTCAGCGCCCGGCTGGCGCGACCGGCGCCGCTGCGCGTCCGCTCATCCGACGAGATCGCCGCCGCCCTGTCGGGCGCTACCCCGGCCATCCGCCAGTTCTCCGTTTCGGACCCCGGCGGCGACGTCCTGACCACGACCTCTGTCGAGGGGCGCCCGCGGTCGGTCCTGCCGCCCGGGGCCTGGCAGCTGCGCCCGCACCTGTCGTCGGGCGAGCACCGCTACCAGGTGGCCTGGGGGCCGGTGTTCTTTCTGGAGTAGCCTACTGAGCGATCGCCAGGGCCTCGATGCGGATGGCGACGCCGTCGCCGATCGCGCCGGCCCCTGTGGCGCTGCCGAAGGCCTTGCGGCTGATCGCGCCGGTGATGGTGAAACCGGCCTGCTTCTTCTGATTGTTGGGCGCCGTGCCGATCTTGTTGAGCTTGACCTCAAGGGTGGCCGGCTGGGTCACGCCCATGATGGTCATGTCGCCGGTCACCTTGGCGGTGTCGGGTCCGGTCTTTTCCACCTTGGTCGACTTGAAGGTCATGGTCGGGAAGGCCGGAGCGTTCAGCCAGCGCTCGGCCTTGAGGTGCTCGTCACGGGTGGCGTGACCGGACTGCAGGCTGCCAACCTGGATGGTGGCCTCGACCCGCGACTTTTCCGGCGCGGCCTCGTCCAGCCAGATCGTGCCCTCCGCCCCGCCGAAGATGCCGATCACCGAGTTGAAGCCAAAGCGATCGATGATGAACATCGTCTCGGTGTGGGAAGAGTCCAGCTTGTAGGCCACTTCGGCGGCCAGGCTCGGCGTGGCGGCAATGCCTACGGCGGCGCAAACGGTCAGGGCGGCAAACAGGCGCTTCATCGATGATCCTCCCAGTCCCTCAAGCGGGACGCGACGCACTTTCCGGTCGTCGCCACAGGACCGCAACCCTGAAATGAAAAAGCCCCCGGCCGGGGGCGGCCGAGGGCTCTGACACGATCCTTGGAGAGGGACCTTAGTTCTTGGTGACGTCCACCAGCTTGTTCTTGGCGATCCACGGCATCATGCCGCGCAGGCGCGCGCCGACTTCTTCGATCTGATGCTCACCCGCACGGCGGCGGGTAGCCTTGAACGAGGGCTGGCCGACGGCGTTTTCCAGCATGAAGTCGCGGACGAACTTGCCCGACTGGATGTCTTCCAGCACGCGCTTCATCTCGGCCTTGGTCTCGGCGGTGACGATGCGCGGACCGGTGACATATTCGCCGTATTCGGCGGTGTTGCTGATCGAGTAGTTCATGTTGGCGATGCCGCCTTCATAGATCAGGTCGACGATCAGCTTCAGCTCGTGCAGGCACTCGAAATAGGCCATCTCCGGCGCGTAGCCGGCTTCCACCAGCACTTCGAAGCCGCAGCGGATCAGTTCCACCGTGCCGCCGCACAGCACGGCCTGCTCGCCGAACAGGTCGGTTTCGCACTCTTCGCGGAAGTTGGTCTCGATGATGCCCGAGCGACCGCCACCGATGGCCGAGGCATAGGCCAGGCCCAGGTCGTGGGCGTTGCCGGTGGCGTTGTGATGCACCGCGATCAGGCAGGGCACGCCGCCGCCCTTTTGGTACTCGCCGCGCACGGTGTGGCCGGGGCCCTTGGGGGCGACCATCAGAACGTCGATGGTGTCCTTGGGCTCGATCAGGCCGAAGTGCACGTTCAGGCCGTGGGCAAACAGCAGGGCCGCGCCGTCACGGATGTTGGGGGCGATCTCTTCGTTATAGATCGCGCGCTGATGCTCATCCGGGGCCAGGATCATGATCAGGTCGGCCCAGGCGGCGGCCTCGGCGACGGTCATGACCTTCAGGCCCTCGCCTTCGGCCTTCTTGGCGGTGGCCGAGCCGGGGCGCAGCGCGACGGCGAGGTTCTTGGCGCCCGAATCCCGGAGGTTGAGAGCGTGCGCGTGACCTTGCGAACCATAGCCTACGATCGCGATCTTCTTGTCGAGAATGCGGGCGAGGTCGGCGTCGCGATCATAATAGACGCGCATGATTTATTCTCCAGACTGGTCAATCAGGGCCGCCTCGCGCAACGGCGAAGCGACAAAGGCCGGGCGTTTGAGCGTTTTTTTGCCGTTTCGTCAAGGTGCGGTGCATCCTTGTCGACGCGTGCTCGCGACCCGGCGGAGATTTTAGCGTGCGGCGGGCTTTGGCGCCACGCAAAGCCTGATGAAGGCCAGGGTCCTGACATGAAAAAGGGCCCCTCGCGCTGAGGGGCCCCCGTCGTTCGGTTAGTGACGTCCCTACCAGAACAGGTCGTATTGGACGCTCAGCACCTGGCCGGACCAGACGTCGACCAGGATGGCGTTGTCGCCGACCCGGACCCATTCGCAGCCGATGGGCGGGTTGGGCAGGCCATAGCGGTACCAGTCCAGATAGTACGAGGTCGAATACCAGCCGCCCGGCAGATAGTCGCCGAACGACCAGCTATGGACATACCAGCCGCGCGGCGCGCGATAGGCGCCGACCCGGTAGCGTTGCGAGGCGCGGAAGCTGGGCCGATAGCGGCGCTGGTCATAGTGCGAGCGGCCATGGTCGCGGTCGCGATAATGCCCGCCCTGCCCCGGCCGGCCACGGTCGTAGCCGCCCCTGTCGTCACGACCACGGCCCTCGCGGCCCCGGTCGTCACGGCCCCGGTCGTCACGGCCTCTGTCGTCACGGCCGCGATCCCAGCCGCCGTTGCGGTCCTGACCGCCACGCTTCCAGTCCTGACCGCCGCGATTGTCACCGCCGCCGGGCCGGCCCTGGTCGCCACGACCCTGGCCCCGATCCTCGCCGCCCCGATCCGGGCGACCACGATCCTGGCCCCCTTGATCCGGGCCACCCCGATCCGGGCGACCACCACGGTCGCCACGATCCCAGTCGGGCCGGCCGCCCGGCTGTTGCGCCTGGGGCGGGGTCGAAGCCTGCGGGGGCGTCGGCGCCTGGGGCGCGGGGCGAGCGCCGCCGCCGCCGTTCCAGTCGGGACGACCGCCACCGCGGTCGCCGCGGTCGCCACGGTCGCCACGGTCGCCACGGTCGCCACGGTCGCCACGGTCGCCACGCGGCTGGCCCTGTTCCTGACCGCCCTGGCGCTCGCCGCCTTGACGGCCGCCGCCCCGGTCGCCGCCACCGCGATCACCGCGCGGGCCGTCCTGCCGCTGTTCGCGCTGGGCCACCACCGCCGCAGCGGACCCGGCTTCCGCCGCCGCGCCGCCTAGCAGCGACAAGACCATGGCGGTCGAGATCAGACGCTTCATTTCGTGCTCCAAGGGGCCTTGTGCGCGGCCCCGGCTTTGTCCCTTGATAACAACATCGGCTGTCGCGGATGAACCGCGTTTGAACGGATATCCCAGGACTTCAGATGCCCGCTCACCCCATGGATGTTATCGGCTTCTGGCGTTCGGCCGGTCCCCGGAAATGGTTCGCCAAGGACGCGGCGTTCGATTCCATGATCGCCCTGAGGTTCGAGCAAACCCACTATAGAGCCGCCCAACGCCGTTACGACACATGGGCGCAGAGCCCCGAAGGCGCACTGGCCCTCCTGATCCTGCTGGACCAGTTCCCGCGCAATCTCTACCGCAACACCGCCCACGCCTTCGCCACCGATCCCCTGGCCCGCATGTTCGCCCGCGCTGCGCTGGCCGACGGTCACGATCAGGCCGTCGACGCGCAGGTGCGGCCGTTCTTCTACCTGCCGTTCGAGCATTCCGAAGCCCTGGCCGACCAGGAATTGAGCGTCGAGCTGTGCGCCGCCCTGCAGGCCGACAGCGGCGACGAGAACACCATGCGGTGGGCGCTTGAGCATCGCGACATCATCGCTCGCTTCAGCCGCTTTCCGCACCGCAACGCCGCCCTGGGCCGCGAGACGACACCAGAGGAGCAGGCGTTTCTCGATGAGGGCGGATTCGCGGGGTGAATGCGCGTCCATCTCTTGGGGATGTCGCGGCTGGGCTTACAGGGCGCTCGGAGGCGGCGGTGATGCCCCCCAGCGAGCAACAAAAAAGGCCCCGGATCGCTCCGGGGCCTTTGAAGTATCTCTTCGAGGTCGAGGCTTCTTACGAAGCGTAGAATTCGACGACGAGGTTGGGTTCCATCTTCACCGGGTACGGCACTTCCGACAGTTCCGGAGCGCGGACGAAGGTGGCCGACAGGCCCTTGACGTCGACGGTGATGTATTCGGCGAAGTCGCGTTCGGCCGAGACGACGGCTTCCAGCACCAGGGCCATGTTGCGCGAACGCTCACGGACGGCGATGACGTCGCCGGCCTTGCAGCGGTACGAAGCGATGTTGACGCGCTTGCCGTTCACGGTCACGTGGCCGTGGTTCACGAACTGGCGGGCGGCGAACACGGTCGGCACGAACTTGGCGCGATAGACGATGGCGTCCAGGCGCGACTCGAGCAGCGAGATGAGGTTTTCCGAGGTGTTGCCCTTGCGGCGGGCGGCTTCCTCGTAGGTGCGCGAGAACTGCTTCTCGGTCAGGTTGCCGTAGTAGCCCTTCAGCTTTTGCTTGGCGCGCAGCTGCAGACCGAAGTCGGAAACCTTCTGCTTGCGGCGCTGGCCGTGCTGGCCGGGGCCGTAGGACCGCTGGTTGACCGGCGACTTGGGCCGGCCCCAGAGGTTTTCGCCCATACGGCGGTCGATCTTGTACTTGGCGCTATGGCGCTTGGACATGTGTAGCTCTTCAGTTCGATCCGGGCCGGCGCCTCAATTAGTAGAGGCGCGATCTCAACGGCGGCGTCGCATCAGTCCGTCATATGATTCCACGCCACACGGCGAGCCGGCGGCGGGAAGGCGCGGTTTATGACGGAGGGGCGACGGGGAGTCAACTCGCGCTGCGCCTCCGAAATCACCTAGGGCCGCACGAGCGGATTGCGCACCCGCACCTTGCTGCCCCGATCCACGCCATAGGCGTCCAGCGGGAAGCGCAGGTCGACGCCCTCGGCCATCAGGGCGCGGCACAGGTCGGGCCGCTTGCGGGTGAAGGCGAAGCTCGCCGAGCCGTCGCGGCGGTTGCTCTCGACGGCGAAGTCGGCGGCGTTGGTGCAGCCGTTGGATGACACTCGGATCACCAGATCGCCCTTGTCGATGGTCGCGCCGTGGATCGGCTCGAGATCGGTCTTGGTGATGTTGACCGAGGTATCGGGGTGATCGTCGGCGTCGATGATCACACAGGCCGAGCTGGTGAAAGCCAGCGCGACAACGGCGGCAAGCGAAGCGAATTTCATGGTGATAGGTCCCCACCGGTCGAAACTTGACCGTGGAGCCAGATGAGCGTCGCCGCCTGAACCGTGGATGAATTACCGAAAGTTCACGACTGGGCCGCGTGCCGGATACGGATGACGGTCACCCTGTCGCCCATGACCTGATAGCGGATGATGTAGGGCGAAATGATCACCAGCTCCCGTATCGAGGCTGTGACCAGACGACCCCGATCAGGGTGGTTCACAAGACTGTCCCCAGCCACCCGAAGCCTGCGAGCCATGCGCTGCGCGGCGAGAGGGCTGAACTGGCCGATATAGGCCCGGATCGCGAAAAGGTCGGAAAGCGCCCGGCGCGACCAGACTACTTCAGCCACGACGCGGGCATGGGCTTTTCGTCTGGTGTCCCCCAGGTCTCAAGCCAGGCCGAGACCTCGGCATGGGGTACGACCCGGCCTGCGGCGATGTCAGCCAAACCTTCGGCGTCCGCGGCGTCTTCGGACGCGATATCCATTTCATCGAAGATGGAAGGCTCGGGAACCATGATGGCAGACTACCACAATCCACGTCAGTGACAACGGACGCCGCAAAAAATTACAATCTTTGCGCGTGCCAGGCCAGGTGCTCGCCGATGAACGACGTGATGAAGAAATAGCTGTGGTCGTAGCCCTCCTGCCGCCGCACCGAGACCTTGCGGCCGGCTTTCGCGGCGGCGGCTTCGATCAGTTCGGGCTTCAGTTGGTTTTCCAGGAAGCTGTCGGCCAGGCCCTGTTCGATCAGGATGTCGTCGAAGCTGGCCCCTGCCCCGTCCGCGATCAGGGCGCAGGCGTCGTGAGCCCGCCAGGCGGCGCGATCCTCGCCCAGATAGGCGCTCATCGCCTTGTCGCCCCACGGGCAGTTCAGCGGCGAGACGATGGGCGAGAAGGCGCTGACCGACTGGAACAGATCAGGGTTGCGCAGGGCGATGGTCAGGGCCCCGTGGCCGCCCATCGAGTGGCCGAAGATCCCGCGCCGGCCTGCGTCCAGCGAGAAGGCGCCGTCGACGGCCTCCAGCAGGTCCTTGGTCACATAGGAATACATCTGGAAGTGCGGCGCCCAGGGCGCTTGCGTGGCGTCGACATAGAAGCCCGCCCCCTGCCCCAGGTCATAGGCCGGATCATCGGCCACGCCGTCACCACGCGGCGAGGTGTCGGGCGCGACGATGGCGATCCCGAACCGCGCGGCGTGTTCATAGACGCCCGACTTGGTGGTGAAGTTGTCTTCCGTGCAGGTCAGGCCCGACAGCCAGACAAGATAGGGAAACGGCCCCTCCCCGTCGGGAACCCACACCGTGAACTTCATCGGCGTGCCGGTGCTGGCGCTGGCGTGCTTGCAGTAACGCAGGGCGCCGTCGTGCAGGCGGTGGGTGGCGGTGATTTCGACGGTCATGGAACTAGAACTCAATAACCGTCCGGATGCTCTCACCCGCGTGCATCAGGTCGAACGCCTCGTTGATGCGCTCCAGGGGCAGGACGTGGGTGATCATCGGGTCGATCTGGATCTTGCCGTCCATGTACCAGTCGACGATCTTGGGCGTGTCGGTGCGGCCGCGCGCGCCGCCGAAGGCCGTGCCCCGCCACACCCGGCCGGTGACCAGTTGGAACGGACGGGTCGAGATCTCTTTCCCCGCCTCGGCCACGCCGATGATGATGCTTTCGCCCCAGCCGCGATGGCAGGCTTCCAGCGCCTGGCGCATCACCGTGGTGTTGCCCGTGGCGTCGAAGGTGAAATCGGCGCCGCCGTCGGTCAGGGCCACCAGATGGGCGACGATGTCGCCGTCGAGGGTTTTCGGATTGACGAAGTGGGTCATGCCGAACTTGCGGCCCCAGTCCTCGCGGGCGGGATTGATGTCGACGCCGACGATCATGTTGGCGCCGGCCAGCCGGGCGCCCTGCAGGACGTTCAGCCCGATGCCGCCCAGGCCAAAGACGATGACATTGTCACCGGGCTTGACCTTGGCGGTGTTGATCGCCGCGCCCACGCCCGTGGTGACGCCGCAGCCGCAGTAGCAGGCCGACTTGAACGGCGCGTCCTTGCGGATCCGGGCCACCGCGATCTCGGGCAGGACCGTGTAGTTCGAGAAGGTCGAGCAGCCCATATAGTGGTGGATGGTCTGGCCCTTGTAGGAGAAGCGGCTCGTCCCATCGGGCATGAGTCCCTTGCCCTGAGTGGCGCGGATGGCCGTGCAGAGATTGGTCTTGCCGCTCAGGCAGCTTTTGCACTGGCGGCATTCGGGCGTGTAGAGCGGGATCACGTGGTCGCCGACCGCCAGGCTGGTGACGCCGGCCCCGACCTCGACCACCACGCCCGCGCCCTCGTGGCCCAGGATCGAGGGGAACAGGCCCTCGCTGTCCAGACCGTCCAGCGTATAGGCGTCGGTATGGCAGACGCCGGTGGCCTTGATCTCGATCAACACCTCGCCCGCCTTGGGACCTTCCAGGTCGACCTCGACGATCTCGAGCGGTTGCTTGGCGGCGAAGGCTACGGCGGCGCGGGTCTTCACGACTCAGATCTCCTCGACAGGGGGCAGGCGGTAGCCACCGTCTAGCAATTGTGGCTGCGGCAGGTAAGCGCGCATGAACAGGGCGAAGGGTCCGGCCGGCGCAGGCAGCCAATTGCTCACCCTTTCGGCGTCCGGCTCGGCATGGCCGATCCACAGGTCCAGCGAGCCGTCGGCGTTCCAGACCAGACCGGGCGTGCGGTCGCCGATGGCATAGCGGTTGATCGGGTTGTCGGTGAAGAAGAACTGCTTCTCGGGCGTGGCCTCGTACAGGCTCAGCGACCAGAACGAATCGACCGGAATAGGCCGGTCGGCCGGGATGTGCAGTCGCCAGTTGCGGGTCCCGTCGAACAGGCCCTGCCCTTGATGGCCGGCGCGCAGATAGGTGGCCTCGACCAGCGGCAGGGCCGCCAGACCGCCCAGGGCGACGGCGGCGCGCAACATGTAGTCCTGCCCAAAGTCGCCCAACTTGGCGCGCGGATAGGCCCAGCCCTCGATGAAGCCCTCGCCCGACAGTCCGCCGCCCGAGCGCGCCGCGCGGCGGCCGTCTTCCAGTCCGGCCGCGATCGCCTCGGCTTCCTCGGCGGTGAAGGCCGTCGGGTCGAACCGTCCGGTCCCGAGACCTAGCGGCGCGATGCGGCGCAGCAGGGCCACGTCGCTGGCCGGCGGCGCGTTCTGGCGCATCAGCAGGTCGGCGCTGGCGAAATAGGCCGGCCAGGCGTCGCTGCGGCGGGCATATTCGGCGACCGGCGGCGCGGCCGGGCCCTGGACGGTGAAGCCGGCCTGAACGAGGCGAGCGGCCTCCAGATCCTCAGGCCCCGTCACCAGAATGCGGGCCAGGGCCCAGACATGGCGGGTGGGCGAACGGATCACGCCGGGCCCGACGTCGGCTTCGTCGCCCGGCCCGACCAAGGTGAAGGTCCCGCCATCGGGACCGGTGGTCCGCGTGCCCAGCACCGCAAAGCTGTTGGACCAGGCGTCCATCAACTGCAGCGACACATAGCGCTCGCCACCAGCCGGCACGGTCAGGGTCAGCGGGCCTTCCGACAGGTCCAGCTGGGCGGTGGCGTAGAAGGTGTCGTTGTTGGGCGTCGTCACCGCGCGGGCGCGATGGTCAGCCAGGTTCCGCATCGAGGCGAAGGCGTTCATCGGCGATCCCACCGCCAGGCCGCGCGCCCGGACGGCGGCGATCTCGATCAGCGGCAGGGTGTAGAGGAACGCCTCGGCGGCGGCGGCGCGCAGGTCGCTCATGGTCTAGACCTTCACGATCGGGGCGAAGCGGAACTGGCCGTTCAGCAGCTCGGCCCGGGGCAGATAGGTGCGCAGGGTCATCGAGAACGGTCCCAACCTCGGTGCGGGCAGCCAGTTAGCGGAGCGATCGCCGCCCGGGTCGGTCCGGCTGATCCACAGATCCAGGGTTCCATCGGCCTGGCGCTTCAGGCCCGGCGTGCGGTCGCCGATGGCATAGCGGTCGATGGGGTTGTCGGTGAAGAAGTACTGGCCGTCGGGCGTGGCCTCATACATCGACAGCGACCAGAAGCCGTCCAGCGGCAGTTGGGCCGGCAAGGTCAGGCGATAGAGACCGTCGCCGTTATAGAGGCCGGTGTCGTTGTCGCCCCCCGCCTTCATGTACATGGCTTCGGCGACCGGCAAGGCGCCCAGGCCCTGCAGGGCGACAATGGCGCGATAGCCATAGTCGACGCCATGAAAGCCCAGATTGAGCTTGGGATAGGACCAGCCGCCGACAAAGGCCACGCGTCCCGAAGCCACCCGGGCAATCGCCTTGGCCTGGGCGACCCCGGCCGCCAGGGCGGCGGCGTCGAAGGGGCCTTCGGTCAGAAGCCCCGCCGCCCGCTGGACAAACGCGGCATCCGCTGCGCGCGGCGGGTCTGCGGCCAGCAGGGCCCGCGCGGTGGCGAAATAGGCTTCCGGCTCGGCGTCGCGTTCCAGATAGGCGGGCGGCTTTGCGGCCTTGGGTCCGCTGACCTTGAAGCCGCTCTGCACCGCGCGGGCGGCGGCCATGTCGTTTGGGCCGTCGACCAGGGTGCGCACCAGGACCCAGGCGTGGGGGGTGAGGACACGCACCACCCTGTCGCCCTCAAGGCTCTGCCCCGGACCGACGATCGTGAAGACCCCGCCCTCGCCGCCATTGACCCGCGTGCCCAGCACCGCATCGTTGTCGGTGAACATGTTGAGGATCGCCGCCGAGACATAGCGCTTGCCGCTGGGCGGGATGGTCAGGGTCACCGGCCCCTGGGTCAGGTCGATCCAGGCCAGCGAATAGAGCGTGTCGTTGTTGGGCGTGGTAACGCTGCGGTCGGTGTGATCGGAAAGCTTGCGCCGGTGATAGATCCGATTGGGTTGCGCGCCGCGCTTGAGCACCCGCGCCCGCGTCGTGGCCATCTCGATCCAGGGCAAGGCGAACAGCCAGGCGTCCCGGGCGATCGTCGCCGGCGGATCTTCGGCGGCCAGGGCCAGTCCAGGCGCGAAGCCCAGCGCGCCGGCCAGGGCCAGCAATTCCCGACGGTTCATGACGCTTCACCCCCAACGCTTGTTTGAAGAGAGGTTAGCGCCATTGCGGGTCGGGCGTCAGCCCCCTTGGGCGCAGATCCGGGGATCCGGGCCCAAGGGGAACAGACAGAATGTCAGGCCGTCGCGTCGCGACGGACGCCGTGAACCACATCCTCAAGCGTCATGATCGGGGCGTCGACCCGCTCATGGGGATTGGAGCCGATGACCTTTTGCGCGAGGCTGGGCGACAGCGCGTCGCGCAGGTGGCCCAGGGCGCGGGGCGGGGCGATCAGGATCATCTGGTTGAACGGCTGCTCGCGGGCGACGCCCTCCAGCCGGTGGGCGAGGTCCTTCACGAAGGCCCGCTCCGCCAGGTCGTGCGGATCGCCTTCATGGGGAACCGGGCCATGCGAATGGGGGTGATGCTCCTTCAGGCCAGAAAGCCATTCGGGACGATCGTGCAGCGGACCATCGATACGCGGCTGTTCCAGCAGACGCGCGCGGTGGCCATCGGCCACCACGACCAGGGTTCTTGCATCAGGGGTCATGGGTGAGGCTCCATTCACGGGTTGAGGCCCGACCCGTCGCCCCATCGAGCGCGCCCGGCCATGACATGGATCAATCGGCGGTGATCCCGGTCACGGCGCGCGCCTAGCCCTCGCCCTCACCCTTGGCCACCTTGGCCTTCTCGGCCAGCTTGGCCAGCACCCGGCCCCGGCCCCGCGAGAGGGCGGTGACCATGCCCCGGAAGGTGCGGACCTCCTGCTCGGTCAGCCGCGCCCGGGCCAGCGGCGCGCGCAGGTTGCGGACCATAGAGGGCTTCTTTTCCGGCGGATGATAGAAGCCGGCCTTTTCCAGCTCGTCTTCCATCTGGCCATACAGGCCCAGCAACGACGACTGGTCGGCAGGGTCGTCAACATTCTGCTCGAACTTGACCCACGGCCGGTCATCGACCGTCATCTTCCACTCATAGGCGGTGATCGACACGGCCTGGGCCAGGTTCAGCGAGCGGAAGCGCTCGTCGATGGGGATGCTGACAATACCCTGGCACAGGGCGATGTCGTGGGTCTCGAGCCCGGCGCGTTCGCCGCCGAACAGCAGGCCGACCGCGCGGCCCTGGGCGACATCGTCCGACAGCTGGGCGGCGGCCTCGCGCGGGGTCAGCACCGGCAGGCGCGTCTCGCGCGGGCGGGCCGTGGTGGCGAACACCAGTTTCAGATCGCCGATAGCCTCCTCCAGGGTGTCGAACACCTTGGCGTTGTCCAGCGGCCAGTCGGCGCCGGAGGCCGAGGGCCAGGCGCGCTCCTGCGGCCAGCCGTCGCGCGGCCGCACCAGGCGCAGGTCGGCCAGACCGAAATTGGCCATCACGCGGGCGACCGCGCCGATGTTCTCGGCCATCTGCGGCTCGTTGAGGATCACGCAGGGGGGAGCCGACCGAGGGGAGGAAGAAGCATCGCTCATTCCTCCCTTTGCCGTCCCCGGCCGCCCCGGCGCAAGTCCCTGTCGTCAGGCGGCGGCGTCCAGCGCCACATCCTTGGGGCCGTAGCCGGGACGCCAGGCGATACAGTCCGGCGCCGAAAGGTCGACGTCGAACATGCGCGGATGGGCGGCCAGGGCGTCGTGGCGGATCGGCGCGACCTTCTTGAGCAGCTTTGACGCGGCCCAATAGACCGGCTGCAGCACCTTGGGCGTGGCGCGGGTCTTGGGTGACAGGCCAAGCGACCGGCGCATGACGCCCTGGGTGTAGAAGGTGCCGTTGGTCATCATCGAGGTCGGGGTCGTGAATTCGACGGACACCGAAACATTGAAGGTCTCGGCATTCACCACGCGGTGCGGCGCATGCAGCGGCCAGGTGACGCCGCTGCCCGGCGTCAGGCGCACCGGATCGGCGCCGGCGTCCAGACCGGCGTGGTAGGGAATGTCGCCCAGGTTCTGGCGCATCACGACCGCCTCGTAGTCGACGTCGGCCAGATAGGGCTCGACGGGCGGATACAGGTACATCGTCTTCTGGCCGCGCAGGTGCCAAAGCATCGTCTCGGCCTGATCGCAGTGGTAAAAGACTTGGCAGCTCGGCGCGGAGATCAGAACCGAGCCATGCGCGCGCAAGATCCTCGCGCCGGTCGCCTTGGAGAACTCGGCCAGCAATTGGTCCAGCACCGGCCTGTAGAGTGGGTTCTCGTTCATCGCCCGGCGAACGTTCAGCCAAAGGCGCCCGCGATGGGTGGCCTCGATCAGGTCGGCGCCGCTCAGGCCCTTGGCCTCGCCGCCGGCCCAGGTCTCGTTTGACATCGGCTTGCGGCTCATCGTGCAGATATCGAGGCTGTCGCGCGGATGGCTGTCGATCAGGCGCGCAAGCGCCTCGTCGGTGAACAGGCCGGTCTCCAGCAACCGGTGCTGGAAGGTGACGACCTCGCGCCGGAACAGGCTTCGCTTTTCGTCGGTCCAGTCTGCCAGAAGGGTCGAGGGCGCGGCGCTGACGCAAACGTCGGTCATGAGGTTGGGTCCTTTTGATGCAACCGAGAGCTTCATCAGCAAGGAGCGCGCCACACGACAACGGTGAATGGGCCCGTTTCCGACCCCGGCGCGTTAAAAGCTCAGCTCCAGCCCAAGAGACCTCGCCGATGCTGCGCCGCGCCTTCCTCGTTTCCACCCCGGCCGTGATGGCTGCCTGGGTCGGCGCCTGCAGCGAAAAGCCCATGCTGGGCCAGCTAGAGCCGGTGTTCGACGTCGAGGCCCTGACCCAGAGCCTGCAGGCCCTGGCCGACCGCGCCGCCCCCGGCATGCTGGGCGTGGCGGTGCGCGACGCCCAGACCGGCCAGACCGTAACCTTCAACGGCGAGCGGCGCTTTCCGCTGCAGAGCGTGTTCAAGGCCCCGCTGGGCGCGGCCGTGCTGTCGGAGGTCGACAAGGGCCGCATCCGCCTGGACGAGGTGGTGACGATCCGCGACATCGACCTGTCGCCGCCCTTCAGCCCGATCGCCGAGGCCTGGCCCGGGCGGACCGACTACACGATCGCGCAGTTGCTGGAAGCGGCCAGCGGGACCAGCGACAACACCGCCGCCGATGTGCTGCTCAACAGGATCGGCGGGCCGGGCGCCCTGACCGCCTGGCTAAACCAAAACAACATTCATGACTTCCGGATCGATCGCTATGAGCGACAGCTGCAGCCCGAGATTTCGGGCGTGGCCTCGTTCCGCGCCGACTGGCGGGGCCCGGCCTACAAGTCCGTCCTGATGGCGGTTCCGGAAGCGACGCGCCGCAGGGCCATGACCGACTATCTGGCCGATCCGCGCGACACGGCCACCCCCGGCGCTGCCGTGCGCTTCCTGGCGGCGCTGCAGGCGGGTCAGCTGATCTCCCGGGCCTCGACCGATCGGCTGCTGGCCATCATGACGGCGACGACCACCGGACAGGGCCGCCTGAAGGCCGCTTTGCCCGAAGACGCCAGCCTGGCCCACAAGACGGGCAGCGCCCGCACCGACCTGGGCATGACCCCGGCCAGCAACGACATCGGCCTCTACCGCCTCAAGGACGGTCGCCAGTTCGCGGTGGCGGTGTTCCTCAGCGGCTCGACGGCGCCGGACGCTGTACGCGACGCGGTGATCGCCGATGCAGGACGGACCGTACTGAAGGCGGCCAAGGCTTGAGGCCCCTGGGCCGCTGACTTTTGGCGGATCAGCTTTGGGAGCCTCTCTCACCGACAAAGGGCCCACAAAAGGCGAAGTCAGGTCGGGAAAATGGTTTCACCGCTGTGGACCGTTCCTGCCTCGCACTGTGCAAACCATCGATTCGCAGCCACTCTGCGGGTCATGAGCACCGCCGTCCTCGCCCCGCCGAAAGCCGCCGCCGACCATCCCGAGCGGCAGTATCTGAACCTGCTCGCCGATATCCTGGAAAACGGCGTCCAGCGCGGCGACCGCACGGGCACCGGCACGCTGGGCGTATTTGGCCGGCAGATCCGCTTTGACCTGTCCAAGGGCTTCCCCGTCCTGACCACCAAGAAGCTGCACCTGCGCTCGATCTTCGTCGAGCTTTTGTGGTTCCTGCGCGGCGACACCAATGTGCGCTGGCTGCAGGAGAACGGCTGCAAGATCTGGGACGAGTGGGCCGACGAGAACGGCGATCTGGGGCCGGTCTATGGCAAGCAGTGGCGCTCGTGGGCCACGCCGAACGGCGGCTCGATCGACCAGATCCAGACCCTGATCGAGGGCCTGAGGACCAATCCCAACAGCCGCCGCCATATCGTGTCAGCCTGGAACCCGGCCGATGTCGAGGACATGGCCCTGCCGCCCTGCCACTGCCTGTTCCAGTTCTTCGTCGCCGATGGGAAGCTCAGCTGCCAGCTCTATCAGCGCAGCGCCGACGTCTTCCTGGGCGTGCCGTTCAACATCGCCTCCTATGCCCTGCTGACCCTGATGGTGGCGAAGGTCGTGGGGCTGGAGCCGGGCGAGTTCGTCCACACCTTCGGCGACGCTCACCTGTATCTGAACCACCTGGACCAGGCCCGCGAACAGCTGACCCGCGAGCCCTTCCCCTTCCCCACCCTGACCCTCGCCGACAAGCGCGACCTGTTTGGGTTTGAGTACGCGGACTTCACGCTGGAGGGCTACGAGGCCCACCCGCACATCAAGGCCGAGGTCTCGGTCTAGGGCTTGAGGACGATCTTCCCCGCCACCCCGGCCGACTGCAGCAGGTCCTGGGCCTTGGCCGCCTCGGCCAGGGGGAAGGTCGCGCCGATCTGCGGGTTGAGCCGACCCGCACCGATCAGGGCCATCACCGCTGCCAGATCCTGCCGATAGGCGTCCGGCCGCGCGTCACGCCATGAGGTGACATTGTAGCCGACCACACCCTGACTGGCCGTGAACAGCTTCAGCGCCGACAACCGGTCAGCCATCAGCATCTTGATCATCGCCGCAGGCCGCATCTTGCCACCCTTGGTGGCGTCGTAGCCGCCATAGAGCACGGCCGTACCGCCGTCGCGCAGGGCGGCGATCGAGGCCGTCTTCAGGTGCGGGCCGCCAACATGGTCAAAGGCCGCGACCACGCCGCCGCCTGAGATGGCGCGAGCGCGCTCGGCGACGGGCTCCCGGCGATAGTCGACATAGACCCCGCCCTTGGCCTCGACCACGGCGCGCTTGCCCGCCGAGGCCGTGCCGATGGCCCGAACGCCCGCCAGACGGGCCAGATCCAGCAGCAGGCCGCCGACGCCGCCCGCGGCGCCGTGCACCAGAACCCACTCACCCGCCTGGGCCGAGGCGACGTGGTGAAACATCTGCCAGGCCGTCAGGCCGTTGAGCACCCCGGCCACCAGGGCCTCGGCGGCCACGCCCTCGGGCGCGGCGACCAGATGACGGACCTGGACATTGCGGCGATCGGCATAGGAGCCCGTGACGGTCAGGGCGGCCACACGCTGCCCCACCGCAAGGCCTTCGCCCCCCGGTCCCAGCGCCTCGATCCGGCCGACCAGATCATAGCCCGGCGTCACCGGCGCCTTGACCCCGGGATAGAGCCCGGTGCGCATGACGATGTCGGCGAAGGCGACGCCCGCCGCCTCGATCGCGACCCGCGCCTCGCCCGCCCCGGGCGGATCCAGCACGACGGAGCGTCTCTGCAGAACCTCGACGCCGCCGGTGCGGGCCATGTGCATCTCGAAGGCCGATATGGTCATGCTAGTTCTCCCCGGACGCAAGTTAACGATGTTCAGATAACTGGCAAGGTCTCTTGGCTGGCGTCAGTGAAGGGGCAGGGTTAAGCAGGGGATCATGATCCCACTCCTCTCCATCGTGGTGGCGCGCGCCGCCAACGGCGTCATCGGTCGTGATGGCGACCTGCCCTGGCGGTTGAAGTCAGACCTCGCCCTCTTCAAGGCCAACACCTTGGGCAAGCCGATCATCATGGGCCGCAAGACCTGGGACAGCCTGCCCAAGAAGCCCCTGCCCGGCCGCATGAACCTGGTGCTGACACGCGACGGCAGCTTCGAGTCGGAGAAGGCCGTGGTCTGCGAGAGTTTCATGGAAGCCGTGCAAATGGCCCGCGAGCAGGCCCAGGACGATGGCGTCGACGAGGTCTGCGTGATCGGCGGCCGGGCACTGTTCGAAATGGCCCTGCCCAAGGCCAAGCGGCTCTACATCACCGAAGTCGACGCCACGGTGGACGGCGACGTGACCTTCCCCGAGTTCGACGAGGCAGACTGGCGTGAGGTTCGGCGCGAAGCGCATCCTGCCAGCGAGGGCGATGACCACGCTTTCATCTTCCGGGTGCTGGATCGGCGCTAAAACCATCGCTGCGTGCGCGAGCGACCGCTAATCTTTTGACGGTCGCGCCCTGCCAAGGCAAACAGAGCGCGGGCAACGGGGCGGGACTTATGGTGGACTTGGATGCGGCCGGCGGTGCGGTCACCGGCGGCCTGATTGGCGGCGCTCTGGAAAGGCCGGAGGGCAAGGCCGGCGAGGCTCATTCCGGCGCCTGCACCGATTGCGGTCAAACCGTCAGCGACAATTTCTGCGCCCATTGCGGTCAGCCGACCCACGTTCACCGCTCGCTGCTGCATCTGGGCGAGGAACTGCTGCACGGCGTGATGCACTTTGACGGGCGCATCTGGCGCACCGTGCCCTTGCTGGTGCTGAACCCTGGCCGCCTGACCCGCGAATGGGTCGAGGGCAAGCGGTCGCGCTATGTGTCGCCGCTGGGCCTGTTCCTGTTCACGATCTTCCTGATGTTTTTCATCCTGAGCTTTGGCGGCGGCAAGGCCTTCGACAGGGGCGCTGTCAACGAGCGGCTGGACGAGGCGCGTCAGACCGTCGCCACCGCCCGTCAGGAGGTCGCCGAGGCCAGGACAGGCCTCGCCGGCGCAGAGCGCAAGGTCGCGACCGCCAAGCCGGCTCAGGCCGAGGACGCAAAGGCGGAACTGGACAAGGCCAAGTTGGACTTCGACGCCGCGGCAGACGATCTGGCCGACGCCAGCAACCGCGTCACCCGCCTGGAAGGCGTCAAGGCGGCCGGACCCCGGGCGGACGGTCTGGAGCCGGGCAGCTGGCAGGCCGAGATGCACGACGCCGTGGTGAAAGATGACGTCAAGCTTCAGGTTATCGGCGGCAAAGAGACGAACAAGAAGATTCTCAAAAAATTGGCGAACCCCGACCTCGCCTTGTACAAATTACAGCAGACGCTCTACAAATATTCGTTTCTTTTAGTGCCACTATCCATACCGTTTATGGCTCTATTGTTCCTGTGGAAGCGAGGTTTCACGCTGTATGACCATGGCGTATTCGTGCTGTACTCGCTGACGTTCATGGCGATGATGAGCATGGTGGCCAGCCTGATTGGCCTGATCCCGTGGCTCAGCAGCACCGTGGCCCTGACCGCCATGATCGCCACGCCGGTCCACATGTTCGCGCAACTGAAGGGCGCCTATGGCCTGTCGACCTTCTCGGCGGTCTGGCGCACTTTCTTCCTGCTGATCTTCTGCGCCATCGCCCTTTCGCTGTTCCTCGCAGCGATCATCCTTTTGGGCTTGGGCAGCTAGAGCGTTATTCGGCGAAGTGGATACCGGTTCGCCGCCGGAACAACGCGTCAAAACAAGAATCTAGAGCAAACGACATGATTCAATCATGGCGACCTTTGCTCTAGATCGAGCCTGATCCCTGCGACACCGGGCCGCGACCGCGCCTTAACCAAAAAATCCGAGTCGCTGGGTAAAGGTCGGCCTGCGGTAAGAGAAGGTCTGCGTGTCAAAAAGCGTTCATCTCCAAAAGGCGTCGGCCAACTGGCGAAAGCTGGCGGGCCTCTCGCTCGCCTACACCGCCTGCATGGGATACAGCCTGCTGCTGGCTGAGGCGGCCAGCGGCCTGCCCACCATCTGGACGGCGAATGCGGTCGTGGTCGCGGGGCTTCTGGTCCTGCCACGCTCGGATCGCTCGGCGCTGCTGGGCCTGACCTTGCTGTTGCATGTGCTGATCCAGCTGCCCTTCGGCATGCCCTTGCCTCACCTGCTTCTGATCTCTTGCCTCGACACGCTCCAGGTCGCCGCCATCGCTACGGTCTTGCGCATACTGCGGCTTCCCGGCCGCGTGCGCGACATGCGCAGCCTGACGCTGCTGGTGTCGATCTCGGCGCTCCTGACGGCGGCATCCTCGGTTTGCATCAGCGGCCTGCTCGCCGTCCTGCGAGGGCAGGCCTTCTGGGCGGGCTGGAACGACTGGACGATGCCAAATGTTCTGGGGATGGCTCTGGCCCTGCCCACCGTGCTGATCCTGCTCGACACCCGCCTCATGCGGGGTTTCCGGCTCCGCCCGCTTGAGGCTTCGGCCATGGCCCTGATCGCAGCGCTGACTGCCGCCGCCGTGTTTTCCAACCAGCCGCTCCTGCAGTCGCTGCTGTTCGCACCCGCGCTGCTGGCGGTGTTCCGGGGCGGACCGCGCGCCGTAGCCCTGGTCGTCACGGCGTCCCTGGCGGCCACGATCCCCGCGGTGATCCGCAAGACCGGGATCGATCCCGACATTGCCCTGCCGCCGCTGCGCCAGGCGCTGCTGTTCCACATCGTCCTCTATGCCGTGTGCATGGTCGCTGGCCTGGCGCTCAGCCGCCAGGCTCGATTGCAGGTCCTGCTGCTGCGCGGCCAGGCCGTCGCGCGGGCCGCGCAGGCGCGGGCCATCGCCGCCAACGCCGCCAAGTCGGACTTCCTGGCGACGATCAGCCATGAGATCCGCACCCCGCTCAACAGCGTGCTGGGCTTTGCCGGCCTGGTCGCCGACGATCCTGGCCTGTCAGCAGAGAGCCGCCGGCGGCTGGACCTGGTTGGCCGCGCCGGGCGATCGCTGGCCGAGATCGTCAATGACCTGCTGGACTTCGCCAAGGTCGAGGCGGGCCGAATGGACCTGAACCTGGCGCCCGCCTCTCCCGCGCGATTGCTGGGCGACGCCGTGGCGATCGTTGCGCCCGCGGCAGAGGCCAAGGGCCTTCGCCTGACCGTCAGCCTCCACGGCGACAAAGCGGGGCAGCCCGCATTCTTCGCCCTCGATGAGGTGCGCCTGGGCCAGGTGCTGCTGAACCTGCTGGCCAACGCCGTGAAGTTCACGGCCGCCGGCGAAGTGTCGGCGCGCATGGATCTGGACCCGTCAGCCGGAACCATCCGTTTCGAGATCGCCGACACCGGCATCGGCATCGCGTCCGAGGTGCAGTCTCGCCTCTTCCAGCGCTTCAGCCAGGCCGACAGCTCGATCAGCCGCAGCTATGGCGGCGCGGGTCTGGGCCTGGCGATCAGCAAGGCCCTGATCAACCAGATGGGCGGCCAGATCGGCGTTCACAGCGTCCCAGACCAGGGTTCGCGGTTCTGGATCACCCTGCCGGCGACGCCGGTCATGGCGACCGAAGCGCCCGAGGCCGGCAGTCTGGAGATGGTCACCCCTGGGGCGTCTCGCGTGCTGCTGGTTGACGATCATCCGATGAACCGGGAACTGGGCCACGCGCTGCTGACCCTGGCCGGCTGCGTCGTCACCACCGCCGAGGACGGCGTCCAGGCCGTGGCCTTTGCCCGCGATGGCGGCTTCGACCTGATCCTGATGGATGTCCACATGCCAAACATGGACGGTCTGGCCGCCACTCGCGCCATCCGGGCCCTGCCCGGCGCCGTGGCCAGCACCCCGATCATCGCCCTGAGCGCCGACGTCATGCCCGAGCAGATCGCGCGCTGCCGACTGGCGGGCATGGACGACCACGTCGCCAAACCCATCCACCGGGAAAGCCTGATCGCCGCCGTGATGCGAGCCCTTGACCCCGAACCGGCCGGGCCAAGCGCTGCCCTTGGGTCATCCTAGCCCCGCGTCGAAACAGGCGTCTATAGTCTCCCCATCCGCCCGTCAGAGGCGCACAGGGAGAGACGTGATGGATATCGAACTGGTGGCCGAAGGCCTGCTGTTTCCGGAAGGCCCGATCGCCATGGCCGACGGCTCGGTGATCCTCACCGAGATCCAGGGCCAGCGGCTGAGCCGCATCACCCCGGACGGCCAGCGCGAGACGGTGGCGCAGACCGGCGGCGGTCCCAACGGCGCAGCCATCGGTCCCGATGGCGCGATCTATGTCACCAACAATGGCGGCAGTTTCCAGTTCATCGACATGGGCGGCCTGAACGTGCCCGGCCCTACCCCGCCCAGCCACACGGGCGGGTCGATCCAGCGGGTGGATCTGGCGACCGGCGCAATCACGACGCTCTACACCGAATGCGACGGCAAGGCCCTGGTGGGCCCCAACGACCTGGTGTTCGACAAACAGGGCGGGTTCTGGTTCACCGACCACGGCTGCAGCACACCCGAGGGCCGCAAGTTCGGCGCGCTCTACTACGCCCTGACCGATGGCTCGAGGATCACGCGGCAGCGCGACCACTTCGTCTCGCCCAACGGCGTGGGCCTCTCGCCCGACGAAAAGACCGTCTACATGGCCGACACCTCGCTGGGACGGCTGTGGTCCTTCGACATCGCCGAGCCGGGCGTTTTGGCCCCGGCCGCCGGCTTCGCGCCCGGCAATGTGGTCTGCAACCTGCCGGGCTATCAGCTGCTCGACAGTTTGGCGGTCGAGGCCGGCGGTAAGGTCTGCGTGGCGACCATCATCAATGGCGGGATCACCGCCTTTGCTACCGACGGGTCGACCGAGCACTTTGCCTTCCCGGACGTGATCGTCACCAATATCTGCTTTGGCGGGGCGGACATGCGTGATGCGTGGATCACGGCCTCGGGGACCGGCAAGCTCTACAAGACACGGTGGCCGAGGCCTGGGCTGAAGCTGAACTTCAACGGGTAGGGAAAAGCCCTCCCCCTTCAGGGGGAGGGCAGAAAACCTAGTAAAGAACGCCCAGAGCTTCGCGTTCGAAGTTCTTCAGTTCGTCATTGCGGCCATCGCGGATCTTCACGACCCACTCCGGATCCTGCAGCAAGGCGCGGCCCACGCCGACCAGGTCAAACTCGCCGCGATCCAGGCGCTCCAGCAGACCATCGATTGAGGCCGGTTGGCTGCCTTCGCCGCCGAAGGCCGCGATGAACTCGCCCGACAGGCCCACCGAGCCGACGGTGATGGTCGGGGCGCCGGTCAGCTTCTTGGCCCAGCCGGCGAAGTTCAGGTCGCTGCCCTCGAACTCCGGCTCCCAGAAGCGGCGCTGGCTGCAGTGGAAGATGTCTGCGCCGGCGTCGGCCAGGGGCGAAAGCCAGGCCTCCAGCTCCTGCGGGGTGGGGGCGTTCTTGACCGCGTAGTCCTGCTGCTTCCACTGCGAGATGCGGATGATCACCGGATAGTCCGGGCCAACGGCGGCTCGAACGGCCTTCAGGATCTCGGCGGCGAAGGTGCTGCGCTCACGAATGGTCGGACCGCCGAAGGCGTCGTCGCGGACATTGGTGCCGTCCCAGAAGAACTGGTCGATCAGATAGCCATGCGCGCCGTGCAGTTCGATGGCGTCAAAGCCCAGCAGCTTGGCGTTGCGGGCGGCGTCGGCGAAGGCGGCGATGGTATCGGCCACCTCTTCGTCCGTCATCGGCTCGGTGAAGGGGTTGCCGCCGGCCTTGGACAGGCCAGAGGGGCTGTCGATCTTGCCCAGGACGTCTTTACCCTTGGCGGCGCCGACGTGCCAAAGCTGGGGCGCGATCAGGCCGCCGGCGGCGTGAACCTCGTCAACCACCTTTTTCCAGGCCGCCAGTTCCTTCTCACCGTGAAAGCGCGGAACATTGGCGTCGTTCAGCGAGGCGTCGCGGGCCACGCCCGTGCCTTCGGTGATGATCAGCCCGACCTGGTTCTCGGCGCGCCGACGATAATAGGCGGCCACGTCGTCGGTGGGCACGCCGCCTGGCGAGAACGACCGGGTCATCGGCGCCATCACCACCCGGTTGGGCATTTTCAGCGCCTTGAATTCGAACGGCTTGAAGAGAGAGTCGAGGGCCATGGGGCGCTCCGAAGGAGGGTCGGTGTTGGGAGAGGTTATGGAGCGGGTTGCGATTATGGACTATGCAGAAAATCTGCAACCGACCCTGTGTCTGGTTGAGAGGCCAGACGTCCCTCGAAGCCTGCTTCGCGGGTGCCTCAGGATGAGGAAATCAGAACAGAATCTCCTCATCCTGAGGTCTGCGCCATCGGCGAGCCTCGGAGGATGATGGGGCTAAAGCCCCAGCACCATCTTGGCCATGATGTTGCGCTGGATCTCGTTGGATCCGGCATAGATCGACGCCTTACGGTAGTTGAAATAGCTGGGCGCGGCCGGCGCAGCATAGTCGGGACCGGCCCGGCCCTCGTTGGTCGGGGCCCAGGTGTCGCGGACGAACGGCGCGGCATAGGTTCCGACCGCCTCCAGGGTCAGTTCGGTGATGGCCTGTTGGGCCTCCGAGCCCACGCATTTCAGCATCGACGAGACCGGCCCCACCGCCTTGCCAGCGCTGCGACCCGAGAAGATCCGCAGTTCTGCAGCGTTGAGCGCCTCGACCGAAATCTCCAGATTGGCGATTTTGGAACGGAAGTCCGGGTCGTCGATCAGGCGCCCGCCGTCGTCGGCCAGTTCCAGGGTTGCGATCTTGCGCACCTTGCGGATCATGTTCATCAGGCCCGGCGCATAGGCGTTGCCGCGCTCGAACTCGAGCAGGTACTTGGCGTAGGTCCAGCCCTTGTTCTCCTCGCCGATGCGATTGGCGATCGGCACGCGGACATTGTCGAAGAAGACCTGATTGATCTCCTGCTCGCCCTCGGCGGGGCCATCCAGGGTCGGCAGCGGCTTGATCTGGATGCCGGGGCTGTCCATGCGCAGCAGCAGGAAGCTGATGCCGCTCTGCGGCTTGCCTTCGTTGGATGTGCGCACCAGGCAGAACATCCAGTCAGCCCACTGGGCCTGGGTGGTCCAGATCTTCGAGCCGTTCAGCACATAGTCGTCGCCGTCGCGCTCGGCCTTCATCTGCAGGCTGGCCAGATCCGATCCCGAGCCGGGCTCCGAATAGCCCTGGCACCACCAGATGTCGGACGACAGGATCGCCGGCAGGTGCTGCTGCTTCTGCTCTTCGGTGCCGAACGCCAGGACCACCGGCGCGCACATCTTCAGGCCCATGGGCGAGGGGTTGGGCGTGCCAGCCAGGCTCAATTCCATGTTGAAGATGTAGCGCTGCGAAGCGGTGAAGTCGCAACCACCCCACTCCACCGGCCAGTCAGGCGCGGCCCAGCCACGCTCGGCCAGCTTCTTTTGCCATTTCACCTGGCCGGCCTTGTCCAGATAACCGTTCTTGGACTGGCTCATCTGCCGGCGCAGATCGTCGTCATAGGCGCCGGCGATCCAGGCGCGGACCTCCTGCTGGAAGGCCAGGTCTTCAGGTGAAAAAGCGAGATCCATGGCTGCTACTCCACCGCGTCCAGATATTCGATCTCGGGACGACCGGCCATGAACGGCCCCATCGCCACACCGCCGGCCTTGAAATAGTCGGTGCCGCCGTGCGCCTTCAGGTCATCCATCGAGGCATAGAGCTCCAGAACCTTGTAGGTTCCGGCCTCGGTCTTGCTCTTGGTCAACTGGTACAGCAGGCAACCCGACTCATTGGCCTTCACCTTGGCCGCCAGATCCAGGAACACCGCTTCGAATTCTGAGGTCTTTTCGACCTGGACCTTCAAGGTCGCCACTACACCGATCATCCTCGCCTCCCAACGCTTGTTTGAAAGCAGCATCGGCCACACCGAGGCTCGCCGCAAGGGCGACGTTGGGGAAGCGCGATGAAACCGCCGCCAAACGCGCACCTTGATCGCGAGTACGCAATCACGTACAAATGAGCCATGCGAACAACGTCCTACAGCGAACTGCGCAAGAACCTCGCCGCGACGATTGATCGTGTGAACGACGACCATGAGCCGGTGATCATCACACGCGACAAGGGCAAGCCTTCCGCTGTTTTGATGTCGCTGGAAGACTTCGCCGCCTTCGAAGAAACGCGCTACCTGCTACGCAGTCCCGCCAATGCCGACCGCCTGCTCACCGCGGTGGCGCAGCTGGATCAAGGTCTGGGAAGCGAACGCCCGCTCGCCGAATGAAGCTCATCTTCAGTGAGCAGGCCTGGGACGACTATCTGTATTGGCAGGCGCATGACCCCAAACTGCTCACGCGCCTCAACGGCTTGATCAGGGAATGCGCCCGCACGCCGTTCAAAGGTACGGGCAAGCTTGAGCCGCTGCGCGGCGCTCTATCGGGTTGGTGGTCCAGGCGCCTGACCCAGGAACATCGCCTAGTCTATCGCCCTTCCGAGGACGGGCTTCTGATCGCTCAGTGCCGCTATCACTACGGCTAGGGCAGAATACGACTTAGGGCCGCTCGTTCCAGCCGTAGGCGACCCAGGAATGGCCGCCGACATTGCGCGCTTCGATCAGGGAAGGATCGCTGCTGGTCTTGGCCTGGACGGTGCGGCGAGCCCGCAGGGCCAGAGCCACCAGACCAAAGAGCGCGCTGCCCATAAAGCCGATGACCACCACCGTAGCGGCGAAGACGACGGCCAGCACAGAACCGATCACGACGGCAGCCGAGGTCGCAAGTGCGCCAGCCAGCCATGCGAGGCTACGCAGAGCAGAACCGCCGGTCATCGTGGTCGAACCCGTCATTGATCGTCCCTTCTCAGCGCGAACGCCACAACGCAGCACGTATGGTCAACAAGGTTGGTGCACGGACGCTGAACGTCAACTCAACACCCGCGTGATCGATCTGAAAAGCCCATTTCGCCCGAGACATAGTGTCTCGCTCCGCGACTCGCCCGGAGCGGGTCAACCGGCGGTCGCCAGACCCAGCTCGCGACGCTCGCGCATCACGGTGCTGAAGGCCTCGTTGATCGCCGCCGACTTGGCCTCGGCCACCTCGATGAACTCGCTGGGCAGGCCCCGGGCCCGGGCGCGATCGGGGTGCGCCGACGACAGGGCGATCTTCCAGGCCGAGCGCACAGCAGCGTCGTCAGCGTCGTGCGCCACGTCCAGGATCATGTACGGATCGTGGGCGCTCGATCCCAGATGCACGGCGCGCAGTCGGCGAAAGGCCAGCGGCGACAGGCCGAAAAGATCCGCCACCCGCTCCAGATAATCCAGCTCGCCCTGGGTCACCACGCCGTCGGCCTTGGCGATGTGGAACAGGCCGTCGACCACGTCCTCAAGGATCTGAGGACAGGTGCGATAGCGCTTTGCCAGGCGCTTGGCATAGCTTTCGAAGCCATGGGTGGTCTGACGGGCCAGGTCGTACAGGCGGTGAATATTGTCTTCCGAGGCCGGGTCGGGCTGGAAAACCTCGCTGAAGGCGGCGAACTCGTGCCCGTCGGCCCGGCCGTCGGCCTTGGCCAACTTGGCGCCCAGAGCCGTCACCGCCGTCGAAAACGCCGGATCCTCGCCCGGCAGGCCCGCCGGACAGTCCGTGCACTCGGCCAGATCGAGCCGGCGCGCGGCTATGGTTGCGATGTTGCGCCAGAAAGTCATGGAAGCGGTGAAAGCCCAAAAGGGTGGCGAGGTGATGGCAAGGACGTGACGACAGAAAAGGTACGCGCGACAACGCGATACGGATCACGCTCTCTGTCGGTCTTCTAACATATTCCGCCGCCGGCCCCACCCCAGGGCCGGTGGGATGAACCCGAATTCATGGTGGAGCCTTTCGCGTCGTCGCCCGTTATGGCCCAGCTTGAGATCACGCGGACGCCCAAGGCGCCATGCTGTGGTCCCATTCCGCTCCGAAATGCTCTAGTCAAAGCGTCACAGATCTCAAAAGGACTTCCGCCCGCATGGCGACCGCCCTCTTCCTCGCCCTGGCCATGATGGGCCAGGCGCCCGTCGCTCCCTCCGCCACGCCGCCCAGCGACGACTATGGCTATGTCGCGTGGTGCTATGGCGCTCTGGGCGGCTATGCCGATCTCTATGACCAGGTGATGCCGGAGGTCACCCGCATCGAGAAGGCCTTTCCAGGGCCCGACGGGGTCGCGGCCGCGCTGAAGACCTATCCCGAGATGCGCGCTCAGGCCCGCGCCGACATGAAGGTCTTCACCGCAGCGATCACCGCGGCCGAAAAGGCCAGCCCGCGTCCGATCTCGGAATATGGCGGCGCGGCGGTCAAGAAGGGCCGCTCGGTCTGGAGCGGCGCGGATTCGGCCAACAAGGCGCGCCTGGCCCAGGTGTGGATGAGCTGGTCGCCGCCCGGCGACTGCGAAACCCGCGCCAAGGCCCTGGAAAAGAAGTCCAACATCCTGGGCAAGGCCCTGATCTACAACGCCGCCAAGCCGCTCGAGCCGACCCCGGCCTCGGCCGTCGAGGCCCTGCCGGACCCGGTTCCGACGCCACCGGTCGAAGAGGCCGCGCCGCCTGAGCCGGTCATGACCGAACCGCCCAAGCCCGCGCCCGTCGCCAAGCCCGCCGCCAAGCCGCCGGCGGCAAAGGTCGCGACCAAGCCGGCGGCCTCGGCCAAGGCGGAGTTCGTCATCGACCTCTCCGATCCCAAGCCCTGCCCCGGCCGCCTGGAGCCCGCCAAGCGCGACGGCAAGGACGTGCTGGTCTGCAAGCCGGATTAGGGCGTCCTGCCTTCTCCCCTTGCGGGAGAAGGACCCGATCTACGGCTTCATCGGCAGCGCCCCGCTTGCCGCCAGCGCCTTGAACCACCCGTACGAAGCCTTGGGCGTTCGCACCCCCGTGGCCCGGTCGTGCGCCACTAGGCCGAACTTGGAGGTGTAGCCCAGGTTCCACTCGAAATTGTCGAGCAGGGTCCAGCAGAAATAGCCGCCGATCGGTGAGCCCGCTTCGCGCGCGGCCAGCACCGCCTCCAGATGGCGGCGCAGATAGTTGATCCGGAACGTGTCGTCGATCACCGCCGGCCCCTTGCTGAACAGGTCGGAACAGCCGTTTTCGGTGATCAGCACGGGCGGATTGCCATAGTCGCGGCGCACCCTGTCCAGCACCTGGAAAAGACCCGACGGGTCGATGTGCCGGCCAAAGGCGTCCAGCTCCGCGCCCTTGGGCGGATTGGCCGGCGCGATCTTGCTGGGCGAGGACAGGTCCAGCCGGACATAGGCCGGCGCGTAATAGTTCACCCCCAGGAAGTCGACCTTCTGACGGATCGCGGCCATGTCGCCGGTCTGGACAACGCCCCCCTTCAGCAGATCTTCCAGTTTCTTGGGATAGGTTCCCTTGAACAGGGGATCCAGCCACGCGCGGTTCCACAGGGCGTCGAGACCGTCCGCCGCCGGGCGATTCCAGAACGCCAGCTCGCCCGCCGGCCGGCACGGCTGCAGCGCCATGGTGGTGCCGACCGACAGGTCGCTCCGCCCGGCCCGCAAGGCCTGCATCGCCAAGCCCTGGGCCAGGTTCATGTGATGGACGGTCGGCCCCAGCAGGTTGATATCCTTGAGCCCCGGGGCGTGTTCGCCCAGCACATGGCCAAAGACCGCGTGAACCGCCGCCTCGTTGAGGGCGATATAGTGCTTGAGCCGGTCGCCCAGCCGGTCGACCACGGCATGGGCGTAGTCGGCGAAGCGCAGGGCGGTGTCGCGGTTCTTCCAGCCGCCCTTGTCCTGCAGGGCCTGCGGCAGGTCCCAGTGGAACAGCGTGGCATAGGGGGTGATCCCCTTGGCCAGCATGGCGTCGACCATCTTCGAATAGTGGTCCAGGCCCGCTGGATTGGTCGCCCCCTCGCCCGTCGGCAGCACCCGCGACCAGGAGATTGAGAAGCGATAGGCGTCCAGCCCCGCGCCAGCGATCAGGTCCACGTCGTCGGCATAGCGGCGATAGCTGTCGGTGGCGACGGTGGCGTCGGAGCCGTCGACAACGATCCCCGGCTTCTTCTCGAACACATCCCAGACGCTGGGGCCGCGCCCATCGACGCCCTGGGCGCCCTCGGTCTGAAAAGCCGCCGAGGCCACGCCCCAGAGGAAGTCCTGCGGGAATTGCCGGGATTTGGGATCAAGCTCGGTGTCCGGCTTGGGCTGGCAGGCCGACAGGCCGAGCGCCCCTCCACCCAGAGCCATGGCCCCGAAGCCCCGACGACTCACGCCTTGATGATCCATGTCGCATCCCTCCCGAAGTCAGAGGTCAGCGCCTCTGTTGAGACTGAGGATGCCGTGCAAGAACGCCGGTTGACCAGCCTTCCTTTGCGCAGGCGTCTAGCGACGCTGGCGGGCCGAGACCTTGGCGGCATTCGCCAGCGCCTGGCGCGCGTCTCGGGCGGCGGCGATGTCTTCGGCGGGCATGGGGCGGCCCAGCAGGAAGCCCTGGAATTCGACGCAGCCCAGCTTCACCAGGGTGTCGAACTGGGCTTGCGTCTCAACGCCCTCGGCCGTCGTCTTCAGGCCCAGCGACTTGGCCAGACTGATGATGGCGCCGGCCACCGATGTTGTCTCACCACCAGGCGACAGGGTGGACACGAAGGAACGGTCGATCTTCAGCTTGTCGATCGGATGGCGGCGCAGATAGGCCAGGCTGGCATAGCCGGTGCCAAAGTCGTCCAGCGCCAGACGGAAGCCCAGACGCTTGATGCGACGCAGGGCGTCGTGGACGCCGTCGCTGTCTTTCAACAAGGCCGTCTCGGTGATCTCCAGCACGAAGTCGGCGGCTTTGGCCCCCGTCTCGGCCAGGATCTCCTCGATTTCGTCGACAAAGCCCGGCGCCGACAACTGCAGGGCCGAGACGTTGACCGAGACCTCCAGCCCCGACCAGCGCAGGCTGTCATAACAGGCGCGGCGGAACACGGACCGGCCGATGGCGGCGATCAGGCCCGTCGACTCGGCCAGCGGAATGAAGATGGCGGGCGAGATATCGCCGCGCTCGGGATCGCGCCAGCGCGCCAGGGCCTCGACGCCCTGGATCACGCCCCGCGCGTCGGTCAGGGGCTGATAGGCGACGGTCAGGCGTTCCTGGTCGATGGCGGCGCGCAGGTCGCGCTCCAGGCCTTTGCGCAGGCGCAGGGCGGCGTCCATCTCCGGCTCGAAGAAGCAGTAGCGGCCACGACCGGCTTCCTTGGCGCGGTACAGGGCGACATCGGCCTGTCGCAGCATCTCGGCCTGGCCCTGGTCGGCGTCGGACACCACCGCCACGCCCACCGAGCAGGACAGCTCGGCCCGGCCAATGCTGAGGTCAAGATCGCCCGACAGCCCCTCGACCACGCGCTGGGCCAGGGTGGCGCAGCCGGCGGGCGTGGTGTCGGGCTGGATGATCGCGAACTCGTCGCCGCCCAGACGGCAAATGGTGTCAGTGTCGCGACAGATGGCCTGCAGGCGGCGGGCGACCTCGCGGATGACCTGGTCGCCGGCGTCATGGCCGTAGCTGTCATTGACCTCCTTGAAGCGGTCCAGGTCGATGCACAGCACGCCCAGATAGCCGGACTTTCGCCGTAGCAGGGCGTGGGCGTGAATCAGGCGGTCGGTAAACAGGGTGCGATTGGCCAGGCCTGTCAGCGGGTCGTGCAAGGCCAGATGCTTGGCCTCGGCCTCGCTGAGCAGCAGCTTCTTGGCGGCGCGGCGGGTGACGCGGAACAGCATCAGCGCGCCGATGCCGGCGGCCAGGGCGGCCAGGGCCAGGATGGGCGTGGCCTGCTGCAGCAGCTCGGCGCCCGGCTTGCGGGGGTCCCAGCGCAGCACGATACCGCGGCCATCCGGCGCCCGGCCCAGCAGGGTCTGGGCGTTCTCGCCCTTGATCTGGCTGGCCGGCACGATTTCGATACGGGCGTTCTTGAGCAGGAAACGCTCGGAGAAGGCGTTCACCACGCTGCTGGCGACCGGCATGCCCGAAATCACCAGCGGCGCCCGCGCGCCGCGCGTCCTGGCCTTCAGATCCGGACGCACCAGGGACACGGTGATCATCACCGGCTCGCTACCGACCAGTTCGACGTGGCTGAAATGGACCGCGCGCATCTTGGCGACCTTGGCGGGGTCGGTTTCGATCGCGCGAACCTGGCTGATCAGCGTCTGGGTCTGGGCGGCATACAGGCCGAAGGATTCCGGCGCGACATCCGTGCCATTGATGTGGCCGTAGATCGGCCTGTTGTCGGCGTCGAGCACGAAAACGACGCTGTAGCCCAGGGCGCCGCCGATCGAGGCGCCGATGTTCTGGTTGGCCCAGGCCAGGTCGAAGTCGTTGTCCAGCTTGTGGATCGCCTCGTCCCAGATGACATACGGATTGAGGCTGGTTTGAACTTCCTTGCCGCGCTGGCGCAGGCCGTTGCTGACCAGGGTCTGTTCGTACTGACGCTCGCGCAGATCGGCCTGGCGCGTGGCGGTGAACAACAGGCCGGCCGCAATGAGGACCATGGCGGCCGCCATGCCCATGATCAGGCCGAAGATCTTCAGCTCGATGTTGTTGCGGTTCATACGCTCGTCCAAAAAGACAGGCGCATGGTCCACGCCACACCTTGATGAATCCCTTACCGGTGAGGCTTTTCGGATGTTTTGTCGCACATTGTTATGCGGGAGTGGCTCGGATGGCCAGTTCTGGGGTCGCTGAGGCGGGACTTCGTCCGTATCGCGAGCAGTTGGATGGGCTGGGAACGCCTGCCGCCCAAGCTTGCAAAAACGCAATCGCTGATAGGATGATTGCATGAACAGCAATCGGCGACGAACGCTGTGGGCGGTCTTCACCGACCCCAGCCGGACAAACAGGCCAAGCGATATCAGGTCAAAGACGCTCGCGCGTTGCTCGCAGCGATCGGAGTGAAGCCATGAACGTCCTGAAGCACAAGGGCTACATGGCCCGCGTTGCGTTCGATGATGAGGACGAAATCTTCGTCGGCCGCCTCGCCGGGATCAACGACATCGTCGGCTTCCACGCCGACACCGTCAGCGACCTGAAGGCCGCCTTCCACGAGGCCGTCGCCGACGACATCGCCACCTGCGCCAGGGCCGGCAAGAAGCCCGAAAAGCCCTATTCCGGCCAGATCATGGTCCGCGTCGATCCGGTGGTTCACGCCCGCGCGGCGCTGGCGGCTGAACTGGCGGGCAAGAGCCTGGCGAGATGGACAGAAGAAAAGCTGCGCGAGGCGGCGACGCGGGAGATCGAGGCGGCTTGAGCCGGCGCCGCCTGCACCACCGGAGATGAAGATGAAGCGCTCGAGGGCGGAAGTTTCCGGGCAGGCATAGTGACCTGAACGCCCCATCGCCTAGGCGAACAGCGTCGAACATCCATTGACCAAACAGCCAAATTGCCGCCCGTCTGAAACGGGTCGGTCGCAAGGCCTTGGGACCCATCCGCTTTTCAGAGGCGAGGCGCGTGACCCCGTGAGATTGATTCTCCTCCTGCTTCTTGTTGCGGCGATTTTGGCGGCGCCGACCTTGTTCATTGGCGATCGCCTTGACGTGATGCTCGACGGCGCACGCGCGCTGGAGTTCATCCGCGCGCAAGGTCCGTGGGGCGGCATTGTCGGGATTAGCCTCATCGTCGCGGACTTGTTCGTCCCCGTCCCCTCGCCAGCCATCATGGCGGCGCTGGGCCTGATCTATGGACCCTGGATCGGCGGCGCCCTCGCCAGCGCGGGTAGTTTCAGCGCCGCGCTACTGGGGTACGGCCTTTGCCGACTCATGGGACCGCGCGCCGCGTCCTGGATCGCAGGTGAACGGGAAACCAGCCGCCTGACCGGGTTCTTTTCACGTTATGGCCTTTGGGCCATCGCTCTGTCGCGCTGGATGCCGGCGGTCCCCGAGGTGCTCGCCTGTCTCGCGGGTCTCACGCGCATGGCCTTCATGCGCTTTATCGTCGGCAACCTCATTGGCAGTGTCGCGGTGGGGTTCGCCTATGCCCATTTTGGCGCGCGCAGTCAGGACAATCCCGGCGCGGCGCTCGCGGCGGCTGCGATCCTGCCCTACCTCGCCTTGCCGATATTCTTCACGCTGTTTGCCCGGCGCTCGAAAACGGCGCAGCGCGACCAAGGCGCGCCGGCTGACGAACAGAACCCATCAGACAGGATTTGAAAGGGAGGTACGCGCTCCCTGGCTGAATCGTCATCGCAAGCCCACCAGAAACAGCGGGCGCCCCTAGCGCCACGCTCTTCTTCAAGCCCCATCCCTTGTCGCCAGGCGCGGGACGCCCTTAAGCCGCCGCCTCCCGCGCCCGCGCGCCGGGATCGTAGTTGAGGATCGGGGCCAGCCATTTCTCGGCCCTGGCCAGGTCCCAGCCCTTGCGGCGGGCATAGTCCTCGACCTGATCCAGATCCACCTTGCCGACGCCGAAATAGTGGCTCTTGGGGTGGCTGAAATAGAGGCCCGAAACGGCGGCGCCGGGGCTCATGGCGTAGCTTTCGGTCAGGATCATGCCGGTGGCGGCTTCGGCGTCCAGCAATGTGAACAGCGTGCCCTTTTCGGTGTGATCGGGCTGGGCCGGATAGCCGGGCGCGGGGCGGATGCCGACATATTTCTCGGCAATCATCACGTCGGCGTCGGCGGACTCGTCGGGGGCGTAGCCCCATAGCTCGACGCGGGCCTTGTAGTGCAGCCACTCGGCGAAGGCTTCAGCCAGGCGATCGGCCAGGGCCGAGGCCATGATGGCGCTGTAGTCGTCGCCGGCGTCCTTGAAGCGCTTGACGATCTCGTCCTCGCCATGACCGGCGGTGACGGCGAAGGCGCCGATATAGTCGCCCCCCTGCCCGATCGGCGCGACGAAGTCAGCCAGGGCGGCATTGGTCTTTCCCGCGCCCTTGTCCATCTGCTGGCGCAGGGTGTGCAGACGCGACAGCTCCACAGTGCGGGTGTCGTCCGTATAGAGAACGATGTCATCACCTTGGGCCTGGGCCGGCCAGAAGCCGATCACGCCCTTGGCCCCGAACCACTTTTCGGCGACCACCGTGTCGAGCATCTCGCGGGCTTCACGATAGAGCTCGGTCGCGGCCTCGCCGACCACGTCGTCTTCCAGGATCTGCGGGAAGCGGCCGATCAGCTCCCAGCTGGCGAAGAACGGCGACCAGTCGATGAAGGGCGCCAGTTCGGCCAGGGTCGGCTCGAAGGTGCGCGTGCCGATGAAGGACGGCTTGGGCGGCGTATAACCGTCCCAGTCGATGGCGAACTTCTTCTGCCGCGCCTCGGCGATGCCCGTCCGGGCCTTGGCGGTCAGACCTCGCGCATATTGCTCGCGGATGCGGACATATTCGGTGCGCGTCTCAGCCTGCAGCCGGTCGCGCTCGGAGGCCGACAGCAGGCCCGAGACCACGCCCACCGCCCGGCTGGCGTCCAGCACATAGGTGGTCGAGCCCTTGGCATAGGCCGGCTCAATCTTGACCGCCGTATGGGTGCGGCTGGTGGTGGCCCCGCCGATAAGCAGCGGAATGGTGAAGCCCTGGCGCTCCATCTCGGCGGCCACGAACACCATCTCGTCCAGCGACGGGGTGATCAGGCCCGACAGGCCGATCATGTCGACCTTGTGCTTGCGCGCCTCGTCGAGGATGCGGTCGGCGGGCACCATGACGCCCAGGTCGATGACCTCATAATTATTGCACTGCAAAACCACGCCGACGATGTTCTTGCCGATGTCGTGGACGTCGCCCTTGACCGTGGCCATCAGGATACGGCCGGCCTGCTCGCGCGGCTTGCCGGCCTTCTCGGCCTCCATGAACGGCTCCAGCCACGCCACGGCCTGCTTCATGACGCGAGCCGACTTGACCACCTGCGGCAGGAACATCTTGCCCGAGCCGAACAGGTCGCCGACCACGTTCATGCCATCCATCAGATGGCCTTCGATGACGTGCAGCGGCCGCTCGACCGACAGGCGCGCCTCCTCGGTGTCGGCCTCGATGAATTCGGTAATGCCGTTGACCAGGGCGTGGGTGATGCGCGCGTTCACGCTGCCCTTGCGCCATTCCAGATTGGCGGTCTGGACCTGGCTCTTATCGCCCTTGTAGCGCGGAGCCAGATCGACCAGGCGTTCGGTATTGGAGACATTGGTCCGCTGCGGGCGGTTGAGGATCACGTCCTCGACGGCCTGGCGCAGTTCGGGATCCAGGGTGTCATAGACCGGCAGGTCGCCGGCATTGACGATGCCCATATCCATGCCCGCCGCGATGGCGTGATACAGGAACACCGAATGGATGGCCCGGCGCACCGGCTCATTGCCGCGGAAGCTGAACGACACGTTCGACACCCCGCCCGAGATCCGGGCATAGGGGCAGCGTTTCTTGATCTCGCGCGTGCCCTCGATGAAGTCGACGGCGTAGTTGTCGTGCTCCTCGATCCCGGTCGCCACGGCGAAGATGTTGGGGTCGAAGATGATGTCTTCCGGCGGGAAGCCCACCTTGTCGACCAGGATGCGATAGGCCTTCTCGCAGATCTCGATCTTGCGGGCGGCGGTGTCGGCCTGGCCCACTTCGTCGAAGGCCATGACCACCACGGCGGCGCCGTAGCGCAGGCACAGCCTCGCCTGTTCGATGAACTTCTCTTCGCCCTCCTTCATGGAGATCGAGTTGACGATGGCCTTGCCCTGCACGCACTTCAGGCCCGCCTCGATCACCTCCCACTTGGAGCTGTCAATCATCACCGGCACCCGCGCGATGTCGGGCTCGGCCGCCATCAGGTTCAGGTAGGTGACCATGGCCAGCCTGGAGTCGAGCAGGCCCTCGTCCATGTTGACGTCGATGACCTGAGCGCCGGCCTCGACCTGCTGGCGGGCCACCGACAGGGCGGCCGGATAGTCGCCCTCGATGACCAGCTTCTTGAACTTGGCCGAGCCGGTGACGTTGGTGCGCTCACCGATATTGACGAAGACGGGTCTCATGATTGGCCGTTCAACAAGGATTGCAGTCCGGCGATCTGGGTGAGCCACGCGTCGTGGTCATCGCCCTCCTGCCAGGTTTCGTCGAGTTCTGAGGCCGTGCCGACCACGCGAGCCAGGGCCCGGCGCGCCAGATTGGCGGCGCCTTCCGGCGGCTTGCCCATCGTGGCCTTCAGGTCGGCATGGCTGTCGGGCAGCACCGAGCCGGCCCCGACGCACGAGGCGACCACCGCCGCAGCGGCCACGGCCAGTTCGGCCTCGGCCTCTTCCAGATAGCCGCTGACGCCGGCGGCGTGCTCCATCAGCGTCATGACCATGCGCCAGTCCGGTGCTTCAGTCAGGTCCTCGATGAAGTCGGCGGCTTCTTCGTTGTCGAAAGGTCCAGGAGCCCAGGCGGTCATCTTCAGCCCACCAGTTCGAAGGGTTCGAGGCCCGCCAGGCGCATGGCCTTGGGACGCTCTGGAATAGCGCGCGGGGTGACGCCTGCGACGGCTTCGGCCACGTGGCGGATGTGGTCCGGCGTGGTGCCGCAGCAGCCGCCCAGGATGTTGACCAGGCCGTCCGACGCCCATTGGTGCAGGGCGTGGCCGGTCTGGTGCGGCTCCTCGTCATACTCGCCCATGGCGTTGGGCAGGCCGGCATTGGGATAGGCGGCGACCAGGGTGTCGGCGATGCGGGCCATCTCGGCGATGTGCGGCCGCATCAGGTCGGCGCCCAGGGCGCAGTTGAAGCCGACGGCGAACGGCTTGCAGTGCTTGATCGAGTTCCAGAAGGCTTCGGCCGTCTGTCCCGACAGGGTGCGGCCCGAACGGTCGGTGATCGTGCCGCTGATCCAGATCGGCAGCTCTTCATGGCCCTCGTCGCGCAGGTCCAGGATCGCCTTGATCGCGGCCTTGCAGTTGAGTGTGTCGGTGATGGTCTCGATCAGGAACAGGTCGACGCCGCCCTCGTAAAGCGCCGAGACCTGCTGGCGATAGGCCGCATAGACCTGGTCGAAGGTCACCTTGCGCGCGCCGGGGTCGTTCACATCCGACGACATCGACAGCATCACGTTCAGCGGCCCGATCGAGCCGGCGATGAAGCGCGGCTTTTCCGGGTGCTCCTTCAGCCAACGGTCGGCGACCGAGCGACCGATGCGCGCGCCTTCGTAGTTGATGTCCCAGACGTCCTGCTCGCCGAGGCGATAGTCGGCCTGGGCGATGGTGGTGCCGGAAAAGGTGTTGGTCTCGGAGATGTCGGCGCCGGCGGCGAAATAGGCGTCGTGCAACTCGGCCACCAGGTCGGGCCGGGTCAGGCACAGGACGTCGTTATTGCCCTTCATCTGGCCGTCATAGTCGGCGAAGCGTTCGGCGCGGTAGTCAGCCTCGGACAGCTTCTTCTTCTGGAACATCACGCCCCAGGAGCCGTCGAGGATCAGCACGCGCTCTTTCGCGGCGGCCTTGAGGGCGGCGATGCGGCCGGCCCGGGTCGTAAGGTCGGTCATTTGGCCGCTCCCTGCTGGCGCGCCAGCTCCTTGTTGAACGCGGCTTCCGAGGCGGCGACGAAGCGGCCCAGCTCGGTCGGATCGATGAAGGCGTTGTTGTCGCCGCGCAGCACGCGCTGGCGCTTGGCCAGCAGATCGCCCTGCTCCTCATGGGCGGGCAGGAAGACGTCGGCCGGCATGACCTTCAGCTTGGCGAAGGTGGCGCGGTAGTCGGAGACGATCTTCGGGTAGGTCTTGTTGCCCATCAGAGCGTTGCCGGCCACCGAGATCGAGTTGAAGAACACCACGTTCAGAGGGCGGTCGCGCTCGGTCACCGACAGGGTCCAGGTCGTGCCGCCGCTGGTGTGACCGGGCGTCAGATGGGCGACCAGGGTGGTCTCGCCCAGCTTGACCTTCTCGCCGTCGCGCACGGTGCGGTCAACCTTCACGGCCGGAAAGGGCGTCAGGCCGTTTTCGTTGTCGCCGAAGTGACGGCCGCGCTCCAGCGCCGGCTTGTCCTGCGACGAGGCATAGAGTTTGGCGCCGGTGTCGGCCTTCACCTGGGCCAGGCCGCCGGCATGGTCATAGTGGGCGTGGGTGTTGATCAGGATCTTCACGTCGGCCAGCTTGAAGCCCAGCGAAACGATGTTGCGCTCGACCAGCTTGGCGCCGTCCGCCGACATGCCGGCATCCAGCAGCACATGTCCGGCCGACGAGGTGATCAGGTACGAAGACAACCCCTCAGAGCCGACATAATAGATGTTGCCGACCACGCGGTAAGGCTTGATCGGCTTGATCCAGGCGGCCGGCGGCCAGTCGTCGGCGCTCGCAACGCTGACGCTGGCCAGCGAAAGCAAGCTGCAAAGGATCAGGGCCAGGACCTTCATGCCGCAACCTCCGAATGGGCGGTTTCCCGCTCGCGCACGCCCAGCACCCGGCAGATCGCATAGACCAGATCGGCGCGGTTGAGGGTGTAGAAGTGAAAGTCCTCGAACCCTTGTTCCTGCAGCTTGGCGCACATCTCGGTAGCCACCGAGCAGGCGATCAGGCGACGGGTTTCGGCGTCGTGATCCAGGCCCTCGAACAGGTTCGCAAGCCAGGTCGGCACCGCCGTCTGGCAGGCCTGGGACATCTTTTTCAGGCCGTTAAAATTGGTCACCGGCATAATCCCGGGCACGATCGGGATGGTGATCCCGGCGGCGCGGACCTTGTCGTTGAAGCGCAGGAAGGCGTCGATGTCGAAGAAGAACTGGCTGATCGCCAGGGTCGCGCCGGCGTCGACCTTTTGCTTGAGCACGTCGATGTCGTGCTCGATCGACGGGCTTTCGGGATGCTTCTCGGGATAAACCCCGACCAGCACCTCGAACGGCGCGATGCCGCGCAGGGCCTTGGTCAGTTCGGTGGCGTTGGCGTAACCGTCGGCGCGCGGCACGTAGACTCCACCAATGCCGCCTTCCGTGGGCGGAGGATCGCCGCGCAGCGAAACGATGTGGCGAACGCCTGTCTCCCAGTACTCGCGGATCACCTCGTCAACCTCCTCGCGGCTGGCCCCGACACAGGTCAGGTGAGCGGCGGGCTTGAGGCTGGTCTCGTCCAGGATGCGTTTGACCGTGCGGTGGGTGCGCTCGCGGGTTGAGCCGCCGGCCCCATAGGTCACCGAGACGAAGGCTGGATCCAGCGGAGCCAGGCGGGTGATGGCCTGCCACAGGCTCTCTTCCATCGCCGGGGTCTTGGGCGGAAAGAACTCGAACGAGACGCGGGGGCGCCCCCCGGCCTGGCTCTGACCGCGCTCGCCGGCCCGGGCGACAGGACCGATCACGCGGCGTGTGGGAGGAAGGGTCATGCGGCGCTCCTTTGCGCGGCCCGCTGGGCCGGACGGCGAGCCGTCCAGATCTTGACGGTCAATCCCTGGGCCGAGGACGGCGGCAGGGCGATATTGTTTTCCAGGCTCAGGCCGGCGGCCTCCAGCCAGGGGATGATCTCGGCGTCTTCAAAGCCCAGGCGGCGGTGCTGGTGGGCCTCGCGCAGGAACTCATGGTCATGCGGCGCGAAGTCGGCGATCAGCAGCAGGCCGCCTTGCGCCACCAGTCGCGCGGCCTCGCTCACGGCGGCCGCCGGATCGCCCAGATAGTGCAGCACCTGATGCACCGTCACCAGATCGGCGCAGCCGCCCGGCAGGCCGGTGGCGAAGATATCGCCGTGGCGCAGCTCGCATTGCCCCAGCCCCGCCTTGGCCACCTCGTCGCGAGCGATGTTGAGCATCTGCTGCGACAGGTCCAGGCCCAGGGCCGAGCCGACCCGCTGGCCCAGCAGGGTCAGCATGCGACCGGCGCCCGCGCCCAGATCGACCATCTCGTCGAAGGGCCCCTCGCCCGCCGCGCGCAGGATTGCCGCCTCGACCTCGGCCTCGTCGACATACAGCGAGCGGATCTCGTTCCAGCGCGCCGCATTGCGGGCGAAATAGGCCTGGGCGCCGGTCGAGCGCTCGGCCCGCACCGTGGCCAGTTTCTCGGCGTCAGCATGGACGGCCGGATCGGCGGGGTCGATCAGATCCAGCGCCTGGCGAACTAGATGCCGCCCTGGCGACTTGCTGGCCAGGCGATAAAACACCCAGGCCCCGTCGGGAAAGCGCTCCACAAGCTCGGCCTCGGCCAGCAGCTTGAGGTGGCGCGAGACGCGGGGCTGGCTCTGATCCAGGATCTGGCACAGCTCCAGAACCGAAAGCTCCTCGCCGGCCAGCAGGGCGAGCAGCCGCAGACGGGTGGACTCCCCCGCCGCGCGCAGCACTTCAACAACCTGTTCAGCAGACAGCTTCATGGGGACATAAAGATATCTTTATGTCCGATTTGGCAAGCTGAATTTATGCCTCGGGAGCGGCGCTGGCGGGCTCCCAGAGCTCGATCTTGACCCCCGCCGGGTCCAGAATCCAGGCAAAACGACCCATCTCCTCGTCCTGCCGGCCGGTAGGCTCCACGCCCTCGGCCGCGGCCCTGGCCAGCAGGCCATCCAGGTCATCGACGATGAAATTGATCATGAAGCCCGCCTGCGAGGGCTCGAAGTATTTGGTGTCGGCTGCGAACGGCGACCAGTTGGTCTGACCGACCTTCGGGTGATCGAACACCGCCCCGCCCCAGTCATGGACCTCGAAGCCCAGCACGCGCGCATACCACTCGCGCACGGCGACCGGATCAGCCGCCTTGAAGAATATCCCGCCCAGACCCAGCACCCTGGCCATGATCAGTCCCCCGTCGCCAGATCGTCGGCCCAAGCCTGCGACCAAGTCATCAGCGGCGCAAGCGCCTCGATCAGGGCCGCTCCGCGCGGCGTCAGACGATAGCCGGCCTCGGCCGACACAACGTCGGCGGCCCGAAGTTCGGCCAGACGGGCATTCAACGTGCCCGGCGGCAGTTCTGCGGCCGCCTGCAGCGCGCGAAAGGTCAGGACCGCGCCCTCGCGCAGCTCCCAGACGATCCGCAAGGCGCCGCGCCGGCCCACCAGATCGAGCGCGGCCATGACCGCACGCCCCGTGGTCGAGCCACGCACCGGATGGCCCGGCAAGGGCGCTTCAATTTTTGTAGCAATCGGCGACTTAGGCATGATACAGATTTTGTAGCAGAAGGAGACCGCCATGTCCGCTCGCATCGCGCCAGCCCAGTCGCCCTACCCCGCGACAATCCAGAAAGCGCTCGACCGTCTCAAGACACCCGGTGATCAACCCCTGTCGCTGTTTCGAACCCTGGCCCGGGACGAGCGCCTGTTCTCGCGCTTCACCGGCGGCGGCCTGCTCGATCCGGGCCATCTGAGCCTGAGCGATCGCGAGATCGTCATCCACCGGATCTGCGCCCTCAATGGCGCGGCCTATGAGTGGGGCGTGCACGCGGCGATTTTCGCGCGCGCCGCCGGTCTGGACGAGACCCGCCTGGCCGCCACCGCCGCGCCGGGGATCGCCGACTGCTGGTCGCCGCACGAGGCGCTGCTGATCGGCTTCTGCGACGCGGTCAACGCCCGAGCCGATATCGACGATGACCTGTGGGCGCGCCTGTCCGAAGCCTTCGAGGAGGCGGCGCGGATCGAACTGATGATGCTGGCCGGCTTCTACCGCACGGTCAGCCTGCTGGTGAACGGCCTGCGCCTGGAACCCGAACCGTTCGCAGCGCCGTTTCCAGGACCCTAGCCCCCTACCGGCGACGCCAAAGGCTCGCCGTTGAAATAGCAGCGCAGGTTCTCCAGCGTCAGCCCGACCATGGCCGGGATACTGTCCAGGGTCGCGCCGGCCAGGTGCGGCGTCAGCACCGTGTGCGGTACGCCCTCCCAGCGCGCCGGCGGAGTCGGCTCCTGGTCGAAGACATCCAGCGCCGCCATGCCCAGGCGGCCGTCCCTGAGGGCGGCGATCAGGGCGTCCTCGTCGACCAGTGAGCCGCGCGCGACATTGACCAGCAACCCCTGCGGTCCCAGCGCCTCGATCACCGCCTTGGAGATCATGTGCCGGTTGGTGTCGTCGGGCCGGGCGCAGACCATCAGCACATCGCTGTCGCGGGCCAGGGCCATCAGGCTCTCGGCGCGCGGCCGGTCGGTTTCCTTGGGGCGCGGCGCCCACCACGCGACCTTCATCTCAAAGGCCTCGCAGCGACGGGCCACCGCCTCGCCGATATGGCCCAGACCGACAACGCCCACCTTGCGGCCCCGCAGGCCGTGTCGGGGCGCCATGCGCTCGGCGTGGGTCCAGCGACCGGCCCGCAGGCGATGATCGCCCTCGACGATGCCGCGCCAGGCCGCCAGCATCAGCCCCACGGCGTGATCGGCCACGTCGCCGGCGTTCAAACCCGTGGAGTGGGTCACCGAAATGCCGCGCCCCTTGCACCAGGACACATCGACGCCGTCATAGCCGACACTGACACAGGCGATCAGGCCCAGCTGCGGCATCTCCGACAGCATGTCCTTGCCCAGGGCCATCTCGCCAGCGTGGACAATGGCCCGCACCGACTGGCCCGGCCCCTCCAGAAACGCCAGATGGTCTGGATAGTCCCACAGCCGATGCACCGTATAGGCGCTCTCCAGCAGCGGCTGCAGCGGTAGCAGCATCTCGTGCGAGATCAGGATGTGCGGCTTATCGGCGGGGGTTTTCGGCATCTACGGACTCCACACGGGCTGGCAATACGAGTGGCTGGACCGCGCCTGAGCTATAGAGGTCCAGCAGATCTAGTTAGGCCCGGTTCCCCGGTACGGCCATAGTCTTGCGATCTTGACCGTAAACCGCTCGGCTGGTCCATAGGCCCCCATGCGCTCCTATGATCCATCCCTTCCGCTCGTCTCCCTGCACATCCCCAAGACGGCGGGCACCAGCCTGAGGTCCACCCTCGTCGACTGGTTCGGAAACGATCGCCTGCTCCTGCATTATCGCGGACATCAAGGCGAGGCGCCCGAGCGCTTCGACCTTGGCCCGGGCCATTGCGTGCATGGCCATTTCAACCGCGTGCGCGGAATCGGCGCCCTCGACTACTATCCGGAGACGCGTCAGTTCGTGACCTTCCTGCGCGAGCCCTTCGCGCGGTTCGTCTCGCAATGGCGCTACCTGCATTTCCAGCAGCGCATGGGCGTGGCGGTGCCGGCCCTCGACGACAACCCCACCTTCGCCGACTGGTTCGCCCGCCGGGCCGAGGCCATGGCCAAGGGTGAGGATGCCTTCTCATTCCTGGCCCAGCTGCCAAGGGCGGTTCCAGCCGATCATCCAGCCAGCGCCTTCGACACCGACTATGTCGCGGTGGGGATCATGGAGGACTATGACAATTCGGTCCGGGCCCTGGCCTCCGCCCTGGGCTTCACGCCGCCCGTGGGCGCGATGCACATCAACCGCGCCGACGACCCGCACCGCAACGGCGACCCTACGGCTGACTTCCCCGAATGGCGCGAGCCGCACCGTGAGGCCTTCGCCATCGAGTACGCGGTCTACGACGCCGGCCGCGCCCGGATGCTGAAAGCCCTGGCGAAGTTGAACGAGGCCCAGGCCTCCGACCTGTAAGCGCGTCAGCGCCTTCTAGATATGCAGCCAGTCACCGATGCTGGACTGAGTGACTCCCATCAGGATCAGTTGGTCGCCGGCGCCCAGGCTGATGACCGCGCCCTCGGCGGTGTAGCTGAGGGTGTAGGCTTGGCCCGCGTCCAGCAGCACCCGGTCACCGGACAAGCTGGAGAAGTCGGTCACGCGGTCAATGGCCGCTCCGGCGAAGAAATAGAAGGTATCGGCGCCCGCGCCGCCGGTGACGGTGTCATTGCCCCGGTCGCCGGAGAGCCAGTCATTCCCGGCCCCGCCGTCGAGCACGTCATCACCCTGCCCGCCGCGCACCCAGTCGGCGTCCGCGCCGCCGTAGCAGGTGTCGTTACCGAGATTGCCGTTGACGACGTCAACGCCGTTCTCGCCGTACAACAGGTCGTTGTCCTTGCCGCCGACGACCCAGTCGCCGCCCTCGCCGCCGCGCGCGGTGTCGTCGCCGACATTGCCGTTGATCTTGTCGAAGTCGGCGCCGCCGTCGATGGTGTCATTGCCATCGCCCCCCCAGAGCGTGTCCTGGCCAGCAGCTCCCGACAGAGTGTCCGCGCCGACACCGCCATCGATGCTGTCCGAACCTGAAGCCCCGACGATCTCGTCCGCGCCCTCACCGCCGATCAGGAGATTGGAGCCCCCGCTGACGAAGATGCGATCGTTTCCATCGCCTCCATCCAATGTGGAGCCAAGGTTACTGCCGGAGAGATAATCAGCGCCGGCTTCGCCATACAGCCTTCCCGGCCCGAACAACTGGTCGTCGCCCGTTCCCCCGTAGCCTGTGTCATCTGCGCTGACGGTCATGAGGCCGTCGTTGCCGGCTCCGCCTCGAAGAATGTTTGCCGCGCCCGGCAGATCAGGATCGGGGCCATAGTAGGTGACGGTGTCCGACCAGATGAGGTCGTTCCCCTCCCCACCTTCGAGCAAATCGTCGCCCTGGCCGCCATGAAGGGAATCGTCGCCGTCCCCGCCCTGGATGGTATCGGCGCCTGGCCCACCGCGAATGAGATCCGCGCCGAGGTCGCCGGCGATCAGGTCGGCGCCCTGGTTGCCGTGCAGGATGTCAGCACCAGCACCGCCATTGAGCGTGTCGTTCCCGCCAAGCCCGAAGAGTTCCTCGTTCGCCGACCCACCGTTTATGACCTCGGAAGCGTTGGTCGCGGTTCCGACCTTCGCCATTGTATTCGCAAGGAACATGTCGCTTGTGAAGATGATCGAACCAGTGAACTTACCTACGAAGTCCGCCTCATCCAGTTTATTATTGTTATCGCGGTCAATTATGAGATACGAATATCCACCATTACTCCAAGACCATATATGTTGAAATCCAGGACCATAACCGCCGCTCAGCGAAATTGTACTATTGAGAGTGAGCGAAAATGTCGGATTATCTATATTTCCAGCAATTATATAGTATCCAGGATATAGTATAGTGAACGGAAGAGCGATTTTATCCCCCTCCGATGGACTGAAATCTTGGAACACGCTCTGCTGGACATACGATCCCTCTAACCCGTTCAGGATGAATGTGTCGGCCCCTGCCCCTCCTCGAACTACGTTTTCGTTTCCGCGCACATCGAACACATCGTTGCCGGCGCCGCCGTCGAGCGTCGAAGACATCCCGGTCAGGTCATCGTCGCCTGCTCCGCCGAGCAGTAGATTTCCCCCCGATCCAAAAACGACGTCCGTGTCGAGAATGTCGTTACCGTCGCCGCCCTCGAGCGTGTCGCTCGAGCCTCCGAGCAGTTGATCGTTTCCGGCCCCACCGAGCAGCAAGTTGCCACCGCCGTCCGCCGAATACATGTTGTCCCAAAGCAGGTCGTCGCCGGACCCGCCTTCAAGCCGGTCGGCGCCAGCCTCGCCGTAAAGCCGGTCGTTTCCAGATCCGCCGATAAGAGAGTCGGCACCGCCCCCGCCGTTCAGGGTATCGTCGCCGTCGAGGCCCGAAGCCAGTTCGGGGTCGCTTCCGCCGACGAACTGATCGCCGGCGGAGGTCCCGGTCCACGTCCCGTCGGCTGCGGCCGTGTTGACGACGTAGGGAGCGTACAGACCGGGGGCCGCGACCAGATCGTCGCGACCGATTGACGGAGCCCCATCAAACGCAAGAATTTCGTCGGTGCCGCCCAGTAGGCCGTCACCATCGGTGTCAATGATGAGATAGGTGACCGGCGCTGTCGTCCAGGTGAAAACCCCAGCGAAGCCTGCGCGATGGCCGTCGCCGAGCGATTGCCCCAAGGTCAGGCTGAAGCCGTTCCGAACTTCACCGCCCCAAACTGCCTTGCCCGGCGTGTTGTCACCGTCTCCCCCTCCGCCGCTAAGCGCGATCTTGTCACCTTCAGCCCGGGAGAAGTCAGCGATCCGGTCAATGCTAAGCAAATTGTTCGTGGAGCCCGGCGCCTTGACATAGGTGTTGAAAACAAACAGGTCGGCGCCGCTTCCGCCGCGCAGAAAATCGATGTCCGATGGGTCCGACCCGTAGCACTGCAGAACCAGCGTGTCGTCGCCGGCACCTCCGTCCAGCGTATCCGACCCTTTACCGCCCTCCAATTCGTCGGCGCCGTCTCCTCCCGAGGCCTGGTCGTTGCCGCCATAGCCCCTGACGATATCGGCACCGTCTTCGCCAAAAAACAGCTCGCCGTCAGCGCTGCCGAGGAAGACGTCGTTGCCCGCGCCGCCTTTTAGCGTATCGGCTCCGCCGCGAAGTTCGAAATGGTCGTTGCCGGACGTGCCCACCAGCAACTCAGCCGCGCTGGTCCCAAAGAAATCAGCCACTCGACATCTCCACTCGAACTGGCGCGACCTTGAGATATGGACACCACAAACTCAACCATAATATGATCCGATGAAATAGAATCGCCCCTTGCGCGTACAAACGACAACGGCCTCCGCGATTTCTCGCGGAGGCCGTTTCGGTATCCAATGCCTTCTGGCTCCCTACCGAGCGAACTTCTGGAACTTGATGCGCTTCGGGATCAGGCTATCCGCCCCCAGACGGCGCTTCTTGTCTTCCTCGTACATCTCGAAGTTGCCTTCGAACCACTCGACGTGGCTGTCGCCTTCGAAGGCCAGGATGTGGGTGGCCAGACGGTCCAGAAACCAGCGATCGTGGGAGATGACCACGGCGCAGCCGGCGAACTCTTCGAGCGCCTCTTCCAGGGCCTGCAGGGTTTCGATGTCCAGGTCGTTGGTCGGTTCGTCGAGCAGCAGCAGGTTGCCGCCGGTGGCCAGGGTCTTGGCCAGGTGGACGCGGTTGCGCTCACCGCCCGAGAGAAGACCGACCTTCTTCTGCTGGTCGGCGCCCTTGAAGTTGAAGCTGCCCACGTAAGCACGGCTGTTGATCTCGCGCTTGCCGACGATCATCACGTCGGTGCCGCCCGAGACTTCTTCCCAGATGGTCTTGTTGGGGTCCAGGGCGTCGCGGCTCTGGTCGACATACGAGAGCTTGACCGTGTCGCCGACCCGGACGCTGCCGCCATCGGGCTGCTCGCGGCCGGTGATCAGCTTGAACAGGGTCGACTTGCCGGCGCCGTTGGGGCCGATGACGCCGACGATGCCGTTGGGCGGCAGGCGGAAGGACAGGTCCTTGAACAGCACCTTGTCGCCATATTCCTTTTCCAGACCTTCGACTTCCAGCACCAGATTGCCCAGGCGCGGGCCGGGCGGGATCTGGATGTGGGCCTGGGTCTGGGCGGCGCGGGCGTTTTCCTGCGCCGAGACCATTTCCTCGTAGCTGGCCAGACGGGCCTTGGACTTGGACTGACGGGCTTTCGGAGAGCTGCGCACCCACTCAAGCTCGCGGGTCAGGGCGCGCTGGCGGCTGTCGGACTCCGACTGCTCCTGCACAACGCGCTTGGTCTTCTGCTCCAGCCAGCCGGAGTAGTTGCCCTCATAGGGCACGCCCTTGCCGCGATCGAGTTCCAGCGTCCACTTGGTGACCTGATCCAGGAAGTAGCGGTCGTGGGTGACCAGGATCACGCAGCCCGGGAAGTTTTCGAGGTGATGCTGTAGCCAGGCCACCGACTCGGCGTCCAGGTGGTTGGTGGGTTCGTCCAGCAGCATGATGTCGGGCTTGCTGAGCAGCAGGCGCGCCAGGGCGATGCGACGCTTTTCACCGCCCGACAGGTCGTCGATGCTGGAGTCGTTGGGCGGGCAGCGCAGGGCGTCGATGGCCATCTCGACCTTGGAGTCGATGTCCCACAGATCGCGGGCGTCGATGATCTCCTGGAGCTTGGTCATCTCCTCCATCAGCTCGTCGGAATAGTCCTCGCCGAGCTTGTTGGCGACTTCGTTGTAACGGTCGAAGATCAGCTTGTCCTCGCAGTCGGCGATGACATTGCCCCAGACATCCTTGGTCGGGTCCAGCACCGGCTCTTGCGGCAGGTAGCCTCGACGGATGCCCTCGGCGGCCTTGGCCTCGCCCGAGAACTGGTCATCCAGGCCGGCCATGATCTTCAGAAGGGTCGACTTGCCCGAGCCGTTGACACCGACGACGCCGATCTTGGCGTCGGAATAGAACGACAGCCAGATGTTCTCGAAGATCTTCTTGCCGCCGGGGAAGGCCTTGGTGAGGCCTTGCATCTGGAAAATATATTGCTGCGCCATGGCTGGGCCGGATCTCGCTGGTCGGAAGTCGGGAGGACGGGCGCTGAGATAGCGGTCGGGGGCGGTTTGCGCAATGTCGGCGGGACCTTCACCCACATGACACAACCCGCCGACCTTCACCGTTTCGTCGCAGGAGTGTCAGTCGGCCGACACTTTTCCGTCGCCGGGCCGTCGCGGAGCGCTGTTAACCGGGCCAAAGAACCGGCGCGCTCCCCGCACGACCGGGCGAGGGGATAGATCATGAAACACCATCTGATGCTGGGCGCTGCTTCGGCCGCCCTCCTGCTGCTGGCCGCAGCGCCCGCCCTGGCCGCCGATGTGGCGCCGACCGAGGCCGCCGACACCACCGCCGTTGACGCCATCATCGTCATCGGTCAGGGCCAGAGCCGCCAGGTCCAGACCCTGAAGGACGAAGCCATCTCGCTGGAAGCCGCCGGCACCAGCCCGCTGAAGGCCATCGACAAGCTGCCGGGCGTGACCTTCCAGTCGGCCGACGCCTTCGGCGCCTATGAGTGGTCGACCCGTATCTCGATCCGCGGCTTCAACCAGAACCAGCTTGGCTTCACCCTGGACGGTATTCCGCTGGGCGACATGAGCTATGGCAACCACAACGGCCTGCACATCAGCCGCGCCATCACCAACGAAAACATCGGCCGCGTCGAGCTGGCCCAGGGCGCCGGCGCGCTCGGCACCGCCTCGACCAGCAACCTCGGCGGCACGCTGCAGTTCTTCTCGCGCGATCCTTCGAAAGTGCTCGGCGGTCAGCTGAACGTGACCGGCGGTTCGGAAGGCATGTACCGGGTGTTCGGCCGCATCGACAGCGGCGCGATCGAGCAGCTGGGCGGCCTGCGCGGCTACGCCTCGATCGTCTCGCAAGAGACCGGCAAGTGGAAGGGCGGCGGCGACCAGAAGCAGTTCCAGTACGACCTGAAGGCCGTGCTGCCGCTGGGCGAGAACGGCAGCCTGACCGCCTTCTACAACGGCTCGCAGCGCCGCGAGCAAGACTACCAGGACCTGTCGTTCGAGATGATCAAGCGTCTCGGCCGCAACTGGGACAACACCCAGCCCAACTGGAACCTGGCCGTGGCCGCCGGTCGCGCCTACCTGACCGGTACGGCTCTGCCCGCGCCGTTCGCCTCCGTTGACGACGCCTACTACTCCGGCGCCGGCGTCCGCGATGACGAAATGTATGGCCTGGCCGTGAAGCTGCCGCTCGGCGAAAACGCCAAGCTTGACCTCAGCGCCTACGGCCACGCCAACCAGGGCCAGGGCCTGTGGTACACGCCCTACGTCCCTAGCCCGGGCTTCGGCACGGTCGGCTCGACCGCCGCTCCGCTGTCGATCCGCACCACCGAATATGACATCGACCGCAAGGGCGTGACCGGCGGCATCACCGTCGATCTGGGCGCGCACGAAGTGGGCATGGGCTTCTGGGGTGAAAAGAACACCTTCAACCAGGCGCGCCGCTTCTACGCCGAAACCGCCGCCGCCCCGACGCGCGATCCGCTGGACTTCCAGGAGAACCCCTTCTTCACCCAGTGGCAGTACCGCTTCGTGACCGACACCCTGGTCGCGCACATCGAAGACACCTGGACGGTGAATGAAGCCCTGAAGGTCAATTTCGGCTTCAAGGCCATGGAAGTGACCAACAGCGTCCAGCGCATCGCCGGCAACCCGCTGGCCGGCGAGATCGAGTCGAAGAGCTCGTTCCTGCCGCAGATCGGCTTCGTCTATAAGGCGATGCCGGACCTGGAGTTCTTCGGCGGCTACACCGAGAACATGGCTGCCTACGTCTCGGCCGCCACCGCCGGTCCGTTCGCCTCTCAGAACCAGGCGGCCGTCGACTACATCACCCAGACGCTCGAGCCTGAAACCTCCAAGACCTTCGAACTGGGCGCGCGTTATCGCAACGAGCGCTTCCAGGGCGTCGCGGCCCTCTATCACGTGACCTTCGAGGACCGCCTGCTGGCCGCTTCGACGGCCGCGCCGATCCTGGGCCTGCCCGCCATTCTGTCGAACGTCGGCGGCGTGGAAACCAACGGCATCGAGCTGGCCGGCGAGTACAAGCTGACTGACAACTGGTCGCTCTACGGCGCCTACACCTACAACCAGTCGGAATATCAGGACAACGTCATCAACGGCTCGGGCGTCGTCACCGCCCGCACCGCCGGCAAGGAAGTGGTCAACACGCCCAAGAACATCTTCAAGGGCGAAGTGAAGTTCGAACTGGCCGGCTTCTACTCGAAGCTGGGCGTCGCCCACACCGGCGAGCGCTACTACACCTACGAGAACATCGGCGGTCAGGTGGACAGCACCACCGTCGCCGACCTGACGCTGGGCTATCGCTTCAACGACGACAGCACCTGGGGCAAGGGTCTGGAGATCCAGGCCAACATCACCAACCTGACCGACGAGGACTACATCTCGACCATCGGTTCGGGCGGCTTCCTGAACAATGACGCAGCCGGTACGGGCCAGACGGTCCTGACCGCCCCGCCGCGCCAGTTCTTCGTCTCGATCAAGAAGGCGTTCTAAAAAGGACTGTCATCCCGGGCCAAGACCCGGGATGACACACTAGGCGAGGGCCGGGAGGCGACTCCCGGCCCTTTCTCGTTCAAGCTGCACCGCAAAATGAGGAAACGTCCGTGACCGAACTCTCCCGCCGCGGGGCGCTTGGCCTGTCAGCCGCCGCCCTGGCCGTCGCCCCCGCCGCGCGCGCCGCCGTCCTCGACGCGCCGCATCCGGCGCTGGGCAAGTCCCTGACCCGCATCGCCTTCGGCTCCTGCGCCAACCAGGACAAGGACCAGCCGATCTGGGAGGCAATCTTCGAGCAGAAGCCGGACCTGTTCGTGTTCCTGGGCGACAACATCTATGCCGACACCCGCGATCCCAAGGTGATGGCGGCCAAGTACGCGACCCTGGCGGCCAAGCCGCATTTCAAGCGACTGCGCGACACCACGCCGGTCCTCGCCATCTGGGACGACCACGACTTTGGCGAGAACGACGCCGGAGCCGACTATCCGATGAAGGCCGAGAGCCGCCGCCAGTTCTGCGACTTCTGGGGCGAACCCGCCGACTCGCCGCGCCGCACGCGCGACGGGGTCTATGCCGCCTATGTCTTTGGCCCTGACGGCCGGCGCGTGCAGATCATCCTGCCCGACCTGCGCTGGAACCGCACGCCCCTGGCGGAGAAGACCTTCAAGGGTGGCTACAAGCCCTGGGCCGTGGCGCGCGGCCTGTCGGGCAAGGAAACCCCCGGCCCCTATGACCGCATCGCCGACCTTGACGCCACCATGATCGGCGAGCCGCAGTGGGCCTGGCTGGAGCAACAACTGGCCCAGCCCGCCGACCTGCGGATCTTTGGCTCCAGCCTGCAGGTGCTGGCCGATTTCGCCGGCTGGGAAAGCTGGATCAACTATGCCCGCGACCACCAGCGCCTGCTGGACGCCATTCGCCGCCAAAAGGCCGACCGCCTGATCTGCATCAGCGGCGACACCCACTATGCCGAGGTCTCGCGGCTGGACACCAACGTCCCCTACCCGATCTGGGACGTGACCTCCTCGGGCCTGACCGAGGTGTGGCCCGTCACCCCGCCCAACGCCCTGCGCGTCTCGCCGGTGCTGCGCGAGCGCAATTTCGGCATGATCGAGATCGACTGGAGCGGCCCCGCGCCGGTGGCGACCCTGAGGGTGCATGACGAGAAGGGCGCGGTGAAGATTTCGCAGGTGGTGGATACGGCGGGGCTGAAGGTCGGGTGAGACAAGTCCTCCCCCTTCAGGGGGAGGACTTGGAAGCGCGCCCCTCAAACTTTTCCCTGCTGACAACCTCACGGCGTCCCACTAGCGTCCCGCGCCATGATCAGACCCTCGCTTACCGCCCTCGCGGCGTGCCTCGCCCTGACTTCGCCCGTGCTGGCGGAAAAGCTGCCCCCCGAACGCATCTTCGCTGATCCCAGCCTGTCGGGTCCCGCCGCCAAGGGCGTGGCCCTGTCGCCGGACGGCAAGCGCGTCACCTATCTGAAAGCCAAAGCCGAGGCCGCCAATGTCCAGGACCTGTGGGCGGCCGACGTGGCCGGCGGCGAGCCCTATCGTCTGATCGACTCGGCCACCCTGTCGTCGGGCGCCAAGGAACTGTCAGAGGCCGAGAAGGCCCGCCGCGAACGGGCCCGCGTCTCGTCGCGCGGCATTGTTGAATACAGCTGGGACAGCCAGGGCCGCTTCATCCTGGTGCCGCTGGACGGCGACCTCTATCTGGACAGTGTTTCCGACGGCAAGGTCAGCCGCCTGACGCAAACCCCGGGCGACGAGGTCGACGCCAAGGTCTCGCCGCTGGGCGGCTATGTCTCGTATGTTCGCGACCAGAACCTCTATCTGAAGCCGGTCAACGGCGGGGCCGAAAAGGCCCTGACCACCGAGGGCAAGGACGCCCTGTCGTTCGGCGTCGCCGAGTTCATCGCCCAGGAAGAGCTGGACCGCTTCAGCGGCTACTGGTGGTCGCCCAGCGAAGGCCACATCGCCTATGCCCGCGTCGATGAGAGCGGCGTCGACATCGTGCCCCGCGCCGATATCGGCCCCGGCGGCGCCACCGTGGTGCTGCAGCGCTATCCCCGCGCCGGTCGCCCCAACGCCGTGGTCGACCTGTTCGTGCGCAACATGGCCACCGGCCAGGCCGTGCAGCTGGATCTGGGCGCAAACAAGGACATCTATGTCGCCCGCGTCGACTGGTCGGCCAATGGCAAGACCGTCTATGTCCAGCGCCTGTCGCGCGACCAGAAGACCCTGGACCTGATCGCCTTCGACCCGATTACCGGTCAGGGCAAGACGGTCCTGACCGAGACCGACCGCCACTTCATCGAGGTGCACGAAGACTTCCGCCCTCTCAGCGATGGCACCTTCCTGTGGTCATCGGAGAAGTCGGGCTTCAACCACCTCTATCGCCACGCCGCCGACGGCAAGCTGATCGCCCAGCTCACCCGGGGCGACTGGCCCATGAACAAGGTCGAGGGCGTCGACGAGACGCGCAAGGTCGTCATCTTCGGCGCCTCCATCGACACGCCGATCGAGCGCCGCCTCTATGAGGTCTCCTACGTCAAACCCGGCAAGCCCAAGGCCCTGACCCCGGCCGGCGGCTGGTGGACGGCCAAGGTGGCGCCCAACGGCGCCTTTGCCGGCACCTACACCGATCCCAAGACCCCGCCCCAGACCGCGCTCTATGCGCCCGACGGCAAGCGCGTGCGCTGGATCGAGGAAAACCGGCTGGCCGAGGGGCATCCTTACTGGCCCTATGCCTCGACCCTGACCACGCCGGAATACGGAACGCTGAAGGCCGCCGACGGCGAGACCCTGCACTACGCCCTGCTGAAGCCGGCCGATTTCGACCCGTCGAAAAAGTACCCCGCCATCGTCGCCGTCTATGGCGGCCCGCACGCCCAGAATGTCCGGAAGATCTGGCAGAGCCCGTCGGAACGCACCTATCTCGAAGCCGGCTATCTCGTCTTCCGGCTCGACAACCGTGGCACCGCCAACCGCTCGGCGAAGTTCGCGCGAGCCCTGGATCGCCGCATGGGCACCGTGGAGGTCGACGATCAGCTGGTCGGCGCCAACTATCTGAAAACCCTGCCCTATGTGGACGCCGAGAAGCTGGGCGTGGTCGGCTGGTCGTATGGCGGCTTCATGACCCTGATGATGCTGACCGCCGACGACAGCCCGTTCAAGGCCGGGGCCGGCGGCGCGCCGCCCACCGAGTGGGGCCTCTACGACACCGCCTATACCGAGCGCTACATGGGCAAGCCTGAGGAGAACAAGGACGGCTATGCGCGGTCCGATATCCTCACCCGTCTGGACAGGATGAAGCCCGGCAGCCTGCTGCTGCTGCACGGCATGGCCGATGACAATGTCATCTTCGAAAACAGCACCCGCCTGATCGCGGCCCTGCAGAAAAAGGCCATCCCCTTCGAAATGGCCCTCTATCCCGGCGAGCGCCACAGCGCGCCGGGCAGCAAGACCAAGGGCCTCAGCGTGCTCAAGACGCATCTGGAGTTCTTCGGCCGCAAGCTGAAGGGGCAGTAAGGCCTCTATCGGATCCGTTCGCGGCGCCGCGTCGCGAACGGAAGCTGCGTCAAAACGCCCGCCCGGACTGACTTTTTGTCACAGCCTCAAATCACCAGGCGCCGCCTATCCTCATCAGGACTGATCGAGGACGCCTCCTGATGACCAAGACCGATGACGCCGTCGAATGGCTGATCCACGCGCTCAAGGACGCCCTGGAGCACGGTGGCGCCTCTGAGTCCGATCTCGAGGACTGGCTGCTGGCGGCCATCTCGCTCGAGGAAATCTCGCTGGAAGACGAACTGGCCACCCGCCAGGCCCGCTCCCTGGGCGCCTGGATGAGCGCGTCGGCCACGCTGCACTGAGACGGCGGGACGCCAATCCCATTGTCCGTCATCCCGGGGCTTGTCCCCGGGACCCATGGTTCAGCTTCCACGTGAGCATCGGGGCCTGCTCCGCCCTTGCGGCGGACAAATGGGTCCCGGGGACAAGCCCCGGGATGACGAGATTTAGGAATACGACGGGGACATGGGGCGCCCAATCCCCGTTCTTTTCAAAACAAACCCCAGCCTGATCAACGCCTTGTAAAATAGTTGATCGCGCCCATCAGACGCGCTGAAACCGCCTGCATAATCAATCTCACCTGACAGCACGGGAAGGGCGCACGTACGGCGACCGTTGCGGCTGTCAGGGGTGGTCGAGCGGGAAGCGCCCGTCGGCCGTCGTCCAAGGCCCGGCAGGGTCTGGTGGAGCGGATCGGTCCTTGCGGGGGCCGGACGCGTTGAAGCCGGACCGGGACCGCCGGGAACGCCCTTTGGCGACGCCCGCACGATGCGCAACAGGCATGGGCTGAAATCGCCCATGCGGTCTGGACGGGGTCGCTATCCCCTCCACCCGTCGAGGGCCTAACGTCGGAAGCGGGTTAAAACCCCGCGCCCCGAGGGCTCACCGGATAACGGCTGCGCGGAGCGTCTGTCTTCGTCGAAACGGTACTTCTACAAACCCTCATCCGGGCGAGGCCCGGGCGCTCCGCGACCCTTCCCACCCACTCGGCGGTTTCCCGCGCGAGGTCGCGAGCTTGCGCCTGGCCTTGGCGACGGCGTGCGGATAGGCACCGGCCAAAGGGGTTGTGTAGAGGCGGTGCTGGGCCATCCCAAAAAAGACCCGCCGGGTCTGGACGTGAGGGCGATCCACAGCCCTTTCCACCCCCTGGCGCAGGCCTGCGCTGTGGCGCGGGGTGGTCTGAGGGCGCGTGACGGGCTAACAGACTTGCATGGCGCGAACAAAACTAAGCCCTGAGTTTGATATCCAGGTCGCTGGAGACCCCTATGTCTGGCGGCTTCATCGCCAGCCCGGCTGGTCCAGCGACGCCCCTGAGCGGCATGGCATGGCGATCGCCGTGCGCCACAAGGAGGGTCAGCGCGAAGCTGTGATCGAGTTTCCGCCCGGCCCGCAGCCCCGCTATGGCGCGCCGCTGCTCAAGCCCTCGCAGGTCGCGCCGGAACTGGTGATCAAGGCCATCGCCTCGGCCATCGTGGCGGGATGGGATCCGCTGTCGCGCGGCAAGACGGTGGCCATCATCGTGGATTCGACCGGCGGCTAAAGGCTGCCCTTGACTTCCGTAGCGAAAGAAAACGAACCTCTGGCAAAGCTCCAGGGAATTTTCGCGTGACCACCTATACCGACCTTATTGCCGGCATCTCCACAACGGCCTCGGGCCACGCGGCGCACGTCACCGACGACTGGAAACAGGGCCGCACCACCTATGGCGGGCTGTCGGCGGCCCTGTGCCTGGAGGCCGCCCTGCGGACCCTGCCCGAGGCGCCGCCCCTGCGCTCGGGCCAGTTTGCCTTCATCGGTCCGGCGGCCGGAGAACTGGCCATCGAGACGACCGTGCTGCGCCAGGGCAAGTCGACCCTGTTCGTCGGCGTCGATCTGGTGGGCGAGCAGGGCCTGGCGACGAGGGCCATCCTGACCTTCGGCGCGGCGCGGGAGTCGCTGGTGGCCTATAGCGACCTGCCCTGCCCGGTGGTCGCTCCGCCCGCTGATTGCGAGTTCTTCTTTCCACCGGGCTCGGGTCCGGGCTTTTCGGGCCAGTTCGAGGTCAAGTTGGCCGGCGGGACCCGTCCCCTGTCAGGCCAGCCGCCGGAATATCTGCTCTGGATCCGCCATCGCGATCCGGCCGCGCACTCGCTCTCGGCGCTGGTCGCCCTGGCCGACACGCCGCCGCCACCCGCCATGGCCCTGTTCCCGAAGTTTGGCCCGATCTCGACCATGACCTGGTCGCTCGACGTTGTGGACCTGCCGGCCGAAGACGACGACGGCTGGCGCCTGCTGCGCAGCACGGCCGAAACGATCGGCGACGGCTATTCCACGCAGGGCATGATGCTGTGGGACGGCAGCGGTCGCCCGCTGATCGCCGCACGGCAGAACGTGGCCGTCTTCGTCTGACCACGAAGGATAGGCTTGGCGTCGACAGGGTTTTACCCTCATCCTCCGGCGCGTTCGGCCGAGCTGTAATGTCGGCCCGCGTGGGGATACTCGCATGACCAAGATCGCCTGCCTGGCCGGAGCGGCCGTCGCCGCCCTGCTGGCCACCAGCGCCGCCGCTCAAACCTCGGAAGAGGCGACCAGGGCTTACCTGGACCAGATCAAGGCGAAGAACGACATCCTCCATGCGGTCATCGCCGTGAACCCCGCCGCCCTTGCCGACGCCAGGGCCCGCGACGCCGAACGCAAGGCCGGCAAGGTTCGCTCCGCCATCCACGGCCTGCCGATCCTGCTGAAGGACAATATCGAATCCGCCGAACCCCTGGCCACCACCGCCGGCTCGCTGGCCCTGAAGGACAATGTCACCGGCCGCGACGCGCCGCTGGTCAAGGGCCTGCGGGACGCCGGGGCGGTGATCCTGGGCAAGGCCAACCTGTCGGAATGGGCCAATATCCGCTCGAACAACTCGATCAGCGGCTGGAGCGCGGTGGGCGGTACGGTGCGCAACCCCTATGTGCTGGACCGCAGCGCCTGCGGCTCGTCCAGCGGCTCGGGCGCGGCTGTCGCGGCCGGTCTGGCCTGGGCCGCTATCGGCACCGAGACCGACGGCTCGATCACCTGCCCGGCAGCGATCAACGGTCTGGTGGGGCTCAAGCCCACCGTCGGCCTGGTGTCACGCACCCACATCGTGCCGATCAGCCACAGCCAGGACACGGCCGGCCCGATGACCACGACGGTCGAGGATGCCGCCAAGATCCTGACCGCCATCGCCGGCTCCGATCCCGCCGACGTCGCGACCAAGGCCGCCGACAGCCACAAGACCGACTACGCCAAGGGCCTCGACAAGAACGCGCTGAAGGGCGTCACCCTGGCCGTGGCGCGGTTCTATACCGGCTATTCACCCAAGACCGACGCGGTGTTCGAACAGGCCCTGGCCGACCTGAAGGCCCAGGGCGCGACCCTGGTCGAGGTGAAGGACTTCGATGAAGGCCCGATCGGCGCGGCCGAGGGCGTGGTGCTCTATACCGAGCTGAAGGTCGACCTGGCCGCCTATCTGGCCTCGACCGATCCGAAGAAGGTCCCCAGCCGCACGCTGGCCGACCTGATCGCCTTCAACAAGGCGACGCCCCACGAGTTCGAATGGTTCGGCCAGGAGAGCTTCGAGAAGGCCGAAAAGACCAAGGGCTACAGCGATCCGGACTACATCCAGGCCCTGGCGGATTCCAAGCGGCTGGCCGGTCCCGAGGGCATCGACAAGATCCTCAAAGAGGCCGGCGCGGTGGCCATCGTCGCCCCGACCACCGGTCCGGCCTGGACCATCGATCCGCTGAACGGCGACAACTATGGCGGCTCGTCAACCACCCTGCCCGCCGTGGCCGGCTATCCGCACCTGACCGTGCCGATGGGTCAGGTCACGGGCCTGCCGGTCGGGCTGTCGTTCATTGGCCCGGCCTGGAGCGAAAAGCTGCTGCTGAACCTGGGCTACGCCTATGAGCAGGCCACGATGAAGCGCAAGGCCCCGACCTTCCTGCAGACGATCGCGCCTTAGGAGCTATGGTCGGCGACGATCCGCCAGCCGTCCTTCTCCAGTGCCATGACCAGACTGGTATAGCCCTTGGCCGAATTCCCGTCGGGATAGGTCAGGGCCCACTGGCCGATATAGAGGGCGTGCGTCGCATCCAGCAGGCGGAAGTCGACGGACTGGAAACTCAGCACGCCGCGCTTTGCCGGGTCGTCGAAATTGTACTTGGCATTGTAGCGGGCAATCATCGCCGCCTTGCCGCGCACCAGGCCTTCTTCGGTGACGAAGCTGGTTTCAGGCGCCTCTGAATAGGCGGCCATGAAGCGGACTACGTCGCCGGCGTTCCAGCCCTTGGCGCTGTCCGCCATAACAGCCTCGACGGACCGTTGCTGCGGCGAAGCCTCGACGGCCGCAGCAAGCGTCGGCGCCGCCATGAGCGCCAGGATCAGCAGAAAGCGGCGCATCAGACGCGCGGTCGAATGACGCCGATCGGCGGCGGCGGCGGTGTGACCCGGTCCGCCGACGGCGCATTGGGGGCCGGTGGCCCCATATAGGGTCTCTGCTTGGGTGTTTGCGCGCAGCCGCAAAGGGCCGCCGCCGTCAGGGCCAGGATCAGGCCTGACTTCAGCATCCCACCAGGCCCACGCCGGCGAAGTTGCGGTTGCCGCCGACGCCGACACCGCCAAAGCGGTCGCCGAGCGCCACACCAAGGCCCAGCGCGCCAGGAGCGCTGGCCACGGCCAAGCCCAGATTGCCGCTGGGGGTGAAGATGCCCAGGCCGGACTTGAAGCAATGATTGTCGCCGCGAGGATCCCAGACCTCGACCTGGCCATCGGCGCGGGTGAAGGCCCAGCGCTCGCCGCGCTCGTCGCGACCGCTCACCGAGATCTTGCCCTTGCCGTCGGGCGTGACGCCGTATGACTCGCGGGTGAAGCCATCGACCGCGCAAGACGAGACCAGACCGGGCCGGCTGAGATCACCGTTCAGGGCCGCCGCAGAGCGGGTCTGGGCGTTATAGGCCGAGATCTCGGTGTCACCGCCGCGACCGCCGCCGACAAACACCTGGGTGCCGGTCGCGCTGTCATAGGTCATGATGTCCGGTGCCTGGCCGGTCAGGGGCTCGCCGCAGGCGGCGGGGCGACCGCCGCCCGGTCCGCGACCGCTCTGGGCCTGGGCCTGGCTTGCACCGATTGAGGCGGCGACCGTCAGGGCGACGGTGAGGCCATGGACGAACTTGCTCATTTGGGGGCTCCCCCTGATTGAGGTCCGCCCGCCAGAGCGTCATCAGACAGCTGTGGCGGAGCCGAGGTCGCCGAGGCCGGCAGAGCGGTCGGGGCGGGCCAGTAAGAGTCGAAGTCGAGACGGGCCTGATCGCGTGGCGAGCGGAAGACCTCCGGTGCCTCGAACCAGGGACGGCAGGTCAGTTCGCCGTTGAAGTGACCCTTGACCAGGGCCTCGCAGCCGCCGGGACGGGCAAAGACGCGGTTGTCGACCGACCGGACCTGACCGCCGGCGTCGGCATAGATGCCCGAGCGCATGACGCGGTGAATACGGTTGTTGGAGGCGAACACGATACCGGAGGCGGCATAGATGCCCACGTCCATGGCTTCCAGGTCGCCGCCGCGAATCTGCAGGTTGGCGTTCTCCAGAACCACCGCCCAGTCGCTCTCGCGAACCACGGGATTGAGCAGCGTGGTCTCATCCCCGCCGCCGACATAGATGCCGCGCGAGAAGCCGTCGACGTACAGGCCTTCGATCTTCACCAGTTGCTGGCGGTTCATGCCGGCGATCACGAAGCCGGCCGAGTTGCGGGTTCGCGACGAGCCGGTCCAGTCGCCAAGGCGGGTGATGCGGACATCCCGCATGCGGCTGTCGCCCGAGGTCTCGAAGGCCGCGCCAATGGCGGTGGCGGCGATCTCGACATTGGACGCCATGATCTCGCCCGTGGCCTTGACCACCGGCTGGCGAGTGCGGCCGATGAAGACGGTGTCCTGCAGCTCGATACGGCTGTCCTCGACATCCATCGCCGAGCCTTGGCCGTCATAGCGAATGGTCACGCCCTTCAGGGCCAGGTCGGTGGCGCGGCCGGTGATGCACGAGGCCTCACCGGCACGCGAGGCCTCGATGCCCAGACCGTCCAGCACCACGTACCGCACGCCCGGTGCGATGCGGATGCAGGGCTGGCCGGCCGGCGTCACCAGGATCGGTGCATTGCGCGACGGCGTGTAGTCACGCACCACGATGGAGACCGACTGGGTGATGTTCAGCGACTCGACACAGGCCCGGCCCTGGGTCGAGGTCAGGATCAGATAGTCGCCGTCATAAAGACGCGCCAGCGTGTCATTGACCTGGCCCGGATAGGCGTAGTCGCAGTTGACCTCGCGCTGGACATAGCCGGGGCGACTGACACTGGCGACCTCGCAGCGGCCGCGAACGCGATAGCTGCCGCGTGGGCAGGGCTTGACCTTGGGCCGGTAGCTGGCCTTGCAGCCCCGCGACAGGTTTGGCTCCAGTAGCAGCCCAAAACAGGGACGGATCTGCTGATCGACCTTGGCGTCCGGCGAGGCCAGCGCCACGGCGGGGGCCGCAGCGAAGCCGAGCGACAGCACGGCCACGAGGGCCAGGAAGCGGCTCAGGCGGCTCATCGATAGTCCCTTTCGATGTAGGGCCGACCACCGCGCTCGGCGGCGGGTCTGGGCGGACGCGAGACCTGGGCCAGAAGTTGTTGCAAACGCCAGACCGAAGGCTTGAAGCCGGCCAGGGCACCGTCTAGCTGATAAACGACGGCTCTGGCGCGATCCTGGTCGGCCACGCCCTGCAGCCCCAGCGAGAAGAAGGTCGACATGGCGTACTTGGCTTCGGCCGAGCCTTGGCGTTCGGCCTCCTCGTACCAGTGATAGGCACGGGCATAGTCGCGGGGCACGCCCACGCCCTCGGAATACATCACGGCCAGGACGAGCTGAGCCTTGGACGAGCCATTGACGGCGGCGTACTGCACCGCCCGCACCTTCTCGACGGCGCTCAGCCGGCCAGTGATCGGACGGCCGATCATCGCCTGAAAGGTCTGGGCGTCGCCTGACGCCAGCAGTTTCTCGTCGAGCACCGGCGTCGGGATCACCCGCAGATAGGCCAGGGCCTCGCCGATATGGACGAAGGGCAGTTCGTGCAGGCGGGTCTGGGCCGCCTCTCTGGCTTCGCCCGACTGGTCGGCTTCGTCGGAATGGGGCACGCCCGATTCCGGAGATTCGGGCGGATAGAACTCGTAGGGCGGGATCCAGCGCTTGGCCTTGGTCTCGACGAAGGCGCCATACGAAGCCCGCTGCGGCGAGGAACGCTCGAAGTCCTTCAGCATGACATAGGCCGATACATCGCCCGTCTGCACGGCCAGGTAATTGTAGAGATAGGCGTCGACGTCGTTGCGGCGGAACAGGTCCAGCGCGGCCGGCGTGCCGGCGCGCTTCTGGCTGCCATAGGCCTCGACGGCCTGAAGATTGTCGGACGGCTCGCCATACGGGCCGAAGAAGCCGTCATGGATGCGGGCCAGCACGCGATAGCCGTCAGCGCCCTGGCTGGAAAGCACGTAGATCACGCGGTTGCGGACCTTCTCGCGCTCTTCAGTCGACATGCGCGCCAGCAACCGGTCCAGCGCGCCATAGGCGCTCTGGCGCTCGAAAGCGCGGCAGTCGTCGAAGCGAGACAGGGCCCGGCCATCGCCCTTGCCGCGACGCTCATAGGCCGCGATCGGCGCGTAGCCGCCAGCGTTGGACAGGGACATGGCGTACCACACCGCCGCCTCGACCTGATCCTCGAGGTTCTTGTCGACCGAGCGTTGACCTTCGTAGCGGCGGGCCAGTTCCAGCTGGGCGAAGAAGTCGCCGCGAAAGCCACCCTGGCGAAGCGCGCGAATCTCTTGCTGTTGTTGGTTGAACTGCCCGGAGACGCCTTGGGCGGCCTGCGGACGCGGACAGGCGCTGGCCTTTCTCTGGAGCCAGAGGTTGGGACCCACGTCGCAGCCCACCAGGGGAATCACTACGGCGGCGACCAGCGCCCCGATCGGAACGCGACGCAGCAGCGCGCCTTGCCGGGAAACCGCCCCAAACAGGCTCATTCGGAGCGCGGAATAGCGCGAAACAGCATCGCTGGCTTCTCGCATCACTCCCCCTCCAGCACGCCGTTAACCATAGTCATCAAGGACTCATGTGCCCGGTGTCGCAGGCTGTCAAGGTGAAGCAACCGCGTTCGCCCAGCGGCGTGTTGACACGCCCGCGCAGGGACTCGCGCCTCAGGGGAATTCAGTAAAAACGGGCGAGATTCGACGCGGGGCAAGATTGCGAAACCATGACGGACGCAACCGCGAAGCGAATTTGATCATGCCCAGAAACAGGCTCGCCGCGCCCGGTTTTCGAGCGCGGCGAGCCCCAGATCAGGTCTGAAGGACCTAGCGGCCCGTCGGCATGTCCTTGAAGGCGACGTCCTTGTCGACCCGCACATCGCCCGGCAGGCCCAGCACCCGCTCGGCGATGATGTTCTTGAGGATCTCGTCGGTGCCGCCAGCGATGCGCAGGCCGGGGGCCCACATCAGGCTCTGCTGGAACGCCGCCTCGGCCGGAGCCTGATCCGGGTCGGTCAGGATGCCGTACTGGTCTTCCATCTCGACGGCGGTATTGGCCAGGTCCTGCATCTGGTTGGCGGCGATGATCTTGCCGATCGAGCTTTCCGGTCCCGGCGTCTGACCGCGAGACAGGGCGGTCATGGTGCGGAAGCGGGTGAACTTCAGACCCTCGGACTGCACGTACCAGTCGGCCAGCTTCTCGCGGAAGGCGTTGTCCTTGATCGCCGGGCCGGTGGACCCCGTCAGCTCACGGGCCAGGCCCATGATCTCGCGATAGTTGGGACCCGACGAGCCGCCGACGGCCAGGCGCTCGTTCATCAGGGTGACCAGGGCGACCTTCCAGCCCTCGCCGACCTCGCCCAGACGCTGGCTATCCTTGACCCGCAGGTCGGTGAAATAGACCTCGTTGAACTCGCGGCCGCCCGACATCTGGTGGATCGGCCGGCACTCGACGGCGGCGTCCTTCATGTCGATCCAGAACATGGTCAGGCCCTTGTGCTTGGGCACGTCGGGATCGGTGCGAACCAGCAGGATCCCGTAGTCGCAATAGTGGGCGCCGGTGGTCCAGACCTTCTGGCCGTTGATGACCCACTCGTCGCCGTCCTTGATGGCGCGGGTTCGCAAGGCGGCGACATCGGAGCCGCCGGCCGGTTCGGAGAACAGCTGGCACCAGATCTCCTCGCCCTTTACGGCGGGGCTGACGAACCGCTGCTTCGTCTCGGTGTTGGAGAAGGCCATCACCGTGGGCACGCACATGCCAAGTCCGATGGTGAAGTAGCCGTAGCCAACGCCGGCCTTGGTCTCTTCCTGGCCGAAGATCACCGACTGGATCGGCGTGCCGCCGCCGCCGCCGACCGCCGCAGGCCAGGTGATACAGGCATAGCCGCCGGCCGCCTTGCGGGCCTGCCAGCTTTTGGCGGCGGCCATGTGCTCATCGGTATTGGGTTTCAGGTCGCCGAACTGAGCCCGGTGCGCGGCGGCGTTCTCGACCAGCCAGGCGCGAGCCGTCTCGCGATAGGTGGCTTCTTCGAGTGAATCGTTGAAATCCATGATCTTCTCTCCCTTACGCCGCGTTCTTTTGTTCGAGCTGGCTGACCAGCCGTTCTTTCCAGACCCGGGGCGCGCCGGCCACGAGGCTGAGCTGGCGCGAGCGCCGGTAATAGAGGTGGCAGTCGACGTCCCAGGTGAAGCCCATGCCGCCGTGCACCTGGATGCTTTCCTTGCTGGCGAACCAGTAGGCGTCCGACGCCGCGATGCGGGCCGCCGAGGCCGCGATCGGCAGCTCTGGCGCGTCGACCGTCAGCGCCCAGGCCCCGTAATAGGCGTTGGAGCGGGCGACCTCGTTCTTGACGTACATGTCGGCCAGCTTGTGCTTGATCGCCTGGTAGCCGGCGATGACGCGGCCAAAAGCGTATCGGCCAAGCGCATACTCCTTGGCCATCTCAAGGCATCGGTCAGCGCCGCCCAGTTGTTCGAAAGCCAGCAGCACGGCGGCGCGGTCCATGATCGCCTGCACCAGTTCGAAACCAGCGCCAGCCTCGCCCATGCGCTCAGCCGTCACGCCGTCGAAGGTCAGCTTGGCCACGCCGCGCGTCGGGTCGAGGCTCTTGAGGGTTTCGCGCACGACGCCCTTGGCCTTGAGGTCGACCAGGAACAGGCCCGGCTTGCCACCTTCGCTGGCCAGGACCAGAGCCATGTCGGCCACGTCACCGTCGGTGACCGGGATCTTCACGCCCGTCAGCTTGCCGCCCTCGACCCGGCAGGCGAGGTTCGTAGCATTGACCACGCCCGGACCTTCCGAGGTCGCCAGGCAACCGATCAGCTCGCCGGCGGCGATGCGCGGCAGGACGGCGGCCTTCTGGGCTTCGCTGCCGGCCAGCATCACGCCTTCGGCCAGGAAATAGACCGTTGAGGCGAACGGGATCGGCGCGACAGCGCGGCCCAGTTCCTCGGCGATGGCGCACAGCTCGACCCGGCCAAGACCCAGGCCGTTGAACTCTTCGGGGATGCAGGCGCCCAGCCAGCCCTGCTCGGCGACAGCGGTCCACAGGTCCTGGTCGAAGGAGCGGCTGGCGTCATCCAGGACGCCGCGCACGACGGCGGGGCCACAGCGGCCGTCGAGGAACTTGCGCGCCTCGTCTTTCAGGAACTTCTGGTCGTCGGAAAAGTCGAAATCCACTGGGTGGCCTCCCATGAGCCTGCCCTATGGGCAGGCTCTGATTATAGTTGTGAGCGTGACAGTCGCCGAAACCGGCATCCACTTCGGCTGTCACGCTCGCGGCGCGGCTCTCGATTGGCGCGCCTCAACATTCACCCTGACTGACCTTTCGCCGCAGGGAAAGATTGACCCGGCGTCAAGGATTTCAGGTTCTTATGACGATCGTCCAGTTCACGTCGCGTCCAAGGGGCCATGGCCAAGACCGTCTATCAGCGCAACCAGAAGGTTTGGGTCGACAGCGTCGGTGCCTGGGCGACGATCGAACGCATCGTACCGATCTGGGCCAAGGGCTTCGACGAGCCCGTTCGGGTCACCTATGACGTCGGTCTGGGCCGCGAATTCCTGGCCCATGAGCTCAAGCCCGAGGAAAAGATCGACGCCGAGGGCGCCGGCATGGTCGCCCACTGGCGGGTGCTGCGGGCCCGTAACAAGTGGCAGCAGGAAAGCGACTGCCCCCACCACCCCTATCCCGGCACCTATCCGGTGGTGGTCACCGATCCCAATGACTGGGGCGGCTGGCGGACGCCGGGCGCGGAATATGACCGCGATCCGCGCAAGATCGAATATCAGGCGCGGCTGATCGCCAGCGCCCCGCGCCTGCACGCCATCGCCCGTCAGATCCTGGAACTGGTCGCCGACCATCCCGAGGATGCGCCGCCTGCCCTGTCCGCGTTGGCTCACCAGGCCTCAGCCATCGAGCGCTATCTGCATGAGGTTCCGGCCGCCGCCGAGGCCGCCAGCACTATCGAAAACTAGGCTGGCCAGTCCCGGCCGGATCCGGGACGCCGCAGTCGGTCGTGGGCTGTGAATTCGATGGCCGGACGCACGACGCCCAGATCGATCTCGCCGCCGCCTGGCAACAGGCGCAGGCAGCGCCGCCCGATCCAGATCAGCACGTCCATGCCCTCGGCCGCACCTTCTCTGGCCCAACCGCGCAGCACCGCCTCGAACGGCGCGCGCCGCCAGGCGTTAGGCTGAGCCGGGTCAAGCTCGACATTGACGACCCGCCCGCCCTCGCCCGCATGCAGCACAAACCCGCTGCGGTCTGGTCGCCAGTCATCGCCCAGACGAGTGTCCAACAGCCAGTCACAGGCAAACTCACCGCAGCCTGCCGGCCGGACTTGATAAACCTGACAACCCTTGCCGCGGCGGTAGTAGCGGCACCAGACGTGCGGCGCCTTATCGAGCTCGCGCACGCCGATCAGCTTGCAGCATTGGCCGCACGCGCCGCATTCCCGCTCAGCCATGCTCATCCCCGCCCGCGCTATCACCCCTCGCAGGGTTTAGTCGTCGGGCGGAGACATGCAAGGCAGATCAGAAACGGTAGCCGACCCCGACCGAAGCCACGATCGGGTCCAGCTTGACCTTGGACTTCAGGGTGCCGCCATTGATCGAGGCGTCGGTCTCGAACCACACCTTCTTGACGTCGATGTTCAGGTTGTAGCGCGCGTTCAGCGGCACGTCGGCGCCGACCTGCAGGGCATAGCCGAAGCCGTCGTCGAGCTTCACCTTGAAGCCGTTCTTGTCCTTGCTGCTGTGGAACAGCATGTAGTTCAGACCCGCGCCGACATAAGGGCTGAACTTCGCCGCCGGAAACGGATGGTATTGCAGCGACACGACGGGCGGCACGACCCAGGTCTTGTGAACCTCGACGTTCGTCCCGGGCCCGACGGCCTTGACGGTGTGCTGGGTGGTGGTGGCGATCACTTCAACGGCGAGCTTGTCGCCGAGGAAATAGGACAGGCCGATGGTCGGCTTGATGTCGTCACTGACCTCGACCTTCAGGCCCGAGGCAGCGCCCGCAGCGGTGACGATCGAGTTGCCTGCGTCAGGCGCCACATCGGTGACGCGGACATTCAGAACCAGGTCACCCTTGGCCTTCGGCTTGACGGCCTCTTGAGCCTGAGCGGCGGAAACGGCCAGGAGGCTGGCGACGCAGGTCAGGGCCAGGCGGGTCGCGATAGTCATTGTTATCCCCTTGATTTCGAAGCGGGCGCTGCATTTGGGGGCGCCCGAGGGGGAATTGCGCCCTGTTGAGCGCGCATTCTTTGATCCGGAACAAGTCCACACTGAAAATATGGCCTTTCATCCAGACCTTATTACTTAAGGGCTCTCGCGCAGGCCGCTTCGGACCTCTAGATTGCCGGTATGCGCACAGATACGCCCCAGGCCATCCGGCTCGCCGACTACCGCCCCTTTCCGTTCGAGATCGAAGAGACCGAGCTTGCCTTCAAGCTTGAGCCCTCGTCCACGCGAGTCCTGGCCACGCTGAAGATCAGGCGCACGGGCGATGCGGGTGAGCCGCTGGTCCTCAACGGTGAGCGGCTGAAACTGATCTCGGCGGCGATCGACGGGCGCGCCCTGAGCGCGTCGGACTACAGGCTGGACGCCGAGTTCCTGACCCTGGCCGATGTGCCCGACGCCTTTGTGCTGACCACCGAGGTCGAGATCGATCCTGCCGCCAACAAGGCGTTGATGGGTCTCTATATGTCGGGCGGCCGTTTCTGCACCCAGTGCGAGGCCGAGGGCTTCCGCACCATCACCTACTTCCCTGACCGTCCGGACGTGCTCTCCCGCTACACTGTGCGGATCGAGGCCGATGCGGCGTTCGGCTACCTGCTGAGCAACGGCAATCTGTGGGAAGGCGGCGAGCTGGATGACGGCCGCCACTACGCCATCTGGAACGACCCCTTTCCCAAGCCGGCCTATCTGTTCGCCCTGGTGGCCGGCGAGCTGGACGTGCTGGAAGACAGCTTCGTCACCATGAGCGGCAGGACCATCGCCCTGAAAGTCTATGTCGATCCCGGCCAGGCGCCGCGCGGCGCCTATGCCATGGACAGTCTCAAGCGCTCAATGAAATGGGACGAGGACGCATTCGGCCGCGAATACGATCTGGACCTGTTCATGATCGTCGCCGTGCGAGACTTCAATTTCGGGGCGATGGAGAACAAGGGGCTGAACATCTTCAACAGCTCCCTGCTGCTGGCCGATCCCGAGACCGCCACCGACGCCGACTACGAGCGCATCGAGGCGGTCGTGGCCCACGAGTACTTTCACAACTGGACCGGCAACCGCATCACCTGCCGCGACTGGTTCCAGCTGTGCCTCAAGGAAGGCTTCACGGTCTTCCGTGATCAGAGCTTCAGCGCCGACCAGCGCGGCGCGGCGGTGCAGCGGATCAAGGACGTCAAAGCCCTGCGCGCCCGCCAGTTCGCCGAGGACGCCGGCCCCCTGGCCCACCCGGTGCGGCCGTCCAGTTATATGAAGATCGACAACTTCTACACCGCGACTATCTACGAGAAGGGCGCGGAGATCATCCGCATGCTCAAGACTCTTCTGGGCGCCGAGGCGTTCCGGAAGGGTTCTGACCTCTATTTCGAACGCCATGATGGCCAGGCCACGACGGTCGAGGCCTTCATCGCCTGTTTCGCCGACGCCTCGGGACGCGACCTGACCGACTTCTTCGCCTGGTACGAACAGGCCGGCACGCCGAGCGTGTCGCTGGTCAGCGCGTATTTTGAGGACTCCAAGGCGCTGGAGATCACGCTCACCCAGTTCACCGCGCCGACGCCCGGCCAGCCGACCAAGACGCCCCTGCCGATCCCGGTGACCATCGGCCTGCTCGATTCTGACGGCGCCCCGCTGCGTGACAGCGAGGTCGTGGTGCTGGATGGCGCGACAAAGGCTGTCCGCTGGGAGGGTATCGCCTCTCCGCCCGTCATCTCGGCCCTGCGCGGCTTCTCGGCTCCGGTGAACCTGACCACCGACGCCCGGTCGGCGGATCGCTATGGGCTGTTCGCCGCCGACCCGGATCTCTTTAACCGCTGGGAAGCCGGCCAGACCCTGGCCCGCGAGCTGATCCTGGCCCGCGCCGACGGCAAGCCCGACGAGGTGGGCGAGGAACGCTATGCTGACGCCTTGGGCCGGGCGCTGCTGGACGGGGCTTCCGAGCCCGCCTTCAAGGCCCTGCTTCTGGCCCTGCCCAGCGAGCCGGACCTGTCGCTGGCCGTCGAGCCGGCCGATCCGGCGGCCATCCACACGGCGCGAAGCGCCCTGCGCGCCCGCATCGCCGTGCATCTGGGCGACCTGCTGCGCCGCCTGCATGGCGATCTGCAGACGGCCGGCGAGTTCTCGGCTGACGCCCAGTCCGCCGGCAAGCGGGCCCTGCGCAATGGGTGCGCCGACCTGCTGGCGGCCGATCCACACGCGGTGAACGTCGAGCGCATTGCCGGCCACTTCGAGGCGGCCGCCAACATGACCGACGCCATGGGCGCCCTGTCGGCCTTGGTCCAGATTGGCGGCGAGGCCCGCGACAAGGCGCTGGCCGCATTCCACGCCAAATGGAAGGACGAGCCGCTGGTGCTGGACAAGTGGTTCGCCGTCCAGGCCCGCGATCCGTCACAGGACGTCCTGGAGCGTATCGTCGCCCTGACCCAGCACGCCGATTTCGACGCGACCAACCCCAACCGCTTCCGGGCGCTGGTCTCGACCTTCGCCAACTTCAATCCGTCGCGCTTCCACGATCCCAGCGGCGCTGGCTATCGCTTCCTGGCCGAAAAGATCCTGGCCGTGGACGCCTATAACCCGATGACGGCGGCGCGCCTGGTCGAGCCCCTGGGCAGCTGGCGGCGCTATCCGGAAGCTCTGGGCGCTCAGATGCGCGAGGCCCTCAAGGGCGTCGCCGCCCATCCCGGCCTGTCCAAGAACGTGCTGGAACTGGCTTCCAAGGCGCTCGACTGACAACGCCGTGCCCCGGTCGCAGACGGATCGATTGCGACCATTAGGCTCATAACCCGCCAAATCGGCCGTTCGGCCGTGACGGGGACCTTTGGCGTGCGGTAGATTCAGCCGATGCGGCGAAGTGACTCGCCAAACTGTTGTCGGGGAGCCTTGGGCGTTTGAGAGTTGGGGATGCGAGACCCGGAAGACTGGCGGGAGCCGGACTTTCTGCGGCAGGCGTCGTGCGGTCGATCACCGCGCGTTCGCCATCGCAGGTCTATGTCCGCGTCGCCATCCTGGCCGCCCTGCTCCTGCTGGCCGTTTATACCGCGTTCGGCGTCAAGCGCCTGCAGGACGAGGCCGCGATGGCGCCCGGCGGCGCCAGCCTCGCCGTAGAAGCCAGCCTGGTGGCCAGCCGCATTGAAGCCAATCTGGCCGCTCAGCGCGCCGGTCTTTCAGCGGCCTCAGACATCCTCCAGCGTGACCCCGCCGACACCATGGACGCCGCCGAGATCGCCCTGCGCGCCAGTGGCGGCGAAGCGATGGCCGTGGCGGTCGCCGGCCCGTCGGGCGTCCAGGCCGTGGCCGGTCGCGACGAGGGCGCGGACTGGAAAGCCGCTGCCCGCGCAGCGGCCGCGTCAGGGCGCTCGACCTGGATCGGCGCGGCGGGCGATACCGGCCGCCTGTATGTCGCCGCCGTCGCTCCGGCGTCGACCGGGCGCAACTTCATCATCGCCAGTGGCGATCCCGGCCGACTGCTCGTCGACCCCGGCAAGGGCGGCGCCCGCGCCATCGCCCTGCCCGACGGCAGCCTGGTCGCGACCCAGGGCCGTATCGTTCAGGGCATGCAGACTTTCCGCGACGCCTTCGCGCTCTCGATGGAAGACGTCGGCGGCCAGAGCGCCGCCCTGCGCGGTCAGGCCGCCAATGGCGCCCTGCTGGACGTGGCTGTGCAGCCCCTGGCCGAAGGCGCCCTGCTGGCCGTGGCCGGCGCGCCGTCACGCGATATCGCCAACCTGGACCGCCAGGTCATGGAAGGCGCCTTCAATCTTCTGGCGCCCCTTGGCGTCGGCATCGCCCTGGCCCTGCTGCTGATGATCCAGAGCCGCAAAGCCGAGATTGCCCACCGCGAATTCGTCGACAGCGAGCAACGCTTCCGCCTGGCCGTCGAGGCCGCGCGCTGCGGCATCTGGGAATGGGACCTGCGGGCCGACCAGGTGTTCCTCTCCGACGTCACCGGCGCGATGTTCGGCTGGGGCGGCGGCGGCATCGTCTCGGGTCAGGATCTGCTGGACCGCATCTCGATCGACCACCGCGAGCGCGTCCGTCAGGCCCTGGCCAATGCCGCGATGTACGGCGCCTTCGACGTCTCGTTCCGGGTGCCCGCCACCCAGCAGGGCGGCCGTTCGATCTGGATCGACGCCCGCGGACAGGGCTTCGGCAAGCCGGGGCAGGACGGCTATGTGCGCATCATCGGCGTGGCTCTGGACGTCACCGAAGAACGGTTGGCCCAGGCCCGCGCCCAGGCCGCCGAGAACCGCCTGCGTGACGCCATCGAAAGCGTCTCTGAGGCCTTTGTGCTGTGGGACCGCCAGGGCCGGCTGTTGATGTGCAACCGCAACTACCGCAGCGTCTTCTCGCTGGAGCCCAAGCTGCTCAAGCCCGGCGCGGCGCGCGCCGAGGTCAACCGCTTCGCGGCCCTGGCCATCAAGCAGGACTACCCGGCGCCCGACGGCGCCAAGGGCGTGCGCGAGGCCGAAATGATGGACGGTCGCTGGATCCAGATCAGCGAGCGCCGCACGGCCGAGGGCGGCCTTGTGATGACCGCCGCCGACATCACCGCCATCAAGAACCAGGAAGAAGCCCGCCGCCTCAACGAGGAACAGCTGCAGAGCGCCGTCAACGGCCTTGAGCGCAGTCAGGAGCAGCTGGCCGAGCTGGCCCGCAAGTACGAGATGGAGAAGGTCAAGGCCGAGGGCGCCAACAAGGCCAAGAGCGAATTCCTGGCCAACATGTCCCACGAGCTGCGCACCCCGCTGAACGCCATTAACGGCTTCTCCGAAATCATGATGACCGAGATGTTCGGTCAGCTCGGCGACAAGCGCTACAAGGGCTACAGCCAAGACATCCACAATTCCGGCCAGCACCTGCTGGCCCTGATCAACGACATTCTCGACATGTCGAAGATCGAAGCCGGCAAGATGAACCTGAAGTTCGAGCCGCTGAACCTGGAAGACGTGGCCGAGGACGCCGTGCGTCTGGTGCGCAATCGTGCCGAGGCGGCCGGCCTGAAGCTGGTGATCGACTTCCCGCAATTGCCCGAGATCGAGGCCGACTATCGGGCGGTCAAGCAGGTGCTGCTGAACCTGCTGTCGAACGCCATCAAGTTCACGCCCCGGGCCGGCAGCATCACGATCCGCGCCGAGGTGCGCCGCGATCCGCTGGGCGAGCGCGTGCGGGTCTCGGTGCAGGACACCGGCATCGGCATCGCCAAGGAGGATCTGGCGCGCCTGGCCCGTCCGTTCGAGCAGGTCGAAAGCCAGCTGTCCAAAACCACCCAGGGCACAGGCCTGGGCCTGGCCCTGACCAAGTCGCTGATCGAGATGCACTACGGGTCGCTGGAAATGGCCAGCACGCCGGGCGAAGGTACGACGGTCAGCTTCATCCTGCCGATCCGCCAGAGCGAGGCCCATTCCGCCCGCGACTTCGCCGCCGCCTGATCACGGCCGGGCCGGGACCGGGGCCGATTATGACTTTATTTTCATAGACTTAATTCCGCGTCATGAAGCAGACGTAACGGGTATCTGCGTTCTGCCGGATCTAAACCCTCACTCAGGAAACGCGCCTGGCGCACATCGAGGGAGTTACCCAATGTCCAAGTTCATCAACCGTCTGGCTGCGGCCGCCGCCCTGGCTCTGGCCGCTACGCCGATCATCGGCCTGGCCGCCGCTCACGCCGCCGAACCCGTTCAACCCGCCCGTATCCAGGTCGGCGACCTGAAGCTGTCACATCCTTCCGACGCCGCCGAGTTCATGCGTCGCGCCGAGCAGGCCGCCGATGAGGTCTGCACCGCACGCACTGCCAAGGAAAGGCTGCGCGGCCTGTCGATCCGCGCCTGCTATCAGGACTTCAGCGCCGATCTGCGGAGCGAACTGAGCCGCACCCAGCTGTCCGATCTGCGCGCCGCGCGCCGCGCCCAGCCGGCGACCTTCGCCACGCGCTCGATCGGCCTGTTCTAGGCCGACCCTTTAGCCTCGACGCATCCACGCCGCGACGGCCCAGGCATGGGCGTCGTGGCGCAAGGCGACCACGGCGTCGCGAGGATCCAGCCAGGCCAGTTCATGATCGTCCTCGACCTTGAGCCCCGCCTTCAGTTCGATCATGCGCGCCATATGGACGCCCCCGAAATTGCGCACGGGCTGGCCGTCGGACTTCAGGAAGACCTGCGAGACCGAGGCGACTAGGTCATCGACTTCGACCACCAGGCCAGTCTCTTCGCCAAATTCGCGGACCACGGCTTGGGGCTCGGTCTCCCCCGGATCGACCGCGCCCCCCGGCAGGTCGAAATAGGGTGGCTTGCCGGGCTTGGTCACCCGCACGACCGCGATCTCGCCGAGGGTGTTCTCGACGATGCCGAAGGCTGCGGGGCGGTCCAGATAGTTTAGCCCCGGCGCCGGCTGGCCGAACGCGAGCAAGGGTTCAGTCCTTGCCGTAGAGATCAGGCCAAGGATCGGCCTTGCCGCTCTCGACGTCCGCCACGCTGATCTCCGGGCGATAGCCGATCTTGCCGTTGGCGCTTTCACGCCAGGCTTCCGTCACCAGATCACGCAGCGCGGTCGCGGCGGCCGCCAGGCGAGCCTGGGTGAAGGCCTTGCCGCGCGGATCGCTGTCGACCAGGCTGCCGGCCTTTTCCAGGGCGTAGAGTGGCTCGGTCTCTTTCCAGGTCGTGGTCAGATAGCCAACGACCCGCGTCTCGATCGAGCAGGCGCAGTCCTTGTAGGCCGGCATCAGCGCCTTGACCTGGGCCTGGTCGCCGACCGCCTTGGCTAGAGGGCCTTCGAAATTGAAATGGGTCGCGCGCGACTGGGTGTAGCCGTTGGGGTTGGGATAATCGCCCCAGCCATTGTAGTGCACCGACAGGTGCATCGGCTGGCTGGCGTCGCCCACATAGTGCGCCCAGACGCCCAGGTCGCGGATCAGCAGGTCCTCGCGGCGCTTCAAATCGGCGGCATACCAGGCCTTCTTCATCGGATCCGTCGCCGACTTTTCGGCGGCCACCAGGATGCGCCAGTAGGTGAAGTCTTTCACCAGCTGCTGGTAACCGTCGATGATCGCGTAAGGCAGGTAGCCGGCTTTCCAGCTGTCGACGCCGGCGGCGCGCAGTGCGGTTTCGTAGTCGGCGCGTGTTCCCGGCATCGCCTCGACCGTGAACATCGGACCACCATACATCCGCCCCTGGTCGTCGACATCCAGGAAGTGGGCGGAGTCGCGGTCGTGGTCGTGGATCTTGCCCGAGCCCTTAGAGCGGTCCGGCTCACGGGCATATTCGCCGATCGCCGCCACCGCCGTCGGGGTGCGCAGGAAGGCCGGCACGTCTGACGGCAGGCCCTGAGCCCCCAGCACCCCCACCAGACGGTGGCCCGACGAGCCCCAGGCCAGAGCCGAATTGGCGGGCGCGGCGAGCGCAGCCCCGATAGCGAGAACCTTGAGGCTGGACGACAGGCGCGACATGGAAGCTCCGCGAAACAGTTAAAGACCCAGGGCGGCCTCGACCCGGCTGACCCAGGCCTGAACGGCGGGATACAGCGACAGATCGAACCCGCCTTCGTGGGCGACCCGGGTGTAGGCCACCAGCGCGATGTCCGCCAGAGTGAGCCGTTCGCCCACCAGATAGGGCGTCTGTTTCAGCTGTGTTTCCAGGCGACCCAGGGCGCCGTTGCCGCGCTCAAGCAGCTTGGCGTCCAGGTCACTGACCGACTTGCCCAGATAGGACACCTGGAAGCGGGCCACGGCGACATAGGGTTCGTGGCTGTACTGCTCCCAGAACAGCCATTCCAACATCTTGGCGCGCTCAAAGGCGTCGGTCGGGATCAGCGCCGAGCCTTCGGCCAGGTGCAGCATGATGGCGTTGGACTGGGCCAGGGCCTGGCCGTCTTCGAGGATCACCGCGGGCACCTGCCCTGCGGGGTTCAGGGCCAGGAATTCCGGCGTCCGCGACTGCGACTGCAGGATGTCGATTTCGATCCACTCGAACGGCAGCGCCAGTCGCTGGGCGGTCCACTTCACCTTCAGGCAGTTGCCCGATTTCGTGTCACCGTAGATGCGAAGGGTCATGAGTTCTCCTCCCGAGGGTTGTCACGCGGCCGTGATCGGACTATCCAGAGCCTCGCCCGACAGATACGCCGATAAGAGGATTCCCTCGATGCGTCGCACGCTCGCCGGATTTTTGGCCGTTATGGTCATGTCCACCGCACTTCCCGCCTTCGCCGCCGTCTCGGACTCCGAGTCCCAGCCCGATCCGCTCGGCGACCTGATCACGGGCGCCCTGACGGGCACCATTCCGGGCACGCTTGAATACAAGATGCGGGCGACGCTGTATCACGCGGGCGCGAAGGGCATCCGCGGCCTGGACTCGCTGGGCTGCAAGGTTGTGGCCATGCGCACCGTGGCGGTCGACAAGACGGTCATCCCGCGCCGCACCGTGCTGTTCATCAAGGAAACCGTCGGCCTGCCCATGCCCGATGGCGGCAAGCACGACGGCTACTGGTACGCCTCCGACGTGGGCGGCGCGATCAAGGGCCTGAAGCTGGACCTGTTCAGCGGCTCGGGCCGCGCATCGATGAACCCGCTGATGGGCCTGAACCTGAGCCACCTGTCGGTCAGGAAGGTCGGCGAGTTCAAGGGCTGCCCGCCAGAATAGGCCGGGCTTTGCGGCGTACGCTTGCGCCGCCTTCTCCACCCCATTCCGTTGACGGCTGTATTAGGCCGCCTGCATCTGCTGCTTGACGCGCTCGGCCAGGGTCTTGATGTCGATCGGCTTGGGCAGGAAGGTCACGCCCGTCTCGCCTTCCAGCAGGTCGCTGAACTCGGCCTCGGCATAGCCGCTGATGAACATCACCGGCGCATTGCCCAGATAGCCACGCGCCTTTTTCAGCAAGGTCGGGCCGTCGATGCCGGGCATGATCACGTCGCTGATCAGCAGGTCGATGGTGCCCGCATGGGCCTCGGCGATCAGCAGGGCTTCCTCGCCGTCACAGGCCTCCAGCACCTCATAGCCGCGGGCGCGAAGCAGGCGGGCGGCGACGCCGCGAACGGCGTCCTCGTCCTCGACGAACAGGATGCGGCCGGCGCCCGACAGGTCACGCGGCGGACGGGCCTTGGCCGGCTGGGCGGCGACGGCGGCGGCCTCGGCGATGGCGGCGGCGGTCGGGACGTGAACCGGCAGGAAGATGCGGAAAGCCGCGCCTTCATCGGGACGGCTGTGGACGTGGATCCAGCCGTCGCTCTGCTTGACGATGCCATAGACGGTGGCCAGGCCCAGGCCGGTGCCCTCGCCCACCGGCTTGGTGGTGAAGAAGGGGTCGAAGATCTTGCCCATGACGTCGGGCGGAATGCCCGGACCGTCGTCGCTGACCTCGATGAAGGCCGTGTCGCCATCGGCGCCCGGGAAGCCCAGGGCGATGGCCTCTTCCTGGGTCAGGCGAGCCGTGCGGATGCGTACGATGCCACCGCCCTTGGCGGCGCGCACGGCGTCGCGGGCGTTGACGGCCAGGTTCATGACCGCCGTTTCCAGCTGGCTCTTGTCGGCGCGAACCTGCGGCAAGTCACGGCCATAGTCGGTGATCAGCTTGACGTCTTCGCGCAGCAGGCGGCGCAGCAGGACCTCGAATTCCGAGATCAGCTCGCCCAGATCCAGCACCTCGCGCTGCACGGTCTGCTTGCGCGAGAAGGCCAGCAGCTTGCGCACCAGATCAGCGGCGCGAACGCCCGTCTGACGGATCTCGTTGAGGCCTTCATACGAGGGATCGCCCACCGGGTGGCGATGCAGCAGCTCGTCCAGGCGCAGCTGGATGGCGGTCAGCAGGTTGTTGAAGTCGTGGGCGACGCCGCCGGCCAGCTGGCCGATGGCCTGCATCTTCTGGGCCTGGGCCAGCTGAAGCTCGATCTGCTTCTGCTCGGACACGTCGATCATATAGGCGACCAGACGCCCCTCGGCCCGATAGAGGTAGAGGTGGGCGATGCGGGTCGGGTCGCGCGACAGGCGCACCTCGAACGGCCCGGCCTTGCCCCCGGCCATGCGGGTCTCGGCCTCGGTGCGGGTGACCGGCTCGATCAGTTCGCCGAACACGACACCGGCCTTGGCGCCGGGGCCGGCCATGGCGGTCAACGCCGGATTGGCCTCAAGAATACGCGAATTGAAGGGATCCAGCCCCTCCAGCAAGGCTGCGCCGAACGGCGAGGCGCCGGAAAAGGCGTCCAGCGAACCGGGCGGCGGGGCCATGGCCGGGGCCACGGGCGCGGGCAGCACCTCGGCCGCAACGGTCTGGATGACGGCGGGTGGCGCCAGCCGGACCAGCAGACGTCCGCCGGCCAGGCGAGACACGGTGGCGACGCGGTCGGCGCCGTCGACGCGCAGAAGGCCCTCGGCCATCTCGCCCTTGCGCGCCCGGACCAGGGCCGCAAACAGGCCCGAGCCCGCCACGCCCTTGGGCAGTCGGCGCGCATCGCCCATGATCAGCCGCCAGGCGACATTGGTCGCCAGCAGACGCCCGTCGGCGGCGACCAGAGCGGTGGGTTCGTTCAAGGCGTCAATGAAGCCTTCGGCGGCGTCCAGGTCGCTCTCATGGTGGGCCGAGGCGCGGATGGCCACGAGGCCCAGAATGGCGACGCCGGCGACGCCGCCCAGCAGCAGCAACCCCGCCAGGGTGGCCGGTCCGGCGCGCAGGGCGGGAACTGCCGCCAGGCCCGCCGCGGCCACGAAAAAGATCGCCGCGCCCCAGATATAGGGGTCGAAGCGACGGCGCGAGACGCCGTTATCGACAATGTCCTGGACGGGCATTTCGGCCATGGACGACTGCAATCCTTGTTCAAAGCCCGGTCGCGACTCAGCTTGAGCCGGACCGAGGATACTCTTTATGGAACGCAAGGTCAGAGGGCGTCTGAATTGCGCTTTAAAAACGGCCAATTAGAGCGGACGGGCCCGCGCCTTCGGCTTCTTGCCGTTCATGATAAAGCCGATGACCTTGGCCACGGCCTCGAAATGATCCGCCGGGATTTCTTCGTCGATCTCGACCGTCGCATAAAGGGCGCGGGCCAGGGGCGCATCTTCCAGCACGGGCACGCCGTGCTCCTCGGCGACGGCGCGGATTTTCAGGGCCAGGTCGTCCATGCCCTTGGCCACGCACAGCGGCGCCGGCGTCTCGCCGGGCTCGTACTTCAGCGCAACGGCGTAGTGGGTCGGGTTCATGACCACCACCGTGGCTTTGGGCACCGCCTGCATCATCCGCTGGCGTGAGCGCTGCATCTGGATCTGGCGGCGCTTGGCCTTGATGTGCGGGTCGCCGTCCGACTGCTTGTACTCGTCCTTGACCTCCTGAAGGGTCATGCGCATGCGCGTCATGAACCGCTGGCGTTGCCAGAACCAGTCAAAGCCTGCGGTCAGTATCAGCAGTATGATCACGGCGAAGAACAGCTTGGTCGCCAGCTTCATCGACGCCGGGATCATATGGGACGGATCCATCCCGACCATATTGACCACCTCACTGGCGTGAGGCTTGAGCACGAAATAGGCGATGATGCCGGTGACGATGAACTTCAGCGCCGACTTGGCGAACTGCACCAGACCGTCGATACCGAACAGCCGACCCATGCCCTTGATCAGATCCAGCTTCTTGAAGTCAGGCTTGATCTTTTCCGGCGTCATCATGAAGCCGGTCTGGGCCACGTGGGCGATGAAGCCGAAGACCGCCGTGGTCAGCATGACCAGGACCAGCGGCGGCAGGGCCGCCATGATGGCCTGACGAGCGATGATCACAGCCCCGCCGCTGCTCAGATCCATCTGGCCAGCATAGGCCAGGAACGGCACCAGCGCCGCCGATAGATCGCGCGTCAGCCAGCCGCCGGCCATCAGGATCACCGAGACGGCGCCGATCAGCGAGGCCAGCTGGGGAACGTCGGCGCTCTTGGCGACGTCGCCCTTGGCCTTGGCGTCCGACAGCTTCTTGGCTGATGGCTCTTCGGTTTTCGAGTCGTTGTCTGTGTCTTCCGCCATGGCCCGCCCCTAGTTGAAGATCATCAGGAGGTCGCGGTAGCGGTCGGTCCAGACCATGGCGATGCCGCCAAGGCTGAGCGCCAGCAGAGACAGGCCCAGGATCACGCTGAGCGGCGAGGCCACAAAAAAGATCTGGAACGACGGCATGACCCGCCCCACCAGACCGACGGCCAGATTGAACACCAGCGAGAACACGATCACCGGAGCGGCCAGCTGGAGGCCCAGGGAAAAGCTCTCAGCCACGGTGCGCACCGCCAGGGTGGCGGCGTCATTCACCGGCACGGCGCGGCTGAACGGAAAGATGTCGTACGACTTGACGATCGCCCCGATGAACAGGTGATGCAGGTCGGTGGCCATGATCAGGGTCAGGCCCAGCATCGACAGGAAGGTCGCCACAGCTGTGCTGGACTGCCCCATCGACGGGTTGGTGGTCTGGGCGAACGACAGGGTGGTCTGCATCGAGATCACTTCGCCGGCCGTCGACAGGGCGGTGAAGAACAGCTTCAGCACCGAGCCGATCATCAGGCCGATCAGGATCTCGTGGATCACCTGGCCCCAAAGGCCGCCGACCGAGGTCGGCACGCCCGGGACGGTGTTCTGGACCAGCGGGGTCAGCAGCATCGCCATCATCAGGGCAAACCCCAGACGAACGCGGGCCGGCACAGAGGCGTCGCCGATGCCGGGCATCAGCATGACCATGGCCCCGACCCGCGCGAAGACGAGGCCGGCGACATAGACCTGGGCGGCTGTCGCGTAGGAGTCCAAGCGGCCTCGCCTCCCCTACATGCCGGCGATGCGGGCGGCGATCTGGCGCATGAAGCCGGCCATCAGGGCCCCCATCAACGGCAGGAAGATCAGCAGGGACACAAAGATGGCCACGATCTTGGGCGCATAGACCAGGGTGGCTTCCTGAATCTGGGTCAGGGCCTGGAACAGGCCGATGGCCACACCGACCACCAGACCGACGATCAGCACGGGCGCGCACAGCTGAAGGGTCAGCCAGATCGCATCGCGACCGACATCAAGAACTTCGGCGCCGGTCATCAGAAGCCTCGTGAAAGCGAGCCGAAACAGGGCTCAGAATCGAGGGCTCAGGATGCGACGGGTATGGTTAACAGGGCGTTAGGGGTTGGGGTATTGGAGGGAGAGACGGTGGCCGCGACGCTGCGCCGCAAGCCGCCGCACACCGGTCGAATCTAGCGAATGCGGATCCGCACCGGCACCTGGACATAGGACCCTGCGCGGCTCTTGCCGTCGGGGCCCAGCAGGTCGATCCGGAACTGGGCGGCCATCTTCAGGGCGGCGTCGCCGACACCCAGTTCCGGCGAGCTTTCGCCTTCGACGGTGCAGGCGGTCAGGTGGCCGTCGTCCTTGACCAGGCAGTTGAGGATGGCGACGGCTTCGCGCGGCTGGGACGCCGGGATCAGAAGGTCGTTATCGGCCTTGGCCGGCGCGGCGTTGGAAAGAGCGGCGGCGAGAACAAGCGAAGCAATCACGATTTCGTCCCTGTTAGTTCTTGATCCGCTGCGTCGCCTGGGCGATGCGCCGACCTTTGTTTCGACGGGGCGACCCTGCCGCCCCCTTGTTGAGTTCGATCGGTGTCCCGATCCGGGTCAGTGGGCGTGAGCCGCCTTCAACCGTTGCAGTCCCTGTGCCGCCAGATCGGTCAGCGACCGCAGGCCAAGCTCGGAGAACACATCAAAGGCGCAGGCCAGGGCCACGGCGGCCCGGTCCAGCCGGCCGTCGTCACGACCGGTGATCTCAACCCGGGCCTCGTAAAGCCGGGCCAGGTTCATCTGGGCCACGGCCCAGGAGGCCGGATCGCGCCCGCCGGGCTGGGCGGAAAGTTCGGTCTTGAAGGCCATCTCGGCGGCATCCAGCACCGCCAGATCGGCAGTCAGTTCGGCGCAGCGCGCCAGGCTGAGGGCGCGATTGTTGGCGACCACGGCGCGCAGGGCCAGGGCCGGCTGGGCTTTCAGCACCTGGGTGGCGCGGTCATAGCAGGTCACCGCCTGCTCGAAGGCGCGGTCCGAGGTCGTAGCCTCGCCCACCGACTGAAGGCCCATGCCCAGCGCGGCCTGGGCGCGGGCCCAGTCCATCGGGCTGTGGTCCATCGACAGCGGCTCTAGCGCGGCGGTCAGGGCCTCGACGCCATCGGCGATCAGGGCCAGTTCGCCGTCCAGCTCGCCCAGTTGCACCAGGGCAGAGCCGCGCAGGCCCTCCAGGCGAGCCCACATCAAAGGCTCAAAGTCCGGATCCAGGGCGGCGGCCGCAGCCGTGGCCTCGGTGATCGCCAGCTGGGTCAGGGCGCGATCCTTGAGACGCACGCCGCAGGTCAGGATCAGTTCGATCCGCGCGGCGCGCTGCTCGGCCAGCAGCAGCCGGGCCGAGCCGCCCTTGACGCGCTTGGCGGCGGCCAGGGCGCGCAGCGGGGCGTCATAGCCCTGCACGGCGGCCAGGGCCCGATCGATATTGTTCTCGGCCAGACCCGCGCGGCCGTCGAGGCCGGCGACCAGGGCCAGGGCCAGACCGCAGCGCTGTCCCGGCGCCGTGCGCGCCAGGGTCAGGGCCGCGCCGGCGGCGGCGTTCAGACCCTCGTCGCCGAACAGGTCGGCGCCCAGAATGGCCAGAACGGCCTGCTCGCAGCGGGTGGCGGCCAGGGCCTCCAGGCGGCGTTCGCTTTCGAAGATCTTGCCGGCGGCCTCGGCGTGCGAGGCGGCCTTGCGCAGGGCGGCGGCGTCACCGGATCGGCGGGCCAGTTCGCGCCAGACCACGGCGGCCTCGAGAAGGCGTGCGCCACGATCCTTGGCCCCGATCCGCCCGGCGGCCACGTCGGCCGAGCGCGCCTCGTTGGTCAGCAGCCTTATGTCGAGAAGCTCGAGCAGCGAGGTGTCGCCGCCCGTCAGGCCCTCGCGATACGACGCCGCCTTGGGCTCCGCTCCGGCATCGACGCCAAAGAGACGTTTCAGATCACGACCGAACTCGAACATCGACGCGCATCTCCGCACACGGACCGTCCCACACCGGGACGTCCGGCAAGGGTTCAACGCATCAGGAGCAAAGCCGGAGCCAAGAAACTTAACAAGTGGTTAATAGGTGTTTACGGGCCGTTAACCATAAATAGTCGGGGACGCTCGCGAAAACACACCAAGGCCCGCAAATTCAAAGGGTTTTGACCCATTCTGGCACAGTTCTTGCTGTCACCGCCGCGCGAGGGGTCGCGTCGTAAACCCATGTTGTTAGAACGCTGTTCACGACTGTGAAAATGACGTTAACCATCAAACTTAAGGCCCCGTTTACCTTTCGTTCCGAAACCAGCGGGGACGGGTTCGGGCTCGAGCCTGTCGCGCACTGAGCCGCCCCTCCCCTTCCCCGCGAAACAGGCTAGAAATCCGGCTCCAGCGCGAGGGAGCCCGCCATGACCGTCATTCTGTGGACCGCCAGCCTGTGCCGCTCAGACCCCGGCTATGGCGGCTGGTCCTTCGTGCGGCGGATGGAGGGCCAGGCCGGCCCCGAAGCGATCAAGGGCGCGGCCGGCGGCGAGCGGCGGACCAGCGGGGCCCGCATGTCCCTGACCGCCCTGACCGAGGCCCTGGCCAGCCTCACGGACCAGCCCGCCAACGCCGCCGTGACCCTGTATTTCCAGGACCCGGCCCTCGCGACCGAACTGGTCAGCGCCGATGGCGCCTATGCCACGGCCGAGCCCGAGGCGTGGGCCTCCGCCCGAGCGGCCGTCGCCGCCCGCCCCGTTCTGAACCTCACGCCCCTACCCCCCAATGCGCCGGCCGCCGGGTTCCTGGCCGCCTGGGCCGATTTTGGTCTCGACACCGCCAAGACGCGGGGCAGCTTCAAGGCCGCGATCCCCAAGCCGAACCTGCTGAAGTTTCCGGGCTAAGCGAGGCCCAAAGCGATCAGGTCGGCCGTGCGATCATTGTGCGCGACCAAGCCGATGGTCAGGGGTGCCTCAACCCCGCTCACGCGTCCGATCGAACTGCACCTTGGGGAAGCGTTCCGTGACATAGCCGATCTCCCAGGACGACTTGCCCAGGAACACCGGCTGGTCGTCGATATCGGTGGCCATGGCGGTCTTGTGCTTGTCCTGGAAGTCCTCGATGTCGGCCCTCGCGCCGCTGATCCAGCGGGCCTCGGCATAGGGGCTGGGCTCGAAGATTACGTCCAGGGCGTATTCGCCGCCCAGGCGGTCGGCCATGACCTCGAACTGCAGCTGGCCCACGGCGCCGACGATGAAGTCGGAGCTGCCCAGCATGGGGCGGAACAGCTGGGTGACGCCTTCCTCGGCCAGGCCTTCCAGCGCCTTCTTCAGATGCTTGGCCTTCAGCGGATCCTTGACCCGCACGCGGCGCAGGATTTCCGGGGCGAAGTTGGGCAGGCCGGCGAAGCGCAGCAGGCCGGTTTCCGAGAGACTGTCGCCCACCCGCAGCACGCCGTGGTTAGGGATGCCGATCACGTCGCCGGCATAGGCGTCCTCGGCCAGTTCGCGGTCGCTGGCGAAGAACATCACCGGGGCGTTGACGCTCATCGACTTGCCGGTGTTCTGGGCCTTCAGCTTCATGCCGCGCGTGAAGCGGCCGCTGGTCAGGCGCAGGAAGGCGATCCGGTCGCGGTGATTGGGGTCCATATTGGCCTGGACCTTGAACACGAAACCCGAGACCTCGCCGTCGCCGGGCGCGACATGGGTCTCGGCGCCGGCCCGCATGGCCCGGGCCGGGTGCGGCGGCGGGGCATAGGCACCGATGCCGGCCAGCAGTTCGCCCACGCCGAAGTGGCGCAGGGCCGAGCCGAAGAACACCGGAGTCATGTGCCCCTCGAGGAAGCTCTTCACGTCGAACGGCTTGGCGGCCTCGGAGACCAGCATCGCGCCCTCCTCGACCTCGGCCTGTTCCTCGGGGTCGAGGAAGCGGCTGATGGCGTTGGACTTCAGGGCGACCGGCGCGGGATGGCCATCGTCGTCGGTCGAGCTTTTCTTGGCATAGGGGATGAAGGTCTGCTTGCGCAGGTCCAGCATGCCCTTGAAACGCCCGCCCGAGCCGGCCGGCCAATAGAGCGGCGCGGGGTCGAGGGCCAGCTTGGACGACACCTCGTCCAGCAGCTCGAACGGGTCCTGGGCCTCGCGGTCCATCTTGTTGATGAAGGTGATGATCGGGATGTCGCGCAGGCGGCACACCTCAAACAGCTTCAGGGTCTGGGGCTCGATGCCCTTGGCGGCGTCCAGCACCATGATCGCCGCGTCGGCGGCCGTCAGGGTGCGGTAGGTGTCTTCCGAGAAGTCTTCGTGGCCGGGGGTGTCGAGCAGGTTGAACATCAGACCGTCGTGGTCGAACGTCATCACCGAGGCCGACACCGAGATCCCGCGCTCGCGTTCGATCTTCATCCAGTCCGACTGGGTGCGACGGGTCTGGCCGCGCGCCCGGACCGCGCCGGCCGCGCGGATCGCGCCGCCGGCCAGTAGCAGGTTTTCGGTCAGGGTCGTCTTGCCGGCGTCAGGGTGACTGATGATGGCGAAGGTGCGCCGACGGGCGGCCTGGGCGGCTGGGGAAGTGCTCATGGCGCGGGGTTAGCCGTCCAGGCTCGATTTGTCACCTTCCGGCGTTAGGGCGAGCCTGACGGCCCGCCCTTTAGGCGGACTTAGAACGCCACCGCCAAGCGCGCGTAATACAGCCCGCCGTCTGTGTCATAGACGGCGTTACGCGAATAGATCAGGCCGCGCGAGGCTTGGAACGTCGCCTCGTCGGGATAGGTGTCGAACAGGTTCTCGGCCCCCACCGTCAGCTTCAGGGCATCGGTGATCTGGGCGCTGGCCGACAGGTCGACAAAGGTCTTGCCGCCGAACACCTGGATCAGGTTGGCCGTGCCGTTCAGCTGGGCGTCGGTCCATTCGCCGGTGTAGCGCACCCGTGCCATGACGCTGTAGCGGCCCTTGGCATAGTCGAAGGTCAGGTTACCGGCATATTCGGGTAGGCTGTCTTCGATATTGATCCGCGCGAGGGTGCTGATCTGGGCGGCGTTGGCGCGGCGCACCTGAGTGTCGTTCCAGTTCACGGCGCCGGTCACGCCGACCTTGCCGCCCAGCCAGTCGCCCTTCCAGGCGGCCACGGCGTCCAGACCCTGGGTGCGGGTGTCGAAGGCGTTGGTGAAATAGGACACCGTCGTCAGGCTGTCGGCGCCGGGGACGCCCAGGGTCAGCAGTTGCGCCTTGATGGCCGGCGTGACCGTAAAGCCCTGCGACGAGGCGAAGCGGTTGTCGACGTCGATTCGGTAGTAGTCGAGCGAAGCGGTAAAGCCCGCCCGGCGATAGACCGCGCCGAGGGCCAGGTTGGTCGACTCTTCTGGCTGCAGCGGCTTGGCGCCGAAGAACACCGCCACAGGATTGGTGGTGGCCAGACGACCCGAGGTGAACAGCTGCAGGGTCGTGGTGTTCAGCCCCTGCGAGGTGCGGGTACTGTTGATCTGTCCCGGCGTCGGCGCGCGGAAGCCGGTCGAGACCGCGCCGCGCAGGGCGAAGTCCGGCGTGATCTCGTAGCGCGCGGTGATCTTGCCGTCGGTGGTCGAGCCGAACTCCGAGAAGTCCTCGTGGCGGACGGCGATGGCCGCGGTGAGCTTGTCGGTGATCGGCAGGTCCAGATCGACATAGCCGGCATAGCTGGTCTGATCCCACGATCCGGCCTGGCTGGGGCTGTAGCCCGGGAAGCCGTTGGAGCCGCTGGGCAGACCGCTGGCCGCGCCGGGGCCGACATCCCACGAATAGCGCTCACCCGCCTCGATCTCATAGGTCTCGGTGCGCGCTTCCAGACCCATGGCCAGGTTGGCCGGCTGGGCCAGGAACGACCAGGCCAGCGGGCGGGTGACGTCGAAATTGAGGGTTTTTTCTTCCTGGATCAGCGCGCCTGCGTCGAAGCTGGTCGGCGAGCTGGGGCCGAACGAGGCGTTGATGCTGTTTTCCAGCCGGTAGTTGATCTCGTCGCGGCCAAAGCCGGCGCCGAGATCCCAGTGATAGGCTCCCAGATCACCGCGCACCCCGCCATTGGCCTGATAATCGGTCTCGTCCTGGCCAAACCTTGGCGAGAAGCCGGTCGGGTACAGGGTTTTGAGGGTCCAGCCCGGAAACGCCGTGCTGGCGCGATACGAGCTGTCGGTCGCCGGATTGCGCCAGTTGAAATCGGTGACGCCCGAGCTGTCGGTATAGGTCGCGAAGCCATAGGCCTCGATCGCTTCGGAGAGCGGCAGGGCCGCGTTCAGCGTACCGCGCCAGGCGGTGCGGTCGGGCTGGCCCCAGCGCTGGACGGGGTTGGGCACCTTGAGGGTCGGGTTGGCGGCCTGGAAGGCGATGGCGTCGGGACGCTGGCGCGTGCGCGAGGTGGCCTCGGCGTCGGTATAGTCCAGACCGGCGACCAGATAGCCCTCCTGACCGAGCTTGACGCCATAGCGGCCGCCGACCTCGAGCTTGGCCCCGTCGCCTTCATAGTACTGGCTGGTCTGGGCGAAGCCGCTGAAGCCCAGGCGGTCGCTGAGAATGATGTTGATCACGCCGGCGATGGCGTCGGAGCCGTATTGCGCCGAGGCGCCGTCGCGCAGGACCTCGATCCGCTCCATGCCACTGGCGGCGAACTGGGCCATGTCGACGCCCTGCTGGCCGCGACCGCCCAGGGCAGCCGAGCGGTGCCGGCGCTTGCCGTTGACCATCACCAGGGTCTGGTCGGGGGACAGGCCGCGCAGGGTGGCGGGCCGCACGAAGGCCTGGCCATCGGCGGCGGGCAGGCGCTGGACATTGAACGACGGCGTCGTGGCCTGCAGCTTGTTCATGATTTCGTCGGAAGCGACGCTTTCCAGCGCCTCGCGCGACACCACATCGACCGGGGCAGCCGACTCGAAGGCGGTGCGGTTGGTCCGCCGGGTGCCCGTAACCACCACAGCCTCGATCTCGGTGACCGCTGCGCCCTGGGCGGCGACAGCGGGCGCCTGGGCCCAGACGGGCGTGGCGATGGCCAGGGCCAGACCGGTCCAGGCGGCGGAATTCATAAGCGTCATGAGTCGACGAGCCCCGTTTGCTACTGGGGCCGGGCATATAAAGCGGGCATGAACGCCACGCGACAGGCCGGTGGTGCTTAAATGACGATCACCTGGCGCGCGTCGGCGACCGACCTTTTCACCCGCGCTGTTGCGACCAGACGCCGCCCAACGCGGCGACAAATGGCCCCCTTTCCCTGCCGGGGGATTGAAGCCCTGCTCAAGGCGTCAGGAACGCGGCGCCCATTGAGAGCGTCCGGCCAAGCGAGGAAACGAAGATAGCCCTCTGGGAAGAGCCTCACGGTTCACGCGGCCCACGCGCCGAAGCCAGCGCGCTGTGCAAGACAATCACCATCGGCGGACGGGTCGCAGCAGCGGTCGCCTTAGAGTGGCTGATCGCCCTGGTGCTTTAAAGGCCTGGCGGAAAATCAGGCTGCGAGGCGACGCCAGACCTGGCGATCGGCCTCGATATTGGTCAGAGAACCCGCCTTCTGGCGTGTCATCAGCGCGCTCATGACCTCGATGCCGATCTGCGCATAACGGACCTGCACCTGGTCAGTCAGGCAGCCGCGACCCGGCGCGACGAACAGGGCCGCATTGATCTCCGGAGCCTTGGAAATGATCAGCGAGGCCAGACGCTGGGTCCGCTCGGGATCCTTGATGTGCAGCAGCGGCTCTTCCGCATACAGCTCCCGCCCCAGTTCGCTGACGTAGTTCAACGACAGCTTCTCGAAGCGGTCATGCGCCATCGGCGGGGCCAGATCGGCCACATCGAAGCTGAAAACGACATCGTTCATCAGGAAAAGCATGGCGGGGCGGGGCAAACCTCTGAGGGCGACTGGACACGCCGAGATTGCCGCACCGAGCTTTAAGTCCGGTGTAGGAGTGCGGTTAACGAGACTTGGAAGTCGAGCCATCCACAGGACGGCCCGCCGCCCGTAGAGCGCTGCAGCTACTCTTCCACGGCCTCGGTCAGGAAATGACGCCCGTCACGATCCTCGATCTCGATCACCCAGATGTCGGGATCGATGCGCGCCGCGCGCTCCGCATAGGCGTCCAGATCCGGTTCGAAATCCGACTTGGTCGGCTGCATCCAGAAGCGCTCGCCGTCGCCTCGGGTCGCCTCGGCGAACAGCCGGGCCTTGTTTTCGCGGCGATCGACGGCCTTGACCAGCACCGCGCCGGCCTTGGCGTCGCCCTTGCGGGCCACGGTGGCGAAGGCCCCGCCCAGCTCGGCGCGGCGGATCAGCGCGCTCACCCAGATATCCGTCGACAACAGCATGCTAACCGAACCGCAACCACAAGGCCGCTAGGGTGGCCCTCCAAGTCTCGAAGCATACGAGAAAACGACGCTGATGAACCGTCTTAAAGGTCGCACGGCGCGGTGGATGGGGTTCCTGGCCGGCGCGGTGTGTCTGACATCGCCCGGCGCCCTGCTGGCCGCCAACGCCGCCGACCAGCTCTATGAGCGCACCCTGATGACGGCCGCCGACGGCCGTTGCCGGCTGTTCGCGCCCGCCATCGGCTCGGCGCTCGATGCGGCGCGAGCCCAGGCGCGCGGCGCAACCCTGCGCTCGGGCGCCACCCAGGCCCAGGTCGAGGCGGTGGAAGGCCGCGCGCGGTCCAAGGCCGCCTCGGCCGGCTGCAAGTCCAAGGATCTGACCACCGCCGCGGATCGGGTTCGCGGGGCCTTCGAGGCCTATGCCACCCTGCAGAAGATGACCTATCCGGGCGATGTTGCGACCTGGCAGGCCGACCGCCCCGTCTCGGCGACCTTCCCGGTCTGGCGCCTGTCGCAGCCCAGCAACTTTGGCCCCGACCGCCTGATCTTCGGTCTGGCCGGCCGCGCCAAGGCGGTGACCGCCGTGGCGACCTTCGCCGACGGCGCCCAGCCCTATGCCGCCCGCGTGGTCATGCGCGACCCGGCCCGCACCCAGGGTCCCTATATCGACACCCGCGGCGGTCGCAGCCTCTCAGCCAAGGTCGCGCCGCGCTCGGCCAGCCAGGTGTTCAACGCCGAGACCCGCGAACAAGCGGCGCTGACCCTGCTGCCGACCGGCGCCAAGACCGGGATGGGCTTCCGCTTCCCGGTCGCGACGGCTGACGCCCTGTCGCTGCTCGACCCGCGCGAGGCCGTAACCATCGAGTTCACCTTCGCCGGCCGCAACGGCGGCGACGTGGTGCGAAAGGCCTATGTCGAGGTCGGAGACTTCGCGGCTGGCCGGGCGTTCTTGCGGTAACTAACGCGGCGCGAACGCGATGACATTGTCGCCCAGACTGGCCGGCGGCTCGGACTCCGGCGCTGGCGCGGCGGCTTCCGGCTTGGTCGGCGGCTCGGACGGCGGGGTCGGGGCCTTCAAGGGAGCCAGCAGCACCGGCAGGCGCACCGAGACGCTGGTGCCCGCGCCCATCCGGCTTTCGATATGCATCTCGCCGCCATGCAGCTTGGCGAAGGCGCGCACCAGAGACAGGCCCAGCCCCGTGCCCATGGCGCGCTGATCGGCGCCGCCGGCCTGCTCGTAGGGGCGGCCCAGGCGTTCCAGATCTTCCGGGCTGATGCCGACGCCGGTGTCGGCGACCACGATCTCGAGCACCCCGTCATAGCCATCGGCCGTGACGGTCACCTGGCCGCCGCGCGGGGTAAATTTCAGGGCGTTGGAGATCAGGTTCAGGACGATCTGCTTGAGCGCCCGGCGGTCGGCGTCGACTTCCAGGTCATTGGGGGGCAGCACGCCGCGCAGCTGGACGCCGACACCATCGGCCTGGACGCGCATCAGCCGCATCGCCGCCGTCATCGCCTCGCGGGCGTCGAACACCCCGCGCGACAGCTCGAAGCGCTCGGCCTCGATCTTGGACATGTCCAGCACGTCGTTGATCAGGTCCAGCAGGTGACCGCCGCTCTCGTGGATCAGTTCGGCATACTCGCCATAACGGTCGGTCAGGGGGCCAAACATCCGCGAGCGCATGATGTCCGAGAAGCCCATGATGGCGTTCAGCGGCGTGCGCAGTTCGTGGCTCATGTTTGCCAGGAAGCGGGCGCGGCCGGCGGCCAGGGCCTCGGCGTCCGAACGGGCGCGATCCAGGCTGGACTCGCGGTTGCGCTCCACCGTCACGTCGCGCAGCAGGCCCACCAGCATCAGCGGCGAGGCGCGCTGCAGGTCCAGGGCCACGATCCGTTCCACGCCCAGGGCGGGGCTGAAGGTCAGGCTGACCTGGCCCTCGCGGAAGGCCTGGGCGATGGCCCCGCCCACGCGCTGGCGGTCATTGGGCGCAGCGGCGCCGGCCAGGCCGCGATTGACGATGTCGGCGATGGTCACGCCCGGCGGCGGCGAGCCGCGTACTGCGGTGACCTGGCCCTTGGTGGTTACGGCGATGGCCAGTTGCGGCAGGCCGTCCAGCATCACCTCCAGCGCCGCCATCTCCGCGCTGTGGCGAACATCGCGCGCGCCGAACCGACGGTGGCCGAGCAGCAGGCCCGAGGCCAAGCCAAGCCCGGTGGTGGTCAGGGCGAGGAAGCCAAGGATGAAGGACAGGGCGCCGGTCGGCGCTGCAGGGGCCAGACCCGAAAGCTGGGTCAAGGCCGCAACGCTGCCGCCGATCAGCGACAGGGCCGCGCCCTCGGCCAGGCGGCGCGAGGAGGTCAGGGTCGAGGCGGCGGCCACCGGGGCCAGGCACCAAGCGGCCATCGCGCCCGACACACCGCCGGTCAGCACGGCTGCGGCAGATCCGCCCACCGCCCACAAAACCAGCAGGATCGACTGAACGCGATCGTCTTCCTTCGTGCTTTCGCCCGGCAAGGGCAGCGACAGAAGGGCCGGCGCAGCGCCCGCCAGGAACGCCGCCCAGACCGGCCAACTGAACTCGCCGGGCAGAAAGGCGGTGGTGAAAGCCGCCGCGCCGATCGCCGCCAGCCAGCCCAAACGCCATACGCGCGCAGGGCCTAGGCCGCGCGAGGTGCGCGCAGGCCGCTTGAACGGGTCCGGTAGCAGTTCAAATTCCAAACCGGGCGACATCTTTCATTGCGGCGCCAATCAGCGCCGACGCCAAACCTTAACGCGCCTTGGACCTTCCCTCCAGACCACTCAATCCTCGAGCGATCATTCGCAGTGGAGGGCCTGTGGACGGAAACGGAATGGTAAGCGCCTTGGGGCATTCTCCCAGACTGCGCCAATGCGGACAGAACGTCCGGGAGCCTATCGCATGCCAGAACCGGCGTCTCTCGACGCATCGCCCCTGTACGACGCAACGACCGCGCGACGGACAGCGGCTCATGCGCGTCGTCGGGCCGCGCTGGACGAACGCAAGCGCTCGTTCCTGCGCATGGTGAGCCACGAGCTTCGCACACCGCTCAACGCCGTGATCGGCTTTTCCGAGATCCTGTCGCGCGAACTCTACGGCCCCCTGGGTTCGCCCCAGTACCTCGAATACGCAAAGATCGTGCACGACAGCGGCCTGAAGCTGCTGAAGCTGGTCAATCAGATCGTCGAGATCGCGCGCCTGGAAGGTCACGTTACTGATCTGGACCTCGCCTCCGAGGGCCTGGATGAGGCCATCGAGGATGTGGTTGACCAGTTGAAGGCCGAGATCGCCCTGCGTCAGGTAACGGTGACGGTTCCCGGCGCGGGGAACCTGCCTTTCGTGCTGGCCGACAGCCGGGGCCTGCGAACCCTGCTGGGCAACCTGCTGCAAAACGCCGTCAACCATTCGCCGGTGGGCAGTGAGGTCTGCATCTATGCCCAGGCCCTGCCGGGCGGGATGGTCGAAATCGCCATCGCCGACCAGGGGCCGGGTGTCGAGCCCGAAGAGCTGCCACGTCTGCTGCGGCCCTTCGAGCAGGGCGGAACCACCCTGACCCGAACCAGCGAAGGCGCCGGCCTTGGCCTGCCGATCGTGGATCTTCTGGCCCGGGCGATGGGGGGGATGCTGCGCCTGACCTCGCATCCGGGCGCGGGCCTGACCGCTCAGGTCACTCTGGTCGAAGCCTGAGGCTTGCCAGCGGCTGGCCGCGCCCCTAAGTGGCGACCATGACACGCCCCATGGACGCCGCCCTTGCGGAACTCGCCGATGAGTTCGAACTGCTGGGGGACTGGGAAGAGCGCTATCGCTATGTGATTGAGCTTGGCCGCGACCTGGCGCCGCTCAGCGACGCCGAGCGCTCCGAAGCCAACAAGGTGCGCGGCTGCGCCAGCCAAGTGTGGCTGGTCACCGAGCCCAAGGATGACGGTTCGATCGCGTTTCGCGGCGACAGCGACGCCCATATCGTCAGCGGACTGATCGCGATCCTGCTGCGGCTCTATTCGGGCCAGCCGGCTGGCAGTATCGCGTCCTTTGACGCCAAGGCGGCCCTGGACAGGCTTGGCCTGTCAGAAGCTCTGTCCTCGCAGCGTTCGAACGGGCTCAAGGCGATGGTCGCCCGCATCCATCGCGACGCTCAGGCCGTCCTGGGCTAGCCGCGCTGAACGGGTTTGACGCCTAGAAGAAGCCCGCGCGATTGCCGATGAACAGGATCGCGACCACCACCAGGAGAAGCTGGATGATCCAGTTGACTGGCGACGGAATGGGCGACCGCTGCACGATGTAAAGGGCCAGTCCGAGGAGGACCAGGGCGATGATGACGACGATCAGGATGCTCATGCCAGCTTAACCGCCCAGGCGAATGTTCGTTCCACTGAGGCTTGAGACCCCGGCCGCAATTACCTATGCCCTCAATCCGATGACGACAGAGACCCAAGCCTTCCGCGTGGCCGCCCTGTACCGCTTCACGCAGTTCGAAGATCCGGCGGCCCTGCAAGGCCCTCTGGCCAGAGCCTGCTGCCAGGTCGGCGTCAAAGGCACCCTGCTGCTGGCGCGGGAGGGGATCAACGGCACCATCGCCGGAACCGACGCAGCCATCGAGACCGTGCTGGCCCATATCCGCGCCCTGCCCGGCTGCGCCGACCTGACGCCCAAGACCGCCTGGGCCGACCACATGCCCTTCCACCGCATGAAGGTGCGGCTGAAGAAGGAGATCGTCACCCTGGGTCTTCCGGACCTGGATCCCGCCGCCAATGCCGGGACCTATGTCGAGCCCCGTGACTGGAACAGCCTGATCGCCGATCCCGACGTGTTGGTGATCGACACCCGCAATGACTACGAGGTCGCGATCGGCGCCTTCGCGCGCGCGGTCGATCCGCAGACCACCAGCTTTTCGGCCTTTCCCGACTGGTTCCGCGACTACCGGCAGGGTCTTGAGGCCCAGCGCGGGCCAGACGCGCCACCGCTCAAGGTGGCCATGTACTGCACCGGCGGCATCCGCTGCGAAAAGTCGACGGCCTTCCTGAAATCTGAAGGGATCGAGGAGGTCTTCCACCTGAAGGGCGGCATCCTCGACTATCTGGAGCAGGTTCCTGAGCCTGAAAGCCTGTGGCGCGGCGAATGCTTCGTGTTCGACGAGCGCGTGGCGGTCGGTCATGGCCTGTCGCCCGGAACCCATGGCCTGTGCCGGGGCTGCCGCCGGCCGGTCAGTCCCGAACAGCAGGCCTCGCCGCTCTATGTCGAGGGCGTCGCCTGCCCCGCCTGCCATGACGAACGCGACGAGGCCAGCAGGGCCCGCTACGCAGAGCGCCACAGGCAGGTCGCACGGGCCAGGCAACTGGGTATCGCCCACGTCGGGGCCAAACGGGAAACCGGCGAAGACTGAGCAAGGCGAGGGATCGCCCGGTCGATCATCGCGTTATCGGAGGCAACCCCAGCCCGGAGCCTCCCCATGGTCGCCTACGACTCCCTCGATGGCGCGACGCCGCCCGTCGCCAAGCGCTCGCGCGCCGTCAGCAGGATCTCCAGCCTGCTTGGCCACAAGACCGCTGACGCCGGCCTCGACCCCGTCGCCCCGGTCCCCGACTACGCCCTGACGCCCGACCCGCACGGCAAGATCACCCTGGCGGGCAAGACGGTTCCGCTGGCCCTGGCCCTGCTGGGCGCCGGCGTGGCCGCCATTCTGCTGATCAACCCGCGCACCCGTGGCCCGGTGATCGCGGCCGCCACGACGGCCTGGGGATTCTTGGGCAAGAAGCTCGGCTGAGCGCAACCGCCCTCTCCCCTGCCGCGTTAGCTGATCCCCAATCTGAAGGAGCGCTCCATGCCCCATACCAATGAAGACCACATCAAGCTCGTCAACGACCTGGTCGAGACCACCATCGACAGCGCCGACGGCTATCACGAGGCCGCCCAGGACGCCGACGCCCAGCGCTACAAGATGCTGTTCGAGCAGCGCGCCCAGGAACGTCGCACCATCGTCACCGAACTGCAGGACGAGGTTCGCCGGCTTGGCGGCGAGCCCAAGGACGACGGCACCATCCTGGCCGCCGCCCACCGCGTGTTCGTCAATCTGCGCGACAGCCTGTCCAAGGGCGACGAGGCGGTGATCAACGAGGTCGAGTCCGGCGAGGACTTCATCAAGGCCAAGTACGAAAAGGCCATGCAGGACACCGATGTCGACGCCCATACCCGCGCGGTCATCGAGAAGGCCTGGACCTCGGTGAAGTCCGGTCACGACCAGATGCGCGACATCAAGCACATGCTGAAGCACTAAAAGATTGCGACGAAGGGCGGGACCGAAAGGTCCCGCCCTTTTCGCGTTCAGGCCATGCGGTAGTGAACGACCAGCCGCTGCAGGGCCAGTTTCAGCACCGTCTTGCCGGCCCGACGCGGCAGGCCCAGCGACCGCTCGGCGGCCTCCAGCGCCGTACCGGCCAGGCACACGTGCTCCAGGATTTCGCGCAGGCCCGGTCCAGCCGCTTCCAGCGCTGCGGCGATACGGTCCTTGGCGGCCCGAGCGCGTTCGGCGGGCTCGAGACGACGCCCGCCCCCGCCATCGACCCGCGGTCCTGAGTCCCAGTTCATGGTCAGCCGCCCGATCGTTCCCGCCCGGTGAAAGTCCTCACGTAGACGCTCGCCCGCCGCAGCCTCAACCGGCGCGATCCACGGGCGGCCCCTGCCGTCTCGACGACGCGCCAGCCAGGCCAGGGGCGACTCCCCCAGATTGGCCTTGAAGGCGGCGCGGCCGACGCCCGGTTCTTCCAGGATCACCTCACCCTCGATCACGCCTGGACGACCGGGCGGCGGCGCGGGCTTGGCCGGCGGCGTGAAGACCAGGGACCAGCCGCCCAGCGCCCTCGGCTTGAGCGTGGCCAGACGGACCAGCGCCTCAAAGGCCGTCTCGTCGATGACCAGCATCGGCCGCCGGCGGCGGTTGGGTCCAAACCGCACCGCATAGCCCAGCGGCGCCGCCTCGATCACCGCGCCCGGACGGGCCAGCAGACGGGCGGCGCGAAGGGCCAGATGCTCGACGGCCAGGTCAGGAGCGGCGCTCATCGCGCGCCCTCCAGACTGAGGCGGGGCGCCTGTTGCAGACAGGCCTCCAGCGTAACCAGCTTGGCGTCGAAGCCAGCGTCCTCGCGCATGTCCTCGATCCGATGGCAGGCGTGAGCGCAGGTGGTGCGGTCGCGCCCGAACGCGAAGGCGACCCGGTTGAGCGGCCAGTGAAACGTGACGTGCGTCAGGTAGATGGCGATCTGCCGGGCCCGGGCGGCGGCGAGCGTGGAGCGTTTGTGAGCCGAGATGTCCCCCGGCGAAACGTCAGTCGCCATGGCGACCAGATGGGTGACGAAGGCGACCGCGAGACGGTCACGACGGGGATCGGGCGTGATCGCCCAGATATCCTCAAGAGCTTGAACCAACATGGCGTCCTCCAATCGAGATCGCGATCCAGCGACCACGACTCAATGTTAGGCTTAGTTTCTGTTGGTGAGGATAATTTTCCTATCGTGACGCACAAGTAGGAAAATAAGCCGTTGAAAATCCTACGTCCGATACTGTCCTATCCCCGTTCCAGCACGGGGATAGACGGCGCGCGGGTGGTCAGAAGATCATGGGCTCGTGCCTCCAGCCAATCCTCATCCGAGGCTAGCCCGTCCGCCCTGGCCGACCGACAGGCCTGCAGCGCTGCGGTCAGGGTCGCGCTCGGATTGGCCCTCAGCAGAGCGGGCGGACAAGGCCTGCGGATGGCCTCCACGAGGGCCATAGGGGGCGCTGGCCCGTCTTCCAGCCATCGCTCGGCTTTGGCGAACTGGCTGGAACGGAACAGGTCAACCATGTAGCGGAAATCGGAATAGAGGCGGGCCTTGCCCCGGGCGTCCACGCCGATCATCGGAAACAGCGGCGCCAGGCTGGGCAAGGCGTGGTTGGCGTAAAACGTCACCCCCCAGTACGCCTCAGCGATTCGAGCGAAATGCGCCGCATCGCGGATCGGCTCAAGGCCGGATCGGTCCATCGGCAGGATCTCGACCTTGGGCTTGCTGACATCGACGGTGTCGTTGGAAACGTCGATATAGAGGCCGCCGATATGAAAGGCGTTCTGGAAGAAACGCCCCCGCAGCGCGCCCCAGACACGACGGGCCGCGCCGCCGGAGTTCAAATAGGCCTTGATCGCCCGTTCGCCCGGGTGTCGAGGCTGCTTTAGCCGGACCCGTAGGCGGGCCTGCACATCCTTGGTGATTTCGAGACAATAGCCGTAGGGATAGGGCTTGCCGTACCGCGGCGGCGCGTCCCGCCCGAGCGCCTGATCGGTTTCGGCGCGCAGAGCCAGGAAAAGATCCTCGAGCATGGGCGCAACGGGGCTTAGAAACCTAGCACTCAGGGCAGCCTGCTGCCGGCTCGTGACGAGCATACGCTTACTCCACTCGATTTCAGCCTTGGCTTCAAGGCGCCCAAGCGCACCTCCCTAGCCCCCCGCGGGTAAGAGTCGCTATGGGACATCAAGGCGCAATGCGGTCCCGCGAGGCACGATGGCGCCGCGACAGCATACGACAATGGCGGCCAGCCTGTGAGCCCGCTCGATCGCTGTCGCTATCGGCAGGCCCGCCATTCGCGCCGACAGATAGGCGGCATTGAAGCTGTCGCCCGCGCCCGTGGTGTCCACCGCCTTCACTCGGCCTGGCGCGGCGGTAGCGGTGCGGCCGTCCGGGCGATGGACGTTGACGGCATGGCTCTCGTCCCGGGCCACCACCTCGGCGCCTGCGGTCGCCCACTCGGCGGCAAGCTCCTCGGCCTCGCGGCCGTACAGCGGACGAGAGTCCTCGCTGCTCAGCGAGATATAGCGGCAGGATGGGACGACGCTGTCGAGGGCGCTGCGAGCCGCCTCGGGGCTGGGCCACAAAGCCGGCCGATAGTTGAAGTCCAGGGCCACGGCAACGCCCAGCGAATGCACATAGGCCAGGATGTCCTTGAGCCGCGCCCGGCCGATATCGCCGATCACCGCCAGGGTGACGCCGGACAGATAGACCAGGTCACTGGCCTTGGCGGCCTCGATCAACTGGTCGGCGGTGTGCTCGGAAAACAGGTCGCGGATCGGGGCCCGCTCGCGCCAGTAGTGGAACTTCCGCTCGCCGCTGTCGTCCAGCACGATGGCGTAAAGGCCCGGCAGGCGGTTGCTGGCCTCGCGGACAAGACGGGTGTCGAGACCCTCGCGGCGCATGGCGCCCAGCACACCCTCGCTGAACGGGTCGCCCTGCCCCAGCGCCGTACAATAGGCCACCGCGTCGCCCAGCCGGGACATGTAGACGGCCGTGTTGAAGGTATCGCCCGCAAAGCCCATCCGGTAGCGCGGCGCCCCGTCATCGGACGATCCGTCCGGCGACATCTCGACCATGCATTCGCCCAGCACGGTGATCCTGGCCATGACACCGGTTTCCTTTCGCGTTTTCCTCCTGATAGTCGGTTTCGGCGCGGAGGGTTAGAGGGCGCGCGTGTTACCGACGGGGATAGGCGGAGCGCCCGCCAATCCCCGCTCAAGTCCCGCCTATCCCTTCTGCTGGGCAATCCACGCGTCGATCTTTTGCTCCAGGACCGCCATGGGCAGGGAACCCTGCAAAAGCACGGCATCGTGGAACTTGCGCTCGTCGAACCGATCGCCAAGCGCGGTTTCGGCCCGCTTGCGCAGTTCGAGGATCTTCAGCTCACCGATCTTGTAGGCCACGGCCTGGCCAGGCCAGGACACGTAGCGGGCCAACTCGACCTCGATATTGACCGGCGACAGGGCGGTATTGTCGGTGAAACAGGCGCGCGCCTGCTCAAGGCTCCAGCGCTTCCAGTGGATGCCGGTGTCGGCCACCAGCCGGCAGGCGCGCCACATCTCGTAGGACAGCCGGCCGAATAGCTCATAGGGATCGCGATAGATCCCCATCTCCTCGCCCAGCCATTCGGAATAGAGGCCCCATCCTTCTCCGAAGGCATTGAAATAGAGGCCCTTGCGGAACTCGGGCACATCCGTCTGTTCCTGGGCCAGAGAGGTCTGGGTGTGATGCCCGGGCGCGCCCTCGTGCAGCACCAGGGCCGGCAGCTCGTACAGGGCCCGCTGGTCCAGCTCGGAGGTGTTGATCATCAGCCCCCCGGCCCGGCCAATCTTGGGATCTCCGCCGAAGTAACGGCCCGTGGTGTAGCCCTTCTCGATGCTGGCCGGCACCGGTCGCACGCCATAGCTCAGGCGCGGCAGGACGCCGAAATGGGCCGGCAGCTGGTCGTCGGCGCGCTTGGCGATCTCGCTGGCCTTTTCCAGCAGTTGCTGCCGGCTGGTGGCGTAGAACTTGGGGTCCTTGCGCAGATAGGCGATGAACTCCGGGAGGGTGCCCTTGAAGCCGGTCTGGGTCATCACCGTCTGCATCCGGGCGCGGATGCGCGCCACCTCGCTGCGGCCAACGTCGTGGATCTGGTCGGGCGTCATGGCTGTGGTCGTGTGGCGACGGGCCAGGAAGGCGTAGTAGCGCTGGCCATCGGGCAGATCGACGGCGGCCAGGCTCTTGGCGGCCTTGGGCAGGTACTCGGTCTCCATGAAGATGACGAAGCCGGCCCGGGCCGGGGCGACCATCTCGGCCAGCACCTTTTCGCCCTGGGCGATCAGGGCCGCCTTGCGGTCGGCGGGCACGCTGGCCGGCAGTGCGCGCAGGGGCGCCAGCAGGGGCTCTTCCGCCACCGGGGTCGCCGCCGTGCGCCTGGCGCGATCGAGCACCGACTGCGCGGTGGGCGTGGCCTGAACGAAACCGGTGTCGAGGCCGCGCCGGGCATTGGCGATGTTGGCGTCGTACCAGTCAGGGGTCTTGGCCAGAAGCTCCAGCCACTTGGCGGCCTCGGCCTCGGTCTTCAGGCGCATGCCATTGGCGCGATACAGCAAGGTGACATCGAAGCCGCCGTCGCTGCTGAACGGCATGCGCGACTCATCGAACGACAGGCTCTCGAGGCGCTCGGCAATCGCGAAGTTGAGCAGCTGGAGGGTCAGGCGCTCATCGGGATTCAGGCGCTCGACGATGACGCCGGTCAGCAGGCCCTGGGCGTAGGACAGCTTGGCCTTGCGGGCCGCATCAGCCGCCGGCCCCACCGGCGGCAGCCGCCAGCGCGCGGCCTCGGCGCCGCCCCCGTCGTCATCCTCGCCACCGGCATTGGCCGCTTCATAGGTCTTGATGGCCTGGGAAAGCTGGTCGCCATCGGGATGGGCCCAAGCGGCGGTCCCCGTCATCAGGGCGGCGATCATCAGGCCGGAAACGGCCCAGCGAGCAGGATGGCGGTTGGTCATGAACGTCCCCGAAAACGCGATGGAAACGCGTTAGATCAGGAATCGACACGACGCCAAAGGCCGCTTGCCGCTTTTTGGGCGGCCCTGGCGGGTCTGATCTGCGGGGTCTTAAGAGAAATTGGAGCGGGCGAAGAGATTCGAACTCTCGACCCCAACCTTGGCAAGGTTGTGCTCTACCACTGAGCTACGCCCGCATCCTGATTTCTCGGGTCTCGTTCCACTCTCCAAGAGGGGAGAAATGGAGCGGGCGAAGAGATTCGAACTCTCGACCCCAACCTTGGCAAGGTTGTGCTCTACCACTGAGCTACGCCCGCATCTTGGAAGCGAAAGAACCGCCCCGCGATGAGGAGGCGGCTTATGGCAGAGCGATCTCGCCTTGGCAAGCGCCCTTTGAGGGGTTGCGGAGCGTGGTCTTTAGAGGGCTCATTCAGCCTCTGTTTTTCAGGGTGGCGGAGCTTCCAACTTGCGTCTGTTCGTGTTCGGTCTGGGCTATGTCGGCGCAGCTTTCGCCCAGGCGCTGCGGGCCCGGGGCTGGGATATCGCCGCCTCGGCGCGCTCACCGGAGCAGGCGGCGACGCTGCGAGCGGCCGGTATCGAACCCGCCGATCCAAACGATCGCGAGGCCATGGCCACGGCCCTGACCGGGGTCAATGCGGTGCTGATCACCTCCCCGCCCGGAGAGGACGGCTGCGCGGCGCTGGAATCGGTGATTCCGGCCCTGGCCCAGGCGGGGGCCTTCCCCGACTGGATCGGCTATCTGTCGACCACCGGCGTCTATGGCGACTTCGACGGCCGCTGGGTGTTCGAGACCTCGCCGCTCAAGGCCCAGTCGGTCGAGGGCGCCCGCCGGGTCGGGGCCGAGCGCGACTGGCGCCAGGTCGGGCGCGGCATGGGCCTGACCGTCACTACCTTCCGCCTGCCGGGCATCTATGGACCCGGTCGCAGCGCCTTGGACCGCCTGCGGGCCGGCGAAGGCCGCCGCCTGGTCAAGCCGGGCCAGGTGTTCAGCCGCATCCATCTGGACGACATCGTCTCGGGCCTGCTGGCCTCGCTGGACCAGCCCCGGGCGGGCGGTATCTATAACCTGTGCGACGACGAGCCGGCCCCGCCGCAGGACGTAATGGAATACGCCGCCAGGCTGCTGGGCGTCCCCGTGCCGCCCGACCTGCCGTTCGACGCCCTAGGCCTGTCGCCCGCCACGCGGCGGTTCTACGCCGAGAACAAGCGGGTCTCGAATGCAAGGGCCAAGGCGGAGCTGGGGTGGCGGCCGAAGTACCCGACCTATCGCGAGGGGCTGGCGGCGATCTTGGTGGGTGAGAACTAGACCGCGAGCGGAGTTTGGGATATACATTGCGTATATCCCGGAACTGAACATGACCAAGACAACGCTGTTCCAGTCAAACCGCTCGCAGGCGGTCCGCTTGCCCAAGGATGTGGCCTTTCCCGATGGCGTGCGGTCGGTGACCGTGCTGCGCGATGGTAATCGCCGGGTCATCGTGCCTTCAGACGCCGTTTGGGACGAGTTCTTCATGGCGCCCGGCGTCGAACTTGGCGAGCGAGAACAGCCCCCCGTTCAGTCTCGCGAAGCGCTCTGATGCTGCGCTACATGCTGGACACCAATCTGTGCATTCGTGTGCTCAGAGACCGGCCCCAAGGCGTGAAGGACAGGTTCAACCTGAACGCGGACGCCCTTTGCATCTCGACGATAATTCTGACGGAATTGCTTCACGGCGCGGCCAAATCGGCGAGACCCGAACACAATCGCAATGAGGTCGAACGGTTCGCGGCCAAGCTCGATGTCCTGACATTCGATGCGGCCGCCGCTGATCACGCGGCGGATATTCGCGCGGTACTGGAGCGATCAGGCAATATGATCGGCGGCTACGACATCTTGATTGCAGGCCACGCGCGATCTCGCGGCCTGGTCGTCATTACGGGCAATCTCGAGGAATTCCGACGGGTGGATGGCCTGAGAAGCGAAGACTGGCTTGCCGCCGAGGCCAATTGAGCCGCCGCGCGCTCGAAGCCCCCCCTACTCCTCGTCCGGCCCAATATCTGCAGCCGCCCAAGCCGCCGCCGAGGCCAGGCTCGCGCCCCGAGCCCGAGCCGCCCTCGCCAGCCGCCGCGCGACCGGATCATCATCCACCTCGACCAGCGACCGCGCCTCGATCACTGCCGCCACCAACCGCTCCAGATCCTGCGGCCGCGACAGCCGATGGTCCCCGTCTTTGATCAGGGTGAAGACCACGTCGTCGCTCTTCAGGGCATTGGCCAGTTCAAGGGCATGGTTCCAAGGCACGTCCGGATCGGCGCCGCCCTGCAGCACCCGCACCGGAACCTCGATCGGCACGGGCCCGGGCAGGATCGACCACCGCGCGCCGTCTTCCAGCAGCTGTCGGGTGATGGCGTAGCCGCCGTCATCATACTCCGAAGGCCGGATCCAGAAGCCGTCGCGGGCGATAGCGGCCTTGGCGTCATCCGACAGCTCGGGCTCCATGAGCTTCTCGGTGAAGTCCGGCGCCGGGGCGATCAGTACCATGGCCTTGACCCGCTCGGGCCGCGCGATGGCCGCCAGGCACGCGATCCAGCCGCCCATCGACGAACCCACCAGCACCAGCGGCCCTTGCGTCAGCTCATCGATCACCGCCAGGGCGTCCTGCCGCCAGCGGCTGATCGTGCCGTCGCGAAACGCGCCGTCCGACTCGCCGTGTCCGAAATAGTCGAAGCGCAGATAGGCCCTGCCCGTCGCCTGCGCATGATCGGCCAGAACCTGGGCCTTGGTCCCGGTCATGTCGGAGTGAAAACCGCCCAGCCAGACCACCGTGGGCCCCTCGCCGGCCACAAGACGATAGGCCAGGCGCTGTTTGTCGGCGCTAACCAGGAACTCAGGGTATTCGGTCATGGCGCGGCCTTGATCCTTTCGCTAACTAAACCCGTCATCTCATCCGAGAGTCGCGTGCCCGCACTTCCCGCCGATTTCACCTTGCTGCAGGTTACCCCCGAACTGGAAACGGGCGGTGCTGAGCAGACGACGATAGATGTCGCTCACGCCGTCGTGGCGCAAGGCGGCAAGGCGTTGGTCGCGACAAAGGGCGGACGCATGGCCTCGCGGCTGGAAGCCGACGGCGGCCGTCTGGCCCAGATGCCGGCCCAGACCAAAAACCCGCTGATCATGCTGGGCAACGCCGCGCGGCTGATCGACCTGATCCGCCGCGAGAAGGTGACCCTGGTCCACGCCCGCTCCCGCGCCCCGGCCTTCAGCGCCCTGTGGGCCGCCCATGCCACCAAGGTGCCGTTCGTGGCCACCTACCATGGCGTCTATAATGCCCGCTCGAACCTCAAGCGCTGGTATAATGCGGTTATGACCAAGGGTGACCTGGTGATCGCCAATTCCGAATACACCCGCGCGCATGTGATCAAGGAACACGGCATTGATCCCGACCGCGTGGTGGCCATCCCGCGCGGCGTCGACCTGACCCGCTTTGAACCCGGCATGGTCAGCGCCGACCGGATCGAGGCCCTGCGCAAGGCCTGGGGGGTCGCCGCCGACGAGCGCCGCCTCAAGGTGCTGCTGGCCGGCCGGCTGACCCGCTGGAAGGGCCAGGCCCTGCTGATCGAGGCCATGGCTCAGCTGAAAGCCGCCGGCGGCGCCCGGGTGCTGCTGCTGCTGGTCGGCGACGATCAGGGCCGCAAGGCCTATCGCGCCGAGCTGGAAGCCCAGATCGCCGCTGCGGGCCTGCAGGATGACGTCAAGATCGTCGGCCATTGCGATGACATGCCCGCCGCCTATCTGCTGGCCGACCTGGCCATAGCGCCGTCGCTGGAACCCGAAGCCTTCGGCCGCACGGCGGTCGAGCCGCAGGTGATGGGACGCCCCGTGCTGGCCGCCGATCACGGCGCCGCGCGCGAGACCGTGCTGCCGGGCGAAACCGGCTGGCTGGTCGCGCCGGGTGACGCCCAAGCCTGGGCCGCTGCGCTGGTCACCGCCCGCGACGCCGGCGCGGCGACTCGCCAGACCATGGGCCAGACGGCCCGGGCTCGCGCCCGGCGGTTGTATTCGGTGGACGCCATGTGCGAAGCCACCTTGAACGTCTATGCGCGCGTGCTGGAAGCCAGAGTTTTGGAGCGGAGACCGTGAGTAAGGAAATCAAGAAGGTCCTGGTGATCAAGCTGGGGGCCCTTGGCGATTTCGTTCTCGCTCTGGCGGCGATGAAGAAGATCCGCGAGGCCCATCCCAAGGCCAAGATCACCCTTCTGACCACCCCCCCGTTCGAAGCCCTCGCCAAGCTCAGCCCCTATTTCAACAGCGTCGAAACCGACGGCCGCCCGATGGATTTCGGGGACATCACCCAGATGCTGGGCCGCCTGCGCAAGGCCCGCTACGATCGCGTCTACGACCTGCAGACCAACAGCCGCACCAACTGGTACTTCCAGGCCCTGCGGCCGTTTGCCCCGCAATGGAGCGGCATAGCCTTTGGCTGCTCCCTGCCCCAGCGCAGCAAGGCACGGAACACCATGCATACGCTGGAGCGTCAGGCGGACCAGTTGCGCGCCGCCGGCATCTGGCCAGACGCCCCGACCGAGCATGGCAACGCCCCGCCGCCGGACCTGTCGTGGATCCTGCGCCGCCACAAGGATGCTCGCCCCGTTGCCGGCGCCGCCACGCCGCGTCCCTACGTGCTGTTCGTGCCCGGAGGCTCGGCCCATCGGCCGGAAAAGCGCTGGCCCGTCGAGGCCTTCGCCCAGCTGGGCTCGTTGCTGAAGGCGCGCGGCCTGGACATCGTGATTATCGGCGGTCCGCAGGAAAGCGCCATGGCGCGGCAGATCCAGAAGTCGGTCGGCCAGGCCCGCGACCTGACCGGCCGCACCGATTTCGCCCAGCTGGCCGTGCTGGGCGCCAAGGCAGCGCTGGTGGTCGGCAATGACACCGGCCCCACGCATCTGCTGGCCGCTGCGGGCGCCCCGACCATCGCCCTGTTCTCCGATGCCTCCGACCCAGACCTCTGCGGCCCGCGCGGCCACGTGGCGGTGATCCGCTCACCCGACCTCAAAGCCCTGCCCGTCTCGACGGTGGCCAGCGCGGCGATGAGCCTGCTGCCTTAGATTCAGTACCCCGCGTAGCGACCCGGCCGGTGATTGGCGATGATCACCGCGCTCAGCGCCACCGCAGACAGAATCGACAGCAGCAGCTTTGTCGGGCTGATCACCGCGAAAGCGGCCGCCACGACCAGACAATCGGCGATCATCTGCACCTTGCCGGCGCCGATCCCGCGCTTTTCCTGAAGATACAACGCCAGCACCCCCACGCCGCCGACGCTGGAGCGGTGTCGCGCCAGGGCCAGGATGCCCATGCCGATGATCGTGCCGCCGAACACCGCCGCAAAGATCGGGTCTACGCCCTCGACCTTCAGCCAGTGCGGCATGCCCAAAGCCAGACCCGCCAGCAGCAGGTTGGTGGCCAGGGTCTTGATCGTGAAGTCCCGCCCCAGCGCCCGATAAGCCAAGGCGTAGAAGGGAATATTGAGCAGCAGGAACACCGTCCCCACGGGCCAGTCGGTCAGGTAGGAGACGATCAGGGCCACGCCCGCGACTCCGCCGGTGACAAGGCCGGCGGCCTTCAGCAGGGTCAGGCCCACGGCGATGAAACTGGAGCCGATCAGCAGGGCGTGGATGTCTTCGATAGGGGTGTGTCGGTGCGTTGTGGTGGGCAAGGCGGGTCAATATCCGTCAGCGAAAAACCAGGTTCCCGCCCGACCGTTTCCGTCCCGGATACGCCTTGCGCTCAAAAGGATTGGCTGCGCTGGCGCCTGTTTGGTTCGCGCCGCTTGATAGGGGGCGCCCGACAGGTCATATATCATCTTCTCGCAGCGCGCCTTCGCGCAGCGCGACTCTCTTCAACTGTACCGGAGCCGCCCCTATTCGCCGTCCTATGCAAACGCCGCCCGTCAAAGACGGACCGCGTATCAACGATGAAATCCGCGTCCCACGCGTCCTGCTGATCGACCAAAACGGCGAGAAGCAAGGCGAGATGCCGACCGCCTCCGCCCTCGAAGCGGCGGAAGAAGCTGGTCTGGACCTGGTGGAAATCGTTCCGAACGCCAATCCTCCCGTCTGCAAGATCCTGGACTACGGCAAGTTCAAGTTCCAGGAGCAGAAGAAGAAGAACGAGGCGCGCAAGCGGCAGAAGATCGTCGAGCTCAAGGAAATCAAGCTCCGCCCGAACATCGACATCCACGATTACGAGGTGAAGACCAAGGCCATGACCCGGTTCTTCGAGGAGGGCGACAAGGTCAAGGTGACCCTGCGCTTCCGCGGCCGTGAAATGGCTCACCCCGAGCTGGGCATGAAGCTGCTGATCAAGGTGAAGACCGACTTCGAGGAAATCGCCAAGGTCGAGTACGAGCCGCGCATGGAAGGCCGGCAGATGATCATGATCCTGGCGCCGCGCTAAGAGCGCCGATCTGATTTCGAGACAAACGCCCTGGCCTTGGCCGGGGCGTTTTTCGTTTCGGAGCCGCGCCAAAAGGCGTATTCGGGCGGCCCTTCGAAAGCGCCGACCATGCCCCCGACCGCCTCTCCCGCGTCGTCCGCCCACAGCGCCCGGGCGCTCTACGTCCTGCTGCTGGTCGTGTTCATCAACCTGGTGGGCTTTGGCCTGGTCATTCCGCTGCTGCCCTTCTATGCGCAGTCGCTGAAGGCCGAGCCCTGGCAGATCACGGCGCTGTTCTCGGCCTACAGCCTGGGACAGTTCTTCGCCGAGCCGTTCTGGGGCCGGCTGTCGGACCGCATCGGCCGACGGCCAGTGCTGATCGTCACCATCCTGGCCAATACGCTGTCCTATGTCGCCCTGGCCTTCGCCCCGACCATCTGGATCGCCTTCGCCATCCGCCTGATCGGCGGGTTTGGCAGCGGCAATATCTCGACCATCCAGGGTTATATGGCCGACGTCACGCCGCCGGAAAAGCGGGCGGGGCGCATGGGCCTTCTGGGCGCGGCGTTTGGCGCCGGCTTCGTGGTCGGCCCCGCCCTCGGCGGCCTGCTGGCCCACCCGGAGGCCGGACGCCTGGGCTTCCAGATCCCGCTGTTTGTGGCCGCCGGCATGGCGGCCCTGGCCTCGCTGGGCGTCTTTCTGTTCGTCGTCGAAAGCCGCTCGCCCAGCGCCCCGGGCGCGGCGAGGCCCCACCGGCGCGAGGCCCTGCAGGCGGCCATGGCCAGCCCGATCCTGAGCCGGGTGCTGCTGGTCACCCTGGTCTCGACCGCCGCCTTCGCCGGCATGGAGTCGGTCTTTGGCCTTTGGACCCACGCCCGGTTCGACTGGGGCCCGCGCGAGGTTGGCCTGTGCTTTGCGGTGATCGGGGTGGTCGCCTCCATCGGTCAGGGGGCCGTGACCGGCCGGCTGGCGCGGCGCTTTGGCGAGCCGCTGGTGCTGACTACCGGCCTATCGATCATCGCCGTGACCCTGTTCCTGACCCCCTTCGTGCCCAGCGCCGCCCTAGTGCCGGTGATCGTGGGCGGCACGGCCTTTGGCCAGTCGCTGGTCTTTCCCTGCGTGGCGGCCCTGATCTCGCGCAACACCCCGCCCGACCGCCAGGGCGAGATGCTGGGCCTGAACATGGCGGCAGGCTCTCTGGCCCGCATGGTCGGGCCCCTGATCGCCGGGTCGCTGTTCGGCCTCGCCATCGGCGGACCCTACTGGTTCGGCGCGGCCCTGATGCTGCCCGCCGTCTGGCTGGGCGTGACCCTGGTGGGCCGCGCCAAGGCGGCGGCCTGAGTTTCCGACACTCGACAACCTGGACGGGCGTCGATAGCGTAACACCCGTCGAGTTGAGGTGATTGCATGTTGAAGTTGTTCGTCGTCGCCGCCCTGGCCGCGTCGGTCGGCCTAGGCGCCGCCCAGGCCGCGCCGCTGGAGGCCTACGGCCGACTGCCGGCCGTGAGCTCGGTGGACATCTCGGCCGACGGCCAGAAGCTGGCCTATATCCGCAAGGAGGGAGAGCGCTCGACCATCGTCCTGCAGGGGGTCGACGGGACCCTTCTGCGCACCCTTGAAATGGGTGATCGCAAGGTCCGCACCCTGGAATGGGTTGGCTCCACCCATGTCCTTATCCGTATTTCCGAGACAACGACGGTCGACGACATCTTCTTCGCGCGGGAGTTTTCCCTTGGCGCCAGCCTGAACGTCGCGACCGGCGACGCTACAGCGCTACCCAAACGAACCGTGGAAAAGGTGGCCAACGCCCTGTTCTCCAGTCGCGGAGGAACCTACAATGGAAAGCCGGTCATCTATGCGGGCTTGATCTCAACCGACAGGCAACTCGATCTTTATCGGATCGATCCGGATTCAGGCGTCGGCCAAGTTCATCAACGCGGCGACGATGACACCAGCCAGTATCTGCTTAACTCCAAAGGCGAGTTGCTGGCCAAGACGAAATACGACTTCGATAGCAAGCGCTGGTCGCTCGACCTCCGCCAGCAAGGTTGGCGCGAGGCTTATTCGGTCACCGCACCGATCGACACGCCAGATCTCATCGGCCGGTCTCTGGATGAAAGCTCGATCATCCTCAATGTCTGGGACGAGAATGACCAGACTTGGATGCTGCGACCGGTTCCGGTGAACGGAGGCCCTATAGGCGAGCCCCTAGGATCGGGAGATCTGGGCGTAGTGCTGGATACGGAAGAGCGCGTGATCGCGTTTACGCGGCACGACATCTATCGCGAATACGACATCAAGGAACCGCGCTTGGCGAGTGGCTGGGCCCTGATCAAGCAATCATTCGGCGGCAGACAGCTCTATCTGGCGGCGTTCACGCCAGACTACGGGAAGCTAGTGGTCTATGTTGAAGGCACCGGCGAGGCGGGCGGATACTACCTGGCCGATTTGGCGGCCAAGAAGATCAAGCGTATCGGCGGCGCTTATCCGACCCTGACCGGCGCGGACGTCGCTATGGTCAAGGCGATCAAGTACAAGGCCGCCGACGGGCTGGAGATCAACGCCTATCTCACCCTCCCCACAGGCAAGCCCGCCAAAAATCTTCCACTCATTGTCTATCCCCACGGCGGTCCGCAGGCCCGGGATGTAGCCGGTTTCAATTATCGCGCTCAAGCGCTGGCTTCGCGCGGATATGCCGTGCTGCAACCCAACTTCCGGGGGTCTTCAGGCTACGGCCAGGCCTTCCTGGAGGCTGCCTATGGCGAGTGGGGCGGCAAGATGCAGACCGACCTGTCGGACGGCGTGCGCGCCCTGGCCAAGGTCGGCACCATCGATCCCAAGCGCGTCTGCATCGTCGGGGCCAGCTATGGCGGCTATGCGGCGCTGGCCGGCATCACACTGGATAAGGGCGTCTATCGGTGCGCGGTCGCTGTGGCGGGGGTTTCCGACATGGAAAAGATGTTGGAGAAGCAAATCAGCCAGGGTGGCGTTAACAGCCCCAGCGTTCGCTACTGGAAGCGCTACATGGGTGTCGAGAAGCCGTCCGATCCGAAGCTGGTCCAGCGTTCGCCTGTCAACTATGCCGCCCAAGCCGATGGCCCGGTGTTGTTGATCCACGGCAAGGACGACACCGTGGTTTATTACGACCAGAGCACTGCCATGCGCGACGCTCTCAAGCGCGCCGGCAAGCCGGTGGAGTTCATCAGCCTGAAGTCCGAAGATCACAACCTGTCACGCGAGGGCACGCGCCAGCAGGCCCTTTCGGCGATGGTCGAGTTCCTGGAACGAAATAACCCACCCAATTGACGACCTGGAGCAACGGCGCCCCGTCCGCCCTTGCCTTCCCCGACTCTTTCCCGTACTAACCCCGCCTTTCCGGAACCGCCTGGCTTATTGGCATGCCATGGCGGTTCGTCTTGCTATCCCAGAGGACAGGGCGAAAGCCCTGACGCGAAATGCCTAAGTTGAAGACCAAGTCGGGCGCGAAGAAGCGCTTCAAGATCACGGCCACGGGCCTGCTGAAAGCCGGCGTCGCCGGCAAGCGTCACCGTCTGATCGGCCACAACGGCAAGTACATCCGCCAAAACCGCGGAACGAAGGTCATGAGTGCTTCGGACACCAAGACCATTCGTTCGTACATGCCCTACGGCCTTTAAGAGGAGCGCTGACACATGGCTCGCGTCAAAAGGGGCGTTACCGCCCACGCCAAGCACAAGAAGGTTCTTGAGCAGGCAAAAGGCTTCTACGGTCGCCGCAAGAACACCATCCGCACCGCCAAGGCCGCCGTCGACAAGGCCGGCCAGTACGCGTACCGCGACCGCAAGGTTCGCAAGCGCGCGTTCCGCTCGCTGTGGATCCAACGCATCAACGCCGGCGCCCGCACCGAGGGCTTCACCTACTCGCAGTTTATCCACGGCCTGGACGTGGCGGGTATCGTGATCGACCGTAAGGTCCTCTCGGATATCGCGGGTCAAGACCCGGCTGCGTTCAAGGCTATTGCTGACAAGGTCCGCACCGCCCTGGCCGCCTAAGGTCTTTTTCGGGTTCGTCCCGATTGCGATCTAAGAAAAGCCCTCCGGTGCCAACCGGGGGGCTTTTTGCTGCGCGCTCCCCTACTCCGCCCCGCCCGAATGCTCTAGACGGATGCCCGTCATGACCGATCTCAAAACCCTCGAATCCGATGTGCTGGCGCAAGTCGCCGCCGCCGCCGATCTTTCCGCCCTCGACGCCGTGCGCGTCGCGGCCCTGGGCAAGACCGGCTCGATCTCCGGCCTGCTCAAAACTCTGGGGGCGATGAGCCCCGAGGAGCGCAAGACGCAGGGCGCGGCGATCAACGCCCTGCGCGACGCCGCCGCCACCGCCATCGCCGACCGCAAGGCGACGTTGGAGACTGCCGAGCTGGACGCGCGCCTGGCCAGCGAGACCCTGGATCTGACCCTGCCGGCCCCCTATCGGCGCAAGGGCAGTGTCCATCCCACCATGCAGACCCTGGACGAGATGGTCACCATCTTCGCCGAGATGGGCTTCGCGGTGGCCGAAGGTCCCGACATCGACGACGACTTCCACAATTTCACGGCCCTGAACTTCCCGCCCAAGCACCCGGCGCGGGAGATGCACGACACCTTCTTCTTCAATCCGAAGACCAACGCCGACGGGTCCGAAGGCGAGCGCATGCTGCTGCGCACCCACACCTCGACGGTGCAGGTGCGGACCATGATGTCGCAAAAGCCACCGATCCGGATCATCGCTCCGGGCCGCACCTATCGCTGCGACAACGACGCCACCCACACGCCGGTGTTCCACCAGGTCGAGGGCCTGGTGATCGACAAGGGCATCCACATGGGCCACCTGAAGTGGACCCTGGAAACCTTCTTGGCGCGGTTCTTCGAGACCGACGCGGTGACCACCCAGTTCCGTCCGCACCACTTCCCGTTCACCGAGCCCTCGGCCGAGATGGACGTGCAGTGCGACCGCTCGGGCGGCGAGATCAAGATCGGCCAGGGCACGTCGTGGCTGGAAATCCTGGGCTGCGGCATGGTTCACCCCAATGTGCTGCGCGCCTGCGGGATCGATCCGGACGAGTACCAGGGCTTCGCCTTCGGCATGGGTGTCGACCGGCTGGGGATGCTGAAATACGGCATGCCCGACCTGCGCGACATGTGGTCGTCCGACAGCCGCTGGCTGGCCCACTACGGCTTCAGCGCCTTCGCCGCGCCGAACGCCGCCAGCGGCCTCAGCTGATGCAGCTTCCCGCCAGTCCCTTCACCGCCGTCGACTGGTCGCAAATCGAACCCACCGTCCACCCGGGCGAGAGGGGCGAAGCGACTTGGCGCACGCTCAATGTCGGCGACATGCGCCTGCGTCGCGTCGACTATTCGCCGGACTATCTCGCCGATCACTGGTGCGACCGCGGCCATGTGATCTTCGTGCTGGAAGGCGAACTGACCAGCGAGCTGAAGGATGGTCGCAAGACGGTCCTGACCGCCGGCATGAGCTATCACGTCTCCGACTTCGGCGACCCCGCCCACCGCTCGTCGACCTCGGTCGGCGCCAAGCTTTTCATCGTAGACTGAACCATGAAATTCACCCTCTCCTGGCTCAAGGATCACCTCGACACCGAGGCCTCCGCCACCGACATCGTCGCCGCCATGACCATAGCCGGCCTCGAGGTCGAGCACGTCACCGATCCGGCGACCAAGCTGGCCGCCTTCACGGTCGCAAAGATCGTGGAAGCCGTGCAGCACCCCAACGCTGACCGCCTGCGCGTCTGCCAGGTCGACACCGTCGACGGCATGAAGGAGATCGTCTGCGGCGCGCCCAACGCCCGCGCGGGTCTGACCACGATCTATGCCCCCATCGGCGCCTATGTGCCGGGCCTGGGCGTGACCCTGGTCGAGAAGCCGGTGCGCGGCGTCGTCTCCAACGGCATGCTGTGCTCGGCTTCCGAGCTGGAGGCCGCCAGCGAGAGCGACGGCATCATGGAGCTGCCGGACGACCTGGCTGTGGGCACGCCCGCAGCTTCGGCGCTGGGCATGGAAGCCGTCATCGACTTTGAAGTCACTCCCAACCGCCCCGACTGGCTGGGCGTGGCCGGCATCGCCCGCGACCTGGCCGCCGCCGGCGTCGGGACGCTGAAGGACCTGTCGATCGTTTCCGTGCCGGGAACCTTCCCCTGCCCGATCACCGTCAAGGTCGATGGCGAAGCCTGTCCGGTGTTCGCCGGTCGCCTGATCAGGGGCGTCAAGAACGGCCCGTCGCCCAAATGGCTGCAGGACCGTCTTCTGGCCATCGGTCTGCGCCCGATCAGCGCCCTGGTCGATATCACCAACCTGATCACCTATGACCGCGCCCGGCCGCTGCACGTCTATGATGTGGCCAAGCTGTCGGGGACCGAAATCTCGACCCGTCTGGGCCGCCACGGCCTGAACGGCGACGAACATCTGATCGCTCTGGACGGCAAGACCTACGAGCTGACGCCCGACATGTCGGTGATCGCCGACGCCTCGGGCGAACGCCCGATCGGCCTGGGCGGCGTGATGGGCGGCGAAAGCACCGGCTGCTCGGAAGAGACAGTCGATGTCTTCGTCGAGAGCGCCTGGTTCGAACCGATCCGCACCGCCCAGACCGGCCGCACCACCGGCATCAACAGCGACGCCCAGTACCGCTTCGCCCGCACGGTCGACACCCACTCGCCGGTTCCCGGTATCGAGCTGGCTACCCGGCTGATCCTCGACCTCTGCGGCGGCGAGCCGTCAGAGATCGTGGTCGCTGGCCAGGCTCCGGCCGCGCCGGCCGGCTTCGCGTTCGAGCCCGACTATGTCGAGCAACTGTCAGGCCTGGCGGTGACGCCCGACCAGACGCGCCAGATCCTGTCGGACCTGGGCTTCGACATCGTGCTGGGTTCGCCCTGGACCGTGACGCCGCCGACCTTCCGCCGTGACGTGGAAGGCAAGGCCGACCTCGTCGAAGAGGTCGCCCGCATCGCCGGCTATGGCGCCCTGCCCTCGACGCCCCTGCCCGAGGTTCCCCGCGCCGTCGGCGGCGTCCTGACCGCCAAACAGGCCCGCAGCCGTCTGGCCCGTCGCGCCCTGGCCGCCGCCGGCTATGCCGAGGCCCTGACCTGGAGCTTCACCAACCAGAAGATCGCGACGCTGTTCGGCGGCGGCGCGGCCGAGCTGGTGCTGGCCAATCCGATCGCCTCGGACCTGGACTGCATGCGCCCGTCCTTGCTGCCCAACCTGATCGAGGCCGCCGGCCGCAACGCCCGCAAGGGCTTCCCCGACGCGGCCCTGTTCGAGATCGGCCCCACCTTCCACGGCGACCGTCCGGCCGACCAGCGCACCGTGGTGGCGGCGATCATCGCCCCGCACGCGCCGCGCGGCTGGGCCAGGACGGCGCAGGACGACCTGTTCACCGTCAAGGCCGACCTGCTGGCCCTGCTGGAAGAACTGGGCGCGCCGGTCGACAAGCTGCAAACGGCGCAAGGCTCGGCCTCGTCCTGGTGGCATCCGGGCCGCTCGGCGCGGCTGCAGCTGGGTCCCAAGGCGGTGATGGCCGAGTTCGGCGAACTGCACCCGGCCGTGCTCAAGGCGCTGGACGTGGCCGGCCCGGTCTATGGCTTCGAGATCACCCTGGAAGCCATCCCCGAGCCGAAGAAGAAAGCCCACAAGTCAAAGGCCGCCTTCTCGCCCTCGCCGCTGATGCCCCTGACCCGCGACTTCGCCTTCCTGGTCGAAAAGACCAAGGCCGCCGGCGATCTGGTCAAGGCCGCAGCCGGCGCCGACAAGGCGCTGATCACGGCCGTGCGAGTGTTCGACGTCTATGACGGCGCCGGTGTGCCCGACGACTTCAAGTCGGTGGCGCTCGAGGTTGTGGTGCAGCCGCGCGAAGCCACCCTGACCGACGCCGACATCGAGGCGCTGTCAGGCCGCATCGTGGCGGCGGCCGAGAAGGCCGGCGGCAAGCTGCGGAGCTAACCCAAAGTCCTCCCCCTAGCGGGGGAGGTGTCGCCGCAGGCGACGGAGGGGGAAGTGCTGCTGAGTCATTGCGGTCTTCCCCCGCCGGCCTCCGGCCGCCTCCCCCTTCAGGGGGAGGACCTGGCCGGCGCTCTGCCCAAATTCCGGGCGCCCGCTCGCCCGATAGCCAAAACCTGCCCACAACCGCGACCGATCGCCCGTCCGCGAGGCAAGGTCTTGCGCATGGCGCATACCCACGCTACCTCTAGTGAACTCGCAAGGAGCTCCTGGGTCCACATGGTCTCGCAACTCGCCATCAACATCGCGCTCGTGACCGGCTTTACCGCCGTCGCAGCGATGTCGTGCGCCGCGACCATGATGTGGAACCAGATTAAAACCGTTCCAATTCGGACGGGGCAACGGCGCGCGAGATAACCTAAACGCAGCCGACGGATCGCAAGATCTTCAAAAAGCCCCGCCTCCGAAAGGAGCGGGGCTTTTTTGTTGCGCGTTTCGTCGGTCCTCCAAAACCAACCCGAGGGGACTTGAGATCCATGAGCTACCTGCCTGCACCACCCGCCTTCCACAGCGACGCCGACGGCGTCACCGTTCACCAGCTGCTGCTGGCCGCACAAGACGCCCACAGCGCGCTGGACGCCGTTCGCCAGGGCCTGGCCGACAGCGGCGCCGAGCTGTGCAACCTGACGCTCAAGCCCGTGGGCCAGATCGTCGAAGCCAGCTTGCGCGTCCGTCACCTGGGTGACCAGGCCGCCCGCCTGCTGGCCCGCGACCTGGCCGCCTGGCCCGGCGTCAACTCGGCCAGCGTCGAGCATCAGTGGGTGCGACCTTGAACCCTTCCAAACCGGACGAGGACAAACGAAGACTCTTCCTCGTCACCGCCGAGGACACGCCCGACGCCCTGATGCGGGTGTTGGGCGTGGCCAAGGTGCAGCAGACCCGCCTGCGCGCCCTGACGGCCACGCCCGACGGCCAGACCCTGGCCATTCGGCTGGAGATCGACGACCAGGGCGACCAGCGCGCCCAGGCCCTCGCCTCACGGCTGGAGGCCTGTCCGTCGGTACGCGGCGTCGGTTTTGGCTGGCGGGCGTAACCAAACGCCTCGCTCGTACGTATCTAAATCCAGACCCGCCGCAGGGTCGCTCCGGAAAGACGTTCGATGCGCCGCCGCCTGCTGACCCTGATCGCCGCCCTTGTCGCCTTCGGTCTCCCCGCCATGGCCGCCGCGCCCGCCAAGCCCCAGACCCCCGCCAAGACCGCCACCGCCGTGTTCGCCGGCGGCTGCTTCTGGTGCATGGAGCACGACATGCAGGGCGTTCCCGGCGTGTTGAAGGTGGAGAGCGGCTATACCGGCGGCCACGTTCTCCGACCGACCTATCGCGACGTGACCAGCGAGACGAGCGGCCACTATGAGGCCGTTCGCGTCACCTACGACCCCGCCAAACTGGAGTACGGCTTCCTGCTCTATCGCTACTGGAAGCTGGTCGACCCGACCGACGACGGCGGCCAGTTTTGCGACCGCGGCCCGTCCTATCGCCCGGCCGTGTTCGTCAGCAGCGCCGAGCAACGCGCCGCCGCTGAAAGGTCCCGCAGCGAGGCCGCCAAGCGTCTGAAGACCGGCAAGATGGTTACGCCGGTGCTCGACCTGAAGACCTTCTGGCCAGCCGAAGAATACCACCGCGACTATGCCAAGCGGAACGCCCTGAACTATCAGGCTTATCGCATCGGTTGCGGCCGCGACCGGCGGCTGAAGCAGGTCTGGGGCGGCTGATCTACGATCCTCCCCCTGAAGGGGGAGGCGGCCGGAGGCCGGTGGGGGAAGTCGGCAATGACTGAGCCAATACTTCCCCCTCCGTCGGCTTCGCCGACACCTCCCCCGCCAGGGGGAGGACCTGCCAACCCGCCTCGACTTCGCCCCAATCCCCTGTAGCTTAAGCGTGTAAAACAGGGAGATCATCGATGAACCGTTGCGCGCTTCTGGCGACCGCCGCGCTTGTACTGGCTGCGGGCTCCGCCCACGCCCAGAAGGCCCCGGATCTCTCGGTGACCATCTATAATTCCGACCTCGCCTTGGTCGAAGATGCCCGCGACCTGGACCTCAAGGCCGGTCGCCAGCGGTTGGAATTCAAGGACGTCTCGGCCGCCATCCGCCCCGAGACCGTCAGCCTGTCGGCGGCCGGCGTGACGATCATCGAGCAGAACTTCGACTACGACCTGCTGACGCCCGACAAGCTGATGGAAAAGGCGGTCGGCCAGCAGGTCCGCATCGTCCGAACCAATCCCGGCGACGGCAAGGAGACCACCGAAGTGGCCACCGTTCTGGCCGCCAATGAAGGCGTGGTCCTGAAGATCGGCGACCGCATCGAGGTGCTGCGCGACGACGGCGTGCCCACCCGCGTGATCTTTGACAAGGTGCCCGAGACCCTGCGCGCCCGCCCGACCCTGTCGGTGACGGTCGACGCCGACAAGGCGGGGCCCCGCACCACCAAGCTCAGCTATCTGACCTCGGGCCTGGGCTGGAAGGCCGACTATGTGGCCCTGTTCGACGAAAAGAAGCAGGCGCTGGACCTGCAGGGCTGGATCACCCTGACCAACAATTCCGGCACCCCGTTCGACAACGCCCGCACCCAGCTGGTGGCCGGCGACGTCAACCAGCTGAACAATGGCGGCTATCGCCGGTCCAGCGCGTCCATGATGTCGGCCGGGACCGAGAGCGGCGACGCCGAGCGTCTGGCCGACTACTACGTCTATCCCCTGCCCCAGCGCACCACGATCGCCTCCAACCAGAGCAAGCAGGTCGGCTTCCTCAGCGCCCAGGCCGTGGCGGCCAAGAAGGTCTATGAGATCCGCCAGGGCGGGTTCGACAGCGATGAGACTCCGTCGTCGGCCACGGTGGCCATCCAGTTCAGCAATGCCAAGCTGACAGGACTGGGCAGCCAGCTGCCGGCCGGCGTCATGCGCATCTATATGCGCGACCAGGCCGGCGATCCCAAGTTCATCGGCGAGAACAGCATCGACCACACCCCGGCCGGCTCGGAGCTGTCGATCAAGACCGGCGACGCCTTCGACGTCACCAGCCAGGCCACCCTGATCAGCCAGGAGAAGGTGTCAAAGACCCGCTCGCGCTACGCCATGAAGTACCTGGTCCGCAACGCGCGCCCTGAAGCCGTCACGGTGGAACTGCGCCAGGGCGGCCTGTGGCGCGACGGCGAGGTCAAGGCCGAAAGCCTCAAGAGCCGCCGCGTCGACGCCCGCACCCTGGGCTGGAGCGTACCCGTGCCGGCCAATGGCGAGACGGTGCTGACGTTTACGGTCGAGACGGGCTGGTGAGCAGGCGGCGCTTTCATAAAAGCCCTCCCCCTAGCGGGGGAGGTGTCGCCGTAGGCGACGGAGGGGGAAGTATCGGCTCAGTCATTGCCGACTTCCCCCTCCGGCCCCCGATCAAGTCGGGGACCGCCTCCCCCTTCAGGGGGAGGACTTACGCCCTGGCCCTCGCCCTCACCGCGCTCGCCTCGCCCGCCCTGGCCGACACCATCGCCTCCCCCGCCGCTGAGAAGACGGCGGTGACCCTCTACCGCGCGGGCTCGGAACCCTTCCAGACCCTGCAGCCCTGGCAGCGCGAACAGGCCCTGAAAAAGGGCCTGATCCTGGTCACCGAGACCCGGACCGTCACCCTGCCGGCCGGCCGCCACACCCTGCGCTTTGACGCCGTCGCCGACGGCCTGATCCCGCAGAGCGCCGCGGTCGATGGTCTGCCCGGCGGCATCATCGAGCGAAACTACGACTATGCCCTGCTCAGCCCCGGAACCCTGCTGGAACGCTCGCTGAACCAGCCGGTCGGGATCGTCCGCACCAATGCCAAGACCGGCCGACAGACCGCCGAGAGCGCCATCGTCCGCCAGGGGCCCAACGGCGTCGTGCTGCAGACCGCGACCGGCGTCGAGGCCCTGGGCTGTTCCGGCGGCGCCGAGCGTCTGGTGTTCGACCACATCCCGGCCGGCCTGTCCGACAAGCCCTCGCTGTCGACCCTGATCGACGTGCCAAAAGCCACCACCGCCAAGCTCACCCTGTCCTACCTGGCCATCGGCGTGAACTGGCAGGCTGACTATGTGGCCCGCATCGCGCCGGACGGTAAAACTCTGGACCTCACCGGCTGGCTGACGCTGGTCAACAGCAGCGGAACCAGCTTCGTGGACGCCTCGACCCAGGCGGTGGCCGGCAAGCTGTCGCGCGTGCCGGTCGACATCCCGAGGGCGGAGACCAAGGCGATCACCCGCGCCTGCTGGCCGATGGACACCACTACCCACGGCCGCAGTCCGCCGCCTCCGCCGATCGTCGCCTATGACAGGATGACCTCTCCCCCACCGGCCCCTATGGCCATGGCCGGCGCCCGCGGGGAGAGCGCCGCCCCCGCCCCCCCGCGCGCCAAGCTGGCCGAGCAGTCCGAGCTGGGCGACTACAAGCTCTACACCCTGCCCGAACCCGTCACCGTCGCCGCGCGCCAGACCAAGCAGGTGGCGTTCCTCGATCAGAAGGGGGTGGCCTTCCAACGCCTCTACATGTTCGAGGTCGATCCCTGGAGTGACTATCGCAGCAATGGCGTCCCCGCCGCGACGGTGCTGCTCAGGCTCGAGAACAAGGCCAGTCAGGGCCTGGGCAAGGCCCTGCCCTCAGGCGCCCTGGCCGTGATGGAGATTGCCGGCGGCCGTCCGGCCTTCGCCGGCGAACAGACGATGCGCGACGTGCCCGTGGGCCAGCCGTTCGACCTGGCGATCGGGCGGGCGATGGATGTCTCGATCAAGCCCCGCCGGGTGTCGGAGACGCGGGCCGGCGCCAGACGCACGCGGCGGACCTATGAGGTCGATCTGGCCAACGCCAAGACCGGGCCCATCGTCATAGAGTTGCGTCATCGGCCGGACCGGACCGCCTTCAAGGTGATCCGCGAGCCCAAGCGCCACGATATTCGCGATGGCGCCATCGCGTGGCGTTTCACCCTGTCGCCGAAGGGTCGCGAGACCGTGCGCTATGTGGTGGAATACGAAGGCTGACGCCTGAAGGATTCGCCGAATGAAAAAGCCCCGGCTGGAAACGATGCTGGAGCGAGGCCTCTTCGCATCACGCTGGTTGATGGCGCCGTTCTATGTGGGCCTGGTCATCACCCTGGCGGCGCTGCTGGTCGTATTCTTCCAGGAACTGTTCCGGGAACTGTCCAACGTGCTGTCGATGACGCCGGAAGACGCCATCCTGATGGCCCTGACGCTGATCGACCTGTCGCTGGCGGCCAACCTGCTGGTGATCGTCACCCTGTCCGGCTACGAGAACTTCGTCTCCAAGATCGATACCGCCTCGCACGAAGATCGGCCCGACTGGATGGGCACGGTCGACTTCTCGGGCCTGAAGATGAAGCTGATCGCCTCGATCGTGGCCATCTCGGCCATCGCCCTGCTCAAGGCCTTCCTGAAACTCAGTGAACCCGGCACGCCCCTGGACGAGCCGCGCCTGCTGTGGCTGGTGATCGTCCACCTGTCCTTCGTGGTATCGGGTGTGCTGCTGGCCCTGATGGACTGGCTCAACAGCAAGGTCTCCGGTCATTAGAGCGCGCAATCCTGGGCGTCTTCGGTTAAGCCAGCCGACCGAACTCTGAGCGACACACTCCAGGCGAATTCGCCAGTGGGATTCATCCACCACCGTCGCCAATCTGGATGGGGCCGGTTCGAAAAGGAGACGCCATGCGTCTGCATGTCGAGGCACGGCTGGACTACGACTTCATCGGAGAGGTCGAGTCTCTCCTGCATCTGGAAGTCGCCCTGTCGCCAGGACAGGTGATCGTCACCGAGAGCCTGGTCATGGATCCGCCCATCGCCTGGGACCGGCTGGATGACCCTGCGACCGGCGAGCGGCGGGTCGTTTTCACCCACCAGGGTCCGCTGCAAATCACCTATCTGGCGACGGTCGATCTGACCCTGCGCGACGATGGTCTGGTCGGTGCGACCCAGCACGCCATCGCCAGCCTGCCGGTGGAGGTTCTGCCCTTCCTTCGCGCCAGCCGCTACATCGAATCCGACCTCTTCGAACAGATCGCGGCCTGCGATTTCGGCCCATTGCGGGGCGGCTCCAAGGTGGTGGCGATTGTCGACTGGCTGCGCGGCGCCCTGACCTATCGCTGGGGCACCAGCACCTCGACCACGACGGCGATGAACGCCTACATGAACCGGCAAGGCGTGTGCCGTGACTATGCCCACATAGCAGCCGCCCTGTGCCGGGCCAGCGACATCCCGGCCCGCATGGTCAGCGCCTATGCCGTGGGACTTCAGCCACAGGACTTCCATGCCGTGATCGAGGTGTATGTCGGCGGTCGCTGGCGGCTGGTCGATCCCACCGGTCGGGCGTGTCCCGAAACCCTCATCCGCATTGGTGAAGGACGCGACGCCGCCGACATCGCCTTTCTGACCATCTTCGGCCGGGCGACCATGACGCGGCAGTCTGTGCGCGTTCGCGAGCTGTCACGCGAGCCGGCGGCGGCGTGAAGCCGCCAGCAGGCATGTCCTAAAAGGGCATCAACCGGCGCTTACGGCTGTAGCCGAGATAGCCGATATTGGCCCCCAGCCGCAGACCCACGCCCGCGCGGATCGGCGCAAGGGTGATATCGTCGGCCTTCTGGTAGTTCACGCCCAGGCCGCCGATCAGATAGGCGGTGCCCTCGACGCCGGGGAAGCGGCGGAAGATCGCATCGGGATATTGCAGGTTATAGCACAGGGTGAAGACCCGGCTGGCATTGCCGCCCCAGTCCCAGCCCACCGAGGGGCCCTGCCAGAAGGTTTCCTGGGTCGGGCGGCCCTTCATGTAGAGCAGGCCGCGACCATAGCGCAGGCCGACCGCGATGGCGCCCGAACCTTCCTCGCCGGCGATGTAGCCGGTGGGTTGGCCCTTTTCGCGGAACACCTTCTCGATGGCGGCGCCGGCGCTTTCGGCCGTGACGCCCAGGAAGTCGGACGTGGCCCGGATCATCTCGTCGGCCGAATAGGTCTGGGCCGAACCGGTGTCATAGGCCGGGGTGGTCGTGCCGCTGGAGGCCACGTCCTGAGCCATCGTCTCCTGGGCGAAGACGCTGGACGCCCCCGCACTCGCGCCGAGGGTGGCTGCGCCCGAGAGGATCAACTTGCGACGGTCCATGACGGCCCCTTCAGAAATATCGTTGCGCTACTGTCGCAGCCCATTGGGACCGGTTTGCGGCCGCCTGCTTTAAGGTTCGGTTAAGCATGAGGAAAGCCGGCCGCCTGGAGGGCGGATCGCCCTCTCGCGAAGCGGCCCAAATGTGCTAGACGCGGGCGCATGACCTCTACGCCGCTCGACAAGATCCGTAATTTTTCCATCGTGGCCCATATCGACCACGGCAAGTCCACCCTGTCGGATCGCCTGATCCAGGAGACCGGCGGCCTGACCGCGCGCGAGATGACCGCGCAGGTTCTCGACAACATGGACATCGAGAAGGAACGCGGCATCACCATCAAGGCCCAGACCGTGCGTCTGGAATACAAGGCCGATGACGGCGAGACCTATATCCTCAACCTGATGGACACCCCCGGCCACGTCGACTTCGCCTATGAGGTCAGCCGCAGCCTGGCCGCCTGCGAAGGCTCGATCCTGGTCGTCGACGCCTCGCAAGGCGTCGAAGCCCAGACCCTGGCCAATGTCTATTCGGCCATCGACAACAATCACGAGATCGTCCCGGTCCTCAACAAGATCGACCTGCCCGCCGCCGAGCCCGAGCGGGTGCGCGCCCAGATCGAGGACCTGATCGGCCTGGACGCCAGCGACGCGGTGCTGTGCAGCGCCAAGTCGGGCCTGGGCATCCACGACGTGCTGGAAGCCGTGGTCAAGCGCCTGCCGCCGCCCAAGGGCGACGAGAACGCCCCGCTGAAGGCCCTGCTGGTCGACGCCTGGTACGACGCCTATCTGGGCGTCGTGGTGCTGGTGCGCGTCATCGACGGCCGCCTGAAGGCCGGCATGAAGATCAAGATGATGCAGCACGGCTCGACCCACCTGATCGACCGGGTCGGCGTCTTCAAGCCCAAAAACACCCCCGTCGAGAGCCTCGGCCCCGGCGAGATCGGCTTCATCACCGCCCAGATCAAGGAAGTGGCCGACGCCGCCGTCGGCGACACCATCACCGACGAGAAGAAGCCCACCGAAAAGGCACTGCCCGGCTTCAAGGACGTGCAGCCCGTCGTGTTCTGCGGCCTGTTCCCGGTCGACGCCGCCGACTTCGAAGACCTGCGCGCGGCCGTCGGCCGCCTGCGCCTGAACGACGGCAGCTTCACCTACGAGATGGAGAGCAGCGCCGCCCTGGGCTTTGGCTTCCGCTGCGGGTTCTTAGGGTTGCTGCACCTGGAGATCATCCAGGAGCGCCTGTCCCGCGAGTTCGACCTCGATTTGATCGCGACCGCCCCCTCGGTGGTCTACAAGATCCACATGCGCGACGGCAGCGAGATCGAGCTGCACAACCCCGCCGACCTGCCCGACCCGATGCACATCGAGAGCATCAGCGAGCCTTGGATCAAGGCCACCATCTTCACCCCCGACGAGTATCTGGGCGGCGTGATCAAGCTGTGCCAGGACCGCCGCGGCCAGCAGCGCGAACTGTCCTATGTCGGCAACCGCGCCATGGTCATCTACGACCTGCCGCTCAACGAGGTGGTGTTCGACTTCTATGACCGCCTGAAGTCGATCTCCAAGGGCTATGCCAGCTTCGACTACCAGGTCGAGGACTACCGCCAGGGCGACCTCGTGAAGATGTCGATCCTGGTCAATGCCGAGCCCGTCGACGCCCTCTCCATGCTGGTCCACCGCGACCGCGCCGAGGGCCGGGGCCGGGGCATGTGCGAGAAGATGAAGGAGCTCATCCCCCAGCACATGTTCGTCATCCCGATCCAGGCGGCCATCGGCGGCAAGATCATCGCCCGCGAAACCGTCCGCGCCCTGCGCAAGGACGTGACGGCCAAGTGTTACGGCGGTGACGCCTCGCGGAAGCGCAAGCTGCTGGACAAGCAGAAGGCCGGCAAGAAGCGCATGCGCCAGTTCGGCAAGGTCGAGATCCCGCAGGAAGCGTTCATCGCCGCGCTGAAGATGGACGAGGATTGATCGGGCTCGACTAGGCCCTATCGCCCAAGGCGTCTTCCGCCGCCTCGATCAATTGCGGCAGGCGGCGGACGACCGTGGCCCAGACCAAAGCTGGTGAAACGTCGTCATAGTCGTGCCGATAGACATTGCCAGCGCCCGTGATGGCCTTCCACGGCAGGACGGAGAACCGTTCCCGCTCGGCGGCATCCAGACGGCGCGCGGCCTCGGAGATGATCTCAAGGCACCGCGTCGCGGCATAGAAGCTCTTGGCGTCCGCTGCGAAGGCTTCCTCGTCGAGGCCCGCCGCGAAATCCAGCGCCAGCCTCGCGTTATCGAGAATATCCGTCCACGCCTGAGCGTCGCGCTCAGAAGGCATAGATCGCGTCGCGTTCGGCGGACGGCCGCACATGGGCCTTCAGGCCCGCACGGTCGACGACATCGACCGGAGCAGTGAACAGTTCCGCGATATATTGGGTGATGCCGACAAAGTCGTAGAGATCGATCTTCGCGGCGGAATCCAGCTCAACAAAGATGTCCAGATCGCTATCGAGCCGCGCCTCGCCCCGCGCAGTCGAGCCGAACAGAGCCGCCCGCGACACGCCCTTGGCGCGCAAGGCCGCCTCGGCGGCGCGCAGAACGGCGATGACGGCGTCACGGGTCATGGGAGTATTGTAGCGGCAAAGCGCTTAGGGCGCGAGTAGTGGGCCGGGCCTACGGCCACAGTACCCCAAAGCGACGCCGGGCGCGCCGCAGGTGGGCCTCGCCGATGGCGCATGGCGGGATTCGAAGGCCACGGTCAGCGCAATCTTCGTCTGGCGCCCGGCATCCCGATGAAGCCTGCCCAGGCCAGTCCGCCCTCCCCCGGCGTTTTTCCCGTCTGAGCAGAAAGTCCGGGCTGGCATCGCCCAGACCGTGTTGAATGGCTCTGGTTAATGCGCGTAGCGGGAGTCGGGGTCGGGTGGGCAGGGTGAGCGGGATGTTGCGGGCCTCGGCGGCGAGCCTGGCGATGATGGCGGTGCTCGGCGCGGATATCAGCCAGGCCGGCAGCGGCGATGACTGCCCGCCCAACCCCCAGCCCGGCAAGTGCTATGAAAAGGTCATGTCGCCGGCCCGCTACGAATCCTATGTCGAGCAACTGATCGACCGACCCAGCCGCACCGAAAGCCGGATCATCCCGGCCGTCTACCGCCTTGAGGAACGCCAGGAGCTGGTGACGCCGGCGCGGACCGAACGGGTCACCGTGCCCGCCACCTGGCGCACCGTCACCGAAACCGTCGTGGTCCGGCCCGAATCGACCCGGATCGAGACCGTTCCGGCCGTCTATGAGACCGTGACCGAGCAGGTTCTGGTGCGTGAGGCCTATACCGAGTGGCGGCGCGGCATGCTGCTGGACCGGCGCGAGACCGCCCCGGGCCGGACCATGATGAGCCCGACCGGCGAGGTCCTGTGCCTGGTCGAGGTGCCGGCGGAATATCGCCTGGAGACCCGGCAGGTCATGGTCAGCCCGGCCCGTCAGGTGCGGGTCCGCGAGCCGGCCGAGATCCGGACCGTGACCCGTCAGGTGATCGACCGCGAAAGCCATGAGGCGCTCCGCGAGATCCCCGCCCAGTATCGCACGGTGGCGGTGCGGGTTTTGGTGACCCCGTCACGGGTCGAAACCTATGACAGCCCGGTGCTCTATCGCACGGTGGTCAGCCAGCGACTGATCAGTCCGGCCCGCTTTGAATGGCGCGAGATTATCTGCGACCCGGGCTCCTCGCCGGCCCGCCGCGGGACCTGAAGGCGCTTTCGGCTGTCATTGGGACGGCGAATTCACGCCCGATCCTGCACACGGTGAGAATATGTTCTCCTGCGGGTTGAAAACCACCACACCATCGACCAACGTTCGGTTAAGGTTAACCCGCTTTACCTCCGGACCGGTTTCCACGCAGGATCCGGAGCATGGGCGACGGGATACAACGGGGTCGATGGGCTCATGAGGGGATCTGGAATGAAGTTGAAACTTGCCGCTGGCCTGCTGGCCATGCTGAGCGCCAGCGCCGTGGTCGGATCGGCCACTGCCGCGGAAGACTATCGTCGTCCGTCGCCGCCGATGCCGCCGTCGCCGCTGCCTGCGATCGACTGCCTGTGCACCCGGGCGGTGCTCTTCTACGGCCCGACCACTTCCTATGGCGACATCCGCGTTTCGGCGCCGGGCGTCCGGGTCTATGGCGAGCCGGTGGTCGTGCCGTCGGGCCGCATCGATATCCAGGGCCCACCGGTCTATGTCGACGCCCCGCCGATCCGCATCGCCGCGCCGCAGATCTATCTGCATCGTCCCGAAGTGCATGTTCGTCCGTCGGCCGTCACGGTCGATGCGCCCGAGATCCACTTCACCGGCTGCCCCGACGGCGTGCGCTGCGCGCCTGTTCGCCCCTAAGGGCGACAGGGCTTACAGCCCCCGAAACTGAAAAAGGCGGGGTTCACACCCCGCCTTTTTTGCTGGCCGCAACCGCCTGGACCCGGACTGGAAACAGGACGGGGATCAGGGCTTGCAGAAGTCGCGGGCCTCACGGGCCAGGACCATGTCGCCACCGGCCAGGGCCGTCTTGACCGCCTCGTCGCACCGGGATTCGCTGAGCAGGGCCGTGACCCGGCCACGCAGAGCCGCCGCAACCTGGGCCTCCTCGCGCAGGACCCGCGCCGCGCGGCGATCGGCCGGAAGACAAAGAGACAGCCAGGACGGGTCGGCGCATTTGGCGATCAGCCGGGCCCGCCGCACGGCCTCGGCGCTGTCGACCGTATCGGCGGGCGGCCGGGCGGTCGCACTGGCCGGCGGCGCGGCGCTTGAAGCCTCGTTTGGTGTGGCGTCGACCGAAGGCGCGTCGATCGGGCGGACCACGGTCACCGACGGGATCTGGTAGTGGCACACCCAGCCCTTGGGCGTCATCTCGCAGGACTGGAGAGCGGCCTGAGCCTCCTGCGGCGCAGGGCCTTGCGCCAGGGCAAGCAAAAGCAGGAACATCGCCAACCTCACGCGCGGGGAGCCACGGTCCACGACCCTAGGGTCAATGGTGGCTGCACCCTAGCCGTTTATCCGGCCACACCCAAGATCGGGCCAATCTGCCGGGTCGGAGGCAGGCCCACCGGACGGCCGCCGGGTCCAGACCGCTGGCGCCCGCCCCCAAATCGCGGCACGACTGCCGGCAACGGGAGGGACAAGTCCGTGGCGGTCGAGACCTATGACTACATCATCGTCGGCGCGGGGTCGGCCGGCTGCGTGCTGGCCAACCGGCTGTCGGCCGATCCGCAGCGGCGGGTGCTGGTGCTGGAGGCCGGGGGCCAGGACAACTGGATCTGGTTCCACATCCCGGTCGGCTATCTGTTCGCGATCGGCAATCCGCGCTCGGACTGGATGTATCGGACGGAGCCGGTGCCGGGGCTGGACGGGCGCAGTCTGGCCTATCCCCGGGGCAAGGTGATCGGCGGGTCGTCGGCGATCAACGCCATGATCTATATGCGCGGCCAGGCGGCCGACTATGACGGCTGGCGTCAGCGGGGTCTGGCCGGCTGGGGGTGGGACGATGTCCTGCCGCTGTTCAAGGCCCAGGAAGACCACATCGCTCCGCCGTCGGAGCATCACCAGTCAGGCGGCGAGTGGCGGGTGGAGCATCCGCGCATGCGCTGGAAGGTGCTGGACGCCTTTGCCCAGGCCGCAGCGCTGGAAGGCATTCCCGTCAGCCCGGATTTCAACGGCGGCGACAATACCGGCTCGGGCTATTTCAACGTCAATCAGCGGGCCGGCCTGCGCTGGAGCGCGGCGCGGGGGTTTCTGAAACCCGTGCTGTCGCGACCCAATCTGGAACTGCGCACCGGGGCGCGGGCCAGCAGGGTGATCCTCGAGAACGGCCGGGCCGTCGGCGTGGCCTGGACCGAGGGCGGCGAGGCTCGCGAGGCGCGGTGTCGCGGCGAGGTGGTGCTGACCGCCGGGGCGGTAAACACCCCTCACCTGCTGGAGCTATCGGGGATCGGCGACGGCGCGCGGCTAGCGACCCTGGGGCTGAGCGTCCATCGCCATCTGCCGGGCGTGGGCGAGAACCTGCAGGACCATCTGCAGATCCGGCCGATCTATCGGGTGAAGGGCGTGGCGACCCTCAATGCGCACTACGCCTCGCTGTGGCGGCGGCCGCTGATGGCGCTGGAATATGCGCTGCTGCGGCGCGGGCCGATGTCGATGGCGCCGTCGCACATGGGAGCCTTCGCCAAAACCTCCCTGGACTATGCGACGCCCAATGTGCAGTTCCACGTCCAGCCGCTGTCGCTGGACCGGTTCGGCGAGCCGCTGCATCGGTTTCCGGCCATCACCATCAGCGTCTGCAACCTGCGGCCTTCCAGCCGGGGAAGCATCCATGCGGGCAGTCCTGATCCGGCCGCCGCGCCGCTGATCCAGCCCCACTATCTGTCGACGGCGGAGGACGAGCGGGTGGCCATCGACTCCCTGCGCCTGATCCGTCGCATCGTGGCCCAGCCGCCCCTGGCCTGCTATGGCCCGGGCGAGATGAGCCCGGGGCTGGCGGTCGATGACGACGCCGGGCTGCTGGCGGCGGCCCGGCAGCTGGGCACCACCATCTTCCACCCGGTCGGCACGGCCAAGATGGGTCTGGCCGATGATCCGATGGCTGTCGTCGATGGGCGCCTGCGGGTGCTGGGGGTGGCGGGCCTGCGGGTCGCCGACGCCTCGGTGATGCCGGCCATCGTCTCGGGCAACACCAATTCTCCCACCCTGATGATCGCCGAAAAGGCCGCGCGGATGATCCTGGACGACGCTCGCTAGATCGCTTCGGTCTGGGCGGGCTCGACAGCTTGAGGCGGGCGCAGCTTGTAGAACCGCAGCTCGCGGCCCAGGTCGTAGAGGCGGTACAGGCGGAAGACGTCGGGGCGGGTGGACCACAGGGTGTCTTCGGCGTCGGTCAGGGCCATGGGCGTGCCCACGCCGCCGGTGGTGGTCTTGACCACGATCAGGCGCTCTTCGCCCGTGGGCTTGAAGCTGAGGATGTCATGGCCGGCAAGGTCGACGGGCGGCCGGGCCGGGCGGACCTGATCGGCCAGGTCGGCGCGGCCGTGCTCGCGCAGGCGGCGCTGCTCGAAGGCCATGACGGCGGCGCGGCCGGCCTCGGCCAGCAGGCTGTTGGCGTGGTCGCGGCCGGCGGGGTCGAACTTGGCGATCAGCTGTTCGGCGCGGGGGCTGGGCTGCAGTTGCTCGGGCTCGAAGGCAGGCGGCGGTCCCTCGACCAGATGCAGCGGCTCGCGGGCTGTGAACAGCACCGACGGGCGCATGGCGGCGGCGATCAGGGTGGGCCGGGCGGAAAGCTGGCGGTCGACGGCGTCGATCAACTGGTCATGCAGTTTCCAGCGCGGGGCGAAGTCCTTCAGGATCGGCACGCCGATCAGGCTGAGGGCGGCCGAGATGTTGCGCTGGCGAAACTCGATGGCCCCGCCGGGGCGGCCAGTGACGAATCGCAGGGCGCGCTGGTGGCTGGCAGCCTTGACCTCCTGGCCGGCCAACTGCTTGGCCAGCATGACAAAATAGTCGCCGACCACGAGGTCCAGGTCGGCCTCGGTCCAGTCTCCGGTCTTGTGTGTCTCATCGCTCACGCTGCGACGATGCCTCAGGCGCGGGCGTCGCGCCACAAGAGCTTGGCCCTGAGTTAAGGCGCCGGACGAACCGGCGGCTTGGGCGCCTCTGCGATGGGTTCCTCGTCGGACTTCAGGCCCGCCGCCTTCAGGGCGCGGGAGATTGAGGTGACGGGCTCGCCGCGCACCACCTGGAAGGTCAAGACATGAGTCTCCGCCGGGTTGTCACCGAGATTGGCGAAGCCCCCGGCCCGCTCGCCATTGAGAGCGACCCTGTAGGTGCGGTTGGACAGCACCCGGCAGAGCAGGACGAAGGTCTTCTGGTCGTTGAGCAGCCGGGGGGTCTTGATGCATTCGGGCGGCTCGCCGCCCTCCGCGACGCCGTAGTTCCAGGCCCTGGGGTTCATCTTCTGGTCGAAGGCGACCTTCACGATCAGCACGCCGGGGGCGATGGTCTCGCCCTGGGCCGGATAGGTGGCCACCACCTTCGGCGGCAGGGTCGGCGGCATCACCGTGACCGGCGAGACGGCGGTCGGCTCCTCACGAACCTGGGCGGTCGCGCCGGCGGCGCTGGCGAGGAGAGTGGTCAGGGCGAGGGCGCGAAGGATCATGGCGCGAGCTTGACCGCCAAGCGCGGCGTTCTCAAGGCGGATGCGCGCCTGCCCGCCGCAGATTGTGTTATAGGCCCGGTCATGACCGATACGCCCGACCTTTCCAACGAAACGCCGATCCAGCGCGCCCTGCGCCTGAAGAAGGCCGCCATCGACGCCAAGCCCAAGCCGCCGCGCGGCGGCAAGTTCCAGCGCGAACAGGCCGCCGGCGTGCAGGCCGGCAAGTCCAAGCCCTGGATGAGCCGCTAGCCGGTGCGCGTGCTGGGCCGAACCTCGTCGATCAATGTCCGCAAGGTGCTGTGGACGCTGGACGAGCTGGGCCTGGCCTATCAGCGCGAGGACTGGGGCGCGGGCTTTGCGCCCACCGACGATCCCGCGTTCCTGGCGCTCAATCCCAATGGCCTGATCCCGGTGCTGGTCGACGACCAGGGGCCGCTGTGGGAGAGCAACACCATCTGCCGCTATCTGGCCAACCGCCACGGCGATGGCGCCCTGCTGCCCGCCGATCCGCGCGGCCGGGCCGGGGTGGAGCAGTGGATGGACTGGCAGGCCACCGAGCTGAACGGCGCCTGGCGCTACGCCTTCCTGGCCCTGGCCCGCAAGGCGCCGGGCTTTGACGATCCGGCCAGTATCACGGCCAGCACGGCGGCGTGGAACGGGGCCATGACCCTTCTGGAGCGCCGGCTGGAAACCACCGGTGCCTATGCGGCCGGCGAAGCCTTCACCCTGGCCGACGTGGCGCTGGGCCTGTCGACCCACCGCTGGGCGGCGACGCCGATCGACCACGCCGACCTGCCGGCCGTGCGCGCCTATCAGGCGCGGCTATGCCAGCGCGCCGCCTTTGGGCCGCATGCGCGCCACGACGTTCCCTGAAGCGGACGACCTTCCGCCACGTCGCCCTTCCCCTGCCCGGCCGCTTGCCCCCATGATCGCGGCAACGAGAAAAGACGGGGAGGCTTGGATGCGGTGGATTCTGCGCGGGATCGGCGGACTGCTGGCGCTGGTGGTGCTGGCGGCGCTCGCCCTGATCATCGTCGACCGGGCCAGCCTGCCCAAGGCGCCGGACAAGGCGACCCTGATCGCGACCGGCCAGCGCTATGACGTGCGCATCCGCCGCGACGAGTGGGGCGTGCCGCACATCCTGGGCAAGACCGACGCCGACGCCGCCTATGGCCTGGGCTTCGCCCAGAGCGAGGACGACTTCGCCACCCTGCGCGATGTCACCCTGGCCACCCGCGGCGTGCTGGCCCGCTCCAAGGGCGCCTCGGCCGCCCCGACCGACTATGTGGTCTCGCTGCTGGGCGTCTGGCCGACGGTGGACGCCAATTATGACAAGCTGCCGGCTGAATTGCGCGCCGTGCTGCAGGCCTATGCCGACGGGGTCAACCACTATGCCGCCCTCAATCCCAAGGTCGTGACGCCCGGGCTGCTGCCGGTGACCGGCAAGGACATTGCGGCGGGCTTTGTCTTCAAGCAGCCGTTCTTCTACGGCCTGGACGGCGAACTGAAGAAACTCACGGCCCCCGATGCGCCCCCTCCCCCACCAAAAGGCTCCAACGGCCTGGCCATCGCCCCGTCGCGCAACGCCGACGGCGCCACCCGCCTGCTGGTCAATTCGCACCAGCCCTATACCGGCCCGGTGGCCTGGTACGAGGCCGTGGTGCAAAGCGGCCAGGGCTGGCACGTGGCCGGCGGCTTCTTCCCCGGCTCGCCGTTCATGCTGCACGGCCACAACGCCAACCTGGGCTGGGCCAACACCGTTTCCAAGCCCGACCTGGTCGACACCTACCGCCTGACCATAAATCCGCAGGACAAGAACCAGTACCGGCTGGACGGCGCCTGGCGCGACTTCGAGATGTCCACCGCCATCCTGCGCGTCAAGCTGTGGGGCCCCATCGTGCTGCCGGTACGCAAGGCGGTGCTGCGCTCGGTCCACGGCCCGGTGCTGGAAACCAAGGCCGGCGTCTTCGCCATCCGCTATGCCGGCATGGGCGAGTACCGCCAGCCGGTGCAGTACTGGAAGCTGGGCAAGGCGACCAACCTGGCCGAATGGCGCGCGGCCATCGCCACCCACGCCCTGCCCAGCCTGAACTATGTGTATGGCGACGCGGCCGGAAACATCGGCTTCGTGCACAACGGCCAGTATCCTAACCGGACTGTCGAGGCCGACTGGAGCGGGGTTCTGCCCGGCGATCGCTCCGACCTGATCTGGCAAGGCTATCGCCCGGTCGAGCAGAGCCCGCAGCTGTGGAATCCCAAGTCCGGCTTTGTCTTCAACTCCAACAACAGCCCGTTCGAGGCCAGCGCCCCGGCCGACAATCTCAAACCTTCCGACTTCCCCGCCGCGATGGGCCTGCAGACCAACATGACCAACCGCGCCCTGCGGGTACAGGAGACGGTCGGCATCGATGCGGCGATCACCGACGAGAGCTTCCGCCGCTACAAGTACGACCTGACCTATAGCGAGCGCTCCAGCGTCGCGGCGATGATCGAGACGGTCACCGCCGTCGATCCCAAGGGCGACACAGACCTGGCCGCCGCCCAGGCGATCCTGAAAGGCTGGGACCGCAAAACCGACGTCAAAAATCGCGGCGCAGCCCTGGCGGCGCTGATGAGCCAGCCGATCCTGTTCGCCCGCACCAGCGGCGAGGCCGAGCCCGACCCGATGGACACGCTGAAGACGGCCATCACCACCCTGAAGACCCATTTTGGCCGGCTCGACCCCGAATGGGGCCAGGTCAACCGCATCCGCCGCGGCAAGGTCGATCTGCCCATCGACGGCGCCGCCGACACCTATCGCTCGGTGTGGGGCGTCCCGCAGAAGGACGGCACCACCACCGCCGACGGCGGCGACACCTTCATCATGTTCGTCACCTGGGACCGCAACGGCAAGCTGTCGTCCGACAGCATCCACCAGTTCGGCTCAGCGACTTTGGATGCGGGGTCAAAGCACTATGCCGACCAGACGCCGCTGTTCGTGGCGATGAAGACCAGGCCTGTGCTGTTCACCGAGGAGCAGCTGAAGGGGCATGTGCGGGAGGATTATCGGCCGGGGGGGCGGAAGACTCAGTAGCGGACCGTTTGAAGGTCGGCTTGGGGTGGACACCGGACATTTGAGGTTTGACATCAAACGGGGTTTCGCCACGGTCGGGTTCTGGCCTGCTGCGGCCAAGCCTCATGGAGTCGCACATGAAAATTCTTGGTTTGGCGGTCATCTTCCTAACGGCAGTCCTCGCTTCAGCCTGCACGGAAAGCGCCGACGCCCAGTCACAAGCGGACGTCGAGCAAGCCCAAGGCGCGCCCTATGTGCTGAAAGGCACCCAAGTCTGGTCCGTGCCCGACCCCGTGTCGGCGCGTGACTATGAGGTCTTTGTCAGCCTGCCCGCCAGCTACGAGACCAACCCGGACCGCCGCTATCCGGTGCTCTATGTCACCGACGCGGACTACGCCTTCCCGATCATCCGCCAGGTCGCCCGGCGCGTGAACCTGGAAGGGCCGGTGATCGAGGAGTTTATTCTGGTCGGCCTGTCCTATGCCAAGGGCGAGGACGGCCGCGTCAGCCGAAGTCGGGACTATACACCCACCGCCAACGGTCCACGATCCGCACGCGGCCTGGTTCAGGGCGGAGGGGCCGCCTATCAGACCTATCTGAAGACCCAGGCCATCCCGTTCATTGAGCATCGCTTCCGCGCCGAGCCGGCCCGCCGCGTGCTTCTGGGCCATTCCTACGGCGGTCTGCTGGGGGCCCAAATCATGTTCTCGGACCCGACGCTGTTCGACGCCTATGTGCTGGGCAGTCCGTCCTTCTGGTACGATCGACGCCACATCATGCGGATGGAGGCGGCCTATGCCGTCGATCACCGCGATCTGCCCGCGACCGTCTTCATGTACATCGGTGCCTTCGAGACGCCCGGCCCCAACCCGCGCAACAACGCGGAGACCGACATGGTCGGCGACATGCGGACGTTCGAGCGCGTTCTGGAGGCGCGAAACTATCCGAACCTGAACATCCGATCGGCAGTGCTCGCCGACGAGGACCACCTGACCGTCGCGCCGGTCGGTTTCACGCGCGCCCTGATGGCCGTGCTGCCCGTGGAGCGCCAACAGCGTTGATCCGACGAGACGCCGTGCGTCGCAGAGCGGACCCGCCGGATTTCTGCAACGGGTCGGGTGCAGAAATGAGGTCCGCGCCTGAAACCGGACCTTGGGCGCGCATTCCGGAAAGCGGACGCCCCCGCGTCCCGCTCATCCTTAAACCTCCTGGAGGCTGCAGCGTGCCGGTCTGTCCAGGTTGGTCAAGGCCCGCCTCCGGCGGCCGCGTCGCGGCGGCCCGCAGGGCCGGCCTTGAGCAACCTGGACAGACCGGCGATCGTCTCGCCGTGAGATTTAAGGAGGGCTCCCTTCGGCGCGAAGGGGGGCGCGCTACCAAGTCCTCCCCCCGAAGGGGGAGGCGGCCGGAGGCCGGTGGGGGAAGACCGCAATGAGTCAGCAGTGACTTCCCCCTCCGTCGGCCCGAAGGGGCCGACACCTCCCCCTTCAGGGGGAGGACTTGTGGGGATAGACCGCCCTCAATCCCCGCGATCTCCCAAGCAAACCCCAGCCAGATCAACCGGTTGTAAAAAACCTGATCGCGCCCGTCAGACGCGCTGAAACCTGCCGCATAATCATCTCACCTCGTCGCGAGGAAAGGGCGCAAGGCCAGCGACCATTGCGGCGGCGGGGGGTAATCGAGCGGGGCTAGGGTCGAGGGGGATACTCGACCGGTCCGGGGATCCTGGCGTTGCAGGACCCGCCCGCCGTCGGCGTGGTTGAAGGCAAAAGGGCGTGTCTGGCTGAAAGCCCGTCCTCTTCGATCGCCGGAGCGTGCTGGAAACGGCGCGGTCCGGGTCCCGGTAAGGCCTTAAGAGGGCCACCCGACGGGAGGCTGACGGAAAACGGTCACGCGGAGCGGACGGCTTCGTCGAAACGGTATTCTCTATCCAATCATCCGGACGTGGTCCGGACGCTCCGCGACCCTTTCCATCAACCCGGCGGTTTCCGCGCGAGGTCGCGAAGTCGCGCCCGCCGAGGCCTTGCCAGCAACGCCCGTCTGGCGTTCAGCTAGGGTTCAGCCGCAAGGCCTAGCTTGGCGTCACAAAGTTCAAAGCGTGGGGAATCCGCAATGCGCAAGACCATCAGCCTGATCGCCTTTGGCGTCGCCTCCTGCATCGGCGCGGCCGCCCAGGCCCAGGCGCCCAGCTGGAATGGGCCGTACCAGGAGCCGCCGCGCGGCTCCTATGTGCAGAGCTGCCGCGAGATCACGACCTTCAGTGGCAACGTCTATGCGCGCTGCCAGACGAAGGACGGCCGCTGGGCCTGGACCGGCGCCCATCTGCGCGACTGCAACAATCAAGGCCTGGCCAATGCCGGCGACGGCCGGCTGATCTGCCAGAGCCTGGTCGGCGGCGGTGGTGGCGGCGGTGGCGGCTTCCCCGGCGGTGGCGGCGGCGGACGCCCGGGCGGTGGCGGCAACCCCTATCGCGCCGACGCGGTGCTGTTCGAGCACGCCGGCTATGAAGGGAACGCCTATGAAGTACGCGGCGACATGCCAGACCTGACGGCCATCAAGTTCAACGACGTCGCCTCGTCGATCAAGGTGATGCGCGGCGAATGGCAGGTCTGCGAGAATACCAACTATGAGGGCCGCTGCTGGACCCTGACGCGCGACGAGGGCCTGCTGGGCCGCGAGCTGAACGACAAGATCAGCTCGATCCGCCGGGTTCGCTAGAGACCCTGATCCGGACGCGCCGCTCTTGATGGGCGGCGCGCGCCGGGGCTAGGGTCGCGCGGTCAGCGACACCGTGTGCGAGGTCTGGACCTGGGCGTCAGGCGTCTTCTTCGCGCGATGTCTCGATGGCGATCGCCTGTTTTTCGTGCGGCGCGATCTCCTGGTCGGTCGCCCTTCGCGCCGCCTGCTCGGCACGGGAAGCGGCGGGCGGGTGATCGTTCTGCGGCAGCGTGGGAGAGGCATCTTCCGGCATCAGCGGTCTGGCTCCGTTTCAAGCGCGCAGTGGGAACGTGCGGCCATCACTTAGGTTGCCGCCGGACGCTCGAAATCCCCCGACACCGGCACTCTGGCCAACGGCTTGGACAGTTGAAATGCCGATCTCGTCAATTTTGTTCAGATCGTGTTAGGAACTGGACGATAGCGATACTTGTTAATGTCGATATTCAACGCCAGTTAACTAAGCGATGCGTCGCTAGGTCACCCTTTAAACCTGCGCGCAATGGGTCCATATTGTGGACATGTCGAGCACAACCGCCCCCAGCTTACTGACCGGCCTCAAGCGAGGCCTCCTGCACCGCTGCCCCAACTGTGGCGAGGGACATCTGTACACGCGCTATCTGAAAGTGGATCCCGAGTGCGAAGTCTGTGATCACCACCTGGCCGAATATCCCGCCGATGACGGCCCGGCCTATTTCACCATCCTGATCATCGGCCACCTGTTTGTGGCCCCGCTGCTGCTGTTTCCGTTCATCTGGAAGGCCCCGGTGGGGCTGGTCCTGCCACTGACAGTGCTGCCTCTGGCCGCCCTGACCCTGGTGTTGCTGCCGCGCGTCAAGGGCGCGGTGATCGGCGCCCTGTGGGCCATAAAGCTGCGCAAGGCCCAGGACACGCCGGGCGACTGAGCACGACCTTCACCGGAACCGACAAGCGGCGCCATACATTCCGTCTCCCGACACCGCGACCCGGCGCTGAAGCCGATGGTCGCGGCAAAACGGGAGAACGGACATGCTCGGCACGATCCTCATCATCATCCTGATCCTGGCCCTGATCGGCGCCCTGCCGACCTGGGGCCACAGCAAGTCCTGGGGCTATTTCCCCAGCGGCGGCCTGGGCCTGATCCTGGTGATCCTGATCATCCTGGTCCTGATGGGACGACTCTAGCGCTTTGGCCGGATGCCGCCGCACAGCGGTTGGCGTCCGGCCCGGGCTTCGCCTAAGCTCCCCGCAACGCTGGGGGGAATCTGGGCATGACGACGCAAGCCGCCGGGACACCGATGAGTCCCATGACCAGGGCTCGCGCCATCCTCGGCGGGTCGGCCGGTAATCTGGTCGAATGGTACGACTGGTTCGCCTACGCCGCCTTCTCGATCTATTTCGCCAAGGTCTTCTTCCCGGACGGCGACCAGACCGCCCAGTTCATGAAGACCGCCGCCGTGTTCGCCGTGGGCTTTCTGGCCCGTCCGGTCGGGGCCTGGCTGATGGGCCTGTATGCCGACCGCGCCGGCCGCCGCGCCGCCCTGACCCTGGCCGTGGGCCTGATGAGCCTGGGCTCGCTGATCATCGCCATCACCCCTGGCTTCGACCAGATCGGCGCCGCCGCCCCCGCCATCCTGCTGGCCGCCCGCGTGCTGCAAGGCCTGTCGGTCGGCGGCGAATACGGCGCCAGCGCCACCTATATGAGCGAGATGGCCGGCAAGAAGCGCCGCGGCTTCTGGTCCAGCTTCCAGTATGTGACCCTGATCATGGGCCAGCTGGTCGCCGCCCTGGTGCTGGTGATCCTGCAAAACACGCTGGAGCCTGCGGAACTTTCCGCCTGGGGCTGGCGCATCCCGTTCTTCATCGGCGCCGCCCTGGCGGTGGTCGTCTTCTGGATCCGCAGCGGGCTGGAGGAGTCCCAATCCTACACCAACGCCAAGGCTGCGGGCGCGCCCAAGGCCAACACCCTGGCGATGTTCACCCAGCATCCGCGCGAAGCCCTTGCGATCATCGGCCTGACGGCCGCCGGCTCCTTGGCCTTCTACGCCTACACGACCTACATGCTGAAGTTCCTGACCAACACGACTGGCTTCTCCAAGGAGGTGGCCGGAGCCGTGAACCTGGCCACGCTGGTGGGCTTCATGCTGATCCAGCCGCTGTTTGGCTGGATGTCCGACCGGCTGGGGCGGCGACGGATGCTGGTCTTCGCCTTCTCGGTCGGGGCGGTGATCGCCTGGCCGATCTTCACCCTGGTGGCCGGCGCGACCGACCCGGTGGTGGCCTTTCTGCTGATCTTCGCGGCGCTGGTGGTGCAGTCGGCCTATACGTCGATCAGCGCGGTGGTGAAGGCCGAGCTGTTCCCCACCCATGTCCGGGCCCTGGGCGTCGCCCTGCCGTACGCCATCGGCAATGCGGTGTTCGGCGGCACGGCCGAGTTCGTCGCCCTGTGGTTCAAGAGCATCGGCCTGGAGAGCGGCTTCTACATCTATCTGGCGGCCATGATGGCGATGGGCGCGGTGATTGCCCTGGCCCTGCGCGACAGCGGCAAGCACAGCCGAATTCTTGAGGACTGAGTTCTTTCGTCGAATCCGCTCCAGCCATAGACTCCCGTCATGCCGATCATCGACATCGCCGCCCTCGCCCTCTTCGCCTTCAGCTGGCTGTTCTATGAGCCCTTGCTCAAGCGCTTGGGCGAAAGCGGCAACCTGATCAACACCGACATGACGGTGATCCGGCGGCGCTGGATGCAGGAGATGGCGGTGCGCGAAATCGCCCTGCTGGATGGCCAACTTCTGGGCCACGCGATCAACTCGGCGTCGTTCTTCGCCTCGTCCAACCTGATCCTGATCGCCGCTGCCGCCGGCGTGCTGTTCGGCGGCGACGGTGCGTTCAAGAGCATAGAGGGCCTGGCCGTGCTGGCCCCAGCCTCACAAATGATGTTCGAGTTGAAGCTGGGTCTGGTGCTGATCGCCCTGGCGCGCGGCCTGCTCGACTTCATCTGGGCCATCCGCCAGATGAACTATTGCCTGGCCGCCATCGGGGCCACGCCGATGTGGGCCTCCCCCTCGACCCTGTCTGAATATGCCGAGGCCACCGGCGGCATCCTCAATCCGGCCCTGTCGGCCTTCAACGCCGGGGTGCGCGGCTACTATTTCGCCTTGGCCGGCGCCGCCTGGCTTCTGGGCCCCTACGCCTTCATCGCCGCGACCCTGGGCGCCCTGCTGCTACTGGTCTGGCGCCAGCGCCGCAGCCAGGCCTCATCGGCGGTGCGCAAGGTGAGACAGATCCTGGAACGTCAGCCGGTGGTGCACGGCCCACATCTGAAACACGCCGAGAAAGACCCGCCGGTCGATACGATCTAGAGCATTTTCCGACGAAGTGGACGCCGGTTCGTCGTTAGAAAATGCGCCAAAAATAGAAGCCTAGAGAATTTCACCTATCCAAGAGGATCGGTGAAATTCTCTAGGCCAGGCCCAGTTCGGCCCGGACCGTCTTCGTCAGCTTGGCCGCGACCAGGCCGTGGGCGGATTTCAGCCAGTCCTCGACTTCGGCATCGTCCAGCGCGCCGAGGTCGTGGAACTTGACCCATTTGGCGCGGGCCAGATACGGGGCCGGGATCGCCCGACCGGTCTCGATCAGAACCTCGAAGGCAACGTCGGAGACCTTGAACGACACGCCGCCCTGCGCGACCGCGTTGCCGATCACCGCAAACATCTTGCCGCCAACCTTGTAGACCTGATCGGAGCCCCAGGGCCTGTCCATGGTGACGGCCGGCAGGGCCCGGCAGGCGGCGTCGAAGGCACCCGGACTCAAGCCTCGACGCCCACACCGATCGGGCAGGTCACGCCGGTGCCGCCGATGCCGCAATAGCCGCCAGGGTTCTTGGCCAGGTACTGCTGATGATAGTCCTCGGCGAAATAGAACGGCCCGGCGGCGGCGATCTCGGTGGTGATCGCCCCAAGACCCTTGCCGGCCAGGGCCTGGCCATAGGTTTCCTTCGACGCTGCGGCGGCGGCGGCCTGGGCGTCGCTCATCACATAGATACCCGAGCGATACTGGGTGCCGATGTCGTTGCCCTGGCGCATGCCCTGGGTAGGATCATGGTTCTCCCAGAAGGTCTTGAGCAGGGTCTCGTAGCTGACCGCCTTGGGATCAAACACCACCAGCACCACCTCGGTGTGACCGGTGCCGCCGCTGCAGACCTCCTGATAGGTCGGGTTTGGGGTGACCCCCGCGCCGTAGCCGGCGGCGGTGATATACACGCCAGGGACCTTCCAGAAGATCCGCTCGACGCCCCAGAAGCAGCCCATGGCGAACACGGCCGTCTCCATCCCGTCGGGATAGGGGCCCTTCAGCGCATGGCCATTGATGAAATGGGTCTGCGCGGTCGGGATCGCCGCCTCGCGGCCCGGCAGGGCGCTGTCGACGGTGGGCAGATCCAGGGACTTCTTGGCGAACAGCATGGCGGGGCCTCGGCGGGAAAGGGTCTCAACCGATATATGTGCTCCCGTCCCACATTTCATCCCTCATGAGCGCTTGCCCCGGAAAGCCCCATGAGTATATTGCGCCCCTTCCTGCGAAGGGGGGCCTCAACCGCTCCCGATTCCGTGCGCATGGTGAGGTGGCCGAGTGGTTGATGGCGCACGCTTGGAAAGCGTGTTTAGGTGAAAGCCTAACGAGGGTTCGAATCCCTCTCTCACCGCCACGCACCCCCGCGAATTACCTCGCGCAACAGGACAGTTCCCTAAGTCTGGGTTTTCGCGCGGCTATTGCCGCGGAAAGCCATTCGTTCACGCGCAAATGCAACACGAAGTCGGGCAACGACCTGCCAGATAGGCCCCCGCCGACGTCGGAACTGAGCATGGCCCGCGTGCGATCAATTCCCGAAAATGGCGAGCTGAGCCTCGTTAAAGTGGCGTCGGTCGCCAAGGCCTTTCCGTCGCCAGGGGCGCGCTGACGTTGGCTGGGAACTTCAGTCTGAATAGGCCTCGGCGAACAAATTTCTTTTGCCTGCATCCCTGACCTCACAGTGCCCGTAGTCGCAAGGAACGTCCGCCTCCCCCAAGGGAGCGCCGGTCGCGCGATCGTCAGCGGCGGGTCACCCCCCACCCAGCATCTGCCGCCCGCCGCGCGATTTCTCCCGAGGCGGACGGGGCTAGGTTCGCGTGCGGCGCTCCGGACCTGGCCTCAACACGTCACCGGGAGCGCGATCATGAGCAAGACAGGAGACAGATCGCGCCAGCGCCACTTGGGGCGACGCGTCGTGATCACAGCAGCTGTCCTCCTGGCCCACCTGACTGCAGGCGCTTGGCTGGCTCTTGCGCCCGCGCCAATGCCTGGGATGGAGAGCCCGGAGGCCTCGGCCATAAACCTGTCCCTGGCGAACCTCGCCCCGGCTGACGCGGACTCGTCGCAGCCAAGCCCGTCGGGCAAAACGTCGAGGCGCGCCCTGCAAAGTCAATCCTCGCCGGCGCCGCCCGCCAGTCCCATGCCCCCAGAGGATGGCCCAGAGTCTCCGGTAGCCGACCCCGCTGATGACGACACCGCCAGCGTCAGCGCCCGTCCCTGGATCATCGGCGTAGACGAGCCTTGCGACATGGTCAGCGGCGTCGAGGCCCGAATGCAGGCCGACCCGGCGGTGTTGAAGGCCCTTAGCGCATTGCCCCCCGACGCACGCTCCGTCGCCAATGCCGTGATGCTTTGGGACGGGGCGTGGACGCTTGGCCCCTCGTCCTCTGCAGCCCGAGTAGCGCTCGATCAAGGGCTTGGGCGGGCATTGAACGGAGCGCCACCAGGCTGCCTTGACGCTCAAGTGCTTGGGCCTCGACTTGTCACGTTGCGCGACGCGCGTGGGGCGACCTTGCTCGTGATCGGATCGGGCGAATGGCGCTGGTCGCAACTGAGCGCTGTCGGCCTGCCGGCCCAGTGGGCCGTGAAATAAATTCTACAGCCCGGCATCTGGAATGGGTCGTGCCTCGATATCCAGTACGAGCGACGGTCGGTCCTGGTTTCCCCTAACGACTGCTCCTCAGCATGACATGCAGCGAGGAAAATCATGAAAAACAAGCTCTTATCAGGGGTGGCCACGACCGCCGCACTGCTAGGCATTCTGGGCGCCACGCCCAGCTTGGCCTCAAGCCACCGTGAGGCGCCGGGTATTACCAAGTCACCCAAGGTCGACGGCACCGACTTCTACATGTTCCGCAGCTACGAGCCGGGTCGCGAAGGGTTCGTGACTTTCATCGCCAACTACCAGCCACTGCAGTCGCCTTACGGCGGCCCCAATTACTTCACGATGGATCCGGACGCAGTCTATGAGATCCACGTCGACAACGACGGCGACGCCAACGAAAATCTGACGTTCCAGTTCAAGTTCAACAACACCCTTCTGAACGACAAAGGCGTCCAGCTGACCATCGGCGACAAGACCCTTCCGATTGCGCTGCGTGCGGTCGGCCCGGTCAAGGCCCCGGGCGACGCCACGCTCGGCGAAAGCGAAGCCTACAGCTTGACTGTGATCAGCGGCGACCGTCGCTCGGGCACTAAAGTCACGGCCACAAATGGCACGACCGGCGCATCCACCTTCGCCAAGCCGCTCGACAATGTTGGCCTCAAGACGATCAGCAACTACCCCACCTACGCCAAGCAGTTCGTTCAACCGGTGAACCTCAACCTGCCCGGCTGCTCGACGCCTGGCCGCGTCTTCGTGGGTCAGCGCGCTGAGGCCTTCGCCGTGAACCTGGGCGAGGTCTTCGATCTCGTGAACCTGGTGCCGATCGAGGGCGACAGTGCGGCCGGAGCCAAGGACGGCAAGGGCTTCCCAGGCGGCATCACCCAGGACCGCAATGCCCATGACGATCTGATTGGAAAGGCCAACGTCACCTCCATCACGCTGGAAGTGCCGATCTCGTGTCTGACCGGCTCGGGCAACGGCGTCATCGGCGCCTGGTCGACGGGCAGCTTGCCCCAGGCGCGCCTTCTGGACCCTCAGCCCACCTACAAGGCCCCGGCCCTGCAGGGCGGCGCCTATGTGCAGGTCTCGCGCCTGTCCCATCCCCTGGTCAACGAGCTGGTCATTGGCCTGCCGGACAAGGACCGCTTCAACGGTTCCAAGCCCAATGGCGACGGCCAGTTTGCTGACTACGTGACCAATCCGACCATCCCGGCGATCCTGGACGTCCTGTTCCGCGCGCCGGTAAACGCCACGCTTGGCACGAGCTTCACCAACCTCGCCCCAACCAATCTGCCGCGCAAGGATCTGGTGGCGACCTTCCTGACGGGCATTGCAGGCGTCAACCAGATGAAGGCGGTGACGGCCTCCGAGATGATGCGCCTGAACACCGGGATCAATCCCACGCCCCGCGCCTCGCAGAGCCCGTTCGGCGTAGCCGGCGATGACTTGGCCGGTTATCCGAACGGTCGCCGCCCTGGCGACGACGTGGTCGACATTACGGTGCGCGTCGCCATGGGCCGGCTCTGCCACCCTGTGCCGGTCAACGGCAAGTCGACCGACCTCGGCATCTGCAAGCCGGGCGACGCCGTGACAGGGCAGGTGCCGTTTACCGATGGCGCGCCCCTGAGCGCCATGGATGTTCAGAACGCCTTCCCTTACCTCAACGATCCGATCCCGGGCTCGCCCGGCACCGCGCACAAGTAGGGGGCGGGCCATGCGAGCAATCATCCTGCGCCGCGGCGCGATCGTCGCCGCCTTGGCTGTCGCCGCCAGCGGGCTAACCGCCTGCGGCGGCGGTGGCGGTAGCACGATCATCACACCACCCCCGCCTCCGAAGCTGGAAGACGGTTTCGGCTCGGGCTTTGGCGCTCTCTTTCGCGCCGCGCCCAACAGCGAACCGGGCAAACCCCAGGCAAGCGACATCAAGGCCGTGGACCCCACAGCCACCCCCGTCGCTCTGAAATAGGCGCCTATGCTCCCGGACAGCCTCGCTGTCCGGGAGTACTTTTTGGACGGAGAACCTTGATGACATCGCAAGCTGCGGCCTTGGCTGCCCTGGCCATCGGCCTGTCGCTAACTTCTGAGGCCAAGGCCCTGGACCTGCCCATCCAGCCGGCCGCCGATCCGGCGCTGGAGCTCGCGAAACCGGCTCCGACTGGCGTCAGTTCGGTGACCGTCATCGGCCGTCGCAGGAACCTGGTGGGCGAAGCGATCTCCGCATCCGAAGGCTCAGTGGGCCAGGTGGAGATCGCTGCCAGGCCATTGCTGCGCACGGGCGATCTGCTCGAGTTCGTGCCGGGGCTGATCGCGACCCAGCACTCGGGAAGCGGCAAGGCCAACCAATATTTCCTGCGCGGATTCAATCTGGATCACGGCACAGATTTCGGCACGTCGGTCGATGCGATGCCGGTCAACATGCGCACCCATGGCCATGGGCAAGGCTACACGGATCTCAACTTCCTGATCCCCGAGACGGTAGAAGAACTGACCTATCGCAAGGGTGTCTACTACGCCGATGTCGGCGATTTCTCCTCGGCTGGATCAGTCCGGTTTCATCTTGCCGAAACCGTGCCGCAGGGTGTGGCCGAGATCACGGTAGGAGAATACGGCTATCGACGAGGCGTCGTCGCCGACTCCGCCAAGGTTGGTCCAGGCGACCTTCTCTACGGCCTTGAGGTTCAATCGCTGAAGGGGCCATGGACGGATATCAATGAAGACGTTCAAAAGGTCAGCGGGCTGCTCAAATACAGCGGCGGCATTGGCGGCGGCCGCGCTCATCTGACGCTCATGGGCTACGACAATAGCTGGAACTCACCCGACCAAATTCCTCAGCGCGCTGTTCAAGAGGGGCAGATCTCGGAGTTCGGATCGATCGACAAGACGGTCGGCGGCGATGCGTCTCGCTACAGTCTGTCAGGCGGCTGGAACGGGCCGGCCTTGGGCGGACAATTAAACGCCCAAGCCTACGTGATCTCATCCAAGCTCGACCTGTTTTCCAACTTCACCTACTTGCTCGACGATCCCGTCCACGGCGACCAATTCGAACAGGTCGATGATCGTCGCATCTACGGATTGGAAATCTCCCAGCAATGGGACCACGGCGCCAATCGCTGGCGGATCGGGGCCGACGGCCGGTATGACGACATTCAGCAGGTTGGTCTTTTCCACGCCCAAGCCCGTCAGCGCCTCGATCCGGTTCGCGATGACCGGGTAAGAGAGGGAAGCATTGGCCTCTTCGCAGCCAATGAGCACCGCTTCAACGCTACGCTGCGTAGCTATGTCGGCGTGCGCTACGATCACTACGACTTCGATGTGGATTCCAAAAGTTTAGCAGCCAACTCGGGCAATACCGAGGACGGCAAAGCTTCGATCAAGGCTAGCCTGGTGTACAAGCCAAGCACACCGGTGGAACTTTATGTCAGCTATGGTCAGGGTTTTCATTCCAACGATGCGCGTGGGACCACAATCACGGTTGATCCCGTTAGCGGCGATCCGGCCGAACCCGTCACACCGCTGGTGCGTTCGGTCGGCGGCGAAGTCGGCGCGCGACTCTTTTTGAACGATCAACTGCAAGCCACCGCAGCGGTCTGGACGCTGAGACTGGACTCAGAGCTGCTGTTTGTCGGCGATGCTGGCAACACGGAAGTCAGCCGGCCCAGCCGTCGCGAGGGCGTGGAGCTGGGGCTCTACTATTTTCCCAGCAAGGCTGTCAGCGCCAATCTTGAGGTGTCCTATTCGGATGCCAAATTCCGCGATAGCGACCCGGCAGGCGACAAGGTTCCAGGTTCAATCCCGCTGGTGATCAGCGCAGGCGTATCGGGCAAGTCGCAGTCAGGCTGGCTGGCCAGTGCTCAGGTTCGCTACTTTGGTCGCTATCCCCTTATTGAGGACGCAAGCGTCAAGTCCGAGGGCTCTGCGCTGGTCAACCTCCGCGTCGGCCGCGACTTCCGGCGCGTCGGCCTTTATCTCGACGTCCTCAATGCGCTCAACAGTAACGACCATGATGTCGATTACTATTATGCTTCCCGACTAGCCGGCGAACCGCCGGAAGGCGTCGAAGATGTGCACTATCATGTCTTCCAACCTCGCAGCGTGCGGGCGAGTCTTCGCTATAACTTCTAGGCGGCGTCACCGACCGGCACGTCCACCCGCTCGAGCCCCGCTCGATGCGCGTGGGCGTGAAGCGGCTCGATTGAGACTGTAACGATCGTCTCGACATAGCGGTTAGGCCGCCAGGATCGGCCTTGGCCTGAACTCGACCCTGGTGACGCGACGGCGGCCCTCAACACGGGCCAGCTGGACGGCCACCTCTACGACGCTGTGGACGTACTCGATGATTTCCGCCCGGCCCAAATTCGCGCCGGACTGCATCACCATCAAAGCGATCTGGTCGAGCGCGGCGGCGGGGGTATCGGCGTGCACAGTGGTGAGTGAGCCCGGGTGCCCTGAATTGACGGCGCGCAGAAAGCTGAAGGCTTCGGCGCCGCGCAGTTCGCCCAGAATGATTCGGTCGGGCCGTAGCCGCAGCGAGGCCTGAAGAAGATCTTCCGCCTTGATGCGCGCCTCTCCCTGCCCGCCACGTGGCGCCAGGAGGCCAACCACGTTGGGTTGCGCGCAACGGACCTCGGGCGCGTCCTCGATGAGGATCAGGCGCTCATCGCTGGGGATTTCCTCGGCCAAGGCGTTGAGAAAGGTGGTTTTGCCGCTCGACGTGCCGCCGGAGATGACGATGTTCTTGCGCGCCCGAACCGCCCTTTTAAGGAAGGTGGTGACTTCGCCCGCGTCGAGCAGAGCCTGCAGATCTGCATCCTCATCCTGGCTGGACAGGGTTACGGCGCTATCGAGGTTGAAGTCCTCCAACCGCATGTTGCGCACGGCAGGCTTTCGGATGGCGATCGCCATGTCGCCGCGCGTAGCCGGCGGCGCGACGACCTGGACACGCTCTCCACTGGGCAAGGCGGCAGCCAATAGCGGATGCTCTCGGCTGACACCCTGATCGGCTGCGGCGGCGACCTGGGTCGCAAGCCGCCAGAGACACGGCGCGTCCAGCTCCGGAACGATGTGAAGACGCAGGCCCTCCCCTAGGCGCTCGACCCAGACTTCGCCGGGGCGATTGACCAGGATGTCGGTGACATCAGGCGCGGCGAGCCAGGGCGCCAAGGGTTTCAAATAGGCGTCGAGATAGACCTCGCCCTTGGCTCGGACGTTCATTGCGAGAGATCCGGAACCGCAGAGAAGTCCAGATCCTTGGCCACGAAGATGCGGACCGGTGCGCCCTGCGCCACCTTGATGGTTGGCGACAGCGCCGTCGGTCGCGCCGCAGCGGTCCCAAGACTGATCGCGTCCTGAGTGGAACCGATGATGATCTGGGAACCGCCCTGATTGGATAGACCCGTCACAGCGGCATTGATGACCGACAGGAGGATGGAGCCACCGAACGCCTCAAAGAAATGGCGGTCTACCTTACCCTCAAGGCCCGCACGTCCCAGAGGGTCGGCGCCAGGCGAGCCGATCTGGATCGCCGCGCCGTCGGGTCGCACGATCCTGGTCCAAATCACGAAGGCGCGCGTCTGCCCCTGAGCAACGGCGCTACGGTACTGCCCGATGGCCCGGCTTCCGCGCGGAATAACCACGCGGGACCCGTCAAAGCTTCTTACATCCTGGCTCACGACCGCGCGGGCGAACCCGGGCAGATCGGAGTTCAACGCAGTCTCCAGCACCGCTGGGATGGTCGCACCCTGAGGCACGACGAATTGCGGATGAACGATCAAACTCGCCTTGGCCACGTCGGCTTGGCCACCGCCGACACGCTCTGCGAACTGCTCGTCAGCATTGAGGCCGTTGGTCGAAGCCTTGGCGGCGAGCGCCGCGCCCGAGGTCGCCGCAGCGCCTGGCTGAGCGCCAGACGGGCCGGCGCTGAAGTCGACCACCAGCGCCGGAGCGCGTCGGTGCTCGAGATCCGGCCCCAACGCGCCTGCACTTGCAAAATTGGCGTTCGGCGCTGGAAAGGCCAGGGCGGTGGCGTTGAAAGGCGGTGGTGCGAAGTCGGTCACCGACGCTGGAATCGGCGGCGGCTCACGAGAGGCCCGCTGCAGCGCCGCGAGCTCGGGCGGCGCCTCGGCGCTGATCGGCGCCTGGATCGGACCGCGCCCGACCGGCGCAGTCGTCTTGGTCCCCTGGCGATGCGTCGACATGGCGATGAAAACCACAGCCCCGGCCAAGACCGCCGCCCCCACGGTCAAGGGCCCCGCTAGACCTCTGGGCGCACGCGCGACGTTCGGTCGAAGGTCGTCGGCGGCGCCGAGCTCGACCCCAACGTCCGGCATCGGCGGTGTCGGGTTCATGGCTTGCCTCCAGAAGGCTTGAGGCTGCCCTGATGAGGCTTGGGTGCATCCGGTTCTGAAGCCGGCGGCGCCCAGGCGTCATTGATGAGAGTCGTTACCGCTTGACCGTTGCGAAGCACGAAGCGGCGCGCGACCTGCTCCACTATGAAGTATCCGTTTCGTACTGTGTAATTTACGAGACTTTCGGCGCCATCATTGTTGAGAAGAAAGATCGCCGGCGTCTCCGACGCTTGCGGCCATCGGAAATAGGTGAAGTGGCCATCGTCAAAGACAAGGGCCGGCAAGGCTTCGCGCGCGCCCAGATAAGTATAGGCGATGTTCTTGCGAACGGGCTCGATCTCGGCGGGCCGCGCGGCGGCCGGCTTCTGGATGTCCTGCGCTGGGTAGATAAAGCGCACCACATAGGTGATCGCGTCAGCCTTCAGTCCTGCCGCGGCGGCGGCCGTCAATCGAAAGACATAGCGGCGCTGATCGGTCACCACGGTCATGTTGGTGGCCGCCACGGCGGTGATCGGCTTTATAAACAGCAGATTAGCCCGCTTGTTGGGCGTGATCTGCCAACCCAGGCCATCGCCGATCGAGACGTTCTCGATCCGCTCGTCCGGCGCGAACTCCAGCATCACTTGATAGTCGAACACCGCCTTTAACTCGACGACTTGATCGGCGTCATAGGCAAGCGTTCGTATGCGCGCATCGCGCACGCCCGGCTGAGGCGTTTGGGCCGCGAGGCATGGGTCCGCGCAGGTCAACAGCAAGGCCACAAGGAGCGCGCGCTTCATGGGATAACGTTCCCCATGCTGTCGAAGCGGGCCGTTCCGGCGCCGACGGCCTCCGCGTCGCGACGATAGGTCAGAACCTGAAAGCCCAGGGGGTTGGTCGCTCTATCGGCCATCCGCATCGGCGCGCCGCTGTAGCGATAGGTCAGCACTGCGCTCCAGGCGCGCCGCTCACCGACATCGGCTCCCGCGTCACGTCGCACCGTGTCGAAGCGCACGATCGCGCTGCTTGGCGAGAGAGGCGAGACGCTCTTGATCACCGTGCTCACCACCGTCGACGACGGATAGGTTTTCAAGGGACTGTCTGGATTGGCCCGGTTCAAACTCTGCTGGTACTGCGCCCGCGCTTGGCCCGACGACCAGAGGGTGACCTTTCGATATCGATCGAGGATGTCGGCCATATCGACGGTCTCTCGCGCCATCACGTACTGCATGGCGAAAGACTCCGTCAGAGCCTGGTTTTGGGTCAGGGCGTCCGGTCGCAAGCCGCGCAAGGTTTCGGCATATCCCGTCTGCCGATCGACCAGGACGGTGTAGGGCTCAACCGTCTTCAGCGGGGTCAGCCCCGCCAAGGCGATCGCTTCCAATACGGCCACAGCCGCCGCAGCGCCCGCGATGATCTGCGCGCGTCGTCGAGATGTCCTCAACGTAGCCAGATCATCGATGGCCCAACTGGCGTCCTGCCCGCGCACCAGGGGATCGTGCTTACCGAAAGGGTGCACAAAAGGCTTCATTGCGATGGTCCTTGCATCGAACGTACGGTCTTGGGCGCCATCGAACGCCGTCCGGAGGTTTGTTGTCGCGGGCCATCCCAGCCCGGCCCGGCAGGCTCTCTGGCCCCGCGCGGGCGAACGTCTGCGGCGCGCGGCGCGCCTTGACCAAGGATCCGCAGTTCCTCGCGGCGATCCTGGGTGGCGACAATGCTGCTGAGCTGATCGGCGCGCGAGGGCGGGATCGCCGGCGATGCGACGTACACGCTGGGGTTCGAGCTGGCCGCCGCCTGGGTCGTCGCGCGTTGCGGCAGCCGCAGGCCGGTGGCGATCAAACCGCTGGCGATGATTGCGCCCAGGACCACGCCGCTGAACACCATCACGATGACCAGCGTGAAGTAGACAGGAGGCAAGGCGAACTGCTTCTTGGCGATCGTCTCGGCGAGCCCCGCCAAGGCCGGCTCCAGCATCGCAAGATTCACCGACAGGAGAAGGCTCACCGCCAGGGGCACGATCGCGAAGGCCAGGCAGGCGCGGAGCCAACCTTCGGTCAGCCCGCGCGTGGCGTCGAACAGAAACAGTGCGATGAACAGCGGCCCGAGAGCCAGCAGCACGCCAAGCACGATTTTCGCCGCCAGCAATACGCCGACACTGGACAGGATCAGCACCATAGCCGCCAGATTGAGCAGCAGCGCTCCAAATCCAGCTCCCCCGACGAGCGGTGAAACCTGGCTGGGCGATTGCGCACCATAGGCGGCCGCGGCGTTGGTCAGGCTTTCAAAGGCTTCCTGCAGCCGGCTGACCATGGCCTGCGTCGAGGCGCCTTCATCGGCCGCAGCGCGCAGATAGCTCGCCAGCTGTTCTGGCCCCTGAAACAACAGGTGATAGACGACCTGCTGATACACATTCCACTGCGTAGCGAGCGCCAGCACCGCGCCCAACTTGACCACGTTGATCGTGACGTCGTTCAGGCGCAAGCCGCCCTGCCCCAGCATGAGCCGGAACCCGATGAGCGCGACATAGATGGTCAACAGGCTTGTCAGGACAGCCGTGAGCCCCCCAGAGGCGGGGAAGATGGCGTTGTAGCCGCTCTCCACCAGCCGTTGGACATGGCAGTCCGCCGCCTCCAGGAGGCTTGGGGCCAGGGGCGCATCGGGCGCGGGCGTGGGGCAGGCCGCAATCACAGGAACGTTCCCGTCAAATGGCTCAGCCAGGCTTCGGGCGCGTCCCCGTAGGTGGCCCGCAACTCGTCAAGGCGGCGAACACTGGACTCTCGCCCCGACAGCAGGATCAAGGCTTCCGGCAGACTGGAGAGATTCAGCCTCGCCACGACACTGTCCTTGCCGTGCTTGATCAGAAAGCAACGGGAAGTGTCTGGCAGGCTACGGACCAGTTCAAGCTCGTAGAGCGTCAGCCCAAAGCCACCGCAATAGTCAGCCTCCTGAGCCTTGGGGTTGACCATGAAGATCTGGGTCGCCGACTGCTCGATGATGGCGCTGGAGATCTTGCTCGACAGAGCATCCTGCGCGCTCTGGGTACAGAAACCCAAGATCGCGTTGCGCTTTCGAATGGTCTTTTCCCAGTCGCGAATGCGGTGGACGAAGACATCGTCGTCCAGCGCCTTCCAGCCCTCATCGACCACGATGATGGTCGGCTCGCCGTCGAGGCGCTGCTCGACTTGATGGAAGAGGTACATCATGGCCGGCGTCCGGGCGATCGGATCGTCCAGGATCTGGGTCATGTCGAAGCCGAGCGTGCGGATGCTGGGATCCAGCGCGTCTTCAGCGTTGTCAAAGAGCCACGCGTAGTCGCCGTCCCCATGCCAAGGCGCCAGGCGCTGCGCCAGGTCACCGGACGTGGGGCGGCTCGTCCCTCTGAACAGCTGGGCGAAGTATCTGAGGCGACGAAAGGCGGGCGGCTGACCGAAGTTGGCGTCGACCGCATCGGCGATACGGGCAAGATCAGCCGCCTCCGGCGTTCCAGAACCCATGACCAGCTTGGCCGTCCAATCACAGAGAAAGCGGCGGTTGGCGGGCGTGTCTTCCAGCAGCAGCGGATTCAGCCCCGTCGGGCGACCGGGACGCAGGATGTCGTAGCGGCCGCCGATCGCGCGCAGGAAGATTTCCGCACCGCGGTCCTTGTCGAAATAGATCGTGCGCGGCGAGATCTTCTGGGCCTGGGCCAATAGGAAGCCCAGGACCACAGTCTTGCCGGCGCCGGAGGGACCGATGACCGTGAAATTGCCCAGGTCACCCCGATGGAAGTTGAAATAGTAGGGGCCGGCGGAGGTGGTCTCCAGAAGCGTGATGGCGTCGCCCCAATGGTTTCCACTCGCCTGGCCGACCGGGAAATTGTGGCAACTGGCAAGACCGGCGAAGTTGGCCGTGGAGATCAACGATCGCCGCGCGATGTATTTGAAATTCCCGGGGAACTGAGCCCAGAAGGCGGGCTCCAGGTTCACGTCCTCGCGCACGGCGATCGCACCGATCTCGGTGAACGCCGCCTGGACGTCGGCAACGACCTGGCCCAGGGCAGCGCGGTCTTCATGCTTGACCATCACGGTCAGATGATGCTCGCCAAAGGCCGTGCGTCCGGCCGCGACCTCATCCTTGGCGAGCGTCAGGTCGGCCCGCAGGCTTAAAGCCTCGTCGTCAGCCGCCCGCATCCGCCGAAGCGCCAGATTCATGCGTTCAAGTGTCGCCTGCCGATCGACGAAGGCGAAGCTCTCGGTCAGCACCATCTCGCAGGGCTGACGGAGCAGATCGTCCAGGACACCGGGCGCGGTGTGCAGCGGGTAATCCTTGATCGAAATCAGCGCGCCGTAGCGCGAGGTCTTGTTGGCGCTCCCTCCAAGCTCCAGGGTGTCCGCGCCGAAGCTGACTCGTCGCTCCGGCACATGGAGGCCAAGGTCCCCGCCGGGAAGTTGCATAGGCCGCGCATCGCCGTTGTAGAGCAGCGACAGGAACTCAAGTGGCTCCGAGCAAAGGCCAAAGCGTTGCTCATACAGCGTCAGCACCCTGGCTCCGTATGGCTCGAGGGCCGACAGGAGCAGTTCGCGGCCGGCGTCGAGGTCGATCTTGTCGCGAGCGCGCTGGCCGGCGTCATTCTGGGCTTGAACAGCCTCGGCCAGACCGAGAATCCTGCCCGCCAGACCGCCCGTCATCTGACTGGGCCGGATGATGAGGGTCAGGAAAAGTTCATTGACGTAAAGCTTGCGGGACTGGAGCCGTGCGCGCCACGCCTCATCCAGGAACCGACACACAGGGTCGTCGAAGTCTCCGCCCATCTGGGGGGAGACTTCCCGACGGACAATATGGTGGTAGAGCGCGAAGCGCGGGTTTGCGAGCCCACGGAGCATCGTGTCGCGGACAGTCTTGCGGTAGTTCAACTCGTCCGCGTCGGCTGTCTCGAACGGCAACCCCCGCAGGTGAAGAACCTGCATCAGCCGACCGTCGCGAAGCACAACCGTCGTGTCGTCCAGATGGCGCGCATAGGGCAAGCGCGCGCCGGCTGGCTCTTCACGAGCGGGGCTTGGACGATGCGGTGCGCGAAAACGGGCCAATTGGGTCACGCCCCGTAGGAGTTGCAGCGCCAGAAGCGCTCATTGCGAACCGGCGGGCAAAGGCGGGCCCGAACCAGCCACATGTCAAAGAGGCGAGGCTCGCGGCGGCAAGCCACATAGCCGACGCCATGCAGTACGACCGCGGCGATCAGCGCCCAGAAACTCTTGCTGATCAGAAACAGCTCGACCGTCACCACAGCGTTGAGGATGAAGTAGCTGTAGGTCACGCCGGCGAACATCTGGGGCCGCGTCAGCGCTGTGAAGACCGGGTCGCGCATGAGTTGGGCCATACTCAACCCATCCCGGCTGCGGACTTGACGCCCGCAACGATCGCGGCGGCGCCAAAGACGATGAAGCAGCCCAGGATCACTGTGCCGCCTCTTCGCCAGTCGATCCGGCCGGTCAACATCATCAGGCCCGTCGCGCCCACGGCGATGACAGCCAGCGAGGTGGCGACATTGCCCAGCAGGGTGCCCTGCAACCATCCGACGGCATTGAAGATCACGCCGGAGCCGGCTGGATCCATCGCCGCGCTCTGGGCGTGAGCGGCCGGAGCCAGACCCATTGAAGCGGCTGCGACAACAGCAAATCGATAGAGCTTGAAAGGCAGAAATTTCATGATCGATCACTCCAGATCAAGGGGCGGGTGGCGCGCCAGGTTGCTCAACACCGCAACGACATAGCGCCGGGTCTCGCGGTAAGGGGGGACCCCGCCGTAGCGGTCTACAGCGCCAGGTCCGGCGTTGTAGGCGGCAAGGGCCAGGGTAAGATTACCGTCATAGCGGCGGAGCAGGCCGCCAAGGTAGCGCGCGCCGCCGAGCAGATTCTGGTCGACGTCGTATGGGTCCACGCCCAGTGCCCGTGCGGTGGCCGGCATCAGTTGCATGACCCCAATCGCCCCGACGGGCGAGATTGCGTCGGCGCGAAAGCCCGATTCCTGGCGCGCCACGGCTTCAACGAGCCGTGGGCTGACGCCGGCGGCGAGCGCGGCCGACTGAATCCGCGCGGAAGGCACGATGCCGCCCAAAGCCCGCACAGGGCGTGACTGAGCAAGCTCTCGCCCACCCGTTTCGTCGAACACCATCGGGCCGGAATAGGTTGTTACCTGCCCGGCTTGGCCGATCTCCAGGACTTGAGCCTGAGCGGTAGAGGCGACCACCACCCCTGCGACGAAACAGACAACGATCCGGACAACCGGCGGCGGGCTTGGCTCGCCCGCCCAAGATCGGGCGTATGACATCAAGGTCCCCGGAGGCTAGACCCCTGAACTGAGGTCATTCGCCTTCACCTACGCCCGGCCCTGTCTGACGGATGCATCCGCGTCCGACGGCTTGCATATTTTCACTGCCGACGGTGTCTGCCCCTCATGGCTTGGCGGGCCCGGCCGGATAACCGAAGGTGAGGCTGGAGAACGTCGTCTCGAAATCCGCCCGGGCGTCGCCCGGCGTCGGCTTTGTCCAAATGACGTTGATCAGCCAAGTGCCACGACGCGGCACCTGAAAGACGGCGCGACCATTCTTGTCGGTCTGGCGAACAGCCAGGGGACGATTGTCGAAGTCCAGATTGGTGAGTTTGACCGTAGCGCCGGCGAGAGGCCTTCCTTCGAAAATGACCCGAACAGGCAACGCCTCGTTTGCAGGCAGCGTATAGGGGTTACGTTCGGGGACGATTTCGAGGTTGAGGCCCACTGGGGTCGTGACCAGGATGTCCGGACCCGGCTGATCCCCAACGCGCACCAACGCCTTGGCGCGGCGGCTATAGTATTCTCGGCCCGGCTTGTCGGTCTGCGCATGGGCGTCTCGCCACTTCAGCGCCGGCGCGAGCCCCTCCTCGCGCGCATAGTCGTTGAACCGCAGGGCAGGCAAATCGCTAAAGGTCGGCGTGGTTTGAAGCGCCAGGACATGCACGCCGGACGTCTTGAAGATCAGACGCGTTTCCTCGCCCGTCGGCCCCGAGCGGAGTTCTCTGCGTCGATCAGTATCGCCTGCGCCGCTGCGAGACCGGAAAAGCAAGACCCGCCCCAGATCAATGGGCCAGGCCTGCCTCGAAGGGCCATGGCCGACCTGAATGGACATAGGAACGGCCCCGCCAGGAGCGACCCAGAAGTCTCGGGGCTGGAGCCAGTAGTCATGGGCGCCGGCGACGGTGGGCGCGAGGCTCAGTATCGCGACGAGGGCCAGAGCTCGGGCCTTTCGCAGCATGGAAAATCTCATCGTAAAGGGCTCACAGCACCAATTGAAAGCCTCTTAAATATCTATTTTTAAAGAACAATTCAATTACATTAACTTTCTGTAATGACGCATCCAGGCGCTCGATGCAGACCGTATTGGATCCGAATGCGCACCCTCTGGAGGTTCCAATCGTGTGGTCTCAAAAACTCTCACGCACGGCGATCACGAGCCTGTCCATCACGGTTCTCCTGATCGCAGGACCCGCGAGCGCCCATGACGGAACCGGCCTTGCTGGTGGCTTCAGCGCGGGCTTCCTCCACCCCTTGGCGGGCTTTGATCATATGCTGGCCATGGTCGCCGTCGGCCTTTGGGGCGCCTTTCTTGGCCGCCCGCTGGTGGCGGCCCTTCCAGTCATCTTCCCAAGCCTCATGGCATTTGGAGCGCTCCTCGGCATGGCAGGCGCCTCGCTGCCACCCGTCGAGATCGGGATTGCCCTTTCGGTTCTGTTGCTGGGCTTGGCGATCACGTTTCGTCTCAAGCCGCCGACCTGGGCAGCCTGCCTGGTCGTGGCGATGTTTGGCTTGTTTCACGGTTACGCCCACGGACTAGAGCTCCCCTCAGCCGCAGATCCTGTCGGCTACAGCGCGGGCTTTGTCCTTTCGACGGGCCTTTTGCATGTCTGCGGCATCGCTCTGGGCGTCCTGAAGGAGTATCGCTTGGGGGCAAGGATCATGACGGGCACGGGGGGACTGATCGCCGCGAGCGGCGCCTTCTTCATCGTACAGGCGGTAGGCTCATGAGAGGGGGTGCGCTCCCTCCGGCTTTGCTCATGGCCGCTCTTGCGGTGGCGCTTTCGTTCGCGCCCCGTCGACAGGCCCTGATCGCGATCGCGCTTTGCCTTGGTCTATCCGCCCTGCTCTGCACCGTGAGACTACCGAGCGCCTGGACCGAGGCGATCTTCCTAGGCGGATGGCTCAGCATCACCCTGACCGCCGCTCTGGTCCATTGGCCCCACGGCATTGGCGGCAGGCTGGCCCTCGTTGCCGGAGTCAATGCGGGTGTCTGGAGCGGATTGCTGATCGGACTGGCGGGCCGGCCGCTGGACCTTGTTTTCGCCGCCACGGGTCTTCTCATCATTCTTCCGGGAGCGTGGATGGTTTCGCAGGGCAAGGCGATCATCCCAAAGGTCGCGGCCAGTTGGCTTATGACGATCGCTGTGCTGGCGGCGGTGTTGCCGCTGATCCCCACACCCGGATACACACCAGATCACATGAATTGACGCAGAGGAGCGTCAAATTCATAATGTCAGGCTGCGACGCGCGCTCAGGGCATCCCAAAAGTCCCGGTTGTGTGAAGGACTTGGGCCCAGACGGCCTGGGGTTGGCAGTTAGGAGGCGTTGACGTCATGAGTTTTTCGACGAGCAATACCACCGACCTCGCGCAGGGCGCTTTCGATGAAAAGGCGGCCCGGGCGCGTATCAAGGATTCTGCAGCTTTCCAGATGTCAGCCGATCAGTGGAGCGAGGGCGTAGCGGCGCTTGGCTTGCCCGACGATTCGCCCGCCCCGACAGGGCTCTGGGCCAAGCTGGACGCCCAGATTGACGCGTTGACGCCCCCCCACCACGGCACCCTCACCGTTCGCGCTGACGATGGCGCGTGGGAAGATCTCTATCCAGGCGTGACAAAGCGTCAACTCTACGCTGATCCAGGCCAGGGCTGGCGAGCTGTCATGATCCGCATGGCGCCGGGCGCAACCTTTCCTGCCCACGCCCATGCCGGCGTCGAGGAATGCCTGGTTCTGGAGGGTGAGTTCGAGTTTGATGACGTTACAGTGCGGCAGGGCGACTTCCATCTTGCCTTCCCGGATCGCGATCATCCTGAGATCTTCAGCCGATCCGGGGCGCTGCTTTACATTCGAAGCGTGATTGCTGCCTAGGCCACCAGCTACCCTAGGACGCCGCCAGGCCCTGACGACGGCCCTCCCCCTTTCAGCGCGCATGGATCGCCCGGCCGGGCTGCGGCGAGAGAGCGGTTATGGGGCGCCTGCGGAAGGTAGCCCGCCAGCAGACGATGTTTGGCCGCCGCGGCGCATCCTTCGGGGCGCGGCGGACGTAGTCTCAAAGTGGAATGAGCTATCGCATTTTGGTTGAACAGCCCCGGTCATGATGTCGTCCGTCGTGGCTCCACAGGCGCCATTCGATCTGCGCCAAACGCCATCGGAAGGGGTGACCTGTGAGCGAACTTTCCACGCTTTCGAACGACGGAGACCCCGATTCCGCCGGCGCGGCAGCCCAGCCGTCGCCGGACGACCCACAGGTTGAACTTGCGATCCTCCTGATGCGGGTGTCGCAGGGGGATCGCGCCGCCTTCAAGACGTTCTATGACAACACCAACAGCCGTCTGATGGGCCTTGCCGTGCGGATCCTGTCGCGCCGCGACGCCGCAGAGGACGTCGTACAGGAAGCCTATGTCCGGGTATGGCTCCATGCGGGGAAATACGATCCTTTGCGGGGCGCGCCGATGCCATGGATCTGGAAGATCCTGCGCAATGCTTTGATCGATCGGCTTCGCCGCGACCGCGCGCTGCACGAGGATCTGGACGACTATGTCGACCGCCTGCCCACGCCTGAGCCCCCGACGGCGGCGCGCCTCGACCTCACTGCGGGCCTGACGAAACTTGGGCCCAGCAAGGCCAGGGTTTTGGGCCTCGCCTTCGTCGAGGGGCATACGCATGAGGAGATTGCGGACGACCTAAATATTCCCCTGGGCACGCTGAAGTCCCAGATCCGCCGTAGCCTCGAGCAACTGCGACGGCACCTGGACGACGACTAGACGGCCCCGGCGGCTCCCCCTGGGCGCATCAGAATCTCTTGGCGCCCGTAAGTCCGATGGCGCGGCCTGCGCCGATCGTCCCGAAATAGGCGCCATAGATTGTCGACCCGCCAAGCGGATAGCTTTCGAGATAGCGCACGTCAGCGATGTTCTTGGCCCAAGCCTGGATCTTGATCCGGGAAGCGGTCAGCTCGACGCCGAGCTGAACATTGGTGATGCTCACGTTCCCCAGGCGGGAATAGCGACTGTCATCAAGGTGGCCGTAGTAGCCGGAGCGAAAACCATAGTCCGCGCCGACTTTCAGCAGCGCCCCGGCGCCGATCGGCCGGGCATATTCCGCAGCCAGATTGGCGATCCAGCGGGGCGCATCCGACAAGGGCCGGCCGCTGAGATCGCAGCTTGGAGCCGGACTTCTCTCAGGGGCGCAGGGCGCATTCAGATAGCTGTCATATCGGGCGTCGTTGTAGGATGCGCTGCCCGTCAGTTGGAGTTGTGACGTGGGCAACCAATGGGCCTCCAACTCGACACCGCGGGTTGAAGCCTCGCCGACATTGGACAGGATCGCGCCGAAGAGCCGATTGTAGGTCGCCTGATAGCCGTTGATCTTGGCCAGAAAGATCGCCCCGCGGACCCGCAGGCGTCCCTCCAGGAGGCGTGACTTCGCGCCGATCTCGTAGCTGTCGGTGCGCTCAGGTCGCACGACGAGATCACCTGGCGAGGCGCTGACTGTGGGGTTGACGCCGCCGGCCTTGGCGCCGCGTGCATAGCTTGCATAGAGATGCAGATCCGGGCCCGGGGCAAACGACAGGGCGAGCGTGCCCGAAGGATCGAAATCATCCACCGACACGGCCTGATGATAGGCGGACTGTGCGGCATTGCGGACCCGGTCAACCACCCCGGACTTTTGTTCAAACGTGCCCCGCAGGCCCATGGTGAGATCCAGCCGCCGACTGAACCGCCATGTCGCCTGGCCAAAGAGGGCGGCGCTTTCCGAATCGAGCGCCGAGCGGGTCGAACTCGTCACGCCATTGAAAGCGACAAGGACGGGCGGAGGTGTCGCGGTGTTGCCGAGGAAATTGGCCGCCTGGCGGCCAAAGGCCAGCCTGAGATCAGAGTGCAACGACTGGCGAAAATAGTAGATCCCGCCGACCCAGTCGACCTTGCCGCCGGAATGATTGGCCACACGGATTTCCTGGCTGAACTGCCAGTAGTCTGTAGGGACCGCTGCGGAATCGTAGGCGTCGGCGCTCGACAGATCGCCATCAAACACCGAGCGATACCGCCAGGCGCGATAGCCGGTAACGGACGTGACGTCGGCTGCGCCCTGATCATAGGTGATGTTGGCGGTGAGGCCGCCCTGCCGCACGGCAACGCGGGCCGCCCCATTGGCCGTGGTGGCGTACCGCTCCCCGCCCAGGATCGCGGTTCCGCCGGCCAGCGCGACGCGGGACAGATAGGTTGATGTCGGCGCGCCGAAAGAGCCGGCCACCAGCAGACAGCAGCTATCGTCTTCGGTGTGATAATCCCCGATCAGGCGCAGACGAAGATCGGTCGAGGGCTGGAACAGAAACTGGATGCGGCCGCCCTGCCGGTCGCTGCCGTTATACCGGGCATGGGTCGTGTCGTTGCGGACACTCCCGGCCCGTTGGGTGTCGTAGACAGACAGTCGCGCCGCAATCCTGTCGTCGAGAATGGGGCCGGATACCGACCCGCGAAGCTGGATAAAGGCGTTACTGCCAGCGGAGGCTTCGAGATTGGCCTCCGGCGAAAAACTCGGCGGCCGCGTGGTGATGACGATGGCGCCGGCGCTGGTGTTCTTGCCGAACAGAGTCCCCTGAGGTCCACGCAGGATTTCGACATCGTCGATGTCCGTCAAATCATAGACCGCCATGCCGGGCCGCCCGAGATAGACCCCATCCATGAAGACGCCGACGCTGGCCTCCAGACCGTCGCTCGCCGGACTGTGACCAATGCCGCGGATGGAAACGTAGCTTCCGCGTGGATTGAAGTAGCTGATTTTCAAGCTCGGGGAGAGCTGGTTCAGGTCTTGAAGCTGGTACAGTCGCCTTTGCTCGAGCGCGGCCCCTGTATGCGCCGATAGAGAGATCGGCACGTCAGAGGCGTATTCAGGCCTCCGCCTTGCTGTGACGATGACGTCCTGCAGATCGACAGATCTAGCCAGTAAAGGCGCTGCGGCGGCCTCTACCGGGCTTGCCGCCAACAGCATCCACCAGCCCGCAATGCATAGCGCGGGCAAGGAGGTCTGTTTGAGCGTCCGAAAGGCCCCCAAGTGGCACCGCTCCCCTGCCTTGAGCCGGACTGTGCGCATGACCAACGTTCCGCATCAAGGATGACCGGCGATCTAAGTGTCGGCCGCACCGTTTCAGCCTTTCGACGTCGTCCGCCAAAGCGCCTACCGCGACCCTTCGGATCCCCCAGCCTTCTCACGGGCCACCCTGGCGAGGATCGATTGATCGATACATACTTGATGTTAGTGATACCATCATGTAGTTTGAGTCCATCACACGACAGTCGTCCACGTGGCGGAATTTTCGTGTGCCGACCCGTGATGGAGAGGCGTGACATGTTCGAAGACGCGCAGGCCGCCCAGTCTCTTGCGGCGCCTTCTATCGCCCCCGACCCCGCCCGAGACGGCGAAGATGAGGACCTTTTGCACCTTCTAACCGCCACAGGGCGGGGCGACAGGCGGGCATTCGAGCGCCTTTACCTCCGCACCTCGCGCTGCCTTATGGGGCGTGCGATATCGATTCTGGGTGAGCGGGAGGCCGCCGAAGATGTGCTTCAGGAAGCCTATGTGCGAATTTGGACAAACGCGGGCAGATTCGACGGCCAGCGCGGATACGTCATGGGCTGGATGATCAGCATATTGCGCAACACCGCCATAGACCGGCTTCGCCGCGATCGTGTCCTGGCCCGCTATGTCCTCTACCTGGACGAGTTGCCCGACCCGCCGGCCGCGTCGGACCCGATCGAGGATCGCCTGGACCTGAGCGTGGCGCTGGGTGGTCTCTCCCCGGAACATTTGAGCATTGTCCGCCGAGTTGTCATCCAGGGCTGGACCCAGAGGGAGGTCGCACAGCAGGATGACGTCCCGACCCCGACCACAAAGGCGCGGGCGCAACGCAGCTTGAAGCGTTTGCGGACAGCCTTGACGCAGGACTTGACCGCAGCAGCGCCGATGCCGGACGCTTGTCGGGCGGTCGCATGAGGCCTGCCTCAGTCTGGAGCCCCCTATCCGAGACATGGACCGTCCGAGGGCGCCGTCCGTGACCAACGACGATCCGCCCCGCGGGCCCTATCAGAGCCCGCTGCGCCAACGCATGCGCGAGCAGACCTCTCAGATCATTCTGGACGCCGTCGCCACGGTGATCCGAAACTCAGATCTCGCGGCGGTCAGCATCGCGGAGGTGGCGCGGATCGCCGAGGTCACCGAGCAAACGGTCTATCGCCACTACCGGACCCGCGACGAATTGATCCGCGCGTTCATCAAATGGCATCTTGAGCGGGCGGTCGGCGGACCTGAACTCAAACTGCCTGAAACGATTGACGATCTCCTGGTCTGGTTGGCGGCGCGCTACCGGACCTGGGAAGACGATCGACAGGTGGTGAGCGAGACCTATCTCTCGCCGATCGGCCGTGAGCTGCGCCAACCGCTCTACGAGATCGGCTATCGGAACCTCATCCGGATGCTCGGTCTCGAACATCCGGATTTCGATGCGCTGACACGGCGACAGGTCGCCGCATCCATGCTGACGCTTATGAGCACTGAGAACTTCGTGTTCCTGAAACGGAACCTCGGCTACGACGCAGCGGAGGCCCACGCGAGCGTTGTAGCGGCGATCAACGCCATCCGTCGCGGCGCCGGAACGTAAGAGCCGCCCGCGCCTGGACGACGATCATCCTGAGGCTGGTACTGCTGCCGGCGATCGGACCGCGGGCCTAGACTATGATCGGCGCTGGGGCCTTGCCGTCCGGAGCGGCGGGTCAGTATGCCTGCCGCTTTGCAATCTGGCTTAGGATGGCGTTCCAGGTCTCAGGACGAGGCGATATATCGGCTGTCCGCCGATCACTGTTGATCGCCTCCTCCTGGAAGAGCCGCACTTCAATCTGCTCGACCAGGCGTCTGAAGTCCGCATCCTCGCGCCGCCTCGCTTCAGCGACGCCGAGCAGGGGTTGAAGCAGGATGCCAAGGGCCAGATCAAGCGCCAGCGCTTCATCGGCTGACATATCCGGCCCCCCAAGCGCAACATCAGCCACTATGAACTCCAGCATTGCAGTCGCATCTCTGAAATCGCACCACATTTTGCCATCAACAACGTTTAGTTTCACTCAATTCGGCAGAGACGGGGGCTCCGCTGCTCTCCCGGCGCCGGCGGCGCATCAACATCAACGGAAGCTCGGTTTACAGCGCGCTGCCTAAGCGGCCGATCTATGCCCGCCCGCCAAAAGGCGAGCGTTCGGGAGGCGAACGCACCAAATTGCGACCGGTTCCCAATCTCCAGATCGGACATGCTCCGTTGTGAGCATTCCGGATCAGGACATGCGGCGGCGGCGTTCCCCAAGATGACCAGTCGAGATCAGCGGCGCGCTCCTTGTTCGTGGGCCTCCGGGGCCGGCGACGCCACAACGACAGGGAGTGGCTCTGATCCTACGTAGGGTCGTGGTCGAACGGATGGTCAGAGCCGAAAAAAATGTCGCGGCCTGCAGGTTGGGCCAGCCCCACCCCGTTGCCCAGAATCGACAGCGCGACTTCCGATCCGCGCCAGGAGAGTGCTGTCAACTTAACGCCGGCGGCTGCAGCTGTTTCTGCGCGAGGCCTCGTCACGCGGCGGCGGCCGTTTCGCGCCAGGCGCCACTAGCCGCGGCGCGGAAGTTGCGCAGGGTGGATCGGCCGATCAGATGACGTTGATGTAGAAGGTGTTGAAGACGCTCGCGTGGGTAGTAAAAAAGTGGGGCGGAAGGCTGGGACTTGAAGAGCTGCATCCTTCGCTCCCGTCGGCGGATCGGCAGGTGTGAATTCTCCGCTCTATTGTTTTCTCGAAGTCGTCCTGGCCGGTGAAGGCCCTCCAAGCCCCGTTCCTTGAGCGCTGCGTCGTACGATCTCAGCCCGTCCACTCCCGTGCCGGTCATTTCGCTCACACGCCGAGCATTCGAGCGCCCTTCAACCGCGACAGCAAAGACCATTCTATCGGTGGACGTCGTGAGAACTCACACCTGCCGTTCCGACGACGAGAACGGGCTGTTTCTGCTCGAACTGTGCCTAGTGGAAACGAGGCGGGGTTAGACTGGCAGCCCCCACAAGAACCTAACATGCGTGGTCGCAATCGCCAGCCTCACGCAGCCTGCTCCTCTTTCGCAGCGCAATAATAGGCAAGGTAAGACTGTTGGTCAGGCAATCCGGCAACTGTGCGCGCGACAGCTTCGCGTTGCGCACCAAGGAAGACTTCCAATTCGTCAGGCGACAGTTTTGTAGCGATTGGGTGATAGGTTTTAGGCATAATGCCTTGGCCCATCATCACTTGTACCCAACTATTCTCGGCAAACAATTCTTCGTTGCGACGGAAAACACGGCCGGTTTCGCGGAACAACTCGATCTTTTGTTCAAGACTCTCGGGAACAGACAACGCAGCGCAATGTCGCCAAAATGGCGAGTCGCGGCGCTCTGTCACCTTGTAATGCAAAACAAGAAAATCACGTATTTGATACATGTCTGCAAATTGCTGTTCATTAAATTCAGCAATATCTCGTTCGCTCACCTTACCATTTGGCAACATCCGAATGATCCGGAGTATAGAACGTTGGATGAGATGGATCGAAGTTGACTCTAACGGCTCCATAAAGCCACCCGAGAGACCAACAGCTACACAATTGCGGTGCCACTGTTTTCGCCGTGCGCCAGTTGTAAAGCCGATAACATTGGGCTTTGTCAGCACCTCGCCTTCGACTGAACCGAGCAGCCGATCAAGTGCCGCGTCTTTGTCCAAATAGCGGCTGCAATAGACGATCCCGTTACCCTGGCGGTGCTGCAACGGAATGCGCCATTGCCACCCTGCATCATGAGCAATTGCGCGAGTGTATGGAACGGGTGGGCGCACACTGGAGGTTTGAACTGCAATAGCTGAATCACACGGTAGATAATGACTCCAGTCGTCATATCCGGCGTGAAGCGCGCCTTCGATCAGCAAAGCGCGAAATCCCGTGCAATCTATAAACAAGTCGCCTTCTACTCGCCGATCACCGTCGAGGCAAAGCGCTGAGATGTTGCCGGTAGCACCGTCTAGCTCAACTTTGGCAATCTTGCCTTCAATACGCTTGGCACCTTCACCCTCGGCAATTTTGCGCAAGAAGGCCGCATAGAGTGCTGAATCCAATTGATACGCATAGTTCATACGTTCATCCGGCAAATGTGCGAACTTGCCTTCCAGCGCGGCCTTTAGCTCAAGACAATAGTCGTCATAGCTATGAACATGCCCTTTGGTCAGTCCGTGCATCCAGAAATGTTGGAATCCGGCGGACCAATGATCCTTGCCCGTTGTGCCAAAGGAATGAAAGTAGCTGTCGCCAACGTCCTTCCAATTCTCAAACTTGATACCGAGCTTAAAGGTAGCCTGCGTGGCGCGCATAAACTCCGCCTCGCCGATACCCAACAAGCGATTGAACAAAACGATGGGCGGGATGGTACTTTCGCCAACACCGATCGTTCCGATTGCATCGGATTCCACCAGCGTAAGTTCGATGGCGTCGCCCAACGTTCTAGAAAGGGCGGCCGCCGTCATCCAGCCCGCTGTGCCGCCACCCGCGACCACGATACGTTGTTTTTTGTAAGCATTATTCATCGGCTTAGTGCCCTCAGTAAGAATGCGCGCAATCGGCCTGCGGTCTCTGCGTTCAAAGTTTCTAAAACGCCGCGCGATTCTGACGGGATATGGTCGTGCATGGTGGGAATATTGTTGAACACATAGTGATCAAAAAACTCACGCCAAATCGCTCTGTCTTCGGGGGGCAAATCGCGGATAGCCAGGATCGCGTGATTGAGCGCATCCTGGGGCTGGCCCAAAAAGCGGGGCGTATCACGCCACCAGTAGTTCAGCAGAATATTGAACTTTGCCAACCCCTCGACATGATGCCACCACATCGAAGGAATAAATAGAGCGTCACCGGGTTCTAGTTCTACGACCTGTGCGTGGCGTAGTGCTTCAGCAAAATCAGGGTAAGCGCCAAAATCAGGTAGGTGAAAATCAATCAAACTCACCGCACGACCTGCTGGAGTATTGTCGATCGGACCCAGATACAGGTTTGAAAACTGATCGGGTGGGAACAGCGTAAAACGACGACGACCAGCAACACAACATGCCAGGTTGTCTGGGAAATCATTGTGCGCAGCGATGCGGGTTGGCGTCCCAATCCAAAGGCTTTTCAGCGTATCGCGCTGTCCTAGATCGAGCGTGTTTTCCTGGTCGACACCCGCGAAATGCCCCGGGACATCAATAGAGGCGAGATACATGGACGGCGGATCGGCGCGGTCTTCGTTGGCGTCAATACTACCAAATATATCGAACAGCTTTCCCCGTGCCGTTTGAAAGTTCATTGCCATGTCATTGTTGTAGAACATGCGGCCATCATGGCCCGGCGGCCCAATGGATACCGAGAAGGGTACGTCGCGCGCGCGCTCCAACAAATAGGTGCGAGCAGCGCGTGGTGATTGCAATCCAGCTTTCACAAGCGGCCAATGTGCTACAAGGCCGCGAATAACAAATGGCGTGCGAGCATTCTTCAACAAGGCGTCAAGCGCATGCGCGTCGCCCGCCTCGCGCTCTTCAACCGTTTCCATATCGGCAAAAATTGAAGGTGTGGATTCAGTCAAGGGTCAGCGTTGCGTTCTTGCGAGCGACGAGATCGCTAAAGTTGGAAAGTGAGGCAACGGCCATGAAAATCGGCAGAAGGTAACCGCGCGCTTGAAGATCGCCCAAGTGTGCGCCGTCAAGTGTGGAAAGCCGCTCCTCAGCAATGATATGATAACCTATGAGTGAGTTACGAGACCCATCCTTCAAAGGAATCTCCAGCGAAAAGGGTTCAAGCAGCTCAAGGCGTTCCAACGTGGCACAAAACTCTGGAGTTTGCCGGTACCCCTCGTCAAGCTCTGCAAGTTGACTGGCCACCGCTTCAAGATATGGCGTTGGCTTCCCAGCCACATCGAACACGCGCATTCCTTCACCTGTCGTGGAAATGCGGGGACTGGCCATGTCTATATGAACCTGTGCGATGTCACTTTCTGATACCGCTCTGCCGATAAGGAAGGGCTGAATAGTTTGAGACATAGGACGATATCGGGCATCCCAACGCTCGCCTTGAAGAAATAGGTTTTCACCATTTTCGAAGCCAAACAACGCCAAGGGTGAAAACTTCTTACTTGTAATATCTCGTCGGAAGACGATGGGATAATTTGCCTGTACATCGCGAAACTCGCCAGGCGTCGTCAGACACCCCATAATATTGTCACCAAATCTCACGCTGGCACTAATATCGATTCTTAAGTCAGCGTGATGTGCGGGATCGAGGATTTGGTGGCTGCTCATTGTCGGATTGTGTCTCCACGGGCCACTTTAGTTTGGGTCTGTGATTTAGCGGCGGTGAAATAAGCGCGATTGGTCGGCAACGCCGTTGTAATAAGCCGCGCTTTTTCTCGCACATCTGCAAGTCTTGATAGGGCCGTGGATGTCGCTGGCTTGTGTCCAGGCGTAGCCAGCGAATGCATGCCATAGAGCACATATTGCTGACTGGCTGGAGAGAACATTTCATCCACACGGGGGAAATCCCACAGAGATGGCGGTTGATCATCCCATACTACGAGTTGCTGTTTCAATTGCTCTGGTATGGTCTCTGGGGCACGTTGGGCGCGCCAATAGGGTTCGTCGCGGCGACTGAGGACATAGTGCAGCTTGAGGAAATCGACGATCCGGTCCCAGCGATAGCGGAATAGTTCGTTGAAGCGCGCAGCATGGATATCCATCACGTCGCGGCGGGCTGGGAAATTGTCTATCAATGCCTTGAGCGAGAGCTCAATTAAAACAATTGCTGAGGCCTCAAGGGGTTCTATAAAGCCAGCCGAAAGGCCAATGGCTACACAGTTGCGCTCCCAGAACTTGGCGCGATGCCCAGTCTTAAATGACAGCTGGCGTATATTGAGTTTACCGGCGGCAAGACTGGAGACTTTTGTGCGTACGTAGTCGCGCAAAACCACTTCAGCTTCACAATCACTCAAAAATTCCGACGCATAAACGCAGCCAATTCCGCGTCGCGTCGGCAGCGCGATATCCCAAAGCCAACCCGCCCTGTGTGCCGTTCCGATAGTTTGCGCTGCAATTGGCGCATCACTGTCTACTGGCACTTGAACGGCCAGAGCACGATTGTTGAACGAAACATCTGATCGGTCGACCCAATCGACCTTGCAGTGCTTATCGATCAATATGGCCGACTGGCCAGAGCAATCAATGAAGAGATCACCCGAAACTGGCGGTTTATCTTTCAGCTCTAGCGCGGCAATGTCGCCGTCTTCTGCGGTGACATTGCCGACGACTTCGCCAGCAACATGGGTCACACCAAGCCTAGTCGTCGCATGGCGGGTGAGCAGGGCGGCAAACTTGCCTGCATCAAGATGATAGCCATAGTTCAATGCCGCTGCGTAGTCGGGCATCGCACGCTGTCGGGGGGCCAGGTGATGGGCACACGCAGCATGCTGCGGGCTCATTGCCGCAGCAAACGGTGTGCTGGATCCGCTTGCCCGCCAAGCCGCAAGCAGGTCGCGGATGTCAGATGCGGGCGGCGGGCTAAAGGGGTGCAAATAGCTATCGCCGGCCGAGCCATCAACCCAACCGTCAAAACGGGAGCCCTGTTTGAAGGATGCATCGCATTCACTCAGAAACTCAGTTTCTGAGATGCCAATTGTGGCCAGGGTTTCACGCATCGTCGGCCAAGTGCCTTCGCCAACGCCGATTGTCGGAATGTTGGGTGCCTCGACTAAAGTGACGGACAGGTCGGGTCGTCGAGCCGCCACAATGCACGCGGAAAGCCATCCAGCCGTGCCGCCCCCCACTATAACAACCTGTTGAATTGAACTCTTCATCGCGCCTAATTCTAAACCCGATAAATACAAAGCGTAAAGACGAAGAACCACATTGCTTACGCAATGTGGTTCTGTTCAGTCTATTAATCTTCGAACGCCAGGATCATCAGTAGGTGTAACGCACACCTACCGAATAACGCGCATAGCCAGGCGCCGCAAAGAAGATCGCACGATCATTTCGACGAACACCAGTACGGTCTTCTTTCAGGACGTTAATCCCTTCAAAGAACGCCGTGAAACCCTTGCGGAACTCATAGCTCGCACTGGCATCAAACTGCCCATAGGACTTGACGTAGTATGGGTCCTGGTCCTTGCCAGCAAGGAACTTGTCGCGCCAGTTATAGGCAATCCGTGCCTGAAGACCGCTCTTGTCATAGAAGACAACAGCGTTCGCACTATCGCTTGCGCCAGTAACTGCAAACTGGGTGGTTGTCCAAGGCAGAGCATTGTCGAAAGACGTATCGCTTTCCACAATTGTATAGTTCACGATCGCGCCAAATCCGGTCTCCCCGAAATTGTGCGTGATGGCAAACTCCCACCCACTCAGGCGCGCTTCCTGATCGCTGTTGGAAGGCTGTGTGAAGGTGAAGGCCACATCCGGGTCTGCCGGTCGGCCGATGATGCCACCCGCAGTACCGACGCCCGCTACAAAGTCAGCCGAGCGATTGACCCGGACCCAGTTCACGATCTGATCGAACGACGCATTGGCTCCCAAGGCTGCACGCGCAGCGACGGCAGCTGCACCTTGAGATGGGTCGTTCAAATCAAACAAAGGCGTTTGTGTTGTGCCATTAGCGATAAAGTTGCTAACTTTTTTGTCGAAGCGGCCAATCGATACATAGCTGGTTCTGGCATAGTACCACTCCGCCGATAGATCGATATTCTCAGACTTGTAGGGCTCAAGGGCCGGATTGCCGGCACTGGCCTGGCTGCCACCTGCACCCACCCGCAACGGCTGGCCCAATGTAATGCCGCCCTGCATGCTGGCATAATCTGGGCGGGTGATCGTTTGGCTGTATGATGCACGTATTTTGACATTGTCGATTGGCGCAAAGTCAACATCGACGGCTGGCAGCCAATTTTTGTACTCACCTTTAAGCGTCGAGAAGCCGGTGCCCGGTGCTTGAACCAGGCTTATCTCGTTTTGTGCAACCCAAACTGTACCCGTTGGAATTGACGCAAGGGCCTTGGAGGTAATTTCAGTTTCCTCGTAGCGCACACCAAGCCTCAAATTGAGGTCTTTTCCATTCGGCAACGCAAAGGAGTGCAGCGACTGAACCCACGGCGTGAGCGACTTTTCGGTGATACGGCGGTCCGTCGAGTAAGGTGCCAAGCACGTATCGCCAGGGGCGGCGTTACAAATGCCCAGTCGCGTATCGAGCAGCGAAATCAGCTCTTTGGTGTTGATCTGGAAGTAGGTCGGAATGATACCCGCACCATTCGATCCGCTCATGCCCGCCAGATCGCCAGACAGTCCGCGCGGCGTGAAGAGCGAGTCAGGCGTATCGGCTGCCGACAGTGTTCCACCCCAAGTGTCGTTTTGGATCACACCGAACGCCGTACGCACCTCATTTTCAATATAGCCTACGCCGAAGTCGAGGCTCTTGATGAATGAGGAATCAAAATCGTAACCACCATTCAAGCTGATTTGATCGATTGTATCTTTCATATAGGCGTTACGGAACGCGTTGCCCGCTGGGCGGATGTTTGCGGCGTTAATCGCAGCACCTGGATGCATGGTCACGGAGATGACCGGCATATCTGATGTGAAGTCGACGCTTTGGCTTGCGACACCAAAGATCGCCGTTCCAACAGCAATGCCACTGCCATAGGGCGAGGTTGGCTTGGATTCAGCGGTCGAGTGATGCGCATCAAGCTCTATCCGCAGCCCGCGCGGGCCCTTCCACTTAACATTACCGCCAATCGAGTGATTGATGTTTCGGTTCGAACCGACTGCGCCAGTGATGGCAAGATCTTTACCTTCTCCTACGCCAAAGTTCTCGGCATAGAAGTTCGCACCTGCTGCAGGCCCAGGCGTCCAACTGCTGGACGTGTCGCCATGGTTAAACCAAACACCAATGCTGTCTTGGCGGCTTGCGAAGGTATTCTGCGCAAAAATGTAATCAAGTGCGACTTCAAATGTATCATTGGGTTTGAACTGTATAACAGCTTGACCGTTTACGCGCTCACGCGAAAAGTCGAAGAAGTCGTAAGCTGCATTTTGCGGAACCTGATAGACGTCGGTCGGGCCAGGGCGATTTTGGATTTTCGCGAAGCGAGGGTCGCCTGCTTGCGCTAGCGTACCCCAGTTATTTTCAGCACCAGCATAGCCCGGACGCCAATTGCCAACATTGAATTGCGCTTGGCCACCATTGCGCTTTTGATAAGATCCGGTGAACAGAATGCCGACCTTATCATCAGCAAACGTGTTGCTGATAATGCCTGAAACCTCAGGGGTTACCTCGGTACCGGAAAGCTGTGACGTGTCATAAACGCCCTTTACACCAACGCTAGCTCTAAAGCCTGGGCGCTCTAGCGGACGTGGGAGTTTGATGTTGATAACCGAACCAATGCCGCCAGTAGGCAACGAAGCACGGCCCGATTTGTAGACCTCCACACCTGCCACACCTTCGGCAGCAAGGTTACCAAAATCAAAGCTGCGCAATGAAGGCGCCGAAAAACCATCGCCCAACGTCGATGTCGGCATTTGACGGCCGTTGACAACTACGAGGTTAAATTCAGGGCCGAAACCACGAACTGTGACGGTTGAGCCTTCCCCACTGCTGCGATCAATCGATACGCCCGTGATGCGTTGAAGGGACTCGGCCAGATTTGTGTCTGGGAATTTGCCGATGTCCTCCGCTGAAATTGCATCAACCACGCCAATTGCGAGGCGCTTGATGTTTTGGGATTGCTCAAGACTGGCGCGGATGCCGGTGACGACGACTTCTTCAACCTGAGTGGTCTGGCTGTCCTGGGCGGAAGCGCCGGTGGCGAGGGCCAGGGTGGAGGCGCCCGTCAGCAGAGCCAGGGTGATTCCCCGGCCGAGCACTGACCTGTTGCGATGATTAGACAAGGTTTTCGCTCCCCTAACGTTCTTGTTGCCGTTTTTTTGACCCCGCGCCGAAGGGGCGAAGGCCAACTTTCGCCCCTCGCCGATCCTTATGCGCCGGTCTGCCCGGCGGATCTGGCGAAATGCGTTGTTTTCTTGGCGAAAAGCCGCACCTCACGATGCGCCTACCGGTTTACGCCCTCTCCGGCACGACGGCAACATCGCCAAGTGTCCCGGCAATGTCAACGTTGTCATTTTGCTCGAACAACGGTCGGTTGTCGCCAAAACTCGAGCGGCGCAGAGGACGGTGCGGATGCGGCACGAAGCCCAACAGGCAACTAAGTTGTATATTTACAAGGATATGGCGATGGACTTCAAGATGTCGACATGATGAAGTCGATCCGTCGCCAGCCTCGCGGGTGACGGTCAGGCGCGGCGCGCGAGGATCATTATCCGAGGCGTGCCGACCGGAAAATCTCGAATCTAAGTCGCTTTGGATGACCCGATATGTCTCAAGAATGTCTCATGACTGGACATACTGGGACATTTTTTGTCCATACGCATGGCATCAGGACTCAGCTGAGATATCTCTCGGTCGAGCTCGGACGCGTCGCCTTGTCGGCGCGCGGTTCGGCGTGACGCGAAGTTGGGTGCGACGGCATAGATGGCGACGATCCATGATGTAGCCTTGCGAGCGGAGGTCTCGCCAAAGACCGTCTCGCGCGTGCCGAATGACCACGAAAGCGTCACGGCGCGGACCCGCGAGCGTGTGCGCGCCGCGATGAAGGCCCCGGACTATCACCCCAACGCCATGACCCCGCACCTGCGATCCAACACCGCCCCGTCCGTATTGACACGTTAAGTCGGCCAAGCCGGAATGCCCCCTCCCCTTCAATTGGATCAGGCGGCGACGGTCGCGGCCTCCCTGTCCGGTCAGCCTGGGCGCGTAGGAGCCGGAGGCTTGGTCGGAAGATCAGATGGGGTTGGATATTGAACGTATTGTAGACGGCGGCATGGCTGGCGAGGAACCTTTGGGCTGAGACCTGAGACTTGAGCTTTTACTGTTTCCACTCTCGTCGCCGGATTACCAGTTGGGAGTTCTCGACCCGGTTGTTCTCGCGCATACCGACTGGCCGATGACGGCTCGTGAGGCCGAGAACCTTGGCCGCGGCCCGCTATGACGCCAGATTGTCCGTCGTGATGGTCTCAGGATGGATGCCCTGATTGCGAAGCAGTTTCCGGAGCATATTCAGAGACGCGTCCTTGTTACGACGCTTCTGGACCAGGACGTCCAGCACCTCGCCCTCATCATCCACGGCCCGCCACAAATACATCCGCTGGCCACCGATTTTCACCATCATCTCGTCCAGATGCCAGCGGCCGGTTGGCGGGCCGCGGCGACGGCGCAGGTTGGCGGCTATCAGTGGACCTTGGACTGACAGCCCCGTGCCCTATACCGAATGTTAGTGGCGCCCGCGCCCAACCGAGTGCGCTGCCCGATGACACTGACCCCTGACCGACTAGCCGAGACCAGCTTTCCGCCGACCCGCCAAGCGGCCCTCGACCGACTGGCTGGCTTTGCGCCGCGGGCCGGGCGCGCCTACGATATCGGGCGGAATACCGATCTGGGGCGGGACCAGCCGGGTGCCGTCTCGCGGTTGTCGCCCTATACGAGCCGTCGGCTGATTACCGAGCAGGAGATCGTCGAGGCGGTCCTGGCGCTCCATGGGCTCGAGGCCGCCGGGAAGTACGTCCAAGAAGTGCTTTGGCGAACCTACTGGAAGGGTTGGCTGGAGCTTCGCCCGTCCGTCTGGACCCGGTTTTTGGAGACCCGCGAGCGCAGCCTCATCGACCTTGCGGATAGCCGGGCCCTGGCCGACGCCGAGCGCGGCGCGACCGGGATCGAGGGGTTCGATGATTGGGCGTGCGAGCTGGTTCAGACCGGCTATCTGCATAACCACGCGCGGATGTGGTTCGCCTCGATCTGGATCTTCACGCTTGGCCTGCCGTGGGCCCTCGGCGCCGATTTCTTCCTTCGTCACCTGGTCGATGCCGACGCCGCCAGCAACACGCTGTCCTGGCGCTGGGTCGCGGGCCTCCAGACGCCGGGCAAAACCTACCTTGCGACCGCCTCCAATATCGAGCGCTACACCGAGGGCCGGTTTGCCCCCAAAGGCTTGGCACAGACAGCCGTTGCCCTGACCGAGCCTCCGGTTGGTCCCGCACTGCCTCTGGCGCCCCGGCAGCGGACCGACCTGCGCCAGCCCTTCCTGCTGCTGGTCACGCCGGACGACCTGCATCCAGAATCCCTGCTGCCTGTCCGATCGGCGGTTCAGGGCGCGGTTGTGGCTGCTGATCCCGAGCTGGCCTGGGGCGAGGCGGGCCGGCGGTTCACTGATGCTGCTGCTGGCGACACCGCCACCCGCGCCGCCAGGCATTTTGGCGGCCCGGTCAACCGCGTGGGCAGGCTGGCGGCGTCGGAGCTGGCGACAGCGGCGGGGGATGCCGGGGTCAGCAGAATCGTGACGGCCTTCGCGCCCGTGGGGCCAACGGCCCAGGCCTTGGCGCGGCTGGCGCCAGAGTTGGCCTTGGCCGGCATCACGCTGGTCCAGGTGCGTCGGGACTGGGACGACGCTTTCTGGCCATTGGCCACGAAGGGCTTCTTCGCCTTCAAGGACCGGATCCCGGCAGTACTGGGCGAGTTGGGGGTCTCGTGACCGGGCCGCTACAAGTCGTCTGGTTCAAGCGCGACCTGCGGGTTGTCGATCACCGGCCGCTGACCCTGGCGGTCCGGGCCGGGCCGGTCCTGCCCCTCTATATCGTAGAGCCTGGTCTATGGGCCCAGCCAGATGCCTCAGCTAGGCAGTGGGACTTTGCGGCGGAGTGCCTGAAGGAGCTGGACCAGGCCCTGACAACCCTCGGCCAGCCCCTCTGCGTCCGGACTGGCGAGGCCGCCCAGGTCCTGGCGGAGCTGCATGACCGGCGAGGCATCGCCGCCCTGTGGAGCCATGAAGAGACCGGCAATGGCTGGACCTATGCCCGCGACCTCGATGTGGCGGCCTGGGCCAGACGCGCGGGAGTGCCCTGGCATGAACCACGACAGTTCGGCGTGATCCGCCGCCTGAAATCTCGCAATGGCTGGGCCAGGGCCTGGGACCAGGACATGGCCCAGCCCCTGACTCCGCCGCCAACGGCCCTGACCCGGCTGGAGGACCTCCAGGGGGATCGCCTGCCGGACTCCGCCGCGCTGGGACTGGCGCCCGACCCCTGCCCGCATCGGCAGACCGGCGGCCGGGCGGCGGCCCTGACGATCCTGGACAGTTTCCTCAACGCCCGCGGCCGCGACTACCGCTTCCAGATGTCCAGCCCGGTGACGGCCTTCGACGCCAGTTCCCGACTTTCGCCGCATCTGACCTGGGGAACGATCTCTATGCGTGAGGTCGCCCAGGCCAGCGCCGCCCGGATGCGCGACCTGAACGCCTCCGGCGATCCGGACGCCAGCCGCTGGCGCGCCTCCTTGGTCTCCTTCATCGGCCGCCAGCACTGGCATTGCCACTTCATGCAGAAGCTGGAGGACGAACCGCGCATCGAGTTCGAAAACCTGCATCCGGCCTATGACGGCCTGCGCCCGCAGGTGGCCGATCCGGACCGTCTTGCGGCCTGGAGCGAGGGACGCACCGGCTTTCCCTTCGTCGATGCCTGCATGCGGGCCCTGAACCAGCATGGCTGGATCAATTTCCGCATGCGCGCCATGCTGATGTCCTTTGCCAGCTATCACCTGTGGCTGCCTTGGCGGGAGACCGGCCTGCATCTGGCGCGCAAGTTCGTAGACTATGAGCCTGGCATCCACTGGTCGCAGGTCCAGATGCAGTCGGGTACGACCGGGATCAACACCATGCGGATCTATAACCCGGTAAAGCAGGGTCTGGACCAGGACCCCGATGGCCGGTTCGTGCGGGCTTATCTGCCAGAGCTGTCGGATGTACCGGGCGGCTTCCTGCATGAGCCCTGGGCCTGGCCGGGCGCCGCCCGCCTCGGCTATCCGCCGCCGCTGGTCGACAATGCCGCTGCCGCCCGGGCCGCTCGGGAGGCGGTCCATGCGGTCCGCCAGGGTCCGGCCCATGGGGATCAGGCGCGGGACATCGTCGCTAGGCACGGCAGCCGCAAGGCCGGCATTCCGATGCGGGGCGGCCGCCGAAAACCCGCCGCCTCGTCCCGATCCGCGCCGGGGCCTGACCCTCAGCTGACCCTGGACCTCTGACGACGGCTATCCGAGACCTGGTCCTGCGCGACCAGCTGACCCCGACCCTGTCCAGCCTGGCAGCGGGGTGCAGCCTCGGCTCGGGCGGAGCGGGCTTGCATGGCCTTGACCAGGGCGACGATGGCCGCTTGGCCCGCCGTCATCGAATAGAGATTGCACACTAGTCAGCGGCCCTTCAGCGAGGCCGTCACGTGCCAGCAATCTTGGGCAAGACCAACACTGTTGCCTGTAGTAGGACTCGGGCGGCTCCCCCGGGGCGACCTTCAGGTTTGAACCGAAAGAGCGATGCCCGCCCTCGATCCATCAGCAGACAGCGAGATCATCGAGATGGCGCTCAGCGATCACGTGAGTTTTGACGCGATACGCGAACTGCATGGTTTAGGCCCTGAAGAGGTTCAAACGCTCATGCGAACGCGCCTGAAGGCCGGAAGCTACCGCGCTTGGCGCAAGCGGGTCAGACGTTTCAGTGACCGCAGGGCCATCTATAAATGAAGCGAGAGGTACATGATTGGGCCTCTGACCTCGCTGCGCTCTATGAGCAGGTTTGGGTGCGCCTTGTGCGCGGCATCGGCGATCGTCATGCGCCGTCGCGGCATCCGACTTTGGCGACCGTCACCACAGATGGCAGACCGCGTGCGCGAACGGTCGTGCTTCGCAGTGTCGATCCGAGAGCAGGCACGCTTGAGATACACACAGACCTGCGATCAGCGAAGGTCGAGGAACTGCGCGCGTCCCCTTTCGCAGCCCTGCATGTTTGGGACCCGTCAGCCCACCTCCAAACCAGAATCGAAGCCGACCTGACAATCATGACCGGCACGTCAGTCTCTGAGACCTGGTCGCGGCTCACCGATACGACGCGCTCTAGCTATGGTGTAACGCCGCCACCGGGCCGGTCCATTGCTGACAGCCTCGACTATGTGAAGACAGCCGATCCGACGGCCTTTGCCGTCCTGCAGCTGCGCGTGTCGGCAATCGACGCACTGCACCTTGGTGCTCACCACAGACGGGCTCGGTTTGACCGTGAAAGCAACTGGCAAGGCCAGTGGCTGGCCCCATAGAAGGATTGTGCTGCCGTTTGAGAGTCAGGAAGCCATTTTTCGGAGCGCAGCAAGTTCAACGCCATTCAACCCAAGCCGAACACCGAGGGTACCGGTGCCGGCTGACCTGCCCCTGATTTCTTCCTCCACGCGGACCACAGGCGGGAAGGCGACGCCTGGCGAGGCCGTCGAGGCAAACGCCGAGCGCGAGGTTCAATCTCGCTTGGCCCGACGGCCGTGACGCCACCAAAATCGGCGATACGTTCAAACAATCAGACGGTGGCTGATACGCTTTACGCGTCACCAACCCAAGGTGCCGGGACCGCCCTTGAACGGCCCTGCAAAACGCGACGTGATCCAGCCGCCGTAAAAACCTCCGGCCTGAGCGACAACAATCTCACCATCGACGCTGCAGCGGTCAAAGGGCTCAGCGTAAAAGGCAATGTGATCCTTCAGGCTCTCGAACAGTGGCGTGGGCCTGGGATAGCTCCAGCCTACGCGCGGCAGGACGAGCTCGTCGATCACCACGTCCCAGTAAACGGCCTGCCCTTTCCATTCGCAAAACGAACCTCCGCCTGCCTGGCGTAGGCGTCCCGCCGGAATGTCGATGACCGGGATGTAGTAGCTCGGAGGATGGCTGGTCTCCAGCGTGCGAACGGCAGCGCGGGTATCGGCCACGATCGCGCCAGCATGGGTGATCAAGATATGGGCCGTGGTCGCTTCAGCGACCGCAGGACGCGGAAAGCCCCAGACACTCTCCTGGCCAGGCCCTATGGGGTCAGGCTTCGGCCTCATGACCGCGCTCGCAGTAATAGGGAGGTGTGCAGCTCGAGGGATTGGGACGGCCTTACCATGTCGAACATATGGGGATGACTGTTGGCGAAATCAGCCCGCTGCGACTCGGTTCTGATTTTGCTGCGTGCGACCTCGGAACCCGGCGGGCACTAACAAATCGGTTCTGCGGCATGTAGCCGTGCTGACGTCGAAAAGTCTGAGAAGCATCATAAGCTGACGTTGAGGTCGCTCCAGAAAGTAGACATTCACGGCACCGCCCAAGGGCTTAGTGCCCACCTTCCACCCAAGGCACGCCGGCAGCTCTAAACGCGTCGGCGAGGGCTGCCTCAAGCTCCAAGGACTCCCACTGTCGCATGGGATTGAGGTGCTCGGTCAGGTCGGGGACCAGCCGCACGCCAAACCGTTTGGCCGCGCCGCTGGCCTTGTAGCCGTTCTTGTGCTGATCAAAGCGCAGGTCGGGGTCGCGCGAAGTCTGGCCGACGTAGACCCCCCATGGATCGCCCTTGCGAGCATCGTGGAGCAAAATCACATAGACCGAGTGGCGCGCCTTGCTAGCGCCCCGGCTTGTCGCCTTCAGCGAGCGCGCGGCGCGCTCAGCTCTGGCCCACCACGAAGGACCGCTGATCTGAACCATCCGAGAAGCCTAGCCGGTGGTGGCGAGCAACGCCATCAGCGGGCTGCAGCTCAGCGATGCCTAAGCTCAACGTATCGACCGGGCCGATCGCCAGCATCCGCCCGGCGGCCATCTGCCCCCTCCTGAGCGGCGGCCTAGTCTAGGCGCTAATGCCGGTGCAAGTTCTGGCCGCTACCAGAGCTGCTAGGTGGCTTCGGGGCCAGTTTCGCCAGCGCGCAGTTCATCGGCTCCGACGAAGGACACGCCCTCTTCGTCCATGACCCAGGCCCCAAGGAAAGCGGTGTGGGACTGATCGATGTCCTCGTCGATCAGGTCGCCGTCGTAGAGGCCCACCGTGCTAAAATCGAAGTCCAGGTCCAGCTGGTGGGCCATGCCCACCATTTCTTCGGCCATGCGGCGCGAATAGCCCAAGGCTTCGCTGTCGTTGGTGAAATCATCGCTGAGTGTGCTCACCTCGACCGCATCGCTGCCGTGGGTCGCGCTGGTGGTGACGATGGTGAAGGCGGGCATGGGAGTCTCTCGCAGGTGGGGCACTCACCTAGCCCCGTTCGTCCAGGAACGGGGCTAGATTCTGCAAAAGCCGTTCTAGCGGCCGGGGAAGAGCCCGCCACCCATCTCTGTGCCAACAGCGGACCCAAGGTCCACTACCGAAAAGGCGACATGCAGCACAAAGTGCTCTCCGCCGTCGATCAATCAGCGGCCTAACGGTTTCAACACAGCCAGATTGCCATCTTGAAAATCCGGACTTTTGCTTCTGGAGATGTCGACCGAAATGGTCCGCAACACTGGGTTGGGCCCAAAGCCCAGAGTGACCGTCTGATTCCCATGGACGCATTGGGCGTCTTCTTCTCCCGCGATGGTAACGACGGGTCGAGGCCCGAAAACGTCACGCGGCAGGAAGACCTCCGTCGGTCCAAACACGGCGGGGTCGATCCGGAGTTCGAACGAGAACCAGCCCTCGACGGCATTGAAGCGTTGGCTCAGCAACTCGCCCTGGGCCCGGCGCACATAGGGCCGACGGAAGCCCGCCACGCCCCGGCCTCCGTCGTGGGCGCCTGTGACCTGGTCGGATGACCAGATGGAGAGGTCCTCCTGGTTCCAACCGTCGCCGATCGCCACATCATTACGGTTGGACACGGTGTAGTTCCACTGTGTCGAGCTGAGCAGTAGCCGATCCATCGCATTGTACATGAGCGACAGCGCTTCGACGTGGGTTTCCCAGATGGCCTCGCTGTGCTCCCCGGCCGCCCAGCGGGCGTATGCGCCGCCCTGGTTCAGATCGAAGGGCAGACCGAACTCGCCGATCAGGGTTGGCGCGCCGCCCGGAATAGCGTCACCGAGGGCCCTCAGCCGCGACAGCTGGCTTACATAAGCGTCCTCAATCGCCTGTCGCCCTATTAGCGGTTCGCCCGTTAGCGGATTGACGGACCGCTCTGGGTCGAAGCGCTTGGTGACCAGGGCGGCGAGATCATACCAGTGGCTGGCGTTGACCGTGCGCTCCGGCAGCCCGTCCGGAAACCCATGGGCCCCGGTCAGAGCGGCGAAGGGATCGACCTCTGCGAATAGCAACCAGTCGTCCCGAACGCCCCGGACAGTCGCCGCCACCTCCCGGAAGAAGGGGGCCATGAAATCCTTCTCGGCGCTGATCTGACGGCCGTCCAAGGCTGCGAAATGGTCGGGTTTTAGCGCGACAGGTTGCCCCGCGTCGTCGATGTCCCACACGCCCGCCTGTCGAAACGGGTCCTCGTGGCTCGGCAGCCAGATCGAGACCCCGTTTGGATTGATCTCGCGCCGGCCCGTCTCGCCCTGGCCGAAGCTGTGGACAGGCAAAGTCCGGGCATGACCCGAGGCGGCGGCGAGACCGGCGAGCGGTGTCCACGCCAGACCCGAGAGGGTGCGGCCCGGATCGTCAAGCGTCCGACCAATCCAGCCCGACCCTGGCTCGTTGAGTGTGTCGAAGCCTATCACATGGTCCAGATCGGCCACCCGTTCGGCGACCGCACGCATCGATCCGAGGTAGCGATCCCGGAGCCAGCGCCCGGCGTTGACCCCTTCGATCCGGAAGTCAGGCGCAAACGCCTCACCGCCGAAGAAGAGCGTCCACATGAAGCCATTGGCGGGCATCCGGTAGTTGGAGGCCCAGCTCATCTGCGGATAGGCATCCTGGAGACCGCCGACAGCCGGGTCATAGCGGTACTGCATGACGTGAGCTGCGTCGGCGGCGTGGAATTTTGTGAAGTCCAGTCCGACGGCCTCGAAGGTCCAGCCCGGCGCGCCGTCGCCACCGCTCATCCGGCTCCAGACGTCCTGGTGGAAGTCAATGAAGACATACAGGCCATGGGCGCCCGCCCTGGCGCAGACGGCAGCGAAGTAGTCGAGATAGGCGTCGTCGTAGTCGCCTGGACCGGCATGCTCGATCGCCTCCCAGGTCGTGAGCAGCCGCAGGCAGTTGAAGCCCCAACCAGCGATCCGGGCCAGGTGGGCATCCGCCTCTTCAAGCGGAAAGGGCCGCCCCACAAAGCTGACCGTACGATGGTCGCTGAACTCGGTCGGACGCCAGGTGTGGCCGTCCGGCGAGACCGGCACCTTGCAGTCACCGCCGAGGTTCACCCCACGCAACAGGACGTGGCGGCCATCGGAATCGACGAACCGCGACCCCCGCATGGATAGGCGAGACAACATGACACGATCTCTTATTCAGAAAAGAAGCGGCGGCGGGGCCAGGCCCCGAGCGTTGTCAGGTTAACCTGGCTGGCCAAGCTCAAATCGCAAGAGATAATCTCTATGCGGCCACGGCTTCACTCCAGACACGCATGGCTTCTCCGCGAAACTGGCGAAGGGTCTGGCGGCGAGGCCCATGCCGCCTGGGCCGCTTGCGCAGCCTAAACCCCGGCTCATAGCGCCGTCGTTTGGCCACCAATACTAACCTGACAAGCCTGCCGGGGATCACGTCGTCGGATTGCATGACTGGTCCCGGAGATTGTCAACGAAAAGGGTGGTGCGCGATCACGCCTGCGGCTCAACGGCCGCGGGGTGGATCAGTTCAGGAGGGACGCCATCTGCGGGTCGCCCTTCTGCATCGCTCTGCGATAGCCCGGCCGCTCGCCTATGATTTTTGAGATAGGACAGAATGTTGGGATAGGGCGACAGATCGCGCGGAAAGAAGACGCGCATGGTGGTCAGGTTGAAGACCATGATGATGTCGGCCGCCGTCAACTCGTCTCCAGCGAAATAGGCCGAGGCGCCGAGCCGCGCCTCTACCAGCGTCCAGGCGCGCTCGGAACGCGCCCGCATGAACTGGGCGCGCGGGCTTTCCTCGCCGCCGTCCCGCGGCGCGCCGGTCTGGCTGGGCAGCATCGAGGCGTTGGCGAAGTGGAACCAGAACAGGTAGTCGGCGAAGTTCGGGGCGTCCGGGGCCACTGCCAGCCGGCCAGCGCCGTACCTGCCGATGATGTACTCCATGATCGCGCCAGACTCGGGCAGGACCACATCGCCGTCCGTGATGATCGGCGCGGTGCCCAGCGGATGCAGCGCCTTGTACTCCGGCGGCGCTGGACCCCGGCCCGGTGGAACCCGATCATAGTGCTTAAGCACGTAGTCGATCCCCAGCTCCTCGCAGAGCCAGACGATGCGTTCCGACTGTGAAACGCCTAGATGATGAACTGTCAGCATTATGAACCTGCGACGATGTCGGAGAGGGCGGATTGGGTGGTCGCCGCGGCGGCCGCTTGGCGTTGCGCCGCTTCGTCCCGAAGCTGACGCTTGAAAATCTTTCCCGACGCGATGCGCGGCAACGGAGCGTCGGAGAAGTAGAAGTACCGAGGAATCTCGAACCGCGCGAGGCGGGGCTCGAGAAATGACCTCAAGGCAGACTCCTCCAGATCGGCACGCGTGTAGAGCGCCGCGCCGACCTCTTCTCCCAGGCGTTCGTCCGGTACGCCGTAGACGCTCGCTTCGAGGATCTCGGGGTGTTCCAGCAGGGCGGCCTCCACCGCGCCGCAGCCGATGTTCTCGCCGCCGCGGATCACCAGATCCTTGATACGGTCGACGATGTAGACAAAGCCCTCGTCGTCCACGTAGGCCACGTCCCCGGTGCGCATCCAGCCGTCCACGAAGGTCTCGGCGTTGGCCTCGGGCCGGTTCCAGTAACCGCGCATGATCGAAGCGCCGCGGATCTGCAGCTCACCCCGCGTCCCGGGCGGCTGGGCCACCCCGTCCTCGTCGACGATGCGGATGTCCAGCACGCCCGACACCCGCCCCGAACTGGCCGGGTGGGCCAGGTAGTCCGCGCCGGCGATGCTGGTGCCGATGGCGTTGGTTTCGGTCATGCCCCAGCCGGTGTTGGGCGCGGCGTTGGGGAAGGCCTTGTCGATGGCGCGGACCTGCTCCGGGGCGCGCGAGGCCCCGCCCCCGCCCACAGCGATCAGCGAGCTCAGGTCGCGGCCCTCGCGCCGGGCGATCTCCACCAGGTCGCCGGTCACCGCCGGCGGCCCGTTGAAGCCGGTGATCGTCTCGCGCTCGATGATCTCGACGGCCTGGGCCGGATCCCATTTGTACATGCAGACCAGCCTGCGCTGCGCGCGGAAGCACTGCAGCAGGCTGACGTGCAGGCCCGAGACGTGGAACAGCGGGATGGCCAGCAGCGCCGCCGGCTGCGACCCGCCCACAATGGGCGCGAAGCCCGCCAGCATCCCGGCCTGAGCGTCCAGCTCCCAGGAGAACAGCGCCGACAGGATGTTGCGGTGCGTCGAGACCGCCCCTTTGGGATGGCCCGTCGAGCCGGAGGTGTAGAGCATGATGGCGTCGTCGTCGGGCCCGATCTGGCGCTCGGGCGGGGCGGCGTCGCCCGCCCCGGCCATTACCTCGTCATAGCCGCGCACGCCCGGCGCCAGGGCCTTGGTCGCCCGCACTGCGATCACCGCCAACCCCGTAGGCGCATTCTCGCAGGCGGCCAGCCGGTCCAGCCGCTCCTGGTCGGCCAGCAGCAGCTTGGCCCCTGAGTCCTTCAGCCCGTACTCCATCTCGTGCGGCTGCCACAGCGCGTTCATCGCCACCGCGATCGCCCCGATGGAGGTAGCTGCCATAAAACCGAGGATCCATTCCGGATAGTTGCGCATGGAAATAGCGACCCGGTCGCCCTTCCCCACGCCATAGTCGCGAGCCATCACCGCAGCGAGCTTCCGGGACGCCTGCCAGGCCTCCTCAAAGGTCAAGCGCTCGTCCTCGTAGACGATGAACGGCAGGTCGCTGCGCCCAGCCTCGAACAGGGCCCGCAGGTTGGCCGGCGCATTCTTGAAGGTCCGCACGCGCCGCCCCAGCGCCTCGATCTCCACCAGCTCATAGGGTAGCCCCTCGCCGGTCAGCTGGGCCAGCGCTTCGATCCTGTTCACGTCTCAATCCCCAATTTTCCAAATTATCACCAGGCAAGGCGCGGCCGGCCCAAGCCGAGACGTAGGCGCCTCCGTTGGCGTGGATCACCTGGCCTTGAATAAACGCCGCGTCCTCCCCGCCCACCGGGGCCAGCGACGGAACCAGATACCGCATCAAGATCTCCGCCATCGCACTGAAGGCGTCGGACGACGCGCTCTAGCCGGCGGCCTTATTGGGGTTGATCAGGAACTTCTCGCCCGTGGCGCGACGGCTGTAGGCGGCGATGACCTCGGGACGGAGCGCCTCGGCGAGCGAGATTTCCGCGGTGTAGTGACTGGCGAAGGTCGTCTTCAGCTCGCGGGCCACCCGCTCGCGCAGGGCTTGGCTGGCTTCGGGCCCGATCTTCATCAGGAAGGGCATCAACAGCCAACCGCCGACCCCCCAGGACATCCCAAAGCCCCGATTGAGCGTCGTCGGTGAGGTGTCCAGACCACCATAGATGTAAGCTTGCTTGTGGACCGTCGAGCCATAGCGGCTGTAGCTCTTGGCCGTCTTGTTGGCCGCAACCTCCATGGCCGTCAAAATCTGGCCGACCAGCTTGCCGCCGCCGATGGCGTCGAAGGCCAGGGTCGCGCCGGTCGTCACCAACGCCTCGGTAAGCGCCTCCGTAAAGTTCGGCGAAGTCGAGTCGACGATGTGGGCGGCGCCGATTTCCCGCAGGATCGCAGCCTGCTCCGGGCTCCTGACGATGTTCACCAGCGCGACGCCATCGGCCAGGCAGACCTTGTTCAGCATCTGGCCGAGGTTGGATGCGGCGGCGGTGTGGACAAGCGCCGTATGACCTTCGCGGCGCATGGTCTCGACCATACCCAACGACGTGAGCGGATTGACGAAGCATGAGGCGCCCTCGGCTGCGGTCGTTCCCTCAGGCAGCCGCAGACAGTCAGAGGCCTTCACAGTGCGGTACTGGGCATATGTCGCCCCGCCGAAGATCGCCACGGTTTGGCCCAGCAGCTCCTGGGCTTCGGCGCCGGCCGCCACGACCACGCCCGCGCCCTCGTTGCCGACAGGCAGGGAGTCATCGAGACGCGCGGTCATGGCCTTCAGGAACTGAGGCGGAACGGTGGCGGTCAGAACCGGACGGTCCGCCGTGCCGCTGGCCTTGGCGGTGGAAAGGTCTGCGGGGCCAAGGAGTAGGCCGAGATCCGAAGGGTTGATCGGCGCGCCTTCGATGCGAACCACAACTTCGTCTGGGCCTGGTGCGGGGACTTCGACTTGGGCGAGCGACAGTTCGAGTTCGCCGCTCGCTTTCAGGAGGGAGCGCAGCTGCAGTCCGACGGTCGGGATGGGTTGGCTCATTTGGGTTTCCAATGCGGGATCGGGATGGGACATAGGGGCGGCGCGCCGGGTCAGTCGGCGACGTGGATAAGCATCTTGCCGGCGTTCTGGCCTTCGAAGAGGCCGATCAGCCCTTCGGGTGCGCGCTCGAAGCTGTCCAGGATCGTCTCCCGATATTTTATTGCGCCGCACTTCAGCCAACCGGTCATGTCGGCCAAGCGAGCAGGGGTAAGGCGCGATGTTCTGGATAGTGACGGCTGCTGCTTCTCTCGCCTGAGGTCGTCCACGCCATCACGTCAATCAGTCTACTGGCCGGGCCGATAGGTTCGCTCAATGTGGCCCTTCAGGTCTTCCGGATAGAAGTACACGTCTCTCAGGTTACCGAGGCTGTAGAGCAGTGCCTGGTCGTTGAAGTGCGGCGAGGCCGGGTCGCCGCTTTCGCCACCGGCGGAGACCGCGCGGGCGCGCACCCTTTCGCCGAACTCGACCACAGCTACGAAGCTGTTGCCGGAGGCGCCGTAGTACTTCTTGGTCCCCGGCCAGCGCTTGGCGCCGAAAGAGGCCAGTGAGCCCCATTGAGCCGAGGTGAAGGGTACGGGAAGACTGGGACCTGCATCGTCAAACGGTTGGACGATGTCACCGGTCAGGCGCTGGAAGCGATTGATCTGGCCCCAGGGCGTGCGCCAGGAGCCGAAATCGGCGGTCAGGCGATCAGACGCCTCGACCAGGGCCTTCAGCTTCTCGTCCGGCGTCGCCAGCTCCGCCATGTAATCATAGACATTGCCGCCCTTGAGCTTGGCCGCGGGCGCCGCCGTTGTCCAAAGTGCCTCGCCCCAGAAGACCGCCAGCGAGGTAGCCTCGGACTTGGCTGACCATTTGAAGTCCCAGGCCTTCAAGAGGGCGATCGGTTCGGCCAGCTTGGCTTTCAGCGGGTCATCGGCCGTTGCGGCGTCATAGGCTGCTGTCAGTGACGGGATCAGCCGCGCGAAGGCGGTCAGATAGGGGTCATAGGCGGCGCCGATCAGGCCGGGCAGTGTGAAGTCCTTGCGGCCCTCGAGCACCCGGATGGCATGAAGGCCGCGCGGGTTCTCGCCGAAAGTGTCCATATAGCGTGGGAAGGCGGCTTGCCGGGGGCTGTCGGGGCCCGCCGCCGAATAGGGCCAGTTATTGGTGTTCATCGCCCAGCCGGTCGAGGGGTTCACGACTTGCGGCACCTCGTCCAGCCCATGCAGGCCCTTCCAGTCCGTGGCGGGATCAGCCCCGTCGACGGGCTGGGTGTAGTCGAAGCGGTCGTCTCGGCGGGGGATGAACTGCGGATGGAGATAGGCGATCGTGCCCTTGGAGTCGGCGAACAGCGTATTGTTCGACGAGTTGGCCTTCAGGTTCGCGACGTCCATGAAGGCCGCAAAATCCGTGGCCTTGGTGCGGAGGAACGACTGTTTCAGGGCTGCCACCGGCTTGTTCATCAGGGCGACGCTGATCCACTTGCCGCCGGCCTCGCGGACTATCGGGCCGTGGTGAGTGCGATAGACCGTGAACCGCCGCTCAGATTTCGAGCCGTCTGCGGCCTTGTAGGGCACGACGATGACCTCGCTGGTGACCGGACGTAGCGCCTTGCCATACTGGTAGAAACGCTTGCCGTCCTTCTCGACCAGGGTTTCGGCAAACTCGTCGACAACGTCGACACCGCTGGAAGTATGCATCCAGCCGGCCTTGGCATTGAAGCCCTGGTAAATGAAGAACTGGCCCCAGGTCGTAGCGCCATAGGCGTTCAGGCCCTGATCACTGCTGACCTGCTGTTCGGAGCGGAAGAAAAACGAGGTGTGCGGATTGATCAGCAGCAGAGCATTCCCGGCCAGGGTATTGCCCGGTGCGATGGCGATGCCGTTCGAGCCGGTAGGTTCGCGAAAGGTCAGACCGGCTTCGTCGACGCTCAGCACCACCTCACGCTTGCCATAGAAGGCTTCCAGCTGGCTGAGCGAGACCCGCTCGATGTCGCCGCCGATGCTGCCTTCCGAAAAGCTGAGGGCCATCCACGGCTCAAATCGGCTGATGGTCCTGGGTTTTACCTCGGGATGGGTGGCGAGGTAGAAGTTCAGCCCGTCGGCCCAGCCGTTCATCAGGGCCTTCAGCCACGCGGGGCTAGCCGCATAGTCGGCTTTCAACCGCACAGGATCGATGAACAGCCGCTGGCGCAGGTCGCTCCAGATGGCCTTTTCACCGTCGGCCTCTGCCGTTCGGCCCAGCGCGGTGATGTAGTTGGTTTCGATGCGATTGAAGTCGTCTTCTGCCTGGGCATAGATCATGCCGAACACGGCGTCTGCGTCGGTCTTGCCGTGAACATGGGCGATGCCCCAGGTATCGCGGGTGATCTCGACCCCGGCGGCCCGGGTCTTGAGCCGTTGCATATCGTCAGCAGCGTGTGCGGGAAGCGAAAGCCCCCCCAGAAGCGCAACCCATGCCAGCCTGCTGAAGAAACCCATGCGCGCCCCTCGGACCTGCAAACATCCAGACCCCGTCAGCATCTCTATTGGAGGCTCGGCCGTTTGCCAAACCTCGCAAGCCAGCCTTGCCCTATTCCGGCGGGCAGCCCTTGGATTTGCTGACCTTTACGCCCAGCGAGTCCAGCGCGCGGATGCCCTTGGCGTTGGACTGACAGCGCCGCAACGCACCCCCAAAATTCCCTCAATTTCCAGCATGGAAAGGGAACGCCGGAAAATCAATGACTTACAATGCCGAAGCGATCTGTGTCCGTTACACTTGATACGGAGCAACGGATGCCAATGGGCACTGTTCGGCGTGGTGCGTCATACGCAATACGCCGCGTCATCCCGAAGGATTTAAAGGCGCACTTCGGACGCGAGGTTGACGTCAAAACTCTCGGGACCACTGACTTTGCAGAGGCCAAGAGCGGCTCGTGAAACGGTGGGCTGAATACGATGACATGTTCGCTGAGGCCCGCGCAGAGCTCGCAGCGGCGCCGGCCGCGATGCCAAGCTCCGCAACGCAACCAGGACCGCCAGCTCAGCGGCACAGACCTCTGCCGCGAACGACGCTCAGCCGGCCTGGCCAAGTGGCGCGCGGTCAAGGGTAGGGCCCGGTCGAGGTTGGGAGCATTGCGCCCAACCAGAGGCGAGTTGACCTTGGACTGCCAGCGCCCCTGAGGTCGCCCCAGCGGGGCATCTGGTTCCGCGCCCTGTTCCAACTCAATCGCGGCTGTAACCGATTGCCCCTTCAAACCGAACTCTCCTAAAAACGACTTCAACGCTAGGAGCATGAGTTGGACGACGCTAGCCTCACGAACGCGCAAGACTACTACGGCAAGGTGCTCAAGGGGTCCGGAGACCTTCGAACCGACGCCTGCTGCACAACTGACGCGCCCCCGCCGGCCGTTCGGCGCGCTTTGGCCAATGTCCATGACGATGTAAGGGCGCGTTACTACGGCTGCGGGCTGGTCGCGCCTCCGGCGATCGAGGGCGCTCGGATCCTCGACCTTGGATCCGGCTCGGGTCAGGACTGCTATGTCCTGGCCCAGCTGATTGGTCCGACGGGTCAGATTGTGGGCGTCGATGGAACGCCCGAGCAGCTGGAGCTGGCGCGCTCCCACCTCGACTGGCATCGCGACCGCTTCGGATATGACCGGTCAAACGTGCATTTCATCGGCGGGGACATTGCCCATCTCGGCGAACTGGACCTGGAGCCGGCATCCTTCGATGTCATCGTGTCCAACTGCGTCATTAACCTGGTCGAGGACAAGGCCGCCGTCTTTGGCGCCGTCTATGACCTCCTCAAGCCCGGCGGCGAGCTGTATTTTTCAGACGTCTACGCCGACCGGCGCGTCCCGGATGCGCTTCGGCGCGACCCCGTGCTGCATGGGGAATGCCTTGGTGGCGCGCTCTACTGGGGCGACTTCCTGCGCCAGGCCAAGGCCGCCGGCTTTGGTGACCCTCGCCTCGTCGCCGATCGCCCCCTCATCGTTGGTGATCCACTGGTGGAGCTGGCGGTGGCGCCCATCCGCTTTTTCTCCGCCACCTGGCGCCTGTTCAAACTCGATAGTCTGGAAACCGCCTGCGAGGACTATGGCCAAGCCGTTCGTTATCGGGGCGGGATCAGCGGCTTTGAAAAAACCTTCGTCCTCGACAGGCACCACACCTTCGAAGTGGGGCGCATCACACCGGTCTGCGGCAACACCTGGCGTATTCTGCAGGAGAGCCGGTTCGGCTCGAATTTCGAGTATTTCGGCGACTTCGATCGGCACCTCGGCATCTTCAAGGGCTGCGGGACTGACCTGCCGTTTTCGACACCCACGGACAGCACGGCGGCCTGTTGCTGATGTCCCTGGCCGTCACCTGCTAGCGGTCGCGACCGTCTTGGGGAGCGCGGGGGCTTCATCTTCACACGCCAGGAGATGAGGGTCGAGGAAGCAACATGGGATTACGGTAGAGACTACGGGGACAGTGAACTGAATTCACGACAGCCCGATTCAGCCCCAGGCTCGCGCTTGGCTCGACGTCAGTTCGTGCATTGTCCCCGTAATCTCTACCGTAATCTCACCGAACCGTGTCCAGCCCCAACGTCCAGTACAGACGGCGTATATAGCTGACAGCACCAACGGGCCGTCAGTTGTCATCCACAAGGCTGCGGTAGGCGCGCCAACTGGCGAGGCCCAGCCAGGGAAAGACGAAGACCAGGGCGAGAAATCCCGTCGCGGCGGAGAGTAGAAGGAGGGCGGCGATGATCCCCGCCCAGAGCAGCAGCGGGAAGAAGTTGGCGTTGACGGCGCGCACGCTGGTCGCCACCGCCTCGAAAACGCTGGCCTGGGGGTTGAGCAGCATCGGCGCGGAGACGACCATCAGGGCGTAGGTCACGAAGGCCAGAGCTCCGCCGGTCAAGGTTCCGGTCAGCAGCATGACCCGCCCGTCACTGGAGCCCAGGGCAAAGGCCACCAGAGCGTCCACGGTGGGGTGGCTCTGATAGGTCGACAGGCCGTAGACGATCTGGGCGACCCGACCCCAGAGGAAATAGATCAGCACCAGAAGCAGGCTGAGATAGGCGACGTCCTGGCGAAAGGCCGACCGGACGAAAAGAATCTGCATCAGGGCGGGGCGCTCTCCCAGTTCGATCCGTCGGCCGGCTTCATAGGGACCCATGGCCAGGATCGGGGCGACGATGACGAACCCGGCGGTCAGGGCGAGGACCCAGAATGCGCCATTGGTGGCATAGACGCCGTAACAAAGTGCAAAACTCGCGGCCGCGACGCCCAGACCGTAAACCAACAGCGGCACTGGCGCTTTCATCAGGTCCCCCCAGCCTTCGGCCAGCCAGCCGAAAGGCGCCGAAAGGCGTATCGTCCTGATGGCCGGCAGCCTCCGGGGTGCGTCCATGATGGGCTCCGCTCGCCTTTGAGGATGGTTTCTGAGCGGCAAGGATGTCGCCGATCCGCAACGCTGGCAAGCATCGGGATGACTCTCGGGATAACGGGGATAACGGTGACAGTGCACTCAATGCCCGCTTCGGCCTGCACCCCTGCCTGGTGGGACTGAACGCCTAGCCTGACCGGCGCTTCAGAGCTTCAAGGAAGGCCAGGTCGCCTGCCCGCCGATGGTCTCCGCGTGACGCTGGGTCAAAGACCGTGCCGGATGTTCGTTATTCCCCGCTACGCCGATAGCCGCGGCCACCCCGTCATTCCAGCCGGTTCTGGTCCAGCCAGGCCCGGACCCGCTCGATCTGCGGCAACAGGAGCTCCACCATGTCCCTGGGAATAGCGCCCGTGGCCTGCTCGAGGAACGGAAAGGCGGCGCGCATCGACTCCTCGCGGGCGGCCCTGCCCTTGGGCGTGAGCAGCACCCGCTTCGAACGGCCATCGACGGCATCCGGCTCAAGCCGGATGAAGCCCTTCTCCTCTAGCCTTGCCAGTGTGCTGGTCATCGTACCGCGGGTGACCTGAAGGACGGCGGCAAGCTGGGCCGGCGTCCTGTTGTCACCCATGCGCACGCTGTGGTTCAGGACCGTGAATTGCGCGCGTGTCAGGCCATGCGGCAGCACGCGTTCAAAGGCCGTTTCCGCCAATTGGTTGATGATGCCGATTTCGGTGAGCAGGCGGAACAGCAGTTGCTCATGCGAGGGCTGGCCGGAATCGGGCTCCGCAGGCTCAGGCAAGATGCGCTTCCAGTCCGCGTCGAGGTGTCGGCCCAACCTTGGGGCCATAGCCGATACGATAGAGCATCTGGATGCGCTTGCCACCGGCCATCAGGTCATGGACCTCGCGGTACAGGTCCTTCATCTCGGCATATTCCTGCAGCGACTGGCTCCACGGATGGACGCCGAGCCCAAGGCTGGTAGCCTTCAGATTGATCCGGACATAGGCGCGACCGGCGTTGATCTGGTCAGTCCGTGACCGGTTCTCGTTCGTGATCCAGCCAAAGGCGCGCGCGGACAAAGCCATGGAGCCATAGAGCTCCAGTCCCTGCTGGAAGGCCGTCGACTTCGGATCCGCAAGGGTCTCCCGCGTCATGAAACCCAGCAGCCGCCCGGCCTCGAAGATCGGCCCCTCCAGCTCGATGCCGTCCGGATTGGCCGACACTTCGGCTGCACCAATCCGCATCAGATCTACTGATTCCTGGTTGGTCGCCGGCGTTGTCACCTCTTTCTGGTGTCCGCGCCACGTCAGGTCACGCAGGCGCTCGGCCAGATTGGTGTTGCCGATGGTCTCCGAGGACGCGCCGAACAGGCGTCCGGCCTCGGCCATCTGCTGCAGCGCAGGGGCCGGAACGTCCCGGGGTTCATAGACTTCCTTGTTCGAGCGCCGGGCGAGGACTTGCGCAAACAGCGGGTCGGGACTGCCGCCGCCCTTCCTGAAGGACACGTGCGCAACGGGCCGCTGGTCGAGCGTCTTCATGTCCTCGCCGTCCGGGAAGGGCGTGACCGTCGCATCATAGCCGTCCTGTGCGGCGGCCAGGACCAGCAGTTCGAGGAAGGCGCCGCAACCGATGGTGATCTGGCGGTCGAAGGGGTCGGTGGCCGGCAGGCGGCGCTGGAGATCGCAGTAGAGCGTAAGGGCGTCCTGCCCTTCGAGCCTGACGAGCCAAGGCTGGCGGTTGTGCGGGTTGGGTGCAAGCAAGGCATAGGACAGCGCGCGGCGACGGAACTCGGTGTCCTTGCCGGCCTTGCGCCAGGGTTCGCGCGCGGCCTCGGAGGGGCCGCTCATGCCAATGACGCCGCCGCCGGCCACCGCCGCCAATACGACGCCGCCCCCGATCAACTTCAGAACATTACGACGCGATGTCATGAACGACGCCTTTCATTTGATACCATACTATATTGATTTGATACCAAACCTTTGTCAAGGCCAGGCTACGGGGGCCTGCTTTTCATAGGCTGGACATGTTGTCCGGGGCTGGGGGCCGGATCCCTGCCTGGATCACCCCGCGCCCGCGTTCAGCGCCTGGCCCCCTGATGAAACGCGGCATGGCTTGCCGCGTCGCTGACACCGCCGCATAAATCCCTATGGCTCCAAGCCGGGCGCGTTGGTTCAGGATACCCCTATGCAGTTTGACGACGTTATCCTCGGCCGCCGGAGCATCCGCGGTTACAAGCCCGACCCCGTTCCCCGGGCCCTGATTGAGGAAATCATCGGCCTGGCGATGCGCGCGCCATCGTCGATGAACACCCAGCCGTGGAATTTCTACATCATCACGGGCCAGCCGCTGGCGCGAATCCGCGCTGGCAACACCGAGCGAACCCTGGCCGGCGTGCCGCAGTCCCGGGAGTTTCGGACAGGCCAGGCCTTTGCCGGCCAGCACCGCGACAGACAGGTTGGGGTCGCCAAGCAGCTGTTCTCAGCCATGGGGATCGAGCGCGATGACAAGGATGCCCGCCAGGACTGGGTGTTGCGCGGCTTTCGCCAGTTCGACGCGCCGGTCTGTGTGATCGTCACCTATGATCGCGTCCTCGACGGCAGCGACGACACGCCGTTCGACTGCGGCGCGGTCGCCACCGCCCTGGTCAACGCCGCCTGGTCGCGCGGCCTGGGAGCGGTGATCAACAGCCAGGGCATCATGCAGTCCCCGGTGGTTCGAGAGCATGCCGGCATTGCCGACGATCAGGTGATCATGAAAAGCATCGCCCTGGGCTGGCCGGATGAGAGCTTCCCGGCCAATGCCGTGGTGTCCGAGCGCAAGTCGGTGGCGGAAGCGGCGGTGTTTGTCGGCTTCGGCGATTAGTAGCGGCTGCGGGGGTCCACAGCGCCGGTCCCCCCCGGGCTGTGAACTTGACTTTGGAGACACTGTGAAGCGAACCCGCCGCTCAATAACGGAGCCCGCTTCATCGGGACGGGCTTTAGCATGGCTCTTTCTGGTCAAGTTGCTAAGGTGACCCGAATGACGGGGGGTGTCGACTATCGGCGCTGATGGAACAAACAGCGGCCAAAGGCCCTTAGGAACTTGGCGCTTGGCGGCCTTCGCTCTGCCCTGCGTTCCGGTGGCGGCGATGCTCATGCCCGTCGTCGTCTATCTTCCCAATTACTACGCCACGGATCTGGGCGTCGGCCTGAGTGCTATTGGCATAGCCTTCGGCATCGTTCGACTTTTCGATTTGTGGCTGGATCCGACCCTCGGGTTCCTGATCGACAGGACGAACACGCGCTTCGGCCGGTTCAAGCCCTGGCTGGTGGCCGGCCTGCCCATTGCCGTCCTCGCGGTCTGGATGCTGTTCATGGCGCGGCCCGGTATCGACGGAAACTACATCCTGTTTTGGCTGGTCCTGGGTTTTCTGGGCCAGTCCATGGCCTCGATGGCGCACGTCACCTGGGCGGCCCGGCTGGCTCCGGAATATGGGCAGCGCGCGCGCGTGTTCAGTTGGTGGCAGGGCTTCACCGTCGCGGGCATGCTCATTGTGCTCGCCATGCCGCCGCTGATGAAAATCGGCTTCGGGCTCGATTACGGGCAGGGCGTGCGGGCCATGGGCTGGTTCGTTGTGTTGAGCCTGCCCGTGGCCATCCTTCTGGCGTTGTTGGCCATTCACGAGCCGGAGCCGCCGACGAACACCCAGCCTGCAACCTGGCGCCACTATCTGGATCTGATCCGCCGGCCGTCGATCATGCGATTGCTGGCCTCGGATATTCTTCTCGGAACGGGCCCGGTCATCGCCGGAACTCTGTTCTTCTTCTATTTTGACGCCATCCGCGGGTGGGACCGCTCCGAAGCGGGCCTGCTGCTGCTGCTCTATTTTATCGGCGCACTGCTTGGCGCGCCCCTTTGGGGGCGACTGGGACAGACGATCGGCAAGCATCGTGCCCTGGCCATCGCCGCAGTCGCCTATGCCGTCGCACAGGTATCGGTGTTGATCGCGCCAGAGGGCCTGGTCTGGGGGATCGTGACCATGATCCTCGCCGGCCTGCCCTACAGCGCGGGGCCAATACTGCTGCGCGCCATGATGGCCGACCTGGGTGACGAAGAGCGGCTCAGGAGCGGCGTGGATCGCAGCGGCCTCATGTTTGGTTTGCTGAGCGGGGCTGTAAAGATCGGCTCAGCGGTCGCGGTTTTTGCTTCTGTCAGCGCGCTGGAGTTTTTTGGGTTCAAGGCTGACCTGGGGGCCGAGAATGCGGCACTGGCACTCCTGGTTCTCTCGGTCAGCTTCGCCGTCGTGCCCGCCCTTTTGGCGCTTGCTGGCGCTGCCCTGATCGTCGGTCACACCATGGACAAGGCTGTGCACGATACGATCCGCAAGGCGCTTTTGGTGCGTGATGCCGAGCATACCTCAAGCGCATCGGCGCCTGGATCGCCGCCCTGAAGGCGCGCGCTCTTTAGGCGTGCGAGGAGCGGTCAGCTTAACCGCTCAGCGGCGACCTCTTAGCGCCGTACGGGTTGGGCGCGTTTGGCCGGTGGTTCGCCAAAAGGCGTCAGGAACAGGTTCCGGTCCGGGACGCAGCAGGTGGAACCGGGCGGCGCGATAATCGCTGTGGAGATCCGCCGCGAGCGCGTCGATTGCGAAGGCGAAGTGCTGGAATCCTTTGCATCAAAGATCCGAGACAAGGCTGCCCTGCTGAAACTCATCAGCAAAGCCCTGAAGCGTCACGGTCGCCCCAAGGTCGGCGGCCTTCGTCGAATGGAAGCCGCTCGCCGGTTGACGATGAGCCCCCTGCCCCAATCGCGCCTGGTGGAGACAAGTTGGCGTTGGACTGACACCACCAGCGGCTTTTGACGCGCATAGCTCCGGGTCGAAAGAGAGGGCGGAAAATAGTCGACGTTGAAATGGCAGGCCTCGCCATAGGTCGCCGTGGCCTCGGCGCAGCCGGCGGCCAATGTGGCGGGCGAAGGCTTTGCCCCCTGATCGATCCAGGTCGTCATGCCCCGCAGCAGGGCCGCGTACTGCGGCGTCGCCAGCTTGCTGTGCTCGTCCTCGTCGGTAAAGGACTGCACCAGCAGGTTCGAGGCTCCGGCCTTGGACACCGTGTCGCGGAACGCGTGTTCCAGTTCAACGAAGGCAGTCGGATCATTGATGGCGTGCATTGTCAGGGTCGGGACGGTCAGTTCGCCGGCCAGATCGCTATCCTCAGAGAGGCGTCTGACGCCCTCAGGGTCAGCGGCGAAGCGGGCGACGTTGCGATTGAGCCCAGCATCATCGTCCGAGCCGACATAGAGCACGCCCACGTTCGAGAATGGGTTCTTGCCGCCGAGCCGAAGGTTGACGATGTCGGCGAAGGTGAAGGTGGCCCAGGACAGGTGACTGTCCAGCGTCCGCTCAGGAATGCGGATGACCGCCAGAATGTTCTTTAGCGCTCTGGCCTGCTCAGGCGTGCGCTCAGCGACCGGTTTGTCCAACCCGGTGCAGGCGTTCAGGCGCTCGTCCAGATCCTTGTTCTTCAGCGTCGAGCCAACAGGCAGACCCTGCCAAAGGGGATAAGCCGGCTCGCCCGCTGCTGGATGGTTGCCACAATAATACTGGTAGACGGCCCGCAGATCGGCGCGGAAGTCGTAGGATCGGACGCCGCCCCCAACCACGCCATTGGTCAGAATGACACCGTCATAGACCACCTTGCCGTCTGCATCCTTGCCGTAGAGCTCGGCTGTCCGGACGGCGACGTTGGCGCCCCAGGACTGTCCGTGCAGCAGGGTGCGCTTGGGGCGGCCGAACTTTTCCCAGAAGATCTTGCGCAGACTGTCGGTGTCTGCGGCGGCGCTGCGTACGCCAAAGCCCGAGCGGCGATAGTTCGAACCGGCCCAGGCAAAACCCTCGGCCACGGTGACCGAGAAACGCTGCAGGTCGTCGATGGCGTCGTCCGGCTTGGGCGCTTTCAGACGTGGACCACCATGGGCGTGCACCACCAGAGAGCCGTTCCAGGCCTTGGGAATGGCAATCCAGTACCAGGCGCCATTTACGTCTTGGCCCGAAAGGCAGCGGGTCTCGGCAGGCAGGCCTTCGGGACAGGCCCGGGTCTCCTGAGCATTGACGCCGCCGGCCACGAGCATGAGACCCAGGGTCAGAGCGACGCGGCGAACGGCTTGGATCATCGACATCATCGGCGGGCGAACTCACTCGCGAAAGAATGGGCGACCGGTCGCGCTGCGGGGGAGCGAGACGACCGGTCGCAGCTCAACCGTCAGAACGACTTGCTGACGTTGAGATACCAGTAGCGGGCATAAGGACTATAGAGCGATCCGATAAAGCCGCTCGACGACAGGGGCGGATCCTTGTCGAAGATGTTGCGGGCGCCCAGTCGGAAGCGGGTCTCGGACAACAGGCCGTCCTGTTCCTCGAAGCTGTACTGTGCATAGAGGTTCGCGGTCGTCAGCGACTTGACCGTCCACGGCGTGCCGTCGGTAGCCAGGAAGTCGGTATCCAGAACCGAACCCGTGTAGATCACCGAAGCGCCGATCTGATACGGGCCGCCGCGCCAGGTCATGGTGCCCGTGCCCTTCCATTCCGGCTTGCCGTTCTTGCGCAACAGATCGCCCGGATCGGTCAGTGGCGTGGCCGGATTGATGGTTCGGGCCGCACGAGCGTCGAACAGCGCCTGGATCGGCGGCGCCAGGTCCTGGCTGAACTTGTCCATATAGGTTGCATCGATATTGACCGAGAAACGCCCGAAGCTCTCGGTGCGCTGGCTCCAGTTCAGGCCGACGTCGACGCCGCTGACCGTCTGGGGTTGCAGGTTCTTGAACTGGTCACGGATCTCCAAAATCTGGCCGACCGGCGCCAGGCCGGTGCCATTGAACAGGGCGACATCATCCACGGTTGGCGCCGCCCGGATGACATTGGCGTTGTTCGAGCCGCTTACCCGGGCCAGGTAATCCTGGACGGAGATGTTGGTCGATCCCAGCGTTCCGACAATGCCGTCCTGCTCGATCTGCCAGCGGTCAACCGTGAAGGTGAAACGACCGAAGCGCTCGGGGACGAAGGTCGGCTGAAGGACCAGGCCCACCGAATAGCTTTCGCTTTCCTCGGCCTTGAGGTCGGGATTGCCCGCCGTGGTGAAGCGGATGCCGACCCCGCGCGTGCAGGCGCTGAAGGTGGCGATGCGGCCGGCCTTGAGGTCGGCTTCGCAGCGGTAGAAGTCGGTTACGGTGTTGGTCCGTGAATAGCTGAACGGGTTGGTAGTCTCCAGGTTCGGCGCTCGGAAGCCCTGTTGCCACGAGCCGCGGACGCGTACGCCCTCGACGACATCCCAGGCAAAGGCGATCTTGGGCTTAGCGACCGACCCGAAGTCGCTGTACTCCTCGAAGCGGCCGGCCAGCTGTACGTCGATGCGCCGCACCAGCGGGATCTTCATCTCGGGCGAGACCAGCGGCAAAGCAAACTCGATGAAGGCCGAGCCGACATCGCGTGAGCCCTTGGTGCTGGGCGTGTCATTGACGCCCGTGACATTGCTTCTGCTGGTCAGGCCGGTGACGGGATCGGTGAACGGCGTGCGACCGTCGAGCATGGGGTCGCGGCGGTCCTGCTGGGTTTCATGGCGGAACTCGACACCGGCGGCGACGCCGACCTCTCCGGACCAGATCGTCAGCAGGTCGGGCTTGGAGACCTTGAAGTCGGCCAGGGTCAGGGTGGTGGTTGAGTGGCGCTTGAGCCGGAAACGGATCGCGTCCAGCGCAGCGGCGGAGCTGGGCGTGCAGTCGCGACCGCCCTCACCGTCAAGGCACCCGCCATTGAAGGGGTTGTAGGCATCGGGTGTCGACAGGGCCAGCTGGGCAGCCAGCTTGGCGCTGTCGATGCCGTCAGACTCGTCCTTTGCGTCGGCCTTTGAATAGAGCAGCGCCGAGTCCCAGGACCATCCGAGCTTCTCGCCCTTCAGGCCGGCGAGGAAGCGGGTCTGGTAGTTCTCCACCTCCACCTTGCTGGGGCCCAGATCGTTGAAGCGGTAGTTGGTGAAGGTCACCGCGCGGCCGGTCACCGGGACGTTGGTCAGGTTGGGCAACCGGTTGGGATTTGCCGCGCCATTGGCGAACGTGACCGGGCCGAAGGGGTTGAAATAGTTGCTGGCCGGCACGCCGATCGCCACCAGGCTGGTGCCCTGGGTCGTCAGGCCTTCGGATTGCGCATGATAGAGGCCGATCTCGCCGTAGGCGGTCAGGGTCTCGCTGAGATCAAGGTGGCCGTTCAGGAACACATTCTGGCGGCTGATCTTGGGCGCAACGGTCGTGGCGTCATTCTGCGGCGCGTTGTAGCGCAGAAAGTTGGCTGTGCTGCCGGTGGCCAGATTGCCCGACCCCAGGCAGAGGCCGTTGGCCAGTTGAGCCCCACAGCCGACGATATTGTTGGGCTGGATGTGACCAGAGCCGCCCGCCGTCGTCAGCGCCGTCGTGCCCTGCCGGATCACCCCGCCGGCCGCAACGACCGTGAAATTGGCGAAGGAGTTCTGGTTGCCACGGTTGTCGGGCGCGGCGCTGTCGGTGTAGCGCGGATCGCTGTCAAACAACGGGCGCAGGTCCTGGGTCGCCGTATAGGGGCGGTCGCTTGGCCGCTGGGCTGAGCGCTCGGTGAAGTTGGCGTTGATCGAGATATTGCCCCGCCCGTCGGCAAAGTTCTTGCCGCCGAAGATGTTGCCGCTGAACTCCTTGCGATGGGTGCCTTCGGCCCCGCCGTACTGAGCATCGACCGTCAAGCCGTCGAAATCGGTCTGCAGAACGGAGTTGACCACGCCGGCCACTGCGTCAGCGCCATAGATCGCGGCCGCGCCGTCACGCAAGATCTCAAGCCGCTCCAGGTTGGCGGTCGGGATGGCATTGGCGTTATAGCCCAACAGCGGCACGGTGCCCGACGACTGGCTGGTCGGGTGCGCAACCAGGCGGCGGCCGTTCAGCAGCACCAGGGTGTTGCCGACGCCCAGACTGCGGAGGTTGATCGAATTGACGTCGCCCCGCGTCGAGTTGCTGGTCTGGGCCGCGTTGCTGGGATTGATGAACACATCGCCCATGGCCGGGATGGCGCGGAACAGGTCGTCGCCCGAGACCGCGCCCGTGGCGGCGATCTGGGCGTTGTCCAGTACCGTGACGGGCAGCGAGGCCGTGGTCTTGGCGCCCTTGATCTGGCTGCCGACGACGACGATTTCGTCGACGCTAACGGCTTCCTCGCCGGCGGGCGCTTGTTGAGCGTGAGCAGCGGTCGCCAGCAAGGCGGCGAGGGCTGCGCCCTGGATCAGGCTGTGGCGGAACTTGGTGTGCATGTTTCTCCCCTGGATATCTTTTTCTTGTGGTCCGCGGTCTAGGGCGCGGAGGGCGCGTCGATGGCGACCGGCTTGGGCGGTGGCGCGTCCGGCGCCCCCAGCGCGATCTTCAGCTGGTCGACGTCGAGCGCCTTTTCCCAGCGCGAGACCACGATGGTGGCGACGGCGTTGCCGATGAAGTTGGTCAGGGCCCGGCACTCGCTCATGAAGCGGTCGACGCCCAGGATCAGGGCCATGCCGGCCACCGGCACCGAGGGCACCACCGACAGGGTGGCGGCCAGGGTGATGAAGCCAGCGCCCGTGACGCCCGCAGCGCCCTTGGAGCTGAGCATGGCCACGCCCAGCAGCAGCAATTGATCGCCCAGCGACAGATGCACGTTGCAGGCCTGGGCGATGAACAGCGCCGCCAGGGTCATATAGATGTTGGTGCCGTCCAGGTTGAAGCTGTAGCCGGTGGGCACCACCAGCCCGACCACGGACTTGGCGCAGCCGGCCTTTTCAAGCTTTTCGACCAGGCTGGGCAGCGCCGCTTCGGACGAGCTGGTGCCCAGCACCAGTAGCAGTTCGGCGCGCAGATAGCGCATCAGGCGGAAGATCGAGAAGCCGTTCAGCCAGGCCACCACACCCAGCACCAGCACCACGAAGGCGAACGAGGTCAGATAGAAGGTGGCCACCAGCCCGGCCAGATTGGCGATCGAGCCGATGCCGAACTTGCCGATAGTGAAGGCAAAAGCCCCGAAGGCGCCGATCGGTGCGGCCTTCATCACGATGTGAACCAGCTTGAAAAAGGCCTGGGCGACGTTTTCGAGGAAGTCGACCACCGGCCTGCCCGGCTCGCCAACCATGGCCAGCGACACACCAAACAGGATCGAGAAGAACAGCACCTGCAGGATCTCGCCCCCGGCGAAGGCGCTGACCACGGTGTCGGGAATGATGTGCATCAGGAAGCCGACGATCGACTGATCGTGGGCCTTGGACGCATAGGTCGCCACCTTGCCGGCGTCGAGGCTGGCGGGATCGATGTTCATGCCCGCGCCGGGCTGAACCACATTGGCGACGATCATTCCAAGGATCAGGGCCAGGGTCGAGAAGAAGAAGAAGTAGATGAAGGCCTTGCCGGCCACACGGCCGACCTTTTCCAGGTCGCGCATGCCGGCGATGCCGGTCGCGACGGTCAGGAAGATCACCGGCGCGATGACCATCTTCACCAACTTGATGAAGGCATCGCCCAGCGGCTTTAGGCCCTCGCCAACCGTCGGCCAGAAATGCCCGATCAGGGCGCCCAGCATGATGGCGACCAGCACCTGGGCGTAGAGCTGCCGATGCAGACCCTTTTTCTTCGGAGGAGCCGGCATGGTGGTGTCGATACGCATATTGCTTGCCCTGCGACCGTTGAAGGTCGCGCTCCCATCCCATGAAGTCCCTTGGTGTCGAGACCTGAAAGGACGATCATTTGTCGCCAGCGCTGGCGCAAGCGAATGACGAGTGTTTCCTATCCCTTTGTTCTTAAAAGAATTTACGCCAAGTGGGCCTGATGCGACCAGGGGTGGGCGAGCGCTTTTCCGCTCCGGCTCGCGAGGTTTTGTGCGTAAATCCACACAAGATGACGCCAAGCGACTTTGGGGAGTCTGGATGGTTCGACCGAAGGACCCCGAGACGCGACGCTGGCTGGTGTTCCTGGCCATCGCCATGGCCTTGACCGTCGTTGCGACCTTGATGGCCGGCGAAGTGGCGGGCAAACGGGTGCGTCAGGATCTGGCGCGCCAGGCCCAGTCGTCGGCCATGCTGCACGCTGCGGTGCTTCGCAGCGAACTCGACAAGCATCGCTCCCTGCCCTTCGTGCTGGCCCAGGACCCCGACGTCGCCTCGACCCTGCGAAACGGCGGTCCCGGCAGCATCGACGCTCTCAATCGCAAGCTGGAGACCCTCAGCCAGGGCACCGGCGCGGCGGTGATCTATGTGCTGGACGCCAAGGGCATGACGATCGCCGCCAGCAACTGGCGGATGCCGACCAGCTTCGTTGGCTCGCACTATGGCTTCCGCCCCTACTATCAGGACGCCCTGGCCAAGGGCGTGGCCGAGCTATTTGCCCTGGGTACGGTCAGCCGACGCCCTGGCCTGTTCATGGCGCGCCGGGTCAGTGATGCGACGGGCGTCGCGGGCGTCGTGGTGGTGAAAGTCGAGTTCGACGCACTGGAGGATGACTGGTCAGCCTCCGAGCCCGCCCTTGTCGCGGGCCCTGACGGCGTGGTGCTGGTCACCAGCATCCCGGCCTGGCGGTTCTCCGCCCTCGGTCCTCTTCAAATGAAGACCCAGAACGCCCTGCGCGCCAGCCACCAGTTCGGCGAGGCGGCGTTCCCGCCCTTGCCCCTGAGCACGACCCTGGTCGCGGGGGCCAAGCCGATGTTGATATCGGGAAGCCTGCCCAAGGCCTCGGCGACCCGCTTCATGGCCGCGAGCACGGCGGTGGGCGCCTCGGGCTGGACGGTCTTCACCCTGACCCCAACGGGCCCATCCCTGCAGACGGCGGTGACCGCGGCGCGGGTGCTGGCCCTGACCATCGCTCTGATCCTGTCGGGCCTTGGCGCCGTGCTGCTGCGTTGGCGAGGTCTATCGGCCGCCCGCGACGCGCGTCAGGAAGCGGCCAGGATCGAACTGGAAGGCCGGGTCGAAGACCGCACCGTTGAACTGCGTCGCGCCAACGACCAGCTTCTCGTCGAGATGGACGAGCGCCGCCGGGCCGAGGCTCATGTCCAGCTGATGCAGGACGAACTGGTACAATCCAACAAGCTGGCCACCCTCGGCCAGATCGCCGCCGGCGTAGCCCATGAGATCAACCAGCCCGTCGCTGCCATCCGCACCTATGCCGACAACGCCGCCGTGTTCCTGGACCGTCAGCAGAGCGATCCGGCGCGCGCCAACCTTGCCCTGATCGCCGCGCTGACCGACCGCATCGGCATGATCACCGACGAGCTGCGATCGTTCGCCCGCAAGACCAACGCTCCGCCCCAACCCATGCGCCTGGGCGACGCCATCGACGGCGCCCTGCTGCTGATGGGCGCGCGCCTGCGCCAGTACGATGTCGCGGTCGAGCGCTCCGGTGAGAACGAGGACCAGCTGGTGCTGGCCGAGCGCTTTCGGCTGGAACAGGTGCTGGTCAATCTGCTGCAGAACGCGGTCGAAGCGATGGAGGGCGTCCCCAATCCTCGCATCGCGCTGCGGATCGTCCTGCGCCGAGGCCAGGTGCTGTTGCTCGTCAGTGACAACGGTCCCGGCGTCAGCGAAGCGGCCGCCGCCACGCTCTTCACGCCGTTCGCCACCACCAAGCTTCGCGGCCTGGGCCTGGGCCTGGTGATCTCGCACGACATCGTCGCCGAGTTCGGTGGCGACCTCAGGCTGGAGACGACCGCCACGCCCGGCGCAGTCTTCGTCATCACGCTTCGGAAAGCCAAATGATCCCCGAACTCTTGGTCAACCAGGTCGCCTTCATCGACGACGACAACGACCTTCGGGCCGCTAACATTCAAGCGCTGCAACTGGCCGGCTTCGACGTACTGGCCTTCGCCTCGGCCGAGGCGGCGCTCAAGGTTGTCGGGCAAGACTTCCCCGGGGCCGTGGTCAGCGACATCCGCATGCCGCGCATGGACGGCCGCCAGCTGTATCGGAAGCTGAAGGATGAGGATCCCGATCTGCCGGTCATCCTGATCACCGGCCACGCGGATGTCGCAGAGGCTGTGGAGGCCATGCACGAGGGCGTCTATGACTTCGTGGCCAAGCCCTACGCCGCCGACCGCCTGATCGCCAGCATTCGGCGCGCGCTGGAGAAACGCCGGCTGGTGCTCGACAACCGCCGCCTTCGCGCCACGGCCGACAGCGCTCAGGCCGACTGGCCGCTGATAGGCCAGACACCCGTCATGGACCGCTTGCGCGCCACGCTGCGCCAACTGGCCAACGCCGATGTCGATGTGCTGCTGGAGGGCGAAACCGGGGTCGGCAAGGAACTGGCCGCCCGCGCCCTGCACAATTGGGGTCGGCGGCGCCATCGCGAGTTCGTCGCCGTCGACTGCGCCGCGCTTCCGGCGGGCGCGCTGAGCAGCGAACTCTTCGGACACGAGCTTGGCGCTTTCGATGGAGCGGTTCGCCAACGGGTCGGGCGCATCCAGCAAGCCGACCGGGGCACGCTGTTCCTCGACGAGATCGAGACCCTGACACTCGAGGCCCAGGGCAAGTTTCTGCGGGTTCTAGAGGAGCGCGAGGTTACTCCCCTGGGCTCCAACCAGGTGCGAACCCTGGACCTTCGCGTCGTCGCCGCCGCCCAGACGGACCTGTCCGGGGCGGTGAAGGCGGGGACATTCCGAGAAGATCTCTTCCATCGCCTGGACGTCGTGCGCCTCCGCATCCCCCCGTTGCGCGAGCGGCGCGAGGATATCCCGCTGCTGTTCGCCCACTTTCTGGCCCGCGCCTGCGAACGGCTCAACGGCCCGCCGCCAGTGATTGACGACCAGGTGCGGTGGCGCCTTCACAATCACACCTGGCCCGGCAATGTTCGGGAGCTGAGCCACTACGCCCAACGTGTCGCCCTTGGCTTGGCCGGCGAAAACGGGATAGGCGTAACGACCGAGCTTGCGCCCTTGCCCGAGCGCGTCGCGACATATGAGGCTCGGGTCATCGAGGAGACGTTGGCCGCCAATGCGGGCGATATCCGCTCGACGCTGGAGGTGCTGCGCATCCCCCGCAAAACCTTTTACGACAAGGTCGACCGACACGGCATCGACCTGACTCGCCACCGTCGAAAGTAGTCCAGCGCGGTGGCGCTGTACGCGTCTGGGCCGGCGCCGAAACCTAAAAGGGCGAGCGTCCGGCATGACGGCCTCCACCTTTGCGCCTATAGCGGGGCCATGTCAGACTCTCTCTCCCGCGCCGCCGCTGAGGCGATGGACGCCGCCGATCCGCTGGCCGCCTTCGTCGCCGAGTTCGCCTTGCCCGAGGGCGTGGTCTATCTGAACGGCAACTCGCTGGGCCCCGCGCCCAAGGCCGCCCTCGCGCGCGTCGCTCAGTCAGCGCAAGAGGAATGGGCCGATGGCCTGATCACCAGCTGGAACAAGGCCGGGTGGTTCGCCCTGCCCTATCGCCTCGGCGATCGTCTGGCCGGCCTGATCGGCGCGGGCCCGGGCGAGGTCGTGTTGACCGACGGGACCAGCCTCAATCTCTTCCGCGTCGTCTCCGCCGCCCTGGCCATGCGTCCGGATCGCCGGGTGATCGTCATGGAAGGCAGCAACTTCCCGACCAACAATTACATGGTCCAGGGGTTGATCGAGTCGCTGGGCAGGGGTCACCAGATCCGCTTCGCCGAGAAGGACGCCATTGACGCCGCCATCGACGACGATGTCGCCGCCGTGGTCCTGACCCAGGCCCACTACAAGACCGCCCACGTCCTCGACATGGCAGGGATCACCGCCAAGGCTCACGCCCACGGCGCGCTGGCGATCTGGGACCTGTGTCACAGCGCCGGCGCCATGCCGGTCGACCTGAACGGCTGCGACGCCGACTTCGCCGTCGGCTGCACCTACAAGTACCTGAACGGCGGGCCTGGCAGCCCGGCCTTCCTGTTCGTCGCCAGCCGCCACCAGGGCGCGGCGGCACAGCCCCTGACCGGCTGGTGGGGCCACGGCGCGCCGTTCGCCTTTGACCGCGACTATCGTCCCGCCGAGGGCATCGGCAAGATGCTGACCGGCACCCAGCCGATCCTCAGCATGGTCGCCACCGAAGCCGGCATCGACATGACCGAGCGAGCCGGGACCACGGCCATTCGCGCCAAGTCGCTGGCTCTGGGCAAACTGTTCCAGGACCTGATGGCGGCGCGCCTGCTCGACGCGGGCTTCGTGCTCGGCAGCCCGGCCGATCCCGCCGAACGCGGCGGCCACATCGCCTATGACCACGCCTCGGGCTATCCGATCATGAAGGCCCTGATCGCGCGCGGCGTGATCGGCGACTTCCGCGCGCCAGCTACCATGCGTTTCGGCTTCGCGCCGTTGCACCTGCGCTTCGTCGATGTCTGGGACGCGGTCGACCGGCTGGTCGAGATCATCGACAAGCAGATCTGGCGCGAGCCGGCCTACGCCGCCGTCGACGCCGTTACCTGAAGACGAGGCGGCGCCTGGCGCCCTCGTCCGCTCGGGCCAATGTGGTTTGGCAGCTCATGAGCTCGGCATCGGCGCGCCTCATAGCGGCTCCCGGCCAGCGCGGTTGGTCAGTCCGTCAGCACGATCGGCACCACCGCTTCAACCCCGTCGGGGGCGAAAAGCAAGGTGGGGCGGCCGCCAAGGTCGGCCGCCAAGCCGCCGTCCAACAGGCGCGAGCCAAAGCCCTTGCGGATCGGCGGCGAAACCGGCGGACCGCCATGCTCCTTCCAGCGCAGCTTGACGTTTCGCCCGTCCTCACTGGGTTCCCATACGATGTCGACGCGCCCCTCGCTGGTCGAGAGCGCGCCATACTTGACCGCATTGGTGCTCAGCTCGTGCAGGGCCAGGGCGAGCGCCAGGGCGGCTGACGGCCCCAGACGGCCAGCTGGTCCGCTGACGTGAATGCGCGTGGCGTCCGGGCCGACAAAAGGCTGGATCGCGCCCAGGACGATATCGTGCACGGCCGCCCCCTCCCAGCTTTCGCGGGTGAGGATATCGTGGGCTACAGACATCGCCATGATCCGATCCAGCAGCAACTCGCGCGCCGCGCCGACGGTCTGGCCTTCGCGCAGGGTCTGGCGGGCGATCGATTGCACCGACGCCAGCGTGTTCTTGACCCGGTGATTGAGCTCGTTGATCAGCAAACGCTGACGGGTCTCGGCGGCGCGCAAGTCGGTCAGATCGATGGCCAGGCCGACATAACCAAGAAAGCCGCCCGTGGGGTCAAAGCGCGGCTTGGCGGTGACAAACATCCAGCGATATTCGCCGTCGATGCGCTTGAACCGCGCCTCGAACGTATAGGACGACAAGGTCTCGCGGGCAGCCATTCGAGCCCTGGCCACCTGGAGCAGATCGTCGGCGTGGATCAGCTGGATCCAGACATCGCCCAGCAGGCTGCCCGCCTGTATGCCAGCGATCTCGACAAAGGCCTGGTTGACGAACTCGACGCCGCCGTCGATGCCGGTGATCCAGACCGGCGCGGGCGCGGAATCGGCCATACCGCGAAAGCGCGCCTCACTGTCGCGCAGGCGGTCCTCGGCGGATTTGCGCTCGGTGACATCGACCAGCACACCCAGCAGGGTCTGGCCCAATCCGGTCGCGCCCAGCTTGATCTCGGCGCGCAGTTGATACCAGCGCCAAGCGCCATCCAACCGGCGGTAACGGAACTCGACCTCGAGGAAACGCTCGCCGCGTTTCCAGGCCACCTGTGCCGCACGCGCGATGCAGCCCACATCTTCGGGCTCGAATCCGCCACGCAGCGCTTCGAGGCTGGGCTGCGCATCCTCGGGAAAGCCCAGCAGGCGATAGAGTTCAGGTGAACCGCTCACCCGCTCGGAGGCGACATCATACTCCCACACCGCCATGCGGCCGGCGTCCAGCGCCCGCTGCAGGCGATCGCTGGCCCGGCGCTCGGCCTCCTCCAGCCGCTTGCGGTCGGTGACGTCCTGCAGGGAGCCGATATAGCGCACCGCCCGTTCGACGCCCTCGACCTGAGCGAAGATGGCTTCACCATGCGCGACCACATCGCGTACGGCGCCGTCGGGCCGAACGATGCGATACTCGTAGACCGCCCGCATGCGGAGCGCCGGATCCAGAGCCTTGGCCGCCATGTCAGCCGCGTGAGCGCTGTCCTCGGAGTGGGTAAGGGCCCAGACATCTTCGATGGTGATCGCCTGGTCCGGATCGAAACCGCTGATAACGCGCGCCACCGGCGAATAGACGATCTGATCCGTCAGCAGGTCCCAGTCCCATATGCCGATGCCGGCGGCGCGGGTGGCGATTTCCAGCCTGATTTCGCTGTCGTTCATGCGGCTCTGGTGGCTTTCCGACGTCGCGGCGCTCGACAGAATCGATGATGACCGAAGCGATGCAAGGCGTCACCCCGCGCCCTGCACAAACCTTGCTCACCCAAGCCGCGGTCGGTCGAGGATTGAGATTGCCGAGCCCGACGGCTCGTTTAAGGTTCGCCCCATGCAAACGCACCTTCTCCCCCTCCTCGCCCTGGTCATGTGCGCCTGTGGCCCCGCCCCCGACGCCCCAGCGGCTCAGGATGGTTCGAGCCCGCCGGTCGAGACCCGGGCCGCCAATGCGCCCGACCAGAAGCCCGCCTTCGCCGGCCAGACCCGCGCGCCCAGCCAGGCGCTGGGCGTGACCTATAGCGTCGAGACCGTGGTCGGCGGCCTGAACCACCCCTGGGGTCTGGCCTTCCTGCCGGACGGGACCAGGCTGGTTACCGAACGCGCCGGACGACTGCGCCTAGTGGGCGCCGGTGGCCAAATGTCGACACCCGTGGCCGGCCTGCCTGCGGTCGATGCCAGCGGCCAGGGCGGCCTGCTGGATGTGGCGGTCGATCCGAACTTTGCCAGCAACGGCCGGATCTACTGGACCTACGCCCAGGCCGGCGACGGCGGCAACGGCACGGCGGCGGCGCGCGGCAAGCTGATCAACGGCCCCTCCCCGCGCGTCGAAGGCGTGCAGGTGATCTGGAGCCAGACGCCCAAGCTGAACTCCAGCCTGCACTTCGGCGGCCGCCTGGTCTTCGCCAAGGATGGCACGCTGCTTATCACCACCGGCGATCGCTCCATCCAGGAAGGCCGCATGCAGGCCCAGCGCCTGGACGGAACCCTGGGCAAGGTGATCCGCATCAATTCCGACGGCTCGATCCCCTCGGACAATCCCTATGTCGGCAAGGCTGGCGCAAGGTCGGAGATCTGGTCCTTGGGCCACCGCAATCTTCAGGCCGCTGCGCTGGATCCCCAGGGCCGGCTCTGGACCGTGGAGCACGGCGCCAAGGGCGGCGACGAGCTGAATCAACCGGAGGCGGGCAAGGACTATGGCTGGCCGACCGCTACCTATGGCGAAGAGTATTCCGGCAAGCCAATCGGCGACGGCATCACCGCCAAGGCTGGTCTAGAGCAGCCGGTCTACTACTGGGATCCGGTCATCGCCCCTTCGGGCATGGCCTTTTACCAGGCCGATCTGTTCCCCGCCTGGAAGGGCAGCGTGCTGGTCGGCGCGCTGCGTGGGCAACACGTCGCGCGTCTTACGCTGAAGGATGACAGGGTGGTCGGTGAAGAGCGCCTGTTCACAGAGCTCGACCAGCGCATCCGCGATGTTCGCGTCGGCCCCGACGGCGCGCTCTACCTGCTGACAGACGCGGACGATGGCAAGCTGCTGCGGGTGGTCCCCAAGCCCTAGGGTCTGGGGCATGTGCGCCGACGAGGCGGCGGTGACGCGGGGCTTTCCCTGTCACCCCGCCTGATCGACCCACTCTCCAGGCCCTAGAGCGTTATTCGGCGAAGTGGATATCGGTTCGCCGCCGAAATAACGCGTCGAAACAAGAATCTAGAGCAAACGACATGATCCAATCATAGCGACCTTTGCTCTAGAAGGCCGGCACCACCGCGCCTTGGTACTTCTGGGCCATGAACGCCGCGACTTCAGGCGTCGTCAGTGCGGCGGCCAGTTTCTGGACGCGCGGGTCGTCCCTGTTGTCGGGCCGGCCGACCAGATAGTTCACATAGGGGCTTTTGCTGTCCTCGATCAGCAGGGCGTCCTTGGACGGGTTCAGCTTGGCGTCGAGGGCGTAGTTGGTGTTGATGATCGCCAGGTCCACCTGGTTCAGCACGCGCGGCAGGGTCGCGCCTTCCAGTTCCTTGAACTTCAGCCCCTTGGGATTGGCGGCGATGTCCTTGAGGCTCGACAGCGGATTGGCTGGGTCCTTCAGGGTGATGACATTGTTGCGCGACAGCAGCAGCAGGGCTCGGCCCTCGGTGCTGGCGTCGTTGGGGATGGCCACGGTCGCGCCCTGCGGCAGCTCGGCGATCGACTTGTACGTGGCCGAATAGGCGCCGATCGGCTCGATGTGGACGCCCTTGATTGCGATCAGGTTCGTGCCCTTGTCCCGGTTGAAGGTCTCCAGATACGGCAGCGTCTGGAAATAGCTGACGTCGATCCGCTTCTCGGCCACCTGCGTGTTGGGCTGGACATAGTCGTTGAAGACCTTGATCTCGATCTTCAGGCCCTGGGCGGCCAGCTTGGGCTTGATGAACTCCAGCACCTCGGCGTGCGGGATGGCCGTGGCCGCGACGGTCAGGGTGTCGCTGCCTGGGCTCGAAGCGGCGGGCTTCTGACCGCAGGCGGACAGCGCCAAAGCGGCAAGACTAAGGGCGACGAGTGCGCGGCGGACGGCCATGAACGGCTCCTTAAGACGATAAACCGAGTAGGGCTTTGCCCGGTTTCCACGCTTCAATGAAATCAGATTTCCTGATCAGGCTAGAGGGATCGCTTGACCCGCCCGACGAACCGGCCGCCTGAGTGGCGGATGGCCAAGGAAACCGTCTATATCGTGCAAGCCTATATCGCCGGGCGCGGCAAAGGCTTGAAAGCCGAGCAGCAGATCGGCTGCAAGGACGCCGCAGAGGCGCGCCGCAAGGCAGAGCGCCTGGCCCCGCTGCGCGAGGGCGTGGTGGCCTTCGCCGCCTCCGCGGATGTCGAGCTGGGCGACTATGACGAGAACCCCGAAATCCTGTTCAAGGCCGGCCGGCTGCCGTTCCCGTTCGACCAGGCCTAGTCTTCGTCGTTGGCCGGCCCCTCATCGGCTGACGCGTCGGGTGATCCGTGGATCGCCCAGTTGACGACGAAGTCCGGCGTATCACCTTCGAGACTCGTGACACCAGGTTCTGCGGCAAGGATATTGGATGTCTGGGGCGGCAGGGCATAGGTGTCGCCGTCGTGTTCGCCCAGAAGATCGAGCAAAATGCCGTCATGGTCGTCGGCCTCGATGACCACGCCGAAGAACTGCTGGCGCTCGGTGACCTCGCCCTCGTCGTCGAGAAAGGTCAGGCCGACCAGCAGGGTCTTGCCGATCAGGGCCTTGGCGAAGGCCTCGTCCCAGTGCTCTGGGGGTGCCTCGGACAGGATGGGGATGTAGTTTTCGGTCATGCACACCTTCTAGCGATGTGAAACCCGGCGCACCACCGTGTCGCCGACCATCTGCAGCGCCTGCACCAGGATCAGCAGCAGCACCACTGTGACCACCATCACATCGGTCTGAAAGCGCTGATAACCGAAGCGGATGGCCAGATCGCCCAAGCCCCCTGCCCCGACCACGCCGGCCATGGCGGTGTAGGACACCAGGGCGATAGCCGTCACCGTGGCGGCGGCGATGATCCCCGGCATGGCCTCGGGCAGCAGGGCGCCCAGCACCACCTGCCGGCGCTTGGCGCCCATGGCGAAGCTGGCTTCGATCACGCCCTTGTCGACCTCGCGCAGGGCGGTCTCGACCAGTCGCGCAAAGAACGGCGCGGCGCCGGCCACCAGCGGCGGGATCGCGCCCTGCACGCCCAACGAGGTGCCGACCAAGGCTACGGTCAGCGGGATCATCACGATCAGCAGGATCACGAACGGCACCGAGCGCAGGATATTGACCAGCAGCGACAGCAGGCCGTTGGCGGCGCGGTTCTCCAGCATCTGGCCCTTGCCGGTCAGGAACAGGATCACGCCCAGCGGCAGGCCCAGAACGACGGTCAGGACCATCGAACCGCCCAGCATGGTCAGGGTGTCGAGGGTCGCCTGGCCGATCTCGGCCCAGTCCACATTAGAGAAGGCGATATTCGAGACGCTCATCGGGCGGTCTCCCCGGACAGTTCATCCACCCGCACGCCCTCGGCCTGGAAGCGGGCGATGGCCGCGCCGACGTCGCCGCCGGTCAGGGCCAGGGTCAGCTGGCCATAGGGCGTCTCGCGCAGGCGATGAATGCGCCCGCCGAGGATGGAATAGTCGACGCCCGTGGCGCGGGCCACCTCGCCCAGCACCGGCTTGTAGGTCGCCTCGCCCTTGAAGGTCAGCCGTACGACGCGGCCAGTCAGAGCGGCGCCGGCGGCCGGCTCGCCATCGGCCTCGCGCACGAAGCGGCGGGCCGTGGCGCTGGCCGGATGCAGGAAAACGTCCTCGACCGGCCCGGTCTCGACCACACGCCCGGCCTCCAGCACCGCCACCCGGTCACAGACGCGGCGCACCACATCCATCTCGTGGGTGATCAGCACGATGGTCAGGCCCAGTTCGCGATTGAGATTGGAGACGAGCTCGAGGATCTGCTCGGTGGTCTCGGGGTCCAGAGCGCTGGTGGCTTCGTCGCACAGCAGAATCTTGGGGCCTGTGGCGAGCGCCCGGGCAATGCCCACGCGCTGTTTCTGGCCACCCGAAAGCTGGGCTGGATACTTGGCGGCGTGATCAGACAGGCCGACACGCGCCAGCAGCTCGGCGGTTCGCGCCTTGACCTCGGCGGCAGGACGGCCGGCCAGCTTCAGCGGAAAGGCGACATTGGCGGCCACGGTCTTGGACGACAGCAGGTTGAAGTGCTGAAAGATCATCCCCACCCGGCGACGCAGGGCGCGCAAGCCCTCGACGCCCAGCGTTGTGACGTCGTCCCCGTCCACCACGACGCGACCGCCGGTTGGCTTTTCCAGGCCGTTGATCAGCCGGATCAGGGTGGACTTGCCGGCGCCCGAAGCGCCGATCACGCCGAACACCTCACCGGCCTTCACCGACAGCGATACCTCGCTCAGGGCGGCATGCCCCCCTTTTGCATAGATCTTGGAAACGGCCTCAAAGGCGATCACGGCGTCAGGCATCCCGGGCTGGCGGCTCCGTGGCGGAGCGTTGGCCCGTAACTAGCGATCCCGACGCCGTTTTCCCAGAGGTGTCTCAGGGCTGGCGCACCACTGCCCCGCCCTTCATCACAAAGATCGGCTTTTCCAGCGTGGTCACGTCGGTCAGCGGATCGCCATTGACGGCGATGATGTCGCCATAGCGACCCACGGCCACCTGGCCGACGTCCTTCTCCTGGCCCAGCGCCTGGGCGGCGTTGAGCGTGGCCGACTGGATGGCCTGCAGGGGGGTCGCGCCATAGCGAACCATCACGGCGAACTGCTTGGCGTTCTGGCCGTGGGGATAGATGCCGGCGTCGGTGCCCAGCACCATCTTCACGCCCGCCTTGACGGCCTTGCGGAAGTTCTCGCGCTGCACGTCGCCGATCTCGCGGTCCTTGCGCAGATTGTCTTCCAGCACGCCGTTCTTCTTGCCCTCGGCCTGGGTGTAGTCGGTGTTGTAGATGTCCATCGAGAACCAGGCGCCCTTCTGGACGGCCAGCTTGATGCCCTCGTCATCGACCAGGCTGACGTGTTCGATGGTGTCGACGCCCGCTCGGATGGCGTCCTTGATGCCCGCCGCGCCGTGAGCGTGGGCGGCGACCTTCAGGCCCCACATGTGGGCCTCTTCGACGATCGCGGTCATCTCGGCCAGGGACAGCTGCTGCTGGCCCGGCTCGGTGTTGCGCGAGAAGACGCCGCCGGTGGCGCAGATCTTGATCACCTGGGCGCCGTACTTGCGCACCTCGCGCACCTTCTTGCGCCCCTCATCGGGACCGTCGGCGACATAGGGGCCCTTCTGGGCCATCGAGGCCGGGAAGTAGGTCGAGTCGCAATGGCCGCCCGTCGCGCCGATCGAATAGCCGGCCGTGACGATCCGAGGGCCAGGCACATAACCCGCGTCAATGGCCTCGCGCAGGCCCACGTCGTTGAACCGATCGGCCCCCAGATTGCGGATGGTCGTGAAACCGGCGTCCAGCGTCGCCTTGGCGTTGGCCGTCTGGACCACGCTCCAGAAGGCGTCGCTGTATTGCAGGCTGTTGTAGCCGCCCACCTCAGCCAGGCTGTCAATGTGGACGTGCATGTCGATCAGGCCCGGCAGCAAGGTCGCGCCTGGCAGATCGATCAGCTTGGCGCCGGCCGGAACAGCCAGCTCGCCCTTCTTGCCGACCGCCGTGATGCGGCCGTCCGTGACGATCACCATCGGATTGTCGACATACTTGCCCGACGCCACGTCCAGCATCCGCGCCGCACTGACGGCCTCAATCTGCGCCGCCTGGGCTGATGCGCCGGCGCAAAGCGCGCCCATGATCGCCAGAGCCTTGATCCCAACCCGCATGTTCCGTCCCCGTCCTTGATTCAGGACGTCGACGCTAGCACGAGATCGTCCGGCGTCGAGGGTGGATCAGTAGGACCTCGGCGGCATCTGGATGCTTTCCAGATAGGCGATCAGATCCTTGACCTGATCGGCTTCCAAAGCGATCTGCGGCATCTGCGGGTGACCCGTCGAGATCCCTTCAGCGAAGGCTTCCTGCAGATGGGCGACCGGATAGCGCTGGCTCAGGGTGCGAAACGGCGGAGCCGGCGAAAGACTGCTCTGACCCGAGTTGCCGACCGCATGGCAGGCCGCGCATCGCGTCTCGACCAGCACCTTTCCGCGCGCCACCGGGTCCGCGGCCATGACCGGGATCGCGGCGGTCGTCTCTACACCCGGCCTGGGCGAAACGGAGCCAGCGCAGCCCGCGACAAGTAGAAAACTCACGATCAACAGGCGGCGCACAGCAGTCTCCGGAACAGGACGCGTAAGCCATCATTCAGCATGACGACTTGCAAGCTTTGATCCTGGTCAAGGTGAGGCTAGCACGCCAGCACTCGACCCGGACCGCCCTTCGCGCCGGTTTTTCAGCCACCGCCGCGCCCAGCGCTCTCGACGGGGAAACCCCAGTCGCGTAAGGCCGTCCCGCTACCCCGGGGACATGGCGGAATGGTAGACGCGCCGGACTTAAAATCCGTTGGAGCAATCCGTGTGGGTTCGAGTCCCACTGTCCCTACCAAGGCCTGAAGACCTCAGACCTCCGGCGCGATCCGCTCGATCCTGGCGGCGCCCGCTTCAGTCAGCGCCGCGACCAGTTCCTCGACCGCCGTGTCCACCTCGACCGGATCGCGTCCGCGCACGACCAGGTTGGCGCCATAGACATCCGGCGGCGAGAAGAACGGATAGCTGCCAAGCGACATATCGGGATGGGCCTTGGCCACCGCCTCCAGCGGGGCGGCGATCAGGCCCTCGCCGGAACCCGTGACGCGGACAGTTCGGCTGATCACCACCGCTCCGGTGCGCAGGCGCGGACCGACATCGCCCAGCATGCCGCGCATGATCGCGGGCACACCGGCGAGCACGAAGACGTTCTCGATCTGGAAGCCCGGCGGGCCCTGCACGGGGTTCTTCACCAGGGTTCCGCCCTCGGGCACGTGGGCCATGCGGCGGCGGGCGGCGTTGGGCTCGCCCCAACGCTCGCGCAGCAGGGCCATGATCTCGGGATGCTCGGGCGCGCTCACCCCGAAGGCCTTGGCGATCGAGTCGGCGGTGATGTCGTCGTGGGTCGGGCCGATGCCGCCGGTCGTGACGACATAGTCATAGCGGCTGCGCAGGGCGTTGACCGCATCGACGATCTCCTGCTCGATGTCGGGCACCACCCGCGCCTCGGCCAGATCGACGCCGTAGGTCGCCAGATACCTGGCGATAGCGCTGAGATTGACGTCCTGGGTGCGCCCCGAGAGAATCTCGTCGCCGATGATCAGCACCGCCGCCGTCACCCGATCCTTGCTGGCCGTCATCGCCGCGCTCCCCTACATCGCATCATCATTCTCTGATCCGACTTAGGGCCGCCATGCTGCTCCCGCAACCGCTCGTTCGCGGCCGACTTGTGCAACGCTACAAGCGCTTCTTCGCCGACATCGTCCTGGACGACGGCCGGGCGATAACTGCCCACTGCCCAAACCCCGGCGCCATGCTGGGCGTGAACCTTCCGGGACAGGGCGCCTGGGTGTCGTGGTCAGACGATCCCAAGCGCAAACTGCCCTGGTCGCTGCAACTGGTGGAGACGGACGGTGGCCTGGTTGGCGTGAACACCATGCTGCCCAACAAGCTGGTGGCCGAGGCCCTGGCCAACGGCGCCATCCCCGAACTTTGCGGCTACGCAACGATCCGACCGGAGGTTCGGTACGCCGAAGCGAGCCGGGTGGACTTCCTGCTGACCCACCCGGACCGGCCGCCCTGCTGGCTGGAAGTCAAGAATGTCCACCTCTCCCGCACGCCGGGTCTGGCAGAGTTCCCCGACTGCGTGGCGGCGCGCTCGACCCGTCACCTGGCGGATCTTGCGGCCCAGGTGGCGTCCGGCGATCGGGCGGTGGCACTTTTCGTGGTTCAGCGCATGGACTGCGATAGCTTCAAGGCCTGCGAAGATCTCGATCCAGCCTTCGCGCGCGGCCTGACCCAAGCGGTCGGAGCCGGGGTCGAGGTGCTAGTCTATGCGTGCGCAGTGACAACCCGGGACGTTCGGATCGCGCGACGCGTCCCCCTGGCGCCTTAACCGACATGACGGCGAATTAAGCTGCAATCGGCTCGCATCTGACTAACCCTGCGCCTCGAACTCCGGGGGACCACCGCACATGAAATTCTCGACCCTGACGGCCGTGTGCGCCGTCCTGGCCCTCTCTGCGTGCGGCGCATCCTCGGATGGCAAGGAAAGCGGCATGATGACGGCCGCGCGGGCGGTCTTCGCCTTCAAGGCCTGCACCGACAAGCTCGAGGAGCAATTCGGCCTGGGTCCTGTCGTCGGGGTGAACTCAAACGACATGCACCCGGTCGCGCTCGGCAAGCCCGGTGAATGGGACGTGACCTTCACCGCCGATGTCACCGAAAAGACCTCGGGCCGGGTGACCCGCTACAAGGGCGTGTGCCGTGTACGCCGCGACCGGCCGACGACCCTGGAGGCGCGCTTCCTGGAAGAGCTAAAGCCCGCCACCACGCCGGGTGAGGCTCGCCGCGTCAATCACTGAACCGCCGGCCCGCTCGCCTACAGCGCGCCCAGGTCACAACCTCGGGCCTTCAGGATGGGCCGCATCGCCCAGTAGGCTGCCGGGGTCCGCATCAGTGGGATGCGCGGATAGAGATGGTGGATGATGTGGAACTGCATCCCCATGGTCAGAATATTGCCCAGCGGACTTCTGAAGGCCCGGGTATCGCGATAGCGGCCGATCGCCTTGGCCGGGTGGTGCGGGGCGAAGCTCAGGAAGTACTGGATGTAGGTGGCCGCCAACTGGCGCGGCAACCACCAGATCAACGCCGCCTCGATCGCGTGGCCGCTCCAGGCCAGAGCGAACAGGATCGAAAAATGGCCTAGCCGATAGACGACGGCGGAGAGCATCGCGCGGCGGGCCTCGTCGGTATCCAGCCGCATCAGCGTCTCACCATAGGCCTTGTCCCCGGCGCCCGACGGCTGGCGGTTGGCAATGGTCCGGCGCAGGAAATCCAGGGTGCCTTTGGCATGGGTGCTGTAGTCCGGATCGAAGTCCGGATGGTTGGCGTGCTTGTGGTGCTCGTAGTGGGTCAGGCGGGCCACGTCATAGGGCAGCACCAGGGACAGGGTCGAGATATGGCCCACCAACTCATTCAACCAGAACAGCGGCTGACCTTCTCGGGCGATGATGCGGTGCTGGGCTTCATGCGAGGGCAGATAGCTCAGGGCGATACTGACGGTTGCGATCGGAAAAGCCGCCCAGAGCGGCAAAAACCCTGACAGGGTCAGGGGCCAGAGCGCAAACCAGAGCGCGGTATTGGCCAGGGCCCAGGTCACGGAGCCCCAGGGCACGCCGCCCAGATAGGCTTCGGCGACCGTCTTTTCGAGCTTGATCAGGGCCCGCTCGTCGAGGCCGGCGACCTCGGTGTCGGTGAGGGTCGGGGCGCTCATATCCAGCGCCCCTTCAGGGTGGCGAAACCGCCCCACAGTCCGCCGACCACCAGACCCAGCACGAGGGGCGTCAGGCCATTGGGCAGGGTCCATCCGAAACGCTCGATGATCTGCGCCAGCAGGGGTGCCAGGAATCCAAGTCCGAACAGCAGCGGCATGACCTTGAACAGGCCTGTCATAATCTGCTGCATGCTTGCTTGCCTTCCCGTTTTGGCCGGTCTGAACCGCCAGCGCGACCCTAAAGATGACGCCAGCGTCATCTTTGTCAAGGCATCGCTCCGGGCGATGATCTGGCAGGGGCAGCCATTGAAGTTTCATGCTATCATTGCGAGATACCGTTCAACGCCGCCTGCCCCGCCCGAGTACGCCATGACCCTTGACGACGCCCTAGAGATCGAAGCCGAGACCCGCACTGGCGCGATCAAGATTCACAAGGCTGAGGATTTCGAGGGCATGCGCCGCGCCGGCAAGCTGGCCGCCGAATGTCTGGACATGCTGATCCCGCACGTGGTGCCTGGCGTATCGGCTGACGAGCTGGACCGGCTGGCCCGCGAATTCATCCTCGACCACAAGGCCATCCCGGCCTGCCTGTTCTATCGCGGCTATCCCAAGACGGTCTGCATTTCGCGCAATCACGTGGTCTGCCACGGCATTCCAGGCGACTGGAACCTGCGCGAAGGCGACATCGTCAATATCGACGTCACGGTGATCGTCGACGGCTGGCACGGCGACACCTCGCGCATGTACGGCGTTGGCGAGGTCGGCCCGCGCGCCCGCCGGCTGATCGAGATCACCTATGAAGGCATGGCCCGCGGCCTGGCCGCCGTGAAGCCGGGCGCGACCCTGGGCGACATCGGCCACGCCATCCAGAGCTATGTCGAGGCCCAGCGCTGCAGCGTCGTTCGCGACTTCTGCGGTCACGGCCTGGGCAAGGTGTTCCACGACGCGCCCAACATCCTGCACTTTGGCCGTCCGGGTCAGGGCGCGGTGCTTAAGCCGGGGATGTTCTTCACCGTCGAGCCGATGGTCAATCTGGGCAAGCCGGCCGTGAAGGTGCTGGGTGACGGCTGGACCGCCGTGACCCGTGACAAGTCTCTGTCGGCCCAGTGCGAGCATTCGATCGGCGTGACGGAAGACGGCTACGAGATTTTCACCGGCTCACCGGCGGGTCTGTTCCAGCCGGCTGTGCTGGGTAACTGATCAGGCCTCGACAACCTTGAGATGTTAAGGCCAGATACTCGCTCCTGACTCGGGGGCGGTATGGTCAGCGCACGATCACTAGGCGTATCCGACATGACGCCGGCGGCCCATCACATGGGCCACCGGGAACGCCTGCGCACGCGGGCCATGGTTGGCGGGCTGGTCGCCCTGCCCGACTATGAGCTGCTGGAGCTCTATCTGTTCCGCACTTTTGCGCGGGGCGACGTCAAGCCCAAGGCCAAGGCGCTGATGGCGCGTTTCGGCTCATTCGGCGCGGTGATCGGCGCCTCGATCGACGAGCTCAAGACTGTGCCGGGGATTGGCGAGACCGCCGCCATCGACCTCAAGCTGCTGCATGAGGCGGCCCTGCGGGCGGGTCGCGACAAGATCGCCAAGCGCCCGGTCATCTCGTCCTGGAGCGCCCTGTTGGGCTATGTGCGCGTCGCCCTGGCCAACGAGCCGCGCGAACAGTTTCGGGTGCTGTTCCTGGACAAGAAGAACCAGCTGATCGCTGACGAGATCATGAACCGCGGTACGGTTGATCACGCCCCCGTCTATCCTCGCGAGGTCATGCGACGGGCGCTGGAGCTTTCCAGCAGCAGCATCATCCTCCTCCATAACCATCCCTCAGGGGACCCGACGCCGTCCAGACCCGACATAGACATGACAAAGCAGGTGATCGAGGCTGGCAGGGCGCTGAAGATCAGCGTGCATGACCATCTGGTGGTTGGCCGCGAGGGGGTGGCCAGCTTCAAGGCGTTGGGACTGATCTGAAAGCCTGACGTCGGCTTCGCCTTGACGCGCCCGCAGCCATCCGTGAGCGTGGCCGCTCCAGTTCGCGTCCCATGCTCGGAGTCTCGATGCCCTATCGCCGTCTGACCGCCCTTCTCGGCTCCGCCGCCCTGCTTGCCACTGCTGCCCACGCGGCCCCGCCGACGCCGGCCGTGTCCAAGGCCGACATGGCCGCCCACCAGAAGATGCTGACGCTCGACACCCATCTGGACACGCCCACCCACTTCGCCCGCCCCGGCTGGGACATCGCCGACCACCACGAGGTCGAGCATGACTTCAGCCAGGTGGACCTGCCGCGCATGGATGCCGGCGGCCTGGATGGCGGTTTCTTCGTAATCTATACGGGCCAGGGCGACCTGACCGCCGCCGGCTACCAGTACGCCCGCGACTATGCCCTGCGCCGCGCCATCGAGATCCGCGAGATGCTGGCCGCCCACCCTGACAAGTTCGAGCTGGCCATGACCGCCGCCGACGCCGTGCGCATCAACAAGGCCGGCAAGAAGTTCGCCTTTGTCAGCATGGAAAACAGCTGGCCTCTGGGCGAGGATCTGACCCTGATGGAGACCTTCCAGAAGGAAGGCCTGCGGATGGCCGGCCCGGTCCATTTCCGCAACAACCAGCTAGCCGACAGCTCGACCGATCCCAAGGGCAAGATCTGGAACGGCTATTCGCCGCTGGGCCTGCGCTGGATCGCCGAGGCCAACCGCCTGGGCCTGGTTATCGATGTCAGCCACGCCAGCGACGACGTGGTCGATCAGTCAGTGGCCCTGTCCAAGGTTCCGATCATCGCCTCGCACTCGGGGCCCAAGGCGATCTATGACCACGCCCGCAACATGGACGATGCGCGCCTGAAGAAGATCGCCGATGCGGGCGGCGCCACCTGCATCAACTCGATCTATCTCACGGACACGACCGCAAGCCCGGAACGCAAGGCCGCGCTGGAGGCCCTGGGTCGGGGCCCTGACCTCAAGACCGCCCCCCCCGAGGTGGTCAAGGCCTATGCCGACAAGCGCGCCGCGATCGACAAGGCCCACCCGCCGGTGCGCGGCGATTTCGACCTGTTCATGAAGAGCATGCTTCACGTCCTGAAAGTCACCGGACCCAAGGGCGTCTGCGTCGGCGCCGACTGGGACGGCGGCGGCGGCATGGACGGCTTCGAGGACATCACCGACCTGCCCAAGATCACCGCCCGCCTCAAGAAGGAAGGCTATTCCGACGCCGACATCGAGGCGATCTGGAGCGGCAATGTCCTGCGTATCCTAGCCGCAGCCGAGACCTACGCGAAGGGCGCAACGAAGTAGCAAGAGAGTACTCGCCCCCTGGGGAAGCAGCTAGGCTCTCCGCCTAACCCGATCCCACACCCGCCAGGCCATCAGCACCGCAAACACCGCCGCATAGATCAGCGGCGGCGTGTGATCGGCCTTCACCAGCAGGTAGTAGTGAGCAACGCCCAAGGGCGCGATCAGGTAGATCAGCCAGTGCAGCCTCTGCCACGCGGCCCGGCCCATGCGGATGATCCAGCCATTGGTCGAGGTCACAGCCAGCGGGATCAACAGCACGAACGCGCCCATACCCAGCGTGATGAAGGGCCGCTTGAGGATGTCCTTCCACAGCTGACCGAAGTCGAAGAACAGGTCGACGCCCACATAGGTGCTCAGGTGCAGCACGATGTAGCTGAACGCGAAAAGCCCCACCGTGCGCCGGAAACGCACCAGGCGCGGCATCTTCAGGATCCGTGCCGCCGGGGTGATCGCCAGGCCGACCAGAAGCAGCCGCAGACCCCAGACGCCCAACTGACGGATCAGCTTCTCGATCGGATTGGCGCCCAGATCGCCGTTGAAGCCCTTCCACGCCAGCCAGACCAGCGGCGCGGAACAGGCCAGCCAGACCAGGCCATAGACCAGGTTGTCCTGCAGCTTTGACGGGCGCTTGCGCCGGCTGGCGGCGCGGGGCGCGGCGACACTCTGGTCCATCAGAAGTTCTTCTTCAGATCCATGCCGCGGTACAGGTCAGCGACGTACTGGCCATAGCCGTTGAACGGCAAGGTCTCGCGGCGGCGAAACTCGCCGATGCGGCGCTCGCTGGCCTGCGACCAGCGCGGATGATCCACAGCCGGATTGACGTTGGAGTAGAAGCCGTATTCGCGCGGGGCCGAGATGTTCCAGGCCGTCCGGGGCTGCTTCTCGGTCAGGGTGATCCGCACGATCGACTTGATGCCCTTGAAGCCATATTTCCAGGGCACGACCAGCCGCAGCGGCGCGCCGTTCTGGTTGGGCAGGGTCTCGCCATACAGGCCCACCGCCAACAGGGTCAGCGGGTGGGTGGCTTCGTCGATGCGAAGGCCTTCGCGATAGGGCCACTCCAGCACGTTCCAGGCCTGACCCGTCATTTCCGACGGCCGCATCAGGGTCTCGAACGCCACATACTTGGCCTTGGAGGTCGGCTTGACCGAGGCGATCAGGTCCTTGAGCGGAAACCCAACCCAGGGGATCACCATCGACCAGCCCTCGACGCAGCGCATGCGGTAGATGCGCTCTTCCAGCTTGTTGGCCTTGATCAGATCATCAATCCCGACCGTGCGCGGCGCCTCGCATTCGCCGTCGATGCGCACCGTCCAGGGCCGCGTCTTCAGCTTGCCAGCATTCTCCGCGGGATCGGCCTTGTCGACGCCGAACTCATAGAAGTTGTTGTAGGTGGTGACGTCTTCCAGGGGCGTCGGCTTCTCGGTGGTCGAGAAGCCCTTGGAATAGCTGAGCGGCGCCGCGCCGGCTGCACCGGCCAGGCCTGCTAGACCCAGCCCCGCCGCACCGCCGATGAACTCGCGTCGGCGCATATAGAGGCCGTGGTCGGTGACCTCATTCTCGGTCAGGTCAGGGGCGTTGCGGATTAACATGGCGGGCTCCGATGCGGGGTCTACGGATAGGTACGCATGACCTCGCCGATTGGTTACGTCCAAAGGCGATTTTCGATCAGGCGACTGGCCGAACCCTAGCGCTCGAGCCGCAAGGTTGACTTTGAGCCTGCTTTCGCGCCCCCAAGCGGGGTGTTTGTCGACGAGAGACGCGAAATCATGAGTTCGAGACGCTTGGCCGACATATTCGCTGAAGCCATGACGCTGCGCGCGGCCGGCAAGCTCGTGGAGGCGACGGGAATCTTCCGAGGCCTCGCCAGCGTCGAGCCGCGCAACGCTGATCTTCTTCTTAACCTCGGCGTTGCGCTCAACCAGATCGGCGCGCTTGAAGAGGGCGAGCAGGTTCTGCGCCGGGCCCTTAGCCTGAAGCCGGACCTGGCGCTCATACGCCAGGCGTTGGCAGTGAACCTGATGGCCCAGGGACAATACACGGAAGGCTGGGCGCACTACGAATCGCGGCACGAGGTGCCGGCCCTAGCCTTGCCGAGCGCCACGGCTTTCCCGTTTCCGCAATGGAACGGCGAGGATCTGACCGGAAAGCGAATCGCGATCTTCCCCGAACAGGGTTTTGGCGATCACATCCAGTTCGCCCGGTTCGCGCCACGCCTGCAGGCTGCAGGGGCCGAGGTAATCCTGCTAACTCGTGCGGAACTGGTGACGCTGTTCAGCCACAGCTTTCCGGGCGTAAACGTCGTAGCCGCAGTGGGCGCGGTCGAGTTTCCGGATCCTGACTTTTGGGTGATGGCCGGCGGACTGGTGGGACGTCTGGGCGTGACGCTGGAAACTCTTCCGGCCCAGCCCTACCTGCGCTCACCAGCGAGCGGGGCGCCGCTTCCGCCGGGCTTTAAGATCGGCGTCCAGCTTCGTGGCAACCCTCACCACAGCAACGACGCCAACCGGTCGCTTCCGCCGCAGGCTGCGGCTCAGCTACGCGCAAGCCTCCCGGGCCATGTGATGGGCCTGGATCCCGCCGAAACCGGAGCCAAGGATTTCGCAGAAACTGCGGCGATTATCGAGCAACTTGACCTGGTGATCACCGTCGATACCTCCGTCGCGCACTTGGCGGGCGCACTAGGCCGGCCGTGCTTCGTCCTGCTACCGCATCTGGGGACGGACTGGCGCTGGTTGCGAGATCGCGACACATCGCCGTGGTATCCTAGCCTGCGCCTGTATCGGCGCGACCTGAAGGACGCCGACTGGACGGCGACGCTCGACCGACTCGTGCGAGACGTTCACACCGCGACCCAAAACTAGCGGGTCTCCTCCGTCCGGGCGCGCGGCGCGTAGACCCTCTGCAGGCCCTCGGCCAAAGCGGCTCGCTCGTCCACCGACAAACTCATCGCAAAGGTCGCAAGCGCGCCTTCGACATTAGTCCGCGCCTGACCATCTAGCGTCCGAGCAGCTGCCAGATGCTGGCCGGCAACGGCCGGATCATAGGGCATGGCCTTGAACGCCTGCAGAGCGGCCTGCCGTTCGGCGCGGGCCTGCCGGACGATCGGCTGATTGCGTCTATTGGCCTCGCGCAAAGTGCGCCTAAGCGTTTGGCGACTCTCCTGCGACAGTCGCTCGCCAGCGGTCCAAAGCTGTGGCCGCGCTGGCGTTTCGCTCGGCGGGACAGCGACGGCGGCAGGCGACTGTGGCGATTGCGATGGCGACGGCCTGGGCTGAAGCGGCGCCTGTTCGACGTCGCCCACAGTACCCGTTGACGTGGCCGGCGTAGTCGACGAAAGCGCCGCAGCCCGTGAGGGTTGCCCCACGGGGTCTGGCAGGCCCTGACGCACCCACAGCACGCCAACGACACCGCCGACGAGAAACACGTTGAGCGCCGCCGAGACGATCAGGCCGATCAGCAGCGAACGGGACACGGTCATAGGGCTGCGGGCTCCTCGAGGGCCTCGGAAAGGTCTGTGGTGAAATCCGTAGCGATCACGCTCTGGCCCTGAGGCGCGCGTCCATGATCAGCCTGACCGATCGCCACGCCGACCGCGACGCCCGCCAGAGCGGCAACGCCTAGGCCAAGCGCCGCCCCGGCGCCGGCCAGCCAGCGGCGCACGGCGCTTGCCGGCTGCGGAGCCGCCGCGATCAGCCGCCCCAGCAGGGCCGCATCGGCGGACTGGGCGGGCGCGAGGTCGAGCAAGCGATCCAGTCGCGCGGCGTCGGCCAGCAGCGCTTCCAGGCGCACAGGTTCTGCGGCCAGCAAGGCGCGGGCGATCTCGCGCTCGGCTTCCGGCCAGCGGGCCACGTCGCCGCCATAGATTTCTGCCAGATCGGCGAACCGTTCGACGGTCATGGTCATGACGCTATCTCCTTCATCGCCCGGACCCCGCCAGGTCGGCGAGCGAGGCCCTGAGCGCGCGTCTGCCCCGTCCCAGCAGACTTTCCAGCGCCTCGACGCTGATGGTCATCAGCGCGGCGGCCTCGATATTGCCCAAGCCCTGATGATGGCACAGCACGATGGCTTCGCGCTGACGCGCGGGCAAGGCCGCCAGCGCCGCCTCGACCCGCCGCGACAGATCCGCGCCCAGCAAGCCGGCATCCGGCGCCGGACCCGTGTCCACCTGCTCCGGCGGCTCGGCCGTGACCACCTCGCGGCGGCGACGGAGGCGATCGTAGCAGAGGTTCAGCGCCACCCGGTGCAACCAGGTATCGAACTTCGCCCCACCCGGTCGCCAGGAGCGCGCCTGTTTCCAGGCTCTCAGGAAGGTTTCCTGCGCCACGTCCTCGGCCTCGCCGGGGTCGTTCAACATGCGGCGAGCCAGGGCGAGAACGCGCGGCAAGCGTCGGTCCAGCAGCTGGCGAACGGCGGCCGGGTCGCCCCGGCCGACCCCTGTCAGCAGCGCCTCGTCGGGGTCGCTCCCCTCGGCCGCCAAACCTCACCTCGCCGCGCGTGAACACATCAGTCAGATCCCGACCTTCGCCTTGTCGGCGCCGGTCTTCAACTCCGTCAGGCTCAGCGCACCGTCATTGTCGGCGTCCATACGCTTGAAGCGGTTGGCCAGAAAGCCATCCATCTCGCCACGCGACAGGAAGCCATCAGTGTCGGCATCCACGCGCGACCACATCCGCTCTGCGCCCTTGCCGGCTCGGCCAGCGTTGGCGTCCGGAGCATCGGGTCTGGGCTTGCGCATCGCCGAGAATTCTTCGCGCGACAGCTTGCCATCCTTGTCAGCGTCGAGGTGAGCCATCATCTGGCCGCCGCGTCCGGCCTGAAATTCGGCGAGGCTGACCTTGCCATCGGCATTGGCGTCCAGCGCGGCCGCGCCCTTTGGCGCCGCCAGGACTGGACCGGCGAGCAGCAGGACCGAACCGGCCGCGATCATTGTAATTTTCAGCATGTGACTTGCGTCTCCAAGACGTCGAAAGCCCGTCCCCATGCCCGTTGAACGTCAGGCTCCAGCTTTTCCGTCGCCGCGCATAATCGTCTCGAACGCCGCGCGCGCCTCGACCTTGGCCTTGGTCAGCTTGGTCTTTAGCGAGCGGAATTCTCGGACGTGCCCGGCGCGCGCTAGCAAGGCCCTGAAGGCCTTGGGCTCACTGTCGGGATCGCCGCCGTCCTCCAGCGCCACCTTGATCAACTGCGAGAGGTCCTGCTCCAGCCGCCAGGCCGTCTCCAGGCAGGCCAGGGCCGCGTCATCGGCCAGACCCGCCGCCCTGAGCGCCGCCAGCGCCTCGCCGGTATTCTGCGCCAGGGGGCCACCGTCGGCGGCGTGCTTGATCTGCAGAAACTGGGCGGCGAATTCGATATCCACCAGGCCGCCAGGCGTCAGCTTCAGGTCCCAGACACCCTTGCCCGGACGTTCCTGCTCCATCAGTTCGCGCATCTCCAGCACGTCGGCGGCGGTCTTCACCGGATCGCGCGAGCGGCGCAGAGCGGCCTCGATGGCCGCCTCGGCGCGAGCCTGGAAGGCCGGCGAGCTGGCCCACATCACCCGGGCGCGGGTCAGGGCCAGCAGCTCCCAGGTCTCGGCCTCGCGGGCGTAATAGTCCTCGAAGGCGGCGAAACTGACGGCGACCGGCCCCTTTGTCCCCGAGGGCCGCAGCTTGAGGTCCACCTCATAGAGCGTGCCCTCCCCGGTCGGCGCCGAGAGGGCCGAGGTGAGGCGCTGGGTGAAGCGGGCGTAGAAACTGTCAGCGCTCCAGTTCTTGATCGACGAAACCGCCCCCCCTTGGGCGGCGGGATCATCGACCGCATAGAGCGTCATCAGGTCGAGGTCCGACTTGGCGGTCATCTCGCGCGAGCCGGCCTTGCCCAGGGCCACCACAGCGACCTCGCCGGGAAAGTCGCCGCCGATGCGCATGGTCTCCGCCAGGGCGGCGGGCGCCAGGCCCCCGACGATCAGGTCGCCCAGCCCTGCGAAGGCTGCGCCCACATCGCTGGCCCCGGCGGTGCCACTCATCACCCGCACGCCGATCCGGAAGCTCTGATCACGGAAGAGTCGCCGGGCGGCGTTCATCGCGCCCTCGAAATCCTCAGGATCCCACGAAGCGATCTCGGGCACGGCCATGGGGCCGAAGAAGGCGGGGTCCAGCAGGGCGTCCAGCGCCGTCGGACGCCGCGCCAGGGTCGTCGCCAAGCGCGGGGCGAAGGCCATGACCTCGACGATCAGTTCAAACAGACGGGGCTGGGCCAGGAACAGCGACTGGATCTGGACGCCCGAACTCAGCAAGGCGAAGAAGTCGGCGAAACGGTTGAAGGCGGTATCCGGCGCGCCCGTGGCGTTGGCGGCGTCCAGCAGGCGCGGCGCCAGCCGCGTGAACAGCTCGCGCCCCCGCTCGGTGCGGGTGGCGGCGATGCGGCCATGGTGCCAGCTGCGAATGGTGGCGGCGACACGCTCGGGGCTGGAAAAGCCCATCCGCTTGAGGGTGGCGAGCGTCTCCGGATCGTCCTCGACGCCGGTGAAGACCAGACTGCCAAAGCGCGAGGACAGCTCCTCCTCCCCGGCGAACAGGCGGCCATACCGCACGTTCACGCCCTTCAGGATCTTGCCCACGGTCGCATCAAAGCTGCGCAGGTTGTCGTGGTTCCAGAGCGCCGCGACCTTCTTCCGGTCGGTGTCGGATTCCGGCAGCTTGTGGGTCTGGTCATCGGCGATCATCTGGGCGCGATGTTCCAGCGCTCGCAGGTCCTGATAGGCCTTGGCCAGCCAGTCGGCATCCTCGGTCGTGACGTGGCCGGCGTCAGCCAGGGCCCGCAGCGCGTCCAGCGTGCGCGGGCCGCGCAGGTCCGGTTGTCGCCCGCCCAGGATCAACTGCTGGGTCTGGACGAAAAACTCGATCTCGCGGATGCCGCCGCGACCCAGCTTCAGATCCGCGCCCTTGGCGGTCAGGCGGTCATCGACCTTGTAGGTGTGGATCTGGCGCTTGATCGAATGGATATCGGCGATGGCCGCGAAATCCAGGTTCCGTCGCCAGATGAACGGCTGCAGCCCGGCCAGGAAGGCTTCGCCTTCCTTGATGTCGCCGGCCGCGATCCGGGCCTTGATGTGGGCGGCGCGCTCCCAGTTCTGGCCGACGCTCTCGTAGTAGTCCATGGCCGCGTCGACGGGCATGGCCGGCGGGGTCGAGGACGGGTCGGGACGCAGGCGCAGGTCGATGCGGAAGACATAGCCGTCGGCGGTGCGCTCCTGCAGGATGCGACCCAGATGGTTGGCGATGCGGACCGCCACGCCCTGCGGCTCGACCCCTTCGGCGACCGGCAGCTTTTCCGGCGCGTAGAAGATCGAGAAGTCGATGTCGCTGGAATAGTTGAGCTCAAAGGCCCCGTGCTTGCCCATGGCGATGCAGAAAAGGCCCGGCGCGGGCCCGGCCTCGGTGTCGCCCACATGGGTCAGGGCGCCGCGCCCCACCTCCAGCCGGACGGCCTGGGCCAGGGCGGCGCGCAGGGTGGCGTCGGCAAAGCGCGTCAGGGCGCCGGTCACCGCATCCAGATCCCAGAAACCACCCAGGTCGCACAGCGCGGTCAGCAGATGCAGGTCGGCCTTGAGTTCGCGCAGCACGCGGCGCGCGACCTCGAAGTCGGGTTCAGCGGCGACCGCGTCGGCGGCTGAGAGGATTTCCGCCAGCCGCGTATCAGGGTCGGCCTCAAGGATAGACGGCAGACGTCGGGCGTCGCGGCGGGCAAGACTGGCCAGATAGGGTGAGGCGCCGAACACCGGGGCCAAGGCCGGCCAGACGGTCTCGATGCTTGCCGACGCTTCACCGACCCGCTTGAGGATCGCCTCATGGGCGCGCTCGGCGGCCTTGGGATCGGCGATGGGACCACACGGGGCGAGGCGTTCGAGCAGGCGAGTCATGGCGCCACCGTGGCCCGCTGGCGGGGCCGGGGCAAGACACACGCTTGACGAGCGATATTACAGTTGTAACCATCAGGGGGTCCAACCCGACTAACGCGATCGGGGCGGCGCCTGGAGGGGGAACGCGATGCTGATCGAACTGCTCGCCTTGGCGCTGACACGGGTTCAGATCGCGGCGGCGGCCGGCGTTGTGCTGGTGCTGCTGCTCCGCCTTCCGGTTCGCGGGCTGTTTGGTCCGCGCCTCGCTTATGGGCTTTGGGCGATTGTGCCTGTCGCCGCTGCCGCCAGCGTCTTTCCCAGCCTCGCGGAGACCCTGGAAGTCGGCGCTCCGACCTCGCCGTTGGCGCCGGGTCTGGCGATGACGATCCTGGCAGCGTGGGTTATCGGCGCCGCACTCTTCGCCGGCTTCATGCTGTGGCAGGAGCATGCCTTCCGGCGTACGGCGGCCAAGGGCAAGGCAGGCCCCGCCGTGATGGGCTCCCTATGGCCCCGGATAATACTGCCCCATGACTTCGAGGCGCGGTTCGACACCCGCGAGCGCGACCTGATCCTGCTGCATGAGCGCACGCACATCCGCCGGGGCGACCCTATCGCCAACCTGGCCATCGCCGGGTGCCGGGTCCTGGGCTGGTGCAATCCCATGGTTCATCTCGGCGCGGTGTTCGCCCGTATTGACCAGGAGCTGGCGTGCGACGCCACGGTGCTATCGCTGAAAAGCGACATCCGCGCCGACTACGCCAGGGCGCTGCTGAAGGTCTCGACCTGTGGTGCAGCCTCGCCCCTCGCCTGCGGCTGGGGCGCGCACCCTTTGATCCTGCGGGTCGCGTTCCTGAGTCGCCTCGAGCCCAGCCGCCGACGGCAGATCGCCGGCTTCATCGCCCTGACAGCCTTGGGCCTGGCGACCTTCCTGGCGGTCTGGAGCATCGCGCCGCGCGGGATCGTCTATAGCGATCTGGCCCCGTCGATCGATATGAACCGGATGTACGCAGATCAGGCCGCCCGGGGCTTCGGCCGACCGTAGAGCGCCGCGATGGTGGCGATGGCGTCCTCGGATTCGCTTCGGCTGGCGATCTCGTTGTCATCGCCATAGCCCCAGGCTTCGGTCTGCCCGACCTGCTGGACGACGATGCCGTCGCGCCGGGCCAGGATCGACACGCCCTTGTAGTAGAGGCCGTAATTGACCTCGGACTGGGGGATCAGCCACGCGATCTGGCCGCGCACAGGGATGATGCTCTCGTCCTTCCAAAGCGCCCGCGCGCCATAGCCGGTGCAGTTGACCACCACCTTCTGCTTCAGCACCGCCAGATCGGCGGGGGTGTGGAAGGTCATGGTCTCAACCTTGCCGCCGGCCAGCAGATAGTCGGTCATCAGCAGGTGGGCATATTCGGCGATGTTGAACTGCATCGACGATCCACGCCGCGCAAAGGGCGTTGGGAACGGGTGGCGGCCGGCCGGCAGCTCCATGCCACGCGGAGTGATGTCTCTCACGCGCTCGACATATTCGACGAACCGCACGTCGTTGGGGTCATGCTGCGTGGCGCGTCCCGGTCCTGGCGGCGCATCGAACAGGGTGTAGCGGTCGGTCCATTCCACCGGATTGCCCGCCATGCCCAGATAGGTCTGGTAGGCCTTGTAGGAGGTGCGGCACATCTCCTCCCATTGCGCCTCGAACCCCGGCGCAGTCGCGCCCACGGCGGCGATGCGGGAGTCGGGCGACCAGGTGCCCGTGGCCCGGGCCGAGCGCGTATCAGGCGTGCGTTCGCTGGCATAGATGGTCACATTGGCCCCGGCCCGCCGCAGCAGGGTGGCCGTGGTCAGGCCCAGGGCGCCGCAACCGATCACGGCGATGTCGCGTTCGCCGGTCGACATGGCGTTCCTGGCCGCGATCGTTCCCGAACCCCACGACAGCGACCAGCCGCTGCCGCCATGGCCGTAATTGTGGACGACGGTCTTGTCGCCGACGGTCTCGACATCCAGGCGCGGCCCCGCCTTGCGGAACGGACGCAGACAGACCGTGATCCTGGAGATGCGGTCAGGCTTCATCCGGATCGGCGCCAAGTGGGGCAAAGCGTCGAAGTCGCCCAGACCGTTGACCAGGCCGGGCCGCATGATCTGGCCCGGCGCGCAGCCGGCCACGCCCATCAAGCCCAGACCACCAAGCCCAGCCAGGAAGCCGCGCCGGTGGCTTATCGCGTCGGTTTCGAAAGTCACGCGGGTGCTCGCGTCCGTGGAGTGGAAGACGACCTTGGACCAGCCTCGCCCGACGTTCGACCCCGAACCGCAGGCCGTCCACAGTTGCGAGGTGCGCGCCGGCTAAACCGGCGCCCTGCCCGCTATTCGACCCGGGGCAGCACCAGAGCGACCCGCAGGCCAGGCCCCATGCCGTTGTACTCGCCCGGCCCTTCGGCCAGTTCCAGCCGGCCGCCGTGCGAGGCGGCCACGGCCTGGACCAGTGACAGGCCAAGGCCGGCGCCCGGCTCGCTGCGGCTGTTCTCCAGGCGCACGAAGCGCTGGACAACGCGGGCGCGGTCCTCATCCGGCACGCCGGGGCCGGTGTCGGTGATCGAGAATTCCAGTTCGCCAGACGAGCGGCGACGCGCGCGCAACATGATCGCCCCGCCCGACGGGGTATATTTGATGGCGTTATCGAGCAGATTGGCCAGGGCCTGGGCGATGAACTCGCGATTGCCCCGGATGTTCAGGGCCGGGGTGATCTCGGCCTTGAAGTCCAGGCCCTTGTCCTCGCACGAGAACTCGTAAAGCTCGGCCATGTCGCGGGCCAGTTCCGAGGAGTCGAAGCTTTGCTGGTCAGGCGCCTGACCGGCGGCCTGCAGGCGGGCGATCGCCAGCACGGCGTTGAAGGTTTTCAGCACGCCGTCGGCGTCCTGCAGGGCGGTTTCCAGCGCCGCAACCGGATCGCCCTTGCCGTTTTCAGCGTCGATCAGGGCCACTTCCATGCGGGCGCGCAGGCGGGTCAGGGGTGAACGCAGATCGTGGGCGATGGCGTCGCCGGCATGGCGCAGGCCGCCCATCAGACGCTCGATGCGGTCGAGCATGTCGTTGAGGCCCTCGGCCAACTCGTCATACTCGTCGCGAGCGCCCCGCAGCTTGGCGCGGGCGTGCAGGTCGCCGGCCTGCACGGCGGCGACCAGGTCGACCAGCCCCTGCATGCTGCGCGAGACGTTGCGGCTGATCAGGACGCCGCCGGCCAAACCCAGGATGATCACCAGCGCCCCGGCGCCCCACAGCGCCCGGACGATCTTGCGGACATAGCCCTCTGACGCCGCCACATCGGCGCCGACGAACAGCACCTCGCCGCCGGCCAGACGCTCCTGCACGCCGCGCGCAGCGTTGCGCACCTCGGCGCCGTCGAGATCGACCTCTGTGACCTTGAAGCTGGACCAGCTGGGACCGTCGCCCTCGAAATCATCAAGCGGCGAGGCCTCGATCGAACCTGAAATCCGCTTGCCGGTCTTGTCGGCCAGGAAATACAGGAACGGCCGCTCGCCGGTGGCGCGCTCGACGATGGTCTGGTTGAGGGCATTGACGCCGCCCTGGCGATAGGTCGCCTCGAGGCTCTCCATCTCGCGGCTGATCTCGGCGTCGGCGCGGCGATTCACCTCGCCGGCCGTGGCCACGTAGATATAGCCCAGGAACGCGCTGGCGGCCGCCGCGAACAGGGCCAGGAACAGCAGGGTCAGCCGGAACGGCGTGGTGCGGAGAAGGCGCGGCAGACGCATGACGGGTCTCGGCGGCGAACCGCCCTATCTCCTAGGGATCGAGCCGGTAGCCCGCGCCGCGCACGGTCTGCAGCATCGGGCGGTCGAAGCCCTTGTCGATCTTGCTGCGCAGGCGCGAGATGTGAACGTCGATGACGTTGGTCTGCGGGTCGAAGTGGTATTCCCACACCTTCTCGAGCAGCATGGTGCGGGTCACCGACTGGCCGGCGTGGCGCATCATGAATTCCAGCAGCTGGAACTCGCGGGGCTGGAGATCGATCTCCTTGCCAGCCCGATGGACCGTGCGGTTGATCAGGTTCATCTCGAGTTCGCCGACCTTCAAGGTCGTCGCGACGGCGCCAGTCTCACGACGACGCGACAGGGCCTCGACGCGGGCCGTCAGCTCGGCAAAGGCATAGGGTTTTACCAGATAGTCATCGGCGCCGGCCTTCAGGCCCACGACCCGGTCGCTGACCTCGCCAAGGGCGGACAGGAACAGCACCGGGGTATTGTCGCCTTCGCGGCGCAGGGTCTCGACGACCTCGACGCCATCCTTCTTGGGCATCATGCGGTCGACGATCAGCACGTCGAAGCCGCCCTTGCCAGCTTCCTTCAGGCCCGCTTCGCCATCGGGCGCGTGAACGCATTCATAGCCAGCCTCGGTAAGACCGTGGGCCATCGCGCCCGCCGCCTCGATATCGTCTTCGATGATCAGAATACGCATCAGCCAATCCCTCATGCGCCCACGAACGGAAAACTGACGTTCTCCCGATTCGACCCTCGGACGCGATCCTTGGCGATGGATACCGGTTTTGGGCCTGCCCGTCCCTTAAACCTTGGACAGACAAAAGTCGTCCCGCCCTCACTGCCTTACAAAATGAGCGCACCCACTACGGCATGAAATTGAAGATCGCCGAGCAACAAGTGGTCACGCTCACCGCAAAATGGGCGGCGCGAACGTCTCGACGGTGGGAAACCCGCCAGGTTGGCGTTGCGGGCGCAACGGTCTTCCGGGGCGTCTTCGTTCAGGATGGGGCCATTACGGTTATCGACCTCGCCGACCTCCACCCAAGAGGGCTAGCCGGACGCGATGGCGCAGAGCCACCGAGATTGCTACAGAGCGCCCTCGTCAAGGAGCCCCCGACATCATGGCCCGCAAACTCTCCGGCAAGGTTGTCGCCGATGTCACCGCCCTGGCCGACAAGGCCTGGTTCGACGCCAGGCCCGAGCGCGACTTCATGCTGCGCGATCCGGCGCCGCTGGAGTTCAAGGATCCGCTGGGCGAAGCGGGCGAAGGCTTCAGCTGGCGGGTACTGGTCGTGCGGCTGGACGGCGGCTCGCGCCTGCGTCTGCCGATCTCACTGGCCTGGGACCTGCACAACGATCACGCCAAGGAGCAGCACCTGGCCGTGATCTTCGAACAGGTCGCGCCTGAACAGGCCAAGGTCCTGCGCGCGACGGCCGTCGCCAAGGCGGCGCACGCCTAGTTGGCCGTGCCGCGCCTGCGCGCTGGCGCGTGCAAATCGATGGTTCCTGGAAAAGTTTCGCACCCGCCGGCATGTCCACTGGCAACGCTGGATGAAATTTCGGCTGAGGCGCACAAGATATTCCGGATCAATTTTATTTTCCCAGAACTCCAAGCTCGTTCCGAATTTTCTTCCATTTTACAGACATTGCGCCCTCGATATTTTTCGAGTATGGTGTGCGTATTAAATGACGATTTGGTTCGATTGCTCTCCAACGCTTTGTCTCAGGATCGAGCTTCGAGCCCATCACGATCCTCTCCGAAAATTTGATCACGCGGCTCACATTCGAGCCGCGCGGCCCTATTCACCTGAAAGGTGACCATCATGACGACCGGTACCGTGAAGTGGTTTAACTCCACCAAGGGCTTTGGCTTCATTCAACCTGACGACGGCGGCGCGGACGTTTTCGTGCACATCTCGGCGGTCGAGCGTTCGACCCTGGGTTCGCTGAACGAAGGCCAGAAGCTGTCCTACGAACTCGAGCGCGACCAGCGCAGCGGCAAGATGTCGGCCGGCCAGCTCCAAGCTGCCTAAGCCTAATCGGAGCGCGGGCCCGTCCCGCGCTCCAGCCTGGCTTTCCTGACTATCAACCTCGAATGACACACGGGGTTTTCCCCCTTCGAAATTCGAGGTCTTATGAACGAAACCCTGCGCACCAATTTCTCCACCAGACTCCAGACCGCGGCCGACGCCAAAAAGGCGCTGCTTGAAAAGTTCAAGCCCAAGCCTGCCGTCGTCGATCCAAACTTCGAGAGCCGCGAAGCTGTCAAGGCCGCCGAACTGAAGCAAGTTCGAGCTGACCGCGCCGAAGAACGCGCCGCCGCCCGCCAGGTTGTGGCCGACAAGATCCAGGCCGCCGAACAAGCCATCGCTGACAGCGCTGCTGCCGTGCTCAGCCTCAAGCGTGGTGCCACCAAGGAACGCAAGGCTCTGTCCAGCGCTGAGGCCAAGGCCAAGCGCGACAGCAAGTACGCCGCCCGAAAGGCGCGCAACTAGCTTACGGCTTAAAACAAGCACGATGAAGGCCGGGTCATTCCGGCCTTTTTACGATCAGTGTTTGACAGCGTTGTCAGAACTGCGACCTTCTGTAGTGCGCCGCCACGGCCCCGGCCGGATGGACATCAAAGAGCTCCGCTTTGCAGGGGCCGTTACGGGAGACCAGGAATGTCGGCAATCGCCACAGGGCCCAACCGCCGCGCTCTGCTGGCCAGTGTCACCGCCCTCGCCTTCGCCAGCGCGGCCCGCGCCTCTTTCACGGTACTCAATCCTGATCAAGTCGCTCATCGCCCAGCTGACCCTGGACGAGAAGATAGGCCAGTTGAACCGGGCCCCCGGAGGTCGGCAGAGGGCGCTGAACTCCAGGATCGACGCGGCCCAACTGGATCTCGTGCGCAAGGGCGGCATCGACTCGTAACTGCACGTGGCCGGCGCCGATTTCCCGCCGGAAGACAGCCAACCGCTGCGCGCAACACCTTTCAAGCTCGCCTCGGCTCAGCCGCCGAATGAAAGCCGCTCGACCCGACTGTAAACCATTGTAAAATCCTTGCTTGGCCTAGCGCGGCGCATGGGCGAACAAGGTATTCCAAATGGGCGGACGATCATCTGGATCCCCCCCACCGGACAGACGGGCGACCGCCGTGCGCCCCGCCTCGAGCGGGGCGCGCGAAATACTTCTCTACAAGTGAGCGCATGAAAGTCGCCCTTCTCGACGACGACGAGAGTCACAATGCGCTGGTCGCCGGCTTGCTGGGTCCCGCCGGGTACGAGTGTGTCAGCTTTACCCATCCCGAGCGGCTGCTGACCGAATTGCGCCGCCAGACCTTCGATCTGCTGATCATCGACTGGAACATGCCCGATCTTTCCGGCATCGAGACCCTGCGTCGCCTCGACGAGATGCTGACCACACCGCCGCCCGTGCTGCTGCTCACCAGCCGTTCGATCGAAGCCGATCTGGTCGAGGGCCTGAACGCCGGCGCTGACGACTATATCGTCAAGCCGTTGCAGCCGCAGGTGCTGCTGGCGCGGGTCAACGCCCTGGCGCGTCGGGTCTATCGCCCATCGACCACCCAGCAGGTCGAGCAGCACGGCCCCTATCGTATGGATCCCGGCGCCCACACGGCCAGTTGGGAGGACCATGTCGAGGCCCTGACGCCCAAGGAATTCCAGCTGGCGACGATCCTGTTCAACAACCTGGCCCGCCCCCTCTCGCGCGAGTATCTGCTGCGCCGGGTCTGGGGCCAGCGTCCGGATCTGGAGACCCGCACCCTGGATGCCCATGTCTCGCGATTGCGCTCAAAGCTGCAGCTTCGTCCCGCCAACGGCTTTCGCCTGACGACGGTTTATGGTTTCGGTTATCGTCTGGAGGCCTGTGATCCACAGGGCTGCCGTGAGGCGGACGCCGAAGCCGGAGCGACCCAAGCATGACGTCCAAGCGCGACCTGACTCTTCTCGCCGCCGGCCCCTTCGCCTCCATCCTGGGCCTGACCACCGCTACTGCGGCTTTCGCAGCGCCGCCCCTCGATACGCCCGTGGCCTATGTGGTCAGGCCAGGCGACACCTTGATCGGCCTGGGGGCCGCCTATCTGAACAAGCCCGGCGACTATCTGCAGGTGCAGCGCGCCAACCAGATCGCCCGGCCGCGCGCCCTCAAGATCGGCTCGACCCTGAAGATCGATCCCAAGCTGCTGAAGAGCACGCCCATCGACGCGCGGCTCAGCGCTGTCAGTGGCGCGGTAGATCTTGAGACCAATGGCGCCCGCGCCCCGGCGCGCGCCGGCATGGTCCTGGTCGAGGGCCAGCGCCTGATCACGGGCCCAGGCGGCTTCGCCACCTTCGAGATGGCCGATGACTCGCGCGTCACCCTGCCCTCGAACACCAGCCTGCGTATCGATCGCATGCGCCAGATCATTCTCAACAATGCGCCCCAGCGGGTCTTCCAGATGGACCAGGGCCGCGGGACGATCTCGGCCACGCCCAATCCCAATCCGGGCGGACGTTTCGAGGTGCGCACCCCGGTCTCGATCTCGGCGGTGCGCGGTACAGAGTTCCGCGTCGGCCAGGACCCGACGGGCGCCAGGGCCCAGACTGAAGTGTTGAAAGGCGCGGTCGGCGTCGACCTGGCCTCGACCTCGACCGAAGGTCCGCCCGTGCCCGCCGGTTTCGGCGTCAGCGCCACGCCCGCCGGCGTCAGCGCGCCGATCGCGCTGCTGCCTGCCCCCAAGCTGGGCGAAGGCGGCCAGCGCCAGGGTGACAAGATCGTCCGTTTCGCCGTCGAACCCCTGCAGGGCGCGGCCATCTATCGTCTGGCCCTGTCGCGCGACGCCGGCTTTGTCGAGGTCTTCGCCGAGGCCGACACGCAGGCCCCCGCCGCCGAGTTCGGCGAGATCGCCAACGGCACCTATTTCGTACGCCTGACCGCTCTGGACGCCGGCGGCCTTGAGGGGCTGCCTGCCGACTATAGCTTCGACCGTGATCTGGACGTGCTCGAGCCGGGCGCCACGCCCAGCGCCCAGGTCTCGGGCAAGCACCGAAACTTCCTGTTCCGCTGGAGCGCGGCGGGCGATGGCGTGCGTGTTTACCGGTTCCAGCTCTTCGCGGGCGCCGACACGACCTCGCCGGTCATCGACCAGCCGGGCCTGTCCGAACCGCAACTGACGCTGACCGATCTACCGCCCGGAACCTATGGCTGGCGGGTCAGCGCTGTGCGCTTCAAGGGTGGGACTTTCGCCGAAAAGGTCGGGCCAATGCAGACCCTGCAGATCGGTCGTTAGATTTTGAACTCGCCCGGCAGACTGCTTGACCAGGCGGCCGCGTCGCCGCGCCGGCGCTTGCTGACCTGGCTGCTGGTGGCCGCCCTGACCAGCCTGACCCTGGCCGGCCTGACCGCCAGCCCGCTCACGACGCGCCTGGACAACATTCTCTACGACGCCCTGCAACGCGCCTCGTCGCGGCCGGTCGATCCCTCCATCCTGATCGTCGAGGTCGATGAAAGGAGCCTGCGGGACATGGGCGCCTGGCCCTGGTCACGCACGGCCCACGCCCGGATGATCGACCAGCTCAGCCAGGCCGGCGCGCGGACCATCGTCTATGACGTGCTGTTCAGCCAACCGGCGGCCACGCCAAGCGATGACGTCGCCCTGGCCAATGCCATCGCCCTGTCAGGACGGGTCTATCTGCCGCAATTCATCGAGCCCGGCTCAGGCGAAGGCGCGCCTCTGCAACTGGTTGGCCCGCGTCCGGAGATCGCGCGCGGCGCGGCCGGTCTGGGCCTGGTGCATGTCAGTTTTGACGCCGACGGCGTCGTTAGGCGCATGGCGCCGTTCGAGGCCTTTGGGCCCGATCTACGTCCAGACCTGATGACCGTGGTCCATCGGGCCACGCACGCGTTCGACGCGCGCGATATCACGCGCGGCGCCGAGACCAGCCTGCTGATCCCCTTCGCCGGCGCGCCGGATCGCTTTCCACGCCTTTCGTTCTCCGACGTGCTGGCCGGCGATGTCCCGTCGGAACTGATCGCTGGCCGCACCGTCTTTGTCGGCATGACCGCGCCGGGTCTGGGCCCCGCCTTTCCGACCCCGGTGACCCCCGACGCGGCCAGCATGACCGGCGTCCAGCTTCAGGCCAGTATCCTGGACGGCCTGCGCAGCGGGACAATGATCAGGCCTGCGGGCCTGGTCAGCCGCATCGTCTTCGCGCTCAGCCTGCTTTGGCTGTTGCTGGCGGGCCTGCTGGTGCTGCCGCCGCGCGCCAATCTGATGCTGGTGGTCGGCCTGTCGAGCCTGGCCCTGGCGCTGAGCTGCGCCTTCTTCTGGCGCCTCGACCTGTGGCTTTCGCCCGTAGCGACGATCATCGGTCTGGCGACCGTGTCGCTGTTCTGGGGCTGGGGACAACTGGGCCGGGTCAGCGACCTGCTGGGCCGCGAGCTGAGCCGCCTGTTGCCCGTGACCCGCACCCCGCCGGCCGAGGGTTTCGAGAGCGATCTCGTCGCCCGCCAGGCGCTCAGCCTGGGCGCCGCCATCAACCGGATCGAAGACCTGCGCCGTTTTTCGGCCGACGCCCTCTTCAGCCTCCCCGACGCCACGATCGTTCTGGACGTCCGACGGCGGGTCATCGCCGCCAACGCCGCGGCCCAGTCCCTGCTGCGCGGAACCCACCTGCCCCTGGCCGGCGCCTCGATCGCCTCCCTGCTCAATGCCCTGGAGCCGTTGGGCCGCTCTTTCGACGAGTCCTGGCCGCCGGAGGCTGAGCGGATCGAGCCTGTCGACCTGCATCTCAGTGACGGACGCGCCTATCAGTCCCAGACCGTGTTCCGGCGCGACGAGGCTGGCGAGAGCGCCGGCTGGATCGTGCGCCTTGCCGACATCACCACCCTTACCGCCGCGATGCGCCAGCGCGAGCAAGCCCTGCAGTTGTTGACCCACGACATGCGCTCACCGCAGACCTCGATCCTGGCGCTTCTGGCCACAACGCCCGACCTGCCTGAAGAGGTGTCGGACCGACTGGCCGCCTGCGCCCGCCGCACCCTGGCCCTGGCCGACGGCTTCGTGCAACTGGCGCGCGCCGAGGTCACGCCGGTGGCCATGGAGCCGGTCGACCTTTGCGACGTGGCGGTGGAGGCCGTTGACGAGCTGTGGCCGCAATGCCGCCAACGCAACATCGAGATCCAGCAGGATGGCTGCGATGCGCCTCTGATGGTGCTGGGCGACCGGGGCGTTCTGGCCCGCACCCTGGTCAACCTGCTGGGCAATGCGGTCAAATACAGCCCCGAGGGCTCACAGATCAGGGTGTCGGCGCACGCGACCCGGCAGGACGGCCGCGCCTTTGTCGATGTCTCCATCAGCGACCAGGGGCCTGGCCTGACGCCGGAAGAGGCCGCCATGGCGTTCCGGGCTTTCCAGCGGTTCGACCGACCCGGTTCAGACGCGGCCGGCGGAGTGGGTCTTGGTCTGGCCTTCGTCGACGCTGCTGCCGCGCGTCATGGCGGCGGTGTTCTATGCGCCAGCACGCCGGGCGCCGGCGCGACCTTTACCCTGCGCCTGCCGGAGTATCGTCCCAGCTAGGACGCAGGCCCCATCAGCACCTTGACCAGGCGATCGGCGGTGACTTCGGCGTCAGCGTCTCCGGCGCGCACGGTGGCCCAGGCGGCGGGCTTACCTGTTGCGACATCCAGCACCACGGCTGTAGCCGTATGGGCCGGACCGCGACGGTTCCAGAAGTGGCGCTTGGTCGGCGCGCTGCGCCAGACAGTGTCTTTAAACGAGGGTCCGGCCACGCCGGACACCCCGACGGCCGGCCCCGAAACGCCTACGCCAACCTGAAGCAGATAAGCCGGTGGTTTGCTCCCCGAGACGTCTGCGCCAACGGCCACAAGTCGTTTCAAAACCCCGGCCTGGATCGCGGCGGCCAAGGCCCCATCAGCGGGGGACGACTGACTGCTCAGCGGCGCCAGGCTCTGGCCGCGCAGAGCCGCGAGACTTCCGTCACGCACCACCGTGGGCGCCGTTGCGCAACCGCTCAAGGCCAGAGCACCCGTCAGGCTGAAGACCAAGATACGCATGGAACTCGCTCCCTCATCGCCGTCTTTCGGCGAAGCCCCGATCAGCGACGGAAACTAGCCATCTCGGAGGCTGCGGTCACCCGTTGATCGCGTCCATGTCGCGCTAGAGTGGCGCCGTCCAGCCAAGGAAGAGCACTAGCACCCAGAGAAACAGGGCCCATAGCGCCAGGCTGGCCATGATGGCGGCTGCGAACCGCAGCATCCACCGTCTGTTGGGGCGCTGACCAGGGACCAGACCCATTCGGTCGGCCATATGCTGCATCCAGACCAACGGCTTCACGACACGCCCGAGCGCGGGCCGCACAGGTCGCCCAACACCCGGACAAGGTTCTGCGCCAGCCGATCGGGGAGGATCACGCTCTGGGTCTTGTTGTGACCGGACCGCGTGCGGCGGCCTGCTGCTGCTCTGTTCATATCCCACCCCCGACCCATTTTTGGGGCTGTTAGAAACCAAGAGCAGGAATGCCACCAGAGGTTACGGTTCCGTTTTTAAAAAGCGTTACAATGCTTTGGAGTGATCAGACCCGCCGGCCAGGCGGCCGCCTATGCGTGGCTAAAGGCCCAGGAGGCCGGGACGACGCCCTCAGCGTTGCCGGGACCAGCGTCAATACCGACGTCGTGGCCATCTACAAGTCGCCGGGCCATGGCTGGAAGCCGGCGTCCCCATAGAGGAAGGATGGCGGCGGTGACGGTAACGCTCCGTTCACTGGCACGGGCGCCCAATGTCCGCGCGTCCATCCGTCGCAAGTGTTGCAGTGTTGTAGCGACAGAGCTGTGAGATTAGGTTCAAGACTGGGTCGGGGGACCTTTTCCATGAGTACGTGTCGCTATGGCGTTTGACCTCTCTCACCCCGAAACTCTCGCCACGGCGGGATCCGAAGATCCGCAGTCCTATCTGAACGCAGACGGTCGGGACGGCGTGACGGTCAACGGCAAGCCCAGCCTGTCCATCGAAACGGCCGGGCTGACCCTGGTGGGCTTTGCGCCCGGCTGGTCGTCGGCCCTCGGCGAATCCTACACCCTGACCTATGGCTTCCGCTCGACGGCGCCCGACACCATGCCCGATGACACAGCCGGGTTCTCGCGGTTCAACGCCACTCAAATCCAGCAGGCGGAACTCGCCCTGACCTCGTGGTCGGATGTCGCCAACATCACGTTCATAAGGGTCGGCGCAGGCTCGACGGGCGAAACAGCCTATTCCAACCAGGCGTCCATGCTGTTCGGCAACTATTCCAGCGGTGTGGAGGGCGCGGTCGCCTTCGCCTACCTGCCCGGCAACCCCGCGATCACAGCGCGCTCGGGAGATGTCTGGATCAACAGCACCTTGGGCTACAACACCGCGCCTACAGCCAATAACTATGGCGGCTCCGTCCTAGTCCATGAGCTGGGCCACGCCATCGGTTTGAGCCACCCCTCCGACTATGACGCGGTGGACGGCGCCAGCTTCACCTATGCCACGGACGCCGACTACTATCAGGACTCCCGCCAGTATACGGTGATGAGCTATTTCAACGAGAGCAACACCGGCGCCAGCTATGGCGGCCGCTACGCGTCCGCTCCACAGCTCGACGACATAGCGGCAGCGCAGGCGGAATACGGGGTCAACATGACCACCCGCACCGGCGACACGACCTACGGCTTTAATTCCAACGCTGGCAGACCCTGGTTCGAGACCGCCACGGCTTCCACCAAGGTGATCTTCGCCGTGTGGGACGCGGGCGGAACCGACACCTTCGATTTTTCGGGCTATTCCAACAGTCAGATCATCGACCTTCGCCAGGGGCACTTCTCCGACGTCGGCGGTCTTATTGGAAATGTCGCCGTGGCCATGGGCGCCACCATCGAAGACGCGCGCGGCGGTTCCGGTGTCGACACGATCAACGGCAACAGCTCGGCCAACTGGCTGCGCGGCGAAGCCGGGAACGACACGCTCAACGGCCTGGCCGGCGACGATCGCCTGGACGGCAATGACGGCAACGACACGATCACGGGCGGCGATGGCTTTGACCGGATCAACGGCAATATCGGCGCCGACTATGGCTATGGCGGCGCGGGGACCGACTGGGTCGTCGGCGGCCAGAACAACGACCAGCTGTTTGGCGACGCCGGCGATGACATCGTCAATGGCAACCTCGGCAATGACGTTTGCTATGGTGGCGAGGGGAATGACATCGTGCGCGGCGGTCAGGGCGACGACGTCCTGTCGGGAGACGTCGGCAATGACTGGCTGGCCGGCGACCGCGGCGCCGACAACATCACCGGCGGGGCCGGAGCCGACATCTTCTACAGCTTTTCCGGCGCCGGCTCTGACCTGATCACCGACTTCAGCCGCGCCCAGGGTGACCGCATCCAGCTGGATGCCGGTCAGACCTATAGCCTCTACCAGAGCGGGGCCAACGCCATCATCGACCTCGGCGGCAGCGACCAGATCATCCTTGCCGGGGTCAACATTTCGGCCCTGACCGGTGACTGGCTGATCGGCGGCTAGAACATTTTCTGATCCGACTGGATCGGAAAATGTTCTAGTCTTTTGTTTTAACGCGTTTTCTGACGACGAACCGGCGTCCATTTCGTCGGAAAATGCTCTAGTAGGGCGCGTCGCCGACAATCGTCACGCGCTCGACGATCCGCTCCTGCGGCCAGTAGTCGAGGATGGCGTAGTGCTGAGTGGCGCGGTTGTCCCAGAAGACGATGGCATTCGGCGTCCAGCGGAAGCGCACCTGATATTCCGGCGTCTTCACGCGATCCAGCAGTTCGGCCAGCAGGGTCCTGGCCTCGTCCTCGGGCAAGCCGAGGATGCGGGTCGTGAAGACCTTGTTGACGAACAGGTGCTTCTCGCCGGTCTCCGGATGGGTGCGAATCACGGGGTGAACCATCAGCGGATAGGCAGCGCGCAACTCGTCGCGCTTGGCCTGGTCGACGCGGTAGCCATAGCTCTGGATGATGTCGTGCTCGGCGGTCAGGTCTGCCAGCTTGTCCTTCAGGGCCTGGGGCAAGTCGCGGTAGATGGCGGCCGTATCGGCAAACAGTGTGTCACCGCCCAGAGGTGGCATGTCGCGCATCCGCAGCACCCCGCCCATCGAGGGCGCCGCGCGGAAGGTGACGTCGGTGTGCCACTTGTTGGCGACGCGAACCAGCGGCACGATCTCCTCGCGCAGCTTCATGCCGTCGGCCGCCTCGATGTGCAGGATTTCGGGAAAGCCCGGCACGTGGCTGGTGACCGGATGGCCCTCCAAATCGCCGAAATAGCGGCCGAACCGGACATGGTCGGCGTGGCTGATGTCCTGATCGCGGAAGAACACCACCTTGTGGCGCAGCAGGGCGGCGCGGATCGCCGCAACAACTTCGGGCGCCAGCGGCTGGCGCAGATCGAGCCCGGAAATCTCCGCGCCGAGCACCGTGCTGACGGGCGTGACGGTCAGACCCGCATAGTCGGGGACTTCATCGGCGACGATAGGCGCGTGGGCGTTCATGACGTCCTCCCATTAGGCGCCGCTCGTCCGCGCGAGCGGCCTTGTTGACCCTACCCTACGCGTGGGATTTTCAGGCTCAACGGAGTTTTTCTCCCACGCCTGTCAGAGGCCCCGAACCAACCCGTCGATGAGGTCTGGGCTGGATCGCGTTGCAGTCTCTATGGTTGGGCCGCTAAGCTGGGCTATATCGGCACCGCTCGCGACCCGTCAGCGGCCGGCGGAACCCAAGCATGACCCGCGTCTTTGTCAGCGCCTCGGCCGCCGAGCCCTTCGCCGCCGCGCCGCTGTCGCGACGGCTGGAGCCGCTGCTTTCGGCGACCTTCGAGGGCGGCTTCATCCCGGGCGTCAACAGGTTCGACTGGAGCACACTGGGGCCAGACGCCCGAATGGCCGGCCCCTTCATGTCGCCAGCCTGGCGATCCAGCGCAGCGGCGGGAAGGTTCGAGCGTCTGCCGACGACCTATCATGGCTTCGCCCGGCGGGTGGCGGCGGCGCGCTATGCGGCGGGGCTGTTCATGGTTACGCCGCCCGACGCCGATGGCGTCTGCTCGTTCGGCCCGACCATCGATTTTCCCCCGACGGCGCTGGAGCGCTGCGCGATCAGGATCGGCGTCATCAACCCGTCCCTGCCCCGGCTTCCAGGATCACCAACCGCCCCCGTCGGCGTCTTCGACGAACTCATCGAACTCGACACCCCGCTGGTGGAATATGCCGTCCGAGCACCGGGGACCGTCGAGACGCTGATCATTGAACATGTCGTCGCGCTGATCCCCAACGGCGCGACCCTGCAAGCCGGCATCGGCCGACTGGGCGACGCCCTCTGGGCGGGGCTTGCCGGCAAGGAGGGCCTGTCACTGCAGAGCGGCATGATCTGCGATCCGGTCGCCGCGCTGATCCGCCAGGGCGTCTTCGCACAGGTGACCACGGGCAGCCTGCTGGGATCGCGCGCCTTCTACGCCGAGGCCGCTGATCTCCCGGGCGTCGTCCTGGCCCCCGCGCTGGAGACCCATGACGTCGCCCGCCTGGCCATGATCCCGACCTTCGTCGCCGTCAATTCAGCCATCGAGGTCGATCTGCTGGGCCAGGTGAACGCCGAATGGGTGGATGGCGAAGCGATCTCGGGTCCAGGCGGCCTGCCCGACTTCATCGGCGGCGCGCGTCGATCGCCCGGCGGACTGCCGATCATCGCTTTGGGCTCCACGGCGAAAGGCGGCGCGATCAGCCGGATCATTCCACGCCTGGATGTGCCGCCGACCCTGCCCGCCGCCGAGGTCGGGATCGTGGTGACCGAACATGGCGCGGTCGATCTGCGAGCGCTGCAGGGCGAGGCGCGCGCCATGGCCTTGATCGAGATCGCTGCGCCCGACCATCGGGCTGCCTTGCGTCAGGCGTGGCGACGCGGCGTCTGACTACATGTCGAGCATGAAGGCGCCGTCGTCGTCCGCATGGTCTGCCGCAACCTGGGCCGCCGAACGCCTGGCGCCATGCAGGTCTGTGTCGGACAGATCCGTGTCGCCCAGATCGGCCTCACGAAGATCGGCATAGCGCAAACTGGCCTTGGCCAGTTGGGTAGGCTTTTCGCGATCGACCTTGAAGGGTAGCGCGCTCAGCAGCGCCCCGCGCAGATTGGCCTGTTTGAGGTTCGCGCCCGGTAGACTGGCGCCGCGTAGGTCGGCTTCGCGCAGGATGGCGCCGCGCAGGTCGGCGCCGTCCAGCAGCGCCCCCTGCAGCGAAATCCGGCGCAAATCCATTCCGGCCAAACACGCATTCCTGGCGCTGACCGCCGTCAGGAAGGCGCCCGCCATGTCGGCTATGGGTCGCAGGTCCTCGCCGTCCAGCACGGCGGGTTCGCCCGACTTGCCGCCGCTGGTCACCCACTCGCGGTGCGCCGCCAGCTTGACGAAGATAAGGGCCGCGCGTGCGGCGGCCTCCGCGCCCGGATCACACAGGCAGCGGTCCATGACCGCGCCCATTGTCCGGGCCTGGGCCAAATCCACGCGCGTCAGGACCGCATCGCTGAAGTCGGCGCTCTCCAGATTGGCGCCGCGCACGTCAACATCATCGATCACCGCCCCGCGCAGGCTGGCGTTCTTGAGATTGGCGCCGACCAGCTTGGCGCCTCGCATCGAGCATTCCGAAAAATCCGCCGCCGCTGCGGATACGTCGTCCAGGCGAGACCTGTCGAGCACAGCGCCAGAGACATTGGCCCCGTCCAGCTGACCGGCCGAGACCTTGTGGCGAATGAGGGCGAACTTGGTGTCCTCGTCGGAGATGGCGATCCGGCCCGCCCGCAGGTCGGCCTGGGTCATGTTGGCGTGCGAGAGATTGGCGCCCTTCAGGCGTGCCCCTCGCATGTCGGCCTGTACCAGCGAAGCGCCCACGAAGCTGCTGCCCTGCAGATCCGCGCCGAACAGACAGGCTCGGGCCAGCCGCGCCCGATCAAACTTGCAGCGAACCAGGATGCTGCCCGTCAGATCGGCGTCGGCCAGATCGCGCCCCGAGAGATCGACGTCCTCCATGATGGCGAAGCGTAGCACCAGTCGCCGACCGCCCGGCTTTCGCGCGACGAACCACTCATGCGCGGCGGCCATCAGATGGGCCTCGCGCTGGTTGACGCGAATGCGCTCGGGATTTTTTGCGGGCTTCAGGGCCACAGGTCCGGAATCTCCCGAGCGGCAAAGGCCGATCTCGTCTGACCCTCACGGTTAAGCTCAAACCGTTTATTTTCAGTCGACTACCCGACATACTCGGCCGGCTGAAAGTTGCGCGAAATCAACTGGTGCTACGGCTGTTTGAACTGGAAACATGGCGACATGATTCTCGAAAAGAAAAACGAACCCCAGAAGAAGCGCCGTCAGCTCATCGGGGCGCGCATCAAGTCGCGTCGCAAGGCTCTGGGCTTGACCCTGCAGGAACTGGCCGATCGATCGGGCCTGTCCAAGCCCTTCCTGTCACAGGCCGAGCGCGACCTGACCACGCCGTCGCTGATGTCGATGCTCGGCTTGGCCAAGGGGCTCCAGGTCGAGGTCTCCTATTTCATGGAAATCCCGCAAGCCCAGGACATGGTGCGCCGCGCCGACGAGCCGGCAGAGATCGCCGTGGACTCGCCGGTAGCCTATTTCGACCTCTCCTCAGCCCTGCCCGATCGCAAGCTGGACGCGGTTCTGATGCGCATTCCACCCGGTCACTGCTTTCCGGTCGACACCCGCAATGGCGAGCACTTCCGTTATGTGCTGGAGGGCGAACTCTATGCCCGGGCGGGCGACATCCACACCGTGCTCAGGGCGGGCGACAGCATGCACTTCGACGCCCGCGCCCCCCACACGGTGGAGAACCGCACCGACCGCGAGGCAGTGCTGCTCTATGTCGGCACACCCAGCGTTTTGCAGCGGGGCGCGCCGGCAGAGCCCGCCTAGTCGATCCCCAGGTCAATATCCCCAATGGGCATGCCGGGCGGGGTTTCGGGCTTCAGCTTGGTTTCGCCCAGCACCCGTGTCAGTTCGTCGTCGTCCTTCAGCAGGGCCACCAGACGCAGGTTCAGGGCGCGGTCGGAGGCGTCGCTACCTGGCGCGGCCTTGAGGCGCGCGGCCAGATCCGAGAGTTTCAGATCGATCTCGGCTGCGGCCTGGGGCGAGCGTTTCACGTCGTGCGCGGCGGCGGCCAGGTTCAGCACCGTGCGCCACCGTACCCGCCGGGCGACCTCGGCCTGACGCCCCGAGGCCGGCGCAAAGACCGTCGTCAACAGCGTATCGACCACCTCGCCAACACCGGGCTGGGCGGGATCGCGGCGATGCTGGTCAATCAGGCGCGCCAGGCGGTCGGGCGCGAGCAGCGGATCCAGCGTCACGCCCGCCGCCACATCAGCGGCCACCAGCGGATCGAACACCGGGCCGCCCATACCGGCGAACACCTCGATGACATGCTGGCGATCGGTCTCGCCCGACTGCCCGCCCGACAGCAGCGGGAGCAGCTTTTCGGGCGTGTCCAGCTCGGCCGGCACCAGGGTCGCCATCAGGGCGGCCAGGGCCGCGCGCTGCGTCTCGGGCGCCACCAGCGGCGCGATCTGGCCCGCGTCGCCCTTGACGGCATAGCTATATTCGACCCCTGCCACCTGCTTGACCGTGGCCTCGACCTGGTAGCGATGCAGCAGATAGATCGGCACGTACTTGCGCTTGAGGGTCTCGACCGTTTCGCCGGTCTTCAGAGCGCCCAGACCGAATTGATCGATCGCCACGCGCCGCACGGCAATCATCCGCCAAAGCTCGGCGACCGAGTCCGCGCCATCATCCCACAGCGCGCCCCAGGGCTGGCCGGAATTGGGGCCGCGCGCGTCGGTGTCGGTGATGTAGCGAAGCTTTGTGGCCGCTGCCTTGGCCGTCAGAGCCGGCTTCGGCGCCTCGCCATACAGCCAGTCGACCGTGAACATGTCCCACGCGCCGACGCCAACGCCATAGGCGTCGGACAGGTCGATTTTGCCGTCCGTGACCTTCACGCGCGGCGCGGGATAATCCATTACCGAGGCCCGATCCTGGGTCGAGGCGGCGAAATTGTGTGCGAACCCGATCGAGTGGCCGACCTCGTGGGCCGACAACTGCCGCAGCCGGGCCAGCGAGACCTGGATGGGGTCATTGGCTCCCCCCTTGCCGTTCTGGTCAGCGCCGACCAGGCCTTCGAAGATCAGCATATCCTGGCGCACCCGCAGCGCGCCCAGGATCACCGAGCCCTTGAGGATCTCCCCGGTGCGCGGATCGGAAACCGACTGGCCCATCGACCAGCCCCGGGTGGCGCGGTCGACCCAGTTGATGACGCTGTAGCGCACGTCCAGCGGATCGACGCCCTCGGGCAGGACCTCGACGCGATAGGCGTCCTTGAAGCCCGCCGCCTCGAACGCCTTGGCCCACCAGGCCGCGCCCTCAACCAGGGCGGTTCGGATCGGCTCGGGCGCGGCGCGGTCGACATAGAAAATGATCGGCTTCTTGACGGTCGAGACCGCCGCCGTTGGGTCGGTCTTTTCCAGACGGAACCGGCGCGCCCAGCGGCCGACGATATCGTCGCCCAGCGGCACGGCATAGTCTAGGCCGACAACGCCCCAGGTGCCCGTGCGCGGATCAAAGGCGCGCGGCACGAAGCCCGGCGCGGGCAGCTTCACCAGCGAGTGGCGGACGATCAGGGTGATCTGCTTGGCGTCGGGCGCGATGTTGCGCGTTTCGGGACCCGGCGTGTCGGAAGCAAAGGTCTGGCGAGCCTCGAACTCGATGTTCTCGGGGAACACCTTCACGGCCGAAGGGTCGGCGATCGACAGGTCGGAGACCAGCTTGAAGCCGTTCTCCCCGGCCTGCTTCAGGGCGTCGGCGGCGCCGATCACGTCGCGGGTCAGGAAGCTGGAGATATCCACCAGGATCCGGCCGTCCGGCGTCTCGCTGACCACGTCTCCAGCCCAGACCGTCGAGACGGCGAAGGACTCGCGGGCCGCGATCTGTTCGGCGGCGGGTGCGCCGGCGGCGGTAAACTTGGGGTTCTCGTACTCGGCGATGACCTTCTTGCCGATGCGACGGAAGACCAGGACCTGGGTGTCCCCCAGAGCGGCGCGGTCCAGGCCCACCGGGGCCGAGCCAAGGCCGGTCTTCAGCGCCGCCACATAGAGGAACCGACCGCTGACGCCATCGGCGTCGGCCTTGGGCAGGGACAACAGGATGCGGCCCTTGGCCTTGTCGATGTGAACCGGCAGCAGGCCGTCCTGACGCGTGGTTCCCGCCAGGGCGGCGTCGGAAGCGGGCGGCTTGTCCTTTGGCGCGGCCAGGACCGGCGTCGCCGCGGACAGAAGCAAGGCCGCCGCGAGCGCGGCGCGGCTGACGGATCCGAACATGTAAGACGACCCCAAATGAACTGACCGGTCGCGCGAGCGAGTCTCGCGTCGTCTCCCGGCGGGGGCGACCCTCTCATCGGCCTTGGTCAAACGCCAGTGGGTCCGTCGATTTTAGACACTCGCCGCGCGCGCTCGCCCTGGATAGAGGCGCGGCGCCTATTGGGTGTCGGCCCGACGCGCCCGCATCGCGCGCTGACCATCGACATTCATGAAATAGCTGCCGACCGACGCCTTGCGGATCTCGACCTTGGAGCCCTTCTTCGGATCCTTGGTCAAGGACTGGTCGTCGACCTGCTTCCACACAGCGCCGTCGGCCAGCACGACCGTCCAGCGGCCGTCACCGCCCCGGCGCGCACTGGCTACTTCGCCGATCACCCGGTCGACCTCGGTCTTTTCTTCGCTTCGATCGAGGATGGCCAGGGCCGACAGATCCAGGCCAAAGGCCTGACGGCGCGCGGCGCGGGCCTCCTGACGATCGACGATGATCACCTCGCCGGTCTTCTCGGCCTTGTTCACCTGACCGACGGCAGCGTCGTAGCAGGCCAGCCGCTCGACGTCGGTGGTGATGGCGCGGCAGTCAAAGAGGGCCTTGAGCACCGCAGGGGTGGCCGATTTGGGCGCGTCGGCGGCGGTCGCGACGAGCGGAACGGCCAGGGCCGCGACAGCGACAAGCTTGATCCAGAGTTTCATGCGATCCCACGATTTGAACTACGGCATTGAAAGGGTCGATAGAACGCCCGGCGAAAGGGCGCTGGCGTTTCAGGTCGTCTTCGTCGGCTCCCGCACCAACCAGCCGGTCAGGGACAGACGCTTGGCGGCGGCGTAGGACGCCACCGGCGCCACCGAATGGACGCGGGGCACACGAAACAGAGTGAGGACGTTGAAGCCCGGTGTGAAGCCCCGCTCGATCTGACCGTCAGCGTCGTGGAACAGCAACTGCCCGCCCCAGTCCGGTCTCCAGTCACGCGTGAATCCCAGGGTAAAGGCGGCCAGGCGATCGTCGCGCTGATGGCTGTCGTCATGCAGGGTGAGGAAATCACCCGGCCGATAGTTGGAGGCCTGGGCGCGGACGCCCCCAACCGCGTCGCCGCCGATCACGGCTTGGCCGAAGTCCAGAAAGGCCCGGCTCTGCAGGAACTCGGTGGCCCGGTGAATGGGCGCCGTCGGGTCGCGGGCGTACTCGTCCTGCAAGGCATAGGACAGGTGAATGAAGGAGAACCCCCTGGAGGCGCGCTTCAGAGCGCCTTGCAGGAACTGTCGGACCTGAGCCTCGCCGAACTTCTGGATGACCTGAGGACTAATCACCAGGGTTTCGGACGTCTCGTCAGGCGCCACCACATTCCAGGTCAGACCGGCCATGATCCCGGCGGTGGCTTCTGCGTCGGCAGGATCCAGAAAGACCGGGATCTGGACGACTCCATCCCGTTGATAGACAGCGGCGAACGGCGCGGGATCGAGCGCCGGATTAATCCGGATCACAGAAGGATTCGTCATGGAACGCAGCGGCGCAAAGCGGATCTCCAGCGCCGGAATGGGCCGTCGGGGCCATTTGGTAACAGATCGTCGTTCGGCGGTTCAACCCGCGACAGTCCGGCAGGATGATCAAAAAGTTTGATCGAACAGTCGCAGCAATCGATAGAACTGCCCCACCCCACGCGCTCGAGCGAGCCCTGACTCAAAGTTGGCCGAGTTTCTCCATCAGCAAACTTTGCCAAACCTGTACGCAAAAATCGTGAGTTCTCTAGAACCACCCACGCCGTGGATCGAAAAAGGCCTGTCAAACCGCGGCGAATGTGTCGGAATATTGACACTTTTTCAGCATTTCCAACTCGCAATATTGTGAATAGCTACAAGTATACTATTCCGCATTTCACCATGGTTTGGGCAGAAATTCGGGCAGGACGCCCAATAGCAGCAATCGCATGCGTCACTTTTGCTACACAGCCGACTAATTGTTGCCGCGCCATATCGTGAAAGATTGACCGAAGTTCGCCAACCGTCACTCTCCTGACTTAACTCGCGCCGGCAGCGGTGCGGTTGGGGGCGTCATGACTTGGATCAAACCGAGACGGCGCAATTAAAAATATGTGGAGGTTTGATGTTTAACGCTTTGTCCACCCGGAAACGCCTGCTGGCGACCACCGTGCTGTGCGGCGCGATTGCGCCCATGGCCATCGCCATGCCCGCTTTTGCCCAGACCGCACCCGCCGCCGCGGAAGCCGTGCAGGTCGAAGAAATCGTCGTCACCGGTTCGCGCATCGCGCGTCCTGACCTGGTTTCGTCCAGCCCCGTCGCCACGGTCGGCGAGAAGGAGCTGGAGCAATCGGGCGTCGTCAACACCGAGAACCTGCTCAACACCCTGCCGCAAGCCGTCCCCGGCATCACCTCGACGGTGAACAACGGCAGCAACGGCACGGCCACGGTCAACCTGCGCGGCCTCGGCACGACCCGCACCTTGGTGCTGGTCGACGGCAAGCGTCAGACGCCAACGACCTCGACCGGTGGGGTCGATATCAACCTGATCCCGCCGGCGCTGATCAAGCGTATCGAAGTCGTGTCGGGCGGCGGCGCGGCCGTTTACGGCTCGGACGCCGTCGCCGGCGTCGTCAACTTCATCCTGAAGACCGACTTCGAAGGCATGGAAGTTTCGGCCGGCTATCAGGCCACCGATGACGGCGAAGCGCCGATCTATTCGGGCGACGTGACCTTCGGCGCCAACTTTGCCGACCGCAAGGGCAATGTCGTCCTGAGCCTGGGCTATAACAAGCGCGAAGCCCTGACCCAGGGCGAGCGCGGCGGCATGCTCGGCCGCGCCTGGGGCGACAACACCGCCCGCACCGGCCTGGTGCCGTCGGGTTCGGGCTCCATCGAGCCGGGCCGCGTCGACCCGTTCGTGAGCGCCAAGTTCGCGACCCTGCCGGGCGTCGCCAACAGCGCTTCCAACTCTGCCTTCTTCCTGCCCGACGGGAACGTTCGTCTCTACAACGCCACGAACGACACCTACAACTTCGCGCCGGTCAACTATCTCCAGACCCCGCAAGAGCGTTTCTCGGTCACGTCGCTGGCCAGCTATGAAATCAAGCCAGGCCTGACCGCCTACGCCAAAGGCAACTTCGTCAGCTCGAAGGTTGTCACCCAGTTGGCCCCGACTCCGGTCGGCAGCCGGACGTTCCGCTTCACGCTGGACAACAATCCCTTCCTCACGGCCGCCGCAAAGACTGCGCTGAACAGCTTTGGCTCCAGCACGGCCTACACCATCCCGACCAGCAGCCCCTGGACCGCAGGCACCTACACCGACGTGGATACCGACGGCGACGGCCTGTTCGACACGGTCACCGGTTCGTTCAACAAGCGCCTCAGCGACGTTGGCCCGCGCGTCTCCGCCTTCAACTTCAGCAGCTTCCAGGTCCAGCTTGGCCTGAAGGGCGACATCGAAGCCATCAACGGTGGCTTTGACAGCTACTTCCAGTATGGCAACACCAGCGGCAGCAACTCGCTGCTGGGCGACACCAGCCTGGTCCGCATCCAGCAGGGCCTGCTGCTGAATGCCGCCGGCACCGGCTGCGCCGATCCGTCGGGCGGCTGCGTTCCGGTCAACATCTTCGGCCTGGGCAACATGTCGGCGGCTGCGGCCAACTTCATCAAGACCCGCATCAACTCGTCGCAGGACTACGAGCAGCTGTTCGCCGGCTTCACCTTCAACGGTGATACGGAAAACATGTTCTCGCTGCCGGCCGGTCCGATCGGCTTCGCCGTGGGCGGTGAATATCGCGCTGAAGATTTCGCCTTCAACCCCAGCCAGGATCTGGCCGTCGGCAACCTGACCGGCTTCAACGCCAGCCCGCCGGTCGCCGGTCGCTTCGACGTCTATGAACTCTACGGCGAAGTGGCGGTGCCGCTGCTGAAGGACCTGCCGTTCGTCAAGTCGCTGGACCTGGAACTGGCCGGCCGCGTGTCGGACTACACCAGCCAATCTGAACCGGTCGAGACCTACAAGATCGCCGGCATCTGGAAGCCCTTCGACGACCTTTTGGTTCGCGCCTCGTACAACAAGGCGATCCGCGCACCTTCGGTCGGCGAACTCTATGCGCCGCAAAGCAACGGTTTCCCGACCTCGACTGATCCGTGCTCGGCTCGTGCGAACCCGTCGGCCGCCGTGCGTCAAGCCTGTATCAACTCGGGCCTCGCAGCTTCCCTGGTCGGTACGGTCAACGCCAACCAGCAGACCCAGACCCTGTCGGGCGGCAACCCCAATCTACGTCCCGAAGAAGCGGAGACCGTCACTGTCGGCTTCGCCTATACGCCCTCGTGGCTGTCGAACGTCTCGGTTACCTTCGATTACTTCAACATCAAGGTGACCGACGCGATTGACACCTTCGGCGGCGGTACGGCCAACCTGATGGCGGTCTGCTACGGCCCGATCGTCAACGGCAACCCGAACTCCCCCTATTGCCAAGCCATCACCCGCCTGGCCAACGGCTCGATCGACTACGTGTCGTCCGTGAACCAAAACGTCGCGGCGCGTGAAACCGAAGGTTTCGATATCGGCGTGACCTACCGCACGACGCTTGAAGATATTGGTCTGCCCGATTGGGGTTCGCTGGCGGTCCGCTCGCTCTATACGAATACTTGGCTTTACACGATCACGCCGGACGACGTGTCGGTTCCGATCAAGTGCGCCGACAAGTTCGGCTCCCGTTGCTTCGGCAACGGGGTCAATCCGCTGCCGCGCCACAAGCTGCTGACCTCGGCGAACTGGAAGATGAACCAGTTTGGTCTGAATCTGGTCTGGAGCCACTTGGATGACGTGATCGATGATGCGCCGCTGACCCGCTACACGGTCGAGCGCATCGGTGCGAAGAACTACTGGGACCTGTCGGCTGACTGGGAAGTCAACGACAACGTGGCCTTCACCGGCGGCGTCAAGAACCTGACCCAGGAAGCCTATCCGATCCTGGGTAGCAACGCCTCGCCGTCGAACAGTGGCTATCCGGCCGCCTACAACGTGCTGGGCCGCGTGTTCTTCCTGAACGCGCGTCTGCGCTACTAAGACCTGACCCGGCCGGGCGTTTCGGCACCCGGCCAGGAAAGCGCTGGAGAAGCAAGATCAGGCCCGTTCCGGTTCGTCCGGGGCGGGCTTTTTCTTGCCTGGAATTCGGGAGGTGAAAAATCGTCCTCCATCGATTGCGCGGACGGCGGAATTCCGGTCTGGCTTCGTCAGACATCATGAGCCGGCGCGGATCGGCCACTGTTCTGGACGGGAAGCCCTTCGATGACTCGACACAAAGTGATGGCTAGCGCGGCCCTGGCGCTGGTGATGGCTGTCAGCGGCGCAAACTTCGCCTTCGCCGAGATCACGCCGCCGGAAAAGGCCTTCGCCCAGTCGGTCGGCAGTGACTACTTCCTGGCCGACTACACCGCCTATGAGGCCTATCTGAAGACCCTGGCCGGTCAGTCGGATCGCATGAAGCTGGTCGATATCGGCAAGACCGAAGAAGGCCGCACCCAGTGGATGGCGATCGTCTCGTCGCCCGCCAATCTGGCCCGGCTGGACCACTACCAGACCATCGCTCGCCGCCTGGCCAAGGCCCAGGGCGTCAATCGCGACGAGGCCGTCAAGCTGGCCGCCGAGGGCAAGGCCGTCGTCTGGATCGACGCCGGCATGCACGCCAACGAGACCGTGACCTCGCAGGGTCAGATCCAGGTCCTGCACAAGATGCTGACCCAGACCGATCCGGAGACGATGCGTCTGCTGGACGACGTCATCGTTCTATTCGCCCACGACAATCCGGACGGCATGGAGCTGATCTCCGACTGGTACATGCGCCAGGAAGACCCGAAGAAGCGCGAGTTCGGTTCGATCCCGCGCCTGTACCAGAAGTATATCGGCCACGATAACAACCGCGACAGCTTCATGGCCCAGATGGCCGAAACGACCAACGTCAACCGCCAGTTGTTTCGCGAGTGGTTCCCGCAGATCGTCTACAACCAGCACCAGACAGCGCCCAACGGCATGGTGGTGTTCGTGCCGCCGTTCCGCGACCCGGCCAACTACAATTACGACCCGCTGGTCATGACCACCCTGCAGGAGGTGGGCATGGCCATGCACAGCCGTCTGGTGGCAGAGGACAAGCCCGGCTCCAGCGCCCGCAGCGCCGCCCCCTACTCCACCTGGCACAACGGGATGGAGCGCTCGATCGCCTATTTCCACAATTCGGTGGGCCTGCTGACCGAGATCACCGGCGGGCCCACGCCCATGCCGCTGAACCTGGTGCCCGACGCCCAGCTGCCCAGCAATGATCGGCCCATGCCCGCCCCGCCGCAGATGTGGCATCTGCAGCAGACCCTGGACTACCAGTGGAGCCTGAACCGCGCGGTGCTGGACTATGCTTCGCGCAACCGCGAAAGGCTGCTGTTCAACATCTGGAAGATGGGCGCCAACGGCATCGCCAAGGGTAGCCAGGACAGCTGGACGCTCAGCCCCAGCAAGATTGACGCCCTGAAAGACGCGGCCAAGGACAAGCCGTTCGAGGGGCGCGGCGGGTCGGTGGATCCGACACTCTACAAGACCGTACTGCAGGCCCCGGAAAAGCGCGATCCGCGCGGCTATATCCTGCCCGCCGACCAGGCCGACCTGCCCACCGTGGTGGCTTTCCTGAACGCCCTCATCAAGGCCGGCGTCGATGTCGACCATGCCGACAAGGCCTTCACCGTGGCGGACAAGACCTATCCGGCCGGCTCCTATGTGGTGAAGACCGCCCAGGCCTATCGCCCGCATGTGATGGACATGTTCGAACCGCAGGATCACCCGCACGACACCGAATATCCCGGCGGCCCACCCAAGGCCCCCTACGATGTCACGGGCTACACCCTGGCCTATCAGATGGGCGTCAGGTTCGACCGCATCCTCGACGGCTTCGATGGCCCGTTCCAGCGCGTGCCCGACCTGATCACCGTCAAGCCTGGCGCGATCCGGGGCTCGGGCAAGGCAGGCTGGCTGATCAGCCATGAGACCAACAACAGCTTCACCCTGACCAACCGCCTGCTGAAGGCCGGGGCCAGCGTCCAGTGGTTGAAGGATGGCGGCAAGGCCGGCAAGACCAGCTTTGGCCCCGGCGCCATCTGGGTGCCCGCCTCGCCCGCCGCTCAAGCCGTGCTGACCTCCAGCGTCAAGGACCTGGGGATCGACGCTTGGGCGGTCGGCGCCAAGCCCGCCAGCGCCGCCTTGCCCCTCAAGCCTGTGCGGATCGGTCTGGTCGACGTCTATGGCGGCTCGATGCCGTCAGGCTGGAACCGCTGGATGTTCGAGAAGTTCGAGGCGCCCTTCCAGGTCGTCTATCCCCAGCGCCTGGACGCCGGCGACCTGAACAAGGACTTCGATGTCCTGGTCTTCGCCGACGGCGTATTCCCGGCGCCTGCTGGGGGGCCATTCCGCGCTGGTCGCGGCGGTCCTCAGCCCAGGGCCGAGGACATCCCCGAAGAGTACCGCGCCTGGCTGGGCCAGGTGACCGACGCCAAGACCTTGCCGCAGGTCGAGGCCTTCGCCAGGGCCGGCGGCACGGTCGTGGCCATCGGCGCCTCGACGCGCCTGGCCACGGCCCTGGGCGCGCCTGTCGATGTGGCCAGCGCTCGACGAGAGAACGGCGAGCTCAAGGCCCTGCCCAACAAGGACCTCTATGTCCCCGGTTCGGTGCTGCGCGCCCGGGTCGATAATCGCCAGCCCCTGGCCTATGGCCTGCCCGATCAGGTCGACCTGTTCTTCGATCGCAGCCCGACCTTCACCCTGAAGTCGGACGCGACGGGCGTGTCGAGGGTCTCATGGTTCGACAGCGATACGCCGCTACGCAGCGGCTGGGCCGTGGGTCAGGAGAAGCTGAAGGGCTCGACCGCGATCCTTGATGTCGATTTGGGCCGAGGCAAGCTGTTCGCCATGGGGCCCGAGATCACCCAGCGCGCCCAGTCCTACGGGACCTTCAAGTTCCTGTTCAACGGCCTGCTCTATGGCCCGGCGATCGCCGCCACGCGCTGACCACGGCGCGTGACGGACGTCTTGGTCCGTTCGTCACGCGCCGCGTTTGAACGGCGCCGCCGGGCAATGCTGGGCCAGGAACTCGCCGTGGCTGGGCAGGGCGGCGACCAGCGCCTTCAGGATCGGCGCCGACTGGTCCAGAGTCTGCTGGATCACCAAATAGGGCGCGGCGTCCACCATTTGCTGATAGCGATGTCTTCGGCAGAGATGGCGTCGACGAACGAAGCTTGCGAGCGCTTGACGTCCACCGACTTGATCTGAGACCCGCGAACCCCAGTGAAGACCACTTCTTCAACTGTGTTGTCGACCACGGCGGTCTGGGCGGTTGCGCCGGTGGTCAGAGCCACCTGCGAGGCGCCGGCCAGCAAGGCCACCGCCAGGCCGCGCGCAAGCACGGCTTTCCTATGTTGAGTAGTCGAGTTCCTCGCTCCCCAACTAAACGTCTTTTGTGATCGTTCGCTCCGTTCCTGGGCGCGCCGCCTACGCGACGCACTCCAGAACCGATTGAGCGCCTTAAGGCCCGGTGAACCGCTTGTCCGCGATATCCGTTCTTGACGGCGACCCCCAGCGCCCGGGCTGTCGATTCCGGCCCAACGCCGTTATCGGTTAAGCCCAACGCCCCCAAAATGTCCCGCCCAAGTCAACAAAAACGCCAAGGTTGTCATTCCCGGCGGACAAGGCCTTTGACCGCCCCGGGACCACGCTCGCCGGCTCGGAAGTGTCGGGAATTCATGTCCCGGCAATGTCCCTCTAAATGACCGCGTTTGGCCTGAATTTGTCCCGACGCATGACAAGTCGGACACCGTCAGCTATGGCTTGCATGACGCGTCGCCTTGCCCTCGCCACCTTCACCGTGGTGGAGTCCGGTCAGTAAAAACGCGCAACCGGGTGTAGAAACGCAATGGCGACGATCCACGATGTGGCCGAACGGGCGGATGTCTCGCCCAAGACGGTCTCTCGCGTGCTTAACGATCATGAGAGCGTCAGCGCAAAGACGCGCGACCGCGTTCGCGCAGCCATGCAGGACCTCGGCTACCAGCCCAGCGCGGTCGCGCGCAGCCTGCGCTCGCAGACCTCATCTTCGGTGGGGGTGCTGATGGGCGATCCCAGCGGCGGCTACCACACCAAGATGCACCATGCCCTGCTGCTGGCCTGCGTCGAAACCGGACGCCACCTGACGGTCGACCTGTTCGACGGCCCAGTCGCCGGCTGGCAGGACCGTATTCGCGCCTTTGTCGCCGACGGCGGCGTGCGCGAGATGATCCTGCTGCCGCCCGAATGCGATTTTGGTCCGCTGAAGGAGCTGATGCGCGAACTTGAGGTCCGCTGCGTGCTGATCTCGCCGACCAGCCCCGACCCCTTCTTTCCCGCCATCGCGATGGACGACCGCGCTGCAGCCCGCGAGGTGGTCGAGCACCTGTTCAGCCAGGGCCACACCCGGATCGGCCACATCTCGGGCCATCCCGACCACGCCGCCAGCACCCATCGCCGCAACGGCTTCTTCGAGGCGTATGCCGCCCGAGGCCTGCCGCGTCCCGTCCCGGAACTGATCGCCGACGGCGAGTTCACCTTCAAGACCGGCGCGGAGGCGGCCAGGGTGCTGCTGGACATCGATGAGCCGCCGACCGCGATCTTCGCCGCCAATGACGACATGGCCGCCGCCACCTGCATGGAAGCCCAGCGTCGCGGGCTGCGCATTCCGGACGATCTCTCGGTGGTCGGCTTCGACGATGCGCCGATCGCCGCCGTGATCTGGCCGACCCTGACCACCATTCGCCAGCCCTTCGAACAGATGGCGCTGCGAGCCCTGCAGACCTTCCGCGCATGGAACGCCAACGAGGTCGCCGGCAAGGCCGCCGCGCCGTTCCTGGCCCAGCACAGCCTGATCTTGCGCGAATCGACAGGCCCCGCCCGCAGCGGCGGGCCGCCGAAGCGAAAGACCTGACCCCTTCGCCGCCGAGCCGATAACGGCCGGCGGCCCAGACAGATGAGTACGGAGGAAACATGAACCGGCAGACATTCCAGGGCCTGGCCCTGGCGCTGATGATCAGCGCGTCCGCGACCGCGCTGAACGCCCAGGCTCAGGTGGCGACGCCGGCGAGCACCGCCGCCCAGCCCTGGCTGAACTCCAAGCTTGATCCCGACGCCCGCGCCGACCTGGTCGTCAAGGCCATGACCCAGGACGAAAAGCTGACCCTGGTGTTCGGCTATTTCGGCGCCGACATGAAGCCCAAGTACACGCGCATCGAAGCCTCCCTGCCCGGCTCGGCCGGTTATGTGAAGGGCATCCCGCGCCTGGGTATCCCCGAACAGTGGGAAACCGACGCCGGCATCGGCGTCGCCACCCAGGGCAGCGCCAAGGAATTCCGCGAACGCACCGCCCTGCCCTCGGGTATGGCCACTACCGCCACCTGGAACCCCGACCTGGCCTTCAAGGGCGGCGCGATGATCGGGTCCGAGGCCCGCAATTCCGGCTTCAATGTCATGCTGGCCGGCGGCGTCAATCTGGTTCGCGAGCCCCGCAACGGCCGCAACTTCGAATATGGCGGCGAGGATCCGCTGCTGGCCGGCACGATGGTGGCCGCCCAGATCAAGGGCATCCAGTCCAACAACATCGTCTCGACGATCAAGCACTACGCCCTGAACAATCAGGAGACCGGCCGCTTCATCCTCAGCGCCAATATCGACGAGACCTCGGCCCGGATGTCGGACCTGCTGGCCTTCCAGTTCGCCATCGAGCAGTCCGACCCGCAGTCGGTGATGTGCGCCTACAATCGCGTCAACAGCGTCTATGCCTGCGAGAGCGACTGGCTGCTCAACACGGTCCTGAAGAAGGACTGGGGCTTCAAGGGTTATGTGATGAGCGACTGGGGCGCGGTGCATTCCGGCGCCAAGGCGGTCAATGCGGGCCTCGACCAGCAGTCGGCCGGCGATGCGTTCGACAAGCAGAACTTCCTGGGCTCGGTGCTCAAGGCCGACCTGGCCAGCGGCGCCGTCAGCGGCGCGCGTCTGGACGACATGGCCCGCCGCATCACCCGCGCCCTGTTCGCCAGCGGCGCGGTCGATCATCCGGTCAAGATCGCGCCCATCGATCTGACGGCCAACGGCAAGGTCAGCCAGGCCGACGCCGAGGAAGGCATGGTCCTGCTGAAGAACCAGGGTGGTCTTCTGCCCCTGGCCAAGACCGCGAAAACCATCGCCGTGATCGGCGCCCATGCCGATGTCGGGGTGCTGTCGGGCGGCGGGTCTTCGCAGGTCTATCCGGCCGGCGGTCGCGCCGTGCAGGGTCTGCTGCCCGCCACCTGGCCCGGTCCGGTGATCTATTACCCCTCCTCGCCGCTGAAGGCGCTGCAGGCCCGCTTCCCGAACGCCAAGGTCACCTTCGCCGACGGCAAGGATCCGGCCGTCGCCGCCAAGCTGGCCGCCGCCAGCGACCTGGCCATCGTCTTTGCCGACCAGTGGACCACCGAGTCCGAGGACGTCTGGACCCTGAACCTGCCCAACAACCAGGACGCCACCATCGCCGCCGTCGCCAAGGCCAATGCCAGGACGGTGGTTGTGCTGGAGACCGGCGGCCCCGTGGTCATGCCCTGGCTGAACGAGGTCGGCGCCGTGCTGCAGGCCTGGTTCCCCGGCACCAATGGCGGTGAGGCCATCGCCCGCGTGCTGACCGGCGAGGTCGACGCCTCGGGCCGCCTGCCCGTGACCTTCCCCAAGGACGTCACCCAACTGCCCCGTCCCAAGCTGGACGGCGATCCCAAGACGCCCGACGTCCTGTTCGACGTCGACTACAGGATCGAAGGCGCGGCGGTCGGCTACAAGTGGTTCGACCTCAAGAAGCACGAGCCGCTGTTCCCGTTCGGCTATGGCCTGTCCTACACGCAGTTCGCCTATTCGAACCTCAAGGCGTCTGACGCCAACGGCGTTCTGACCGTCAGCTTCGACGTCAGCAATGTCGGCGCGCGGACCGGCAAGGACGTGCCGCAAGTCTATGTCGCGCCCAAGGCCGGCGCCAATGGGGCGTCTTGGGAAGCGCCCCAGCGCCTGGGCGGCTTCAAGAAGGTCGAGCTCGCGCCCGGCGCCAGCACCTCGGTGACCGTGACGGTCGACCCGCGCCTGCTGTCGACCTGGGACGGCAAGGCCAACGGCTGGTCGATCGCGGCGGGCGACTATGCGGTCTCGGTCGGGGCCTCCTCGCGCGCCCAGTCGCTGACCTCGACCGTGTCGCTCAAGGCCCAGGCCCTGCCGGTCTCGCCTTTGGCGAAATAGGCTGCGCCACTGGCCCCTTCCACGGTACGCGCTCCTCCCCCTCCGGGGGAGGTGGCCCGTAGGGTCGGAGGGGGCAACGCAGCCAGCGTCCAGCTAGCCCCCTCAGTCGCTCCGCGACAGCTCCCCCAGAGGGGGAGCAGCTATCCGGCGGACACGGCTTCTCAGCCTCACGCAATCACTCGCTGAGTTAGGTGGGGAGGCGCGAAGCGGCCGGGGCGACCCCGGATGACCGTGATGTGTGTTTTGCGTTTCGGCTCGACCTGTCCGCTTCGCAGAAGCTGTTCTTGCGTGAGGATCGGGCCAAGCGAGCGTCTTTCAGCTCTGATACCCAAGAGCCCCCGTACGGGCGCGCACCAAGGTCAATCGGCTAACCGTCTCGACCCCCGACGATGCGCGATAGGCGGGTTTACGATCCCTCGCCCTCTTCGACCCGCGTTCACCCGGCCGACGAGCCACTCGGCGTTTGGTCCGTCCTTCTGAGACAGCCCGCACACCTCGACCCGCCTTCCAGGGCGTCGCGGCCCCGCTCAGCTCCATCCCCGTCGCCGCTTTGGGCCGGTACCAGGCGCCCTCCCCCTGCGACGGGGACAGATGTGATTATGCAGGAGGTTTCGGCGCGTCTGACGGGCGCGATCGACTATTTTTCAAGCGGTTGATCTGGCTGGGGTTTGTTCGGGAAAGAACGGGGATACAGCGCGGTCGATCCCCTAAAGTCCTCCCCCTGACGGGGGAGGTGTCGGCCCCTTCGGGCCGACGGAGGGGGAAGTGCTGCTGACTCATTGCGCTCTTCCCCCACCGGCCTCCGGCCGCCTCCCACTTCAGGGAGAGGACTTGGGCGCGCGCCTTCGCGCCGAAGGGAGCCATCCTCGAATCTCACGGCGAGACGATCGCCGGGGCCCTCAGGACGCCCCCTGCGACATATTAGCCATGGCCTTGCCCTGAGCGCCGACCCCAAGCACAACTTGGTCATCGATAGGTCCCCACCGTCGGTACCCGCTGGCCGGGGATGCTCTTGTATCCTCGGCCGGCTCCCCTTCCCGACATCAGGTCTGACGCCGGCGCCAACCGGCCCGTTGCGCTCGCCGTGGCTATCGCCCTGATGAACGGCGAGGATGGTGGCGGTGCGCCGTCATGAAATCGCTTGGCGCGCCCCATTTGTACGATAATAAATCGGCGGAGAGTTCAGGGAGCTGCGGCGTGAGCATCATCAGGGTCGGGATCGTCGGGGTCGGCAAGATCGCGCGGGATCAGCACATCCCCGCCATAGCGGCTGATCCGGGCCTGCAACTGGTCGCCGTGGCCAGCCGCAGCCGGCCGGACGTGGGCGTCCCCGCCTTCGAGTCGCTGGAGGAGATGCTTCAGAGCGGGATCGCGCTGGACGCCGTCGCCCTGTGCACCCCGCCCCAGGTGCGGCGCGAGACGGCGCTGACGGCCCTGCGGGCCGGCAAGCACGTGTTCCTGGAAAAACCGCCCGGCGCGACCGTGGGCGAGGTCGGCGACCTCTCTGCCCTGGCCGCCGAGCAGGGCGTGACCCTGTTCGCCAGCTGGCACTCCCGCTTCGCCGCCGGGGTTCCGGCCGCCAAGGCGTGGCTGGCCGCCCGCACGATCCGCAGCGTCGACATCCAGTGGCGCGAGGACGTGCGCCGCTGGCACCCCGGCCAGACCTGGATCTGGGAAGCCGGCGGCCTGGGCGTCTTTGATCCGGGCATCAACGCCCTGTCGATCCTGACCGAGATCATGCCCCGCGAAGTGTTCGTCACCGACGCGCGGCTTCAGGTTCCGGAAAACGTCCAGTCGCCGGTCGCGGCGCACCTGGCCATGACCGACATCGAGGGCGTCAGGATCACCGCCGATTTCGACTTCCTGCAGACCGGTCCCCAGACCTGGGACATCACGGTCGTCGCCGACGAGGGGACGCTGAAGCTGTCCAGCGGCGGGGCCGTCATCGAGATCGACGGCCAGCCGGTGGTCCAGGCCGCCGACGCTGAGTATCCGGGGCTGTATGGGCGGTTCGGCGAGCTGATCCGGGCGGGCAAGTCGGAAGCCGACGTGCGGCCGCTGGCCCTGGTGGCGGATGCGTTCCTGGTCGGGACGCGGGAGCTGGTCGAGGCGTTTATCGAGTAGACCGGCGCGACTTGCCCCCTCCGCGCCTTCGGCGCTCCTCCCCCGGAGGGGGAAGATGAGTGCGTCTTCCCCCTCCGGGGGAGGACGACCGCGCAGCGGTCAGGAGGGGGCCTGCTGAGTCAGCCGCCTAGTTCACCTGCCGCGTCCGCCCCTCCCAGTAAGGGGCCCGCAGTTCGCGGCGCAGGATCTTGCCCGACGGATTGCGCGGCAGGACGTCGATGAAGTCGATGGTCTTGGGCGCTTTGAAGGCCGCGATCCGCGTGCGGGCAAAGGCGATGATGCTATCGGGATCGCGCGGCGCGCCGGGCTTGAGGGCCACCACCGCCTTGACCGCCTCGCCCCACTTATCATCGGGCACGCCGATCACCGCCACCTCGGCCACGTGCGGGTGGCCATAGACGGCGCTCTCGACCTCGGCCGGATAGATGTTCTCGCCGCCCGAGATGATCATGTCCTTCACCCGGTCGTGGATGAACAGATAGCCGTCCTCGTCCAGATAGCCGGCGTCGCCGGTGCGCAGCCAGCCGTCGGTGTCGATGGTGGCGGCGGTGGCCTGGTCCAGCTTCCAGTAGCCGGCCATGTTGGCGCTGGAGCGCACGGCCACCTCGCCCACGGTGTTGGGCGGCAGGCTGGCGCCGGCCTCGTCCATGACCTTCAGCTCGACCCCCGGCATCGGCAGGCCCGCCGAGCGCATGCGCGCATTGCCGGCCGGGTCGTGGTCCTCGGGCGGCAGATAGACCACCGTGCCGGTGGTCTCGGTCATGCCGTACTGCTGAACGAAGCCGCAGCCGAACACCTCCATGCACTCGCGCAGCAGGTCCAGCGGGATGGGCGCGGCGCCGTACAGGATGTGGGACAGGCGCGAATAGTCGACCTCGCGGGCCCGGGGCTGGCGCACCACGATCTGCAGGGCGGCCGGCACCATGAACATCTTCGAGATCCGGTCGTGCTCGATATAGTCCAGCACCTTGAACGGATCGAACTCGCGCGCCACCACGCCCTTGGCGCCGTTCAACAGGCCCACCAGGCCCCAGCCGGTGCCGCCGATATGGGACACAGGCATAGCCACCAGGCTGACATCCTCGGGCCCCCACTGGTTCCAGGCCAACGGGTTCTCGGCGGCCAGTTTGCGCATGGACAGCAGGTTGTCATGGGTCAGCATCGCGCCCTTGGGACGGCCCGTGGTGCCCGACGTGTAGAGCTGGATGGCGATGTCGGAGGTCTTGATGGCGACCTTGGGATCGGTGTCGGGCTGGGCGTCGCGCCAGGCCTCGAACGTGCGGTGAGCGTCGCCCGCCACCGGCTCCATGACCACCACCTCGGGTCGCCAGGTCAGTTCGGCGGCGACGCTCTCGATCTGGTCGACCAGTTCGGGGCCGACGAAAACCAGCTTGGCGTCGCTGTCGCCGACGATATAGGCGACCTCCGGCGGGGCCAGTCGCCAGCCGATGGGCGCGGTGACCACGCCGGCCTTGGCCGCGCCGAACAGCAGCTCGAAATAGAGGTCGCTGTTCTTGCCGACATAGGCGACCCGGTCGCCGGTCTTCAGGCCGGCGGCCAGCAGGGCGTTGGCGACCTGGTTGGTCTTGCGGTCAAAGCCGGCAAAGGTGGTGTCGCGCCCCTCGAAGCTCAGGGCCACGGCGTCGGGCCGGGCCTCCGCATGATAGCGGGCGACGTCGCCCAGGGTTGGCATGCGGTCAAAGTCGATGGCTGACATACGCCCTGATCTCCCTTTGGCCCGTCGCGCGGCGTGTGAATCCACCGCTTCCGATCAGGTCAAACAGATGTTGGGGCGTCTTTACGCGCAGGTAAAGCCATGCCGTTGCGGCAAGGAGCTCACAAAACGCTAGAACCAGGCTCTGACGCCGAACACCACGCTGGTCTGACCCGTCTGCTCGCCGGCCGCGCGGGCCAGATCAGCGGCGTCGCCGAAGGTGCGATGGCGCAGCACGCCGGCATAGGGCGCGAACTCACGGCGGATCTCATAGCGCAGGCGCAGGCCCAGCTCGGCGTCGCTCCCGCTCTCGGCAAGGCTGGTCTCGACCTTCGACTGCAGGATCAGGCGCGTGGTCAGGCGCAGGTCGTGCGAGGCCTCGATGCGAGCCGACAGATCGCCGCGATCCGACAGGAAGGCCGCCGCCCGGGTCTCGATCCAGTAGGGCGCGACGCCCTCGACGCCCAGGGTGGCGTAGGTGCGGCCCCGGGGTTCGACATCCACCCGCAAACCGGCCTCGAGATCGAAATAGGGACCGATCGGCCGGGCGCGCAGGGCCTGCAGCTCGGCGCTCTCCCAGCCGTGGCCGTCGACATGCTCGCCGCGCGCCTTGACCGCCCACTTGCCGAAGTCGTCGCCAAACCAGCCCTCGCCCTCGAAGGCCGTGGCGTCTGGGCCCTGGCTAGTGCGGCGCTCGGCCTGGTCGGCCAGGACCATCCAGTAGCGTCCCCCGCCATGCTCCTGGCGCAGCACCGCCCGGGCCGAGGCCATCAGAGCGGGGTCAAAGAAGCGCTCGGCGGCGTAGTCGGTCGGCGACGGCGGCGCCATGGCGGCGACGGCCGGGGGGACCATGGTCGACATGTCGTGGCCCGCATGAGGATCGGCCATCTTTGACATGTCGTGGCCAGCGTGCGGATCGGCCGGCGCGGCCCGCTGCAACGGCGCAGGTGGCGGCGTCATCTGGTGATGCTCGTGTTGCATCAGGGCCAGGGCCATCAGAAGCGCCGCGCTCATGCCGGGGCTCCGTCGAGCGGCCGCACGGTGACGACGTTGAACATCCCCGCATGCATGTGCATCAGCATGTGGCAGTGAAAGGCCCAGTCGCCGGGCTCGTCGGCGGTCAGGTCGAAGGCCACCTTGCCGCCGGGCGCGACATTGACCGTGTGCTTGCGCGGCTGGCGCCCCTCATGGCCGTTCACCACCTCGAAGAAATGGCCGTGCAAGTGGATCGGGTGGGCCATCATCGAGTCATTGACCAGCAGCACCCGCACCCGCTCGTCGCGCTGGAAGGCGATGGGCTTCTTCAGCGGACCAAAGGCCTCGCCGTCAAAGGCCCACATGAAGCGCTCCATATTGCCCGTCAGGTGAATCTCGACCGTACGGCCGGGCGGGCGCGGATCGGGATTGGGGTCCAGCGAAACAAGGTCGGTATAGACCAGCACCCTGTGGCCGACGTCTTCCAGACCCTGCGGCGGCTCGCCCAGGCGATCCATCGGCATCGGCGAAATGGTCTGGACACCGGGGCTGAGCTTTACGCCCGGCGCATTGGCGCCGTCGCGCATGTCCATGCTCATCCCCGACATGTCGTGGCCGGCGTGGGCGGACATGTCCATGCCCATATCCTTCATGGTCGCCAGCGGCCGCTGGCGCAGCGGCGGGACCGGCGCACTCAGGCCCGGCCGCGGGGCCAGGGTCCCGCGCGTCATGCCCGAGCGATCAGACGCCTCGGCCACCAGCGTGAAGGCGCGGGCCTCGGTGGGCTGGACGATCACGTCGTAGGTTTCAGCCGGCGCGATCTGGAACTCCTCGACGCTGACCGGCCGCACATTCTGGCCGTCGGCCTGAACCACGCTCATCGAAAGGCCCGGAATGCGGACATTGAAGATCGTCATGCCGCCGGCATTGATGAAGCGCAGCCGCACCCGCTCGGCGGGCGAAAACAGGCCCGTCCAGTTGTCGCCGCCCCCTTGGCCGTTGATCAGATAGCGATAGGTCGAGGCCGTGACATCGAGAACGTCGGTCGGATCCATCCGCATCTTCGACCATTCGACGCGGTCCTTCAGCGACTGGTCGCGGCCGGCCAGCAGCCCGGCCACCGTCTGTTTCTGGTCGTTGAAATAGCCGGCATGGGCCTTCAGCTTGCGCATGATCTGGTGCGGATGCAGGAAGCTGTAGTCGGACAGCACAACCACATGCGCGCGGTCATAGGGCGCGGGTTCGGGCGTAGCGGGATCGATGACGATGGGCCCATAGACGCCCATCTGCTCCTGCAGACCCGAATGGCTGTGGTACCAGTAGGTCCCGGCCTGCCGGACCTTGAACTCATAGACGAAGGTCTCGCCTGGCCGGATCCCCGGAAAGCTGACGCCCGGCACGCCGTCCATCTGGAACGGCAACAGCAGGCCATGCCAGTGGATCGAGGTATCTTCATCCAGGGCGTTGGTCACCGACAGCCGGACGTTCTGGCCTTCCTTCAGGCGGATCAGCGGTCCTGGCACGGTTCCATTGACGGCCATGGCGTGGCCCGTCTTGCCGTCGATGGTGATCGGCGCATGGCCGATGGTCAGGCGAATATCCTCGCCGCTCAACACCTCGGGCGCCTTGCCGGTCCCGGCCCGCGCCCAGGCCGGCAGCAAGGCCGAAAGACCAACCCCTGCCCCTGCGGCGAGCATCTGGCGGCGATCAAGGGCCTGCATGGCGATCACGACTCCGGTTGGACCCCGAACAGCATGCGCCCGGCTCTACACCGGCTGACACTTGGGGTAGCCTCCACGCCATGTCCAGATCGACGCCCGCCACAATCGCCCTGGCCAAGACCGGAATCGTCTTTGAACTGCGGACCTATGATTACGATCCGGGGTCGGAACGTGTCGGTCTCCAGGCGGCCGATGCCATGGGTGAAGATCCGGCCCAGGTCCTCAAGACCCTGGTCGTGCTGCTCGACGGCAAGCCGGCCTGCGTGGTGCTGCCCTCCGACCAAGAGGTCAGCATGAAGAAGCTGGCTGCGGCCTTGGGCGGCAAGTCGGCGGCGATGATGCCCGTGCCCGACGCCGAGCGGATTACCGGCTACAAGGTCGGCGGCGTCAGCCCCTTCGGCCAGAAGAAGCGCCTGCCGACGGCGGTCGAAGAAGCCGCCCTGGCCCAGCCCTATGTGTTCGTGAACGGCGGCCAGCGCGGCCTGCAGATCCGTCTTGCGCCCGCCGATCTGGTCGCGGCGCTGGGGGCGACGGCGGCGTCGATTGTGGCCTGAACGGGGTCGCTTGAAATCCTGCGCGCTTCTCGCCTATAAGCCCCGCTCCCGTCCTGGTGCGGTTGGGTAGCTCAGATGGTTAGAGCGGTGGATTCATAACCCACAGGTCGGCGGTTCGATCCCGCCTCCAACCACCAGGACGGCCAACCCCGGGTTCTCGGGTTGTTCCGGTCGCTTCATGAAGCTGGCCAAAGTCCCGTGAAAAGGAAGTCGACAGGGCCGCTCCGATCTTGGGTGGCCTACGGGGTCAGTCGCTGTTCATCCGAGGACTTCATGCGGGCCTTCATCGCGCCGCTGGCAGTCGGCGCAAGGACCAAAATGCGTCCCCACAGCGCGATCGGCGACACGTGTCTGATCGCGCTGATGAACGGCGCGGGGCCATCGAGCCCGCCCGGTGCATGACCGGCGAAAAATCCTGGCCCGACCTGGTCCAAGGTTGGGGCAAGATCACGAGAACAAAAGTTCCCCCAGACATCTTCATGCAACGCATGATAGCCTTTAACGATCTAATTCTATTGACTTTTTTCGTAGCGCGGCATGCTTGGCGCATGACAACGACGCTCGGACGGAAGCGACAAGGCCAAGATTTTGGCGTGGCATCAAAACGGGTGTAAGAGCGTTCTGCATCTGGCATGGTCTCCCGGATGAACAGAACAGGCACTGATATGGCGATAGACGCCAATGTCTGTATCGCTGACGGCCGTCATATGCGGCTGGTGACGGACAGCCCGATCCCTTCGGTGATCAGCGATCCGCGATTGCCCGACAATCCGATCATCGCCTGCAACGAAGCCTTTTGCGAGCTCACAGGCTATCCGCCCGAGGAGGTGGTGGGGCGCAACTGCCGTTTCCTGTCGGGACCGGCTACAGAGCCGTGGCTGACCGAGGAAATCCGTCGCGGGGTGCGCGAACATCGTCCCGTGCTCGTCGAGATCCTGAACTACAAGCGCAATGGCCAACCCTTTCGCAACGCCGTCCTTGTCGCGCCGATCTACGACGAGGAAGACGCATTGCTGTATTTCCTCGGCTCTCAGGTCGAAATCGATGCCGAAGCGGCGGCGCCTTCGAGCATGCGCCGGATCCGGGCGGCGGAAATGGTGAAGTCGCTGTCACCGCGGCAAGGTCAGGTGCTGAAGCTGGTCGCTAACGGGCTGTTGAACAAGCAGATCGCGGCTCACCTGGATCTGGCCGAGAAGACCGTCAAGATGCACCGCGCCATATTGATGAACCGGCTGGGGCTGCATACGACAGCCGACCTGATCCGCCTCGCCGTCGAGGCCGGCCTCTAGACAGTCAGGGGTTGCGATACGGCAGAAAGTCCGTATCGCCGGAAACCCTGCCGCGGCCTAACCAGACAACGTCGCCATAGCAGTTCGGCTGCGCGTCCTCGGCCACGGGGTGCTCGGTTAGGTAATCTCCCCGGCCTTGTCCTGCCGCTGTGATGACACTTCGGGGGCCCGAGGATCCTGTCACTGCGATCGTGCGTTCTCCCGACAAAACCCTGTCCAGCGCAAACGCGCTGCGCCTAATTGCGACGGAGACTTACATGGATACGGTTACACCTTTCCAATACGAACTTATCTATAACGCGTTCTCATTTACGTTCGCGGCGATGGCGGCCACCACGATTTTCTTGTGGCTGAGCCGATCGCAAGTCGCATCTGCCTATCGTACGGCCCTGACAATCTCGGGCGTCGTCACCGCCATCGCGGCCTACCACTATTTCCGCATCTTCGAGAGCTGGCATGACGCCTACACTTTCAAGGACGGCGTAGTGACGGCGACGGGCGTCGCCTTCAACGATGCCTATCGTTATGTCGACTGGCTGCTGACGGTTCCCCTGCTGCTGATCGAACTGATCCTGGTGATGCGCTTGTCACGGGCGGAAACGACCTCGAAGTCGGTCTCCCTCGGGCTTGCGGCAGCGCTGATGATCGTGCTGGGCTATCCCGGCGAAATCGCCACCGATCTGCCGACACGCGCTCTGTGGGGCTCGCTGTCCATGGTGCCGTTCCTCTACATCGTCTTCCAGCTGTTCGTCGGCCTGGGTAAGTCGATCAAGGATCAGCCGCCCGCCGCGCAAGGTCTGATCCGGACGGCAAGCCTGGTGACGGTTGCGTCATGGGGCTTCTATCCGGTCGTCTTCTTCGCGCCGTTCATGGGCCTGACCGGCGGCGCCGTCGAGACGACCATTCAGGTCGGCTACACGATCGCTGACCTGATCGCCAAGGCTGGCATCGGCATCCTTATCTTCCTGATCGCGGTCCGGAAGTCGGAGTCCGACACCAATGGCGGCAAGGCCTACGCCGCCTAATCCCATGAAAGGGATTGGGTTAGCCCCAACTGCACCCGGTTGTGACGCGCCCTTGGGACGTTGCAACCGGGTGCTTCCGGTATTCTGGCCAGTCGCAGTCGCACTGCTGCTGGCCACAATGCTGGGCGCTCCGCTGGGACAGTCGATGGCGGTTACGGCCGCCACGGCCCTGTTTCTCGGCGGCGGCCTGCCACACGGCGCCTACGATATTGCCCTGCTGCGCAGAGCCATCGCGCCGGGGCGGGGCGTGCTGGTGCTCGTGATCGGCGGCTACGTCGCGATCGCTGTCGCCATGGCGCTGCTGTGGATGACGCTGCCCCTGGTGGCGCTGGTCCTGTTCCTGTCGATCTCGGCTGTGCATTTCGGCGAGGATTGGCAAATGCTTGAAGCCCCGCTGCTGCGCATCGCAGCAGGAGCGGCGGTGATCACCGTGCCGACCATCAGCCATCCGGCGGAGGTGGCGGCCCTGTTTGTCGCGATGAGCGATGACCGAGCGACGTTATTGGTCCGCATCATTTCCGCAGCCGCGCCCGTGACATTGCTTGTCACCGCCGTCGGCATCGCGGTGGCCTGGCGAGTTGGGTCCCGGACGTGGGCGACAGCGATGACGCTCTGCCTCGTCGTGCTCGCGATCGCCCCGCCCGTGATTGGCTTCGCCCTGTTTTTTGTTTTCCTGCATTCGCCACTGCACCTTGATAAGGCGCGTGAGATATTGCGCGACATGTCGCGGTCGCGCTGGATCGCGACAGGCGGTTTGCTTTCAGGCGCCACAATCGTGGGGTGGCTGGCGCTGCAGGTGCTGTTCCCGTTCAGGGTCGACGCGAACTTGACGTCGCAAGCCTTTCAGTTGCTCGCCGCCGTCGCCGCCCCACACCTGCTGTTGTCGCATTGGCTGGAGCGAAGGGTGCGTGCTGCGGCCAAGCGCTGAGCAAGACAGGCCTGCCACCTCACGGGTGGCAGGCCTGTCTTGATCCAATCGTCTCCGTCAATCAGCGAAGTTGCGCAAAGATCGTCACGGACCAAGCCGCGAAGATGGCGACGCAAGCGATAATCATCACCAGAGAGGGACTGACATTGAACGTGGCCCGGGCCTGTTCTGTCAGTCGACCCATTAGTTCTGGCCAAGTATAGCTCACGAAGTCGCCCTGGCTCATCATACTGATGATCACGCCCTCATCGTCGACGACCGGCAAGTGGCGAAATCTCTCGTTCGACATAATGCGGAGCCAGTCGAGAAGGTCATCGTCGGCCCTGGCCATCTTCAGATCCGTCGTCATGATCTGGGCGAGGGTCGTCTCGTCAGGGTTCATCCGCTTGTTGAGCAGACGGCGCATGAAATCGCGTTCCGTGACGATGCCGAGCGGTTTGCGGTCGGGCCCGACGACAACAGCGGCCCCGTAATTGCGCTCGCTCATGACGGAGACGGCTTCGGCGACCAGCACACCGGGTCCGAACGTCAGTACTGCGGCCTTGCTTCGAAATTCCGGCCTGTCCTTGATCTTCACGACAATCTCTCCTTGGCGATGACGGGTCAGGGTGACGAAACGGCCAACACCGTCTCCCGTCGCATCTGGCGATGGCCGGTTTGCCTGCTGGGAGCGATGGTTCGCCCCCTCCGCATGACGTCTGATCCTGGTGGCGGATTGCAGCGAATACCAGATGGCCCAAAGCCCGTATGTCCTGCCGCGGGGGTCTGTGGGACACGCCTCTCGTGGTGGCGACCAGCTCGCGCCGCTTTAATGAACGCGCGTCTCTACCCCCGATCTGTGGCGCGCGTCGTGTCTATCAAGACCGCTTCCTCCTCCCCAATGCCGATCGTTCCAAAGGAACAAAACATGACTGATGTGACGCATGATATCGTCGATACCGCCGTGGCTGCGGGCGCCTTCACGACGCTGGTCGCCGCGGTCACAGCCGCCGGTCTGGTCGATACGCTGAAGAGCGCCGGCCCGTTCACGGTCTTCGCCCCGTCCGATGAGGCGTTTGCTGCGCTGCCGGCCGGCACGGTCGAAGAGCTCGTCAAGCCCGAGAACAAGGACAAGCTGACGGCGATCCTGCTGCTCCACGTCCTGCCCGGCCAGGTGATGGCTGCGGACGTCACGGGTAAGGTGATGGATGCGGCAACCGCCGGCGGCGCAACCGTGCACGTCGACGGCACCGATGGCGTGACCGTCGATGGCGCCAAGGTTGTGACTGCGGATATCGCCTGCACCAATGGCGTCATCCACGTGATCAACGCCGTGCTCCTGCCCAAGGCCTAAGGGTCTTGCTGCGGCAATCGAGGGGGGTCCCCTCGGTTGCCGTGAGCACCACGGATGACCTCCGAGGTGTTGCGACCACGTCGATGAGACGTGGATCATGGGCGCGCAAACGTTCTTACGGGCCTAGCCAGACGCTCGGCTCGAACGCCGGGTTCAATTCGCGCAGCGGTTTGATCACTCCGGAACACCTAGCTGTTTGCAAGCGCGCCCTTGCTGCCTACGTCCTCTGAAACTTGAGACACCCGGCCAGCGGATTGGGCGGAAGGCCGTTCTCGTCCGGGGTTGGACTCGACCTAGCGCGGCTCGGCCCGCGCCAACCTCAGGCCCTCAACGCTCCCAGCATGATCCGGGTCAAGGCCCGTATGGCGTCCTTGCGGCTCATGCGCGATGCGGCGGCCGCTTGCGCCAGTGCGTCGGCTGCGCCGATCAGGCCCAGCATCACCGCCTTCCCTTCCCGCCCCGGAATCGCGGTGAAACGGCTCAGCGCCTCGCGATAGAGTTCGACATAGTCTTCCCTGAGGGCGTGCCGGAAGTCGTCCATTTCCTCGGTGGCCGAAAGCGCCGCCGCGATCGCGCCGTACTCCTTGCCCGCGTCCAGCGCGCAGTCGACATAGGTCGCCGCCAGGATCGCCACCGCATCGTCCAGCGTGTGCGCGCGGCTCTCGAGCGCTGCGCGCGCCGCCTCGGTTTGGCGCGCGTCAAAATGCCGATAGAGCGCGACCAGCAGCCCTGCCCGCGTCTCGAAGTGCTCGTAGGCGACCGGCTTGGTCACGCCCGCCTGCTCGGCCACGCGCGCCAGGGTCAAGGCGTCGGTCCCCTCGGCGCGCACGATGGCGGCGGCGGTTTCCAGAAGCTGTCGCCGCCGCTCGTCGCGCGGCAGCCGTTTGCTGGACACGGTCGCACTCCTTGACACAAGACCTACGATCAGTAACTTACTATTCGTAAGTTACTGATCGTATAGATGTGGAGAGATGACCATGACGGCAGCGTCCATGCAACTGGGGCCCTTGAGCCCGGATCAGGCGCGGCAGTTCGCCCCGATGATTCCGAGCCTTATCCGCGCCACCGGCTCCGTCAGCTACGACTACCAGTTCGAGCGCGAAGGCCTTCTGGAGCGTCTGGTCGCGGCTTCATGGGCTGCCCCCGGCACCCTGTTCTGCGCCGACTGCGTCACGGCCGCGACCGCCAACGGCGACCTTCTGGGCATTGAGCTGGGGTTTGCGGGTCCCAACTTCGCGGGTTTCAAGGCGAACCTGGCCTTGCTCGCACCCGGTCTCGTCGAACGCGGTGAGGTCTCTTACGACGCCTTGCTCGGCCTGACCGTCCGCGCTCGCAAGGCCAGCTATCTCAACGCTGCCATTCCGGACGATGTCTATTACCTGCACGCCCTGTCGACCCTGCCGCAACATCGCAGCCAGGGCGTCGGCAAGGCGCTGCTCCAGGCGGCGATGGATCGCGCGCGCGCCGCCAACTACCGGGAACTGCAGCTCGACGTCCTGGCCGACAATCCGGCGGTAAGCTTCTACCGGGCCATGGGGCTCGAGGAGATCTGCGAGGTCCGATCGCCCGAGCTATCGCGCGAACACGGCTTTCCCAGCGAGTACCGCATGGCGGTGGCCCTGTGAGCGCCCGAATTCTCATCGCCGGGGGCTGGGGCCTCGTGGGCGGGACCATCGCCACGCTGCTGCGGCAAGCCGGCCATGACGTGGACCTGGTCCTGGCTGGACGCCGTCCCGAGACCGGCGCCGATCTGGCGCAAAGGCTGGACGCCCGCACGGTTCGACTGGACGTAGCCGACCCCGGCCAAGCCCTCGCGGCCGTCGGCCCCATAGACCTGGTCATCGCCGCCCTGCAGGATCCGGACGACACCCTTCTCGCCGCCGCGCTGACCTCGGGCGCCGGCCACATCGGCATTGTCCGCACCGTGGGCAACATGGCGACGAGCGCCGTGGTCGCGGCCTCGCTCGCCAGGCGGCCCGCCCTGATGCTCGGCCACTGGCAGGCGGGCGTAATGACCCTGACCGCCCTGGCCGCCGCGCAAGCGTTCGCCGAGGTCGACCGGGTCGAGATGGCGGCCCTTTACGATTATGCCGACCCCATCGGCCCGATGACGGCCAGCGATTCCGGTGGTTTTGTGGGACAGGCGCTGATCCGCGAGGAGGGTCATTGGCGGAACGTCAACGCCGCCGAAGCCGGCCGGTCGGTCGAGCGCGACGGCCACCCGGCGTTCGACGCCATGCCCATGGGCGTGCTGGACACCCCGGCCCTGGCGGCGCGCACCGGCGCGCGCGATGTCCGCTTCGATCTGGGGGCCGGAACCTCCATCGGATCCGCCGCCGGCGGACCTGCCTCGCACGACCTCTATATCGACCTTGCCGGTCGCGACGCGAGGGGCGCGGCGATGACCCGCCGCACCTTGGTCACCGACCCCGCGGGACAAGCTCACCTCACCGCCGTGGGTGTCCTGATCGGCGCCGAGCGTGTGCTGGGACTGGACGGCGCCCCGCCCCCGCCCGCCGGCCTCACCTTCCCTGAAGCCGTGATTGATCCGGCCAAGGCCGTGGCCCGGCTCCGCGCCTTCGGGGTCCGGATCGAGGAGGTCGCCTGATGCGAGCTTTGGCCGTCGATGTCGCGCGGCGGCCCTCGCGCCTTGTCGACGTCCCTGAACCGGCGCCGGGGCCACGCCAGATCCTGGTCCAAATGAAGGTCTGTGGCGTCAACGAGATGGACGTTCAGGTGCGCGACGGTGGCTGGGCGCGCCAGGTCAAACAGTTCCGCCGAAGCGGACCGGTGCTCACCGGTTTCGAATTTGCCGGCGTCGCCTGCAGCGATGGTCGCCGCATTCGCGCCGGGCAGCGGGTCATGGGCTATGCGCCGGTCCTCGATGGGCCGCGCACCCATGCCCAGTTTGCTGCGGTGGACGAGAGCGCCATGATCGCGATCCCCGACACGCTGAGCGACGAGGCTGCCGCCGCCCTCTGCGTCATGGGCCTGACCGCCATCGAGGCGCTGGAACGCATCTGTCCCGTCGGCGCCGGACAGAAGGTTCTGGTGATCGGCGCGGCCGGCGGTTTCGGCGCCTATGCTGTCCAGCTTGCGGTCCATCGCCAAGCCGACGTCACCGCCGTGGCCTCGGCCAGCAACGCCGCGTTCGTGATGGACCAAGGCGCCCGACAGGTTCGCGCATACGAGACCTGCCCGCCGTTCCAGGCCGGCGACGCCTTCGATCTCGTGATCGACGCCGCCGCCACCGCCTCGTTCCGCGCCGCCAAGCCGTTCCTCGCACGGCGTGGCATGTACCTGTCCAGCAATCCCACGGCCGACGCGGCGGGCTTCGCGTGGGCCGCCCTGTCGTCGCGCCGCGCGGGCTATCTGATGATGCTGAAGACCAATCCGACGGCCCTGGCCCGCCTCGTGGAGCTGGCGGAGGCTCGCGCGCTTTGCCCCGTGATCGACAGCGTCTTCAACCTCGCCGACGCCGACGCCGCCTTCGACCGTTTCGCGACGCGGGGGAAGCAAGGCCGGGTATTGCTGCGCCTGTGAGCTGCCGTCCCTGCGGGCTCAGCGCCGAGGGCTTCACGGACTGCCGATCGCCGACGGCGGCGATCCATCGGGGCCGCCGATGAGGCGTCGCGGGCTACGTCGACACCGTCCCCACGGGAGGAGGAACGTCCAGCGCCTCGCGCAGGGCTGGCTGGCGCGAACGGCTGACGGGCAGAGGGGCGCCCTCGCTCAGGTGCAGCCGCCAGCGGTCGCCGTCGCGCTCCAGGCGCTGCACGTGGGCCAGGTTGGCGATCACCGAGCGGTGGATGCGCAGGAAGTTGCCCGGCAACTGGGTCGACAGCCCGTCGAGGCGAGCGGCGTGCAGCAGGCTGCGGCCGCCGACCATCCGCAGCTCGACATAGTCGTCGGCCCCCACCACGGCCAGGATCTCCGCGATCGGCGCCAGCTCGACGCCGCGCGCCGAGGCCACGGTCAGGCGGTCGGGGCGGCTGGCGGCGCGAGTCAGGGCGGCTTCCCGGCCCCGGTCGTCCCGGCCCAGCCGCACCAGTTCGACCACCAGCAAGGGCAGCACCAGGCCGGCGGCGAGCAGGAAGAAGGAGAGGTCGGCCAGCCATTCGGGGAACCCGAGGGCCAGGGCGAGGAACAGCGCCAGATAGGCCAGGGTCAGCCGCGCGCCGGCGACGCGCTGGTGGACGCCCGCGGCGGCTGGCAGGGCGGCCAGCGCCACCCCCAGGATCAGCGCCCAGACCGTCTTGATATCGAAGCCGGGCAACAAGGCCGTGGCGCCGACCACACCCAGGGCCAGACCGATCAGCAGGGCGCGCCCCTTGGGCAGGAACCGGCTGGAGACATAGCTCACCAGCATCACCGCAAAGGCCGCCGCCAGCAGCCAGATCGCGCTCATCCGCCAGGCATGCAGCGGATAGGGGTAGTCAAACAACGGCCGCAGACTCTCGACGATGGCCTGCACGGCCGCGACCCCGGCCATGGCGGCCAGCGTGAGACTGGACCCCGTGCGACGCAGGGCGTGAATGACGCCGAAGCCGAACGCCGCCGCCAGCAGAGTCCCTGCCGCCACGAAGGTGACGGCCAGCAGTGCGGTGCGCTGCGGAAACGGATAGGACCAGACACCCATGGCGCTCATCGGGCGGGCGAACCGCAGGCCGCCATGGAAGGACGACAGGTGCAGCACCAGAACATTCTCCCCGGTCCGCCAGGTGGTCTCGCGGATGGGGAAGATCGCCTGGTAGCGCCCCGGGACCTCGTCCCGCGCCGTGGCGCCGGGACGGCCGTTTGCGCCCAGGCGCTGGCCGTTCAACCAGGCCTCGGACGAGGCGACACCCGCCAGATAGAGGGCGCGCGGCCGGGTGTCGCCCGAGGCCAGGTTCGGGGCATCGATCGTGGAGCGGACCCAGAGTTCCCGCCCCTGGGGATCGACAAAATCCTGGATCGGGCGGCAGTCGCTGAGCACGGGACCGCTCGGACCGAGCGCGCCGTGGCAGGCCTGCCATTCTGTATCCTGGGCGCGGGCCAGGGTCGCGAGACTGGTCAGCAGGATGGTGAGGATCAGGATTCGCCACATGGCCCCAATCTTAGGGCGCCGCTGGCCGACATGCTCCGCCATTCGCCGAAGAGACGGCGCCATTGACCGAAGCGGCGTGGCGGACGGCGCTGCGGACGGCTCAGCTATCGGCATGACCCAAACATCGCTCCATCGCCGCGCCCTGCTCGCCGCCGCCGGCCTCGCCCTTCCGACGCTGGCGTTTGCCCAGACCTCTGCTCCGGCGACATCTGCGACGCAGGCCGGCCCCATCCGCTTCAAGGGCTGGCGGGGCACGGACAAAGACGCCGAGCGGGGCTTCTTCGAAGTCCCCGAAGATCGTCGCGATCCCGGCTCGCGGAAGATCCGGCTGAGCTATGTCCGGTTTGCCTCCACAGCGGCCAAGCCGGGGCCGCCGATCATCTACCTGGCCGGCGGACCGGGTGGCACGGCGACGCGAGCGGCGGGCGGACCGCGCTTTCCGATCTTTATGGCCCTGCGTGAGGTCGCCGACGTCATCGCCTTCGACCAGCGGGGCACGGGCCTGTCCAACGCCATCCCGGAGCGGCCGGCCTCGACGCGCCCGCCGCCGGTGTTCACGGAAGCCGGGCTAAGCGCCTATTTCCGCCAGGACTTCCAGGAGGCCTGGGCCGACTGGACCAAGGCCGGCGTGGCCATGACGGGCTACAACACCGAACAGAACGCCGACGACATCGACGACCTGCGACGCCACCTGGGCGCGGAAAAGGTCGCCCTCTGGGGCATCAGCTATGGCACGCACCTGGCGCTGAGCATGCTCAAGCGGCACGGCGACCGTGTGAGCCGCGTGGCCCTGGCCAGCCTGGAGGGCCAGGACCAGACGGTGAAGCGGCCGGCGGCGATCGACGCACTTCTGCGCCAGGTGGATGGCCTGCTGGCCGCCGACCCCGCCGTCCGCGCGGCGATCCCCGACCTGCCGGCCCTGATGCGACGGGTGCATGCCAAGCTGGAAGCGGCGCCCGTCAGCCTGACCGCCACGCTGAACGGCGCGCCGGTCGACTTGCGGATTGGCGGCTTTGCCATTCAGCTCATGACGGGCGGGCTGATCGCCAATCCGCAGACCTTGGTCATGCTGCCGGGACTCTATCTGGCGCTCGACGCCGGTCAAACCGAAGTGCTGACGCCCTTCGCGAACGAATTCGCCGGTCTTCTCGGCATTGCCGGCATGCCGGAGACCACGGATCTGGCCTCGGGGATCTCGCCGGAACGGCTGGCCCTGGTGCGACGCGAGGCCAAGACCGCCGTCCTGGGCGCGGCGCTGAACTTCCCCATGCCGCAGCTACTGGGCGCGGTGCCGGGCGTGGACCTGGGCGAAGGCTTCCGGGCGCCGCTCCGCATCGACCATCCCGCCCTGCTGGTCGCCGGGACGTTGGACGGCCGCACGCCGATGCCCGAGCAGGACGAGGTGGCCGCCCAGTTCCGGCGAAAGTCCCGGGTGATCGTCGAGAACGCCGGCCACAATGTCTTCGAGGCCCATCCCGACGTGCAGGGCCTGCTGGTCCGGTTCTTCCGGGGCGAAGCCGTGGCCGACACCCGACTGAGCCTGCCGCCACCGCAGTTCAAGCTGGCGTGATCGGGCGGCGTTGCGCGGGAAATCCGGAACCCGGGGCGAGTCATCGCCGGCGCCGCGCCTAGGTCCCCGGCCCGAACCGCGCCACCAGGTCGTAAGCCTCGCCGGGGAACACCTGCCGCACGCGGGTGACGTGTTCGCCGGCGCGCCAGGTGCGACGGTCGACGACCAGGCAGGCGGCGCCTTCGTCCAGGTCGAGCAGGGCGGCGACCTCGGCGTCGGCGTTGACCGCGCTGATCCGGCTCTCGGCTTCGGTCCAGGCGACGTGTTCCAGCAGCCAGGCGCCGGGCGGCGTGGCTGACAGGTCGGCGGTCGCGGCCCCCGGCGCGGTCTTCAGGCTGATCAGGCGGCGTTCCAGGGCGAAGGGCCGGCCGCCGGCGTCGTGGACGCCTTCCAGCGCCAGCAACTTGCCGCCCGCCGCCAACTCGCGCTCGTCGGCGTTGCCCCGCTCGGCGCCGCGCGTGCGGCTCGACAGCAGGCGGAAGGCATAGGTCTCGCCGCGCGACAGGATGGCCGACTGGATGTCGGGAATGTTGAGCACCGGGGCATGCACCCTGGGCCGGGCCACGAACGAGCCGGCCCGCTTGCGGCGCACGATCAGTCCGGCCTCGACCAGGGCGGCCATCGCCTTGCTGACCGTCATCCGGGCGCAGCCGTACTGGGCCATCAGCTCGGTCTCGAACGGCACGCGATGGCCCGGCGGCCATTCGCCCGAGCGGATGCGGTCCTCGATATCGCCGCGAATGCGCTGGTGCAGCGGGACCGAGCTCACGCCAGCAGGGCCTTCAGGGTCTGGCGATAGCGCGCGCTCACCGCCTCGCGGGCATGGTGGCGACCGCCCGCGACCACCTGCCGGCCCTGCCGCCAGACGGTGTCGATGGCGCCGTGGCGACCGGCGAAGACCAGGCTGTCGATCAGGGTGTCGCCCTCGCGTCCGATCAGGGCGGGATGCTCGGCGTCCAGGGTGATGAAGTCGGCCGCCGCGCCGCGCTTCAGCCCGCCTCGCCCCGCGCCCAGGGCCTGGGCGCCGCCCGCGCAGGCGCCGCGCCAAAGCTCGCCGCCGGTCGAACGCCGGGGTCCGCCGGCCAGCACGTTGCGCGCCCGGCGGGTCAGGCGCTGGGCGTATTCCAGGGCCCGCACCTCCTCGGCCGCGTCGATCAGGATGTTGGAGTCGGTGCCCAGGCCGAACGCCCCGCCGGCCGCCAGATAGTCGTGGGTCGGGAAAACGCCGTCGCCCAGATTGGCCTCGGTGACCGGGCACAGGCCCGCCACCGCGCCGCTCTTGGCCAGGCGCTCGATCTCCATGGCGTTGATGTGGGTGGCGTGGATCAGGCACCAGCGCTTGTCGACCGGCGTGTGGTTCATCAGCCAGCGGACGGGCCGCTGACCGGTGGCGGCCAGGCAGTCGTCGACCTCCTTGGTCTGCTCGGCGACGTGCATGTGGATCGGGCCGTCGCCGGCCAGGGGCAGGATGGCGTCCAGTTCCTCGGCCGTCACCGCGCGCAGGCTGTGGGGCGCGATTCCGACCACCGCGTCGGGCGCGTCGGACACGATCTCGCGGCAACGCTCGACCAGCCGCGCGAAGCCGTCGACGTCGTGGATGAAGCGCTTCTGCCCATCCTTGGGCGGCGCGCCGCCGAAGTTGGAATGGGCGTAGAACACCGGCAGCAGGGTCAGGCCGATGCCCGTCTCGTCGGCGGCCGCCGCGATGCGCACGGCCATCTCGGCGGGGTCGTCATAGAACCCGCCCGCCGGGTCGTGGTGCAGATAGTGAAACTCGCCCACGCGGGTGAAACCACCCTCCAGCATCTCGATCTGGCCCATGGCGGCGATGGTCTGAACCTGGTCCGGACCCAGGCGACCGAGGAAGCGGTACATCACCTCGCGCCAGGTCCAGAAGTTGTCGCCGGTGTCGCCCCGCGCTTCGGCCAGGCCGGCCATGGCCCGCTGAAAGGCGTGGCTGTGAACATTGGCCAGACCCGGCAGGGCCGCGCCCAGGCGGATGGCGTCGCCGGCGGGGACGTCAGGGTCGATGCGGGCGATGCGGCCCTCCGACAGGGTCAGCCTGACACTTCGCGCCCAGCCGTCGGCCAGCAGCGCGCTCTGGCACCAGACGACGGTCGCGCCCGTGTCCATGGGGGCTTGGGGAATCTGCGTGTCGGTCACTGGACAGGGCTCCTCGCTTGCTAATATGTCTATACATATTGAACACTGCCGCAAGAGAGGGAGGCGGGCGGAATGCAGTGCGACACACTGTGGACAACTTGCCGGCTCGCCACCCTTGATCCGGCGCGCGAGGGCCTGGGACTCGTCGAGCGCGGCGTGGTCGCAGCCCGTGATGGCCGCATCGTCTATGCCGGCGAGGCTGCCGACGCCCCAGCCTTCGAGGCCGTCGAAATCGTCGACTGCGAGGGCCGCTGGATCACCCCCGGCCTGATCGATCCCCACACCCATCTCGTCTTTGCCGGCGACCGCGCCCACGAGTTCGAACTGCGTCTGGCCGGCGCTTCCTATGAGGAGATCGCCCGGTCAGGCGGCGGCATCGTCTCGACCATGACCGCCACTCGCGCGGCGTCTGAACAGCAACTGGTCGCCGCCGCCCTGCCCCGCCTGGACGCCCTGATCGCGCAGGGCGTGACGACGGTCGAGATCAAGTCCGGCTACGGCCTGTCGCTGGACGACGAGCTGAAATGCCTGCGCGCCGCCCGAGCCCTGGCTGACCGCCGCTCGATCGATATCCGCACCACCCTGCTGGGCGCCCACGCCCTGCCGCCCGAGTTCAAGGGTGATCCGGACGGCTATATCGACCTGGTCTGCAAGCAGATGATCCCCGCCGTAGCCGACGCCAAGCTGGCCGACGCGGTCGATGTGTTCTGCGAGGGCATCGGCTTCACCCCGGCCCAGACAAGGCGGGTATTCCAGGCCGCCCACAAACGGGGCCTGAAGATCAAGATCCACGCCGAGCAGCTGTCCAACCAGAACGGCGCGGCCCTGGCGGCCGAGTTCTGGGCCCTGTCGGCCGACCATCTGGAATATCTGGATCAGGCCGGGGTCGAGGCCATGGCCGCCGCCGGCACGGTCGCCACCCTGCTGCCCGGCGCCTTCTATTTCACGCGCGAGCACAAGCTGCCGCCGATCGAGGCCCTGCGCGCGGCGGGTGTGCCGATGGCCCTGGCCACCGACTGCAATCCCGGCACCTCGCCCCTGACCTCGCCGCTGCTGGTCATGAACATGGCCGCCACCCTGTTTCGCATGACCGTCGAAGAGTGCCTGGCCGGCCTCACCCGCGAGGCCGCCCGGGCCTTGGGCCTGCTGGCCGACCGCGGCACGCTGCAGGCGGGCAAGGCCTGCGACCTCGCCATCTGGGACATCGAGCGTCCCGCCGAACTTGTTTATCGCATGGGCTTCAACCCGCTGCATGCCCGCGTCTGGAAGGGTCATTGACCATGGTTGTTCTGCATCCCGGCGAAGTCTTCCTGATGGAGTGGAAGAAGGTCTATCGCGGCGAGGCCGCTCGGCTGCATGACGACGCCTGGCCGGTGATCGCGCGCAGCGCCGAGGCGGTCGAACGCATCCTGGCCCGGGGTGAGCCGGTCTACGGGATCAATACCGGCTTTGGGAAACTGGCCAGCGTCCGCATCGGCGACGAGGACCTGGAACGGCTGCAGCGCAACATCGTGTTGTCCCACGCCGCCGGCACGGGCGAGCCGTCGCCGGTTGCCGTGATCCGCCTGATGATGGCCCTGAAACTGGCCAGCCTGGCCCAGGGCGCGTCGGGCGTAAGGGCCTCGACCGTCAGGCTGCTGGAGGCCATGCTGGTCCAGAACCTGACGCCGGTGATCCCCTGCCAGGGCTCGGTCGGGGCCTCGGGCGATCTGGCCCCGCTGGCGCACATGGCCGCGACCATGATCGGCGTGGGCGAGATCTTCGTCGACGGCGTCCGCGTTCCCGCCGCCCAAGCCCTGGAAGACGCCGGCCTAGCCCCGCTGGTGCTGGGCCCCAAGGAGGGTCTGGCCCTGCTGAACGGCACCCAGTTCTCCAACGCCAACGCCCTGGCCGCCCTGTTCGAGGCCGAGCTGCTGTTCCAGTCGGCCCTGATCACCGGCGCCCTGTCGACCGAGGCCGCCAAGGGTTCGGACACGCCGTTCGACCCGCGCATCCACCTGCTGCGCCGCCATGTCGGCCAGATCGAGACCGCCGCCGCCCTGCGCAGCCTGATGGCCGGCTCGGCGATCCGCGCCTCGCACCTGAAGGAGGACGAGCGGGTCCAGGACCCCTATTGCCTGCGCTGCCAGCCCCAGGTGATGGGCGCGGCGCTGGACGTGCTGAAACAGGCGGCGACCACCCTGGCCACCGAGGCCAATGGCGTGTCGGACAATCCGCTGATCTTCCCCAGCGACGTGGAGGGCGGCGACGAGGCCCTGTCGGGCGGCAATTTCCACGCCGAGCCCGTGGCCTTCGCGGCCGACATGATCGCCCTGGCGGTCTGCGAGATCGGCTCGATCGCCGAGCGTCGCATCGCCATGCTGGTCGACCCGGCCCTGTCGGGCCTGCCGGCCTTCCTGACGCCCAAGCCGGGCCTCAACTCCGGCTTCATGATCCCGCAGGTCACGGCGGCGGCCCTGGTGTCGGAGAACAAGCAGAAGGCCTATCCGGCCAGCGTCGACTCGATCCCGACCTCGGCCAACCAGGAAGATCACGTCTCGATGGCCGCCCACGGCGCCCGGCGGCTGCTGGCCATGGTCGAGAGCGCCACGGCGGTCATCGGCATCGAGCTGCTGGCGGCCGCCCAGGGCTGTGATTTCCATGCGCCGCTGAAGTCGAGCGAAGTGCTGGAGGCGGTGCGCGGACTGGTTCGCAAGCAGGTGCCGCATCTGGAAGACGACCGGCATTTCCACCCCGACATGGAGGCCGCCAACCGGCTGGTCCGCTCTGGCGCGGTGATCGCGGCGGCGAGTGACCTGCCGGGGGTGGTGTGATGTCCTGGCTCCAGATCACGCGCGGTAACGCTCCGCTGATCGTCAGCCTGCCGCACACCGGAACAGAGATCCCGGCGGAGATCGAGGCCCGCCTCGTCTCGCCCTGGCTGGCCCGCAAGGACGCCGACTGGTGGGTGGACAAACTCTATGACTTCGCCGGCGACCTGGGCGCCACCGTGATCCGCACGGCGATCTCGCGCACGGTGATCGACGTCAATCGCGACCCGTCCGGCGCCTCGCTCTATCCGGGCCAGACGACCACCGAGCTTTGCCCGACCACCACCTTCGACGGCGAGCCGCTGTATCGTGACGGCCAGGCGCCGGACGAGACCGAGATCGCCCGTCGTCGCACGGCTTTCTTCGATCCGTATCACGCGGCGTTGACCGCCGAGATCGCCCGGCTGCGGCAAAGCCATCAGCGGGTCGTGCTCTACGAGGCCCACTCGATCCGCTCGCTGGTGCCGCGCCTGTTCGACGGTCCGCTGCCGCAGTTCAACCTCGGCACCAACAGCGGCGACAGCTGCGACGACGCCCTGACGGCGTCGGTCGAGGCGGCTTGCGACGCCTCGGATCTCAGCCGCGTCACCAACGGTCGCTTCAAGGGCGGCTGGACCACGCGCCACTACGGCCAACCGGCCCAGGGCGTCCACGCCCTCCAGATGGAGCTGGCCTGCCGGGGCTACATGGACGACCCGGTCGAGGCCCCGACGCCCGACGCCTGGCCCGCACCTTACCGCCCCGACCAGGCCGCGCCGATGCGCGCGGTGCTGGGCGAGGTTCTTTCCGCCTGCATCGCCTTTGCGAGACCCCCAGCATGACCCGCATCGACAACAGCCGCGTCATCCGCGCCGCCAAAGGAACCGAGCTGACCGCCAAGTCGTGGCTGACCGAAGCGCCCCTGCGCATGTTGATGAACAACCTGCATCCCGACGTCGCCGAGCGGCCCGAGGAGCTGGTGGTCTATGGCGGCATCGGCCGGGCGGCGCGAGACTGGGAGAGCTTTGACAAGATCGTCGAGACCCTGCGGCGGCTGGAGGATGACGAGACCCTGCTGGTCCAGTCGGGCAAGCCCGTGGGGGTGTTCAAGACTCATAGCGATGCCCCCCGGGTGCTGATCGCCAATTCCAACCTGGTGCCGCGCTGGGCGACCTGGGAGCATTTCAACGAACTGGATCGCAAGGGCCTGGCCATGTACGGCCAGATGACCGCCGGCTCGTGGATCTATATCGGCGCCCAGGGCATCGTTCAGGGCACCTATGAGACCTTCGTCGAGATGGGCCGCCAGCATCATGGCGGCGACCTGTCGGGCAAGTGGCTGCTGACGGCAGGCCTGGGCGGCATGGGCGGGGCCCAGCCCCTGGCGGCGGTGATGGCCGGCGCCTCGTGCCTAGCCATCGAGTGCCAGCCGTCGCGGATCGAGATGCGGCTGCGCACCGGCTATCTGGACAAGTCGACCGACAGTCTCGACGAGGCCCTGGCCTGGATCGAGCAGGCCAAGAGCCCGATCTCGGTCGGCCTGCTGGGCAACGCCGCGCAGCTATTGCCGGAGATGTTCAGGCGCGGCATCCGGCCGGACCTGCTGACCGACCAGACCAGCGCTCACGATCCGATCAACGGCTACCTCCCGGCCGGCTGGACGCTGGAGCAGTGGGCGACCGCCAAGGAGCGCGACCCGGACAGCGTCAACCGCGCCGCCCGCGCCTCGATGGCGGTGCACGTCCAGGCCATGCTCGACTTCCAGGCCGCCGGGGTGCCGACCGTCGACTATGGCAACAACATCCGCCAGATGGCGCTGGAGGAAGGCGTGACCAACGCCTTCGATTTCCCAGGCTTCGTGCCGGCCTATATCCGCCCGCTGTTCTGCCAGGGCATCGGGCCGTTCCGCTGGGCGGCGCTGTCAGGCGATCCGGAGGACATCGCCAAGACCGACGCCAAGGTCAAGGAACTGATCCCCGACAATCGCCACCTGCATAACTGGCTCGACATGGCCGCCGAGAGGATCAAGTTCCAGGGCCTGCCCGCCCGGATCTGCTGGGTCGGCCTGGGCGATCGTCACCGGCTGGGCCTGGCCTTCAACGCGATGGTCGCCAGCGGCGAGCTGAAGGCTCCTATCGTCATCGGCCGCGATCACCTGGACAGCGGCTCGGTCGCCTCGCCCAATCGCGAGACCGAGGCGATGCGCGACGGGTCGGACGCGGTCTCGGACTGGCCGCTGCTCAACGCCCTGCTGAACACGGCCTCGGGCGCCACCTGGGTGTCGCTGCACCATGGCGGCGGGGTGGGCATGGGCTTCTCGCAGCACGCCGGCATGGTCATCGTGGCCGACGGCACCGAGGCGGCGGCCAAGCGCCTGGCCCGCGTGCTGTGGAACGACCCGGCCAGCGGGGTGATGCGCCACGCGGATGCGGGGTATGACATCGCGGTGGATTGCGCCCGGGAGAAGGGTCTGGATCTGCCGGGGATTCTGTAAGCAGATCCTCCCCCACTGGGGGAGGTGGCCCAAAGGGCCGGAGGGGGCAGCGCGGCATAGGCCCAGATGCCCCCTCAGTCGCTCCGCGACAGCTCCCCCAGAGGGGGAGCATCTAACGCGCCAGCATCTTCGCCGCCTCCGCCGCGCTGAGCTTGTTTGCATCCCGGTCCACCGCGTAGTTGGCCGCCTGCATCCGCTTGACGTCGATGCTCCCCGCCAGCGGCGACAGGGCCGAGACCAGTCGCCGGTCCGCAGCCCGCCTCGGCGAGACCAGGATCACCGCGTCATAGGGCGGCAACGCCCCCTTGGGGTCGCCCAGCAGCACCAGGTCATCGGCCGCGATCCGCCCGTCGCTGGAGAAGGCCGAGATCACGTCGGCCTCGCCCGAGGCCAGGGCGCGGTACATGAAGGTGGGCTGGAACTGGCGCTTGGTCCTGAAGCTCAGACCATAGGCGGTCTCGACGCTCTTCCACTCAGGGCGGGAGAAAAACTCAAGGTCGCCGCCCATGGTCAGGCTTCCGCCCTTGGCGGCAAGGTCGGCCAGGGTCCTGATGCCCAGGCGCTCCGCCGTGTCGCGACGCATGGCCAGGGCGTAGGCGTTCTCGAAGCCCAGCGGGGCCAGAAGCACGACGCCGTCGCGGTCTTTAAGGCCGGTGCGCAGCTGGTCCAGCACCGCCTGTCGGCCGGGATTGTCCTTGCGGCCCAGCACATTGGCCCAGAGAGTGCCGGAATAGTCGACATAGGCGTCGATCTCGCCGGCCGCCAGGGCGCGATAGGCCACCGCCGAGCCGAGATTGATCTTGCGCTCGACCCGCCCGCCGCGCGCCTCAACCCGCGTCGCCATCAGCTCGGCCAGCACATATTGCTCGGAGAAGTTCTTGGCCCCGATCACGTAGCTGGGCTGGCCCCGGCTCAACGCCACGCCGGCCAGGGGCGCCAGCGCCGCGGCGAGGCCGACGGCAAGACCGGCCACGCCGGCGATCCAGCGGCCGCGAATCCGACGACCGACGCCGCTTTCGATCAGGCCCAGCAACTGATCGACGACCATGGCCAGCACGGCGGAGCCCGCGCAGCCGACCAGCACCGCCACCCAGTCCTCGGTCTGCAGCCCCGAGAAGATGTAGTCGCCCAGCGAGGTCTGCCCGACGGGAGTGGAAAGGGTGGCAGCGCCGATGGTCCACACCGCCGCCGTCCGCACCCCGGCCATGATCACCGGCAGGGCCAGGGGCAGTTCCACCCGCCAAAGCCTCTGTCGGTCGGTCATGCCGACGCCGCGCGCCGCCTCGACCACGGCCGGGTCGACGCCGGTCAGGCCGGCCGACGTGTTCCGCAGGATCGGCAGCATCGAATACAGGGTCAGGGCCAGCAGCGACGGCAGGAAACCCAGGGCCGAAAAGCCGTGGCCCAGCACCCGCTCGCTCAGGCCCGACAGCAGCAGCAGCAGCGGGAAGAACAGGGCCAGCAGGGCCAGGCTGGGAATGGTCTGGATCAGCCCCGCCAGCGACAGCGAGATCCAGCGCAGGCGGGGATTGCGGGCGGCCAGTACGCCCAGCGGCAGGGCGATCAGCAGGCCCAGGGCCAGCGCGGCGGCCGACAGGGCGACATGCCAGCCCAGCCGCTCGGGCAGCAGGGCCAGGGCCTGATGCAGGCGATCATCCATGGATAAGCCTCGCCAGCTTCTCGGCCTGACGGCGCGGGGCGTCGATCAGGGCGGCGACGCGGGGGTCGGCATGGCTGTCGGACAGCAGGGCGGAGGGGGTGTCGTCGGCGATAATCCGACCATCTGCCATCACCACGACGCGGTCGGCGGTCAGCAGGGCCTCGCCGACATCGTGAGTGACCATCACCGTGGTCAGGCCCAGGGCTTCGTGCAGGCGGCGCACGTCTTGCGCCAAGGCCACGCGGGTCACCGGATCCAGGGCGCCGAACGGCTCGTCCATCAGCAGGATCGACGGCTCGGCCGCCAGGGCGCGGGCCACGCCCACCCGCTGGCGCTGGCCGCCGGAGAGTTCGGCCGGCAGGCGCACGGCAATGTCACGGGGCAGCGCGACCAGATCGAGCAAGGTGTCGACCCGCGCGGCGGTCGTCTCGGCCGGCCAGTCCAGCAGGCTGGGGGTGATCCCGATGTTCTGGGCCACGGTCATGTGGGGAAACAGGCCCACCTCCTGGAAGACATAGCCGATGCGGCGGCGCAGGGCCGGGCCGGGCTGTCCGGCCACATCCTGGCCGTCGATCAGCACGCGCCCGGTGGTCGGGACGATCAGGGCGTTGAGGGTCTTGAGCAGGGTGGTCTTGCCCGCCCCCGATCCGCCGACCAGGGCCACGAACTGGCCCCGGGCGATCGACAGGCTGGCGCCGGTCAGTACCGGTGCGCCGTCATAGGTCTTGCCGATCTCGTCAAGGATGATGAGGGCATCTGAAACGGTCATGCAGTCTCCGGCGGCGCGCGCCCTACCCTCGCCCGGATCGCCGCCGTCGCAAAGCCCGGGTGCGACAAGGCGGCGCGCGGCGAATGTCGCAGTGGTGCGGAACCGACTCAATCCCGATCCTGTTGATGGTTAATCGGAGATCACAGATGGCCTCGTCCCTGCAGTCCGCCCCCTTCGACGCTCGCCGCGGCAAGCGTCGCGCCAGCCAGTGGCCGCTGGGCCTGTCGGTCCTGGTCATGACCGTGGCCAATGCGGCCCTGTGGTACGCGATCTACGCCCTGACCCACGGCGTCTTCGCCCTGGATCCGCGCTTTTTCGCGGGACTTTGAGCGCCGCTGGCGGACACGGCTCAGCACCCCCGCGCGGAACCGCCGAGGGACTGGAAAGGGTCGCGGAGCGCCCGGGCCTCGCCCGGATGAGTAGATAGAAGATACCGTTTCGACGAAGCCGTCCGCTCCGCGTGACCGTTTTCCGTCAGCCTCCCGTCGGGTGGCCCTCTTAAGGCCTTACCGGGACCCGGACCGCGCCATTTCCAGCGCGCTCCGGCGGTCGAAGAGGACGGGCTTTCAGCCAGACACGCCCTTTTGCCTTCAACCATGCCGACGGCGGGCGGGTCTGGCCAGCAACCAGATCCCCGGACCGGTCGAGTATCCCCCTCGACCCCAGCCCCGCTCGATCACCCCCCGCCGCCGCAATGGTCGCTGGCCTTGCGCCCTTCCCTCGCGACGAGGTGGGACAAGAATACGGGAGGTTTGAGCGCGTCTGACGGGCGCGCTCGTGTTTTCTACAAGCGTTTGATCTGGTTGGGATTTGCCTGGAAGATCGCGGGGATTGAGGGCGGTCTATCCCCACAAGTCCTCCCCCTGAAGGGGGAGGTGTCGGCCCATTCGGGCCGACGGAGGGGGAAGTGACGGCTGACTCCTCGCGGTCTTCCCCCACCGGCCTCCGGCCGCCTCCCCCTTCAGGGGGAGGGCTTGTCAGAACGCCCCCCTAGATCGGCATCCGCATGATTTCCTGATACGCCGAGATCACCTGATCGCGCACGGCCATCACCGTCTCGAGGCTGGCTTCCGCCGACGAGATGGCCGTGACCACGTCGATCAGTTCGGCCTTGCCGGCCACCTGCTCGGCGACCTTCATTTCGGCGGCCTTGGAGGTCTGGGTGACCTCGTTCATGGCGTTCTTCAGGAGGTCCCCGAAGTCCATGCCCTTGGCGGCGGAGGTCCCGCCGCCGATCGAGCCGACAGACATGGCGCCTTGCGAAGCATAGGCCTTGGCGGCGGCGAGCGCGGTGATCATCGGTCAGCCCCTATTTGCGCAGCATGTCGAGGGTGCGCGACTGCATGGCGCGCGCGGTCTCGATGACATTGAGATTGGCTTCGTAGGCGCGTTGCGCCTCTTTCATGTCGAGCGCCTCGACCAGCGAATTGACGTTGGGCAGCTTGACGTAGCCCTTGTCGTCGGCGGCCGGGTTGCCCGGGTCATATTCGGTCTTGAAGGCGCTCTGGTCTTCCTCAACGCGCAGCATCTGCACGCCCTCGGCGCCCTCGATCTTGGTCGGCTTGAACACCGGCACCTGGCGGCGGTACGGGTCGCCGCCTGGAGTGCGGGCGGTGGAATTGGCGTTGGCGATGTTCTCGGCGATGACCCGCATGCGGCCTTGCTGGGCGCGCAGGGCCGAGCTGGCCACAGCCATGGTCGACAGCGAGTTTGACTTGATCTCAGGCATCTAGTCCTCCCTCACCCGTTAACCTTGCGGGCGGCCATCCGCAGCATGGTCATGGACTTCTGGTAGAAGCCGACGGCGGCGTCATAGTTCATGCGCGCGTCGGACATCTTGAGCATCTGGTCCTCGAGGTTCACGGCGTTGCCGTCGAGGTTGGTCTCGGTGTCAGCGCCGGCCGTGGCGCGCCAGGCGCTCGGCGCGCTCGACGGGGCCATGTGCGAGGCCGAGGTGGCCATCATCGAAACGCCGCTGGTCGGGGCAACCCGGCCGCCGCGATAGGGCGCCTGGCCCGAGCCCTGGTTCATCAGCGAGGCCTGGAAGCTGTAGGCCTTCAGATCGCGCGGCTGATAGCCGGGCGTGCTGGCGTTGGCCACATTCTGGGCGATGACCTTCTGCCGCTCGGACAGATAGCCCAGCCGGCTCTTGAGCATGCCAAAAAGGGGAATGTCGTCGGGACCCATGGCGATCATGGTGAAGAAACAGGGTTAATCGGCCATTAAGGAGCCTCAGGCACACCAGTCTCAGCGGGGTGTTTCGCCTGCGCCATCTTGTCTCGCAGAGTTGGTCGATCCGGGCGTCATGAACATTCTGGAATTCATCCGCGCCATCGCCGCCCTGGCCGTCACCCTGGGCCTGATCGGCCTGGCGGCCTATGCCCTGCGCCGCTTTGGGCCCGACGCGCTGACGCGCATGGTTCACGCCCGGCAGGTGCGCAGGCTGCGGGTGGTCGAGAGCCTGGTCCTGGATCCCACCCGACGCCTGGTGATCTTCAGCCTGGACGGCGAGGAGCGCCTGATGCTGCTGGGCGAGGGCAAGTTGCTGGACTGGGGGCCCAAACCCGCCGCCGCCCCTCCCTCCCCCGCTGTTCCCGCCCCGGAGCCCGTGGTCTGATGCGCAGCCTGATCAAATCCATCACCGGCGCCAATTCGCAGGACCTGCGCCGCGCCGCCATCATCTCGGTGCTGGTCGCGCTCGGCACGACGATCCTGCCCGCCGCCGCCTTCGCCTCGTCGGCGATCAATGTGAACCTGGGCACCGGGGCCGGCCTGTCCGAGCGCGTTGTCCAGATGGTCGGCCTGCTGACGGTGCTGTCGCTGGCGCCGTCGATCGTGATCATGACCACCTCGTTCGTGCGCATCGTCGTGGTGCTGGGCCTTTTGCGCACCGCCATCGGCGTGCAGCAGAGCCCGCCCAATCCGGTGATCATCAGCCTGGCCCTGTTCCTGACCGCCATCGTCATGGGCCCGACCTTCGAGCGATCCTATGACCTGGGCGTCAAGCCGCTGCTGGACAGGCAGATGGAGCTGCCCGAGGCGTTCGAGGCGGCCGGCGGGCCGGTCAAGGAATTCATGCTCAAGCAGGTGGATCGCGAGGACCTGGCCCTGTTCGTGCGCCTGTCGAAGATCCCCACGCCCAAGACCGCCGCTGACACCCCGCTCAAGGTGGTGACGCCGGCCTTCATGATTTCCGAACTGAAGCGCGCCTTTGCGATCGGCTTTCTGCTGTTCATCCCCTTCCTGGTCATCGACCTGGTCGTCGCCAGCGTGCTGATGAGCATGGGCATGATGATGCTGCCGCCGGCCACAATCAGTCTGCCGTTCAAGCTGATCTTCTTCGTCCTGGTGGACGGCTGGCGACTCGTTGCAGGCAGTCTTGTTGAGAGTTTCCAGCGCGGCGCTGGGGGTTAAGGGTCAGGCTATGAGTGTCTTTGTTCTGGGTTCCATCAATCTGGACGCCGTTGCGCGGGTCGATGACCTGCCGCGTCCGGGCGAGACGGTGGCGGGCCTGTCGCTGGAGCTGTTTCCCGGCGGCAAGGGCGCCAACCAGGCCGTAGCCGCCGCACGCATGGGCGCCCCGACCCGGCTGATGGGCGCGGTGGGCAAGGAAGACGCCGGCCCCGGGCTGAAGACCAAGCTGTCGGAATATGGCGTGCAGGTCGGCGATGTCCTGGAGCTGCCCGGTGTCCCGACGGGCCAGGCCCATGTCTGGGTGGCGACCAGCGGCGAGAACATGATCGTGGTGACCAGCGGCGCCAACGCCGCCATCACCCCGCAGCACGTGGCCGCCACGTCGCTGGACGGCCAGCGGATCCTGCTCAGCCAGCTGGAATCCCCGGCCCACGCGATCGAAACCCTGTTCCGGGCCGGCGCCGCCAAGGGCGCCCTGCGGATGCTGAACGCCGCCCCCGCCCTGCCCCAGGGCGCGGCGCTGTTTCCGCTGACCGACATCCTGATCCTCAACCAGACTGAACTGGCGACCTACGCCAAGCTCGACCAGGAGCCCGTTCGGCTGGAAGAGGTGTCGCGCGCGTCACGCAAGCTGATGAGCCGTCCCGACCAGGTGGTGATCGTCACCCTGGGCGCGGCGGGCGTGGCCTGCATCCGACGCGACGAGGCCTTCCTGATCGAGGGCCGCAAGGTCAAGGCCGTCGACACCACTGGGGCCGGCGACTGCTTCTGCGGCGCCCTGGCGGCCTGCCTGTCGATCAACATGGACCTGCGCGAAGCCGTCGAGATGGCCAACGCCGCCGCCGGCCTGTCGGTGCAGAAATCCGGCGCCGCGCCGTCCATGCCCAGCAAGCGCGAGGTCGAGGCGTTTCTGGAGGGCTGAGGCTCAGGCCGCGCGGATGCCGCTGAAGCCGTGATCCGACGCCGAGCCGATGATCGCGTCATAGCCGAGGATCATGTCGACGTCCTTGCCGTTGCTGGCCAGGGGCAGGCGCAGCCACAGGATCGACATGTGCGGCGCGCCACGCCAGGCCATGCTGTGGACGCCGACGCCGGGACGGCGGCCGTCGACCACCTTGTCCAGCTCCTTGCGCCAGTAGTCACCGGCGGCGGAGTTATAGACGTCCGACAGACCCTTGCCGGTGATCTCGCGGCCATAGACACCGTACAGGCCGGTGCCGGCCAGACGCAGGCGATAGTCGCGTGGCTCGTTGATCACGTCGATCAGGCTGACAGTCGGCAGCATGCGCTTGATGCCGAGCGGGTTCAGGTCCGCACGCGCCGGGAGGGCTGCCCCCCGTCGGAGTGACGCCCAGTAGGCGAACATCTCCTGGTGAGCGCGGGCCGCCGAGGCCGATGCGCTCAACTGCGCGTTCATCTTCAGATTCCTTAACAAGCCGTTGGAATCACGACGATTCACTATCGCTTAAGGACCGAATCGCGGGCAAGCGAAAACCGCGCCTCCAGCCAAGATTTCGGTAAGGAGTCAATCCGCAAGCGAAACGCCCGCCCTCCGACTCGGAGCGCGGGCGTCGATGATTTCAGGCCGCCATGGTGGCAAGCGCTTGATCCGACTCGGCTATTTTCCGCCGCGCGGCGGTTTGCGACCGCCCTGCCCCAGGCCCATGGACTTGGCGAGCTCAGACCGCGCCTTGGCGTAGTTGGGGGCGACCATCGGGTAATCCTTGGCCAGGTTCCACTTGGCCCGGTATTCTTCGGGGCTCATGTCGTACTTGGTGCGCAGGTGGCGCTTGAGCGACTTGAACTTGCGACCATCCTCCAGGCACACGAGATGGTCGGCCGCGATCGAGCGCTTGACCGGAACTGCGGGCTCCCTGGGCGCGGCGGGCGCGGCCTCGGCGGGACCACCGATCGCCGCCAGGGCGCTGTGAACCTGCCGGATCAGCGCCGGGACATCGGTCGCCGTCACGCTGTTGTTGCCGACATAGGCCGAGACAATGCCCGCCGTCATGTCGAGGAGGTCCGTTTGATCGTCCATCTGATCTAACCCGTCGCGATTTTGCTTGTTCTTTGCTGATTCCAAAAATCAGTTATCGCGTGGATACAGATAATACCCGCAGGCGGCAATATCCGGAAACCAACAGTACACGTCAATTCATCTGGCGAGACGGCGCACGGGGGTTGAGGTCAACATCACCCGGCAACAATTGGACGAATGCGTTCAATGATATTTGAGTTAACGGCCGAAGTCGCGTGATAGCGCTAGCATCGCCGCGCGCTGGGGCACCGAATATTCGTCCACAGCCGCCTCGTCGCCCTCGCGGATCGCCTTCAGCAGGGCCGGGGTCAGGGCCGAGGACAGCGACCAGTTCCAGTAGCGCAACACGGTCTGGGCCCGGTCAACGGCGATCATGTCGAACACCGCCATCACCCGCTCCAGCGCCGGAACCATGGCGCCGGTCGAGTCGACCTCGGGACGGCGCAGGCCCCGCCACAGGGCCTTGATCGCCGTGCGCGGCAGGCCGGTGGCCTTGCACAGGATCGCCAGGGGCTCGCCGCCCGGATCGGTGAAGATCTTGGCGCCGGTCATCGGCTTGAGGCCCGACAGGTAGGAGATCTCTTCGGCCACGTCGCGGGTCATGCCGTTCTGGGCGGCGGCGATGGCGTCGTCGAGGCTGTCGAACGGGCTCTTGGCGATGGCGGCGCGGTTGCGCTGGCGACGTTCGATGAACTGCAGGGCCTTGCGCGACATCGGGTCCTGCCAGCCCTCTTCCGAGGCCACGGCGAACAGGTCGCCGACCGCGTCCTGCAGGATCTCCCGCGAGACGGCGAAGCGTTGCAGGATCAGCTTGCGGGCGTCGGCGTCCGCCCACCAGAACATCACATAGGCATGGCTGGGGCGCAGCTCGGCCCGGCGCAGCAGCAGCGGCAGCAGGCGCGGATTGTCGCGTGACATGGCCACCACGGTCTCGATCGTGTGATGGCTGAACCTGACCAGTTCATTGCGCAGCAGAACCTCGACGACCGTCGCCTCGCCGGCCTCGACCAGGGCTTCGGCGACCATCTCGCCCACGCCGCGGCGCTGGGCGATCATCCGCCGGTGCTCGGTGGTGGCGTTGCGGGCGCAGTCGATCAGGTCGGCGTCACCCAGGCTTGGCGAGTTTTCCAGCAGCGCGCGCGCGACCGAAATCTCGTCGCGCAGGATCAGGCGGATCAGCGTGCCGGGCATCTCGACCAGATTAGCCAGGCGACGGGCGACCTTTTCGCGTTCCTCGGTGACCGCGTCGCGCAGCATCTCGACCAGCAGGTCAGCGGTCATGGCCCGTTCGAAGGCGTTGACCCGGCTGGCGGGCAGGCAAACCACGTCGGCCAGACGCTTGAGCAGCGCCGCGCGCGAACGCGCCGGCGGCTTTTGAGCCTCGGCTTGCGAAAACGGGACGGTGGGCGCGGGTTCGCTCATGGTGATCCTGACGGTCAAATCCGCCGTCACCCCAAACTGATCAGAACCTCATTAACGTCCGATGAGCGGAGCGGTTCGGCGTGCGCGTCAAGATGACGCCGAACCGCGACCAAACTGCGTCAGCTAAACGGATGCTCGCCCCATTTGGGCCAGATATCGGGCAGGTCGGTCGAGACCTTGTCGGGATAGACCGGCGTGCGCTTTTCCAGGAACGAGGTGACCCCTTCCTTGGCGTCGGCGGCCGCGCCGCGCGCCTGGATGGCTCGGCTGTCGGCCTTGTGGGCTTCCATCGGGTGATCGGCGCCGGCCATGCGCCACAGCAGCTGGCGGGTCAGGGCGATCGAAACCGGGGCAGAGTTGTCGGCGATCTCGCGGGCCAGGGCCCGGGCGGCGGGCAGCAGGTCTTCGGGCGCGTGCAGCGAGCGCACCAGCCCGCGATCCAGCGCTTCCTGCGCGCCAAACACCCGGCCGGTATAGCACCATTCCAGCGCCGTCTGCATGCCGACCAGGCGCGGCAGGAACCAGGACGAGGCCGCTTCCGGATTGATGCCGCGCCGCGCGAACACGAAGCCGAACTTGGCGTCGGTCGAGGCCAGGCGAATGTCCATCGGCAGCTGCATGGTGACGCCTACGCCGACCGCCGCGCCGTTCACGGCGGCGATGATTGGCTTCAAGCTCTCATACATGCGCAGGGTGCAGCGACCGCCGCCGTCACGATAGAGGTCGCCGACCTTGCCCTCTTCCCGCTCCAGCGCCTGGGGCGAGGTGCGATCGAATGTCGCGCCGCCGCCGCCCAGATCGGCCCCGGCGCAGAACGCCCGACCCGCGCCGGTGACGATCACCACCTTCACGTCGTCGTCGGCGTCGGTGACGTCGAACACCTCGATCAGGTCCTTCATCATCCGGGCCGTGAAGGCATTCATCCGCTCGGGCCGGTTCAGGGTGATCGTCGCGATCCCGTCCTCGACGTCATAGAGCAGGGTCTCGAAGGTGGGATACGACATGGGTGTTCCTCCTGATTTTGGGTCAGTCAAACATGCGTATGAATTGGGGGCAATCGGGTAGCGGGAGATAGATGCTCCCCCTCAGGGGGAGCTGTCGCGGAGCGACTGAGGGGGCAGCGCCGGCGCATGTGAGCCTGGCGTCATCTGGATGCCCGCCGCGCTGCCCCCTCCGGCCCTCTGGGCCACCTCCCCCAGAGGGGGAGGAGCTATCGCCTACCCCCGCTTGACCATCAGCTTGCTGATCGCATGCACGAAGTTGTTGGGCGCGATCTCCATCTCTCCGGTCGCCTTCAGGTCCGGGAAGCGGGCCAGGATCTGGCGATAGGCTTCTTCCAGCTGGATCTGGGCCACGCGCTTGCCGATGCAGGTGTGGGGGCCATAGCCGAAGGCGATGTGCTTGCCGGCGTTCTTGCGGCGGACGTCCAGTTGGTCGGGCTCGGGGAACACCTCCGGATCGCGGTTGGCCGCGCCGTAGTACATGATGACCTTCTCGCCCTCGCGGATCATCTGGCCGTTCAGCTCGACGTCCGCCGTCGCGGTGCGGCGCATGTAGATCACCGGGCTGACCATACGGATGAACTCGTCGACCGCGCCGCCCATCAGGCCCGGATTATCGATCAGCGCCTGTTTCTGATCCGGAAACTCGGTCAGCAGCTTCATGGCACCCGAAAGGGTGTTGCGGGTGGTGTCGTTGCCGGCGAACACGATCAGCAGCCACGAGCCGTCCAGATATTCATCGGCCAGCAGGGCGCCGTCGACCTGGGCCCGGGCAATGGCGGTCAGCAGGTCTTCCTTGGGATCCTCGCGACGCTTGAGCAGCATCATCCGGCCGTAGTCGAACATCTCCTCGACGTTGGTGTTGAAGTCCATGACGAACTGCATGAGCTCAAGCGTCGGGGTGATCGGGGCCGCAGCCTGCTGCACAGCCAGGTCCTGGGCGCGCTCCAGATAGTGCATCCACTTCAGGAACCGTGGGCGATCCTCGGGCGGCACGCCCAGGATCTCGCACAGGGTGAACAGCGGCAGCACACTGGAGAAGTGCTCGACCATGTCGATGGTGGCGCCGCCCTCCAGCAGCGGCTCCATGGCGTCGAGCAGCCGCGTGACCTCACCCTTCACCGCCTCGGTGATCCCGCGCAGATAGGACGGGGTGAAATAGGGCATGTGCTCGCGACGCAGCTGCAGGTGATGCGGCGCGTCGAGATTGATCATGGTGTCCATCGACGCCCGGAACAGCAGGGCGTGGCGGCGGTCGGGCGGGCCCATGGCCATCAATATGCCGCCGCGCTGCGACGAATAGGTGGTCGGGTCGCCATTGACGCTCATCACGTCTTCATGCCGCGTCACCGCCCAGAAGCCCGGCCCGCCATAGGGCTCGGCATGCCACATCACCGGGGCTTCGGTCCGCATCCGGGCATAGTCGGCGAAGGGCTGACCCTTGGCGAAACGGAAGATGTCGGCGAGATCGACCTCCGGCAGGGTCGGATAGGTGGTTCCCGCTCCAGGGCCGGCCTTGCCGTCCACCACTGTCTGGCTGATCAAATCCACGTATCGTCTCCCGGGAACGTCGTTCTATGGATGGGACGATAGCGCCTAAACATGGCGCGCCAACGGCGCCGCGACGGCAACTGACGCAAGGTGAGGCTTTGCGTTCGGCGCAGACCTGCGCATTGTGAGTGAACGCCGATCATGCGGACACACGCAGACGGCCCCGAGCCCTTCCGCATGGACGGGCTCTAAACATAGAAAATGGAGCGCGCCCAAGCGCGCTTTAGGGAGAGAGCGATGAGCGCGACCATCGAGGCGGACTACGTCATCGTCGGGGCCGGTTCGGCCGGCTGCGTGCTGGCCGCACGGCTGTCGGAGGATGGTCGCTTCAAGGTGCTGCTGCTGGAAGCCGGCGGCGATGATCGGCCGACCAGGAACCTCTCGCAGTTCGCCTCGAACCTGATGATCCACATCCCGGTCGGCTATGCCCAGACCCTCAAGGATCCCAAGGTCAACTGGCTCTACACCACCGAGCCCGATCCGGGCACCGGCGGACGCGCCCACGTCTGGCCGCGCGGCAAGGTGCTGGGCGGTTCGTCCTCGATCAACGCCATGCTCTATGTGCGTGGCCAGCAGGCCGACTATGACGGCTGGCGGCAGCTGGGTTGCGAAGGCTGGGCCTGGGACGACGTGCTGCCCTGGTTCCGCAAGTCGCAGAATCAGGAGCGCGGGGCCAGCGACCTGCACGCCACAGGCGGCCCGCTGAACGTCGCCGACATGCGCGACGGCAACGTCATTTCCGAGGCCCTGATCGAGGCCTGCGACCAGGCCGGCATCCCCCGCTATGACGACCTGAACGGCAAGGATCAGGAGGGCGCCACCTGGTATCAGGTGACCCAGAAGAACGGCGCGCGCTGCTCGGCCGCTGTCGCCTATCTGCACCCCGCCATGAAGCGGGCGAACCTGCAGGTCGAAACCAACGCCCTGGCCAGCCGCGTGATCTTCGAGGGCAAGCGCGCCGCCGGCGTCGAATTCGTTCAGAACGGCGTCAAGCGCACCGCCAAGGCCCGGGCCGAGGTGATCCTGGCCGGCGGGGCGATCAATTCGCCCCAGCTTCTGGAACTGTCGGGCATTGGCAATGGCGAGCTGCTGCGCCAGCGCGGCATCGCGGTGGTGTCGGACCTTCCCGGCGTCGGCGAGAATCTGCAGGACCACTACCTGACGGGCGTGCGCTACCGCCTGAAGGCCGGCGCGCCGTCGATCAACGCCATGAGCAAGGGCACGCAACTGGCGGCCCAGGCGCTGAAATATGTGCTGTTCCGCAAGGGCCTGTTGACCCTGTCGGCAGCGCATGTGGCGGCGTTTTGTAAATCCAGACCGGATCTCGCAGGACCAGACATCCAGTTCCACATCCTGCCGGCCACCATGGATCTGGACAAGCTGTTCAACGAGCAGAAGATGGAACTGGAGGACGCGCCAGGCATGACCATCGCGCCCTGCCAGCTGCGCCCGGAAAGCCGCGGCACCATCCATATCAAGTCGTCTGATCCGTCGCAGTATCCGGCCATCGTCGCCAACTATCTGGCCGATCCGCTGGACCAGGAGGTCGCGATCGCCGGCCTGAAATGGGCGCGCAAGATCGGCGAGCAGCCGGCCATCGCCAAATATGTCGAGCAGGAGATGAACCCTGGCCCGGGCTTCGAGAGCGACGAAATGCTGCTCGAATATGCCAAGGCCTCGGGCTCGACCCTTTATCACCCGGTCGGCACCTGCGCGATGGGCAGCGGACCTATGGCCGTGGTCGACGCCCAGTTGCGGGTGCGCGGCGTGGACGGCCTGCGGGTCGTCGATGCCTCGATCATGCCGCGTCTGGTTTCGGGCAATACCAACGCCCCCACGATCATGATCGGCGAGAAGGGCGCGGCCATGATCCTTCAGGCCGCCAAGACCCCCGTCGCGGCGTGAGATCAGGCCACCTCAAGTCAGGTCAGGGCGGAGACGAGATCGGTATGGGAAAAGTCTTCGCCCACGAACAGCAGCGGCGCGCCGCGCACCTTGGCCAGGGCGTAGGTGAAGGTGTCGCCGAGGTTCAGCTTGGCGGGATGGCCCGTGCCCTTGCCGTACGCCATCCTGGCTCGGATGGCGGCGCGGCCCTGGGCCACATCCACATCGACGACCGATATGCCCAGCCGGACAAGCAAGGTGTCGAGACGGTCCGGCGATATCTTTCTCGCCAAGAGAACGGTGGCAGCTTCGACATAACTGACGACGGACATTTCCGGGACTGCCGCCCTAGCGATACGAACCGTCAAGTCGTCAGCCGTTGGTTCATCCGCGATGATGGCGATGATCGCCGAGGTGTCGATCACCATCAGTCTTTGGCCTTGGCCGCCAGCTCCTTGGCCGCCAGCTCAAAGTCCAAATCGTCGCCGCCGGCGTCCAACCATTCCTCGGGCGTGACTGGCCGGAAAGGGACGCCGCCACGCATTTCGGCTGTGTACGCCCTGATCCGCGCGACGAACTCTTCCGTCGTCTCGGCCTTGGACGCCCTCTCGCGTTCCAGCCGCTCGCGCAGGGCAACGGTCACGGCCTGCGTCATCGTCTCTCCCGTCAGGCGGGACAGGTCGCGCGCCAGGCGGTCGGCTTCTTCGGTCTTGATGCTGAGCGCCATCACAACCTCCGTTTCTAGACGAGCAATCTAGATCAAATCTCCAGCAAAGTCACCCGAGGCTTCCGGCATGCACCCCTTCATCCACGCCCAGACGCAACCGCAAAAGCCCGCCTACATCATGGCCGGCTCCGGCGAGGTCGTGACCTACGGCCAGCTGGACGCACGCTCCAACCAGGGCGCGCAGCTGCTGCGCTCACTGGGCCTGCAGACCGGCGACGTCATCGCCATCCTGATGGAGAACAATGCCCGGTTCTTCGAGATCGCCTGGGCCGCCCAACGCGCGGGGCTCTATTATGTCTGCGTCTCGACCAAGCTGACGGCGGCCGAAACCCAGTACATCCTGCAGGACTGCGGGGCCAAGGTGTTCATCACCTCGGTGGCGATGGGGTCGCTGATCGACGAAATCCCCGCCCTGGTTCCGGGCCTGAAGCTCTACACGGTGGGCGGGGCGCATGGCGCCTATGCCGACTTCGAGGCGGCCCGCGCCGCCATGCCCGAGACCCCGATCGCCGATGAGAGCGCCGGCTCGGACATGCTCTATTCGTCGGGCACCACCGGCCGACCCAAGGGCGTCAAGCCGGCCCTGAACGGCGGCCCGATCGAACAGCCCAACGCCCTGCAGATGATGGCCCAGGGCCTGTTCGGCTTTTCCGGCGACAGCGTCTATCTGTCCCCCGCCCCGCTGTATCACGCAGCCCCGCTGCGCTGGTGCATGAGCGTCCACAAGCTGGGCGGCACGGTCATCGTGATGGAGAAGTTCGATCCCGAGGCCGCGCTGGCCCTGATCGAAAAATACAAGGTGAGCTGCGGTCAGTTCGTGCCGACCCACTTCGTGCGGATGCTGAAACTGCCCGAAGAGACCCGCGCGAAATACGATGTCTCGTCGATGCAATCGGCCGTCCACGCCGCTGCCCCCTGCCCGGTTCCGGTCAAGGAACAGATGATCGCCTGGTGGGGCCCGGTGATCTTCGAATACTACGCCGGCACCGAAGGCAACGGCTTCTGCTGGATCAATTCGCAGAACTGGCTGACCCACAAGGGCAGTGTCGGCCAGGCCGTGCTGGGCGAGCTGCGCATCTGCGACGAGGACGGCAACCAGGTCCCGCCGCGCACCGAGGGCAGTGTCTATTTCGCCAACGGCCCGGCGGTGAACTATCACAACGCCCCGGACAAGACCGCCGAGAGCTACAACCAGCACGGCTGGACCACCCTGGGCGACGTGGGCTGGGTCGACGAGGAGGGCTATCTCTACCTGACCGACCGCAAGAGCTTCATGATCATCTCGGGCGGGGTGAACATCTATCCGCAGGAGATCGAGAACCTGCTGATCACCCACCCCAAGGTGGCCGACGCCGCCGTGGTCGGAGCGCCCTGCGAGGAGATGGGCGAAAAGGTCGTGGCAGTGATCCAGCCCCTGGCCTGGGCCGAGGACCACTCTGATCTCGCCGACGAGCTGATGGCCTTCGTGCGGGCCAATCTCAGCCACGTGAAATCGCCGCGCCGCATCGACTTCATGCAGGAACTGCCCCGCCACGCGACGGGCAAGCTCTACAAGCGGCTGATCCGCGACGCCTACTGGGCCAAGACCTAGAGCCTAGGGCCGGTTGGGAGCCGCGCCCCGGTCCGGGGCCAGCCAGCGCGAGCGATCCAGGTACGGGCCGTTATAGCCTGGCGCCGCGACCACAGGAGCGGCGGGCCTGGGCGCCTGCGCGGCTGGCGGCGGGGCCTGGACGCTCTGGACAGGGCGCGCCTGGCGAGGCTTGGCGCCGTCGGCCGGCTCGTTCAGGCAGTTGCTCGGCTTGATCTGCAGCAGCGTGCTGGCGAAGTCATAGATGCTGCGCTCGACCAGGGTGCGGGCCGCCAGCTGCATGGGCTCCAGCTCGCTCTTGCCGCCGGAAACGTCGATGACATTGCCGTTCAGGAAGTCGAACACGCCGGGTTTGATCTCCCGGCCGATGATCTGCTTCTGGTAGGACGTGATGTCGATAATCTCCTGCGAGCGGGAGTCGACCATGCGCATGTCGATGGCGATATTGATCACATAGGTGCTGCCGGTCAGCGACCCCTTCAGGCCCCCCGTCCCTACATCACCGCCACGCGCGTCCACGCCCGACGAGCGGATATTGTAGTTCAGCTCCGTAAGCCCGCCCACAATGTAGAAGTCAGAGCCGGCGATCTGTCCGGCATAGATGGGGCGATAGTTTTCAGGGTCAGAGCCCGCCTTTTCCGGAGAGTCCGACAGGGTGTGGTTCTGGGCATAGGCCAGTTCGGTATCGGAAATGCCCCGATCGGCCCGCTCCACCAGCCGCAGGCCGGCCTTGCCCAAGGCGCTGATCGCGAACAGCGAGGCGCCCTGGCTGACCTTGGCGCCGGTCGTGATGTCGCGCTTGCCGGTCAGATCGGCAATGGCGCCGACCGCCACCCGGGGCGCCACCCGCCCGCTGGTGGCGGCATTCGACGCCAGACAGGTCAGGGCCGACGAATACTGTGTCGGATTGGTAGTCGCCGGAGCGTCGCCGATGGGCTGGGCATAAAGACCCGTGACCTTGTCGGCGCTGGTCGAGGCGCAGCCGGCCAGCATCAGCGCGACGAGGGTCGCGGCGACCCGTGCGCCTTGCCGGCCGCCAGTCAGGGCAGGATCATGAGACATCACCAGGCCCTCGGCTGGGGTTGAACGGTCCGCGAGGCAGCATAGGCCGGGAGCGCCGGACCCTGCGGTTCGGTTACCGGATCAAGGCAAAGACCCTTCGCCTGGCCACCACGGAAGCCGGCGATCAGCTCGAACACGCCGCGCTCGACCAGGGTGCGAACGGCGGCCTGCATCGGCTCCATGCCGCTGCGGCCATAGGAGGCTGCTGCGCCGATCCGGTCATCTCCAGCGGTCAGGCCAAGGTCAAGGCTGCGCCCAACCAGCTGCTTCTGATACGAGACCATGTCGACCACCTCCTGGGAGCGCGAGTTCACCAGCCGAAGATCGATGGCGATATTGAGCACATAGGTCTGGCCCGCAGCGCCGGCCCGCACGCCATTCAAACCCCGGTCGCCGATCTGGGCGTCGGCGCCGGTCGAGCGGATATTGTAGTTCAGCTCCGTAATGCCGCCGACGATATAGTAGGACGAGCCGGCGATCTGACCGGCCAGGATGCGGCGGAAGTTGTCACCGCTGCTGCCGGCCAGTTCGGGCGTGTCAGACAGCAGACGCTGGCGGGCATAGTTGAGCTCGATCTCGGCCACGGAATTGTCCAGCCGCTCGACCACCGGAAAGCCCGCCTTGCCAAGCGCCGTGATCGCAAACAGCGAGGCCCCCTGGCTGATCTTGGCGCCGGTCTCGAAGTCGGACTTGCCGGTCATGTCGGAGATCCGTCCGACCGAGATGCGCGGCATCGGCCGGCTCAGCGGCTGGCCCGCCAGGCAGATCAGGGCCGGCGTATAGGGCGTCGGGTTGCGGGTGGCCGGCGCGTCGCCGATCGGCCGCGCATAGCCGCCGCCCGCCTCGCCAGCCAGGCTCGGCGGCGCAAAGGCGAGGATCGTCGCCGCAAGGCCTGCGGCCCCCAGGGCGCGAGCGATCAACATGGTGCTGGTTTCCTTATGAGACCGAGGGCGTTGGTCAGGGCGCTACTGGTTGGACCCGGTCGATTTGGCGGCCGATCCATTGAGAACCGCCGTGGCCGAAACCGATCCGGTATTGGTCTGAACACTGTTGAGCACGACCGTATTGTTCGATCCCTCGACCGTGACATTGACCAGATTGCCGATCGCGGTGGCGCTGTTGCTGGCCCCGCTCTCAAAGAAGGCTGCGCCATAGACGGCGCTATTGGTGTTGGTTTTGATCTGGCTGCCGCCCACGCCGCTCTGGATCACACCATCCTTGATGATGCGGTTGCCCTGGCTGTCGCGGGTCGAGGGATTGAAGCGCTCGGTCTCCATGGCCCGGGCGTTGCCGTAGCCGGCTTCGAGGCTGCCGATTCCGTCGCGACCCAGGGTCTGCGCTCCGCCCTGAGCAGGCAGGGCGATCAGGGCGACGGTCAGGGCCGGCGTGAACATCTTGAGCATGGGACAGGTCCTGGAGGAGGATGGAAAAGGCGCGGCTGAAAGCGGGAGTAAAGGACGCTCGCGAGCGCTCAACGAGCGTCCTTGTGCCGACTTAGAAACCCTTGACGGACAGGGTGTTGCCGATGGCGGCGGCCGTCGCCGAGACCGAGTCGCTGACATTGCGAATGGTCGTGTTGGCGGTGGCGTTGACGGCGGCGTAGTTGATCTGGGTCGAGTTGACCTGGCCCAGATCGGCTTCGATGGTGGCCGTGTTGCTGATCGCTGCAGCGGTCGCGTTCACTTCGCCGCTGATGTCGGTCAGGGTGGCGTTGAGGACGGCGGTCGGATCATAGTTGGCGTACTGAACATTGTTCACGACGTTGAGATAGTCGGCCTTGATCGAAGCGGTATTGGCGATCGCCGCCGAAGTCGCGTCGACACTCTTGCCAACATCACGGACGGTCGCGTTCAGTTCAGACGACACATCGCCGAAGAAGCGCTGCGTATTGTTGATGGTGTTGGCGGTGCCGCCTTCCAGCGTGACGCTGTTGCCGATACCAGCCGCAGTCAGAGCAACCTTGTCTTGAACATCGGTGACCGTGGCATTGAGCTTGGCGCGAATGTTCGAGCTGTTGGTCTGGTTGGTATTGATGGTCTGAGCTTGGGCAGTACCAGCGACCGTCAGTGCGGCGATGGTGAGCAGGATGGTGCGGTGCATCTGTATTCTCCATTGAGCCGATCATTCGGCGAATGGTGCTTCGCAAGGCGCATGCCACGTCTGGAGAAATTCGACCCGCTGGCCCGCATTAAATCAGTCACCCGCCAATCAAGCCCATATGTTAATTTCCGATAACCTCGATTCATCAAGCAAATCAGTCCCCGCCCCTTTTGGCTCCGCTCGCCTACCCGCAACTATAGCCAAACGTTAATTTTCTATTATTGTTGTATTACTTGTTATGGGTATTTTTCGGCGGCAGTTCTGGAAAATAGTCCGACCAAAACTGCAACAGATCCCAGTTTTGGGACGGACCGGCTGTGTCCATTTGAAACAGTGACCGCAGCATGGGTGGCACAGGCCAGGATCGGCCGGATGCAGCACAAAGCTTGGGCTCGACCTTGCCCCAACCGCCCGGCCATGGGATCAATCAAACAACTGTTTGCACAAGACGTGTTTGGGAGAACGCCATGAAACAAGTCGCCTATGCGGATATCGCCAGCCTGGTTGGTCAGGAAATCGGTGTTTCGGACTGGGTCGAGATCAGCCAGGAGCGGGTCAACCAGTTCGCCGAGGCCACCGGTGATCACCAGTGGATCCATGTCGATGTCGAGCGCGCCACCCGGGAAATCGGCGGCCCGATCGCCCACGGCTATCTGACCCTGTCGCTGATCCCGATGCTGGGCGCCGGCATCCTGCACGTCACCGGCGTGACGCGCGGCATCAACTACGGCTGCGACAAGGTCCGTTTCACCGGCATGGTCCGGGTCGGCAAGCGCGTGCGCATGCGCCAGAAGCTGCTCAGCGCCGAACCCAAGTCGGGCGGCCTGCAGATGAAGAATGAGTGCACCATCGAAATCGAAGGTGAAGAGCGCCCCGCCTGCGTGGCCGAGACCATCTCGATCATCTACGGCGCCTAAGCCCTCAGCCTCCCGCCACGCCCCGCAGAGCGGCGGCCGTGGCGGGATCGGCCGGCAGGAACGTCTCGATCGTCAGTTCAGACACGGTCACGTCCAGCGCTCCGCTGAAGGTCATTGTGGTCGTCAGGAACGACAGTTCGCCCAAGGGCGTGTTCAGCCGCAGCGGTACGGCGATCATCCCCTCACCGCCGCGGGGATGGGCCTCGCCACCAGGATAGGCCGACAACTCGCGGATCAGGTCGGCCAGACCCGCATCACCATTCTCGGCCAGCTCCCGACGCAGGCGCGACAGGATGTGGCCGCGCAGCTCGGCCAGATTGACAATGCGGGGCGCGACGCCGTCGGGGTGCAGGCTCAGGCGCAGCATATTGACCGGCCCCTCCAGCAGCTTCGGGTCGACGCCCTCCAGCAGAAGGCCCGCCGAGGCATTGTGGGCCAGCAGGGTCCATCGCCGGTCGATGGCCAGGGCCGGAAACGGCATGTGGGCCGCCAGCAGCGTCTCGACAGCGATCTTGGCGGCCTCCAGCCCCGGATCGTCCAGTGACCGTTCGGGGAACACCGGCGCAAAGCCGGCGGCCAGCAGCAGAACGTTGCGTTCGCGCAGCGGCACCCCCAGTCCTTCGGCCAGACGCAGCACCATGTCGCGGCTGGGGGCGGCCCGGCCGGTTTCCAGGAACGACAGGTGCCGGGTCGAGATTTCGGCCTCGCAGGCCAGGTCCAGCTGGCTGAGCCGGCGCCGCTGACGCCAGTCGCGCAGACGCTCGCCGATGGTAAGGACGGTGGTGGTCATGACAGCAAGTTAGGTCGAGCCTGGCCGACGCGCCATTACCTCCGGCGTAATCAACCCCACACCGGAAACGAGAAACGGCCCCGGGATCACTCCCGGGGCCGTTCGTCATTCTGGTCGGGACCAGACGCTACTTCTTGATCGCGTCGCCTATGGCGTCCTGCGCCTGACCGACCTTGTTCTGGACGTCGCCCTTGACCCTCTGGGCCAGCCCTTCGGCTTCGAGGCGTTCATTGCCCGTAGCCTTGCCGATCGCTTCCTTGGTCGCGCCGACGCTCTTGTCGATAGCGCCTTCAACACGGTTGGTGCTCATGGCTGTGCTCCTGTTGGGGTGATTGTCCCCACCAGAACGGCTCCGCTGACGCGAAGGTTCCCAGCCCTTCTAGCGCCCCACACCCATGGCGCTGGCCGAGACTGCGGCGGAGGCGGCCGTCGCGCCCTCGACCCTCGGTTCGATCCGGACGGACCTCGCGGCCACCGTCGGGGACGACGGCTTGCCCAGCAGACCGATGGTTTCGCGGATGTATTTGGCGTGGGTGACGATGCCGATCTCCAGCCGCTCGCCCGACAGCTCGACCTGCTGGGTCAGGATGCCGGCGATAAACTGCACTTCCTGGCTTTCGGTCGCGCCCGGCCGACGCCGCGCGCCCTCGGCCATGAATACCGGTCCACCCGAATTGCCCGGAAAGACCGCGAAATCCATCAGAAAGGTCGGAAAGGCCGTGGCCGGGGCCAGCGGATAGGAGGCCACGCGGCCTGACCGCAGAATGGGGAAGCCGGCCGGATTGGCCGACAGGCCGCGCGGGAAACCCAGGGCCATCATCTCGTCGCCGGGACCCAGCTTGTACTGGCTGAAGGTGTCGTCCTTGGCCAGCCAGGAGATCGGGATCGCCGCCTTGGCGAATTCCGCCGGCGCCTCGACCACGAGGGCGGCGACATCGCGGCCCGCGTGCTTGACCCACAGCGGATGGTCGCCATCGCGGATCTTCAGGGTCTGGGGATCATAGCGCCAGACGCCGTCACGGGACTGGATGCGGTAGCCGATCTTGGCCGAGAATGACGGCATGCGGTCAAAGACGTGGGCGGCGGTGATCAGGATGGTGCGGGGTTTGCCGTCGGGATCGATGTCGGCGACCAGGAACCCGGTGCCGACTGTTCGCGAGCCGTCCTTGAGCGGCTGCTCAAGCTGAACCGTGGCCTGGATCAGATCGACGGACAGGTCGTAAACCATCGTCGCCCCTACTCTTTTACTTACCCCGCTGGGCGCACATCGGCACGCTTCGCCAGATAAGTTTGACCAGACCCGGCAGGGCCCGCAAGCTGGCTATCTGACGCAGAGATCGTTTACGAGTTGGTGGGGGAAATAAGCATCATGAACCGACGTCAGATGATGACGAGCGCGGCCGCCGTGCTTACGTCCAGTCCAGTTTTCATTCCCGGGATCTCCATGTCCGCATCCAAAGCCGCTCGCCCCGTCCCGCCCGTCGCCAAGAAGGAGCCCAAGCGCATCGAGCAGCTGGGCCGGGTGCGGACCGACGACTATGCGTGGATGAAGGACGACAACTGGCAAAAAGTCCTGCGCGACCCGTCGCTGATCAAGGCCGACGTCAAGGAACACCTGACCGCCGAGAACGCCTACACCCAGGCCATGCTGGCCTCGACCGAGACGCTGCAGACGGCGATGTTCGAGGAGATGAAGGGCCGCATCAAGCAGGACGACGCCTCCGTCCCCGCCCCCGACGGCGCGTGGGAATACTACACCCGCTTCGAGGCTGGCGCGCAGCATCCGATCCACGCCCGCAAGCCCAAGGGCGGCGGGGCCGAGCAGATCCTGCTGGACGAAGAGGCCGAGTCCAAGGGCAAGGCCTTCTACCAGGTCGGGGCCGCCAGCCACTCGCCGGACCACAAGCTCTATGCCTTCGCGATCGATGAGCAGGGCTCCGAAGTCTATCGCATCCACGTCAAGGACCTGGCGACCGGCGCGGTACTGGAAAGCCCCGTTGAGAGCACCACCGGCGACTTCTGCTTCTCGCCCGATAGCCAGTGGCTGTTCTGGACGTTCCGGGACGATAACGGCCGCCCGGCCCGCATCCACCGCCGCCCGGCGCGCGGCGGCGCCAAGGACGATGTGCTGATCTATGACGAACCCGACGAAGGCTTCTTCATCGGCGTCGGCACGGTGTCGTCCGAGAAGTTCATCGTCATCAGCTGCGGCAACCAGGAGACCAGCGAAAACCTGCTGATCCCGGCCAGCGATCCGACCGCAAAGCCAGCGGTCGTCGAGCCGCGCCAGGTCGGCCTGCGCTATGAGCTGGACCACTGGAACGACCATTTCGTGATCCGCACCAACGCCGACGGCGCCGTCGACTGGAAGCTGGTCACCGCGCCCGAAGCCACGCCGGGCAAGGCCCACTGGAAGGACTGGGTGGCCCACACGCCCGGCCGGCTGATCGTCGGCATGATCGCCTTCCAGAACCACTTCGCGCGGCTGGAAAAGGTGGACGCGGTCAACCGCATCGTCATCACGGCGAAAGCTGGCGAGGAGCACGTCGTCGACTTCGACGAGGCGGCCTATGCGCTGAGCCTGGAGGGCGGCTACGAGTACGACACCACCACGGTGCGCTTCGTCTACAACTCGATGACCACGCCCCGGCAGTGGTTCGACTATGACATGGCGACGCGCGAGCGGACCCTGCGCAAGACCCAGGAAATCCCCTCGGGCCACGATCCCAGCCAGTACGAGACCCGCCGCCTGAACGCCAAGGACAGCGATGGGACAGAGGTGCCGGTCTTCATCCTGATGAAAAAGGGCACAAAGCTGGACGGCTCGGCCCCGCTGCTCCTCTACGGCTACGGCAGCTACGGCATCTCGATGGAGGCCAGCTTCTCGATCCGCAATTTCTCGCTGGTGGATCGCGGCTGGATCTGGGCCACGGCCTGCCCGCGCGGCGGCTCGGAAAAGGGCTGGAGCTGGTTCCTCGACGGCAAGAAGGACAAGAAGAAGAACACCTTCACCGACTTCATCGCCTGCGCCGAACACCTGCATGGCGCCGGCTATGGCAAGCCCGCCAACACGGTGGCCTATGGCGGCTCGGCCGGCGGCCTGCTGATGGGGGCGATCACCAACATGCGGCCCGACCTGTTCGCCGGGATCATCGCCGCGGTGCCGTTCGTCGACGTGGTCAACACCATGAGCGACGTCACCCTGCCGCTGACCCCGCCCGAATGGCCCGAATGGGGCAATCCGCTGGAGGACGCGGCGGCCTATGACTACATCGCCAGCTATTCGCCCTATGACAATGTCGCGGCCAAGCCCTATCCGGCCGTGCTGGCCACGGGCGGCCTGTCGGACCCGCGCGTCACCTACTGGGAGCCCGAAAAGTGGGTGGCCAAGCTGCGCCCGGCCAGCACCAGCGGCCGGCCCGTCCTCTTGAAGATCAACATGGACGCCGGCCATGGCGGGGCCTCGGGCCGGTTCGACTTCCTCAAGGAGATCGCCCTGGACTACGCCTTCGCGGTCTGGGCGGTCGACAAGGGTTGGGAGGCTTAAGGGTGCTCGCGACGAAGATCCTCTCCCTCTGGGGGACGTGGCCCAGAGGGCCGGAGGGGGTCAGGGCGGCCTACGCCCAGCTCTCCCCCTCAATCGCTCCGCGACAACTCCCCCAGCGGGAGAGCCTCTAAGATGACCCTCACCGTCCGCCCCTCCACCGACGCCGACCTGCCGGCCATTACCGCGATTTACGCCTGGAACGTTTGCAACGGCCTGGGCACCTTTGAGGAAGACCCGCCGGCCGCCGATGAGATGGCCCGTCGCCGCGCCGCGTTCCTCGATCGCGGCCTGCCCTATCTGGTCGCCGAACGGGACGGCGTGGTGCTGGGCTATGCCTATGCCGGTCCGTTTCGCTTGCGCGCCGCCTATCGCTACACGGTCGAGGACAGCGTCTATGTTTCGCCAGACGCCGTGGGACAGGGCGTGGGCCGCGCCCTGCTGGCCGCGCTGATCCAAGCCTGCGAGGCCCTGGGCCTGCGCCAAATGTGCGCGGTGATCGGCGACAGCGGCAATGAAGCTTCCATCGGCCTGCACGCGGCCATGGGCTTTACCCAGTACGGAGCCTTTCCGGCCATGGGCCACAAGTTCGGCCGCTGGGTGGATCTGGTCTGGATGCAGCGCCCCCTGAACGGAGGCGGCGAACGCCAGCCCGACTCGCCGGGTCTGGCCCTGAGCGGCGTCTGATCCTCAGACGCAAAAAAGGGCCGGCGCAACGCCGGCCCTTTTCAGTATTCGATGAACCGAAGCCTTACGCCTTGCGGGCGCGCGGCGCCTTGGCCGGGCTCTTGGCCTTGCGGCCGCCCTGACCCAGGCCCAGGGCCTTGGCCATGGCCGAGCGGGCTTCGCTATAGGCGGGCGCGGTCGTAGGATAGTCGTTGGGCAGGCCCCACTTGGCCTTGTATTCGGCAACGGTCATGCCGTGCGTAGTCAGGTGGCGCTTCAGGGTCTTGTACGGCTTGCCGTCTTCGAAGCTGATCAAAGCGTCCGGCGTGATGCTCTTTCGAATCTGCGCCGAAGTAGCCTTCGTAACAGCCTCGACAACAGGAGCTTCCGGCGAACCAATACCAGCAAGGGCGTCATGCGTGGCGCGAATCAGAGCCGGCAGTTCGGATACCGGCGTGATATTATTCGCGACATAGTTGGCCACGATTTCCGCAGTCAACTCGATGAGCGAGGCTTTGTCTTCCACGATAACGTCTCCAATCATGCTTTGATTTGGAAATACACCCCCTACGTTGGAATACAAATAGTGATTAGACCAAATTGGGTCTTAGAGCGGCTCTCTGGCGGGTCTTTTCTGTCCCGGGCGGCGCGATAGAGAGCGATTTATCGCAAATCGTGATCACGATCTGAGGCGGGCAGCCACGCTTGGCTGCAAATGTAACGCAATTCGACCGATGGCCTCACCTAAACCAGTCACTCAACTTGCAACATCGAGAATCGATACATGCGCGCACAGCAGGCAGGCGCGCCGGGCGCGCGCTGCAGTCGCAGCGACACAGGGCGGCGAAGGCCGTGATGCGTCTCAAAGGAGGGGGGATTCATGGCTGGGGAACCAGGACTCGAACCTAGAACGACGGTACCAAAATCGCGAATTAGTGCAGTGTCCATAAGGACTTAGCCAGATTTTTTTACAATCGCGATTCAGCAAAATCAATGACTTACAGGCCCCTCGTAAAAGTCTACGACCCTGCCGGACGCCGCGAAAAGCCCGCCGGCGTGGGCTGCGAATCACCCCGGTGACGGGCCACACGCCAGGCGTGTAAAACCTGGGGGCCCGCATCTTCCGCCCCCGGGCGCGGCGGCTCTGGTAGACCTGCCGGGCAGGCGCTGCTGTCGGCGCCACGTCGATTGATTCGGGATCGATCCTTGACCGAAAAGTCCGATCTCGCCGCGCTGGACAGGCTCAGAACGCGCATCCAGGGCCTGCGGGCCAAGACCACGGAAAACGGCTGCACCGAAGCCGAAGCGCTGTCGGCCGCCGCCAAGGTCGCCGAACTGCTTGATCGCCACGACCTGTCGCTGACCGATGTCGAAATCCGTGATTCGCCCTGCGAGCGGCGCGAATATGAGACCCGGCGCAACAAGCGCATCCCGCTGGACGGCTGCATCGGGGCCATCGCGGCCTTTTGCGATTGCCGGGTCTGGCGCGAGAAAACCCCGGCCGGCGAGCCGCGATTCGTTTTCTTTGGCCTGCGCTCCGATGTCGAGGTCGCGCACTGCCTGACCGAACTGGTCGATATGGCCGTCCGCTCTGAGCTGGGCCGCTACAAGACCAGCGCCGACTACCAGCGGTTCCGCCACCAGGACCGACACCTGGTCAATGGGTCCTTCACCCTGGGCATGATCACCTCGATCGCGGCCAAACTGACCGCGATGAAGGCTCAGCGCGACCAGACCAATCACGGGACCGGACGTGATCTGGTGGTCCTCAAGGCCTCGGTCGTCCAGGCCGAACTCGACCGGCTCGATCTGAAACTCACGACCGTGCGTCGCGCAAACCGCACCGTATCGCCAGACGCCTATGACGCCGGCGGCGCGGCAGGCGCGTCCCTGGCCCTCCATCCCGTTATCGGAAAACGCGACGGCTCATAGCCGTCGGGCGCGCCTTGCCATTCCCTGGGACGGCGGGCAGGCTGGGCTTCTGGGCCAGGCCGTCTCTACCGCGTCGCATTAGTCCCAAACCCAACCTCAAGACCAGGATCTCCCATGGCCTCCAAGATCGCCGAAGACCCCCGCATTGACCCGCGCATCAAGGCGATCTTCGGGGCCGCCGAATTTGGCATCGGCGCCGGCGACGTCGCCAGCCGTGCGGAACTGCTGGCCCAGGAGTGCAGCCCGCAGGCCCTGGCCTCTGCGGCTGGCCTGAAGGCCTTTCTGGACATGTGCGACAATGAAGTGGTGGCACCGTCGACAGGACTAGTCACGAGGACCGAGCAGGTCGCTTCAACGCCCGACGGCAACCTGATCAACATCCAGTTCATCCGCCCTGATACGGATGAGTGCCTGCCTTGCGTCTACTATATCCATGGCGGCGGCATGGAGCGCCTGTCGTGCTTTGACGGCAATTATCGCGCCTGGGGCCGGATCATTGCCGCCCGTGGCGTAGCGGTGGCCATGGTCGATTTCCGCAATGCGACCCTGCCCTCCTCCGTCAGCGAGGTGGCGCCGTTCCCAGCCGGACTGAACGATTGCGTTTCGGGCCTAAAATGGGTTCACGCCAATAGCGCGGCCCTGAACATCGACCCTGCCCGGATCATCATCGCGGGCGAAAGCGGCGGCGGCAACCTGACCCTGGCGACCGGCTTGAAGCTCAAGGCCGACGGCGATCTTAATCTGATCACCGGCCTCTATGCCCTGTGCCCCTATATCGCCGGCAAGTGGCCGCTGGACGAGCACCCGTCCTCGACGGAGAACAACGGCATCCTGCTGCAACTGCACAACAACCGGGGCGCCATGGCCTATGGCATCGAGGCGTTCGAGGCCCGCAATCCGCTGGCCTGGCCGGGTTTCGCGACCCTTGAAGACCTACGTGGCCTGCCGCCTGTCGTGATCAGCGTCAATGAATGTGATCCGCTGCGCGATGAAGGCATCGCCTTCTACCGGCGCCTGATGGCGGCCGGCGTCAGCGCCCGCTGCCGCCAGGTGATGGGCACCATCCATGGCACGGAAATCTTCCCGATCTGCTGCCCGGACATCAGCCGCGACACCGCCAGCGACATCGCCAATTTCTGCGCCCGGTAACAAAGGCAGGCGCTTGCGAGGGGGCCTGGACGACAACCAGGCCGCCGCTACGCTCAAAGACCCTGAACCTCGGCATAGCCGCGACCATCGATCAGCAGACGCCCGCCCAGGGGCCGGCTGCGGTCCGCAACGCGCTGCAGTATGGCCCGGGCCTGCGCGCCATCGGCAAGACCCGGCATGCCGCGCGTCGCCATGTCGCCCGGCCCGGCCCTGCCGATCTCATTCATGCGGATCGGGACCAGCCTGACCGACCGACACCGCCGCGCCCTGAACGTGCACTCGACCAGCACGCCTTCCCAGGCCTCGGGCGGATAGGCGCCGGGCGGCTTTTCGGTCTGGAAGATGAAATTGCCCAGGCCATAGAACACCGGCGCGCCGCGATAGACTTCCATCCCCTGCAGCAGGGGCGCGCCGTGACCGACAAACACTGAGGCGCCGGCATCGACACAGCGCTTGGCAAAGGTCCTTTGCCAGTCGGGAACCATAGCCATGTCCGGCTCCCAGTCGTGATTATGCTGATAGGCGATGACCACATCCGCCCGGCGCGCCGCGTCCGACAGGGCGTCAAGCACCCGGATCGCATCGGCCGCCGCGACCTGCCCGCTGGCGTCGCGGCGAACCTCATTGACGCCGGCGCGCGTGGGCGTCGCCGCGCCACCCTCCCGCACCTTGCCGGTGGCGCAGGCGACCAGCGCCACCGCACCGTGCGGCGTCTGGTGATAGGCCGGCGCGGTGGCCCGGGCCAGATCCTCGCCCGTCCCGGCCGAAGGCAGGCCTGAAGCCCGCAGCGCTGCCAGGGTGTCGAGGATCCCGCCCGTACCCAGGTCGAAGGCGTGGTTATTGGCGGTGGCGGCCAGGGTGACGTTCATCGCCTTGAGCGTTTCGATTACCTCAGGACCGGCGGCGTGCAGCGTCAGAAGCTCCCGCGTCGGTGCGCCGGCCCGGGGCCCGCGGATCACCGTTTCCAGATTGGTGAAGCCGGCGTCGGCGCTAGCCAGCCGCGCCGCCAGGTCGGAACGCTCGGGCCAACCTTCAGGGGCAACGTCGTGCTCGATCAGCGCCTGGCCCAGCAGGGTCAGCCTCAGGTCCGTCGTTGCCGCCATGACCGGCGAGGCTACCCCCGCCAAAGCGGTCGCCAGGAACTCTCTGCGATGCATTTTTGGGGCTCCCGGCTCTACCAGACCATAAGAGACCGGCTGAAAGGCGACTAGGTCATGCCTTTGACGAATGGCCCGATGCCTTGCCGCTATGCGGTTGTAAGGCGACCAGCCGCCTGCAAGGCTCGCTGCAACGGGGGACTTTCGACCATGACGACTGAAGATCCGCGCGACCCGGCTGCTGGCCGGGGGCCGCGCCTGCTGGATCGCATTGAGAAGATCGGCGACGCCCTTCCCGATCCGGTCCTGATCTTCGCCTTCTGCATCGCCATCCTGATGGTGATGTCGGTGATCGCCAGCGCAGCCGGCTGGAGTGCGGTCAACCCGGTCACCGGCGCGCATCTGAAGACCCAGAGCCTGCTGTCGGAAGCCAATCTGGCCAAGCTGCTGGTTGAAATGCCCGACACCCTCACCGGTTTTCCGCCCCTGGGTCTGGTGCTGGTCGTCATGCTGGGCGCAGCGATCGCCGAGCGCACCGGCCTGTTCAGCGCCCTGCTGGGTGACGCGGTCCGCAAGCTGCCGCGCAAGGTGCTGACCCCGGCGATCTTCCTGATCGGCCTGATGTCGCATCACGCCTCAGACGCCGCCTATGTGGTGCTGATCCCCCTGTCCGCCCTGATCTATGCCGAGAGCGGGCGTCATCCCTTGGCCGGGATCGCCATCGCCTATGCCGGCATTTCCGGCGCCTTCGCCGGCAACATCCTGCCAGGACAGTTCGATGTGCTGATCCTGGGGATCACCGAACCGGCCGCAAAGCTGATCGATCCGAATTTCGTGATGAACCCGCTGGGCAACTGGTGGTTCACCCTGTCGATCGGGATCCTGTTCACGCCCATCGCCTGGTTCGTCACAGACAGGATCGTCGAGCCGCGCCTGGGCCCCTGGCGCGCCGACGAGGCGGCCATGGCGCAGGCCGGGGTCAGCCTGGACGCCCTGGGAGAGCCCCAGCGTCGCGGTCTGCGCCGCGCCGGGATCGCCGCCCTGGTGATCATCGCCCTGTTTGCGGCCCTGACCCTGTGGCCGGGCTTCACACCGCTGTTTGACGAGGAGGCCGTCGGGCCCCGCAGGATGACGCCCTTCTACCAGTCGCTGATCGCAGCGTTCATGCTGCTGTTCCTGGCCAGCGGCTGGGCCTACGGCTCAGCGACCGGCGCGATCCGCTCCCATCGCGACGTGGTGTCGATGATGGGTCAGGGCATGAAGGACATGGCCCCCTATCTGGTCCTGGCCTTCTTCGCCGCCCACTTCGTGGCGATGTTCGGCTGGTCAAAGCTGGGACCGGTACTGGCGGTCAAAGGCGCGGAGATGCTGCAAGGCATCGGCCTGCCCAAGCCGGCGCTGCTGGTCTCCCTGCTGGCCATGTCCTCAGGACTGGATCTGGTGATCGGTTCCGCCTCAGCCAAATGGAGCGCCATGGCCCCGGTCGTGGTGCCGATGATGATGCTGCTGGGCATTTCGCCGGAAATGACCACCGCCGCCTACCGGATGGGCGACTCGATCTTCAACATCGTCACGCCCCTGGCCTCCAACTTCCCGCTGGTGCTGATCCTGTGCCAGCGATGGCGACCGCAGTTCGGCGTCGGCTCGATGATCGCGCTGATGCTGCCCTACTGCTTGGGCTTCATGGCCGGCGGCGTTTTGCTGGTGCTGGTCTTCGTCGGTTTCAAGCTGCCGGTCGGGCCGGGAGCTTCTGGCGTCTACACCCTGCCGCCCGCCGCCAGCGCGCCGATCATCCCTTGATCTAGCGTGGCGACGGCACCGTTCCGACAGGCAACCGCGCCCTCAACAAGGGCGCGGTTGCCCGCGTTTGCGGCCGCCGTCGCATAACAGGGTCATACGGCCCACGCATGGCCCGATCAGAAACCGCAATGGCGTTGCGCCGTCGAAGACGCGCCTCCTACGCTTAACCGTCGGCAGGGGGTCTTGCGCGGTCGGCGCAGGACGAAGTCGGCGACAGAGGGGAATTGATCCATGCAGGCCTTGAACGTGCGCGCGCTCTGCGCCGGAACCGCCTATGCGGCCTTGCTGACCTGCGTCGCGACGCCGGTCTTCGCCCAGACCGCCACGTCGGCAGCAGACACCACCGTCGAGGAAATCGTCGTCACCGGCTCGCGCATCCAGCGCAAGGACGCCGACGGCGTCGGCGTCGTCACCACCCTCACCGAAGCCGACATCAAAAATTCCGGCGCGGGTTCGGTGGGCGAGCTGCTGCAAAAGCTGCCGTCGGCCGGCGTCAGCCTCAGCAGCAACGGCACCCAAGGCACCTCCTACGGCGCCAGCTCGATCAACCTGCGCTATCTGGGCGGCGCCGAGGGCAGCGGCAATCGCGTGCTGGTGCTGGTCGATGGCCACCGCTGGGTCGACGGCGTCGGCCAGCGCGGCTTCCGCGACTTCGTCGACCTCAACACCATGCCCCTGGGCATGATCGAAGGCCTTGAGGTGCTGAAGGACGGCGCTTCGGCCATCTATGGTTCGGACGCCATCGCCGGCGTCGTCAACATCAAGACCGCCCGCGACTTCGACGGCATCAAGGCCCAGGCCAAGTACGGGGTCAGTTCCGAGGGCGACGGCCAGCAATATTCGGGCGTGGTCAATTTCGGCAAGCGCTTCGACAGCAGCGCCCTGCTGGTCTCGCTGAGCTACGTGAAAGACAAGCCGATCCTGACCTCGGATCGCGACCTGACCCGGGTCACCCTGGTTCCGGCCACCGCTGTCGGCACCAGCCCCAACGGCCTGTTCATCCTGCCGGGCCTGTCCAACAACGCCTATTTCGGGACGGCAACAGGCTTTGCCGCCTCGACCGCCCCGGTCGTCTTCAATGCCGGCGCGACGATCGGCGCGGGCAGCCAGGCCGACAACGCCTTCCACACCGCCGCCCTGCCCGGCGACTACTTCAACACCCAGGCCCAGGGCATCTATTCGGCCGGTCCCAGCGAGCGCTACGGCATCTACACCCGCTATACCGCCGACCTGACCGACAATGTCCGCCTGAAGGTCGAAGGGCTGTATAACCAGCGCAAGTCCGACCAGCTGTTCTCGCCCGTCCAGCTGGACATCGGCGGCACGTCCGGCACGATCCGCGGCTTCGCCATCCCCAACAGCCAGGCCTTCAACCCGTTCGGCACAGCCAATGGCGTGCCCACGGCCAACGCGATCGGCTTCGCCGCCAACCAAGCCTGGCGCATCCGCAAGGTGATGACGCAGGTCGGCAATCGCGACAACGTGCAGGACGTCAAGACCATGCGGGTCGCGGGCGGCCTGGATGGCTCAGTCAAGCTGTTTGGCCGTGACTGGAACTGGGACATCTACGGCCTCTATTCGAAGAACAAGATCAATTCGCAGGCCCTGAACGGCGTCAATTACGACAAGCTGGCCCTGGGCCTGGGTGCCGCCTGCGCCACGACCGCCGGGTGCGTGCCCATCAACCTGTTCGCGCCGATGACGGCCGCCCAGGCCGACTACATCCGCTACACGGTGGTGGAGTCCAACAGCACCTCTATCTATGACGTCACCGCCAACATCACCGGCGAGCTGTTCCAGCTGCCAGCCGGCCCGCTGGCCATCGCCGCCGGCGTCGAGCACCGCACCAACAAGGCCGTCGACAACCCCGACGCCTTCGTCAACGCCCTGCCGACCAACATCCCGACGCCCGCCTCGGGTTCGACCTTCGCCAGCAACACCACCACCACCGGCCAGACCCGCACCGCCACCCGCGGCGAGTACAGCCTGAACGAAGCCTATGTCGAAGCCGCCATCCCGCTGCTGAAAGACATGCCGCTGGCCAAGAGCCTCGATGTCAGCCTGGCCCTGCGCTATTCTGACTACGACACCGTCGGCGGCGACAGCACCGGCAAGATCGGCGTCGGCTGGCGCCCGATTGAGGACATCCTGGTGCGCGGCACCTATTCGCAGGGCTTCCGCGCCCCTTCGATCCTCGAGCTCTATCAGGGCGGTCGCCAGACCAGCTTCCAGGGCGTCGATCCCTGCAACGGCGGCGCTTCGGCCAATGCGGCCAAGCCCGGCTGCGTGGGCGTGCCCACCGGCTATAACCAGGCCAACTACAATCTGAACGGCCTGATCGCCGGCACCATTTCAGGCAACACCAAGCTGAAGGCCGAAACCGCCGACACCTACAGCTTCGGCCTCGCCGTCAAGCCGCGCTTTGCGCCGGGCCTCAGCGCCACGGTCGACTGGTACCAGATCAAGGTGAAGGACGCGATCGCCTCGCAGTCGGCCACCCAGATCCTCAACCTGTGCGCCCAGCAGGGCGGCGTGTTCTGCGGTCTGGTGACCCGCGACGCGTCAACGGGCGCTATCACCAACCTGTTGCAGGGCGCCCAGAACCTGGCCGAGATCGAGACCTCAGGCATCGACACCACGATCCGCTACGAGTTCGGCACGGACATCGGTCGCTTCGCCGCCGTACTCGACACCTCCTATCTGGACACCTTCAAGACCACGAGCCCCAACCCGACGGGCGGCGCGCCGATTGTCGACGAACGGGCCGGCAAGGGCGACCAGCCCCGGTCGACCTATCCGCACTGGAAGGGTCAGGCCTCGCTGACCTGGAGCCTGGGATCGTGGAACGCCCTGTGGCGCGGCCGCTATATCGGCGACACCACCGACGTCGCCAATGCGGTCAAGGGGCCCAAGACCGACGCCATCTTCTACAACGACCTGGAAGCCGGCTACGCCTTCAACGCCTATGACACGGCCGTCAGCGTCGGGGTCAGCAACGTGTTCGACGAGGCCCCGCCCGCGTCCTACGCCAACGCCCCGATCAACTACGACATCTACACCTATGACGCCCGCGGCCGGTACATGTACGTCCGCGTCTCGGCCAAGTTCTAGGATCGCGTGGAGGGAGGCGTCAGTCGCTTCCCTCCCATCGCAGCCCGCCTTGAAGGACCGCCGCGATGGCCCCCCTCCAAAGACCCCGGCCATGAGCGACGGTTCCCGCCGGCCATCGTGCGGCCCCTTCGCCCTGCCCGACGATGTGCATGTGACCCGCGACGTGATGGTCACCCTGCGCGACGGTGTGCGCCTGGCCACCGACATCTATCGCCCCGCCATCGACGGCGTGCCGGTCCAGTGGCCTCTGCCGGTGCTGCTTGAGCGCACGCCCTATGACAAGCTGGGCGTCAACCACGGCGACCGCACCCGCGATGATCCCGAGCCGCGTTCCAAGCCCGAACTGGCGGTTCAGTTCGTGCGCGGCGGCTATGTGGTGGCCCTGCAGGATTGTCGCGGCCGTTACGCCTCTGAAGGCGTGTTCGAGAAGTATCTGGCCGAGGGCGAGGATGGTTTCGACACCCTCGAATGGCTGGCCGGGCAGCCGTGGTGCAACGGCCAGGTGGGAACGCTGGGCCTGTCCTACGGCGCCCATACCCAGAGCGCCCTGGCCTGCCTGAACCCACCAGCCCTGGCGGCGATGTTCCTGGATTCCGGCGGCTTTTCCAGCGCCTACCATTCGGGCATCCGGCAGGGCGGGGCGTTCGAGCTGAAACAGGCGACCTGGGCCTACAAGCACGCCCTGCTGAGCCCCGCCACAGCGGCCGATCCCGCAAGGCGCAAGGCCCTGCTGGCGCAGGACCTGAAGGCCTGGTTCGCGCACATGCCCTGGAGCGAGGGCGCCTCCCCCCTGAGCGCGGCGCCCGAATACGAAAAGTACCTGCTGGATCAGTGGCGCAACGGCCTGTTTGGCCCCTACTGGACCCAGACCGGCCTCTATGCGCGCGGTGCCTATGACGTCTATGCCGATGTGCCGATGGTGCATATGAGCAGCTGGTTCGACCCCTACGCCCTGACCGCAACGCAGAACTATCTGGCGCTGTCGGCTGGCAAATCCTCACCGGTCAAGCTGGTGCTGGGTCCCTGGACCCACGGCCAGCGCTCAGTCAGCCACGCCGGCGATGTGGATTTTGGCCCCGAAGCGCCGCTTGATGGCGCCTTGGCCGAAAACTATGTCGCCCTGCGGCTGGCCTGGTTCGACGCCTGGCTGAAGCCGTCGCCGGGTCCCGATCCCTTGCCGCCGGTCAAGCTTTTCGTCATGGGCGGCGGATCGGGCCGCAAGACGCCGGAAGGCCGGCTGGATCACGGCGGACACTGGCGCGACGAAACGGCCTGGCCGCCGGCCTCATCGGTCGTCACCGACTATTTCCTGCAGGCCGACGGGACGCTCTCAACCACCCCGCCCGGGGTCGCCGAAGCCTTCCGCGCCTATGTGCACGATCCGCGCAACCCCGTCCCCACGATCGGCGGCGCCATAGCCTCAGGCGCGCCGGTCATGGAGGCCGGCGCCTTTGACCAGCGCGAGGACCAGCGGGTCTTCGGCTGCCAGGCCCCCTATCGCGCCCTGGCCGACCGCGACGACGTGCTGGTCTTCCAGACCCCGCCCCTGGCTGCCGATGTCGAGGTGGTCGGCCCGATCCACGCCGAACTGTTCATTGCCTCCGACTGCGTCGACACCGACTTCACGATCAAGCTGATCGATGTCCACCCCCCGTCAGAAGACTATCCCGACGGCTTCGCCATGAACCTGACCCACGGCATCCTCAGGGCGCGCTACCGGCTGAGCTTCAGCCACGAAAGCCGCCTGGCCCCGGGCGGGATCTACCGGATCGAAATCGAGGCCTTCCCGACCGCTAACCTGTTCCTGAAAGGCCATCGCATCAGACTGGACATCGCCTCCAGCAACTTCCCCCATTTCGACGTCAATCCAAACTCCGGCGAACCCGAAGGCTACGGACGCACTCCCCGTGCGGCGACAAATCGGGTCTATGTCGATGCGACGCGGCCTTCGCGCCTGCGGCTGCCGGTCACGGCGCGGTAGAAACGCCGGGCCTGAAAGCGGAGCGATCGATTGAAACTGAACCTGCGCAGCCTGGAAGCCTTCCGCGAAACCATGCTCAGCGGTTCGGCCACCGCCGCTGCGGGACGCATGGGCCTGACCCAGCCCGCCGTCAGCCGCCTGATCGCCCAGCTGGAACAGGACGCCGGCTTTGAGCTGTTCTACCGCGAGAAGGGTCGCCTGAGCCCCACGCCCGAAGCCCTGATGATCTATGAGGAGGTCGACCTGGCCTTCGGCGGGCTGGAGCGCATCGACGCCCTGGTGCGCGACATCGCCACCTTCAATGCCGGCCTGCTGAAGATTGTCGCGCCCCCCAGCCTGTCAGAAGGTGTGCTGTCGACCATCCTGACCCGGTTCCTGGACCGGTTTCCCAAGGTGCGGGTCAGCATCGACTCGCGCAGCACCGAAACCGCCCGCAACATGGTCGCCAACCGCACGGCCGACTGCGGCTTTGTCAAACTGCCCCTGGACCGCGCCGACATCTCAACCTTCACCCTGTCCGCCAGCGAGACAGTCTGCGTGCTGCCCGGCACACATCCTTTGGCCAAGCACGAGTTCCTGACGCCGGAACTGCTAAGGGCCGAACCCCTGGTCCTGCTGGGCTTTGGCACCTGGTCGCGCCGCCAGATCGACGACGCCTTTCGCGAGCGCGGCGTGCGGCCCGACGTCAAGCTGGAAACCCACACGGTCGGCTCAGCCTGCGCCTTCGCCGCCCAGGGGATCGGCATCGCCATCGTCAACGCGCTCATGGCCAAGAACTTTGTGCGCGGCGACATGGTGATGCGCACCTTCCGCCCGCAGATCCTCCACGAATACGCCTTCATGACCTCGGCCCTGGCGCCGATGAACCGGCTGGCCGCCGCCCTGCTTGAGGAAGCGCGCGGCTATTTCGACACGCCGGGCCAGGGGCCGGGGCCCGACAAACAGTCGGCCGGCACTGAAGGGGCTGATGCGACGCCGCAGGGCCAATAGCCAGCCTCGTCGTTCACGGGGTCCACGCGGCTCGGTGCGCCGAAGGCGTTTTAATTCAACTATATAACCGGCAGTGCACGATTTTTCGCAAACCGACGGACGGTGATCCGCTACCCGTAGCCAGCACCAACAACCTGCTGCTACTTCGTTCCTTGTCCATGCGCTCGAAGACCTGGCGGCCCAGGGAATTCCGCATCGGCACGCTCAGTGCGCAAGAGACTGTTGCGACTTGAGAACTGCTCCTGTATCCAACGCCCTCTCTTCGCCGACGCTCGATTGCGTTGACCCGGATGGCCCGGTGGCGGAGTGGTTACGCAGCGGATTGCAAATCCGTGCACCCCGGTTCGATTCCGGGCCGGGCCTCCAACTTGCGCCATGTTCAGAGACTTGGCTCAGTCATGATCGTCTGCACCAAACTCGCGCTACGTTTTAGACTCTGCCGTAGAGTCAGACGACGTGAAGATTCTGACCGGTCAAAGGCCGCGAGAACTGGTATGCATCCTTCCGCGAAAACGTCTAACCCTTGGCTGTTATGACTAAGCGTCGCGAGTATTGTTGGTCGTCATTTCACTTCGCAGCGCTGGATGATGAAGGTCGGATAAAAATCGAATAAGCGATTGCGCGCTTCCTCAGAATTTCCGACGTTCAGCGCAACAGGAGGATGCTCATGCCTAACCAACACGGCCCTCGCAGGCATCATATTTTGCTCCCATGTGAACAAGTCATCAGCCCATTTTGGAGCGCGCCACTTTTGCGTGACACTAGTTTAACACTGCCCCTGCTCCTCGCTGTTGTGTCGCTGGCAGCGTGTGGACAGCAGGTCCCGCCGTCAACGTCGGTAGAGAGGAACGAGCCAGCGTCGATTGACCCCGTGGTTGCTGCCTTGCGAAATCGAGGTCGCGCAGCGCTAGATGATGGCAGCGGAGCCAGTGCGTTTGACAACGAGATTGCTATTCGTTTCCCATCGCAAGCGGTTTGCGGTCGGCGCCTGGCGCAGCCAACACAACCCGAGCGTTACTATGTTTCCACAGAAACAGGAGTGCACGGGGTCGCAAGCAAGGACGATAGACTTTGGCAGGAGGCTTGCAGCGGCGGCGTAGCTATCCCCCCAAGCGACTAGGTTTGGGCCGACCTTGCATCGCCCTGGATAGGCCGGTGGCGGAGTGTTTACGCAGCGGATTGCAAATTCGCACAACACGGCCTGATTCCGTTCCCGGCCTCCATTTTTGAACCGTGCTAACCTTGCCAAGATGCTCCTAGGCTAAAGCCGGGAAATTTGGCGCTCACTCAGTTCATCCAGGCAACGGCTATGCACCCTTGGCTATATGCTCTTAGGCGCGCGGTGAAACCTTGACCGACGGTTGAGCATGCTGCATTGCAGCGCAGAGTGTGACTTTACATTTTGGACGTCGTGCAGGTGGGGGCCTGATTCATGTCAGTAGGTGTGCAGCGCGTAAAAACGTATCGTTTTTCAGACGATCGTGGCTGGTTTTCCGAAACCTACTCGGCTCCAAGGTTATTGGAGCTTGGGATCGAAACGCCTTTCGTTCAGGATAATCAGTCTTTCTCAATACCGGTCGGCACTATTCGTGGAATCCATTTCCAACGGCCGCCCTACGCTCAAGCTAAGTTAGTTAGATGCGTGCGGGGCAGAATCCTCGATTTCGCGGTCGATCTGCGGCGCGGTTCTCCGACTTTCGGCAAATACGTTGCGGCAGAATTGACAGAGGAGAACGGCGATCAGCTCTATGTGCCGGTAGGCTTTGGTCATGCCTTTGTAACACTCGAGGCTAATACTGAAGTTGCCTACAAGGTTTCGAAAATCTACGCACCCCAAGCCGATGGCGGCATTATCTGGAACGACCCCACGATCGCCATCGAATGGCCCTTGCCCGGAAGTGGCGCGGTGCTTTCCGACAAAGACGAAAAACTTCCAAGTCTGGCCGAATTCGATAGCCCCTTTGAATATGACGGCCAGCCGCTCGAGCCCCTGCCCGAGCTTTGACGGAGACTCCAATGCGCATTCTGGTCACCGGCGGCGCCGGCTTTATCGGATCGGCACTTGTACGCCGCCTTGTTCAACACACTGACCACGATGTGATGGTGTTTGATAAACTAACCTATGCTGGGGTGCTTAGCTCGCTTGATCCCGTTGCTCCGAACGATCGCTATCGCTTTGTCCAGGCCGATATTTGCGACGCGGACGCGGTGGCAAAGGCGATTGAGGAGTTTCGTCCGCAGGTAATTGCTCACTTGGCGGCAGAGAGCCACGTTGATCGCTCAATCGATGGACCTGGGGCGTTTATCCAGACCAATCTGGTTGGCACCTTCGTTATGCTAGACCAAGCTTTGGCCTATTGGCGCGATCTGCCCGCGCCCGAAAAAGAAGCATTCCGGTTTCATCACATCTCTACAGACGAGGTTTACGGCTCCCTCGGCGATGAAGGGCTCTTCACCGAAACCACGCCCTATGATCCGCGCTCGCCCTATTCGGCGTCCAAAGCCGGTTCAGATCACCTTGTCCGCGCCTGGGGCCACACTTACGGCCTGCCAGTGCTGGTGACCAACTGCTCGAATAACTACGGTCCGTATCACTTTCCAGAAAAGCTTATTCCCCTGATCATCATTCGCGCTTTGAACGGAGAGCCGTTGCCGGTGTATGGGGATGGCGCAAATGTTCGCGATTGGCTCTTTGTGGATGACCACGCGCGCGCTCTACAAGCCGTTTTTGAAACCGGTGCACCTGGCGAAACCTACAACGTAGGGGGCAATGCAGAGCGCAAGAATATCGAGGTCGTGAAAGCTATTTGCTCGATCCTTGATCGCCTCCGGCCGCGTGCAGACGGGAGCGCCTATAGCGACCAGATTACCTTTGTGACCGATCGACCTGGCCACGATCAGCGTTATGCCATCGATGCTTCAAAGATCCGGATGGACCTCGGCTGGACCCCGTCAGTCACTTTCGAGGAGGGGATTGAGCGGACGGTGACGTGGTATCTAGAAAACCAGCAGTGGTGGCAGGATATCTTGGACGCTCGATACGCGACCCAGCGCCTCGGCGTCGCTGCCAATGGTTGAGCCGATCCACATTTTGATTACGGGCGGCGCTGGTCAGGTTGGTTTGGAACTGGCGCGTGCCCCGTGGCCGGCGGGCGCCATTCTGCACATGCCCTCGCGAGCGGACCTTGACCTGGGCGACATCGCCTCGGTGAAGTCCGCCTTCGCGCAAATACCTTTTTCGGCCGTTATCAATTCAGGCGCCTACACGGCAGTGGACCGGGCCGAAACGGAAGTTTCAGCTGCGTTCGCTGCGAACGCTATGGGGCCGGCAGTGCTAGCCGAAGTAACCGGCCAGGCGGGAATCCCTCTGATTCAGGTGTCAACGGACTACGTGTTCGACGGCTCGGCCGACCGCGCATATGTCGAGGCTGACCCCGTTGGTCCTCTTGGCGTCTATGGCGCTTCGAAGTTGGCTGGTGAACTCGCGGTCATCAGCGGCAACCCGCGATCAGTAGTGCTCCGTACTGCATGGGTGCTGAGCGTTCACCGCGCCAACTTTCTCAAGACAATGTTGCGCCTTGCGGAAGACCGCCCTCAGTTGCGCGTGGTCGGCGACCAGCATGGTTGCCCCACCTCCGCGAGAGATATCGCTAAAGCTCTCAAGACCATCACGCTTAAGATGATTGCGGACCCTGGCGCCCCTACAGGCATCTACAATTTCGTCAACGCGGGCGAGACAACCTGGGCAGGCCTGGCAAAAGAGATATTCACACTCAATGCCAAGCACGGCGCCCCTGTGGCCGAAGTCGAAGCGATTAGCACCTCGGACTATCCCACCCCTGCGCGTAGACCCGCAAACTCTCGTCTCTCGACGGCCAAGCTCACTCGCGACTATCAGATCACTCCGCGCTCCTGGCACGACGCTGTCGCGGAAATCATCTCAGAATTACACGCCGAAAGGGTCTCCGCATGAAGGGTATCATCCTAGCTGGCGGGTCAGGCACGCGCCTGCATCCCATGACGCTTGTCACCTCCAAGCAACTGATGCCGGTCTACGATAAGCCGATGATCTATTATCCGCTATCGACGCTGATGCTGGCAGGCATCCGCGAAGTACTAATCATCTCAACGCCGCGCGACGTTCCAAGTTTTCAAGCTCTACTCGGCGACGGGTCACAATGGGGCATGGAGATCCAATATGCCGTTCAGCCCAGCCCTGATGGCCTAGCGCAGGCATACATAATCGGTGCGGACTTTGTCGGTGCCAGTCCCTCTGCGCTAATCTTAGGCGACAATATCTTTTACGGTCACGGCATCACCGATCTCTTTACGAGCGCCATGACCCGGACAGGCGGTGCCACGGTCTTCGCTTATCACGTCAATGATCCTGAACGGTATGGCGTGGTCGCGTTCGATGAACGAATGCGCGCTCAGTCGATCGAGGAAAAGCCCGCCGAGCCCAAGTCAAACTGGGCCGTCACCGGCCTATATTTCTACGATGCCGATGTCGTGGATATCGCGCGCGACCTGAAGCCCTCTCCGCGCGGCGAGTTAGAGATTACAGATGTAAATCGCGTTTATCTGGAGCGCGACAAGCTTTCGGTCGAAATCATGGGGCGCGGCTACACGTGGCTCGACACCGGGACGCCCGACAGTCTTCTCGAAGCCGCTGAATTCGTCGGCGTCCTCGAACGACGCCAAGGTTTCAAGATCGCCTGTCCCGAAGAAGTCGCGTTCGAGAAAGGCTTTATTGACAGAGAGCAACTTCAGGCACTGGCGACTAAGCTCGGTAAATCCGCGTACGGGGCATACCTGCGAAAAGTCGTGCTCAATGATCGACAATAGTACAGCGGTTACAGCACCCGTCGCCTCTCGCCGGACGGTCAGAATTCTCGGCACCCATGGCGTTCCGGCTAACTATGGTGGATTCGAAACGGCCGCCGAGAACATCGCCAAGTACCTAGTGCGCCAAGGCTGGAGAGTGATCGTTTACTGCCAAGCTGGCAAAAACGGTGAAACCACGTACGACACTTGGGAAGGCATTGAGCGTGTCAGCATCGGGGTCGAAGACAAAGGCTGGCTGGGTACAGCGAAGTTCGACTGGATATCCATCGCGCACGCTTGCCGCTACCGGGATGTCTGCCTGACGTTCGGTTACAACACCGGCGTTTTCAATTTTCGGCAACGCATGCTGGGCATAGCCAATGTCATCAATATGGATGGCATCGAATGGTCACGGAAGCGCTGGGGTTTCCTTCGTCAGGCGATCCTTTACGTCAACGAAAGGTTCGCGGCGGCTTTCGGCGATCACCTGATCGCCGACCACCCGGCGATCCACAAATACCTTTTGACGCGCGCACCAGGACGCAAGATCAGCACCGTGACCTATGGCGCGGATCCGGTCGATGCGCCGTCGGATGCCATCGTTCGCGAATTAGGTCTCAAGCCGCAGGGCTACTTCGTGCTCATCGCGCGGCCAATACCGGAAAATTCGGTTCTGGAGATTGTGCGCGCCTTTTCGTCCGAGCGGCGGAGCAGTGCGCTGGTCCTTCTGGGCAACTATGAGGGCGATGATCCCTACCATGTCGCGGTGAAGCAGGCGGCTAGCGAAGATGTACGGTTTGTCGGTCCGATCTATGGTTCAAAGGTGGCGTCGCTTCGCTTTTATGCGAGAGGGTATTTCCACGGGCACACAGTCGGAGGCACCAATCCCTCACTCGTCGAGGCGATGGCTGCAGGCAATCCCGTGTTCGCGCACGAAAACGTTTACAATCGCTGGGTCGCTCAGGCTGCTGCTACCTATTTCACGGACGAGCACGACCTCGCGGCGTCAATTTCGGCGCTCCTGAAAAATCCCGCGCAACTTGAAGCCATGAGCGAAGCAGCGCTGCGACGTTTTGCTGAAGAATTCACTTGGGACCACGTTGCATCACAATACGAAGCAATCCTGCTGCGCTTTGCGAAGCCCAGTAGCGCAGTTTGAACATTTGGAGAAAATAGACATGGTCCGCATTGCCGTCGTCGGCCTAGGCAAAATGGGCATATCCCACCTCTCCATCATCCGGGCTCACCCAGATGTCGATCTTGTCGCTGTCTGCGACACCGCCGGCTACATGCTTGACGGCCTGGCTAAGTATACCGGCCTGAAAACCTATACTGACTTCGACAAGTTGTTGTCCGAGGTCCAGCTGGATGGGATCATTCTCGCAACGCCATCGGCAGCGCATATGAGCATGGCCAAGGCGGCGCTCGCCAAGGGGATCGCGGTCTTCTGCGAAAAGCCTTTCACGCTCTCCCCAAGCGACTCGCAGGAACTCACCGACCTCGCAAAGGCGAACAATGTCACCAATCAGGTCGGCTATCACTACCGCTTCGTTGGAACTTTCCAGGAGGTCAAGCGCCTGCTGGACCAGGGTGCGATCGGCAACGTCAGCCATGTCCTAGCCGAGGCATACGGCCCAGTCGTTCTAAAGGCGAAGGGCACGACCTGGAGAACTCAAAGCAAGTCGGGGGGCGGATGTCTCTATGACTATGCGGCTCACCCGATCAACCTGCTCAACTGGTATTTCGGCGAGCCGATCGCTGTAGGCGGAACCCAGCTTAATAAGATCTTCTCCGGCAATACCGATGACGAAGTCTACTCCACGCTCTTTTTCGATGACGGCCCGAGCGTGCAGTTGTCGGTGAACTGGTCCGATGACTCGCATCGGAAGATGACGACCCGCCTTACCTTCTGGGGCACAAACGGGCGGATCTTCGTCGATCGGCAAGAGGTGCAAGTTTACCTTCGCGAACCTCACCCGGACCTGCCCGCCTACGGCAAGGGCTGGACTGCTCGCTACATCACCGAGCTCACGGACAACGTCTGGTTCTACCTGCGTGGCGAAGAATACTCTGCTCAGCTCGATCACTTCGTTCGCGCGACCGCCAATCATTCGGTCGGAGAAAACTCGTTCGAAAGCGCCGCTGTCACTGACCGTGTGATCGCCATGCTGATCGCCGATGACGAGGCCGGGCCCACGTTAGCCGCTAATGCAATGCCGTCGCAGGTGCCCAAGGCGAAGCGCCGCGGCTTTTTCAAGATTTGATGGGACATCCGATGGACAAGCTACTTTTCGGCGACAATCAGTTCTTCGGCGTTAATCACATGTCCGAAGAAAAGGCGCGGGCCCAAGCCATGCGTTTCCAGAATCTTGACGCGATCATGGAGGTGCTGGACGCTGCTTATGACGAAGGCGTCCGCACGTTCATGTGCACGACGCACGACCGGATCGCCGAGGTTGCGGAGCGGGTTCGAAGCAATCCGGACCGTTATAGCGACTTCGTTTTCTATCCGTGCATGCCCTACGCGCATAAGTATGCCAACGCGGTCACGGAAGAGGGCATGATCGGCGCGGTCAAGAAATTCCTGCCGGACGAAGGTCTGTTCAACGCCGTGCTGCGCGGTGGCGTCTCGTTGGCCACCAAGGACGTTGAGGGAGTGGCCACCCTGCTGATCGACGCGGAAATGAAGATGTTTCGCGGGCTGAAGACGCCGGTCATCTTCCTCCAGAACGTTGTCGTGGACCTCATCCTCGGCTTGGGCGCCAATGACGCGTTCCGCATATTCGCCGACCATGTGCGCAAGCGCTACGACGCCGAACCTGGCTTTATTACTATGAACATGCCGCGCCTGCTGGACGCTCTGGATTCGGTTGGGATCGAGAATCCGATCGTCTGCTCGAATATCAATAAGATCGGCTTCCGCGTAAGCGGTGGGCAAGAGAGCTACATCGACGCCCTTGAAAATCGTAGGTTCCGGGCGATCGCCATGTCAGTCTTTGCATCCGGCGCTCTTCCTGCAGACGAAGCGATCGAATGGGTGTGCGCACAGCCCAATATCGAATCGATCGTCTTCGGCGCTTCCGGACGGGCCAACATTCGCAACACGAAGGGCTTGGTAGATAAGTACTGGGCCAAGGACTCCACGCAGGCTTCTTAGAGAAGCCCATCAGGCACTACAGATTCGGGGCTTCATTGCAGGTTCACGTCACCCCAGGACATCAATGTGGTATATATTATACTCGTAAACTGGAATGGGTGGAGAGACCTTATTGAATGCCTCGAGTCTCTTCTACGACTGGACTTCGAAAATTACGCCATCCTAGTGTGTGACAATGGCTCGACCGACGGCTCTTTCCAACGCGTTCAGGATTGGTCGGCGGGGAATATTTCGGTCGATCGCAGTCCGCAGGCTTGGAGCTCTCAGGATGAAGAGCGACGGCTTCCTCCTTGGCCCATACGTCTAGCCCGACCAGAATGGCGACCGGCCAAGGGCACTCTTACTTGGTTGGAAATGGGTCGGAACGCGGGCTTCGCTGCGGCGAACAATGCTGGCTTGAGGTTGGCGCTGACGGATCCGGCGATGAGGTACGCCTGGCTGCTTAACAGCGACACCATCGTTAAGGCCGATGCCCTAACCCATCTGGTCGAGCGAGCAGGGTTGCCCCCCAAAGCGGACCTCATAGGGTCCACCTTGTGCCTCTACCATTCTCCAAAGAAGCTGCAGGCTTTGGGCGTTGCGTACAATCTAGCCCTCGGGCGTGGAAAGGAAATTCTCCGCGACGAAAGCGCGGATAGCCTTCCGAGCAGGGATTGGGTCGAGGCGCGTTTGACCTATATCGTGGGAGCTTCAATGCTCGTCTCACGCCGCTTCGTGGAACAGATAGGCTTCATGCAAGAGAACTACTTCCTCTATTTTGAGGAAATCGATTGGGCAGTACGGGCCAAGGGTAAAATGAATCTCGGATGGTCGAGGGATTCGATAGTTTTCCACAAGGAAGGCGGCAGCATTGGAAGTGATGGAGGCGCCCGTCCCAGCAATACATCTCTATATTACTTGACCGTGAATACGCTGCGTTTCTCGCTCCGACATAGACCGATCTACCTGCCACTGATCATGTCGCGTTTATTATTCGTGGCCGCTCGCTACGCCACTGTACGCGACGCGGCCGCGCTCGCCATCATGGCCATGGCCATCGCGGACTTCGTTTCAGGTCGAAGCCGTATTGGCCCAATCGCTGGGGGCTGAAACCGTGAGGTGGGTCGCGCTTCGTCGAAAACTGATGAACTTAGTTGCCAGCGCCATTTTTGCGGTTGCGCTACGTTGAAACGGCCACCCCAAGCCGATCCATTGGGTGACAGCTCGCGCCATATAAAATATACGGCAAGATCTATGGTCACATTTGGGACTACCGAGTTGTTAACTTCACGCCCACCCGCATCTAGCGACCCGATTTTCGGACCAAAGGTTACGCTCGCTCCTGGGCGATACGATTCCGCTTTACTGTGGATGTGGGCATTAGTGCTTTTCTCTATTGCTTGGCCAAGGTATGGATTCTTCGCGCTTGGTGGCCCGTTGAAGGCCACACCATTCACACTCATATCTCTCGTATCATGGGTTGCGCTCCCCTCTATTTTACTGTCTTCCGACCCAATCCGTCGGCTAATGGGTCATTCTGTACGAAATGTATCTTGGATACTTTCCATACTTCTCATGTGGACATCATGGCGATATCTGACGGCAATATTGGGAGAAGAAGCAACCTACTCTCTCACGACCGTGTCGCGCGAATTAATATATCTATATCCAATACTGATTTCCTGCCTAATAGTGGCAAGCATGGGGGGTGGTTTGCCCAGCATGGTAAGAGTGGTTGTGATTTCAACGGCCATAGTAATGCTATTGGGACTGGCTGAATTAGCAACAAGGAAAACATTTCCACAGATATTTGGATTCAATTTCGTATCAGACCAATTTTCGACCCGTGAAATTCGCCTGCGTGGCTCCAGCATCCGTACTCAATCCGTCTTTTATCACCCCATCGTATACGGACAGTACTTAGCTTGGGCGACGCCACTGTTGATCTGGTCGGCCCTTCGCGAAAATAGCCGGATCATCCGGCTATTTTCGCTTGCCTGTTTGATCGCCCTGCCAATCGCTGTTTTGTCCACAGGATCCAGAGCGGGACTACTCGGTGTCGGCGTTTCAGCTATAGCATTTGCCGTGCTCGCAGCCGTCAGGCGCACCGGCGCGCAGTCAATCGCGATCATTGCAGGCTTGGCCTCTATCGTACTTTTAGGATCGGCGATCGCTAGTGACAGTGACACGTTGGTTGGCAGGCTCATTGCGGGTCGAAACTCAGCTGAAGCCGAAAGCACCAGATGGCGTAACGAGATGGTCCAGAGTGGCTTAGCTGAAGCCGCCTTTAGCCCAGTTGTTGGATATGGAGATGGGCGCTCTCCATTTCATGCTGGTGGCTTCCGTGGTCCAAACGGGGCGGCGACAATTGACTCAACCTATCTGTCGAGCATCCTTGATAGCGGCTGGGTGGGCCTTTTCTTTCTAGTGACAACTTGGGGAAGCATAATTGCCGCCGCACTCATAAATGTGTCCGGGCGAAATGGCCTCCTAATTGATGCAGCTATCGGTGCAGGGGTACTTGCGCTCGCGATGACGTTTTCGATCGTGTCAATTACTGACAACTATTCGTTATTTTTCATTTCCATCGCGATGATATCTGGCTCAAGGGCGATAGCAAATCGCGTCAACACTAAATAGGCTCGTGACTAGATTGGTTCCGCTACACGCAAAATGCTCGTCGCGAAGTGGATGCATTGTAGCACCTGTTACTATTTCGACCGCTTATCGGTGCTCGTTGCCACTGGCGGGGGCAGCGGTTGCCGCTCGGAGGCGGTGGTGACAAGAAGAGTTCCAAGTTGAAGATCCACGATCGAGGCAGAGCGTGACCACACTTCAGATATACGAACAGGCCCGAACGACGCACGTAGAGAGACTAGCCTCAACGTTAGATATGATCCTTGTCTATCGGTCCCGCGCTTACGATTTTGACGAAGCCTTAGCAGCTCAATCAAATGTCATTCAGCTTTCGAGAATTGGAGTAGCGAAGCTTCTTTTGAAACAACGTTACGATACTGTAGAGTTGAATGAGCCGATGCTTTTGTCTGCTTGGCCGAGCTTGCTGCTATACATTTTCGTAATTCGATTATGCGATGCCCTACGCCGTTCGCGGACATCTATCGTTAGCTATGCGATAAATAACAGCGACTTGGCCCCCGCCGTATCTAGCTACACTCACCTTCCGAAATTCATCTCTGAATTCGTAGCGCGGATGTTCTGCACAATCCTGACCGGCCAGTACGACCGTATAGCCTTTGGCACACCAGACGCCCGGAAAACGTACGAAAGAGCAATCGGTCGGATGCCGCGTCGGATGGCCGTTCGAGAATTTCCGGCGCTCGACAGTGCTTGCCGCGAGTGTGTGCAGAGCAAAAATCCCAATGAGGTAATTTTCCTAGGGTCGTTCGAACCAAGGAAGGGCATTACCCGACTTCTTGATGCCTGGCCCTTGGTTTTGGAAAAAAACCCGTCCTCCAGACTTAAAATAGTTGGGAAAGGACCGCTTCTGGAGCAACTCCTACTTTGGCAATCAATTAGCCCGACATCTACGATAGACGTCGATCCGAGCAGAGCTGAAATCCACACTCATTTGAGTACCGCGCATGTTCTGGTGCTTTACTCGCAACCTTCCTCTCGATGGAAGGAACAGATTGGTCTGCCTATTCTTGAAGCCCTCTCCCACGGCTGTGAGATCGTCGCCAGCTCCGAGACGGGGATAGCGCCCTGGCTATTGGATCACGGCCATCAAGTCGTTCCGCCTCATGCGCCCAAGCAGCAGCTAGCGTCCGCAATACTAAAGGCATTGGTGGCAAGAAGAACGGCGGCCGAAATCAAGTCTGAACTACCAGACCAAGACAATCGCTTGCTCGCAAGTGAGTGGCTTTGGGATCGTTCATGAAAATCCCCACGGATCTCTTCAGTAAATTTGGCCCCGTTCTAGTAGCAACGCTTGCATCCCAGGCTATTTCCGCCACTGGCCTATTCATACTGCCGTTTCTAGGATTTGAGGTTTCTGACGTTTATTCTGTAGCTATACAGGCAGGGAATGGAGCTTTCTCTGGAATCGTTCTGGGCGTGATTTATTCCATGGCGATAGGACGACCGCATTTCAGCCACTGGAATTTATTTGGACGCGGCTCTGCGCTCTTTTCGCTTGTTCTTGCTGTCGTCGCTACAGCGTTAATCTTCCGCGGGTCTGAGGAAAACAGACTCCTACCGTGGCAAATCATAACCATCATGTCGAGCTTCGGTCTCGGCGGAGCCTTCCTAGCCTTGGCCGGGACGACCGCCGTGAGGGAGGCCTGCCAGGGACGACCACTGCTTTTGGCCGCGATTACGATCGCTCCCAACAGTGGATTGACCATCGCTGCGGCGATCAGCGCGCTGTTTCTGCGAACCTCCGCCTTGGGCAGCGTCGCGCCCGCGTTGACTTGGGCCATACTGAGCGGGGCTTTATTATTGCTCATCAGGCACCGCCCGCCTGCGGAACTGGAGACGGTGGGCGCGGAGGAAGCAGTTGTTTCGGAGTCCATGCGCAACCAACTTCTTCATGCCGCTGCCCTCGTTATAGGCGTTGTGACAAGCACTGTACTACCCACCTTCTTCATCACCGCGACAGCCCAGTTGCCGGCGGGCTCGACAACGACACTCTTCATCTGTGCCCGCATAGGCACTGCGCTGGTCAGTTTGGGCGTCAACTCCATCCTGCTGGTGCGCTATAATTGGCTTTTGCGCAGTGAAAGTAACGGCCTCTTCCCGACCATTTTTATGATCGCTGCTACGGCTTGCGGCGCGGCCGCGATGTTCCTAGCCCGGGTGCTGCATCTAGAGACCGCCGGTCACGGGTTTGTATTGATCTCATGGCTAGCTTGTCTAGTTGCGTCGCCACTTGTGATGCGAGAGGTCAATGCGCGTCGCCTCGCAAAATTGGTGATGATCAAGGCGCTGGCAGATCTGGTGTTGGCGACATGTGTCGCCTTCATGCTCACCGCAAGGCCGAGCGCGTCAGGATATTTCGCTGCCTATATGATCTCGCAATGCGTAACGACATTTGTGTGTGGCTGCGCACTCAGGCACAGGCTACTTGCGGTTGCCTCGCTTTCCACGCTCGCGACGGCAGCATCACTTTTGCTGGCCGGCTGGTAGCCAACAATGATTAATTGTGAATAATTCGTATTATGTTGAAAATCGCTTTGCAGACTTGGCGGCAGTTTTTTAGAGATCTATTCTTCAATGGAATAGCATCTTCGGCGCTAATACCTTCGGTTGGCCGATGGCTTTTGTTATTGGCGCTGGGATGCAAGGTAGAAAGATCCCACATATCCCCCCGTTGCTTTATTAGTTCAAGGAGAATTCGCATAGCAAGGGGCGTCTTTATAAACTATGACTGCTTCTTCGATGCGTCGGACTGGATTTCTCTCGCTGAGAACGTCCGCATTGGAATGCGCTGCGTTTTCGTCACCAGCGCCCACCAGGTCGGCCCGGCTGAATGTCGCGCCGGGGCCGCCGTATCCGCACCGATCGTAGTTGGAAAAGGGGCGTGGATCGGAGCGAACGTAACGATCTTACCCGGCGTGAACATCGGCGAGGGAGCTATCGTAGCCGCGGGCGCTGTGGTTACAAAAAACGTACCTGCAAACAGCCTCTATGGGGGCGTGCCCGCGAAGCCAATACGTGAGCTCGCCTCCAGCGATTAGGCCACTCGTGGCTAGAGGCTGGCGTAAAATTTAGCCGTAGCATTTCCTATATCACGCCAGTTGCGCTCTTCACGCGCCTTTTCCTGCCCACGCTGGCCAAGGTCATCAAGGTTGTCGGCATCGTCATAGGCAAGGCTTAGAGCGTCTGAGAGGCTTTCACTGTCACCGGCCCTAAAAACTCGACCAGTGTCGCCAACGGAGGCGATCAGCGGCGGCAGGTCACTGCAGAGTATCGCACGCGCAAAGCTTTGAGCCATGATTGTCACGCCGCTCTCGTAAATTCGCCGGTAAGGAACAACGACCAAATTGCTGGCCCTATAGTAAGCCTCGGCATCTTCATCGGATATATGCTTACCATTAACGTGCAGCCGGCCGCGCAGCAAGCCGGTCCCCAGCGCCTGAAGTTCAGAAACTTTCTCTGGCCTCATCTTTCCAGCCACGACCAGTACGATCGGAAGATCCGGGCGGGCTATCAAGGCATCCGTCAGCAGGTCGAGGCCCTTTTCAGCCCGTGGATTGCCAAAGAATAATGCCAGGAAGGCGTCTCCCTGGAGCCCCAGAGCTTCACGCGCGGCTCCCCGTTCAGGCGGAGCAGGATAGGCATCTACGTAGTGCCCGTGCGGAATGACCGCCACGGGCGCGGAGAGCTTTGCTCCAGACCGAATTGCACGCAGGGAGAATTGATTATGGACAATAAGGCCACGAGCTATTCGCGTGATGCTCCAGCGCCCCAGTCGACCGTCACTGTGCCCAAAGCTATCGATATCGTGAAGCGTCACTACGAGCTTCATACCGAACAGGATCGTCAAAACGGCAGTTAGGATTTCGCGAATATCATAGTGGAAGCAGTGAATATGTATAATATCTATTTGGTTCGCGCGCGCATCCCAGAATGCCCTGAGTAGCCCTTTTGCAAATCGCAACCCCCGGAGCCAGGCCGGATCGCCACCATATATTCCGCCGAACGCCACTTTGGAACGATAAGCTTTATCCTCGCCTTCGCCCGTCACGTCCAAGATATAGACGCAGGTTTCGATGCCAGATTCACTTAAACCTGTAGCGAGACCATCGGTATAATAGTGAAGTCCGCCGTGACGGCCCAATGGATCCAGGATCCCAACCTTCAACGCATGGCAGCCTCCCGACGTCAAATGCATTGTATAATCCGATATTGAAAGGTTTCGCTGAACGGCATAGCTGAGAGGTTGGTTATTCTCGACCTATCGACGCGTAGGTGAAGCCGTGGCGCACCATATCGCTGGGCTTGTAGACATTGCGCAGGTCGACGACGACGGGGCTGTTCATCAGCAGCTTCAGGCGGTCCAGATCCAGAGCCCGGAACTGGTCCCACTCGGTCAGGATCACCAGGGCGTCGGCGCCTTCGGCGGCCTCGTAGGCGCCGGTCTTGAACGCGACGCCGGGCAGCATGTGGGCCGCTTCCTTGGCGCCTTCGGGGTCATAGGCCTGCACCCTGGCGCCCATGGCCTGCAGGGCCGGCAGGATGTCGAGGCTGGGCGCGTCGCGCATGTCGTCGGTGTTGGGCTTGAAGGTCACGCCCAGCACGCCGATCGTCTTGCCGGTCAGATCGGACAGGCCGATGGCGTCGGCGACCTTGGTGGCCATGGCCTTCTTGCGGGCGTCGTTCACGGCCACCGTGGTCTCGATCAGCTTGACCGGCGCGCCGTATTGCTGGGCCGTGCGGACCAGGGCGATGGTGTCCTTGGGAAAGCATGAGCCGCCATAGCCGGGTCCGGCATTGAGGAACTTGCCGCCGATGCGCTTGTCCAGGCCGATACCCTTGGCCACCTGCTGAACGTCGGCCCCGACCTTTTCGCACAGGTCGGCCATCTCGTTGATGAAGGTGATCTTCATGGCCAGGAAGGCGTTGGCGGCATACTTGATCAGCTCGCTGGTGCGGCGGCCGGTGAAGACGATCGGCGTCTCGTTCAGCGACAGCGGGCGGTAGAGCTCGCGCATCACCGCCTGGGCGCGCTCGTCTTCGGTGCCGACCACCACGCGGTCGGGTCGCTTGAAGTCCTCGATGGCCGCGCCTTCGCGCAGGAACTCGGGGTTGGAGACCACGGCGAACTGGGCGTCCGGGCGAACCCGCTTGATGATCGCCTCGACCTCGTCGCCAGTACCGACCGGCACGGTCGACTTGGTGACGATGACCGTGAAGCCGTCGATCAGGCCGGCGATCTCCTCGGCGGCGGCGTAGACATAGGACAGGTCGGCGTGACCGTCGCCGCGACGGGTGGGCGTGCCCACGGCGATGAACACCGCGTCGGCGTTCTTGATCGCGTCGGCGCCTTCCAGCGTGAAGAACAGCCGGCCTTCGCGAACATTGCGGGCGACAAGATCATCAAGCCCCGGCTCAAAGATTGGGATCTCGCCCTTCTCCAGCCGCTCGATCTTGCTCGGATCCTTGTCGATGCAGGTCACCACGTGACCGAAATCAGCAAAGCATGCCCCCGACACCAGGCCCACATAGCCCGTGCCAATCATCGCTACGCGCATAAATCCCCCACTGAATTCTCGCCCAACAGGTGCAAGACAAAAAGTTTCAAAACGATTCTCCGCCGCGCCAAGCTGCGCCGACAGGACTTAAACAACCACTGAGCCCTAACGCGGTGTCTCTACGGGCTCTTCGGCCGCTTGGTAGACTTACATTACCTAGCCCGACAGCTGGGCGGTTAGTAGGCATTCTCAGCAAGTAAGAGATGCGGAAGCGTCAGCAGCAGAATCCGGACATCTGAGCCGAATGTCCAACCCTCGACATACTCGATGTCAGCCTCGACCCGGGCGGCCATCGCTTGAACCCCGTCGGTGCCACCGCGCAATCCCCTGATTTGAGCGAGCCCGGTCAGCCCCGGCTTGGCGCGGAAACGCAGGCTGTAGCGCGCAATGACAGCGCCATATTCGACATCATGGGCCAGGGCATGAGGCCGTGGCCCCACGATGGACATGTCGCCCATCAGTACATTCAGAAGTTGGGGAAGTTCATCAACGCTGGTCTTGCGGATGAAACGGCCAATCTTCGTGACGCGGTGATCGTCTCGCGAAGCTTGCACGACTCTGCCGCCATTCTCCGCGCACCGCATGGATCGGAACTTGAAGATGGTGAACGCCTCACCGTACAGGCCGCCCCGCGCCTGACGAAAGAGCACCGGACCGCGAGATTCCAGCTTTATGAGAATGCCCACGAGCACTAGCACTGGCGCAAAAAACAACAACGCTGAGCCAGCGACAAGAATGTCGAGCGCGCGCTTATATGGATCGATCACGACGCGCGGCAGCTTGTCGTCCACGCTAGACGTCTCGGAAGGCAGGCCAGTTGCTACGAGCATCGATCCCCACCAAGCGCTCTTGCCGGACCGCAGCCCAAGTTAAGAAAGCCTTTACTAAGTCGAATTGAGAGACACAACCTCTGAGCACGCCATTAACCAATGTTTCTTAGGGCTGCCCTCGTTCCGAGACATATTCCCAATTCCGACGCACAATCACTGAGCAAGCCGAGAAAGTACGCGCACAGAACGAAGTCGCCGTTTGCTGCTTTATAATTGGCGTCACGGCTACGCTGATTGTCCGGCAGTGAGCTTGACTGATTGTGCGAACCCACTGGCTCACTACATTGCCCTATCAGGACTTCAGGCGGGCTCGTTTTTCAGCGGTTCGCTGATATGCCCAAGGTCGTGTCCCCGGACGTGATGTAGCTGGGCGGAAGCCTTGCCGCTCGCGAAGCGCGCCCCTCAATGGGCGCCGTAGCGAGTGAGCGGCAAGGCGGTGGAAAGCGTCGTGCCTTTGAGCGATGATCCCCTCGTCAACCTGCCCCTCGGGGCCGCCTGACCGATCCGCTAGGCCATCGATCGGGACGACCCTGTCGTCTCAGCTACACCACGCGGTGGGACACGACCCCGCGCCGCCCACGGCCACGCCTGGCGCAACAGCGCGCACCGCGTTCACACACCCTCACACGCCACCGAAGTCTGGAGCGACCCCCGGGGGTTACACCCGGCTCGCACCCGCTGGTCGCGGGATCGTCCTATGGACGGGTCGCCTTGGGATAGGGCTGGACGGCGAGCTTCAGGCCTCGGCGGAAACGAGGGGCCATGAAGAACAGATAGCGAAATTGCCGCAGCTCATGCCGGATCGCGCGATCGGCATTGGTGCGAAGCCAGGCGCCCCGCTCACCCCTGCCCCGGCCCTTGGCCGTCATGATCACATTGTGGAAAAACGCACCGTCGACTTCCCAAAAGGTCGAAAGGTGTTCGCCGACAAACACGAAATTGCAGGCCTGATAGACCGCGCCGTTCAGACCGCAACGCTCATCGGCAAAGGATTGCAGCCATTTGACCGACGGCCAGGCGCGGCGAATATAGCGAACCGCATAGGCAATCGCCCGACTCTCGCTCAGGCGCGGCGCGAAGTCATCAAGCCACATGCGATTGAGTTCAAGGTACTCGTCATTGGCCGTGCCCTCAACCACCGCGCCCCCGGACGACGGGTTCATCGCATAGCCAAATTGCAGCACCCCCAAAAGTTCGCCCTCGATGATCACCCCAAGGTGGACATAGCTATTGGCGACGATCGTGTGGCTGTAGTGGTGGCGACGGATCAGCGCGTTGGCTTGGTCCCGCTGTATTTCGCGAACCTGGAATTGGGCGGTGCCAAAGCCGTTGGAACGACGCGCGCCAAACAGCACCGCCTGGTCATCAAGCAGGTAATCCGCCGCCATAGCTGCAAGCCGTTTCAAGGGCGCTCAGGGGCGCTCAGCCAAACTGATTGACGGCCTTGCATCTCGGGCAGGCCACTTCGATTTCACCGGACGCATCAACCGCCTGCCGGGCAAGAAGCCGGCCGCAGGATCGACACCGCAACGGCTTCATCTCCACCCGGCTCGCACGGCGAGCATCAGGGGCGCTACAGGACCTTTTCATTTCCGGCAGGCTCCTCGCCACGCCTTGAAGCCATCGCCCGATGGCTGGGGCGGATGGGCCGTCCACGATCGGCGGCGATCGGCGGCGGTGCGTGGCAACTATCCGCGTGCCGATCCCGCCCTGGGCGGGCGGCCGTTCAAGTCATCTCGGGCAAGCCATAGCGCTTCTGCCCAGCCACCAAGGCCCAGGCGATCCGCGCCATCCTGTTGGCCAGGGCGACTGCAGCCGCCACTGGCGCCTTTCGTTAATCCTCAGGCCAGGCCTGTTGGTCGCACGGCCAGGTCGGGCGTCGGCATCGGCGGCAACAGGGCGCGGATGGCGAGACCGAGGCTGAGCAGGTCGCGATCGCCGCCGGCAGGACCGTCAAGTTCCAGCGCCAGCGGGAGACCGGTATCGCGGGTCAGGCCGGTCGGCAGGACCAGCCCGGGCAGGCCCACGGTGCTGCCCGGGCTGATATTGCGGGCGATAGCGGTCTGGAAGGAGATTGCGGCGCCGCCGATCATCACCGTCTCGTCCTCACCGATCAGGGTGGCCGGCGTCATGGTGGCGGGAAACAGCATGGCGGCGACGCCCTGTTGCGCGAAGTAGTCGGCGAACAGCCTTTGCAGGGCCGGACGGTGGACATCGCGGGCAGCGGCATAGGCAGCCTCCGGCACCGTCAAGGGTGCGCCCGGCATCACAAATCGCTCGAACACCGCCTTCACGTCAGGGCTGACGGACTCGACCAACTCGGCGAGGCTCACGGGCGCGCCGCAGGCCTCCAGATAGGCGATCCAGGACGCGGCGGCGTCGTGGACCTGGATCGGCGCTGTGACCTGGGCGACCAGTCCCGCAAGGTCAGGAATATCGGCCTCCACCAGTACGACGCCGGCCTCGCGCAGGCGGTCCATCACCGCCTCCATCTGTTGTTCGACCTCGGGGTCGAGGCCCGAGAAATAGAAGCCACGGGCGATGCCCAGCCGCAGACCGCGCAGGTCCGCCGGCGCCACCGGCCGCTGATCGCCGGTCATCACGGCGTCGAACAGCGCCAGGTCTTCGACCGTGCGGGCGTGCGGACCGATCTGGTCGAACAGCGGCGTGATCGGCGCCGTCCCGTCATTGGGGTAGCGGCCCGTGGTCGGCCGAAACCCGCAAACCCCGCAAAGGGCGGCAGGCACGCGGATCGAGCCTTGGGTATCTTCCGCCACACCCAGCGGCGCCATCCGGGCCGCCACGGCTGCAGCCGTCCCGCCGCTGCTGCCGCCGGGTATGCGACTTGGATCATATGGATTGCGCACGGCCCCGAAGGCCTGATTGTTGCTGGTCCAGCCGAACGACAGTTCGTGCAGATTGGTCTTGCCCAACACACTGGCGCCGGCAGCGCGCAGTTTCGCCACGGCGGTGGCGTCGGTCGCCGGATGGAAGTTGGACAGCGCCCGCGTCCCGGCCGTAGTACGCAGGTCACAGGTGTTGATGCTGTCCTTGATCGGGATCGGCAGGCCGTGCAGCAGACCCAGAGATCCGCTGGCCGCACGCAGGCGGTCGGCCGCGCGGGCCGCTTCGCGCACCGTCTCCGGCTCCAAGGTGATGAAGGCGTTGAGGTCGCGGCCGGCCGCGCATTGCGCCAAAAGGGCCTCGGCATAGGCCTCGGCGGTGATATCCCCCGCCCGCATGGCGGCGACGGCGTCGCAGGCTGAGAGTTCGATCATGTCGCGTTCCGTTGAGGGTCCCGCGCCAATAGATCCTTGAGCGCGGCATTGATGAACATGGCATCCTCGGGATTGATGCCGCCGCCGGCCATATGGCCCCAAACTGAGGGGATGATGCGCAATTCCGCGTCGGGCATCTGCGCGACCTCGATCTCGCTGTCCTCGGGCGGGAAATAAAGATCCGTGCGGCAGGGCATGACAATGGCCTTGGCGGTGATCGCGGCCAGCGCCTTGAGAAAATCGCCATCGAAGCGGGGATCGTCGCTGATGTCGGCCGCTTGCCAGGTCGCCAGCATCGCCAACAGGTTGTTGGCGTCATGGGCCTGAAACGACGGCTCCCAGGCCTGGGTCAGGAAGTCCTCCAGGGACGACTGACCCAGACGCTCGCGATCCAACTGCTGTCGGAAGAAGGTCTGCGACCAGGCCCAGCCGGCATAGACCCGCGCAAAGGCGCGGATACCGGCGGTGGGCGCGGCGGCATAGTCGCCGCCCGCGAAGGCGGCGTCGGCGAGCAGGGCAGACTTGCAGCCTTCGAGGAACAACCAGTTGTGCCGTGACGTACGCGCCGATCCGCAGAAGGGCGCGATCCGTTGCACCATGTCAGGGAACAGCGCGCCCCATTGAAAGGTTTGCTGCGCGCCCATCGAGTGGCCTGTGACCAGGGCCAGGGTTTCGAGGCCAAACTGTTCCGTGACCAGCCGGTGTTGCAGACTGACATTGTCGCGCACCGTGACCGTCGGAAAACGAGGGCCATCGTACGGCGCCACGGTGTTGCTGGGCGATGACGACAGGCCGTTGCCCAGCATGTTGGGGACGATGATGAAATAGACTTCTGGATCCAACGCCATGCCCGGTCCGATCGCCCAGGCATTGCTGTCATGGGTGCCGGCATAGTGGGTCGGATAGACGATGGCGTTGTCGCGGGCGGCGTTCAGGCGGCCATGGGTGCGGAAGGCGACCTGCGTCGCGGATAGCACTGCGCCGGACTGCAAAACCACGTCTCCGGCCTCGAAAATCTCGTAGTTCGCCATCGCGTGTTCGCCCCAAATGGCCCGGACCCTGCGCGCCTTGAAGATCGCGATCGGTCAAGCCGCAAGCTGCAGCCTAGCATCTGCCGCCTGAAGGGCGTCAGACAGACCTGCTTGAGCTGGAGTTTCAACGAAAAGCGGCGCTACGAACTGTTGAAAGGGCGCTGTCAGATCAGATTTCTGATGGCGGCGGCCCGGATCTAGGCGCGGGGGCAATGTCCGGAGATGCCGCTCAGCTGCGCTTTCTCAGGGCGCGGGTGAAAACCTCACCGCTTTCGACGAAACCCGTGGCCAGACAGAATGTGCGCAGGTCCCCAGGCCCAATCGGCGGGTTCAGCACAAGCTCGCCGCACCCTGCAGAGCGGGCGGCCTGGGAAGCGGCCTTGAGAAGCAGGCGCGCGACCCCGTTTCGACGCCGGTCAGGATCGACCAGCAGCGTAGAGATCCAGCCTACCTTCAGGTCGGCGGTGAGAACCGAATGCCAGTGCACCGCGATGACGCCCGACGGCGGGCCCCATTCGTCGGCGATCAGCAGCACGCCGGGCTGGTCCTGAATGGCCTTCAGACGCAGGGCCAGTTTGTCCCGGGCAAGGGTCGGACCTGCTGTCTTGAGCAGTTCGGCCAATCCGTCCACGTCGCCAGTGTCGGCGGCTCGAATGGACAGGCCATAGCGGCTCGACATGGCGGCTTGCCCCTCAGGCGAGGCGATTGATCAGGAAGCGCGCGCCCAGCTGGAGGCCGGGTTCATCGATGCTGTGGCCAAGACCTGGCGAAACATGGGCTGCGACGTCGAAGTCCAGGCCTTTGAACTGGAGCTGGGCCTGATGCAGCGCTTCGACGGGCAGGACGTCGTCGCGGTCGCCGTGGACGAGCAGAATGGGCGGCTTGGTCACGACTTCAGCGGCCAGGGCATCTGGGTCAGCCAGCATGCCGGAGAAGCCGATGACGCCGGCCAGGGCCTTGGCCCGGCGTGGTCCGACATGCAGCGCCATCATCGTGCCCTGGCTGAATCCGACCAAGGCCAGCCTGTCTTCGCTGAGGCCGTAGGCGGCGAGCTGGGCGTCGATATAGCCGTTCAGGGCCGGGGCCGAGACGCGGACGCCCGCCGCGCGCGCCGCAGGCGTCAGGCTGGTCAGGGGCCACCATTGCCGACCATAGGGAGCGCCGTCGCAAGGCTGAGGCGCGTCGGGCGAGAGGAACAGCGTGTCGGGCAAGGCCCTGGCCCAATAGGGCGCCAGGTCGATCAGGTCCGCGCCATTCGATCCGTAGCCATGCAGGAAGATCACCAGGGACTTGGCCGGGCCGCCCGAGATCGGCGACGCGCTGGGACCGTCAAGCATGGGGATCTGGGTCATGGCGGTTCCTGCTGGCATCGATTCGGGTGGGTTGCTCACTGTATCCGCGCGGGCACGGCTGCGTCGCGCGCCAAGACTTGACCGGGCGGGTCCCAGGATCGCATTCGACCGCAGGGCGCGGCGAGAGCCCACCAGCTTCACAAGCAAGGCCATAAGTTCACCGACTTCAAAATGATTTGGCGGCCCGAACTACCGCGACCCCGCGCTCAGCCCTACCGCATAGGGGGGCTCCCCCCGGGAAGGGACCCGCTGGGGGCTAAGCCGACGACCAGGCATGGAAAACCCGCCGCGATCGAAAGACCGGGCGGGTGGAAGGCGCAACTTCAAGCGCAGGTTGTTTATGGACTTAACCGTCCCTGTGCGCAAGTCCCCTTTTGACCCGCAGAACCGAGGCCACAGCCGCCAGGGCGCGGCGCAGGGCGGCAAGATAGGCCAGCTTGGCGTTCCCCGCCGCCGTGATCGACGTCAGGGTGCGGCCATCGCCGGCGATCAGGCGCAGGGCCAGCAGCTCGCGACCATCCTGCGCCGCCGCATTCACGGCCCGTTCCATCTGGTCCAGCCTAGCCATCAGATAGGCCCGCATCAGCGCGGCCTTGTCGCGCGGGCCAAACCCGCCATGTGACCGGCCGCCGCCTTCGCAGGTGGCAAGGGCAGACCGCAGCCCTGCCCCGGCATGCTCGACGCACAGGCGGTAGGCCAGACCGGCTTCCACTTCCCCGTCGCTCAACGATCCGGAAGCATGCAGGGACATCAACCCGTCGCGGGTCTTCAGCCGAAGCGGGCCTTGCTTGGGCACAGGCGCCAGCCGCTGCCCGGTGCGGCGCGCTTCCAGGCGCACCGTTTCCTTCAGCCCCGCCGCCACAGCCACCTCGGCCGCCTTGGTCTGGACGAGCACCAGGTCCACCGGCCGGGCGCACGCAGAGGCGGCAGGCCTGGCCCTCATCTGCACAGCTCTTTTGTTTTTTTTCTTCTTGGCTTTGCTAGTCACAACAAACACCCACCCAAACAGGCACACCCCAAACACGACACACCACAAACACACACACCCCTGACGTACGGACACACACCTGCGCACCCGCGCCCCTCCGCCTGCGCGCCCGCGCCTTATGAGAGGCAACCCCATCCCATTGCCCGTATTGTCCGCATTGTCCGCCTGCTCATAAAAATCAGTGACTTAGACCACGGCCGATCGACGGAGAAACGGACACCTGCTAGCCCGCCGCGCTGCATGCGAGCCCTAAAACCCCGCCGCCGATCGGAGGTCTGCCCGTGATCAGCCCTGGCCCGGGTCATTGCGGCCACCGCGTGCCGTCGTCCAGGAACGGGTCTTCCCCCTCAAGGCCGCCAACGCCCAAGGGCGGATCGACCCCGCGCGACCGGTGAGCGGGTCCTGGCGGGGGCTCGAACGCGCCTTTCAGGCGTGCGCCGCGCCGGGTCACCAGGCCAGCGCCATCCTTGGGTCCCAGCACGATCTGCAGGTCGCCCAGGGTCATCCCGAAAGCCTTCTGGCTCATAGGCCTGTCATGGCCCTGCGCCTCCATCCAATCCTTGTAGTCGCGGTACAGCAGCGAGGCCCTGACCCGGGCCTCGCGGTCCATGACCACCCGGTCTTCCAGCCACTGGGTGAAGGGGTTGGACCCCTTGCGGTAGTCTTCCAAGGACTCGCGAACAGACTCGATGTCCCCCAGGCCCTCATCCATCCAGGCCAGCACGCCCTCGACGATCCAGGCCAGGATGCCGTCCAGTTCGCGTTCCAGCTTTTTGGGCAGGTGGCCGTCGATCCGGTCTTCGGGGATCTGCACCATGAACGGAATGATCTTCAGCCGTCGCCAGATGCCGTTGTCGGTGTCGTTGATCTGCGGCCGCCGGTTACATTCTATGATCGGCTTGCCCAGGGGCGAGAATTCGAACAGGCCTTCGCGCAGTTCCCGGGCCTTCATCTTGCCGCCGCCGGTGAACTGCTTGATCGCCCCCGTCGCCAGCTTTGAGCCGCCGGGCGGCTCCCCGGCGCACAACATGCGCGTGTCGCCGGCCAGGGCCGCAATATCGGGACTGGCGTCCGAGCCGCGCTTGGTGCCGGTGTCCAGGAAGGTTTCGATCCCCACCACCGTGGCATAGGTGCCCAGGGCGCTGCGGACGGCGTTGACGACGGTGCTTTTCCCGTCGCCGCCCTTGCCCTGAAACACGAAGAACTTCTGCTCGGCCGTGCTGCCCGTGGCGCAATAGCCCAGGGCCTTGTGCAGGTAGTGACGGTCTTCGCGGTTGGGCAGCGAGGTTTCCAGCACCTGTCGAAACAGGGCCGCCGTCGCAACCGGATCATAGGACGCGTCTACCATGCGCGTGAACCGGTCCCCGGGTTCATGGCCATCGGTGAAGGCCGCCACCGGACCGTCCGGGCCATGCCGAAACCGCAAGACCCCGTTGCGGCAGTTCAGCGCCAAGGGGTCGCGGTCGAAAGCGTCCATGTCGACGTCAAGATAGGCGGCGGCAACCTTCAGCATGCTGCTCAGCCGCGCGCTGTTACCCGTCGACGTTCCGAAATCATGGATCGCCTGAATGGCCTTGGCCGAAAGCTTGTCGGCCAGGGCCGCCACCCTGATCTCCATCTGGGCGTGCATCGACCGGGCAACCTGAACCGCATGTCGCCGCGCCCGCGCCTCACCGGTTTCCAGATCCCAGAACTGACCGTTGAAGACGATCCAGCCCCGTCGACGCAGATAGAGGACGCGCGAGGTGGAAACGTCCACCACCCCGTCGTCGCCGATCCGGCCGCCGGTCATGCGGATTAGCCGCATGGCGTTGCCGTCGTCGTTCAGATCAAACCGGGCCAGTTCCTCAATCGAGGGCGCGGCGTCAAAAGCAAAGGCTTCGGCGGTCATGCAGCTCTCCTCATATCGCCCGCCTCATGCCGCCCACTCCCCGTCGACGATCGCTCGCCGCACGCGAAGCGGGATCGCACCCCCGGCGCCGCCCCTTTGGGTGGATCCTGTCCAGGCGTGAACCCGGCCACGGTGGCGGCCAGTCCATCGGGCGAGCGCATCCACGCCGAAACGGCGAATGATACGGTCCGCAGGTGTCGTTGCAGGGGCGGTCATGGCGAGCCCATTGTGGCAATCGCGGTTATCGCAATTACCGCGATAAATATCGCCATTAGTTCGCGATAAAACGCAATAGCTGAGCATCGCGGTTTGCGCGATGATGGGTGCATGAAGCCGCCCGAAATACGCGCACGCCTGCAACAGGCCGGCCAGACGCAGCTCGCCCTCGCCCGCGCCATCGGCAAGAGCAAGGACTCCGTCAGTCGCCTGCTCAAGGGCCAACGCAACCTGGACTTCGATGAAGCCCAGCAGATCCGGGCCTTTTTTGGCGATGTCGACCAGGGCGCCGGCTCAGCCACACAACAGGTTCCGGTGTTTGGCGTCCCTACGTCCGGCGGTCCTGACAGGTTTTCGTTATCGGCCGACCAAGCCATGGAACGGATAGAGCTGCCTGGCGGCCTGACCCGGGGCGAGACCATCGCAGTACGCCTGCCTAGCGACGACATGGCCCCCCGGCTGTTTTCCGGCGAGATCGTCATTGTCGCCAAGGGCATACCCCCGGCCCGCAACGGCGATTGCCTGGTGGAATTGAAGGATGGATCGGGCCTGATCAAACAATTTGTCGGCCAGAAGGAGGGCCTGATCTTCCTGCGGCACTTCAATCCCGACGAAGAGATCAGGATTCCCGCCCTCCAGGTCCGGGCGCTGCACGCCGTCGCCTATCGTCGCTGAGCGGACGCACCCAGAGCTGCGCCCCCCCAGCACCCCGCCCTGCCAGATCACGCTTGACGCGATTCGATCCAACCTTGACGTGTTGCGATTTCCGCGCTTCTTTTCGGCTTCAATCTCGGTCATCGCGACATGATGCATCGAAAGGAGCGCGAAGAATGCCTTTCCTGTCACCCCCATCCCAATCGACACCGGCCGGGTCATCAGCCCAGATTTCAGCAGACAAGGTCGCCCGTTTCCACGCCTTGGTGGAGGGCTGATCATGGGTACCCCTGCTCTTCAGCCCCGCTTGCTGACTGCCGAAGAGGCTGCGGCCTATCTCAACATCCCCAAGGCCACCCTGGTTCGCCATGCCTGGGGGATCGTCAAGGTTGGCATGTTCAGGCGGTACGACCGGTACGCCCTGGACGCCCACCTTGACGGGATCGGCGGCCTGAACACGCCAGCCCAGAGGGCGGTCAACGGCGTCGGAGGCCCAGAAGACCCGGAGGCCGCCCTTGACCGGTTCCTTGCTCCCTAAAAAGTTGCTTCCCGGCGTGCACCGGATCACCGCGCACTCGAGAACGTCAGTTATAGAATACTGGTATGCGTGGCGCGGCGGGCCGCCCATTCTGAGGGTCAAGGCACGCAGTGAAGATGAACTGGCCCGCCTCGTCGCCGAGGCGGCGCCGGACGCCATCCTGGCCTTCAAGAACCTTTCCTGCCGCACCGGCGACGCCGTCACCCTGCATGGCCTGATCACCCGCTACCTGATCGCCCTGCAGGCCATGCCCGGCGCGGCGCGTACCAAGCAAGATATGCGCGGCTACCTGGACAAGGTCAGAGAGGACCTGGGCACCCTGGAAATTAAGGCGCTTGAGAGCAAGCGGGCGCGCCTGTTTCTGATCAAATGGCGCGACAAACGCTCAGCCACGCCCAAGACGGCCGATCAATTGCTGGGCGCCCTGTCGAAGGTCATCCTCTGGGCGGTGGATCGCGGCGAAATCTCGCACAACCCGATCGCCGACGTCACCGGTCTCTATACGCCCCCGGATCGCTCAGAGCTGATCTGGGAGCCCCACCATCTGGAAATCCTCTTCAAGTACGCGCACCCCAGCTTCGCCAACCTGGTGCAGGTGGCGATTCACACAGGCCTGAGACTGGGCGACCTGCGCAGGCTGAGCTGGAACGAGGTGGGGCCAGACGCGATCGTCTTCCAGACCGGGAAGTCCAATCGCAAACGCACGGTCGTGATCCCGATAACCGACCCGCTGCGGGCCATACTGGACGCCCTGCCCCGCTACGAGGTGGTCACGGTGCTGAACTCTTCCCATGGCCGGCCGTGGTCCCAGCCCGGGGTCGAGGGGGCGATCCAGGGCGTCAAGAGAAAGGCGCTGGCGGACGCCCAGGCGGAGCGCGGCCCAGACGCCGTCACCGGCATTCAACACCTGCGCATCCACGACATGCGCGGCACGGCCGCGACCAATTTCATGGTCCATGGCGGCCTGGAAGACGAGGACATCGCCACCATCCTGGGTTGGAAACCGGACGCGGTCGGAGAGATCCGGCGCCGCTATATCAGCGGCCAGGCGATCGGTTTGGCCATCGTCCGAAGGATGCGCGAGAACCAAGCCAGGGCGGCAAGTGTAAAAGCCGGTGTAAAAACGGCCTGCGAGCCCCCCGAGGGGATGGGCTAAGTCATTGAAATTGTGTGGCTGGGGAACTAGGACTCGAACCTAGAACGACGGTACCAAAAACCGCTGTGTTACCATTACACCATTCCCCAGCAGGAACGGCGAAACCCCGTAGGGATCGGCGAGGCGGTGGAGATAGCGCAGGAGTCGGATGGATGCAACGGCGCTTTCAACTTCTTTTTCGGGCGCCACAATTGACCCTTGCGAGGGGGCGGTCGCGCCTCTATAAGCCGCCCTCCAAGTCGGAGTGTGGCTCAGTCTGGTAGAGCACTGCGTTCGGGACGCAGGGGTCGCAGGTTCAAATCCTGCCACTCCGACCATCTTCTCCCGTTTATAAATCCCGTTTTTTCCAACAGATTCTCGCTCGCCGCGCCCGCGTTGCACGGTGTTCATTTGTACGGCGGCGCGACAGCCGTTAGCGTGCAGCTGAATTGGTGACGGGATCTTCGATGAAGCAGTTCTTCCTGACTGTGGCCGGCGTGTTCGTCGGCCTGGTGTTGTTCGTGGTCGGCGTCCCCTTCCTGTTGATCGTGATGGCCGCCGGCGCCGCGCGTCCGGCGCCGGTTCCCGCCCATTCGGTGCTGCATCTGGACCTGCGCAGCGGCCTGACCGACCAGGCAGCCCAGAACCCCTTCGCGGCGTTCGGCGGCGGCGGAAACTCCGTCATGTCGGTGATCGAGACCCTGCGGCGCGCCGAGGGCGACGACAAGGTCAAGGCCCTGCTGGTGCGCCTGCCCGAGGGCGGCATGGCGCCGGCTGCCGCTGACGAACTGCGCCTGGCCTTCAAGCACTTCCGCTCGGTCGGCAAGAAGCCGATCTACGCCCACAGCCAGGGGCTCTATCCGTCGGGCATGGTAACCTCGACCTACATGCTGGGCGCGGCGTCCAGCGAGTTCTGGATGCAGCCCGACAGCTCGTTCCAGGCCGTGGGCGTGGCCAGCGAGGCGATGTTCTTCAAGCGCTTCTTCGACAAGTACGGCGTCAAGGCCGATTATGAGCAGCGCTACGAGTACAAGAACGCGGTCAATCCCTACCTTTATACCGACTACACACCGGCCCACCGCGAGTCGTCGCTGTCGTGGATGGGTTCGGTCTATCGCACCGCCCTGACCACGGCCGCCGCCGACCGCATGAAGAACCCCGCCGTGCTGATCCGTGACCTCGAGGCCGGGCCCTACAGCGCCCAGGAAGCCCAGGCCAAGGGCCTGATCGACCGGGTCGGCCAGGTCAATGATGTCCAGACCCTGGCCCTGTCGCGCGCCGGCAAGGGCGCCAAGCTGATCGATTTCGACGACTACGCCACACGCTCCAAGCGGCCGGCGTCCAAGACCGGGCCCGCCATCGCCGTGATCGGCGCCGAGGGGCCGATCGTCACCGGAACCAGCGGCTCGGCTTCGCCGTTCGGCGGCGACTCCACCGTCTATTCCGACGACGTGGCCAAGGCGCTGTACGACGCCGCCGCCGATAAGGACGTCAAGGCCATCGTCTTCCGCGTCTCCTCGCCCGGCGGCTCCGACACCGCGTCGGAACAGATCCTGGCTGCCGTTAAGGCCGCCAAGGCCGCCGGAAAGCCGGTGGTGGTCAGCATGGGCACCTATGCCGCCTCGGGCGGCTACTGGATCAGCAGCGGGGCCTCGTCGATCATCGCCGAGCCCACCACCCTGACCGGCTCGATCGGCGTCTATGGCGGCAAGTTCGCCATTGGCGAGGCGTTGTCACGCTTTGGCGTCGACACTCGCCAGGTGCATGTGGGCGGCGACTATGCCGGCGCCTTCGGTGCGGGTGACGGCTTCACCAACGACCAGCGCGCCAAGTTCGCCGGCTGGATGGACCGCATCTATGCCAGCTTCATCACCCGCGTCGCCGAGGGCCGCAAACTGCCGCCAGAGCGCGTGCGCGAGCTTGCCAAGGGCCGGGTCTGGACCGGCGAGCAGGCCAAGCAACTGGGCCTGGTCGACGAGTTGGGCGGCTTCTATCAGGCGGTCGACAAGGCCAAGAGCCTGGCCAATCTGACCGGCGAGGTGCGCCTCAAGCGCATGGACGGCGGCCAGTCGCCGTTCGAGGCCATCGAACACGCCCTGGGCATCAGCGCGACCTCGATGAGGACCCTGGCGGCCTCGGCCTGGATCCTGGGCGACCCGCGCTCCCAGGCCATTCTCGACGAGATGGCCACCGCCCGACTGCGCGCAGCGCCAGGCGGGGCGAGCGTGCTGGCCGACACGCCGATCCAGTAGACCCTGATCGCGGACGGACGGCGCGTTTCGTCGCCGTCCGCGGCTCTCGCCACTCACGCCCATGTTTCCGGATTGCCTGATATGACCCCGAGCGCCTCAGACCTCCTGGCCGAGGCCGTGCGCGCCTTCAAGGCGCGGGATCGTGACTATGCGGCGGGCCTGCTGGCCCGGCTCAATGCCGAGGACGCCGCCCTGGGCGACGATTGGGGCGCGGTGGCGCGGTTGGCCGCGACCCTGGGCGAGGTTTCCGTCGCCCAGGCGGCCAGCCGGCGCTATGTCGCGCTCAAGCCCTATGATGTCGATCGCCGGCTGGAATACGGTGCCCTGCTGGCCGAATGCGGCCGGATCGAGGGCGCGGTCAAAGCTACCAAGGCCTTCCTGCCCAATGCTCCGAACGACGCGGGGCTCCGACTGCTGCTAGGCACCTGCCAGGCCCAGCTGGGCCAAAGCGAGGCCGCCCTGTCCGACCTGCGCGCAGCCCTGGCCCTGGCCCCGCACCCCGCCCTGGCCGGCGCGGCCTGGATGGCCATCGCCGACCTCAAGCGTTTCACGCCCGGCGACGCCGACATCGCCGCACTGCAGGCCCTGATCGTGCAGACTGGAACGGCGACGCCCAGCAGCCTCTACTATGCCCTCGGCAAGGCCTTGGACGACGCCGGTGAAGTTGATGCCGCCTTCGCGGCCTTCGAAACCGGCGCGCGCGGGGCGCGCGGGTTGAACCCGCCCGACCTCGCCGCCTCGCGTGATTTCGTCGATCAGGTGATTGCCGGCTTCACCCGCGAGAGCCTGGCCCAGCTGCCGCCCAGCGCGGCAGACAGTGATCGGCCGATCTTCGTGCTGGGCCTGCCGCGCTCGGGCACGACCCTGGTCGAGCAGATCCTCGCCAGCCATAGCGGCGTCAACGACGGGGCCGAGCTGAACCTGTTTCGGGCTGCAACCATGGCCCTGGGCGGCTATGCCCCATCCGACGTCTCGCGACTGGCCTTCTTCCCAGGGAGCGAGAATGTCTGGACGCTGTTTGGCAGGGTGTATCTGCATCTGCTGGACGAGCGCTTCGGTCCCGAGGGCCGGATTGTCGACAAGACCCTGAATCACACCCGCATGGTCGGTCTGATCCATCATGTGCTGCCGACGGCGAAGTTCGTCTGGCTGCGACGCGACCCGGCCGACAGCGCCCTCTCCTGCTTCAAGAGCCACTTCGCCAGCGGCCTGAACTGGAGCTGGTCTATGGCCGACATCGGCGCCCACTTCGCCGACGAAGATCGCCTGCACGCCCACTGGACGCAGCAGTTCCCGGACGCGATCCTCACGGTGCCCTACGAGGAGCTGGTCAGCGATCCCGAGACCTGGATCGCCCGGATCCTCGAGCACTGCGGCCTGCCCTTCCAGTCGGGCGTCCGCGACTTCCACCTGACGCAGCGGGCCGTGACGACCTCCAGCGCCAGCCAGGTGCGCCAGCCGCTCAATGTCCGTGGCATCGGCGCCTGGCGACGGTATGAGCAGCACCTGCAGCCGTTCTTCGAGGCCTATGGCGCCCCGTCGACCTGATCCCGCGACATCGCGCAAGACAAAGGGCGGAGACCTGGGTCTCCGCCCTTTTTGTTTGTCTCGACCACACGGCCAAAGAAAAAGGGCAGGCCTTGCGGCCTGCCCTCTGACTTGGTGGTGATCTTGTCTTGACTAGAAGACCAGATCGAAGCCCAGACGCACCGAACGCGGGTTCATGTACGAGAGCGGGGCTTGGTAGTTGACGTTCTCCGCACCGCTGTCGAGTTCGCCGAACTCGTTGCTTTCGACCGTCCTGCGCGTGTTGAACACGTTGAAGACGTCCGCGCGCAGGGTCAGGCCGTTTTCCGGCAGGAAGCCGAACGACGGCACCGTGTAGCGAGCCGACAGGTCGAGACGATAGGTCCAGGGGTCGGTGAACACCGAACCGCGCGGGCTGGAGACGCCCTTGCAGTAGTGCGACAGCGCGCCGTAGGCGTCGTTCAGGACCGGATCGTTCGGGTTGAAGCCCATGCAGCCATACTTGCGGCCCGAGGCGACCAGAGCGTTGGCGCCGACCAGGAAGCTGTCGGTCACCTGGTACGAACCAAACATCTTGAACACGTGACCACGGTGGTTCGGGAGAAGGCCATAGGCCCCTTCCGTCAGGCCGGGGGTGTCGAAGTCGGCGGTGATGCCGGCGTCGGTTTGGCCACCAGCGTAGTCGGTCTTCACGTAGCCTTCGTAGTTACCCTTCGATTCCGAGAGGGTGTACGAACCGTTCAGAGCCCACTTGCCGTCGAAAGCACGCTCGAACTGCATTTGCAGCGCGATGTACTGGCGATCAACGCTGGGGTACCTCAACTGTTCAGCCGTGAAGTCGATCGTGCGGACAGTGGTTTCGCCCGGCAGCGGGTCCGACAGGACGATCGTCTGGGCCATGCCCGGATTGATGATCGTGTACTGGTGGAAGCCGCTGAACACGTCTTCGCAGCCCACGATGCCCTTGGCCTTGCAGTACGCTTGAACGGCCGGATCGACGGCGACGTCGTCGGCGGCGCGCAGCGACTTGCGGAAGGTCAGCGTAGCGCCGGCTTTCCACAGCGAGTCAAAGCGGTGTTCGTAGCCGAGGATGTATTCGTCATCAGCGGTCGACTTCAGGTTCCGGCTGATGTTCGAGACGAACGGCTGGATGGTGCCGTTGTTACGAACCGTACAGCCACGGAGGCCCGCAGCACCGACGCCGCCCGGAAGGCAGATGGCGGCCGTGGCGAAGCCCGGCGAGTTGGCGGTGGTGATCTGCGTGCCGATACCGGCGAGCGGCAGGCCCGAGATCGGGTTGACCATGGCGGTGTTAACCGTGGTCGTGCCGGGGTTATAGAGCTGGAAGCCGGCCGGCAGCAGGAAGAAGGCGCTTTCGTCGAGGATGGCCGAGGCCTGACGGTACGAGGTGTTCGTCGCGACCGGCAGATAGTAGCGGCCGTAGTTCGCGAAGATCTTGTTCGTGCCGTCGTTGGTCGGATCCCAGGTCGCGCCCAGGCGGAAGGCGATTTCGTTGTCGAAGTTAACGAACACGCCGCCCTTGACGCCACCGACGTCGATGCCGCGGTTCTGGAACTTGTCGCGACGAACACCGAGGTTCAGGGTCAGGTTCGGCAGCACATCCCACGAGTCTTGCAGGTAGATGGCTTCGTTCTTCGCGGTGTAGGAGCCGCCGCCGATGAAGGTACGGACGTCGAGGTAGAAGCGACCGGCGGGGATGCCGCGCGGATCGGTGGCCGAACCTTCACGATAGACGTAGTTGCCGCCGCCGTTGCGCTGCGACTGGTGGATCAGGGTCAGATCCTCGCGGTCGAAACCGGCGCGGATGTGGTGATCGCCCAGCAGGCTGACGTAAATGTCGGCGTCGGCGCGGTAGAATTCGCGCGTGGTGGTGCGCGGCGCGTCCTGGCTGGCCGTGTTCTGGAAGCTGACGCGGCGGGTCGCGGTCGCGGCGGGGGTGCCCGCACGGATCGACGACTGCACCAGCGGCGAGCCGCTCAGGGCCGACTTGGTCGCGTTGCGGTCCTTGTTCAGGCCGTAAGCAGCCGACAGGGTGAGCCAGTCGGTGAAGCTGCCGGTGTACTTGGCGACGTAGCTGGTGGCGCCGTCTTCGAAGCGCGTGCCGGGCAGTTCGGCGCCAATGGTGTCGGCGGTGCCGGTCGGGCTGTAGATGTAGTTGTAGCTCTTGCGCTTGGTGTTGCGCTGGGTGTCGATCAACGTGAATTCAAGGTGCTGACGGTCGGTGATGTAGCCGTCCAGCTTGATCCCGTAGAAGGGGTCCTTGCCGCTGTCGATGTTGTACGAACCAGCGGCCTTCGAGGCGGCCACGGATTCGTTGTCGCGCAGTTGAGCCAGGCCGTAGAAGAACAGGCGATCTTCGATGATCGGGCCGCCAGCTTCAAAGACGATGTCCTTGTTGTTGGTCTTACGCAGCTTGCCGCGGGTAAGGTAGGTGTCCTTCTGGCTGCTTTCCAGCTTGTCCGGGGTCCAGTTGCCGTGGACGGCGAACATGAAGTCGTTCGAGCCCGACTTGGACACGGCGTTGACGATGCCGCCGGTGGCGCGACCGTACTCAGCAGCGTAACCGCCGGTCTTCACTTCAACGGACTTGTAGAACTCGAACGGCACGGTCGACGCGCCGATGTAGTTGTCGAAGTTCGTGATGTTCAGACCGTTCAGGAAGAACGCGTTTTCAGCGACCGAGGCGCCGCTGATCGAGGTCTGACCGCGGAAGTTGGTCGACGAGCCTTCGACGGTGCCGGGGGCCAGCAGGGTCAGGGCCGTGATGTTGCGGCCGACCGGGACTTGCTTTTGCAGGTCTTCAACGTCGATCGAAAGACCGGTCGTGGTCTGCGAGAAGTCCAGCTGCGGATTGGCGGTTGCGGTAACGACCACTTCCGAAACCGTAGCGTCGGCCGAGGCGAGCGTGAAGCTGTAGCCCGCTTCACCACCGGCGCGAACGCTCAGGGCGCCGTCGTTGGTGGTCTGGAAGCCGTCCTTGGCAATCGAGACCGAGTAGCTGCCGGCCGGCAAGGCCGGGCTGCGGAACGAACCGTTTGCGTCCGTCGTGAACGCGCGGGTGAAGCCCTGGGCGTTCGACTTGACGGTGACCGCGGCGCCGGCGACGGGCGCGCCGCTGGCGTCCAGCACGGTGCCCGAGAGCAAACCGCTGGTGTAATCTTGGGCGCTGGCGATGGTCGGAATGGCCGTGGCGAAAGCCGTGATGGCCAGCGGCGTCGCGATCGACGCGAGGCCCGCCAGCAGCGTCGACGTCAATAGACGCGCGCGAACGCTACCCTTTGTGGAGTTCATGTTCATCATATCCCCTCTTGCGTGATGCGACGCTTCGGCCGGACAGGCCCCTGAAGAAAGCTTTTCGTCCGGCGGGCGCGGAAGTCCGCTCCAAGTGCATCACGAGATTACTGGTGTCCCGGAAAACATTTCCCCCGGTTGGCGGGGACGTTAGGAGCCATGACAGTTTTGGGTCAATTGCCATTACAACTCGGTAACCCACATCGCCCACCGCTGTCGCATAAACGCAACACTGAGGCCCCATTCTTGCCAAAGACGGTCGGACCATTCGACGCATCAAGCTGAGCCTTAGGCTAAGCCTCCCCTAAAAGCTTGGTTTTGTGGAAAAATTTGACCGCTCGGCGCTCATTGAACGGTGCTATCCCAAGGTTGTGGGGGCCGGCAAAATCCACCTCGCCAATCTTGACAAGACCGAAACGCGTTCCAACGATCCGGCGAAATATCGGTGTTTTCCACCCCTTTTTATGTCAATTTCCGGACATCGATTTCGGCTAATGATCGTTTCCGGGGCATGTTCGGGCCCCAATGCCCGTTGCCACGGCGCCCGGCTCTGGCAATGATGCCGCGCTGGCCGCGCGTTTCCGCAGCAGGCTGGTCAGCGAGTTGAGCGAGCACCCATGAGCGACTTCCGACGCGTCACAGACTCCCTTTCCGTCAGCCCGCAGGTGACGGAGGCCGACATCGCCCGGGCGGCGGCTGAGGGATTCGTTCTGGTCATCAACAACCGGCCCGATGGCGAAGACCCCGGCCAGCCTTCCAGCGCCGCGATCGAGGCGGCGGCTCGCGCGGCGGGCCTGGATTATGTGCACATCCCGGTGCGGGGCGGACCGGGGCCCGACCAGGTCGAGGCCGTCCAGCGGGCGGTTGAGGCTGCGGGCGGACCGGTGCTGGCCTTCTGTAGATCGGGGACACGCTCGATCGTCACCTGGTCGATCGGTCAGGCGCTGTCGGGCGCCAGTGACCGCCAGACCCTGGTAAGCCAGGGCGCTGCGGCCGGCTATGATCTGTCTGGCGTGCTGCCCGACTGACCCAAGCAAGCTTCACTCTGTAGCGTGCGCCTAGTACGACACCCGGGCCGCCATCGGGGACTGTTCAGCCTCGCAGCTGGCCAGAACGAACTGGGCCATCACGAGACACAGCACGGCGAAGGCAGCGCGCTGAAGCCGTTTTGAGACAAAAATCGCCGCGTCCGCCACCATGGCTCGTCCTCCAAGGGTTACTGGAGGGGTCAACCGCAAGACCGGCGCCGGAGACAGCCATGATCCCCTATGTTCGCGAGATCGAGTTCGAGTACGGCCGCTGCGATCAGGTCTCGCCGCTGATACGGCGGGTGATCGCCCGCAATCCGGGGCCGTTCACCTATACCGGCACCGGGGTCTATATCGTCGGCTCGGGCGAGGTGGCGGTGATCGATCCCGGCCCCGAGATCGCCGAACATCTCGACGCCCTTCTGGCGGCGCTCAAGGGCGAGCGCGTGACCCATATCCTGGTCACCCACCACCACCTGGATCATTCCCCCCTCGCCCGCCCCCTGGCTGATCTGACCGGGGCCACGATCTATGGCCGCCCTGCGCCGTCCGACCCTGGCGAGGCCTCAAGGGGACCCGAGGGGGCCGGGCTGGAGGAAGGCGCCGACGGTCGCTTCAGGCCCGATGTCGAGCTGGTCGACGGCCAGGTCCTGTCCGGGCCCGGCTGGACGCTGGAAGCCATCACCACGCCCGGCCACACCTCCAACCATGTCTGTTTTGGCCTGAAGGAAGAGAACGCCCTCTTCTGCGGTGACCACATCATGGGCTGGTCGACCACGGTCATCACCCCGCCCGACGGCGACATGGGCGACTATTTCGCCAGCCTGGACAAGGTGAAGGCCCGCGGCTTCGACACGCTGTGGCCGACCCATGGCGCGCCCATCCGCGCGGTCACGCCCTTCATCGACGCCTATATCGCCCATCGGCGGGCGCGTGAGGCCCAGATCCTCGACGCCCTGGCCGCCGGCCACGGGCAGATCAAGGCGATGGTGCCGGTGCTCTATGCGGCGGTCGACCCGCGCCTCCACCCGGCCGCCGCCATGTCGGTGCTGGCCCACATCCAGCAGCTGGTCCGCGAAGGCCGTGTGGTCTGCGACGGGGCTGCGGATCTGGACGCCGGCTACAGGCTGCCGTGAGCCTCTAGCCCTTTATAGCGACAAGCAGACCTTCGATCCGCCGGCAGTTGCGGCCCATGTCGGCGCCGCCCTCGCGACTGATCGAGCGCATGTCGACCCGCGCCCCGGCGGCGTCGGGCCGCACCCGGACCACCAGATCGTCGACCAGCCCGTACCAGTAGCTGCTGCCGGTGGCCTCCAGCCGTCCGTCCATCGGATCGTCGGTGATCAGGGTCAGGCCCGAGGCCAGCACCGCCGCCTTGGCCGCCTCATAGGCGTCGGCGGGCGCGCGCTCCATCACCAGCGGACGCGCCACAGCGCAGGTCTCGGCATTGACGTCGGCGACCCGCCGGCCCGCGAAGACCACCGAACCGACCGGCAAGCTGGGATCATCCTCGACCGCCTGGGCTGAGCCCCCGCGCGCGGCCAGGGCCGCGTCGGAAAAGCCCAGAGGCGTCTTCCAGTCGGTGGCCACATCGTGCAGCGGCGGCGCCCGGCCGCCCACGGCGTTGACGCCCAGCATGGCGGCGATGGTGGCGGCGGTGATCAGCAGGATCAGCACGACCCGCTTCCACAGCCTTCCGAACCCGACCATCAGGGCGATGATCAGACCCAGCACACCGGTGGCGACGCTGAGAAGCGCCACCTTCGGCGCCCAGTCCTGGGCCATCAGGCTGTAGCCGAGCGGCAGGTCCAGCAGGCCAAACTTCACGCCCAGCGCGCCGACCGCCACCAGCAGTCCGGGGACCAGGGCGATGACCAGGGCCAAGTCTAGATAAAGTGGTGCCCATGACGGCGTCTGGCCGACCCTGGCCGCAGCGGCCTTGGCCTTGCGCTGATCACGCGGCGTCAGCGGCATGGCGAAGGGCAGATCCTCGGCGACCGAGACCACGGGCGTGGCGACGGGCGGCGCGGCGGCGTCGGGCTGGCTCAGCCTCAGGGGCTGGTCGTCCAGGTTCTCGGCCGGCGGCAGGTCCTCCGCAGGCGGCAGATTTTGGACGTCAGGCGCGACGACGAAGGTCGGCTCGATCTCGGCCGGGGCGGTTTCGACATGAACCGCGCCGGCCTCAAGCTCCCCCGAGGCGATCGCCTCCACATCAAACGGCGTCTCCACCGGATCTGGCGCATAGATGCGCGCGGCCTGCCCACCATCGGCGGCCGCCAGCACCGGCGCGGCGGCGACAGCGGTCGGCAGCACATAGTCCTTCAGCCGCTGGCGGATCAGCTTCTTGTCGATCTTGCCAGTGGCGCCCAGCGGGATGTCGTCGACGAACAGCACGTCGTCGGGCATCCACCACTTGGCGATCTTGCCCTGCAGGAACTCGAGGAACTCTTCGCGGGTGGCGGTCTCGCCTTCCTTGAGCTTGATCAGCAGGATCGGCCGTTCGTCCCACTTGGGATGGGGCACGCCGATCACCGCCGCCAGGGCCGCCTTGGGATGCCCCGCAGCGATATTCTCGATCTCGATGGTGCTGATCCACTCGCCGCCGGACTTCACCACGTCCTTGGCGCGGTCAGTGATCTGCATAAAGCCGTGATCGTCGATCGTGGCCACATCGCCGGTGTCGAAGAAGCCCTCTTCGTCGAGGATGTTGCCGCCGGCGCCGCGGAAATATTCGCCGGCGATGGTCGGTCCCTTGATCTTCAGATTGCCAAAGCTCTTGCCATCATGCGGCAGGCGCTGGCCGGCATCGTCGGTCAGCTTGAGCTCGACGCCCAAGGGGGGCCGGCCCTGCTTGAGGCGATAGGGCATCTGCTGGTCGTAAGGCAGCTTGACCAGTTCGTCCGTCAGCACCGACAGGGTGCCGACCGGCGAGGTTTCGGTCATGCCCCAGGCGTGCACGACCTCAACGTCGTAGTCTTCCTGGAAGGCGCGAATGATGTGCTCGGGACAGGCCGCCCCGCCGATCACCACCTTCTTGAGGACAGGCAGCTTCAGATCGTTGTCGCGCAGGTGCTGCAACAGCATCTGCCAGACCGTCGGCACGGCCGCCGAGAAGGTGACCCCCTCGCTGTCCAGCAGTTCAAAGATCGACGCACCATCCATCTTGGCGCCAGGCAGCACCATCTTGCAGCCGGTGGCCGGCGCCGAGAACGCCACACCCCAGGCATTGGCATGGAACATCGGCACCACTGGCAGGATGGTGTCGCGCTGCGACAGTCCCATCACGTCAGGCTGCAGGGTGATGAAGGTGTGCAGGAAATTGGAGCGATGCGAATACATCACCCCCTTGGGGTCGCCCGTCGTCCCCGAGGTGTAGCAGAGCCCTGCCGCCGTACCTTCGTCGAAGCCGCCCCAGGCGCAGTCGGCGCCGTGGCTGTCAACCAGGGTCTCGAAACAGTGGACGCCCTTGAAGTGCGGCGCCTCGCTGGCTGGCGCGAAGGCCGGCATGTGCGCGCCGTCGGTAAAGACGACCACGTGCTCGATGCTGGGAACCTTGGGCAGGATCGCCGCGACGATGGGCAGGAAGGTCAGGTCGGTGAACAGTACCCGGTCGCCGGCATGGTCGGCGATCCAGGCGATCTGCTCGGGGAACAGGCGCGGGTTCAGGGTGTGACACACCGCCCCGATACCCATGATGCCATACCAGGCTTCCATGTGCCGGCCAGTGTTCCAGGCCAGGGTCGCGACGCGGTCGCCTGGCTTGATCCCCAGCGACAGCAGAGCATTGGACACTCGCTTGGCGCGATCGCGGATGGCGCCGTACGTCGTCCGCACGATCGGCCCCTCGACCGACCGCGTGACCACTTCGCGGCTACCGTGCCACTGGGCGGCGTGGTCGATGATCTTGTCGACCGTCAACGCCCCGTGCTGCATCAACCCCTGCATCGAACTGGCTCTCCCGAAAGGCTTCTTGTTATGCGGGTGAGGCTACCGGGCGGGGCCTCTGCACGCAACGCGCCGCGCGCGAAGGGCGAACGCTAAAAGCGTTCGCTGAACGGCGTCCGGTTGCAACGCCGCGTCCCACTCGCGCCCGCGCTGATCCGCCGCAGGCCGCCGCGAAGTTTGATTTGGCTTAACAGGCTAGTCTGACTCGCTCGGCCACCCCCGGCCTGGTCAGGATGATTCGGTGCGCTGGTTGCAATCCCCCTGGGCTGACGAACGGCTGGATGAGGTGGCGATGGACACTCATCGCCTGCTCATGGCGCGCGTCATTTCGGCGGCGGTAGCGGCTTTGGTGATCGGAGGCGCACTCGGCCCCCCCATGGCGCTGACCTGGCTGACCTCGCTGCTCGCAGCGGAGGGCCTGGCTCGATGGACGACACGCCAGTTCGCGCCAGGTGTCCCTGGCTCGCACGGTCTCCGCGCGGCGTTTGTGCTGGCCGCGCTGCCGATCAACATCATCTGGGCCTGGCTGGCCGCCATGCTGTGGTTCTCCACCACAGCCGACCTCAAGCTGGCGGCGCTCGCCGTGTGGGTTGGACAGATCGTCTACACGCAGAATTTTCGCCACCAGCCCTGGACTCTGGTGGCGGTCAGCGCCGTCGCGCCCCTGACCAGCCTGATGGTGTTTCCCTTCTTCTTTTACGACGCACACGGCATCGGCCCCGATACGGCCCGGTGGGCGCTGCTGATCCTGACGCTGAACACGATCAACACCATGATCTCCAACCGCGCCGCCGCCCGGCGCATGGACGAACTGACCCTCGGCCTGCGCGAGGAGCGCGAGCGCGCACTGGAAGCCGCCCGCGCCAAGTCCACCTTCATCGCCGTCACCAGCCACGAACTGCGCACCCCGATGAACGGGCTTCTGGGCATGGCCCACGCCCTGTCGCGTTCCAACCTGGATGCGCCCCAGCGCGAGCAGGTACGACTGATGATCAAGTCAGGCGACAGCCTGATGCAACTGCTCAACGACGTCCTGGACCTGTCGCGTATCGAGGCCGGCAAGGTCGAGCTGATTCCCGAGCCGTTCAATCTGCAAGAGACCGTCGACGACATCATCAGCGCCTGGCGTGATGTCGCCGTCGTCAAGAACCTCGACCTGTCGATCCGGTTCGATGCCGAGGTTCCAACCTGGATCGAAGGCGACGTTCTGCGCGTGCGTCAGGTACTGATGAACCTGATTTCCAACGCCCTGAAGTTCGTCGTCGAGGGCGGCGTCGACCTGCACGTCTATGCGCCCCGTGCCCCGACCAGCGGCGGGCAGGAGATCTTCTTTGCCGTGCGCGACACCGGACCGGGCGTGCCGGCCGAGGCCGTGGGCCGGGTTTTCGAAAGCTTCACCCAGGCCGACGACACCGTCTCGCGGCGTCACGGTGGCGCGGGCCTGGGCCTGACCATCTCGCGCGCCCTGGCCCGACAGATGGGCGGCGACCTGACCCTGGCGCCCTGCGACACCGGCGCCTGCTTCCTCTTCAGCATCCGGGTGCCTGAGGCGGAGCCACAACAGGCGATAGACGCGACGCGGGACGACGACGCCTCGATGACCTCGGTGCGGGTACTGATGGCCGAGGACAATGCGATCAACCAGTTGGTCGTCAAGACCATGCTGGAAACCACCGGGCTGTCCCTGACCGTGGTCGACAACGGCCAGGCGGCTCTGGAGGCCATGGCCGGCGGCGGCTTCGACTGCGTGCTGATGGACATCAACATGCCGGTGATGGATGGCATCACCGCGCTGGGGGCCATTCGCTCCGGGGCAGCGGGCGATCCGAACGTGCCGGTCATCGCCCTGACGGCCTCGACCATGGCAGGCGACCGCGAGCGCTTCCTGAAGATGGGCTTCAACGATCACCTGGGAAAGCCGGTCAATCCGGCGGCCCTGATCATGGCGATCGCCCGAGCCGTCAGCGCCGACATGTCCAGGACGGGCGCGCTGCACGACGCGGCGTGACGTTAAGCTAGGGATTCCAAAACGTCCGCTCTCCCCGGCGAAAGCCGGGGCCCAGATTCAGCCAGAGCGTTTGGAGTTGGTGCGCCCACCGCTTCGGCCAAGATAGCCACATCTCCGGGTTCGATCTGGACCCCGGCTTTCGCCGGGGAGAGCGGAAGAAAGAAGAGCAAACGAGACGCGGCCCACCAAACCTACCCCATCGTCTCGGCCAGGGCCCGCGCCTCGTCCTCGAACGCGCTGACGGTGTCGACCCGGTGCCAGGCAATCTCGCCGGTCTGGCGGCTCAGCTGGGTTTCCAGCACCGCGACATCGGCGTCCGACGCATCATTGACCCTGGCGGCGACCCGCGCGCGCAACACCTCCGGCGGCGCTTCCAGCCAGACGCCCTGGAAGGCGACATCGGCGGATGCGGCCAGGGCTTGGGCCCGGGCGCGCTCTTCGGGCTTCATGAACACCGCGTCCAGCACCACCGACCGGCCAGCCTTGAGGGCCAGGGCCGCGTCGTTGAACAGCTGGTCATAGACCCGCACGCTCATCTCCGGCGTATAGGCCTCACGCGGCAGGCGCTGCAGCGAGGGCACGCCCCACAGGCGCTTGCGGATCTCGTCCGTCCGAAGGACCACGGCGCCGGGGGCCGAGCCCAGGCCGGGCGCGCAGACGCGGGCGAAGGTCGACTTGCCCGAGCCCGACAGCCCCCCGGTCGCCACCAGGCTGACCGGCTTGGGCGCCAGATGCTCCAGGGCCGTGGCCAGATAGGCCCGGGCCGCTTCATCGTCGCCGGTATAGGCCCAGACGTGGGTGCGCACGGCGGCGCGCACCGACAGCATCAGCGGCAGGGCGGCCAGCCCGGTCCACAGACCGTCGCCAAAGCTGCGGGCCGCCTCGTCGAGATAGGCGTTCAGCACCCGGCCGGCCGCGTCGCGACGACGACGGAAGTCCAGATCCATCAGCAGGAAGGCCAGATCGTACTGGATGTCGATGTCCGACAGGGTGTCGTTGAACTCGATGCAGTCGAACAGGATCGGCCGGCCGTCCTCGATCAGGATGTTCCCCAGGTGCAAGTCGCCATGGCAGTGGCGGGCGTAGCCCTCGGTCGCGCGGGCGTCCAGCAGCGGACCCAGGCGCTCCAGGGCCAGATCGGTCTCGGCGATCAGGCGCTCGACGGCCAGCGCGCCCAGACGCGGGGCCAGGCCCCTCAGCAGATTGGCGTTGGAGCGGATCGTATAGCCCAGAGCATTCACGCCGCCGCCCTGCGGCCGCAGGGTCGCGCCGTCGTGGAAGCGCGCCACGGTGCGGCCCAGGGCGTCTTCCAGAGCATCGTCAATGGCCCAGGGCTGGGTGGCCAGAACGCCCTGTTCGTCGAAGCGCCGCATCTCCAGCGCATATTCGACGACCTCGCCCTCGCCATCGACCTCAAGACCGCCGCCGGCGTCACGGGTCAGTCGCCTAACGGTGCGATAGATGTCGGGCGCGGCGGCGCGGTTGAACGCCAGCTCGCGCTCCAGCGCCCAGCGCCGCAGCTCCAGGGTGGAATAGTCGAGGAAGCCGAAATCAACGGGACGCTTCACCTTGAAGGCGGCGTCACCGATCAAAAACACCCGGGCGCAGGAGGTTTCGATCGTGTTCTCGGCCCGCTGGGCGAACCAGGCCGCAACTTCCTGTTCGCGCGCGCTCTCAGCGTCCTTGTTCACGCCCAAAATCCTGTCGCTTCGCGCTCGCAGACCGGCGCCGGGGTCCCATAACCGAATCTCGAGCCCAAGTCTTCGCCCATGGCTTGCGTAAATTCCCAATACCCGATTAACTTGTAAGTCAGTAACGGTTAGAGTTTTTTAAAATGCTGATGGGCGCCGGCCTCAAGAGGGCTGAACACAAGAGACATGAAATCGTCGCGGCCGCGCGGGCCCAGTTCCTCCTCGAAGGCTATCGCGACGCCGGCATGGAAGTGGTGGCCCGCGCCGCCTGCGTCTCGACAGCGACCCTCTATGCCTATTTCCCCGGCAAGGCCGATCTGTTCAAGGTGGTGGTGCTGGAAACCGCGCGCGACATCACCGCGCCAGTTCGTGAAAGCGTCAGCACCCGGGGCGACGCCCGCACCCGCCTGCTGGCCTTCGCCAACGCCTACGCGCTCTTCCTGACCCGTCCGGTGACCCGGGCGATGTTTCGTCTGGTGACGGCCGAGCGCCGGCGCTTCGACGAGGTGGCCGACTATTTCCTGCACGGCGCCCGCGACGAGCTGGGCGGCGCGGCCATCGCGGTGATCGACGATCTGGTCAAGACCGGCGAGATCGTCGCCGAAAAGCCCTCGTGGGCGGCTGGCCAGCTGATGGGCATGATCGATCACGTCACCCTGGTGCTGGGCCTCACGGCCGGCGACGAAGCCCTGCCAGGTCGGCCCTTGACCGACATATGCGACGACGCAGTCGAGACCTTCTTGGCCCGCTACGGGGCGCAGGCGGCAAAGTGACTCAGGGAAATAGCCGCCTGGTCGTCCAGCCCTCGCCGACCCGGCCATAGACCAGCCGCTCGTGCAGGCGGAACGGCCGGTCGCGCCAGAACTCGATGACCTGCGGAACCACGCGATAGCCAGACCAGTGCGGCGGGCGCGGCACCTTGCCGAGGCCAAATTTCAGGCCCATCTCGGCAACGCGCTTCTCCAAGGCCAGGCGATCGGGCAGAGGCTGCGACTGGTCGCTGGCCCAGGCGCCCAGCTGGCTGTGGCGGGCGCGGCTGGCGAAATAGGCGTCGGCCTCGGCCGCGCTGACCGGCTCGACCACGCCGCGGATCCGCACCTGACGGCGCAGGGATTTCCAGTGAAACAGCAGCGCCGCCTTGGGCTGACCGGTCAGCTCCACGCCCTTGGCGCTCTGGGTGTTGGTGTAGAAGACAAAGCCCCGGGCGTCGAAATCCTTCAGCAGCACCATCCGCGAATCCGGCATGCCGTCGGCGTCGACGGTCGAGACCGCCACGGCGTTGGGATCGTTGGGTTCCTTCTTGCCGGCCTCGGCCAGCCATTCAGCGAACAGCGCCAGCGGGTCGTTTTCCGGCAGCAGCGGCAGGGGCGCGGCCTGCGTCACCTGGCGGACATACTCATCTTCGCTGGGCGAGGCGGGGATCAGGGTCTCTTCGGTCATGAGGGGCATATAGACACGCCGGCGCATCTCCACCACCGCAACTGAAAGTCTTAACTTAACCCGGCGTTGACCAAGTCCCGGCAGGGTCGGTCCGATGTCTCTGCGGCCTGCCTCTTCCCTGACCCTTTCCGCCGCTCGCGCCCTGCTGGGCGTCGCGCCCGGCGCGGGCGAGCGCGAGTTGCGCGCCGCCTATCGCGAAGCCGCCAAACGCGCCCATCCCGACCGTCCGGGCGGCGACGCGGCCCTGTTCCGCGACGTGTTGACCGCCTATCGCCTGCTGCAGGACCAGCCACCGCCCCGCGCGATCCATTTCCCGCCAGCCTGCACGACGCCCACCGACAAGGTGGTCCAGCAGGCGATCCTGGAGATCGATGTCGCCACCGCCGTCAGCGGCGGGTCGATGGATCTGGCTATCGATGGCCGCCAGTTGCGCCTGAAACTGCCCGCCGGCCTGCGCGTGGACGACAAGGTACGGGTCGACGGCGTCACCTTCGTGGTTCGCCACCACGGCGCCCGCGACGCCCTGATCCGCGGCGATGACCTGTGGCTGACCGGCAAGATCGACAAGCGTGTCCTGGCCGAGGGCGGCCGGGTCGAGGTCGATACCGCGCTGGGTCCCCGTCTGGCCTGGATCTCGACCAAGGCCGCCTCGCGCGGTCTGGTCCGCCTGCCGGGCCAGGGTCTGCCGCCGCGTGGACCGCACGCGGCCGGCGACCTTTTCCTGCGCCTGGAAGCCGTGACGTCCAGCGCCGAAAGCGCCGCCCGCTCACTGCTCAAGCGCTTCGCGGCGGCCTGGGCGGCCTGACTCCTTCCAAGAGACACATCGCGCACGACACAATTTACACTCCGCCCTTGTATTTATATCGCGTACGATTTAATCGCTCACTTTATAACTCGCAAGGAGCGACCCCATGAGCACTCTCTATGAAGCCCGCGCCACTGTCGTCGGCGGCCGCGAAGGCCATGTCCGTAGCGACGATGGTTTGCTGGATCTGCAGCTGTCCATGCCCAAGGCCCTGGGCGGCAAGGAAACCGGCTCCAATCCCGAGCAGCTGTTCGCGGCCGGCTACGCCGCCTGTTTCCAGAGCGCCATGGGCCACGTGGCCCGCCAGCAGAAGATCGCCCTGACCGGCTCGCAGGTCACCGGCGTGGTCGGCCTGCTGCCCATCGAGGTCGGCTTCAAGCTCGAGGTGACGCTGGAAGTCGAAACCCAGGGCCTGACGCAGGCCGACGCCGAAGCTCTGGTTGCGACGGCGCACAAGGTCTGCCCCTATTCGAACGCCACGCGCGGCAATATCGACGTCGCCATCACCGTAAAGGCCGCATGAGCCCGACGAAGCCCAAGTCCGCATCCGCTCCGGTCGAGGCCCTGCGCCTCGACCGTCAGCTGTGCTTTGCCCTGTATGGCGCGGCCAACCGCGTCACGCGGCTGTATCGCCCGCTGCTCGATGCTCTGGGCCTGACCTATCCGCAGTACCTGGCCATGCTGGTGCTGTGGGAGCAGAGCCCGCGTACCGTCGGCGCCCTGGGCGACGCGCTGGATCTCGACTCCAGCACCCTGACCCCGCTGCTGAAACGCCTTGAGGCCGGCGGCCTGATCGCCCGAGCCCGCGATCCCAAGGACGAACGCCGCGTGATCGTCACCCTCACCGATACAGGCCTGGCCCTGCGCGACCAGGCCGCAACGATTCCGGAGAAGATCCTCTGCCAGCTGGACCTGCCGCTGGAAGAGCTCGGCGCCCTGCGCGACCGGCTCAAGACCGTGGCGGTTTAGGCCCCGGCCCACAGGGCTCGGCGAGCAGCAGGCGCTCGACCAGGATCCGGACGTCGGCCGTCGCCAAGGTGGTCGCGCCGGACAGATCGATCTCGACGCCGGCGCCGGGCTGGGCCACGCCCCACACCCGGATCGGCTGGCTGCGTTGCTGGACCGCGTGGTCGCTGAACACCGGCGCGAGCAACGGCGCGGCCGAGGCGGCGGTGGCCAGGCCGGCGAACGCGGCGGTCAGGAGGAAACGCTTCTAGTCCTGCATCCTATTCCTTGTCATCCCGGCCTCAGCGCCGGGACCCAGGGGCCGATGCAACGCGGTTGCCCCTGGGTCCCGGATAGCCTGTGCGAGGCTTCCGGGATGACAAACTGTTGTAGCTGCTACTGCAGCTTCGCCGGACACACAGCCCCAGCCGGATCGGTAGTCAGCTTCACGCCCTGCAGCGTGACCGTCAGCGCGCCCGCCGTCGACAGCGCAAACGGCTCTGCCACCTTGGTCAGGTCCGCGCCCGCCGCCGCGAAGCACTTGAGCGGAACCTTCAGGCTACGCCACTCGCCCAAGGGGGCAGCGGCCAGTACCGGCGACACATCAAGTTTGCCCCCGCCGATCGACAGGCTGACCGGGGCGGAGGGCGCCGCGTCGACGCGGTAGTCGATCAGCAGGCCCATCTCGGCATTGGTCTGGAAGGTCAGGTCGATCGTTCCGTCGCCAGCGATCGCCGCCGAAGCCGGCGCGCTTCCCGAGAAGACGATCTGGCGACCGGCCTCCTGCACGCCGCCGGCGTCGACCGGCCGGATCTGCACCACCGTGGACGGCGAAAGCTTGAAGCCAAACGGCGCGGGCGTCTTGCCGGCCACGAAGTAGTTGGAGACGTTCAGCGAAGCCGCCGTGACGCCCGAGACTTCCGACAGTTTCGGCAGGCGGGCCTTGTCGCCATAGGTCAGGCCAAAGCCATAGGCGAACAGCGGATCGTAGGTCTTGTCGCCGCGATTGAGCAAGGTCTGGGCCGCGCTTTTGGGCCAGCTGAACGACAGCTTGCCGTGGAAGTCGGTGCGCGGCTTGCCCGCCTTGTCGCCGATGATCACATCGGCGATCCCGCCGCCTTCCGAGCCCGGCAGCCAGGCGCTGACAAAGGCGTCCGAGGCGTTCAGCTCCGGGTTCACCCACAGGGGGCGGCCGGTCAGGAACACCGCCACCACCGGCACCCCGGCGGCCTTCAGACGCTTGAGCAGGGCCAGGTCGGTCTTGTCACCGGCCTGATATTCCAGCGTCTTCAGGTCGCCCACCCCCTCGGCATAGGGCGTCTCGCCGAACACCACCACGGCCACATCGGGCTTGGCGTCGAACTTGCCGTCAACATCCAGCGTCGCCTTGCCGCCGCCGGCCTCGACCGCATCCTTCAGGCCAGACCAGATCGACTGGGCGTTGGGGAAGTCGCTGTTCTTGTTGTCTGTGCCCTGCCACGACAGGGTCCAGCCGCCCGACTGACGGCCGATGTCGTCGGCGCCCGAGCCGGCGACCAGCACATTGGCGCTCGACTTGATCGGCAGCACGCCGTTGTTCTTCAGCAGAACCAGCGACTTGCGCACCGCCTCGCGGGCCAGGGCGCGATGCTCGGCCTTGCCCAGCACGCCGTCGCGGTCTTCCCACGGCCGGGCGGTCTTGAAGAGGCCCAGCCTGGTCTTGACCCGCAGGATGCGGCGCACGGCGTCGTCGACGCGGGCCTGCGGGATCTGGCCGGACTTCACCTGAGCCAGGGTGTTGTCGAACAGGGCCTTCCAGCTATCGGGGGCCATGTACATGTCCAGGCCCGCATTGGCGGCCTGGGGGCAGTTGGTCGGGGTGCAGCCGGCCACTTGGCCATGGCCGTTCCAGTCGCCGATCACGAAGCCGTCGAAGCCCATCTGGCCCTTCAGCACATCGGTCAGCAGGGTCTTGTTGCCGTGCATCTTGATCCCGTTCCAGCTGTTGAACGAGGCCATCACGGTCATGGCGCCGGCATTGATGGCCGGCACATAGCCCTGGGCGTGGACGGCGATCAGCTCGCTTTCCGGGATCTTCGCGTCGCCTTGATCGATACCCTTCTCGGTGCCGCCGTCGGCCAGGAAGTGCTTGGCGCTGGCGGCCACATGGCCCTTCTGCAGCACCTGGCCTTCGCTGACCGCGCCCTGCAGGCCCAGGATCATCTGGTCGGCATACTGCCGGACGATTTCGGGGTCCTCGGAATAGCCCTCATAGGTCCGGCCCCAGCGGTCGTCGCGCGGTACGGTGAGCGTGGGTCCAAAGGCCCAGTCGAAGCCTGACACCGCTGTCTCGCGCGCCGTCGCCACGCCGATCCGGCGGATCATCTCGGCATCCCGGGTCGCGCCCAGGCCGATATTGTGCGGGAACAGGGTGGCACCCACGACATTGCCATTGCCGTGCACGGCGTCGATGCCGAACATCAGCGGGATGTTGGTGCCGCCCTGCCGGGCTTGAGCCGCCTCGCGGAAGGCACGGACCGTGGCGACCCACGGTTCCTTGGCCGAGCGGTCGGGCGCGCCCAGCGGCGGTGAGCTGCCGCCCGCCAGGATCGAGCCCAGGGGATAGGTCTTCAGATCCTCAGGCTTGATGGCCGAGGTGTCGGCCTGGATCATCTGGCCGACCTTTTCCTCCAGCGTCAGCTTCGCCAGCAGGCCATCGACGAAGGCTTCGGTCTGAGCGTCGATCAGGCCATGGCTTTTGGCCGCCGGCCACCGGGCGGGATGGGCCGTCGCCTTGTCGGTCGGGGCGAAGACAGGCTGGGCCACAGCCACGCCCGTCAGGAGGGTGGTCGCCATCAGCGCGACGATAAGGGTCCTGGTGGTCATGCTCCCGCTTCTCTTTTTCTGGCGCCGCGCATCTATCTAGTACCGGTATCGCAAAGCGCTACGCGGTCTCGTGAACGGACTGATTTACGCGACTGCTCGATGAAAGTGATGTCATGGGAAGAATCAATGAGGGCGGCCCAGTACGTCCTGCTGGCCGGCGCAGCCTCTGCGACCGCTGTCGGCGGCGCCAACGCCCAGGCGGAAACCCTCGTCCTTTCCTCGTCTGACAAGTCACTTATGATAACGTTGTCAATCGGGGATGGGCAACCCCGCTTCGCGGCGCCCCATCGCGGCGAGGCCCTGCTGAAACCCTCGCCGCTGGGGCTTGTGACCGATAACGGAGGCGCGCTATCGGCGGGCCTGACCCTCAAGGCGTCCAGGACCGCCAGCGTCGGTCAGACCTATGATCTGGTGGTCGGCAAGACCCGCAAAGTGCGTGAGCGGGACAGCGAAACGGGTTGCGCCTGACAGCATGGAAGGAGCGTCCGGCCAGCGACCCGCGGCGGCTGTCAGGGGTGATCGAGCGGGGTCTGCGGAAGTCGCGAGAGCGAGACCGGCGGACCCAATCATAGAACGGGTGCGGCTATGAGTCCGGGTTCGAAGATCCCGCCTTCGGCTCACGATCCCGGCGTCGCCCAAGAAAAAAGGGGCGGACACGAAGTCCGCCCCCTCTCAGGTCGCGGCCGTTGGCGCGTACGGGACAAGACACGTCCCGCCGCTCCGGCCGTCGTCTTGGTTTAGCGGAACAGGCTCAGGATCGACGAGCTCGAGGAGTTCGCGATCGACAGCGCCTGGATGCCCAGCTGCTGCTTGGTTTGCAGCGACTGCAGGCGAGCGCTTTCCTTGGCCAGATCGGCGTCAACCAGGTTGCCCACGCCGGCGTCGAGGCTGTCTTGCAGCTTGCCGACGAAGGTCAGGTGGGTGTCCAGGCCGGTCGAGCTGGTGCCCAGCGAGGCCAGCTTGTTGGTCGCCGTGCCCAGCGCGTCCGTGACCGTGGTGATCATGGTCTTGGCTGCGGCGGCCGTGGTGAAGGTCGAACCGGTCGACAGACCGATACCGGCCAGGGTCAGGGTCTTGGCGGCGACCGTGAAGCCCGAGCCGTCCGAGTTGGCCAGGAAGGTCAGCTTGGCGGTGGTGCCGTCGGAGATGCTGACGCCATTGAACTTGGCGTTCGTGGCGGCCTTGGTCACCTGATCGCGCAGGGATTCAAAGTCGGCCTTTAGAGCGTTGAAGCTGGAGGTGTTGAGCGAGGTGTCGGAAGCGGCCAGGGCCTTTTCCTTCATCTTGCCCAGCAGGTCGGTGATGGTGTCGCCGGCGGCCAGGGCCACGTCGATGGTCGACTGACCACGCTGCAGCGAATCCTTCACCGAGTTGATCGAGGACGCGGTCGCCGACTGGTTCTTGGCGGTCGCCCAGATGGCCCCGTTGTCCTTGGCGCTCGCCACCTTCTTGCCGGTGGAGATGCGTTGCTGGACCTGTTGGGTCTCCATGTTCGTGGAGTTCAGGTTTTGCAGAGCGATAAGAGCGCCCTGGTTCGTGTTGATGCTGTTCAGCGCCATTACGAAGATTCCTTCTAGGAGGTCTCCGGCGTCGTTTTGACTACCGGCGGGCATTTCGCCCGTCGATTAGTATCCAGCAGCAGTGTTTCTATTTGATTTAAGGCATAGTGTCGCATGCTTAATACACGGCAGATATTCGTTAATCCTAACGAGGCGCTAACCTGCCCTGAACGGCATTAATGAGTCTAACTAGACTCACAGATTCGCCCAGGCGGGCCGGGGAGTCTTGGATCGCCGTTAAAACGGGATTCACCAGAATCGACGTCTCAACGCGGGGCGCGGCAATGCTCAGTTATGAACGCCGCGTGGGTCGGCAAACGTTCGACCGCCTTGGCGATGTGATTTTTCATGCCGGCCAGACGCCGCGCCACATCGGCGGGATCCCGGGCGTCAGCCATCGGCTCATAGCCTTGCGGCGTCACGCCCTGCCCCAGCAGAACCGCCACCCAGCTGGCCTCGGCAAACAGCTCGTCGTCATAGCGCACCACCTTGCCGCGCGAACGGAAAAGGTCGAGCTTGCGATGCAGGCTGTCGGGAACACTCATTGCCCGACAGGCCTCCCACAAGGGCCCTGAGCGGCCGTTGATGTAATAGTGCAGGATGATGAAGTCCCGGATGTGCTCCATCTCCTGAACGGACAGACGGTTATACTCATCGCGCGCCACCGGATCGTCTTCGCCCAGCGGCAACAGCGACAATAGCCGGATGATGGCGGTCTGGATCAGGTGAATGCTGGTCGACTCCAGCGGCTCCAGAAAGCCGCTGGCCAGGCCCAGGGCCACGACATTGCGGTTCCAGAGCTTCCTGCGCCGCCCGGTGGTGAACCTCAGGAACCGCGGATCGGCCTGGGCCGCACCGTCCAGATTGGCCATCAGGGTCGCGGCGGCGGCCTCGTCGCCGATGTGTTGGCTGGAATAGACATAGCCGTTGCCGATCCGGTGCTGCAGCGGAATGCGCCATTGCCAGCCGGCCTCCCGCGCCGTCGAGCGGGTGTAGGGCGTAAACTCGCCGCCGTTCTCGCATGGAACCGCCACCGCCCGGTCACAGGGCAGCCAGTGGGTCCAGTCGTCATAGCCGGTTTTCAGCGCGCCCTCGATCAACAGGCCCCGAAAGCCCGAGCAGTCGATGAACAGGTCGCCCTCTACCGCCTCGCCGTTCTCCAGCCGCACGCCTATGACGTCGCCGCTGGCGCCGTTCTGCTGGACCGAGGCGATCTTGCCCTCGATCCGCGTCACGCCCTGAGCCTCGGCCCGCCCCCGCAGAAAGCGCGCATACAGGCCGGCGTCGAAATGGAAGGCGTAGGAAAAGGTCGAGAACACCGAGCGCGGATCGTCGTCGCCTCGACTGAACCGCCCTTCCCGCGCCGCGACGGCGGCCACGCAATAGTCGTCAAGCGCGCTGGTGTCGCCCCGCGCCCTCTGGCTCAGCCAGTGCTGGTGGAACGACACACCGTCGATGCTGGCGCCATAGGTCCCGAACGGATGCAGATAGCGCCGCCCCTCGCCCGCCCAGCCGTCGAACTGGATGCCCAGCTTGAAGCTGCCCTGGCAGGCCTTGAGGAACTCGTTCTCGTCGATACCCAACAGGTGATTGAACAGGCGGATCGGCGGCACAGTCGCCTCGCCTACCCCCACCATACCGATCTCCTCGGACTCGATCAGGGTGATGGGGCCGTACGCGCCCTTTAGCAGCCGCGACAGGGCGGCGGCCGCCATCCAGCCCGCTGTGCCGCCACCCACGATGACAAGCCGACGCGGCGCGCGCTGATTCATCCGATCACCCCTTGAGAACCCTCCGCATCAGGGCTCACCTCACGCTGCGGAGCAAGAAGACCAATCGGGTATTTTCAGGCGGACAGTTTGCGACAATCCAAATAATACTATAAATGGCCGCAAGGCGTTCGAGAGCCGGATCCAGCCGGCGGTAGGGATGGTTATGAGTGACGGTAACGCGGGCAAGCGCCTGCGCAGCAGCGGATCCTACGGCAAGCTGGATCGCGATGGCTTCATCCATCGCAGCTGGATGAAGAGCCAGGGCCTGCCTGACGACGTGTTCGACGGCCGTCCCGTGATCGGCATTTGCAACACCTGGTCCGAGATCACCCCCTGCAACGCCGGCCTGCGCGACATCGCCGAGCACGTGAAGCGCGGCGTCTGGGAAGCCGGCGGCCTGCCGCTGGAGTTCCCCGCCATCAGCCTGGGCGAGACCCAGATGCGGCCGACGGCCATGCTGTTCCGCAACCTGCTGGCCATGGATGTCGAGGAGTCGATCCGCGGCAACCCCATCGACGGCGTGGTGCTGCTGGGCGGCTGCGACAAGACCACGCCGGGCCAGTTGATGGGCGCGGCCAGCGTCGATCTGCCCACCATCGTCGTCTCGTCGGGTCCGATGCTGAACGGCAAGTTCCGCGGCAAGGACATCGGCTCGGGCACCGACGTGTGGAAGTTCTCCGAGGCCGTCCGGGCCGGCGAGATGAGCCTGCCAGACTTCATGTCGGCCGAGAGCGGCATGAGCCGTTCGCCCGGCACCTGCATGACCATGGGCACCGCCTCGACCATGGCCTCGATCGTCGAAGCCATGGGCATGAGCCTGCCCTACAACGCCACCATCCCCGCCGTGGACGCCCGCCGGCGGGCCATGTCGCACGAGACCGGCCGCGCCATCGTCCGCATGGTTCATGAAGGCCGGACCATGTCGCAGGTCGTGACCCGGGCGTCGTTCGAGAACGCCCTGCGGGTTCATGCCGCTATCGGTGGCTCGACCAACGCCGTGGTGCACCTGCTGGCCCTGGCCGGACGCCTGGGCGTCGAGCTGACCCTGGAAGATTTCGACGTCCTGTCGCGCGACGTGCCGCTGCTGGTCGACCTGCAGCCCTCCGGTCGCTTCCTGATGGAAGACCTGCACTATGCCGGCGGCCTGCCCGCCGTGATGAAGGCGCTGGAGCCCTTCCTCGACCCGACCGCCCTGACGGTCACCGGCGCCCCCATCGGCGACCAGTACCAGACGGCGGAAGTGTGGAACGCCGAGGTGATCCGCCCGCTCGACGCGCCGGTGAAGGCCGACAGCGGCATCTGGGTGCTGCGCGGCAACCTGGCCCCCGGCGGCGCAGTCATGAAGCCCAGCGCGGCCAGCCCGCACCTGCTGAGCCATCGCGGCAAGGCGGTGGTCTTCGAGTCCATCGAGGACTTCCGCGCCCGCATCGATACCCCCGATCTGGAGGTCGACGAAACCTCGATCCTGGTCCTCAAGGGCTGTGGTCCCAAGGGCTATCCGGGCATGCCGGAAGTGGGCAACATGCCACTGCCGACCAAGCTCTTGGAAAAAGGCGTCAAGGACATGGTCCGCATCAGCGACGCCCGTATGAGCGGCACGGCCTTCGGCGCCGTCATCCTGCACGTCTCGCCCGAGGCCAATGCCGGCGGCCCCCTGGCCATCGTCCGCAATGGCGACGAGATCGTGTTCGACGGCCCCAGCCGCAGCCTGAACCTGCAGATCTCGGACGCCGAGATGGAGGCCCGACTGGCCGTCTGGCGCGCCAGCCCGCCGCCGCCGGTGGCGACGCGCGGCTACGCCAAGCTCTATATCGACCACGTTCTTCAGGCCGACAAAGGCTGCGACCTGGACTTCCTGGTCGGCGCCTCCGGCTCAGTCGTCACCCGCGAAAGCCACTGATGGACCCGTCAATCTCGATCTTCGGCGACTGGGGCACCTCGCGGCTTCGGCTCTATCTGCGCCAGGGCAAGAGCGTGCTGGATCGCCGGGATGGCCCTGGGGTCAGCGCCCTGACGACATCACCAGAACAGACCTTTCTCGATCTGGTCGGCGACTGGCGCGAGGCCCGGCCCTCGGGCGCGATCCTATGCGGCATGGTCGGCTCGCGCATCGGCTGGGTCGAGGCGCCCTACGCCCCCTGCCCGGCCACAGCAGCCGACCTTCGCCAGCGGGTTTTGAAGATCGAGGCCGACGGCCTGCCGGTGGCAATCATTCCAGGCCTGTCGTGCGTCAATCCGCTGGGTGGGCCCGACGTGATGCGCGGCGAGGAGACCCAGATTCTGGGCGCCCTGGAACTGGATCCCACCCTGAAGACCGGCCGCCATCTGCTGGTCCTGCCCGGCACCCACAGCAAGTGGACCGTGGTCGAGGACGGCGCGATCACCGGCTTCCTGACCGCCCCGGTCGGCGAGACCTTCGCCCTGCTGCGCCAGCACTCGACCCTGGCGGCCGGCGTCGCCGCCGATGTGCAGGGCTCGGACGCGGGCTTCGCCATGGGCCTGGCCCGCATCGTCGAGCATGGCCCGGCCCTACTGCCACACCTGCTGTTCGAGACCCGCGCCCGCCAGTTGCTGGACAATCTGCCAGCTGCCGACGCCATGGGCTTCCTGTCGGGCCTGTTGATCGGCGCCGACGCGGCAGCCGCCCGGCAGTGGTTCGGCGAGTTGGGGCAGGTGACCCTGGTCGGCGCCCCGACCCTGAATGAGTTCTACGGCCAAGCCATTGCCGCCCAGGGCGGCCACACCGTGGCCGTCGATGGCGACGCCACCGTGCTGGCCGGCCTGTCCGCCCTGTCCTCCTCCAAGAGTAACGAGTCCCATGTCCTCGCCTGAAACGGTCACCGATCCCCCGCCCATCGTGGCGATCCTGCGCGGTGTGAAGCCCGACGAGATCGTGGCCATCGCCGGCGCCCTGGTCGAGGCCGGCATCCGCGCCATCGAGGTGCCGCTGAACTCACCCGACCCGCTGGAGAGCATCCGCCGGCTTTGCCAGGCCTATGGCGATGTCGCCCTGTGCGGCGCGGGTACGGTGCTGACGCCCCAGGCCGTGGATGATGTGGCGGCGGTCGGCGGCAAGCTGATCGTAACGCCCAATACCGATCCTGAGGTCATTGCCCGCGCCGTGGCGCTGGGCCTGACCGTCATGCCCGGCTTCGCCACGCCATCCGAGGCCTTCGCGGCCGTCAAGGCCGGCGCCAGGGCGCTGAAACTCTATCCGGCCAGCAGCTTTGGCCCCAGCCACATCAAGGCGGTCAAGGACGTGCTGCCCAAAGACATCCTGGTCTACGCCGTGGGCGGCGTGGGTGCGGCGAACCTGGAGCCCTGGCTAAAGGCCGGCGTGGCGGGCATCGGCGTGGGCGGTGAACTGTATCGTCCCAGCGATACGCCCGAGGAGGTCGGCCAGAAGGCCGCCGCCTTGATCGCGGCGTGGAACGCGCAGACCTAGTCCGAACTCGGCCTGGCCAAGCCCCCTCAAAAGACGTCAATATCGTAAGCCGAGAGGCGTCGGCCGCACCGGGCGGAGGCCGACAATTCAAGATTGGTCGCACAATTGCGGGAGAGCCGTGTATTCGTTGACGCACTGACTGTTCCGGGCCTGAGCGAACCACGCTAAACAGGACCGATCCAGATCGCGCCAACCGCAGGAAAGAACACTAGACGATGCGCAGCCAGCCCGGCCTCAGTCTGACCTATGGTCTGGTCGAGCAGTTAGGTCAGGCCATCGTCACCGGCGAGTATGTCTCTATCGGCTTCCCCACCGAGGGTGAGCTCTCCAAGCAGTTCGGGGCCAGCCGCACGGTCACCCGCGAGGCGGTCAAGATGCTGACCGCCAAGGGCCTGCTCAGCGCCCGTCCGCGCCACGGTACGGTGGTCGAGCCGGAGGCGGACTGGAACCTGCTGGACCCCGACGTCCTGCGCTGGCTGCTGGAACGCAAGTTCTCCCTGCGCCTGCTGGCTGAATTCACCGAGATGCGCCTGGGCATCGAGCCCGCCGCCGCCGCCCTGGCCGCCCGCAACGCCGACGAGGCGGGGCTGGAAGAGATCCGCAAGGGCCTGCGCCGGATGAAGGCCGCCGCCGAGGGCGAGGACGACGCCCTCTCGGCCGACATCGCCTTTCACATCTCGATCCTCAACGCGACCAAGAACCCGTTCTATCGCGAGCTGCACGAGCTGGTGAACACCGCCCTGCGCATCTCGATCCGGTTCACCAACCGCATCAAGGGCCGCACCGCCAGCATCCCGTCGCACGAGGATGTGGCCGAGGCGATCATCGCCCGCGACGCTGACCGGGCCTCAACCGCCATGCGGCTGATTATCGTCGACGTGCTGGAACTGATCCGCGCCGCCTCGCCCTCCACCGAGTCGGAAGCCGCGCGCCGCCAAGCGTGAGCCGTTTCAGCTGTCTCGATAAGGCCTCGTCCGATCTCGAAACGGACGATGTCGTCGCCCGATAGCGACGGCGGCTTGCTCCGCGCTGCGGCAACGCCTTAGATCCACGGATGGACAACGGGGCGATCCATCCGGGCGAGGCCGCCATCGGCCTTGATCGGCTCACAGAGCGTGAGCGCGAATGCCTGCGCCTTGTTGATCGCCACATGAGCTCCAAGGAGATCGCCCGCGAACTGGGCCTCTCCAAACACACCGTGGACTGGCATCTGGACAAGGCCCGCAAGCGGCTGGGCGCGCCCGACCGCTACGCGGCCGCGCGCCTGGCCAGCGACCGGATCTCACCGCCCACCGCCGATACCCCCCCCTCCGACCGGATCGGGGTCCTATCCGTCGCGGCTAGGCGACGCCCTCTCCTCGCGGTCAGCTGACCGTATTGAGGAAGGAGCGTTCAGTGACCGAGTTGAACCCACACCAGAAGGATGCGATCGGCCGGGTGGCCCATCTGCACGAGGACATACGGCGCTTCCAGCAGAGCTGGCCCGCGCTGAACACGCCTCCCGACCAGACCCCGCCGTTCACCTGGGGGCAGCTGGAGCGGCAGCTTTCCAGCCTGTCGGCGACCCCGGACAGCGCGGCCATGGTCCGCGACCTGGTGACGGCGACCCGCAAGCAGGCGCCGTTCAAGCCGGCGGAAATGGTGCTGCGCGAGATCCTGTGCATCGCCAGCGCGGTGATGGACGAGACCTTCCCGTCCTCGGAGCCCGAGGCTTCCCATCCCTATACGGAGGAGGCCCCAATGCGCTGACGGCCCTCCACCGACTGGGGTTCATCGCCGCCGTGATGATCGTGACCGCCCTGGCGTTCAGATCGATCCTTGCAGGCCTGAGCGCCCTCCAAGACCTCTTCTGAACATCGCCTCGCTACCCGCGAGACCCGCCAATCCCGACCATTGCAACCCCGCAACGCGCCGACACCGCTCGGCGTGAGGAGACCGCTCATGCTCAAGCAACGCCGCCAGGCCGCCGAAACCGTCGCGCAGGCCCTGTTCGCCGCCGAAAAGGCCATCGACGCCGCGATCGCCCGCACCGCCAATCTCGCGGGCTTGATGCCGACCAGTCGTGAAAGCGCCAATCTCTCGGCCCTGATCGGCCAGGACGCCCTGATGGGCGCCATCGACACCATGCAAGCCCTGGGTCTGGCCCGGCAAAGCATCGTCGACACCCACAAGCGCCTGTCGATCGCCCAGCGCGACATCGGCCTTTCGGCGGTCTCGTTCGGCAGCGGCGGCGAAAAGCCCCCGACGCCTGAAGGTCGGCTGGCCGATGGCCGGCTGGAAGTCGTCAGGCCTGTTCGCGCCGCCTAGAGCCCTTTCCGACCTGATGGCTTCATCAGGGGGCGGGCGAAAAGGGCCCCAAATCAGAAGTTTAGAGCGTTTTTCGATCCGATAACCGTTTCACACCTAGCGGAAACGCTCCAGGGTCGAGGCCCGGTCGCGCATAACGACCGGGCTGGCCTTCCGCGTTCCGGCGCCGCAGGTTCCGCCGATGGAATTCCACGCGCTCTATCAGTGGGCCAGCCTTATGGCCCTCGTCGTGTCCTGCGGCGTCGCCGCCTGGCGCGGCGGCTGGCCCGAGCGGTCGGCCGCCGCCGCCATGAGCCTGGCCTGGCTGGCCAGCGCTTTTGCCCAGCGAAGCCTGCAGCTGTGGGGTCCCCAGACCGGGATCATGATCATTGACGGCCTCTTGCTGTCGGCCTTGCTGGTTGTCGCCCTGAGATCAGACCGCTGGTGGCCGATGTGGGCCAGCGGCTTCCACGGCCTGGGCCTGCTGCTGCATGTCGCCGTGATCGTCGACGCGGACATCTGGGGCCGGGCCTATTATGTGGCGGGCGCCATCTTCAGCTATCTGACGATGCTCGCCCTGTTGCTGGGTGGCCTCTCCCGTCAGAAGCGGACCGTTGAGACGCCATAGCCTGACTGACGCCGCGTCACAGAAGACAGCCCGGCGGTTTTCTGGTCCGCTCCCGCAAGCTTGGATTCCGCAAGCCTCGACCCCACAAGCCTGGACCAAGGCCGACCGCGATGATCACCCTCTACCACTGCCGCGACGCCCGGTCCTTCCGTCCGCTCTGGGCGCTGGAAGAGCTTGGCCTGACCTATGACCTGAGGCTCCTGCCCTTTCCGCCGAGGTTCCTGGCGCGGGAGTTTCTCGACGAGAACCCGCTGGGCACCATCCCGCTGCTGATCGACGGCGACACCCGGATGACCGAGTCCGCAGCGATGATCGAATATCTGTCGATGCGCCATGGTGAGGGACACCTCTCGGTGGGGCCCCAAGAGCCCGGCTATGGCGCCTATCTGAACGGCCTGCATTTCGGCGAGGCCACCCTGACCTTTCCCCAGACCCTGGTGCTGCGCTATTCGCGCCTTGAACCCGAGGAACGCCGCAACCCCCAGGTCGCCACCGACTATGCCCGCTGGTTCCTGTCGCGACTGAAGGGGCTGGACCTGATCCTGAAGGACCACGCCTTCGCCGCCGGCGACCGCTTCACGGGCGCGGATATCTCGATCGCCTACGCCCTGTTGCTGGCCACATCCCTGGGTCTTTCGGACGATTTCCCGCCCGCCGTCGCCGCCTATTGGGCACGGATGAGCGCCCGTGGAGGGTTCAACCGCGCTCAGGCGGCCCAATCGGGCGCCGCGCCAACGCTCTAAGCCGCGCCTCCATATCGTCTTACGATCATTTAACTCAGCGACCCACGCTTTGTCGGCTAGAAGGCCCCGAAGGCTTTCTGGGACATCGGGGACGATCGTGGTTTACGGGATCAAGGGGCGCGTCATGCGTTCGAGCGCGCTGGTTGTGGTCCTGAGCCTGGGCGCCCTGGCGCTTGCCGGCTGCGGCGACGACAAGAAGCCCAAGAAGGCCGCGCCCCCGGCTGGAGCGACCGCGACCCAGACGGTCAGCATCGCCACCGTCGTCTCGCAATCGGTGCCTCGCCTGATCAACGCCACGGGCACGATCTCGCCCTGGGAAGAGGTCGTCGTCGGCGCCGAGACGGGCGGCCTGACGGCCATCTCGGTCAATGCCGAGGAAGGCGACACCGTCCAGGCCGGCCAGGTCCTGGTCAGGCTCAACGACACCCTGCTCTCGGCGCAGATGCGCCAGCACGACGCCGGCGTCGCCAGCGCAAGGGCCGTCCTGGCCGAGGCCGAAGCCGCCCTGAGCCGCTCGCGCGAGCTACAGGCCAAGGGCTATCTGTCGCAAGCCTCGCTGGACACCAGCCTGGCCAGGCAGCAGACCGCCAACGCCCAGTTGGCCTCGGCCCAGGCCGCACGCGGCGAGACCGCCGCCCGCCTGGCCCAGACCGCCATCCGCGCCCCCGTGGCGGGCCTGATCAGCCGTCGCAACGTCACCAAGGGGCAGATCGTCAGCACGGGCGCTGAAGTCTTCCGCATCGTGCGTGACAGCCGCCTGGAACTGGACGCCGAGATCCCCGAAACCGATCTGGCCCTGGTGAAGGCGGGCATGGCCGCCACCATCGTCTCCGACAAGGTGGGCCAGACCACGGGCCGGGTGCGCATCGTCACGTCCGAGGTGAATGGCCAGACTCGCCTGGGCGTCGCTCGGGTTGCGCTGTCCAGCATGGGCGGCTTCCGCACAGGCATGTTCGCCCGCGCCACCATCCAGGCCGGAGACCAGGCTGCCCTGACGGTTCCCAGCGCCTCTGTGCTGTATCGCGAAAACCGTCCCGGCGTGTTCGTGCTCGACGCCAAGAACCATGCCCGCTTCCGGCGCATCGTCATCGTGGCCACCACGGCCGACATGATTGCCGCCACCGGCTTGACCGCCGGCGAACGTGTGGTCGTCGAGGGCGCCGGCTTCCTGGGCGAAGGTGACGCTGTGCGGATCGGCACCGCCGTCCCGACGGCGTCGGCCGCCGCCAAGTCGGCCCGCTAGGAGCCTGACGCGATGAACAACATCTCCGCCTGGGCGATCCGAAACCCGATCCCCGTCATCCTGCTGTTCCTGCTGCTGACCATCGCCGGGATTTCCGGCTTCCGCAGCATGCGGATCAACAACAATCCCGACGTCGACCTGCCGTTCGTCGTCGTCACGGCCGCGCGCCCCGGCGCAGCGCCCAGCGAGCTGGAAACCCAGGTCACCCGCCTGATCGAGGACTCGGTCGCGGGCCTTGGCCGGGTGCGCCACATCAACTCGACCATCACCGACGGGGTGTCCTCGACCTTCATCGAGTTCGAACTGGGCGTCGATCACGAGCAGGTCACCAATGATGTTCGCAACGCCATGTCCGGCCTGCGGGGCGACCTGCCCCAGGACATGCAGGAGCCCAATGTCACCCGGATCGACATCTCCGGCGATCCGCTGATCACCTATGTGGTCAAGGCTCCGACCCTGACACCGGAACAGCGCAGCTGGTTCGTCGACAACGAGGTCAGCCGCACCCTGCTGGCCCTGAAGGGCGTCGGCGAGGTCAATCGCCGCGGCGGCGTTGATCGCGAGATCCAGGTGGCCCTGGATCCCGACCGCCTGGCCGCACGCGGCGTCACCGCCGCCCAGGTCAGCCAGGCCCTGGTGTCCAGCAATGCCGACCTGCCCGGCGGCCGGGTGACCATCTCCGGCTCCGAGCGCGCCATCCGCACCCTGGGCGCGGCCGGCTCGATCGACCAGTTGCGCGAGACCCGCATCCCCCTGTCGGCGGGCGGCACTGTGCGCCTGGGCGACCTGGGCACGGTCGAGGACCGCTGGGCCGAGCCTCGCTCGCGCGCCCGCTATGACGGCCAGGAAGTGGTCACCTTCAACATGGTCCGCTCGCGCGGCGCCAGCGAGGTCCAGACTGCGCAGAAGGTCCGCAAGGCCGTCGAGAAGCTCGACATGGCCCATCCGGAAGTCGAGATCGACGAGATCACCTCAGAGGTAAAGTATATCGAGGACAGCTATCTGGCCTCGATGGAGGCGCTGATCCTCGGCGCCGTGCTGGCCGTTCTGGTGGTGCTGCTGTTCCTGCGCGACTGGCGGGCGACCTTCCTGGCGGCCGTCGCCATCCCGATGTCGCTGCTGCCGACCTTCGCCTTGATGGCGCCGCTGAACCAGTCGCTCAACAGCATCACTCTGCTGGCCCTGTCCCTGACCGTGGGCATCCTGGTGGATGACGCGATCGTCGAGATCGAGAACATGGTCCGCCACATGCGGGGCGGCAAGACGCCCTATGCGGCGGCCATGGAAGCGGCCGACGAAATCGGCCTGGCGGTCGTGGCCACCACCTTCACCATCGTGGCGGTGTTCGCCCCCGTCGGCTTCATGCCGGGCATTATCGGCCAGTTCTTCAAGGCCTTCGCCCTGGCCGCCTGCGTCTCGGTGCTGTTCTCGCTGGTCGTGGCCCGCCTGCTGACGCCGCTGATGGGCGCCTACATGCTAAAGGCCAACAGCAAGCACGAGGACGCCGACCCGTTCTGGATGGCGCCTTACCTCAAGAGCCTGACCTGGGGCCTGGACAATCGCTGGAAGGTCCTGGCGATGGGCGTGCCGATGGTGCTGATCTCTGGCTTCCTGGCGACCAAGTTGCCGTTCGAGTTCTCGCCCGCCGCCGACCGGGGCCGGGCGCCGTTCTCGGTCCAGCTTCCGCCCGGTGCGACCCTGGATGAAACCGACGCCATCGTTCAGCGCATGACCCGCGAACTCCGGACCCGTCCCGAAGTGATCGGTGTCTATGCGTCGATCGGCGGCAACAATGCGGTCAATACGGCCACCCTGAATGCCGATCTCGTTCCCAAGGGCGAGCGCATGGGCCAGCAGGAATTCAGCCGTCTGATGGTCGACCAGTTCGCCGCCATTCCGGGCGCGCGAATTGGCGCAGGCTCCAACAGCGGCGGGGGTCCCAGCGACGGCACCAGCTTCAGGCTCAGCCTCGTGGGCGACAACGGACCCGCGCTGGACGCCGCCGCCCGCAAGGTGGAGGCCGAGATGCGCAACGTTCCGGGATTGGCCCATGTGGTCAATACGGCGGCCATTGCCCGGCCCGAGATTGTCGTCACGCCACGTCCCGACCAGGCCGCCCGCGCCGGCGTCTCGGCCGGCGTGATCTCGCAGGCGGTGCGCGTGGCCACCATCGGCGACATCGACCAGAACCTGCCCAAGTACAATCTGGGCGATCGGCAGGTGCCGATCCGCCTGCGCCTGACCCAGGACGCCCGCGAGGACATGGCTATCCTGCAGACCCTGCAGGTGCCCAGCGCCGGCGGCCCCGTGCCGCTGAACGCCGTGGCCGACGTGCGCTTCGGCGCAGGTCCTTCGCAGATCAGCCGTCAGGACCGCTCGCGCGTCGCCACCATCACCGCCGAACTCGACGGCATCGTGGTGGGCGAGGCCAGCAAGCGCGTGCATGATCTGGCCTCGGTCAAGAACCTGCCAGCCGGCATCACCGAGGTGGCCGCCGGCGACGCCGAGTTCATCCAGGAGATGGTCACCGGCTTCGCCGCCGCCCTGATCACCGGCATCTTGCTGATGTACGTCGTGCTGGTGCTGCTGTTCCGCAGCTTCGCCCACCCGATCACCATCATGGTCGCCTTGCCGCTGGCCATTGGGGGCGCCTTCGCCCTGCTGGTTCTGGCCAAGTCGAGCTTCTCGATCTCGACCCTGATCGGCATTCTGATGCTGATGGGTATCGCGGCCAAGAACTCGATCCTGCTGGTCGAGTACGCGATCATGGCCATGCAGAACGGCATGACCAAGCGCGAGGCGATCATCGATGCGGCGCACAAGCGCGCCCGGCCGATCATCATGACGACGGTCGCCATGGGCGTGGGCATGCTGCCGGTGGCGGTCGGCTTCGGCGCCGATGTCGAGTTCCGCGCCCCTATGGCCATCGCGGTGATCGGCGGCCTGATCACCTCGACCCTGCTGTCGCTGCTCTATGTTCCCGTCGTCTTCATCCTGATGGACGGCCTGAAGGTGCGCGCCGAACGGCTGACGCATCGCGTGTTCGGCAGCAGCGCTCACACGGCCCATCCGCCGGCGAACAAGTCCACCCTGGTCGACGGCTAGGGACGATCCGCGCTGTGAGCCTAGATCGTGGTTCGCAGCGCGGTCGCGACCGTCGGAGCCAAGCGCTCGGCGATCACCCTGGCGCCGGCGGCGTTGGGATGGATGCCGTCGCGCTGCATCAGGCGCTGGGCCCCGACCACGCCGGTGACGAAGTCCGGATGGAAGACTACGCCGGTCTCGCGCGCCAGGGCCGGATAGAGGCCGGTGAAGTCGCGCGCGTAAGACGCCCCGATCAGCGGCGGCGCCCGCACGCCGGCCAGCACCACGCGGATGCGGCGGGCCTTCAGCTTTTCGATGATGCGTTTCAGGTTGGCCTTGGTCCGCGAGGGGTCTGCGCCCTGCAACAGGTCGTTGCCGCCCAGAGCCACCACGCACACAGCGGTGTCGGCGCCGACGCTGAAATCGACCCGCGCCAGACCGCCGCCGCTGGTGTCGCCCGAGACGCCCGCCCCTCGTACCGCGGACCGCACGCCCATCCGTTCGAGGGCGCTCTGCAGCTGCGCCGGCAAGGCGTCGCGCGCGGGCAAGCCCAGACCGGCGGTGATCGAGTCGCCCAGAACGGTGACGATCGGAGGCTTCTCCGCCGCCGTCGCACCGGTCGAAACGGCGAACATCGCGCCAAATCCAAAAATGGTCCCGCGTCGGGTGGGGGCAGGGCGTGTGAAGATCGTCATGAGTCCCTATGTGGGGTTGGGGTTCGCAAACTTAACGCACGAAACAAGGAAACTTCATGACCGCCGATGCAGCGCCGCTCGCCCTTTCGTCGGTGACCCTGACCCTGCCCTCTACGGCGGGCCCTGTGAATATCCTGCGCGGCGTCGATCTGCATGTGGCGGCGGGTGAGCGCGTGGCGATCATCGGGCCGTCAGGCTCGGGCAAGTCGTCGCTGATTTCGGTGGCCGCCGGGCTTGAACGCCCGACCTCGGGAACCGTCAACCTGTTCGGTCAGGACCTGGCCAAGCTGGACGAGGACGGCCGCGCCCGCCTGCGCCGGGGCCGCGCGGCCCTGGTGTTCCAGAGCTTCCACCTGCTGCCCAACATGACCGCCGAAGAGAACGTCGCCGCGCCGCTGGAGATCGCCCGCGCCCCGGACGCCCTGCCCACCGCCCGCGACTGGCTGGCCAAGGTGGGGCTATCCTCGCGCCTGACCCACTATCCACACCAGCTGTCGGGCGGCGAGCAGCAGCGCGTGGCCCTGGCCCGGGCCCTGGCGGCGCGGCCGATCCTGCTGTTCGCTGACGAACCGACCGGAAACCTCGACAGCCGCAACGCGGCCTCCGTCGCCGACCTGATGTTCGACCTGGTGGCCGAATGCGGCGCAGCCCTGGTGATGGTCACCCATGACGCGGTGCTGGCCCAGCGCGCCGACCGCATCGTCCGCATGGCCGACGGCAAGGTTGTTGAGGCCGCTGCGTGAGCGCCCTCTCGTTCCGCCTCGCCGCCCGCGAACTGCGCTCCGGCGTCCGGGGCTTTGGCATCTTCCTGGCCTGTCTGGCCCTGGGGGTGGCGGCCATCGCGGCGGCCGGCTCCACGGCTGAGGCCTTCCGCCGGGGCCTGGCCTCGCAGGCGCGCGAGATCCTGGGCGGCGATCTGTCGACTTCGGTCGAGAACCGTAACTTCAGCCCGCAAGAACGCGCCGCCTTCGCCCGGCTGGGCAAGACCTCCTACACCGCCCGCGTTCGGGTCATGGCCCAGGCGCCATCGGGCGACAGGCGGCTGGTCGATCTGCGCGGGGCCGACGCGGCCTATCCGCTGACCGGAACGGTCGAGCTGGCGGGAGCCGCGACCCTGGCCGAAGCCCTGGCCACGCGCGACGGCCTGCCCGGCGCGGCCGTCGAGCCCGCCCTGCTGGACCGGTTGGGCCTGAAGATCGGTGACCGCTTCGAGGCCGGCCCCCTGACCCTGATCGTCCGCGCGACCATGATCCGCCAGCCCGACAGTGTGGCGCGCGGCTTCGTCCTGGGTCCCCGCGTACTGGTTCGCCGCGAACTGCTGGACCCCACGGGGCTGCTTGCCCCCGGCCTGCCCTCGGACCAGTCGGCGCGCATCGCCCTACCGGCCGGCGCCGACCCCATCGCTGCAGGCAAGGCGCTCAAGAAGGCGTTTGGCGACGCCGGGCTCAATGTCCGCGACCGCTCCGACGCCGCGCCCGGCGCGCGCAAGCTGATCGACCAGCTGGAATATTTTCTCGGCTTCATTGGCCTGGCCTCGCTGGTGGCCGGCGGCCTGGGCGTGGCGGGGGCTGTCTCGGCCTATCTGGCGACGCGCGAGCCTTCCATCGCCGTGCTCAAGGCGCTGGGCGCCGACGGGGCCCTGATCCGTAATACCTATCTGATCCAGATCGGCCTGCTAGCCGGCCTGGGCGTGACCCTCGGCCTGATCGTGGGCGCCATCGTGCCGCTGATCCTGGGCCAGATCGCCGGCAGCGCCCTGCCGATCCCGGCCCTGTTCGCGGTCTATCCCCTGCCCCTGATCAAGGCCGGCGCCTTTGGCCTGCTGGCGGCGGCGGCCTTTTCCCTGATCCCCTTGGCCCGCGCCCGCGCCACCCCGCCCTCGGCCCTGTTCCGCCGCGCCCTGGGCGTGCGCGCGCCGTTCGGACTGGAAACGATCGGCGCCGCCGTCAGCGGCCTGGGCCTCGCCGCCCTGGCCGTCGCCACCGCGCCCACGCCCATCGCGGCCGGGATCATGATCGCCGGCGTCGCCGTCGCCTTTGTCGCCCTCTGGGCCCTGGGCCTGCTGGCTGCCTGGCTGGCGGGCAAGGTCCGGGGTCTGGCGCGCGGTCCCATCCGCATCGGCCTGGCCAATCTGGCCGGACCCCGCTCGGCGGCCCGCACCGCCACCCCGGCCATCGGCCTGGGTGTAGCGCTGCTGGCCTGCGTGGTGCTGATCCAGTCGGCCCTGCTGGCCCAGGTGCGCGAGGTCGCGCCCAAGAGCGCCCCGGCCATGGTCTTCACCGAGATCCCCGGCGACGAGGTCACCGCCTTTGACGCCGAGGTCGCCCGCGCGGTCGGCGGCCTGGACAGTGAGAGCTATCTGCGGATTCCCTTCGCCACCGGCCGCATCATCGCCCTGAAGGGCAAGCCCATCGACCTGAAGGCCATCGCCCCTTCGGAGCGGTGGGCCTTCGACAGCGATGTGAGCCTGTCGGTGCTAAACGCCGAGCCCAAGGATTCCGGCGTCGTCGAAGGTCGCTGGTGGCCCGCAGGCTATACCGGCCCTCCCCAGGTGGCGATGGAGGTCGACCTGGCGCGCGGCGCGGGCCTGAAGGCCGGCGACACCATCACCCTGTCGGTGCTGGGCCGTGATCTGGAAGCCAGGGTCGCGGTGCTGCGCAAGGTCGAGTTCGGCGGCTTTGGCCCCAACTTCTCGATCATCCTGGATCCCAAGAGCCTGGAAGGCGCGGTGCTGCGCAATATCGCTATCGCCAAGATGGACCGACCCGCCGAGGCGCGCCTGACCCGCGCCCTGGGCCAGAGCTTCCCGGCCGTCAATGTCATCAGCGTGCGCGAGCAACTGGAGGCCGCCGCCGGCCTGTTCGACCGTCTGGCCCTGGCGATCAGGGGCGCAGCGGCCGTCGCGGGGCTGGCCGGACTGCTGGTCCTGGCCGGAGCCATTGCCGCCGGGGCCCGCGCCCGGGCGCGCGAGGCGGCGACGCTGAAAGTGCTGGGCGGCACGCGCAGCCAGATCCTGTCGGCCTATGTCGTCGAATATGGCGCGGTCGGCCTGATCGCCGGCGCGGCGGGCGTGCTGCTGGGCCTGGCTGCCGCCTGGCCGGTGGTGGTGCTGGTCTTCAAGGCGCAATGGAGCATCGACTGGGCCGGGGTGATGGCCCTGCTGGCCGGAGCGGCGGGCCTGTCGGCGGTCGGCGGCCTGCTGGCCGCAGCCCAGGCGCTGTCGCGGCGTCCCGCGCCCGTCCTGCGCGCCGACTGACCCCGGGGAAGCTCGACGTGTCGCAACAATAGTCTAGCCTTCCAACAGGACCCGCCCGTCAAAGAACACGGAACGCTTTGAGGCGTTACCATCAGGTCTCAGGGAGAATTCCATGTCGCGTCTTCGTCACCCCGCAGCCCTTACGGTCATCGCCCTGACGGCGCTGGCCGCCTGTAGCCAGAGCGAGTCCCAGAACGCCGCAACCGGCTATGGTCCCGATCCCGCCCTGCCGGCGCCGACCAAGACGCTGTTGCCGACGGTGAAGGTCTCGCCCGTCAACCGCTGGGCCAATGGCGCGACGCCGATCGCCGCCCAGGGTTTCCGGGTGCAGGCCTTCGCCTCTGGCCTTGATCATCCGCGCTGGATGCTGGTGCTGCCCAACGGCGACGTGCTGGTGGCCGAAACCAACGGCCCGCCCAAGGAAAAGAAAAAGGGCTTCGACATCCGGGCCTGGGCGGAAAAGCAGATCATGGGCAAGGCCGGGGCCAAGACGCCCAGCGCCAACCGCATCACCCTGCTGCGCGACGCCGACGGCGACGGCGTGGCCGAGGTCAAGGCGCCCTTCCTGACCGGCCTGAACTCGCCGTTCGGCATGGCCCTGGTCGGTGACACGCTCTATGTGGCCAATACCGACGCCGTGGTCGCCTTCCCCTATGTGGCGGACGCGACCAGCATCGCCGCTCCGGCGCGCAAGATCGCCGAGCTGCCCGCCGGTCCAATCAACCACCACTGGACCAAAAGCCTGATCGCCAGCCCGGACGGAACCAAGCTCTATGCGGGCGTCGGCTCCAACAGCAATGTCGGCGAGAACGGCATGGCGGCGGAGGAGCGCCGCGCGGGTATTCTTGAGGTCGATATCGCCACCGGCGCCAGCCGGGTCTATGCCTCGGGCATCCGCAATCCTGTCGGCGTCGGCTGGAACCCGGTCACCGGTCAGCTGTGGACCGCCGTCAACGAGCGCGACGAGATCGGCAATGATCTGGTGCCCGACTACATGACCTCGGTGCAGGACGGCGGCTTCTATGGCTGGCCCTACAGCTACTACGGCCAGACGGTCGACACCCGCGTCAAGCCGCCCCGGCCCGACCTCGTCGCCAAGGCGATCAAGCCCGACTACGCCCTGGGCGCCCATACCGCCTCGCTGGGCCTGACCTTCTATGAGGGCGCGACCTTCCCCGAGCGCTATCGCGGCGGCGTGTTCATCGGCCAGCACGGCTCGTGGAACCGCAAGCCGCAGTCCGGCTACAAGGTGGTGTTCATCCCCTTCCAGAACGGCAAGCCCGCCGGCCCGCCCGAGGACTTCCTGACCGGCTTCCTCAACGCCAAGGGTGAAGCCCAGGGCCGCCCGGTGGGGGTCAATATCGACAGGACCGGCGCGCTGCTGCTGGCTGACGATGTGGGCAATGTGATCTGGCGGGTCAGCGCAGCGCGCTGATCCACACTGACTTGCACAACAAGACTGACTGGCGGTAAGCTGGCCTATCTCTGATGGGGTCTGCCATGAAGATCGAACGCCTGCCGCCCGTTGTCACCTCCCTGGGTCACACCAACCACCCCTATATGACCGGGGCCTGGACGCCGCAGCACGAGGAGGTCAATGCCTGGGACCTGGAGGTGCTGGAGGGCGCGATCCCGACCGACATCGACGGGGTCTATCTGCGCAACACCGAAAACCCGGTGCACGCGCCGCTGGGCCGCTATCACCCGTTCGACGGTGACGGCATGGTCCACCAGATCGAGTTCAAGGACGGACAGGCGACCTATCGCAACCGCTTCATCCGCACGCGCGGCTTCGAGGCCGAGCAAGAGGTCGGTGAAAGCCTGTGGGGCGGCCTCGCCGACGGACCGGGCACCTCCAAGCGCCCGGGCTTTGGCGCGCATGGCGGCCTGAAGGACACGGCCAGCACCGACATCGTCGTCCATGGCGGCGAGGCCATCGCCACCTTCTACCAGTGCGGCGAGGCCTATCGGCTTGATCCGCTCACGCTTGAAAACCTGGGCGTCGCCGCGTGGGCGCCGCTGGACGGCGTCTCGGCCCACCCCAAGGTCGACGAGGCCACCGGCGAGCTGTTGTTCTTCAACTACTCGAAGTCCGCGCCCTATATGCACTATGGCGTGGTCGACGCCTCGGGCAAGCGCACCACCTATCAGGCCATCGACCTGCCCGGTCCGCGCCTGCCGCACGACATGGCCTTCACGAAGAACTATTCGATCCTCAATGACCTGCCGGTGTTCTGGGACGCCGCCCTGCTGGAGCGCGACATCCACGCCGTGCGCCTGCACAAGGGCGTGCCCTCACGGTTTGGAATCGTGCCGCGCCATGGCGGGCCGGTGCAGTGGTTCGAGGCCGCGCCGACCTATGTGCTGCATTGGCTCAATGCCTATGAGGACGGCGACGAGGTGGTGCTGGACGGCTATTTCCAGGAGAACCCGACCCCGCGCCCGCTGGAAAATGCCCCGGACGGCCACGGCCACCTAATGGCCTATCTGGACGAGCACAGCTTCCGGCCCAAGCTGCACCGCTGGCGCTTTAACCTGAAGACCGGCGAGACCACCGAGGGCCATCTGGACGAACGCATCCTCGAGTTCGGGATGTTCAACCAGCAGGTTGCCGGCAAGCCCTATCGCTATGCCTATTCGACCACCGCCAAGCCGGGCTGGTTCCTGTTCAACGGCTTCGTCAAGCACGACCTGGAAACCGGCGAGAGCTGGTCAATCCAGCTGCCCGAGGGCCGCTATGCCAGCGAAGCGCCGTTCGCGCCGCGCATTGGCGCGGTGGACGAGGATGACGGCTATCTGGTCAGCTTCATCATCGACGAGAACCGCGGAACGTCCGAGTGCGTGCTGGTCGACGCCAAGCGCTTCGAGGTCGTTTGCCGGATCGCTCTGCCCCACAAGCTGAGCAGCGGGACGCATAGCGTCTGGGCGGGCAGAGACCGCCTGAAGCCTCTCCCATAGGGAGAGGAGGGACCCGCCGCGAAGCGGTGGGAGGTGAGGGGTTACACCGTCAACCGGCGTGCCGGCACGCCGTCGATCGCCTTAACCCCTCATCCTCCCACGCCTTTGGCGCGGGGCCCTCCTTCTCCCTCTGGGAGAAGGTTCAGGTTTTGGGAAACCACGGCACGAAGCCCGAGGTCCGCTGCACATAGGCCTCATAGTCCGGGCGCTTCCTCCGCATCCGGCCCTCGACGGTCGGCACGCCGCTCCACTTGGTCAGCAGGAAGGTCATCAGCACCGGGGCCGGCAGGGTCCAGGCGCCCAGGCCCGTCCCGGCGGCGATCAGATACAGACCCCACCACACGCAGGCGTCGCCGAAATAGTTGGGGTGGCGGGTATAGCGCCACAGGCCCTTGTCCATCACCTTGCCGGCGTTTTCCGGCTTGGCCTTGAAGGCGGTCAGCTGGGCGTCGCCGATGGTCTCGAAGGCGATCCCGACCACCGCGATGGCAGCGCCGACAAAGGCCAGAGCGCCCAGCGGCGCGGCCGAGCCGTGGCCAAGCTGCACCGGCAGGGCGATCACGAACTGCAGGGCGTATTGCAGGGCGAAGACCAGCAGCAGGGACGCCTTGGCGAAGCTCCATTTCCGCTCGCTCTGCGCCAGGGCCATCATCGTCACATAGCGGCGGTCCGGTCCGTTCTTGCGCCAGCGCCACAGCAGGTAGCCGCCCAGCCGCAGCGCCCATATGGCGCAGAGGATCAGCAACAGGTTGCCGTGCGGCGTGGGCCCCATCTGCAGCCACGAGGTCAGGGCGATCAGGCCCATGCCAAGGCCCCACCAGCTGTCGATGAAGCTGACATCCTTCAGCTTCAGACCGATCAGCCACAGCCCGAAAAAGGCGACGGCCGAGACGGCGGCGTTGATGGCGAGGAGCTGGAGGATGGGGGTCATGAAGGGTCCGAAAGTTGTCGTCCAGATACGGTTAGTAAGGCGAAAAAGATCCTCCCCCTGAAGGGGGAGGCGACCGAAGGTCGGCGGGGGAAGACCGCAATGGGTCGCAGTACTTCCCCCTCCGTCGCCTGCGGCGACACCTCCCCCGTCAGGGGGAGGACTTGAGGGCTAGGTCCCCACCACGAAACTCACGGTCGTCGTCGTGGATCCGCCGATGTTCAGAGTCTGCACCGTCTTGGCGCCTTCGACCTGGCCGTCGCCGGCTGCGCCGGTCACCTGCTTGAAGGCGTCCAGGGTCATGCGCACGCCGGTCGCGCCGACGGGGTGGCCCGCGCCGATCAGACCGCCGGACGGATTGATCGGCAGCCTGCCGCCCATGGCGATATCGCCGGCCTCAATCGCCTTCCAGCTCTCGCCGGGCGCGGTCAGGCCCAGATGGTCGATGGCCATGTATTCGGTGGCGGTGAAGCAGTCATGGGTCTCGACGGCGTCGATCCCGGAGACATCCGACGCGATCCCGGCCCGGGCGCGGGCGTCGAGGATCGCGCGCCGAACCTGCGGAAAGACATAGGGCGCGTTGCGGCTGTTTTCGATCTTGCGAGCATAGCTGATCGGGGCCGAGCGATGGCCCCAGCCCTTGATCTGCGGGATGCTCTCGAGCGCGATCCCGCGCTTGTCGGCATAGGTCCTGGCGCGTTCGGCCGAGGCCAGGAACACCACCGCCGTGCCATCTGTGACCTGGCCGCAGTCCTGCTTGCGGGTGCGGCCCTCGACCACGGGATTGGTCTCGTCGTTCTCGGTAAAGGCCTCGGGCCCGAACCGCCAGTCGCGGGTCTGGGCGTTGGGGTTGCGGCGGCCGTTGGCGAAATTGATCTCCGAGATCGCCATCAGGTGCTCGTACTTCAGGCCGTAGCGGCGGTCATATTCGTCGGCGAGATCGGAGAAGGCGCGGGGCCAGAGAAAGCGGGCGTCCTGGAATTCATGACCCGCCCAGGCGGCGCTGCCCAGGTTTTCGGCGGCCTTTTGGCCGGGAACATTGCGCATCTGCTCGATGCCGACCACGCAGGCCAGGTCATAGCGCCCGGCCTCGATCTCGGCTGTGGCGGCCAGGATAGCGACGCTGCCCGAAGCGCAGGCAGCCTCATGGCGGGCGGTCGGCAGGCCGTCAAAGGCCGGATGCACCTGGCCGAACATACCGCCCAGCAGACCCTGACCCGCAAACAGCTCGCCGGCGAAATTGCCGACATGGCCGGTCTGAATCTCTTCAGGATCCAGCTGCGTCGCGGCCAGGCCTTCGCCCACCGCCTCGCCAAAGGCGTCGGCCATGTCGCGGCCCTGACGGCTCCAATTGGCCGAGAAGTCGCTCTGCCATCCACCCAGCACATAGACCAAGGCCGCCTCCCATGCCGCTCACCAGTCAGTCTGATTATACAAGTGACATCCTCCGAGTCCATGCCCGGCGTTGACAGGTCGCCTTGCGGCGCCGCACCAAGCCCCATGCTTCTGCCCGTACCGGTCGCCCTCGGCGCCCCTGCACTTGTCCGCAACAGCTCGGCCGCCCGCGCCTTGAACCTGATCGGCGATCGCTGGACCCTGCTGCTGCTCTATGCGGCCTTCATGGGCGTCAAGCGCTTCGACGGCTTCATCGCCATGAGCGGCATGGCCCGTTCGCTGCTGGTCGACCGCCTGGGACGGCTGGAGGCGGCCGGCGTGCTGGAAAAGCGCCCCTACCAGCTTCGACCCGTTCGCCACGAGTACTGCCTGACCGTCATGGGCAAGGACCTCTACGACTCGGCCCTGATGCTGCTGGGCTGGGAAATGCGCTGGCGTCTGGACCCGGACTGCCCCTCGCACCAGATTATCCACAGCCCCTGTGGGCAACCTCTGCGCCCGGTCCTGGTCTGTCAGGCCTGCGCCGCGCCGGTGAAGGTGCGCGACATCACCCTGACGCCCGGTCCCGGCGCCGGTCTGGAGCCCGCGCCCCGCGCCCGCCACTCACGCCGGGTCAGCGACACCCAAGGCGCGGACGGTGCCGGCGGCGTGCCGCTGCATCCGATGCTGGAGCGCTCGATCGAGGTGCTGGGCGACCGCTGGACCGCCCATCTGGTCGCCGCCAGCTTCTATGGCCTGACCCGCTTCAAGGACCTGCAGGCCGAACTGAAGGTGGCCAGCAACATCCTCACCGACCGCCTGTCACGCCTGGTCGAGCGCGGCATGCTGGAAAAGCGCCTGTATCAAACCCGTCCCGAACGCTGGGACTACCGGCTGACCCGCGAGGGCCGCGACTTCTTCCCGCTGATCGCCGCCCTGATGGCCTGGGGCGACCGATGGCTGTCGGGCGAAGCCGGCCCGCCGGAAATCCTGACTCACGCCTGCGGCGCACGCCTGGTTCCCGTGGTGCGTTGCGAGGCCTGCGACGGGGCGGTGGATGTACGGACGACAACGTCGGGCTTGGCCCGCCTTTAGCGCCGCGTAAGGCCTAGCGTCAGGATACGAGCTTCACCAATCCTAGCTTGTAGAGCCACATCAGGGCTCGCACCTTGGCCGGCTCTGGTCCCATCCTGCCCCGTATCAGAGTACCGACGGCGCGGGCCTCCATGGAGATCTCGCGATAAAGCTCAACTATGGTTTCTCGCGGGAAAGTGCCCGGATCCAGTACGAACCCGGTCACGCTCAGATCGAAGAACGTCTCGATGGCTTCACCCCGCTTGAGGTGCGCCACGACCATCGAGGCTTCGTCCAAGGTCCGAGTGGGGTAGTCGGCGAACAGACGATACGGATCGGGGCGTCCGGGCCAAGGCCAAGGCGGCTGCGAGCCTGCCGCCCGGCGAAGTTCGCCCAGTTCCTCTACCATTTCGACATAGCGACCCAAGATCACCGGCCAGTCATAGATTTCTCGGGCCCGGGCCTGGCCAGCCGAGCCCAAGCGCTCTCTCAAGTCCGGGCTTTCAGCTAGGGCAATAACACGATCCGTCAGCGCCTCGAGATCCACGGCCGTCGCCATGCTGACATGGCCGATGTAACGGTCGTAGGTGTCTCGCTCCATGGCGTGGCGCAGAGCCAGTTCCTCCCCCATCCCCGCGGACGGGAGGGTCACGGGAATCCGATAGCCATCGACGCCGTCGCGGACGGTGTCCTTGTAGCCGTCCCAGTCGCTGACCAGCACAGGCAACCCTGCAGCCATGGCTTCAACCGGCGTCAGGCCAAAGGTCTCCTGGATGTTGTCGGAGAGTGAGACAAAGACATCAGCCGCCTTCCAGGCCATGTCATAGAGGTGGTTGTCTTGCCCATCGATCGCGATGAATTTGGCGCTGGGGGCCAGAAAGCGACGCGCCTCCTCAAAGGCCTGAGCAATGTGCGTGTTGGGGTAGACGCCAGCCTCGATGCAAACCAGCGTTTTTCCCGTGCGCCTGCAGCCTTCTTCCAGCGCCTGATAGAAAACGACGGGGTTGGCCTTGGCGTGAAAACTCATACGTCCCGCGAAAAGGAACCCCACCTCGTCCGGGGAGAGACCCAGCGCCTTGCGGCCAGCGACACGCTGCGCATCGTTACGGGCGAAATCCGGGACGTTCACGCCCAGTGGAATGATGGGCAGCGCCACCGGATTGAACCGCGTGGCGCCAGTATGCTCCGAAAACCAAGACTTGAACTCGTCCTGTAGCTTGCTGACGACCGACAGGGCGGCGCTCGACGTGCAGATCAGCGCATCCCAGGGCTGAAATGGTGGCAGTACCAGCTGCGCGATCTGATCCATTGCGTGAGCCGATGACAACGTATGTGTCACGCCAATCAAGCTGTAGGCGGTCGGGCCCTGGGTATTTCGGGCGTGGGCGAAGGGACTGTTCGGCGGCCCCGGAAGATAGACAGCGCCAAGTTTGGTGAGGAGCTGGTCTCCCGGAGGATCGCGCCAGTGCAGCGATCCGTCGAACCCATCGCGCCGAAGCTGCTTCAGCATCGTCGGCCCCGACGTCCGCGCACCGTATCCGTGAACTTGATCCGACTTCCAGCGCCGGGCGACCCCTTTGATGAGCGCTTTGCCCGCGCTTTGCCGCCCCATGATCTTCGCGTCGGTCGAGTAGCCATCGCCCGCGAAGTAGATCGCGAAATTCATCTTGCTCATCGAATTACAATGCTCGCGGTCGGACGTTTAGGGCCACCGCCCAGCTTGAATATCGACGGGTAGTTATGAGACGTCTTCGGCAGTGTCGAGAGCAGGCTTCGCGTCGGTCGCTTTGAATATCGACCGCCGATCTGCGCCTACCGCCCGACCATTGCCAGACCGGCTTCGCTGTAGCGTTCGCCCTCGACCGCAGTCTCCGGCACGGCGGCGGCGATGCGCGACAGCTCCTCGGGCGTCAGGGCCACGTCGACCGCGCCGACATTTTCTTCGACACGGGCGATCTTGGTGGTGCCGGGGATCGGGGCGATGTCGGGGCCCTGATGCAGCAGCCAGGCCAGGGCCAGCTGGGCGGGGGTGATCCCCTTTTCGCCGGCGATCAGGGTCAGGGCCTCGACCAGCGACAGGTTCCTGGCCAGGGCCTCGCCCTGGAAACGCGGCAGGCCGCGGCGGAAGTCGTCCTTGGCCAGGCCTACGTTCGAGGTCAGGGTCCCGGTCAGGAAGCCGCGACCCAGCGGGCTGTAGGGCACCAGGCCGATGCCCAGTTCCCGCAAGGTGGGCAGGATCTCGGCCTCGACGCCGCGCGTCCACAGCGAATACTCGCTCTGCAGGGCCGCGACGGGCTGCACCGCGTGGGCCTTGCGGATGGTCGCCGCGCCGGCTTCCGACAGGCCAAAGTGCTTGACCTTGCCCTCGGCGATCAGGTCCCTGACCGTCCCGGCGACATCCTCGATGGGCACATTGGGGTCGACGCGATGCTGGTACAGCAGGTCGATGACCTCGACGCCCAGCCGCTTGAGCGAGGCCTCGGCCACCGCCCGGATATGTTCAGGGCGGCTGTCGACGCCGACCATGCGGCGTACGCCGTTCTCATCCGGCGCGGCGATCTTGAAGCCGAACTTGGTGGCGATCACGACCTTGTCGCGGAAGGGCTTCAGCCCCTCGCCGACCAGCTCTTCATTGACGAAGGGGCCATAGACCTCGGCCGTGTCAAAGAAGGTGACGCCCAGTTCGACGGCGCGCGCCAAGACCTTGAAGGTTTCGGCCCTTTCCGGCGCCGGCCCATAGGCCCAGCTCATTCCCATACAGCCCAGGCCGATGGCCGAGACCTCCAGACCGTCGCCGAGTTTCCGGGTCTTCATGGGGCAGCTCCTTGTCCGAGTGGACGGCGCGCATCGACGCCAGCGGGCATAAGATGGGGCCTGGGGCGGCCCTGGGGAAGACCAGACGGTCTCACCGCGCCACTGAGCGGCCTTGAGGCATCGCGAGCCACCGACGTTACCGCCTTTTAAGTTGAGCATCGCCTCCCGGCTGCATAGCTTGACCCTGCGTATCTCAGGGCTGGGGGGAACGACATGACGATGACGCGACGCTGGGCGGCGTTGACGATGACTGGCGCGGTCGTGAGCGCGGCAGGGTGCGGCGCGGTGTCAGCCCAGGGCAGCCTGATGATTGCTCCGCCCGGCGGCGTCGCGCCAATGCGCTGGGCCTCGTCGAGGTTCGGCGACCGGATCGAGCCGCGCGCGGCCGTTCTGCTGCCCATCCGTTTCGACGGCGTCGACAAGACCTTCTACGCCCAGTTTGATCTGGGCGCGAAATCGACCGTTTTCTACGGCAAGACCCTGGCGGCGGCCTCGGTGAGGATCCCGACGTTGAAGTCCGGGCCCAAGGGCCAGCCTGGAGCGCTGGGCTTCACCATCGGAGATGTGCGGGTCTCGATCCCCAAGCCCGGCGTCCGCGCCGATATCGGCGACCCGACCATCGCTTGGGACGATCCCGAGGCGGTGGACCTGATCGGCACGATCGGCGTCGACATGCTGGAAGGCCGGGTTTTGACGATCGACTTCAAGGCCATGCGCCTGCACGTCGGTGACGCGGCGCCGCAAGAGCTGGCCGCTCAGGCCAGGTGGTCGCCGATGGCGCTGAAGAGCCGCTGGGTGCTGCTGGACGCCACGCTGGAAGGCAAGCCGACCAAGCTGCTGCTCGACACCGGCTCCAGCGCCTTCGCCCTGCTGATCGACAAGACCCGCTGGAGCGAGATGACCAACGGTCAGGACACCGAGATCTTTGCCGTCAATTCCTGGGGCAAAAAGCTGATGGCCCACACCGCCCCAACCAAGGCCAGGGTCGTGATCGGCGGCCTGGAGACGCCGCTCGGCGACGCCACTTACATTGAGGGGACCAGCGCCATGCAGGGCCTGATGATGCGCGCGACCGGCATGGGCGGCATGACCGGCAACAGGCTGTTCTTCGACCGGGTGCTGATTCTGGACGCGCCCGGAGGCCGCTATGCGGTGATCGAGCCGAAGTCGCCGCCGAACTAGCTAGGCCGCCAGCGTGAGAAGGCTGCCGGGCGGCATGTCCTGGCGAACCTGTTGATCCAGATCCTCGGTCATCTTGTCCAGGCCATTCAGGTCGTCCTCGGCTTCCTTGACCTCTTCGGAGCGCTCGAACTTGCCCGGCTGGGTCAGGATGCCCTTGGTCTTGGCGGTCTGCAGCTCGTCCTTGAGGCCCCGGCTGACGTCACGGGTCATCTTGATGAACTCCTGGTCGCCCTGGACGTCCATCTTGGCCTCGTCCTCGATCGTCTTGCGGGCGTTGGCGGCGCCTTCGGGATCGGTCGCGGCGTCAGGCAGGTTGGCGAAGTCCTGGCTGTAGAGTTCGCCGGACTCCTTGGCGGCCTTGCCGTAGTCCTTGACGGCCGCCTTCAACTCCTTGGCTGCGGCGGCCAGCGCCTTGGCCATGGCCTTGGGGTCGTTGGCGTAAATCTTCTTCAGCAGCTGCAGCCGGTCGACCACCTGCTGGAGTCTGGCCCTGGCCCGGCCCTTGGCGTCGCCGATGGCGTTCTTCTTGCCGAGCCGCTGCTCTTTCTTGAGCCTGTCGAGCGCCTGGCCGGCCTCGGCCGCCTTCCTGGCCTCAGGCGAGTTGGGGGCCGGCGATGCGACCGCTGTCGCGGTCGCCGCCTGGCTCTTCGCAGTCTTGGCGTAGGCGATCAGCGCCAAAGCGCCGGCCTGCGTCGTCAGCGTCACCATCGGCCTTCCAGCCTCCCAAGGCGGTTCTCCGCCTGTCTGGAGGCCAGACTTAGCAAGCCAAGGTTAAGTTAGGCCTTCTTGACGAACTCGACGCGCAGGACCAGGCCGCGCACCTTTTCGACATTGGCTTCGATCTCGTCGGTGTCGCCGGTCAGGCGGATGTTCTTGACCAACGTGCCGCGCTTCAGGGTGACGCCGCCCGATCCCTTGACCTTGAGGTCCTTGATCAGGGTGACGTTGTCGCCCTCGGCCAGGATCGTGCCGTTGCTGTCGCGGGTTTCGTCCGACATGGGGAAGGTCCTTACACGGGAGCGGACCGTCGAGGTGAAGTCCACACAGTGATCAGGGGCTTCCTAAAGAGGCCGGCGGGCCGGCGCAAGGCGGCGCTAGCCCTTGCGACCCAGCGGGTGCTTGGATTTGACCACCTGGGCGAGATGATCGCCCGCCACGTGGGTGTAGATCTGGGTGGTGCCGATATCGGCATGGCCCAGCAGGGTCTGGATCACCCGCAGGTCGGCCCCGCCCTCCAGCAGATGGGTGGCGAAGGCATGGCGCAGGACGTGAGGACTGACCTTCTCGCGGTCGATGCCGGCGGCGATGGCGGCGTCCTCCAGCAGTTGCGAGACCCGCCTGGCGGTCAGTCGTCCCGACGCGCCGCGCGAGGGGAACAGCCAAGGGCTGTCTTTCACGCCCTTTGGCAGAAATTGCGCCCTTACCTCTAAATACGCCTTCACCGCCGTTCGTGCGGGAGCATTCAGCGGGGCCAGCCTTTCCTTGCCGCCCTTGCCCTTGACCGTCAGGAAGGCCGGATCGCGGGCCAGGGCGTTGAGCGGCAGGGACAGCAGTTCGGAGATGCGCAGGCCCGAGGCGTAGAGAAGCTCGATCATGCAGGCCAGACGCAGGCCCTGGCCGCCGTCCTTGTCTGCCGCCGCTGCGATCAGGGCGTCGACCTCGCCGCGCGACAGCACCTTGGGCAGGGGCCGGCCGGCCTTGGGCGCGACGACGCGGCGCGAGGGATCGTCGGACCGCCAGCCCTCTTCCAGCACGAAGCGATAGAACTGCCGTACAGAAGAGCGCCGGCGAGCGGCGGTGGCGGGCGATAGGCCCCGCACGCCCAGATCCTGGAAATAGGCCTCGATGGTCTCGCTCGAGGCGACGTCGAGATCGTCGCCCGCGCCGACCAGATAGCCCCGCGCGTCCTCCAGATCCTTGCCATAGGCGGTCAGGGTGTTGCGCGCGGCGGCCCGCTCGACGGCCATCATCTCAAGGAAGGCGTCGACCCAGCCGGCGGCGCTCATTTGGTCAGCTGCAGGGCCAGCAGGCCTTCGACCACCACGGCGCGAGCGTCCGCCACCAACCCGACGCGGGCCAGGCCGCGCGCGATCCGGGCGCGGTCAGCAGGCGATGGGCCCGCCGCGCCGGCCTCGGTGGCGACCGACAGGGCCAGAAGCGCCGTCTCGCCCTTGAGCCCAGCCGCTGCGGCGTCGTCGATCAGCACCAGTCTGGCCGTCGAGCCGGCCGGCCGGCCCACGTCGAAATTGGCGAACTGGCCGCGCGCCTCGGGGCTCATGGCTCCACCCAGCGACGCCAGCAGCAGGGCCGCAGGCTGGGCCGGCGACTTGGGGCCGTTCTGGGCGCCGCGCTCGATCAGCCGGTCCAGGGTCTGGCTGTCGGGCTTGCCCGAAGCGGCCGAGATCATGGCGTCCAGCAGGGCCAGGTCGGTGATCGTCGCGCCGGGGATCTGGTCCTGGGTCAGGCGCGAGCGGATCAGCTGGGCGGTCGGCAAGTCGCCGGCGACCAGGGCCGCGCGGGCGAACAGCACCGGATCGCGTAGCGGCGCCTGGGCCTTGGCCAGGATGGCGATCGACGTCGCCGAGCTCTTCGTGGATTCGATAAAGGCCGGCAGCCCCCTGGCCTGGCGCAGGAAAGCCAGGTCGGAGGTCTCCTGCGCCGTCAGGTCCAGCCCCGCCAGGGGCGGCGGCGGCGGGCCGGGCGGGGTGATCGCCGGCTTCACGGCGGACGACGCCGTGGCCGAAGCCGCCGCGATATCCAGCCCCAGCTTGCGCGACAGGGCGTAGTTGATCCCGTTGCGCAGATTGGCCCCGCCGGGCGCCGTGCCGCTCAGCAGGGCGCCCATCAGGCGCGCATAGTCAGCATCCTTGGTCTGTTGCTGGGCCAGGGAAAAGGTCAGCTGGGCGGCGTCGGCCTGGCCGGCCCGCGCCTGGCAGAAGGCCCGCAGGCGCAACCAGTAGCCGGCCCCGCGATCTGCGGTCAGGGCCTCGCCGATCCGACAGGCCTTGTCGTCGTCGCTGCGGATCAGGGCCGCCTCGGCCGCCGCCAGGGACAGGGCGGCGCTGTTGGCCACGCCGGGCGCGCGGTCGAGCACGACATCGGCGCCGGCCGCTTCGCCCAGGGCGATCAGGGCCATGGCCCGCGCCGCGCCCAGATCAGGATCATTGCCCACGCCCGCCGGCCCATTGGCGCCGGTCGCCAGCACCCGCCGCGCCAGGTCGGCGAAGGCCGGCGACAGCGGCCTTGCGGCCAGCCTTGGCAACACATCGCGAGCAATGTCGGGGGCCGTGCCCGTCCAGAGGTCGGGACCAAGGTCGGTCTGGGCGGCGGCGGTCGAGAACAGGTCCGGCGGCGCCAGGGACTGGACCTGAACCTGGGCGAGGGCCGGAAGAGCGGCGCCGGCAAGCAGGGTGGCGAGGATCGGGGCGACTGCCCGGCGAGGGAACGAACGCATGCGAGACATCATGCTCCAGTTATGGCGCAACGCCATCTTCGGCGAAACTTGGCTTAAGCGAAACTTGGCGCTTGGGCCGAGCCTCGTGTAAACCCGCGACCGCATCATGACCGACGATCACGCCGCCTCGCTTGAGCCCCTTCGCCACCGCACGATCGTGCTGGTCGGCTTGATGGGCGTTGGCAAGTCCAGCGTCGGCCGTCGCCTGGCCCAGGCGCTGGATATGCCGTTCCGCGACGCCGACAACGAGGTCGAGGACGCCGCCGGCCGCTCGATCCCAGAAATCTTCGCCGAGCTGGGCGAAGCCGCCTTTCGCGACGGCGAGCGCCGGGTGATCGCCCGCCTGCTGGAAGAGCCGCCGCACGTGCTGGCCACCGGCGGCGGCGCCTTCGTCAACGAAGAGACCCGCGCCCTGATCAACCAGCACGCCATCTCGGTGTGGCTGAAGGCCGATATCGAGCTCCTCGCCCGCCGCGTAGGTCGCAAGGACACCCGGCCGCTGCTCAAGAACCGCGACCCGGTCGAGGTGCTCACCGAACTGGCCGAGATCCGCAATCCCGCCTACGCCCAGGCGCAGGTTCATGTTCAGACCGGCGATACGCCGCATGCGGTGGCGGTGGACGCCGTGATCAGCGCCCTGCGCGATCGCCTGGACCAGGAGTCCTTTAAGCCATGATCCGCACCGTTCCCGTGGGCCTGGGCGACCGCGCCTATGACGTCATGATCGGCACCGGCCTAATCGACCGGGCCGGCGACTTCATCGCGCCGCTGCTCAAGCGCAGGCGCACCGCCATCGTCACCGACTCGATCGTCGGCGAGCACCATGGCGAACGGCTGTCGGTCTCGCTGGAGAAGGCGGGTATCGCGGTCGACATGATCATCCTGCCGCCCGGCGAGCAGACCAAGAGCTTCGAGGGTCTGGCCGACCTGTCCGACCGTCTGCTGCACCTGGGCCTGGAGCGCGGCGACGTGATCGTGGCGTTCGGCGGCGGCGTGATCGGCGATCTGGCCGGGTTTGCGGCCTCGATCTACAAGCGCGGCATCGACTTCATCCAGGTGCCCACGACGCTGCTGGCCCAGGTCGACAGCTCGGTGGGCGGCAAGACGGCCATCGACACCCCGCGCGGCAAGAACCTGATCGGCGCCTTCCACCAGCCGCGCCTGGTGCTGGCCGACCTCGACGTGCTGGCCACCCTGCCCGCCCGCGAAATGGCCTGCGGCTATGCCGAGGTGATCAAGTACGGCCTGCTCGGCGATTTCGCCTTCTTCGAGTGGCTTGAGAGCAACGTCCACGCCGTGCTGGAGCGCGACACCGCCGCCCTGGTCCGCGCCGTGGGTCGCTCGGTGGAAATGAAGGCCGAGATCGTCGCCGAGGACGAGAAGGAAGCCGGCCGCCGCGCCCTGCTGAACCTCGGCCACACTTTCGGCCACGCCATCGAGGCCGAGATGGGTTTTGGCGACGCGCTGAAACACGGCGAGGCCGTCGGGGTCGGCATGGCCCAGGCCTTCCGCTTCTCGGTCCGCCAGGGCCTGTGCCCTAGCCAGGACGCTGTCCGCGCCGAAGCCGCCATCAAGGCCGCCGGCCTGCCCACGCGGATGAGCGACGTTGTGAGACAGGGTGGGCGTCCGGAGCCCTTCAACGCCGACGCCCTGGTCGCCCACTGCGGCCAGGACAAGAAGGCCGAGGGCGGGACGCTGACCTTTGTTCTCGTGCGGGGGATCGGGGATGCGTTCGTCGCCAAGGACGTGGATCGCGCGGCGCTGCGGGCGTTCCTGATCGAGGACGGCGCGGTTTAGTTTCCCAAAGCCAGACGTCCGGAAACAAGACACGGGAACGCCAATATTCGGCGAAGGATGAGTCAGTCATGCAGACCGCCAGATATTTCTATTGTCACGGCCTGCCGGGTTCGGAGAGGGAAGTGGATTTCCTGTCTCCTGAACACACCTCAGGAGAGAGACTTTTTTGCCTGGATAGAATGTCGCGGGGGCGTGAACACCTTGGCTGGGAGCAACGCGCGTTGGACGCCTTCGACCAGGCCAGGGGGCGCGCGACCGACCAACCTGTCCGGCTGATTGGCTTCTCGCTCGGAGCCATGACGGCGATTCACCTGGCGGCGCGGCGTCCAGAAGCCATCGAGTCCGTCCACCTGATCTCGCCCGCCGCACCTTTGGAACTCGGAGATTTTCTGTCGCGCATGGCAGGACGTGCGGTTTTCCAGGCCGCACGCCATGACGGACCGGCAATTGGCCTGCTAAGCCGAGCCCAGTCGATGATGTTGGGCGTCGCTCCAGGTTTGCTGATCCGGGCCCTATTCGCGGACGCCACGGCGTCCGAGCGGCAACTCATCGAAGATCGGGGCTTTCAAGACGCCCTCCGACATGGACTGGGCCAAAGCTTGGGGCCCTATCGCTTGGCCTATGAAGAGGAGCTTAGAGCCTATGTGAGACCGTGGGCGGACAGGCTCGACGCTGTTCGCTGTCCCGTGACGCTCTGGCATGGCGCCGAGGACACTTGGGCGCCGTCCGACATGTCCGACCGCCTCGCCCAGCGCCTGCCGGGCCCGGCCTCCGTAACGCGACTTTCCGGCCTGGGTCATTTCGGCACGTTGAGGCAAGCCCTGCCCATCATCCTCGACAACGCCTTGGCCTGACCTGGCGAAGGCAAAAGTCCCCTCACTTGAAACCCGCCTCCCCGCTCCCCATCTCTTGATCACCAGAGGCGGGCTGAACGGCGCGGGACGCCTGAACGCAGGCCGCTAGTCCCCGACGCTGAAAAAGCTGGGACCACGTTGAAAATCCCGGAGCCTAACTTCCAACACGAGCCGATCTTCGGCTCATCCTAAGGCCTCCGAGACTTCCCAAGAGATCCGCGTCTGGCGACGCTCGCCCCCCGTGGCGCGTCTCCTCGAGCCCCCGCATGCAGCCTTGCACCCAAGGCGCCGGGAGAGGCTCAAAATCCCCCAAGAAAGCTATTCATGACTACCCATAACCATACCCAAACCCTGCCCACGATCCCCACCCTGCCCACCATCTATGTGACCGAGGCCGACCACGAGATTCTGTCCAACCTGGCTGACGCCGTCGCCGGCCGCGCCGCCGGCAGCCGCGTCCTGGCCGGCGAGATGGCCCGCGCCGTGATCGTCGAGGCCGGAGAAGCCCCCTGCCCGTTCGTCGGCGTAGGCTCGACCGTCAACTATCAGGACCTGACCAGCGGCCAGACGCGCCGCGTGCGCCTGAGCCTGCCGCGCGACGCCAGTATCGACGAGGGCCGGATCTCGGTGCTGACCCCGGTCGGCGCCGCCCTGATCGGCATGACCGCAGGCGAAATCTTCCACTGGACCGACAGCGACGGCCGCCAGCGCGGCGTTCGCGTCCTGACCATCGACGTCTAGGCCTTCACCCACCGGGCCGCCCTGGCGTAGAACACCCGGATGATCCTCACCGCCATCCTCGGCCTCGCGCCCATCGTCATCTGCCTGCTGGCGATCTCGGCCCTGTTTTCGGCCGCCGAGACCGCGCTCACCGCCGCCAGCCGGGCGCGGATGCACCAACTGGAGCGCGAGGGCGACAAGCCGGCCAAGCGGGTCAACAAGCTGCTGTCTGACCAGGAGACGATGATCGGGGCGGTGCTGCTGGGCAACAACCTGATCAACATCCTGGCCTCGGCCCTGACGACCCAGGTGCTGACCGCCGCCATTCCCGGCCCCTGGGGCGTGGCCGTCGCCACGGCGGTGATGACGGTGATGATCCTGGTCTTCGCCGAGGTGCTGCCCAAGACCCTGGCGATCATCAAGTCCGACGATGTGGCGCGGTTCCTGTCGGGGCCCACCCTGCTGGTCGTGCGGCTGTTTGGCCCGATCATCTACGCCATCCAGTGGATCGTGCGGCGCACCCTGCGGCTGTTCGGCGTGCGGCTCGACATGGCCGTCGACGTGCTGGCCGCCCACGAGGAGATCCGCGGCGCGGTCGAGTACCACCACTCCGAGGGCCTGGTCGAAAGCGGCGACCGGCGGATGCTGGGCGGGGTGCTGGACCTGTCGGACATGGACGTCTCGGAGATCATGGTCCACCGCAAGTCGATGGTGATGTGCGACGCCGACCTCTCGCCCCGCGAGCTGGTGGCCGAGGCGCTGGACGCCCAGCACACCCGCATTCCGCTGTATCGCGACAATCCCGACAACATCATCGGCGTGCTGCACGCCCGCGATCTGCTGCGCGCCCTGGCCGTGTCTGAAGGCGGCATCGACGCCCTCGACATCGCCGCCATCCTGCGCGAACCGTGGTTCATTCCCGATACGACCAACCTCAAGGACCAGCTCAACGCCTTCCTCAAGCGCAAGAGCCACTTCGCCCTGGTCGTTGACGAGTACGGCGCCCTGCAAGGCCTGGTGACGCTGGAAGACATCCTTGAGGAGATCGTCGGCGAGATCGACGACGAGCACGACACCAGCGTCGAAGGCGTGCGCGCCCAGATGGACGGCTCGGTGCATGTCGATGGCGACGTGACGGTCCGCGACCTGAACCGCGCCATGGACTGGGGCCTGCCGGAAGATGAAGCGGTGACCATAGCCGGCCTGGTGATCCATGAGGCCCAGACGATCCCGGAACCGGGCCAGACCTTCATTTTCTACCAGCACCGCTTCCAGATCCTGCGACGCCAAAGGAATCAGATCACGGCCCTGCGCATCAGCGCCAAGCTGGACGAGGGCGTGAATTTCTGAGCGGGCAGACGGAACACATTTCCCTCCCGCGCGTTGCGAGGACCGTTCGGGCGTGGGTGGGAGAAACCATTGGACGACTTGGCTAAGCCGTCGGCCGAAGGGCCGGCGAAAAGTCCCCGAATTGCGCAACGCTTGCGAGACGGCGGCTTAACCTGTGATAGCGTTGTCGCAAGCCTTTGCGCGGGGTCATTCCTGCGCCTTTCGGAGCTTGCGATATGAAGTCCTTGTCGGCTCTGAAGGTCCTGGTGGTCGAAGACGAGGCTCTGGTCTCCATGCTGGTCGAGGACATGCTCAGCGACCTGGGCTGTACGGTCATTGGCCCGGCGGCCGAGATCGAAGAGGCCCTGCGCCTGGCCGGTTCAGCCGATATCGATGCGGCCCTGCTCGACGTCAATCTGGGCGGCCGTCCGATCTTCCCGGTCGCCGACGCCCTGAAGGCGCGCGGCGTGCCCTTCGCCTTCGCCAGCGGCTATGGCGAGGCGGGCCTGTCGGAAAGCCATCGCGGCGCGCTGGTCCTGCAAAAGCCCTTCCGCGAAGCCGACCTGCGCCGCGTGCTTGAGACCCTGGCCGCCCAGACGGCTCTGCGCTGACAGCCTAATCCAGGTCGCGTGGTCCGAAGCTGTCGGGCAGCAGGCTCCAGAACGGCGCGCGCTGCGTCGCGACTCCATCCTGAACCGAGACGATTTCGCAGTCATCGGCGGCAAACTCGGCGATGCGTTGCCGACAGGCCCCGCACGGCTGCACCACCGCATTCGAGCCCGCGGCGATCAGCACCCTGGCGATTCGCCGCGAACCGGCCGTAACCATCGCGCCGATCGCGGTCTGCTCGGCGCAGGTGCCCGACGGATAGGCGGCATTCTCGACATTGACGCCCAGATGCACGGCCCCATGCTCGTCGATGACGGCGGCGGCGACGGTGAAGTTCGAATAGCGGGCATAGGCCCGCGCCAGCAGCGCCGGCAGGACGGCGGCCGTCTCGATTTCGGTCTGGATCTCGATCGTCGTGGCGGTGTCGTCGGCGCTCATGCCATCCTTCTTTCGGGGTCTCTTCGGGAGCGCGACACCGAAAGGAGGACCAAACACCGGTCCCGTCACGCGCCCAAAGCTGAATCAGGGCCTGAAAGCCCTGCACGGCCTGACCGCACCGGGGGCAGAGGCAATCAGTCGCGGGGCCGTCGCGCAAGCCCTGCCGTCGCCAAAGGCTTCAGCTTTCGCCGGGCGCCGTTGCGACGATCGAAAGGGCGTGCACCTGCCCGGCCATTTCCTCGGCCAGCACATGGTAGACCATGCGCTGGCGCGCCACGCGGGCCTTGCCCGCAAAGGCCTGGGCCTCGATCACGAGGTTGAAATGGCTCTCGCCCGCACCCGTGTGGCCCGCATGGCCCTGATGGCGGTCACTCTCGTCCTTCAGGTCCAGCCTGGAGGGTGAAAAAGCCGCTTCGAGCTTGCTTCGAATGGTGTCTGATACGCTGGCCATGTCGCTCTCTTGCATGTCAATCCTTGAACGGAAATAGCTGCAGTTTACTCTGGGTGTCATGGCCCAAGAGTTTGAATATCGCCCGAAGTTTTTCGACATCCGTGTCCGCCCCCCCAAGGAGGGTGAGAGCGCGACGCCGGACGTGCTCGGCCTCAAGCCTGGCGAGAAGCGCTGCGACCATCCCGAGTGCCGTCTGGCCGGGTCGGCCAGGGCGCCCAAGGCCCGCAACATGCCCAACGAGCACTACTGGTTCTGCCAGAAGCACGCGGCCGACTATAACAAGAACTGGAACTTCTTCGCCGGCATGAACGAAGCCCAGATCCGCGCCGAGCAGGAGACCGAGAAGGTCACCGGCGGTCGCCCGACCTGGAGCTTCAAGGCCGACAGCCGCTCGCGCGAGGCCGCCGCCATGGCCGCCCGCGACGCCCGCCACATCGCCGACCCGTTCGGCCTGTTCCGGGCCCAGCAGCGCAAGGCCGAGGCCGACCGCGCCTCCGCCGACCGTCATCTGGGCAAGCTGGAGCGCCAGGCCCTGGGCGACCTCGATCTGGACGGCGCCGCCGACAGCGCGGCCATCAAGGTGCGCTACAAGGAGCTGCTCAAGCGCTGCCACCCCGACGTCAATGGCGGCGACCGCAGCGCCGAGCACAAGCTGGCGCGGGTGATCAAGGCCTACAAGACGTTGAAGAAGGCCGGCCTGACCACCTGATCTCACCGGCTCTTGCGGCTTTCCCCGGCTGCGGCCATTCTCCCGCCGCGTCCGCCCGGACGGGCGCGAAGGACGGCCGTATCATGACTGACCGCGTTTCGGGGCCCACTCTTGTGGACCCCAGTTTGGCGAGCGCGCCCACCCCGGTGACGCCGACACCGTTTGGCATCCCGTGGAGCGTCTGGTTCTGGGGTGGGCTGCTGTCCCTCAGCGGCGCCGCCTTCGCCCTGGCGCCGTTCCACGCCGCCGGCCTCTTGCGGACTCAGCTTGATCCCGCCGCCGAGCCTTGGGCGCGGATGTTTGGCCTGATGATCATCGCCTATTCGCTGGCCTATCACGTGGCGGGATGGACCGGCGCGCGCACCTATATGCGGGCCTCGGTGGTGCTGCGCCTGGCGTCCCCTCTGGCGATCGGGGTTCTGGTGCTCAACGACGATCTGCCCAAGGCGTGGATGGCCATCGGCCTGATCGACCTGGCCGGCGCGATCTGGACCGCCATCGAACTGAACTGGCGCCCCAAGGCCAAGGCCGCCTAAGGCGGCTACAATCGGGCCGCCGCCCTTCAGTTGTCCTCCCGGCCGAAAGGTCGCGAAGCGGCCTGTAGAGCCGGGATCGACGCGAAGCGCCGCGCTCAGGCGTCGGTCCCGGATCTGCGCGCTAAGCGCTTGTCCGGGATGACAACGAATTGAAGCTTTTGATCTAGCGAGCCCGCCAGCGGGTCCAGGCGAAGGCCGCCAGCCAGCAGACCATCGCCCAGGCCGCGCCCACACACCAGCCGGCCAGCACATCGCTGGCCCAGTGGACGCCCAGATAGATCCGGCTCAGCCCCACCAGCGACGACAGGGTCACCGCCGCGCCCAGCGCCAGGGCCTTGAGCCGCTTGCGTTCGGCAAACCGGGCGGCCAGCGCGCCCAGGGTCAGGAACACCACGGCCGACAGCATGGCGTGGCCGGAGGGAAAGCTGGCATTGACCGCCTCGACGGCGCGATAGTCGATATCGGGGCGCTCGCGCCCGAACAGCAGCTTCAGACCCTGACTGATCGCCAGACCGCCCCCTGCTCCGACCATCAGCAGCAGCCCCTCGCCCCAGCGCCTGAGGCAGGCCAGCACGCCGAAGGCCAGCAGGATGAGCAGGGTCAGCACGGCCAGCGAGCCCAGGGAGGTGATGTCGACGGCCGCCACGTGCAGCCAGTCGGGGCCGATCAGGTCGCGCGGCCGCCCGGGCTGACGCAAGGCGTCGAGGATGGCCAGGTCGATGGCCCGGGTCTCGCCCTCGGCCACCTCATCGGCGATCGCCAGAAAGGCCATGGCCGACAGGGCGGCGACCAGCAGGGCGGCGGTCGCGCCCAGCTCACGCCGCGCCGCCCTCAGCAAGGCCGGCAGGTCACGGCGCAGATCAAGGGCGGAAAACAGGGGCATGACGCCTCAACGCGCAAGGTCAAGCTTGGCTCCCGCGCGGCCAAGACCAGCGCCCGGGGCTTCCAAATGAAACATGAACAATAGCTGACTGTAGCCGTTCATGTTGGGGCCACATCGTCGTCAATAGAGTGGGGTCATCGAAAAGGAGACCGCCATGAAGCGCCTAGCCATCACCGCTCTCGCCCTGTCGCTTCTGGCCGGGACCGCCGCCACCGCCGCGCCGCAACGCTATGACGACCGTGACAACGTCCGTTACGAGCAAGGGCGCTACGACGACCGGCGGGACGACCGCCGGGATGACCGCCGGGATGACCGCCGGGATGACCGCCGCGACGACCGCCGCGATCACCGCGCCGACAGCCGGGACGACCGCCGCGACCACCGCGCCGACTACCGGGATGATCGCAGGGACGATCGCCGCGACTACCGCGACGACCGCCGCGCCTATCGCCACTGGGCCCGGGGCCAACGCCTCGACCAGCGCTACCGCGACAACCGCTACTACGTCTCTGACTATCACCGCCACGGCCTGCGCGCCCCGCCGCGCGGCTATCGCTGGCAGCGCGTGGACGACCAGTACGTCATGGCGGCCATCGCCACGGGCCTGATCGCCTCGGTGATCATCGCCAACCGCTAAAAAGTGAACATCAGGGGGTGTCGCATCGCGGCGCCCCCTTCCCCTACCCTACGTCAAGGCGCTAATCGGGTGGAATGCCCGAGTTCGCCGAAACCAGCTCCGCCGCCGATCCCCTGATCACCCTGGTCCCCGACAAGTGGGTGACGCTCCGCGACGCGTTCGGCGTCGACAGCGACATGAAGGTTCCGGCCTTCAGCCATCGCGACAGCCACGTGCCGGATATCGATCTGTCGTACAAATTTGATCCGCAGACGACCAAGGCCGTCTGCGCCGGCTTCGCCAATGATCGTCGCGTGATGGTCCAGGGCTATCACGGCACCGGCAAGTCGACCCACATCGAGCAGATCGCCGCGCGTCTGAACTGGCCGCTGGTGCGCGTCAACCTCGACAGCCACATCAGCCGCATCGACCTGATCGGCAAGGACGCCATCGTCCTCAAAGAAGGCAAGCAGGTCACCGAATTCCGCGAAGGCATCCTGCCCTGGGCGCTGCAGCGCCCGGTCGCCCTGGTGTTCGACGAGTATGACGCCGGCCGCCCGGACGTGATGTTCGTGATCCAGCGCGTGCTCGAGGCCGGCGGCAAGCTGACCCTGCTGGACCAGAACCGCGTGATCCGCGCCAACCCGTATTTCCGGCTGTTCGCGACGACCAACACCATCGGTCTGGGCGACACCACGGGCCTCTATCACGGCACCCAGCAGATCAATCAGGGCCAGATGGACCGCTGGAGCATCGTCACGACGCTCAACTATCTGGAACATGACGTCGAGGCCGCCATCGTGCTGGCCAAGAACCCGTCCTACGACACCGTCGAGGGCAAGCGCACGATCTCGGCCATGGTCCGCGTCGCCGACATGACCCGCAACGCCTTCATGAACGGCGATATCAGCACCGTCATGAGCCCGCGCACCGTGATCACCTGGGCCCAGAACGCCGAGATCTTCGACCACGACATCGCCCTGTCGTTCCGCCTGACCTTCCTCAACAAGTGCGACGAGCTTGAACGCCCGACGGTGGCCGAGTTCTTCCAGCGCGCGTTTGGGACGGATCTTCCGGAGAGCGCGGCGCGGGTGAAGGTGGCTTAAGCGCCGCTCCAGCCGCCTGGTTTATGCCCAGCGCCCGTCTCGCAAGAGGCGGGCGTTTTGCCTGGAAGACTAAGCCGCCCGGATCTGGCGAAACAGCAGCGTCATTGAGGCCTACAGCTTCACCCCAAACCTCGGCCCCACCGCCACCATTGCCCAGTAGAGCCCGATCGTCAGGGCGCAGCCGGCCAGCAGGGCGGGCCAAAAGCCCAGGCCGCGCCGCAGCAGCGCCGGGATGACCAGGAACATCGGCAGGGACGGCAGCACGTACCAGAAAGTGGCCTCGACATGGCTGGCCATGCGGGCCGCGTCGCGGGTGTCGCGCCACAACCAGATCATGCCCAGGATCGAGATCAGCGGCAGCGAGGCCACCAGAGCGCCAAAGCCCGGCGACTTGCGGGCGATCTCCGAAATGGCGGCGATGATCACGCCCGACAGGGCGGCCTTGAGGATGAGATACAACATCCCGCTGTTGTCCGCGCTCCAACCCCTGCCGACAAGACGTGGCGCCTGGAACCTTGGCCGCTGACGGCTCGTTGATCCTCCTAAAGCCTAAGGAGCCCGACCATGACCGACATCACCTATACTATCGTCGAACACGACGGCGGCTGGGCCTACAAGCTGGGCGACGTGTTTTCAGAAACCTATCCCAGCCATGCCGCCGCCCTGGCCGCCGCCCAGCGGGCCGCCGCCGAGCAGGAGGTCTCGGGCGAGACCACCGGCATCACCTATGAAGACGCCAAGGGCCAGTGGCGCGAGGAGATCGCGGCGGGCGACGACCGGCCCACCACCCACGTTGTCGACAACCCATAACGGCTTTGGGCGACTGGCCCCTGTCTTGCTCCCGAAAGCTCCGACGAGCCATTTCGAGACAGGGTCCACGCCGATGTTCGCCAAGAAAAAAGACACCCCCGCCCCCGTCGCCCTGGCGATGCAGGAGTCCCCGCGCGGCCTGGCCGCCCAGGCTGCCGCCGCTACGCCGGTTGCACGGCCCAAGCCGGCCTCGATGATCGCCCAGGGCGTCACCATCAAGGGCGATGTGGTCGGCGACGGCGAGCTGCACCTGGACTGCGTGGTCATGGGCGACATTCGCGTCGGCAAGCTGATCCTGGGCCCCAACAGCCAGGTCGAGGGCAGCGTCACCGCCCAGGTGATCGAGATCCACGGCAATGTGCAGGGCAGTGTCACCGCACAGGCCGTACGTCTCTATGGGACCGCGCGCGTGGACGGCGACATCACCCACGAACAGCTGGCGATGGAAACCGGCGCCGAGTTCCAGGGCCGCAGCCTGAAGTTCCAGCGTCCGGCGCCTGTCGCCGCCGCGGCTCCAAGCCACGTGCCGCCGATGCCGCAAGGCGCGCCGGCCTACGTCGCCCAGCACTAAGCCGAACGGGGGATGGCGAGCTGTGGCGCACGCGCCACGCCTCGTCGTCTTCGCCCGTCACGGCCGGAACGCTCACGCTGCTGGCGGCTTAGTTAGGTCAGTGGACGGTCGTATCGACCGCCCCTGAGGACCCTGACCCATGGCCGGCAAGACCCTGACACTTGTGCCAACCGCGTCGAACGTCGCCGCGCTGTATGATCTGGGGCGCGGGCCCGAGACGACGGCGCAACGCGTCAAACGTCTGCAGGCCGAGGCCCGCATGCTGGCCCGCGAAGAAGTTGAACGCCTGGATCGCGGCATGATGGACCTGGCCGTGCTGGCCGCCGAGATCGCCTCGGGCGGCGAGGCCTATCCTGCGGGCCTGCGCGAAATGGCCAGCCGCATCGCCGCCGACCTGCCCCAGAAGGCCCAGGGCCTGCGCAGCCTGGTCAGCCGGACGTTCCAATAGAAGGACAGGGCGCCCGCCATCGGGGCCCCTCCGCCATCACCAGAAGAGCGGCGGAAGAACCCCGCGGCTCCCCGCCGTTTGGTGGGGGGACGGGACGGCGGGATGCTCGGACCGGCGTGGCTGTTCACCATCCGGGTTAATGCGTGCAAATGCAGCTACGATCCGTTCCGCCGGCTGGATGCGCCGAAATGTCGCGGCGAGGCGTAAACGGTCAGCCGGCCGCGTTAGCCATCTTCCGCAGGCGCCGGGCCAGATCCTCGGGCCGGTCGGCGATCTGGTCGAACAGGGCCTGGACCTCGGCTTCGTGGAATCCGGCCGCCCGCAGAGTGCGCCAGGCCCCGGCCAAAACCGCCTCGGCGATCTCGATCCGGTCCTCGCCGGACACCGGCGTGTCAGGCCGACAGGCGAAGGCCGCCGCGAAGGCGGAACCGGGCGCGACAGACAGGATCGAGGCGGCGGACATCGGCATGCTCCCTTGAATGGCGCGCCATAGTGTTCTCTTTTTGTTCGCCTTGGCAAGCCCCCTTGCGCCCGCACGAAAAAGCCCCGGAGCGGGGGGCTCCGGGGCTTTGCATGATCTCTGTGTCGCGAAGGTTCCGGGATCTCGGGCGCCGCGCAGGATCTCCAGAAGCCTGCCGCCGACGCGAAACGCTCCGACGAAAAGGCCGAGACCCTGGAGAGATAACCCTTAAAAAACAGAATATTAGCGCCAAGTCGATCGACCTAGCGGCAGACCGTCCGCTCATAGACGACGCCGCTGCGGCGGTCATAGTCGCGGGTGGTCCAGCAGTCGCTGCGATAGTCGTCATCGTAGTCACGCCCATAATAGCGCGGCGGCGGGGGCGGCGGGGCGTAGCCGTAACCATAGCCGCGACCCGGACGGGCATAGCGGCCATCATTGTCATTGCTGCTGGCGATCGCCGCGCCCAGGGCCAGACCCAGAACGCCGGCCACGATGGCCGCCTCGGTCTTGCCGCCGCCGTCATGGCCATGGTGGCGATGATGGCGACGCGAATCCGCCGAGGCCGTGGTCGCTGCGGCGACCATCGACAGCGCGGCAAGGCCGGCGGCGACCTGGCCAATCACGGTGCTGATCCTGCGGGCCATCAGCCCCTCCCCTTCGTCTCGATCCGCCCGGCGGCGGCTTGCCTGATACCGTGAAGGCAATCTCGCGCCGCCTGCCTGAACCGCACCTGAACGGATGTGGGGGCGCAAATTCGGCGCCGGTTTATTCACTATTTGCCGCCAAGCTCTGAGCGTTCGACGGATTGGCATTCGTCGGCGGGTCGACCAGCGGAGGCTTCCATGACCAGCAACTTGGCGTACAAGACGGGCGAAGCCCTTCAGGTTCTGTCGTTTGAGGTCGGAACCCAGACCTATTGCGTACCGGTCAACTCGGTTCGCGAGATCCGCGGCGTGACCCCGCCGACCCAGCTTCCCGACGCCCCGCCCTATGTGCGCGGCGTGATCAATCTGCGCGGCCAGGTCATGCCGGTCATCGACCTGTCGGCCCGTCTGGGCAAGGGCGTGGCCGAGGACGGTCCTCGCCAGGTCATCATCGTCATCGAGAGCGGCAACGACGTGGCCGGCCTGCTGGTCGACGCGGTCTGCGACAGCTTCATCGTCAACGCCGACCAGATCAATCCGCCGCCGTCGATGGGCGAAGAAAATTCGCCCCTGGTCTCGGCGGTGATCACCTCGGACACCGGCATGACCGTGCTGCTGTCGGTCGGCCACATCATTCCCGAGCGGGCCAGCGCGGCTGCGGCCGCCGCCGCGGACGCCGCCGCCATCGCGGCCTGAGGCCGTCCGGACCTCAACAATTCGAACGATTGTTCGGATAGCCCCTTCCGCTCTCCCCTGACGGGGCGATAGACTCCCGCCATTGCAGGGAGAGAGCGAATGAAGGCGGCTGTGCTACGCGAGGTGGGCAAACCCCTCCAGATCGAAACCGTGTCCATCAGCAAGCCGGGCCCGCGCGAGGTGCTGATCCGCACCAAGGCCGCCGGCGTCTGCCATTCCGACCTGCACTTCGTCGAAGGCTCCTATCCCCACCCCCTGCCCGCCGTGTTGGGCCACGAGAGCGCCGGCATCGTCGAGGCGGTCGGCTCCGAGGTCCGCACCGTCAAGGTCGGCGACCACGTCATCACGTGCCTCAACCCCTATTGCGGCCACTGCGAGGTCTGCCTGACCGGGCACATGAACCTGTGCATCAGCCCCGAGACCCGCCGGTCCAAGACCGATGAGCCGCGCCTGTTCCGGGAAGACCTGTCCGGGGCCGGCAATACCAAGATGGCCCAGTTCCTGAACCTGTCGTCCTTCGCCGAGATGATGCTGGTGCACGAGCACGCCTGCGTCGCCATCCGCCGCGACATGCCCTTCGACCTGGCCGCCCTGATCGGTTGCTCGGTGATGACCGGCGTGGGCGCGGTGATCCACACCTCCAGCGTCCGTCCGGGCGAGACCGTGGCCGTAATCGGCTGCGGCGGGGTGGGCCTGGCCACCGTCAATGGCGCAGCCATCGCCGGGGCCGGCCGGATCATCGCCATCGACCGCGTGCCGGCCAAGCTGGAACTGGCCCGCCAGTTCGGCGCCACCGACCTTATCAATGCCGACGACGGCGACGTGGTCAAACAGGTGCAGGAACTGACCGGCGGCGGCGTGCAGCACAGCTTCGAGGCCATCGGCCTGAAAGTCACCGCCGAACAGGCGTTCAAGATGCTGCGCCGGGGCGGCACCGCCAACATCATCGGCATGATCCCGGTCGGGACCAAGATCGAGCTGAGCGGCTCCGACTTCCTGGGCGAGAAGCGCATTCAGGGCAGCTATATGGGCTCCAACCGCTTCCCGGTCGACATGCCCCGGCTGGTCGACTTCTACATGAGCGGCAAGCTGAAGTTGGACCAGATGATCTCGCGCCGCATCAAGCTGGAAGAGATCAACTCGGCGTTCGACGAGTTGAAGCGCGGCGAGCTGGCGCGGTCGGTGATCGTGTTTGACTGAGGGGGTCTTCGACCCTCTCTCTTTGAGAGAGGGCGGGCCCCGCCGCGCATTAGTGGGGGGGGGCAGGCGCGCGGTCACCGTAATCACAGACTGCTCTGCAACCGACGCGCCACGTCGCGGGCATGCGCCAGTCGCTCCGTCAGCGCCGGCCACCGGTTCCAGCTCTCTGCAAAGGCCAGAATGTACGATAGCTGGGCGAAGACGGCCCCGGGCGTCGCCTTGGGCGTGGCAATGAGAGCCAGTGTCCCGACGATCAGCGTGAGCAACAGGATCCAGTTCATCAGATAGATCCCGATCTCGGCATCTGAACGCGCGACCTGCAGCTTGCGTCGACGCATCAGATGGGCGCGCAGGCCGCGCGGCGTGGCGCTGCTCAGGACGTCAAAATCGCGCTCGGTCCGGTCGTTGAGGGCGGCGTTAAGTCGCTCGACCTTGCCGGCATAGAGTCGATCCATGGCGACGAGGGTCGCGGCGACAGCGAGCCCCGCCAGACCGACTCTCCAGTCATACCAGGCTGAAACCGCCAGGGAGCCGACGCCGGCAACGATGGCCGCCAGCCCCTCGGGCACGCTGCGTTCGTAGGTCTGGACCACCTCGTGAACCTGTCGCAGGCGCGCGACCCTGACGCCGGGTGTGTCGACACTGGACATCACCGCCAGCGACAGGCGTTGCTCCGCAGCGGCGAAGACCCGGGTGTCGTAGACGCGCCGCAAGGCGCCCGACAGCAGGATCGCGCCCGCCCCTCCGGCCAGCAGCAGCAGCCCGGTCTGGTCCCCGACCAGCAGACGGTCGATCGTCACGCCGATCAGGGCCGGCAGGGCCAGCAGCGAGACTTCCTCGACAAACAGCAGACCATAGGCCGCAAGGACCCGGAGGCGCTCTGGACCGAACAGGCTCAGCGACGACGTCATCATGACACGGCCGTTCCCGGCGGGGCGATGATCAGGCGCAGGCGGGCCCGCCACGAGCGCGCCGCCCTGAGGTCGCGCCACAGCGATCCCGCCTCCGCCGTATGCACCGTCCACAGATGACTGGAGCCGATCGGCGTCGTCAGGCCATAGATCGGCTGCTCCCGCTCCGGTTCCCAGGTGCCGAACAGGCGATCCCAGAGGATCAGGATGCCGCCATAGTTCTTGTCCAGATAGACGTCCTGGGACCCATGATGGACGCGGTGATTGGCGGGCGAGTTGAAGATCCGGTCGAACCAGCCCAGGCGGCCGATCGTCTCGGTGTGCAGCCATTGCTGATAGGCCAGCATCAGGCCGAAGGCTGCCGCCACGAGCAGGGGATCAAATCCGATCAGGACGGCGGGCAGATAGAACCAGGGCGACGTAAACCCGTCCACGAAGGACACCCGCAATCCGGTCGTCTGGTCATAGCGCGGAGAGGAATGGTGCACCGAATGGGCCACCGCCCACAGGCCCCGCACCCGGTGCGCCATCCGGTGATCCCAGTAGAACAGGAAGTCCACCAGGAGCAGGCAGAGCAGAGCGCTCCACCCATTTGTCGGAATGCGCCACGGCGTAAGGGCATCTGCCGCGCCCCACAGGACCGTGATGAAGGCGACAACCACGCCACTCGTGGCCAGGGCCGGCAGCAGGACGCCGGCGCTGGCCGCCATCTCCTTCCAGGCCGCACGGTTCAAGGTCCGGCGCTGCCGCCAAAGCTCGATCGGCAGCATGATCAGGATCACCGCTGCCAGCGCACCGGCAATCAGCTCGAACAGGGGGATGATCTGCATAGCGCGCCTTTCGATGAGTGAGCGCTCACTCTTTGACGAGAGGGCGTCATCATGTCAATGGAAAGTGAGCGCTCGCTCATCAAATGGAGACCTGTGATCCGTACCGCTGACCCCGACCTGCAGCGCCGTCGCTCGTCCGAGATCGCCATCGCCGCCGCGCGGGTGTTTTTGGCCAAGGGGTTTCATGGGGCCAGCATGCAGGACGTGGCGCGCGAGGCCGGCGTCAGCATGGGGCTGCTCTATCGCTACTTCGAAGACAAGGCCGCGCTGATCGCGGCGGCGGCCACCATCGATCGCGCGTCCATGTTGGCCGAGATCGCTGAGCTGGGCGAGGTCGCCGATCCTCTGGCGGGGCTGGAGGCCCTGTTGGCGAGTATCGAAGTGACGGCCCTGGAGCCGGGCTATGTCGACTTGGTGACCGAGGTTGCCGCCGAGGCCTGTCGAAATCCGCGCGTCGCCGCCGTGCTGAAGGAAGACGAGCTCGAGCTCTACACGGCGCTGGTCGCCGCCCTCACGCGCCAACAGGCTGCCGGGCGGCTGAGGGCCGATGCCGATCTGGCTTCGTTCGCCTTGCTGTACCTGACCCTCGCAGACGCCCTGGCCTTGCGTCTCCGCTTCGAACCCGAACAGCCGATCGCCCCCCTGATCAGCGTCTTCTCGCCATCGATCCGGGCGCTGAAGCCCTAGGGTTTCAGTTTCGGCGACAGTGCACCCATTGGGATTGGGGGAACAGTGCGCGCACGGAACCCCTCCCTCTCTCAAAGAGAGAGGGTTTCAAGAGCGCTTATCCCCGTGCCCGCACGGGGATAAGCTCGCCTCGCCCCCAACGAAATCAACGCCCTAACCCCCCAACCCAGCGTCACGATCCAAAATCGACGCAGCCCCCTGCAAACCTCCCGCATAATCACGCTCGCCCCGCCACTGGGGAGGCCGTCCAGCTGGCGACCTGACGGGTGGCGGGGGCGGTTGTGCGGGTCGTGCTCGCCAAACCGTTGTCGAAGGACCCGCTCGGGTCTGGTCGGCGGAGCGTGGCTAGCCCCTCATCGGGGAGGCGGGCGCTCCGGACCGGGCTCCAGCGTCGCGGGACAGCCCTTCGGTGACGGCGGCGAGCGCTGCAGGCGCGGGCTGAAATCGCCCGCGCGGTCCGGAAGGGTCGCTATCCCTTCCGCCCGCCAGGGGCCTAGCTACCGGAGCGGGTTAAAACCCCGCCAGCCCGGCGATGCTCCTGACCAACAACCGCGCGGAGCGCTCCGGCCACGGCCGAAACGGTACTCCACTACAAACCCATCCGGGCCTGGCCCGGACGCTCCGCCGCCTCCCCACTTGCCGGTGAATACCGGCGAGGCTGCGAACCTGTGTCCGCGGGGCGTCCACGGGATGACACCACGCAGCGCTCCCCCTAGGCTGCCCCCGCCAGTCAGGGATTCTCGCCGCATGACCAACACCCTTCGCCGCTCCGCCTCGCTAATCGCTCTGGGCGCAGTGCTGCTCTCCACGCCGGCGCTCGCCGCCGCCCCGTCCGGCCGGGCAAAGACCGATCACGCCGCAACTGTGGGCAGGATCGTGGCCTCAAAGCCCTTCAAGAAGGCGGCCGAAAAGCTGGACGCCGACTTTGACCGCACCATCGCAGACGTCATCACCCTGACCGAGATCCCCGCCCCGCCCTTCAAGGAAGAGGCCCGCGCCAAGGCCTATCTGGAGATGCTCAAGGCCCATGGCCTGAGCGATGTGACGATGGACGCCGAGGGCAATGTGATGGGCGTGCGGCCCGGCACGGCGACCAAGGGCAAGGGTCCGTTCGTGGTCATCGCCGCCCACCTCGACACCGTCTTCCCTGAAGGCACCGACGTGAAGGTCAAGCGCGAGGGGACCCGGCTGATGGCCCCCGGCATCGGCGACGACACTCGCGGCCTGGCCACCCTGCTGGCCTATGTGCGGGCCATGGACGCGGCCGGCATCAAGACCAAAAGCGACATCCTGTTCGTCGGCAATGTGGGCGAGGAAGGTCCGGGCGACCTGCGCGGCGTGCGCTATCTGTTCAACAAGAGCGCCTTCAAGGGCCGGATCACCGCCTTCTTCTCGATGGATGGCTCCGACCCCTCGCGCATCGTCGACGCCGGCACCGGCTCCAAGCGTTACCACGTCACCTTCAAGGGTCCGGGCGGCCACAGCTACGGGGCCTTCGGCACCGTCAATCCGATGACGGCCATGGCCAAGACCGTGGTCGATCTGTACGCGGTCGAAACGCCCAAGGATCCCAAGACCACCTATTCGGCCAGCGTCACCGGCGGCGGCACCTCGGTCAATTCGATCCCGCACGAGGTGTTCATGGAGTTCGACATGCGCTCGGAAAGTGCTGACGAGCTGGCCAAGCTGGACAAGACCCTGATCGGCATTCTCGACAGCGCGACGGCGGCCGAGAACGCGGCGCGGTCCACCCGGTTTGGCAAGATCAGCTATGACCCCAGGGTGATCGGCGAGCGTCCGGCGGGCAAGACCCCGGCCGAGCAGGCGATCGTGGGCCTGACGGCGGCAGCCGTCACCGCCTTTGGCTTCAAGCCCGAGCACGGCGCCTCCTCGACCGACTCCAATATTCCCATGAGCCTAGGCATCCCCGCCGTGACCATCGGTTCGGGCGGCAAGGCCGGCCGGGCCCACGCCCTGGACGAATGGATCGACATCGAGAAGGGCGAAAGCCTGAAGGGCATGCAGGTCGGTCTGGCCGCCCTGCTGGCCGTGGCCGGGGTCGACTAGGGGCTCACGGCAGGGCCGACTGTCACGCCAACGCCATACGGGGACGGTATCTGGTCCAGACCAAACTGAACGAGGTTTCCCGTGAGCGCGATCGACCGCCGCCACCTGATGTTATCGGCGGTCGGGGCGCTGAGCGCGCCGCCGGCCATCGCCCGGGCGCTGGCTATCGACGCCGACGTGCGGCGCGGGACCCTGGACGATGTCGAGCACGTGGTGATCCTGATGCAGGAGAACCGCTCGTTCGATCACTATTTCGGCGGCCTGAACGGCGTGCGCGGCTTTGCCGACCGCTTTCCGATCCCGGTCGCCGATATCCCGGGCCGCACGGGCAAGACCGTCTGGAGCCAGGCCAACGGGAAATCCGCCGAAGGCCCGCCGCTGATCGCGCCCTTCCCGCTGAACAGCGCCCAGACCTTCGCCCATATGCGGGTCGAGGGCACGCCCCACAGCTGGCCCGACGCTCAATATGCCTGGGACCAGGGCCGCATGGACCGCTGGCCGGAAAGCAAGCACGCCCACGCCATGGGCTATTACCGGCGCGAGGACATTCCGTTCCAGTACGCCCTGGCCGACGCCTTCACCCTCTGCGACGCCTATCACTGCGCCACCCAGACCGGCACCAACACCAACCGCCTGTTCCTGTGGGGCGGGACCAATGATCCGGCCGGCAAGCTGGGCGGCCCCTCGATTTCCAATTCGCACGACGAGCTGGCCACCAAGGGCGGAGCGGCCGAGGGCTATCGCTGGAGCACCTATGCCGAGCGCCTGCTGGCCGCCGGGATCACCTGGCGCGTCTATCAAGACATGGACGACAACTTCACCGACAACCCGATGGCCGGGTTCCAGAGCTTCCGCGACAGCCACGCCAAGGCGCCCGGCGCCGATCCGCGTCTGGCGGCGCTGGGCCTGTCGACCCGCAAGCTGGACGGCCTGCGCGAGGATGTGCTGAACGGGACCCTGCCGCAGGTCTCCTACCTCGTCGCCCCCGCCGCCGATTCCGAGCATCCCGGCCCGTCCAGCCCGGCCCAGGGCGCCGACTACACCGCCCGGGTGCTGGACGCCCTGACCGCCAATCCCAAGGTCTGGGCGCGGACGGTGCTGCTGGTGATGTTCGACGAGAACGACGGCTTCTTCGACCACGTGCCGCCGCCTTCGCCGCCGTCGCGCGATCCGGCCCGGCCGGGCGCGGTGCTGGGCGGCTCGACGGTCGACACCTCGGCCGACTACCACCAGGTGCGCAACCCCACCGAGGCCAAGGACGAGCGCGACGACCTGATGGGCCGCCCCTATGGCCTGGGTCCGCGCGTGCCGATGTACGTGATCTCGCCCTGGAGCCGGGGCGGCTGGATCAACAGCCAGGTGTTCGACCACACCTCGGTGATCCGGTTGCTGGAAACGCGGTTCGGGGTGATGGAGCCCAACATCTCGCCCTGGCGGCGCGCGGTGTGCGGCGACCTGACCAGCGCCTTCGACTTCCGCACCCCCAACACCAAGCCCTTCGTGGCCGACCTGCCCAAGACCCTGGAAGACGCCCGTCGCGCGGGGGCCCTGCCCGGACGCACCACGCCGCCGACCCCACTCCTGCCGCTGGTGCCGCAGCAGGCGGCGGGACCGCGCCTGTCGCGCGCCCTGCCCTACAGCCTCGAGGTCGCCGAAGGCGCACGAGACGGCGCCGTCGTCCTGCGGTTCGCCAATGCCGGCAAGGCCGCCGCCGTGCTGCATGTCTATGACCGCCTGCGGCTGGACCAGCCGCCGCGCCGCTACACGATCGAGCCGGGCAAGCGCCTGGAGGACGCCTGGCCGACCGGCGCCTATGACCTGTGGATCCTGGGTCCCAACGGCTTCCACCGTCACCTGATCGGCGCCGCGCCCCAGAGCGAGCCCGTGGTCGAGGTCGCGTCTGAGGCTTCTAGCCGCGCCCTGACCCTGACCCTGCGCAACGACGGCCCAACGCCCCGCCGCATGGTGGTCACGCCCAAGCCCGCCGGTCCGGCGTGGCGGATCACGCTTAAGCCCGGCCAGGCCGCCAAGCGCGTCTGGCCGCTGAAGTCGACCGGCGGCTGGTACGACCTCTCGGCGCGGATCGAGGATGAAGCCGGCTATCTGCGACGCCTGGCCGGACGGCTGGAAAGCGGCGCGGACTCGTTCACCGACCCGCTGATGGCCGGCGCGGCGCTGATGGATCAGTCAAGCTAAAGCGCCAGCAGAAGGATCGGCAGGACGGCCCCCGCCGCCAGCAGGATCCAGCCCGTGCGCTTGTCACGTCCATAGGCCTGGGCCATCCAGACGCCGAGGATCGTGGACGTCGCCAGGCCGATGGCGACAATAAGGAAGATCGCCCTGAGGATCGCCACCGAGACCTTGGTTTTCTTCTCGGCTTGGGCGGGCGCCGCAGGACCCGCCGCCTTCGGCTTGGCCGGCTCGGCCGCCCGCTTGGGCTTGGCTTCGAAGGCCTGCTTCATGTGAACGCGGCCCAGCTTTTCGAACAGCGGGGCAGACTGATAGCCGGGCTGGGTCTCGTGCAGGCCATAGAGCTGGTAGGCCCCAGTCAGTGCGAAGAACACCACGCTGGGCGCAATGAACAGGCCCAGCCAGCTGTGAATGCGCCGGATCAGCGCAAGCCTCAGGGCGGGATTGACGCGCGGCTTGGCTGGACCGGTCATGAGCTCTCTTCGGGAATCTGGCTGCACGGCGGCCCTAGACAGGCCCCGCGACCGCGTCAGCATGGTCTGTGGGCCGGGCAGCGCGAATGACCTGGATCAACTCACCGCCGCAACGGTGTCTAGCGCAGTTTCGGCGCGGCTTCGGTCTTCAGTTCGGCCAGGGCCAGCTTGGGGGTGTCCTCACTGGCGGCGACTGACCCGCCGTCGGCCAGCATGCGGTCGATGCGCGACTTCTTGGCCTTGAACGACGCCAGCTCTCCGCCGCTCAGGATGGTGCCCTGCGGCACCTTGGCCCCGATCGGATTGACCCGCTGGCCGTTCAGCCAGACTTCGTAGTGCAGGTGGGGTCCGGTCGACATGCCGGTCGAGCCGACATAGGCCACGACCTGACCCTGGCGAACGCGCATACCGGCCTTGATGCCCGGGGCATAACGCGAGATGTGGGCATAGCCGGTGTCCCACTTGCCGGCGTGACGGATGCGCAGCCAGTTGCCATAGCCGCTCCAGCGGCGGGCCTCGACCACGACGCCGTCGCCGGCCGCCAGGATCGGGGTGCCGGTGCCGGCGCCGAAGTCGACGCCCTTGTGGGCGCGGTTGAAGCCCAAGACCGGGTGGCGGCGCGCGCCGAAGGTCGAGGTGATGCGCGCGCCATCGACCGGGGTCCGCAGCAGGAAGCCTTTGATGTTCTTGCCCGTCTCGTCAAAGAACTGAGACTTGCCGTCGCGCTCGAAGCCGTAGAAGCGCTGGCCCTTGACCTCGGCATACTCCAGATCGCCGGCCTCGATGGTGCGGCCGCTCTCGGTGACCTTGCGGTCGAACACCAGGCAGAACTTGTCGCCTTCGTGGATGTCCCGCGAAAAATCGATCTTGTGCGAGAACAGCTTGGCCGCGTCGCTGATCACCCGGGGGGTGCCACCCACATTGGCGACGCTTTCATAGAACGAGCCGTTCATCTCACCGCAGGCGACCTTGGTCTCCTCGGTGACCTTTTCCTCCAGCTCACGCAGCTTCAGGGCGCCGTCGAAGGTGCGCGAAACGGTCAGGGTCGAGGACGGGCTGGTGCGCATCGACAGGCCGATCAGGCGAGCGGGGCCAGCCACGCCACCACCACGACCACTACGGCGCTGGGCGATGGCGGCTTCGAAGGCCATGCCGGCCTTGATGTTGACGGTGTCGATCGCGCCATGCAGGGCAGCGACCACCTGACGGGCTTCTTCCGGGGCGACGCCGGCGCGCTCGACGGCATTTTCGAGCGTCTCGCCGGGACGCACCTTGACGGGGATGCTTTGGGGACGATCGAAGCCGGGCTGGGCCTCGGCGCTGGCGAAAGCGATATGCTGCAGAGCGACCAGGGCGGCCGGATCGAGCGCGGCCTTGACGGGAGTCGGGACGTCCGCAGCCGTCAGCTTCCAACCCAGGCCCAGAGCGGCCAGGCCGGCGACGGCGGTGAACAGCCGGGGCGCCAGGCGAAGGGTCGGGCGTCGCGGATCAAATTCTTGCATCGGTCCCCCGTCGGTTTCGATGCCGCGCAAGGTCAAAATGACACGGCTGGATAACCCCCAGCAAACGCTGCGCCGGAACATGGCGGTGAGCCTTTCCAGCGGCAAGCACTATTCTGTGCTTCGGTCGCTTTGTCACGGAGGAGGTTGAAAGGCCCGGCCCACCAGGGTCCAAGCCTGTGATTGTAAAAAGAAAAACGCCCGCCTTTGGGGCGAGCGCTTTGCTTGTTCGAAAAGAAGCGGTGCGCCGATCAGGCGGCGGCGACTTGCTCGTTCGGATCGCGCAGCACGTAGCCGCGGCCCCAGACCGTCTCGATATGGTGCTTGCCCTGGGCCGAGGCGGCCAGCTTCTTGCGAAGCTTGCAGATGAAGACGTCGATGATCTTCAGTTCCGGCTCGTCCATGCCGCCGTACAGGTGGTTGAGGAACATCTCCTTGGTCAGGGTCGTGCCCTTGCGCAGGGAGAGCAGCTCCAGCATCTGATATTCCTTGCCGGTCAGGTGAACGCGGTTGCTGTTCACTTCGACCGTCTTGGCGTCGAGATTGACCACGATGTCGCCGGTCTTGATGACCGACTGGGCGTGACCCTTGGAACGACGGACCACCGCATGGATGCGGGCGATCATTTCGTCCTTGTGGAAGGGCTTGGTCATGTAGTCGTCGGCGCCGCCCGAGAAGGTCTTCACCTTCGTGTCGATTTCCGACGAGCCCGACAGGATCATGATCGGCGTGTTCACCTTCGCAACCCGCAGGGTGCGCAGAACATCCAGGCCGCTCATGTCAGGCAGATTGAGGTCGAGCAGGATAAGATCGTAGTCATAGATCTTGCCCAGATCGACGCCTTCTTCGCCGAGATCCGTCGTATAGACGTTGAAGCCTTCAGACTTCAGCATCAGCTCGATGGTCTGCGCCGTTGCGCTGTCATCCTCGATCAACAGTACGCGCATGAGCCCCTCCACGCCACTCGGTGGCGTTATTCGACGTCTTGGCGGAAGCCGCCTGATTAACCCTGCCTGCACTGTGCGGCGAGTTAATTTAAGACTGGTTAATGGTGAATGATCCTGTTGGCAGAATGGTTAATCTGATTTGCGAATCGGGTGCAAGCGGTCGCTGAGTCGCAGCGCAAATTCGTCGGGGATGACTTTCAAGCCCGCCAAAGCGGATTCTCCCGCACCGCGAAATCGCTAAAACCCTGCCCCTTCACGGTTATCTCTCCTAGGGCTGACCCCGAGGCAGGGATGCGGCGCCATTAGCCGTTGCGGCGCCATTGCGGCGTTCTGTCGCTAAGATTTTCGAGGGCTTTCCGACGTCGCCGCGGCGGCCTGTCGCGGGTCAGGATGCCAGACTTCTGGAGACAGCCGGCAGAGCTGCATTCCGACGTCCTGTGACATTCGGGGGACTTTCCACCCAGACAGATCTGCCAGTGCCGTACGCCAGCGACCCCGACTTTGACCGTGCGGCGTTCCACCACATCTTCAACGCAGCGATCGCAGCGTTTTTCATCGCCAACCTGCCCCCAGCGCATCCCTAATTTCACAGGTGGTTAACGCTGTCGGTCGAGGATGGAGCCTCACTGCCGAGAGCTGATTTGCGTAGCCTGATCGCCGCCATTGAACGTATCGACCCGCTGACCATTTCCGGTCGCGTCGCCGCCGTGAATGGCCTCCTGATCGAGGCCCGCGGCGGTCTGACGCGTCTGGCGGTCGGGGCCCGGGTCGAGATTGACCGGCTGGGCCTGCCCGTCCTGCCGGCCGAGGTCGTCGGCTTCCGCGAAACCCGCGCCCTGCTGATGCCCTTCGGTCCCGTCGAGGGCGTGGCCCCCGGCGCCGAGATCCGCATCATGCCCGAAGGCGCCACCGTGCGGCCGACCAAGGCGTGGCTGGGCCGCATCATCAACGCCTTTGGCGAGCCTATCGACGGGCTTGGCCCACTGCCGCAGGGCGAGGTGCCCTACCCGCTCAAGGCCGCGCCCCCACCCGCCCATGCCCGCGGCCGGGTCGGCGAGCGCATTGACCTGGGCGTGCGGTCGATGAACGTCTTCACCACCACCTGCCGCGGCCAGCGCCTGGGCATCTTCGCCGGCTCGGGCGTCGGCAAGTCAGTGCTGCTGTCGATGCTGGCCAAGGAAGCCACCTGCGACGCCGTGGTCGTCGGCCTGATCGGCGAACGGGGCCGGGAGGTGCGCGAGTTCATCGAGGAGACCCTCGGCGAGGAAGGCCTCAAGCGCGCCATCGTCGTGGTCGCCACCTCGGACGAGCCGGCCCTGACCCGCCGCCAGGCCGCCTACATGACCCTGTCGATCAGCGAGTACCTGCGCGACCAGGATCTGGAAGTGCTGTGCCTGATGGACTCGGTGACCCGCTTCGCCATGGCCCAGCGCGAGATCGGCCTGGCTGCCGGTGAGCCGCCGACGACCAAGGGCTATACGCCCACCGTCTTCACCGAACTGCCCAAGCTTCTGGAGCGCGCCGGGCCTGGCCCGATCCGTCCCGACGGCAGTACGGCAGCGCCGATCACCGCCCTGTTCACCGTGCTGGTGGACGGCGACGACCACAACGAGCCCATCGCCGACGCCACACGCGGTATCCTGGACGGCCACATCGTCATGGAACGCGCTATTGCCGAGCGCGGCCGCTTCCCGGCGATCAATGTGCTCAAATCGATCAGCCGGACCATGCCCGGCTGCCAGTACGACCATGAGCGGATGATCGTCAAAGGCGCCCGCCAGGTGATGGCCGCCTATGCCAATATGGAAGAACTGATCCGCATCGGCGCTTATCGCGCCGGGGCCGATCCCGTTGTCGATCGCGCCATCCGCCTCAATCCGGCGATCGAAGAGTTCCTAAGCCAGGACAAGGACGAGGCCACCAGCCTCGACGATTCCTTCGGACACCTGGGCAGTATCCTTGAGAGTGACCACGCATGACCAAGTGGGCCGCATCCCTGATCCGGATCTCGACCCACGAGGTCGAGACCCTGCAGAAACGACTGGCCGACATTGTCGAGCGCCGCATGGCCGCCGAACTGCGCGTGGCCATGCTGGACGCGGAAGCTGAAGCCGAAGCCAAGCAGGCGGAAACCTGCAGCGAAGCGGCCTGGATGATGACCAGCTATCGCGAGGGCTCCAAGCGCAAGCGCTCCACCATGATGCTGCAGATCGAGCAGTGCCAGATCGAGGAACAGGGCGCCCGCGACGCACTATCCTTCGCCTTCGAGGCGCTGAAGAAGTACGAGCACGTGGCTGAAGCGGCCAAGGTTCTGGAGCGCAAGAAGATGAGCGCGTTCGAGAACGCCCAGCTGGATGAGCTGGGCCTGCGCCGCAAGGCGGTTGCGGGTCGCTAAAGGACGCCGGCTTCCAGTTCGTCAAGATAGATGAACTCGGGAGTCTTCACGCCGGCCAGGCGGCGGATCTCTACCAGGCGCGGCGACTCGAAGAAGCGGCGCGCGTCGTCGTGGGAGGTCCAGGTCGAAAAATGCACGATCCGATTGGGGTCGCTATCGTATTTCAGAACCTGATAGCTGCGTTCCCCGGCCTCGCGCCGGATGTCGGCGGCGTTGTCGAACACGGTCTTCCAGGCCGGATAGTCGGCCACGTCATGGATGATCAGAACCTGAGGCATGCCGTCAGTCGGAGGACGACGTCTCACGCGGAGGACGGGCCCGAATCAAGGCGTGGTCGGCGTCGCTGGTCTGGCGCAGGGCGCGCAGGTCTTCGCTGATCCGGAAGATCGCCACATAAAACTCGCAGAAGGCGCGCCAGAGCAGCACCATCGCGCCGGCGACCAGCAGACCCGCGATCAAAACCGGAAAGGCCAGAAGCAGCGAGCCGATGCCGGGCTCCTTGAGCGCCAAGCCCACGGCGGCGCCGACGACAGAAAAGGCGAACAGGGCCACCACGCCAAGGCCGGCCCAATAGATCAGGTGGATCACCGGACCTGTCACCAGCCGATCGAAGGTCAGGAGGTCCCAGAAGATGGCGCTGCTGGATTTTGTCTTGTTGGCCGGAGGCATACGAACAGACCCGAAATCGGCGACAAAACCGCCGTCTTGGCGCATCGCTAGCAGCGCGAAGCCCGCTCGGCAATGCCGAGCGGGCCAGAGCTTCAGAAGGAAGAAGCCTTTACTGGGGCTTGGCGCCGGCCAGAGTCGCGTCGATCTGGGCCTTGGTCGCCGTGGTCGTCAGGGCGCCCGCGTTGGAAGACAGACTGGCGCTGGGCAGGGCAAACTTCACGCCCCCGTTGGTGATCACCACATTGACCGAGCCATCGGCAGCGGCGCTGGCGCCTGAAATCGTGCCGACCGACACGCCGGCCGGGTCCTTGACCTCGGTCCCGACCTTGAAGTCGCTGGTGACCGTTGCTGAGGCGGGCGCGGCGCTGGTGTCGGCGCTGGGCTGCGCCGGCGAGGTGGCGGTCGTCGTGGTGGTTGTCGTGCTGCTCATGTCGGCCGGCGTTTGCAAAGCGGGCGGAGTCGGCGTGGTGGCGGGCAGGGCCGGAGCCGCCGCCGGCGAAGCCGCTTGCGGCTTCTGTTGACCCGGCGTCGGCGTGGCCATGGTGCTTTGAGCGGAGGCCGCGCCGGCGAAAGTCAGGGTCGCGGCGGCGGCGAAGAAAGCGATTTTTCGGCTGTGCATGTGAAAGCTCCGTCGGTGTCGGTCTGCCCCTGCCCGGGAAAACTAACGTCACCGCACGGCTGCGGTTCCGATCGGCGCCCGACACTGCAGGCTGTCAGGACGGGTCGCCGGCGCGCCGTCAGACCATGCCGACGGTCTTCAATCGCGCCCGCGGATGGATCTCGTTCTGGCTCATCACCACGGTCTGCCCCCGGAAACGCTCGATGATCGAACGGACATAGGGGCGCACGCCGGGACTGGTCAGCAGAACAGCGGCCTCGCCCTGCAGAGCGGCGCGCTCGAAGGCCTCGCGAACCCCCCGGATGAACTCCTGCAGACGCGACGGCGCCAGGGCCAGCTGCTTGTCGTCGCCGGGCCCGACCAGGGATTCGGCGAAGGCCTGTTCCCACTCGGCCGAGAGGGTGATGATCGGCAGGGCGCCGTCGTCGCCGCGATTGGCCCAGCACAGCTGGCGGGCCAGACGGGCGCGGACCTGTTCCACCAGCTGGGTGACCGAGCTGGTGTGCGGCGCGGCCTCGCCGATGCCTTCCAGGATCTGCGGCAGGTCGCGGATCGAGACCCGCTCCTTGAGCAGAGCCTGCAGCACGCGCTGCACGGTGGTGGCCGTGGCCACGCTTGGGATCAGGTCGTCGACCAGCTTCTTCTGGCCTTCCGGCAGGTCCTTCAGCAGCTTCTGCACTTCCGAATAGGACAGCAGGTCGGCCATGTTCTCCTTGAGGATCTCGGTCAGGTGCGTGGTCAGCACGGTGGCCGGATCGACGATGGTATAGCCGCGGAAGGTGGCTTCCTCGCGCAGGTCGTCGGCGACCCAGGTGGCCGGCAGGCCAAAGGCCGGCTCGCGCACATGCTCGCCGGGCAGTTCGACCTGGCCGCCGCGCGGGTCCATGGCCATCAGCATGCCGAGGCGAACCTCGCCGGCGCCGGCTTCCATCTCCTTGATGCGGATCGCATAGCCCTGGTTGGCCAGGCGCATGTTGTCGAGGATGCGCACCGGCGGCATCACGAAGCCAAACTCGGTAGCCAGGGTCTTGCGCAGGGCGCGGATCTGGTCGGTCAGGCGGCGGCCGTCCAGGTCGTTGATCAGGGTCAGCAGGCCATAGCCCAGCTCGATCTTGACGTCGTCGATGGCCAGGGAAGCGCTGATCGGCTCCTCCTCCGGCTCACCCGCGACCGCCTCGGCCAGGGCCGGGTCGATGGGCGGGGGCAGCTTGGCGGTCATCGAGCGGCGATAGGCCAGGAAGCCCGCGCCCAGCGACAGCGCCGCGAAGGGAATGATCGGCATGCCGGGGATCAGGGCCATGACGCCCGACGACGCGGAGACCATGCCCAGCGCCACGGGGTTCATCGACAGCTGCTTGGTCAGGGCGGCGTTGGCCGAGCCCTCGACGCCGGCCTTGGAGACGACCATGCCTGCCGCGATCGAAATGATCAGGGCCGGAATCTGGCTGACCAGACCATCGCCGATGGTCATCAGCGTATAGGTGGCCGAGGCCTCGCCGATCGGGATCTTGTGCTGGATAACCCCGATCAGGATGCCGCCGATGATATTGATGGCGGTGATGATCAGGCCGGCGACAGCGTCGCCCTTCACGAACTTCGACGCGCCGTCCATGGCGCCGAAGAAGGTCGATTCCTGCTCCAGGTCCTTGCGGCGCTGCTTGGCGGTCTCCTGGTCGATCAGGCCGGTCGAAAGGTCGGCGTCGATGGCCATCTGCTTGCCGGGCATGGCGTCCAGGGTGAAGCGGGCCGCGACTTCGGCGATCCGGCCCGAACCCTTGGTGACGACCATGAAGTTCACCACCACCAGGATGATGAAGACGATCACCCCGATGACGAAGTTGCCCTGCATCATCAGGTTACCGAACGCCTCAATGACCGCGCCGGCGCCGTGTGCGCCTTCGTGGCCATGGCCCAGGATCAAGCGCGTGGAGGCGATGTTCAGACCAAGGCGATAGAGGGTCGCCACCAGCAGGACGGTCGGAAACGAGGTGAATTCCAGCGGCTTCTTGATCAGAACCGCCGTCATCAGGATCAGGACCGAACCGGTCAGCGAGACCGCCAGCAGCAGGTCCAGCAACATCGGCGGGACCGGCAGAATCAGCAGGACGATGATGCCAACGACGCCGACCGCCAGGCCCATTTCGCCGCGCAGGATCCCCGCCCACAGCGAACTGGCGCTGGGCATGGCGGATGCGGTCTTGGGCAGGGCGGCGTCGGCCATTCAGTGCATCGTTCCTATAGGGCAGCCCAAGCGCTTGAAGCGATTTGCGCGGGGTCGCCAGGTCATTGAGCGATCGCCGTGAAGCGACTTGCCCCTCCGGGCTGCTTCGCAGCCGTCCCCGCCCCCATGGGCGAAAGATGAAGCGCGGAGGGGGCGAGTGGTGAATTACGCCGCGTGGGTCATCCCGCCCTGCGGCGGCGGCACCGAAATGCCGGCGTCGCCATATTCCTTGAGCTTGTTGCGCAGGGTCCGGATCGAGATGCCCAGGATATTGGCGGCGTGGGTGCGGTTGCCCAGGCAGTGCTCCAGGGTGTCGATGATCAGATGCTGCTCGACCTCGGCCACCGTGGAGCCCACGAAGGCGCGCGAGATGGCGTCGGCAGCCATCTGAGCGCCGCGCGCGACGGCGGCCTCTGGGTTGGGGGCCATGGGTTGACCGTCCGGCAGGCGGATGGCGAACTCTTCAATCTCCGAGCCAGGCGACAACAGCACCGCGCGGTGCATGGCGTTTTCCAGCTCGCGCACGTTGCCCGGCCAGCGGTGGCCGATCAGACGGCGCTTGGCCTCGGCCGAGATCGGCTTTTCAGCAACGCCGTTGGCGGCCGAGTACTTTTTGATGAAGAACTCGCACAGGCTCATCACGTCGGCGGGGCGCTCGCGCAGCGGCGGCAGGCGCAGGTTCACGACGTTGAGGCGGTAAAGCAGGTCCTCGCGGAACGTGCCGTCCTTCACCGCAGCGGTCAGGTCGCGGTTGGAGGTGGCGAGGATGCGGATATCGACCTTGACCGGCTTTGAACCGCCGACACGGTCGATCTCGCGCTCCTGGATGGCGCGCAGCAGCTTGGCCTGCAGACGGGTGTCCATCTCGCTGATTTCGTCCAGCAGCAGGGTGCCGCCGTTGGCTTCCTCGAACTTGCCGATGCGGCGGGCCATGGCGCCGGTAAAGGCGCCCTTCTCGTGGCCGAACAGCTCGCTTTCCAGCAGGTTCTCGGGGATGGCGGCGCAGTTGACGCTGATGAACGGCGCCTTGGCGCGGCGCGACTTGCTGTGGAGGTAACGGGCCATCACCTCCTTGCCCGAGCCGCTTTCGCCGGTGATCAGGATCGAGGCGTCGGACGGCGCGACCTGGTCGGCCAGGCGGATGACGTTCTCCATCGACGGATCGCGGACGATCATCGGGCGCTCGTCATCGGTGACGGCGGCCAGGACGGCGGCGATCAATTCGGCGTCCGGCGGCAGGGGAATGAATTCCTTGGCCCCGGCCTTGATCGCGGCGGCGGCGCGCATCGGATCGGCGTCGACCCCGCAGGCCACGACCGGCACCCGGATCCGCTCGGATTCGTTGGCCGCGATCAGGCCCGCGATATCCAGCGAGTAGTCGACCATCAGCAGGTCGGCCCCCTGGCCTGCACGCAGGGCGTGGGTCGCCTGCTCGATCGTCTCGACATGCGAGACCTTGGCGCCCGTGTTCATCGCCATTTTCACGGCGACGGAGAGCTGTCCGTTCAGTTTACCAACGACGAGAAGCCGCATGATCTTGTCCTCCTTGACGCTTCAGGCTCAGCCCGCCGCGTCGCCGTCCTTGATGATTTCCGTCATGGTCACGCCCAGGCGTTCGTCGACGACGACCACCTCGCCCCGGGCCACCAGCCGGTTGTTCACATAGATGTCGATCGCCTCGCCGACCTTGCGGTCCAGCTCCAGGATGCTGCCCTGGGTCAGCTGCAGCAGCTGGGCGACAGACATATGGGCGCGCCCGAGAACCGCCGAGATATTGACGGGAACATCGAACACCGGCGCCAGGTCGGAAGCGATCTTGTCGCTCATTTCGACGGGCATCTCCGAAGCCAGCATCTGGCCCCCGAACTCGTCGAGCGTGAGATTGTCTTCGGCCATGGCAGTCAGCTTTCGCTAGCGGGAAGCAGGGGTTCAGCGTGAAGTCCCTCGGCGGCGATGGCCGCTTCGAGGGCGTCGGCGACGCGTTGCGTCGCCTCGTCGGGATCAAAGGACGCCCGGCCGTCACCCCAGTCGAAGGTGAAGGCGGCGGGAGGCATGTTGCTGTCGGCGCGGGCCGCGATCTGGCCCGGAAAGCCGATCGCATGAGCGGTCTCGTCGAGCGCTGCCTGAGTGCGATCGACCAGATCCGCCGACACCCGAACGATGATGCGGGGCTGGGCCTCAACCTCGCGGGCCAGGGCCACCAAGGCCGCGCTGGCCGGCGCTTCGGGAAAGCGCTGCAGGGCGGCGTCGGCGATCTTGCGACCCACCGCCAGGGCCAGCAAAGCCGAGCCCGAGCGATGCTCGTGGGCCACGGCGGCGAGGGTCGAAAACGCGTCGCGCACAGCGCCGGCGATCTCGTTCAGGGCGTTGGCGGCGTGCTGCTCGGCACGCGCCACAGCCGAGCGTTCGCCCTGCGCAAAGGCCTCGGCCTTGGCGGCCTCGACGTCCTCAGGCGTGAAGCTGCGCTTGGGCCGGGCCGGAGGCTCGCGCATGCCGCCGCGATCATCGAACACGGTGTCGAAGGCGAAACGCTTGTGGGGGATGTCGTTCATGCTGCCATCTCCCCTAGTAGATCAGCTCGTCGTCGCTGCCCGAACCGGCCAGCATGATCTCGCCCTTGGCGGCCAGGTCCTTGGCGACCTGGACCATCGCGACCTGGGCCTGATCGACGTCCTTCAGACGCACCGGGCCCATGCTCTCCATGTCCTCGCGCATGATCTTCGACGCGCGTTCCGACATGTTGGAGAAGAACATCTCGCGCAGCTTGTCCGAGGCGCCCTTCAGGGCCAAGGCCAGCTGTTCCTTGCTGGTGGCGCGCAGCAGGGTCTGGACGCCGCCCGGATCCAGCTTGGACAGGTCTTCGAACACGAACATCAGGGCGCGGATGCGCTCGGCGGCCTCACGGTTGCGCTCTTCCAGGGCCGCGATGAAACGGGCCTCGGTCTGGCGGTCAAAGTTGTTGAAGATCTCGGCCATCATCTCGTGGCTGTCGCGCTTGGAGGTACGCGCCAGGTTGGACATGAACTCGGTGCGCAGTGTCTGCTCGATCTTGTCGAGGATCTCGCGCTGCACCGGCTCCATTCGCAGCATGCGGGTGACGCATTCCAGGGCGAAGTCTTCCGGCAAGGATGACAGCACGCGAGCGGCGTGGTCGGACTTCACCTTGGACAGCACCACGGCGACGGTCTGGGGGTATTCGTTCTTCAGATAGTTGGCGAGAACCGCCTCGTTCACATTGCCCAGCTTGTCCCACATGGTGCGACCCGCAGGACCGCGGATCTCTTCCATCAGGGCGTCCACCTTTTCAGGCGGCATGAACGAGTTCAGCAGGCGCTGGGTCTGCTCGTAGGAGCCCATGATCGCGCCCGTCGAGCTCATGCCCGAGACGAACTCGACCAGCAGCTCTTCCACCACGCTGGCGGACACGGTGCCCAGGCCGGCCATGGCCTGAGAGACTTCCTTGATCTCCTCGTCATCCAGGGCTTCCCAGATGCGGGTGTGATCTTCGCCAAGCGACAGCAAAACGATCGCGGCCTTTTCCGGCCCGGCCAGTTTGCTCACATCGTTGACGGACGCTTTCATGGCCATCAGGTCGACTCATGCAGCCAGGTGCGGAGGATGGCGACCGACTCATCGGGATGCTTGTCGACGAACTCGGAGACCCGCTTGATCGAGGAGGCCTTCACCTGACCCTCGATCTTGGCGATGTCGATGCGGTGGTCGATGTCTGCGCCGGGTCCAGATCCGGGTCCGGCGATGGCCATCGGCTCGCCGGACTGGCTCATCACAACTTCCTGGGTCGAGCCGTCCGACAGGGTGACCATGCGGGTGACCTGTGGCGCGCCCAGCGTCACCTGCTGCGGTGAGGGAGTCATCATGTTCTTCACGAACGGACGGACCGCGAAAAGCAGGATCAAGATGGCCACGATGCCCAGCACGGCCAGTTCAGCGATGCGCATGATATCGTTCTTGCCAAAGGCCGCCAGCAGCCCGTCCTTGCCCAGCGCCTGATCCTCAGGCTGCGGGAAGCGGATATTGGTCACCTTGACCTGGTCGCCTCGCGCGGCGTCGAAGCCGATGGCGGTCTTGACCAGATCTTCCAGCTGGGCGCGCTCTTCCTCTGTGCGGGGCGTATAGGCGCCGGGCTTGCCGTCCTTGCCGGCCGGGGCGGTGACGCCATCGATCGCAACAGCAACCGCCAGCTTCTTGATCGTGCCGGGCTCGGTCACTTCAGTGCGAACCGATTTGGAGATCTCGTAGTTGGTGACGCTCTCGTTATTGCCCGTGCGCGAGCCCAGCTGCTGGAAGCCGTTGGCGCCGCCGCCGCCCGGGATGTTCTGGGCCGCCGTAACGCCGCTATTGTCGTCGTTCTTGGTTTCGCTGCTGTTGGCTTCGTTGGTGCTTTCCGAACGGATCACCTGGCCCTCGGGATCGAACTTCTCTTCCTGGACGGTAATGCGGTTCAGATCGAGCTCAGCGGTGACATTGACGCGCACCTTGCCGGGGCCCAGCACGCCTTCAATCATGTCCTTGACGGTCTTGGCGATGCGGGCCTCGGCCTCGGACTTGCGATCCTGGGCCAGCTGACCGGCCAGGCTTTCGTCGCTGGCGGCCGACAGGGTCTTGCCGTGCTGGTCGATGACATTGACCTTTTCCGGCTTCATACCGGCGACCGAGCCGCCGACCAGGTTCTGGACGGCGCGGACCATCTCGGCCGACGGCTCGCGGCCACCCGTGCTGATGGTGACGGCGGCCGAGGGTTGCTCGGCGTCTTCTTCAAAGATCTGGCGCTTGGGCAGAACCAGGTGGACCCGGACCGAATTGACGCCCTGCCACTCCTTGATGGTGCGCTCAAGCTCGCCCTGCAGGGCGCGCTGACGGTTCAGCTGCTGGACAAAGTCGGTCTGGCCCAAAGCGTTGCTGCTGTCGAAAATTTCGTAGCCGACCGAGCCGGACGTCACCAGACCCTTGCCGGCGACCAGCAGGCGGGCCGAGGCGACCTTGTCGCGCGCCACCATGATGGTCGAGCCATCGCCCTTGGTCTCGTACTTCACACCGGCCTGATCCAGAGCCTGGGTGACTTCCGAGGCTTCCTTCAGGTCGAGGTTGGAATACAGGAGCTCGGTAGGCTCCTTACCCATGAACATGATCAGGGCGACCAGAATGGCCACGACGCCGGCGCCCACGCCGATCAGAGCGGCGAGCCGGCCAACGCCGAACCTCTGTATCGCGCTCAGAAAGCTATCCACTCAGGCCAATCCCCCAGAAAGCCACCCCGACGGGGGACAATGGCGGCGGTTGCCTGCAGGCTTCCGTCGCTAGGCAGGATTTACCCAGTTCAAGGTAAACGAGGCGTTTATATTTGGCGGACCCGAGCCGGTCCTGAAGCGCCAAAACGTCGCGGCCGCGCCCCGGGAAGGGCGCGGCCGCTGAACGTTCCAGAACAGGCCTCCAACCACCAACGGCTGGAAAACCCATATCTTTCAAGCCCGCCCTTAGCGGTACTGCTGGAGCCGGGTGGTCCTAAGACCCGCCAGACCATGCTTGTCGATCGATTGCTGCCAATTGAGGAATTCCTCATTGGTCAACTTGTATCGATCGCACGCTTCGTCGAGCGAGAGCAGACCGCCGCGAACGGCGGCGACTACCTCGGCTTTCCGCCGGATCACCCAACGCTGGGTTTCCGGAGGCGGCAAGTCGGAGAGAGTTAGAGGCGCACCGGTCGGACCGATAACGTACTTCTCACCCCGGCTGTTCGTGCGCTGCTGCTGCAACATGGCTTTACGCCTTTCCCACAACCATCACTGTTGGAGGTCACTATAGGCGCCAGCCAATAACAGCGGCTTAATTCCAATAGTAAAGAAAGGCCTAAACACCCGCTTCCCCCTGAAGTCTTTAGTGTGCCGATGTGGAACACAGCTATTAAATCGAGTTAATACCTATAACTATCGCTTAATGCTCAAGAGCTCCTCAAGCATCTGGTCAGCCGTCGTGATGATTTTTGATGAAGCGGAGTAGGCTCTCTGTGTCGTGATCAGCCCGGTGAACTCAGTGGACAGATCGACAGTCGAGGCTTCCAGTGTGGAAGGCGCGATGACACCAGCACCGCCCTGTCCTGGGGTCTTCAGGCTGTAGGTGCCGCTCTCGTTGGTCACGCGGTAGGCGTTGCCATTCACGCCCTTCAGGCCGTTGGCGTTCGAGAAGGTCGCAACGGCGACTTGGGCAATCCTGCGGGTGACGCCGTTGTCGAAGATCGCCGAAACATAGCCTTCGTCGTCGACTTCGATATTGGTCAGGTTGCCGAAGGCGGTGCCGTTGGTGTTGACCGACTGGACGACCGACTGGCTGTTGAACTGGGTCAGACCGCCGGCGGCGTTGGCCAGGTCGATCTGGATGCTCTGGGCGTCGATGCCCAGGGCGTCGGCCCAGCGCGGGGGCTCAATCTGCGATGCGGGCAGCGGCGGGGCCACGAACACGTAGCTTGGATCCGATGCACCGATCGAGATCGAGGTCGGCGTGGTTCCGCCAAACAGGTTGCCGACGCTGGAAAGCTTGCCATCGGTGGTGAATGTCAATTTGCCCGAACTAATCTGACCGTTGGCATAGTTGTCCAGGTCGCCCGGCTTGGCGCGGATTTCGGCGAACCATTCGTTGGGGCCGTTGCCCTTCAGCAGCGAAAGGGTGACCGTGCGCTGGCCGCCCTTGGAGTCCGAAACCGGAACCTGGATTTCGAAGTCCGGCTTGACGCCCTTGAGTGGGTCTAGAGCGTAGTCGGACATGGAGTTGTTGCCGGCGTCGTAGATGTTGCCGGCAATGACTTCAGCATCTGTGTTCATGCCGAACGCCGTCAGCGTCACAGTCGGCGTCGCCGCGCCCGTGCCGCTGGTTTCCACGGCTGGCATGGTGCCCGGCAGGGTGCTGCTGATGAAGGCGCCGGTGGTGGTGTCATAGACGTTCTGGCCGGAGGCGACGAGGACGCCAGCCTTGCGGATTTCGACGTCATAGGTGCCATCGGTGCCGGTCGCGGCGTAGGCGACGGTGTAGTTGGCATTCGACGGGGTGCTGTCGGCGATGGCGTTCTTGGTCAGAACGACCTTCGATTGGGGTGAAATCGGCTGTTCCGAGCGCAGGTTGGCGTTGACGGCCGCGCGGGTGGTCTTTTCAGCCGTACCGCCGACGGTGCCGACATTGATCGAGTCCAGCTGGGTCAGGTCCGACGGGTCGGGCGTGATATCGCCGGTCACCGGATCGGCCAGCCAGCCCTGCAGGTAGAGGCCGGCGTCGTTCTTCAAGTAACCCAGATTGTCCAGCTGGAACGAGCCTGCGCGGGTGAACGAGCGGGTGTCAGTGGCAGTCAGACCTTCTGGCTTTTCAGTGCCGACGAAGAACCCCGAGCCGGAGATCGACAGGTCGAGATTGGATGTCGAGGACTGGGTCAGGCCCTGTTGCGTGATGAACTGGTGGGTCAGCGCCTTGACGCCGCCAGCGCTATAGGTCGCGTTCTTGCTCTGCGAGGTGACCAGGGTCGAGAAGTTGGCGGTCGAGCGCTTGTAGCCAACCGTGTTGACGTTGGCGATGTTGTCCGAGATCGCAGCCAAGGCGGACGAGTTGGCGATGAGGCCCGAGACGCCCGAAAGCATGGCGCTGTTGATGCTCATGACGAAATTCCTGCGTTGAATATCAAATGACTGGGGTTCAGCGCGGTTTGCGTTTGGGCTCGGCGGAAACCATTTCCGGGGAGAGCCGCGTCGGCGTCATTCTGACGCCCGGTTCATCGGGTGGTGACGGTTAGGCCGCAGCCGCCGTCTGTGTGGTGGTGTTGGTGGTGGCGGTCGTTGTGGGCGCCGAAGTCGGCGCCGGCGGGTTCTGAACGCCGATCACGGAGTCGACCGGGTATTTCGTGCCGCCGATGGTGACCATGTTCTGACCGCTCTCATTGGTGATGGCCGTCACGATGCCCTCGATACGACCTTTCGACGTCGCGGGGATCGTGCTGCCTTCGCCGTCCTTGGCGGTGATCCTCAGGGTGTAGGCGCCGCCTGCGGGCTGGGCCGTGCCGTCATCGCTCTTGCCGTCCCATTCAAGAGCGTGGTCACCCTTGGACATATCCTCAGGCAGGATGGTCCTGATGGTCTTGCCATACTTGTCGATGACCTCGACCTTCACGCTGCTGGCCGCACGGCTCTGTTCGTAGGACCAGGTGGCCTTGCCGTCCTTGAGCAAGGCCTTGTCGGTTTCGACAGTGGCCAGCTTGTCCATCATGGCGACGGCCTGGGTCATGCCGCCGTCGTTCATGCCCACCAGGGCCGCCAGCAGGTCATTGGTGACCAGCTGCTGCTCGACGCCCGTCATCTGGACGATCTGGCCCGTGAAGGCATTTGAATCCATTGGCGACAACGGGTCCTGGTTCTTCATCTGGGTGGTCAGCAGCTTGAGGAAAGTCTCCTTGCTGCTGGCCAGGGTGTTGCGGGAGTTATTGATCTTGTCGAGCGTGGCGTTTGAGCCCGAAACTGCGGCGGTAGCCATGGCGCGGTCTCTCTCTAAATTCTGATGTCCAGACCGCTGTCGGGGGCCATTCGAAGCCCGGGCAGCAGATCTGAAGTGGAAAGGATGGGAGCGTCGTCGTTTTGGGCGGACTGGAAGGCCTTGCCCGACCAGGCCCGGCGGCCGTCTTCGCCGCCGTTGAAATTGAAGAAGGCGTTCTGGCCGTTCTGGCCGCCCTGGCTGGACACATCGAAGCGCAGGGCGTCGTCGGCGATCGTGAAGCCGGCCTGCGACAGGGCCTGGCGCAGCTCGGCCGACTTGCCTCTCAGTTCGGCGGCCGCCTGGGCGGTGTCGAAGGCCATCGAAGCGGTCAGTGCGCCGTGACGGCCGATCTCGATGCGAACATCGACCTTGCCCAGACCTTCCGGCGTCAGGGCCACGTCAAAGCGCGTAGTCTGGGCGTCGAGCTTCTTGAGGATCTCGGCCGAGAGTTGAGCCACCGTCTCCGGCGAACCGCGCGTCTCGGCCCGCAGAGCCGGAGCGACCTCAGGGCCGGCGGCGATGGTTGCGGCTGTGGTCTGCGAGATCGTGGGGGCATCCGGGGTCGCCGCAACGTCGGTGGCGGCGGCGCTCAGCGCCTCTGCGCTGGCCTGGCCCTGCCCGCCTTGCTGGCCGCCCCCCCCCTGATCGGCGCCAGCCTGGTCGGCGAGAGAAGCGGTCTCGACACCGGCGATCTTGACGGTTTCAGCTTCGGTTGACGTGGCCGGTTCGGCCTCGGTTGATGCGATCGTGGCCGTCGCGACCTTTACGGCGGTCTCGGCTACGGCCTGGGCAACGACCTTGACGGTCTCGGCGGCCGGCGGGGCGGCTTCGACGACAGGCGCAACGGGGACCGGCGACGCTTCGACCTCGGCGACGATAACAACAGGCTCGGCAGAGGTCGTCATGTCGACCGTAGGCGCGGCGACGGCCGGAGCGGTTTGGGACGCGGGCTTGGCGGCGACGGTCGGTGTCTGAGCGGCCTGCGCAGCCAGGGTGGCGATATCGACGCCGGCGTCTTCCGCCGCGATCGGCGCTTCCAGCAGGGCGCTCTCGGGAATATCGATTACGGCCGTCGCGGCAGGCGCCGAAGCGGCGCTCCTCGCATCGGCGACCGGCGGCGTGACGACGCCTTGGCCCGTGATCGCCGCTTCGGCGAGCGTGGGTGCCATCAGCGAAGCCGCATCAAGGGCGGCGCTCGCGGCGTCTACAGCGGCGTCGCTCGAGGCTGGAACGGCTGCTGAGAGCGCTTGAGAAGCGACCAGATCGGAAGGGATCGGCGCCGGTGTGGAAACGAGGGACGCCGTGGCGTCAACATCCGGAAGGGTGGTCGGGGCAAACGTCTCTTCCGTCTGCGGCATCATCGCCGCGACGAGAGTCGCCGCGGCCAGCGCGGCCGCTTCGGCCTGGGCGGCGGCCTCTGCGACGTCTTCCGCTGCCGCGTCCTCAGCGGCGTCCTCAGCGGCGTCGCTAGCCAGTGCCTGGGCTGAGGCGGCGTCAGCCTCTTCTGCCTTGGCGGACGCGGTCTCGGTCCTTGCGGCCTGGTCGGCGAGGTCAGCCCTGTCAGCGGTCTTGCTCGCCCCCTGGGTCGGAGCGTGCCTGGGCGGCGCCGGCTCGTCACTTTTCGTCACAACTGCGAGGAGCGCATCAAAGCCTTGATCCACGCCCAAACCGCCAGCGCCCGATGAGGGGCTGAAGGAAGGTGTGGCGGCGGTGGCGGCGATCACGGTCATTCGTGGGCTCGGTCCGTTGCGTGCAGCGGTTCATGACGAACACGCCTTTGTCTGAACCTCCCTGAGCAACCGTCGGGCCAACCCGCCAACACAATCTATCGTGTTGTTTTTCCTGACTTTAATTCCTTGTTTATAACTCCAGATCGTCGGTCAGCGGCGCTTTTTGCCGAGTCGAATGGGGTTGTGAGGGGCGTGGCTTGCCGCGTCGCCCAGTCGCGCCCCCACTTGGCGCCCTCCTTGCGCATCACAACTTGTCGAATACCCGGCACTTGGAACAAAATGCCATGAATTTCAGTGGCTTGGCACATATCGAGGGCATTGGTCCCTCCCCCGCTCGGCACTTTTCGCCGGGCAAGGGCGCGTCGCGTGGTTCGCGGATTGCCGGGCAGTCGGGAGCGTTCGCATGACTCTGAATTCCATCATGAACACGGCGAGTTCGGGGATGATGGCGGCCCAGACGGGCCTGCGCGTCGTCTCGGACAATATCGCCAACGTCAATACCCCGGGCTATGTCCGCAAGACGATCAGCCAGTCGAACCTGATCTCGAACGGCGTCGGCGTCGGCGTCAGCATAGACGCCATCAAGCGCGCGACCGACCGCTTCCTGCAGTCCGCGAGCCTGAACGCGGTATCCGACGCCGGCCGCGCCTCGGCCCTGTCCGAATCCCTGAACACCGCCCAGAACCTGTTTGGCGACCCCAGCGGCGACAACAGCTATTTCGGCAAGCTGGACGACATCTTCTCGGCATTCTCCAAGGCCTCGGATGACCCGTCCTCGAGCCTGCTGCGCACCCAAGCCCTGACGCGGGTCGACGATTTCCTGGGCGAGTCGAGCCGGATCACCGCAACCCTCTCCAGCCTGGGCAAGGACGCCGACAACCGGATCGTCTCCGACATCGAGCGGGTCAACGACCTGCTGCAGCAGATCAATACGCTCAATACCGATATCACCCGGGCCAAGGTGGCCGGCGCCGACGGCACGGGCTCGGAGAATGTCCAGAGCGGCCTGATCGACGAGCTTTCGAGCCTGATGAACATCCAGGTCAGCCAGCGCGCCAACGGCGGCGTCATCGTACGCTCGACCGAGGGTCTCAGCCTGGCCGGCGACGGCGCGGCGGTGATCTCGTATCAAAAGTCGAGCACGGCGACCGGTTTCCTGCAGGTCGTCCAGGCCAATGGCGGCGACATCCCGGTCGCGCTCAACATCTCCAGCGGCGAGCTCAAGGGCCTGCTGGACCTGCGCAATACCGAACTGCCCAATCTGTCCGACCAGCTGGGCGAGTTCGTGACCCGCGCGTCGGAAGAGCTCAATCGCGCCTCCAACGCCGCCTCGTCTGTACCGGCCCCCTCCTCGCTGACCGGTCGCAATACCGGCCTGGACGAAGCCACAGCGCTCGACCACTTCAGCGGCAAGACCACGATCGCCATCACCGACTCCAGCGGCGTCATCCAGCGACAGGTCGAGATCGATTTCGACCTGGGCACGATGACCGTAAATGGCGCGGCAGGCCCCAGCTTCACCAACACCGACTTTATCGCCCAATTGAACACCGCCCTGGCAGGCCAGGGCACGGCCTCGTTCGGCAACGGCGCCCTGAGCCTCAGCGCCAGCGCCAGCGCCGGCAACGGGGTGGTGGTCGCCGACGACCCGACCACGCCATCCAACAAGATCGGCAAGGGTTTCAGCCACTTCTTCGGCCTTAACGACATCGTCCAGACCAAGAGCTTCTCGCCTTACGAGACGGGCCTGACCGCCAGCGATCCGCACGGCTTCACGGCTGGCGACGTGATCACCCTGCGCCTGACCGACACCGACGGCGGTCGCATCCGGGACGTCAACGTCTCGGTGCCCGCCGGCGCCACGATGCAGGACCTGATGGACTCGCTGAACGCCCGCAACGGCGGCGTGGGGCTCTATGGAACCTTCGCCCTGGACGCCAAGGGCGCGATGAACTTCTCGTCCTATTCCGGCTCGACGGTCAGCCTTTCGGTAGCCGCGGACGACACCGAGCGCGGCATGGGCGGACCGTCGATCACCCAGCTGTTCGGCGTGGGGCCCGCCGAACGCAGTACCCGCGGTGAACGTTTCGTCGTCAATCCGGCCATGGATCAGGACCCCACCCGCCTGCCCTTCGCCAAGCTGAACCTCTCGGCGGGCGCCGGGGTGATCGCCTTGGCCGTTGGCGACGGACGCGGCGCCCTGGCCCTGGCCAAGGCCGGCGACACCATGGCGGATTTCGCCGCCGTTGGCGGCGCCTCGGCCACCAAGACCAGCCTGCTGCGCTACGCCGCCGATTTCAGCGGCTCGATCGCCCGCAAGGCCGCTGCCGCAGAAAGCCGCAAGGACGCCGCCGAAGCGGTGGCCATCGAGGTCGACACCCAGCGCCAGGGGCAGGAGGGGGTCAATCTCGACGAGGAACTGATCAACCTGACCACCTATCAGCAGGCGTTCAACGCCTCCGCCCGCCTGATCCAGGCGACCAAGGACATGTACGATGTCCTGACAAACATCCTCTGAGGCTGACCGATGACCCGCGTCTCAACCGGCTCCAACTATAGCATCATGACCAGCAACCTGATGCGCGCCCAGCAGCGACAGAACGTGCTGGGCGAACAGGTCGCCAGCCAGAAGGTCGCCAACGACCTGAAGGGCTACTCCAAGAACGCCGAGGTGCTGACCGCCATGCGCAGCACGCAGGCGAAGATCGAGGGCCTGATCGACCAGACCAAGCTGGTCGCCAACCGGCTGGACATGCAGGACACCGGCATCGGGCAGGTCGCCGGTGGCATTCAGAGCGGCCGGGCGGCGATCGAGAACGCCATGGCGGCCGGCGGCGCGACACTGATGCAACAGCTGGAAGCGGCCTTCGGCAGCGTCGCCCAGGGCGTGAACACCAAATCCAATGGCCGTTACGTGTTTGCCGGCGCCTTGACCGACACCGCCCCGACCACCGCCAACACCCTGGCCGACCTGACCGCCGCGGGGACGACGGCCGACCTCTTCAAGAACGACACCTATATCGCCACCAACCGCATCGACCAGCAGACCACGGTGCAAACCGGCGTCCTGGGTGACGGCCTGGCCACCAAGGCCTTCGACGCCTTCAAGCAGGTCCAGGCCTATGTCGAGGCCAATGGTCCGTTTGGCAGCCCCCTGACCAGCACCCAGCACGACTTCCTCAAGGGCATGGTGGCGACCTTCAAGGACGCCCATACCGATGCGCTCAACACCCAGGGCAAGAACGGCCTGGTCCAGAAGCGTTTTGAGAACGCCGGCGTCGAGCTCAAGGACCAGGCCGACACCCTGACCGGCATGGTCGGCGGCATCGTCGATGTCGACATGGCCGAGGCCGTGACCCGGCTCGAAGCCGCCCAGCTGGCGGTCCAGGCTGCGGCCCAGGTGTTCGCCAGCCTGCAGAGCTCGTCGCTGCTGAACGTTCTGAAATAGGGCAAACCTCGCAAAGCCGGCCCTGAAGCGCTATATGCCCGCCATGGACGCCGACATTCTCGATCATGCCCTCCCCGGGGCTCTGGCCGACCGCGCAGTCGAGATGGCTCGCGACGCCGTGGGGCTTGCAGCGGGCGCGCGCGTCGTTGTGGCGATGTCGGGCGGCGTGGATTCCACGGTCACGGCGGCCCTGCTGGCCCGGGCCGGCTACGACGTGGTCGGCGTCACCCTGCAGCTCTATGACCATGGCGCGGCTATCGCCAAGAAGGGCGCCTGCTGCGCGGGTCAGGATATCATGGATGCCCGGATGGCCGCCGAGCGCATTGGCATCCCACACTATGTCCTGGACTACGAAAGCCGCTTCAAGGAACAGGTGATCGAGGAGTTCGCTGACGCCTATCTGCGCGGCGAGACACCGATCCCTTGCGTGCGCTGCAACCAGACGGTCAAGTTCCGCGACCTGCTGGACGTGGCCCGCGACCTGGGCGCCGAGGCCATGGCCACCGGCCACTATGTCCAGCGTAGCCTGTCCGGAAACCGGCCGCAGCTGCGCAGGGCCGGCGATCCATCGAAAGACCAGAGCTATTTCCTGTTCGCCACCACGCGCGATCAGCTGGACTTCCTGCGCTTTCCGCTGGGCGACATGCCCAAGAGCGAGGTGCGCCGGGTCGCCGCAGAGCTTGGCCTGGCCATCGCCGACAAGCCCGACAGCCAGGACATCTGCTTCGTGCCCGAGGGCAAGTACACCACGGTGATCGACCGCATCCGCCCGCATGGCGCGATCCCGGGCGACATCGTTCACATGGATGGCCGCGTGCTGGGTCAGCACGAGGGCGTCACCCGCTACACTATCGGCCAGCGCAGGGGCTTGAACATCGCCGTCGGCGATCCCCTGTTCGTGGTCCGCATCGACGCCGACCAGCGCCAGGTGATCGTCGGCCCGCGCGAGGCGCTGCTGACAGCCTCCCTGGTGCTCAAGGAAGGCAACTGGCTAGGCGGCCAGGACAGCCTCGAAGCTGCAGCGGAAGCTGGCCAACCCGTCCTGGCCCGCGTGCGTTCAACCCGCGAACCGGTGCCGGGGCGTCTTGCGATGGTCGATGGCGACCTGCGCGTGGTGTTCGACACTCACGAAGAAGGCGTCGCCCCGGGTCAGGCCTGCGTGCTCTACGACCCCGCCGATCCCGATCGCGTGCTAGGCGGCGGGTTCATCGCCAGTACGGTGCGGGCGCAGGTCGCGGTTTAGCCGCGCTTGGATCCAGGCCGGGCGGCCTGTCATGCTCAAAGCGGAAGTTGCACCGTGCTCTTGACCTCTTCCAGCACGGCATAGGTCCGAGTCTCGCGCACGCCGGGCATCTTGACCAGGATGTCGCCCAGAAAGCCGCGATAGGCCTCCATGTCGCGCACCCGGGCCTTGATCAGATAGTCGAAGCCGCCGGCGACCATGTGACACTCCAGGATCTCGGGCGCTCGGCGGACAGCGGCGGCGAAGTCCTCGAACACCTCGCCGGTCGTGCGCTCCAGCATCACCTCGACGAAGATCAGCAGGGCGCGATCGACCTTGGCCGGGTCCAGCAACGCTGCATAGCCGGTGATGAAACCGCGCTCGCGCAAGCGTCGCACGCGGTCGAAGGTGGCGGCCGGCGACAGGTTGCACTGCTTGGCCAGCTCGGCATTGGTGATGCGGCCATCGGCCTGCAGAACCCTCAACAGGCGGCGATCGGTGTCATCAAGAGCGGAACTGGCCATTTGCGCCTTTCTTCGAAGATTGTTCGTAAAATTGTCACATAAAGCAAAGCACATTCAGAAAACATGCGGCTATACCACACAGCGTCCTAGCCGGTTCCGCCCCGCCGTTTCTCCAGACGGCGCCCGGAACCCCCGAAGACCCTGTCCCCGCCTGATTGGGGACACCAGCGGCGCCTTTCCCCCAGGGCGCAGCCGAGAGCGGAAGGGACGCGCGTCTCCCCCCTAGTCGCGTCCCTTCCCACCTCTCCCTTTCAAGGTCATTCTGCCGCCCAGCCCTGCGTCACCACGCCGCCCAGCAGAGCCGTTTGGAGCAAAAGCGCCGAACAGGGTCTTTGTACTGAATTTTCTACGGTCTAAATTCGTGACAAACGAAGCACATTCGCCTCAGGCCTCCATATACCGTTGATCATCATTCCACCCCAAGGGTAAGCGCATGACCGACTGGGACAGCCTCGACAACGGCAAGTATCGCGACGAAGCCGCCGTGATCAGCGATCTTCTGGCCGCCAAGGCGATGACCTCCGAAGACCGCGCCGCCGTCCGCGCCGAGGCCGAGGCCTTGGTGCGCGGTGCCCGCCGCAGCGTTCGCAAACAGGGCGTGGTCGAGAGCTTCCTGCAGGAGTTCAGCCTGGGCACCCGCGAGGGCCTGGCCCTGATGTGTCTGGCCGAGGCCCTGCTGCGCACCCCCGACGACGACACCCGCGACAAGCTGATCGCCGAGAAGATCGGCTCGGCCGACTGGGCCTCGCACCTCGGTGGCAGCGACAGCCTGTTCGTCAACGCCTCGACCTGGGGCCTGATGCTGACCGGCAAGATCGTCGAGCCCGACGACCAGGCCCAGAGGGACCTGCCCGCTTTCATCAAGAAGATCGCCGGCCGCCTGGGCGAGCCCGTCATCCGCGCCGCTGTCGGCCAGGCCATCCGCATCATGGGCGAGCAGTTCGTGCTGGGTCGCACCATCGAGGCGGCCATCAAGCGCGCCGCGCAGGACAACGACATCTGCAGCTTCGACATGCTGGGCGAAGGCGCCCGTACCGCCGCCGACGCCGAGCGTTATGAAAAGTCCTATGCCGACGCCATCCTGACGGTCGGCAGACTGTCGAACGGCGCAAATTCTGTGGGGGGCCCAGAGGCCGGCCATGGCGTGTCGGTCAAGCTGTCGGCCCTGACCCCGCGCTACGAAGCGACGCAGGAAGCCCGCGTCTGGGACGAACTCTATCCCCGCGTCCTGCGTCTGGCCCTGATCGCCGCCAAATACGACATCAACTTCACCATCGACGCCGAGGAAGCCGACCGCCTGGCGCTTTCCTTGAAGCTGCTGGACCGCCTGTGCCGCGAACCGGAACTGGGCGCGTGGACCGGTCTTGGCCTGGCCGTCCAGGCCTACCAGAAGCGTTGCCCCGAGGTGATCGCCCGCCTGTCCGCCCTGTCGCAGGAGACCGGCCGTCGCCTGATGGTGCGCCTGGTCAAGGGCGCCTACTGGGACAGCGAGATCAAGCGCGCCCAGGTCGCCGGCCGTCCGGACTATCCGGTCTATTCGACCAAGCCGGCCACCGACCTCTCGTACCTGGTCTGCGCCAAGGCCCTGATCGCCGCCGCACCGCACCTCTACGCCCAGTTCGCCACCCACAACGCCCACACCCTGGCGGCCGTGGTGCGGATGGCCAAGAACGCCGGCGTCAAGATCGAGCACCAACGCCTGCATGGCATGGGCGAGGCGCTCTACAAGGCTGCTGACGACCTCTATGACGGCATCGTCCTGCGCGCCTACGCCCCGGTGGGCGGTCACGAGGACCTGCTGCCCTATCTGGTTCGCCGCCTGTTGGAGAACGGCGCCAATACCAGCTTCGTTCACGCCCTGCTCGACGAGCGGGTGCCGGTGGAAAAGGTGGTCGTCGATCCCATCGACGCCGTTGAGGCCCATCCCGACCGCCACGCCAAGATCCCGACCCCGATCGAAGTCTATGGCGATCGCCGCCGGAACAGCGCCGGCGTCGATCTTTCCATCAAGGCCGACCGCGAGCGCCTGACCGCCGCCGTGGCGGCGCTGGACGCCCTGACGCTGTCAGCGGGCCCGCTGATCGGCGGCCGGATGACGGCCGGCACCGCGCCGCAGCCGGTGGTCAGCCCTGCCGATGAAGGCCGGGTCGTAGGCGTAGTCTCCGAGGCCCAGCTGCCGCAGATCGACCAGGCCTTCAATCTGGCGCGCGCCGCCCAGCCGGCCTGGGATCGTTCGGGCGGCGCAGCGCGCGCCAAGGTCCTGCGAGCCATGGGCGACGCCCTGGAAGCCAATATCGACCACCTGATCGCCATCCTGTCGCGGGAAGCTGGCAAGACGCTGTCAGACGGCATCGCCGAGGTGCGCGAGGCGGTAGATTTCTGCCGCTACTATGCGGTGCTGGCCGAGGACCAATTCGGCGAGGGCGAACTGCTGAAAGGCCCGGTCGGCGAAACCAATGTCCTGCGCCTGGCCGGTCGCGGCGTCTTCGTCTGCATCAGCCCGTGGAACTTCCCGCTGGCCATCTTTACCGGCCAGATCGCCGCGGCGCTCGCCGCCGGCAACGCCGTGCTGGCCAAGCCCGCCGAACAGACCCCGCTGATCGCCATGGAGGCCGTGAAGCTCTATCACGCCGCAGGCCTGGACCCCCGCCTGCTGGCCCTGCTGCCCGGGCGTGGCGAGACCGTCGGCGCCGTGCTGACCGCCCACGATCAGCTGGACGGCGTGGCCTTCACCGGCGGCACCGATACCGCCTGGCGCATCAACCAGACGCTCGCCCAAAGGCAGGGGCCGATCGTGCCGTTCATCGCCGAGACCGGCGGCCTGAACGGCATGTTCGTCGACACCACCGCCCAGCGCGAGCAGGTGATCGATGACGTGATCGTGTCGGCCTTCGGCAGCGCCGGCCAGCGTTGCTCGGCACTTCGCCTGCTGTTCCTGCCGCACGACACCGCCGACCATATCATCGACGGTCTGAAGGGCGCGATGGACGCCCTGGTGCTGGGTGATCCGGCCCTGGCCGTCACCGATGTCGGCCCGGTGATCGACGCCGAAGCCCAGGACGCGCTGGAGAGGCACAGGGTCCGCCTCAAGCGCGAGGCCAAGATCCTGCACGTCCTGCAGACCCCCGCCGCCGGCACGTTCTTCGCGCCGGTCCTGGCCGAGATCCCTGCCGCCGACTTCCTGGAGCGCGAGGTGTTCGGCCCCATCCTGCACGTGGTGCGCTACGCCCCTGAAGACCTGGAACAGGTCGCCGGCGCCCTGGCGGCCCGCCGCTATGGCCTGACCCTCGGTATCCACTCGCGGATCGAGAGCTTCGCGGCCGACGTCCAGCGCCTGGTCCCGGCCGGCAACACCTATGTGAACCGCTCAATGACCGGCGCCGTGGTCGGGGTGCAACCCTTCGGCGGCGAAGGCCTGTCCGGCACCGGCCCCAAGGCCGGCGGCCCGCACGCCCTGCTGCGTTACGCGGTCGAGCGGGCGGTCAGCGTCAACATCACAGCCCAGGGCGGGGATCCGGCGCTGTTGAATCTGTAGGGATTAGCGCCTGGAAAGCCCTCTCCCGGCGGGAGAGGATCGGTGAGCGTTACGCCCTCACCGCTTTCCACGCCGGTCGGCAGGTGGTGGGCAAACGTGATCCTCAGAACCGCGCGCTGATGGTCAGGCGCGCATTCAGCGGCGCACCGGTCGAGATGTTGGCGTTGTTGTGAGCGTCCGGAAAATAGGTCTCATCGAACAGGTTCTCGATATTGAGCTGGACCTGCACGCTATCCGAAAGATCATAGAAGGCGGCGGCATCGACCCGGACAAAGCCAGGCAGTCGCGTGGTCGCACTACTGGTCCGGATCGCGGCGAACTGCTCGGACTGATGGGTGACCCCCAGGCCGAGACCGATGCGGTCGGTCACGTTGAACCGGTTCCAGAGACTGAACTGCTGCTCGGGCACCTGGGCAAGCCGTACGAAGTCATTGCCCGCAAGCACAGCGTCCTGCCACGCATAGCCGGCGCTGATCTGCCATCGGCCGGTGATATTCCCAGTCGCTGCGATTTCCAGCCCTTCCGTGCGGGTCTCGCCCACATTGACGCTCAGCGCGGGGTTTTTCGGGTCGGGCGTGGTGGCGTTTGTCCGGTCAAGCTGGAACACGGCCGCTGTCAGGATCAGGTTCGGCCTGACCTGCCATTTCACACCGACCTCCGTATTGGTGAAACGCTCTGGCTCGAGGTTTTCCTGTATCGTCGACAGGCTGAGGAACTGGTCGCCTGCGCGGGGCAAAAACGAACGGCTGTAGCTGGCGTAGAGTGACAGGTCAGGCTTCGGCTTGAAGATCAGGCCAAGACGCGGCGACACCTTCTCGTCTGTGCGCGAAAAAGGTCGGTCGACGGCGGGCTGGAAATCGACGCCGTTGATATCGAACCGGTCGAACCGCAGGCCGGCGACGATGTCGAACCGCTCTCCAAGGCTGATCTGGTCCTGCACATAGGCCGACACGGTCTCGACGGTCGAAACCGTATCGCGTGTCAGAGCGCCGAAGGTGACGGTCGGAAACACCGGATTGGCGAGGCTGAAGGTGGCGTTCGACAAGACCCCGTTCCGGCGCTGGTTTGCCGAGGCTTGATCGCCGTATTCAAGGCCGAACAGGATGCGGTGATCCAACGGCCCCGTGTTCGTCTCCCAAAGCAGATTGCTCTGAACGAGAAGGTTCTCGCGGGTCGTCGGGTCGGTGTAGGCCGCCAGGGGCACGCCCCCCGTCTGGTTCGTGGCCGGACCGTTGGGGTAGACGTTGGCATAGACCTTGTCGAACTCGCCGTAGAGAAGGGTGGTCGATACCGAAAGGCCCGGCGCAATCTCACCGTCGATCCGGCCCTTTACGATGTGGGCTTCCAGCTTTGCCTGATTTACGCCGGGCACCCCGAAAAACTGGTCGCGGTAGCCCTCGATCGGTCGGCCGTTCAGCGATGGCACACCCCGGTCGGTGACCCGCTCGTCATTGACATATTCGTAGGACAGTCCCGCACGCCAGCTGCCCCCGAGATCCGCAGCAAGATAGGGGTTCACGGCAAACCGCTGGCCTTCATAGACGTCCCTGTGGTTCGCCAGTTCCTCGTAAACGGCATTCAGCCGGAAGGCGACCTTCTCGCTCAGAGGGGTATTGACGTCAGCAGAGATGTCGAAGGCCCCGAAACTGTTGGCAGACAGTCGGCCGCTGGCAAATGGAGCTGCTCCGTTTGGCGTTTTCTGGACCCGATTGACGATGCCACCCCCACCGCCCCGACCGAAGATCAGAGCATAGGGCCCTTTCAGAACCTCGACGCGTTCGAGGTTGTAGAGCCCTCGGTAGTACTGGACATCGTCGCGCACGCCATCGAGGAAGAAGTCGGCGGTCGTGTTCTGGCCGCGGAGCGTGATCTGGTCGCGGTTCCCCTCGCCCTGACCGATGGTCACGCCGGGAACGTAGCGCAGGACATCGGACAAGCTGTAGGCGGCCTGGTCATCCAGCTGGTCGCGCGTCACCACATTGATGCTTTGCGGCACATCGATCAGAGGGGTGTCGGTCTTGGTAGCCGTCACGGAATTGACCGCGACATAACCCCGTGTCTTGCCCGTCACGATGATGGTCCCGAGGTCGGGCGCAGTTTCCTGGGTCAGGCCACTCGTCGGCAGGACCAGGATCAGAGCGGACAAGGTGAAAACAAAACGCATCGCGGACGAGGACCCGATTGAAAAAGGGCGCTCCTGATACTGCGAACTATTTTCATTATCAATACGACGGGTTACTTTTTTGGACATCCACCCGCTCTTCCCATAGGGGAGCGAGGTACAATTATCAATTTTCACGATTAAATTGCCTGAATACCCCTCCCCCGCGCCCAAGGCCGTCGCTAGTCTCGCCAAACGAGGAGAACCAAGCATGCTGTCGAGACGTCACCTGATGGTCGCTGGCGCCGCCGCGATGGCCGCTACCGGAGTTCAAGCCACCGCCAAGCCGAAGGACTTCGTCGCCGTCTCCGACGGCCGCCTGACCCTCGACGGCAAGCCCTATCGCTTCGTGGGGAGCAATCTCTGGTACGGTGCCTGGCTGGGCTCGCCCGCCGCCTATGGCGACCGCGCGCGGCTGGGGCGTGAACTCGACAAGCTCAAGAGCCTGGGCGTCACCAATCTGCGGGTGCTGGGCTCGGGAGAGCGCTCGCCGGCCAAGGTCGCGATGGATCCCACCTTCCGGGGTCCGGGCGAGGACTACAGCGCCGACCTGCTGACGGGCCTGGATATCCTGCTGGCGCAGATGGCGCAGCGCGACATGAAGGCCGTGATCTATCTCAACAACTTCTGGGACTGGTCAGGCGGCATGCCGGCCTATCTGAACTGGACGGGTAACGGGTCATGGTTCCAGCAGGGAGACCCGGCCCATCCCTGGCCGGAATATCCCGACTATTCGGCCCGCTTCTATGGCGACGCCAAGGCCAACGCCCTGTTCCGCCACTACATCAAGGCCGTGGTCGGCCGCACCAGCACTGTCACCGGCAAACCCTATCGCGACGACCCGACGATCATGGCCTGGCAACTGGCCAATGAGCCGCGCCCGGGTGGCACGGAAGCGTTCGGGGTCAAGAACCTGCCGACCTATTACCGCTGGATCGACGAGACGGCGGCCTACATCAAGAGCATCGATCCCAAACACCTGGTCTCGACCGGCAGCGAAGGCGCGATGGGCTGCCTGGAGCGCGAGTCCTGTGTGGTCGAGGCGCACAGGCCCGCCGCCATCGACTACATGACCCTGCACGTCTGGCCCAACAACTGGAGCTGGATAGACTTCAAGAACCAGCCCGGGACCTACGAGGCCGGCGAGGCCAGGTGCCGTGACTATGTCACCCGCCACATCGCCCTGGCCAAGGGCCTGAACAAGCCGCTGGTCATCGAGGAGTTTGGCCTGATCCGCGACGACCGCGCCTTCACGCCCGGCGCGCCGGCGACCTACAAGGATCGTTTTTACCAGACGATCTTCGACCTGACCCTGGCCGACATGAAGGCCGGCGGCCCGGTGGCCGGAACCAACTTCTGGGCCTGGAACGGCGAGGGCCGCGCCCAGCAGCCCGACGCCTGGTTCAAAAAGGGCGACACCAGTTTCGTCGGCGATCCGCCGCAGGAGGAACAAGGCCTGTTCGGCGTGTTCGACGCGGACGTTTCGACCCTGGCGGTGATCGAGGCTCACGCCAGCGCGATCGCTCGCCTGTAAATCCTGTCCACCGGTGTCATGGGCTGTGATACCTCTGCCTCCAAGCTCGCCAGAAGCCGCCGGAGGATACCCATGGACACCCGCCACACCCCCGACCGGCGCGGCCTGCTGATCGCCGCCGGCGCCGCGGCTATGGCCCCGTCAGCTGGCTTCGCGACCGACGCGGCGCGCTCACCGGTCGTGGCGACTGCAGCTGGCAAGGTGCGCGGCGCCAGCGCCGAGGGCGTCCATGTCTTTAAGGGCCTGCGCTACGGGGGAGATACCGGCGGCGCGCGGCGGTTCATGCCGCCGGTCAAGCCGCAGCCTTGGACCGGCGTCCAGGACGCCCTGACCTATGGCGCGGCCTCGATGCAGACCGGCAAGGGCGAGGACGGCGAGACGCTGTCGGAGGACTGCCTGTTCCTGAATGTCTGGACGCCCGCCAAGGCTGACAAGCGCGGCCTCGCCGACGGCGCCAGGCGGCCGGTGATGGTCTATATCCATGGCGGTGCCTATAACGGCGGCTCGGGCGGCAGCCCGTTGTACGACGGGTCCAGACTGGCCAAGCGCGGCGACGTGGTGGTGGTCACCGTCAATCACCGGCTCAACGCCTTTGGCTATCTGTATCTGCCGCGCATCTTCAATGACCCCAGCGTCGCCGACAGCGGCAATGCCGGTCAGATGGACCTCGTGCTGGCCCTGGAATGGGTGCGCGACAATATCGCGGCGTTCGGCGGCGATCCGGGCAATGTCACGGTGTTTGGACAGTCCGGCGGCGGGGCCAAGATCGCCACCCTGATGGCCATGCCGACAGCCAAGGGCCTGTTCCACCGCGCCGCCACCATGAGCGGCCAGCAGGTCACGGTGGGCGGCCCGTTCAACGCCACCAAGCGGGCGCAATTATTCCTCGACAAGCTGGGGGTCCGCGAGCTGGCCCAACTGCGCGCCCTCCCCGCCGACCAGCTTCTGAATGGCCTGAAGGCGGTGGACCCCGTGGCGGGCTCGGGCGGCGTCTATATGGGTCCGGTGCTGGACGAGCGATCCCTGACCCGCCACCCGTTCTTCCCCGACGCCGCGCCCCAGAGCCTGGACGTGCCGATGATGTGCGGCAACACCCACGACGAGACGCGCGGCTTCGTCGGCTATGACAAGACGATGCTGGCCATGAGCTGGGACGACGTGATCGCCCGCCTGCCCGGCCAGTTCAACGCCCGCATCGACATCGACCCGGCCACGGTCGTGACGGCCTATCGCAGGATCTATCCGGACTATTCGCCGTCGGACGTGTTCTTCGCCGCCGGCACGGCGGGACGCTCGTGGAAGGCGGCGATCATCCAGGCCGAGGAGCGGGCCCGGGCCGGCGCGCCGGCCTATGTCTATCAGGTGGACTGGCGCTCGCCGCGCGACGGCGGCGTCTGGGGCGCGCCCCACACCCTCGACATCGCCCTGGTGTTCGGCACGCTGACGGCAAAGGGCTCACTGGCCGACGGCGGCGCGGACTCGATCGCCATGTCCAGCCAGATGGGCGACGCCTTCATCGCCTTTGCCCGCACCGGCAATCCCAACTGCGCGGCGATACCGACCTGGGAGCCCTACACCCTGCCCAGACGCCAGACGCTGGTGTTCAACACGCCCTCGGCCATGGCCGACGACCCGCGCGGGGCCGAGCGGGAGCTGTTCAACAAGGTCCCGTTCACCCAGTTCGGGACCTAGGCTGCGACCTCTTCGTCTTCGTCTTCGTCTTCCTCGTCGGGATCGATCGCCAGGGCGGCGTCGCGCAGCGACTCCGCCTGGTCGGCGATCTCGGCGATGAGGTCATCATCGACGCCGAGGACTTCCAGAGCGGCGGCCAGATGCCCGATGACCAGGTCCAGTTCGTCGTCGCCCAGACCCAGTTCGCTCAGCCAGGCCAGAGCGGGTTCAACATCGTCGCGGCCATCGGCGCGGCCGGCGTCCATCGACACCGCCAGGAAGGCGCGCCCGCCCGCCGTGATCACCGGGCCAAACACGTCGGCCAGTCGGTCGTCGGCCTGGGCGCGCTGGAAGAAGTCGTCGAGCGCGGCCTGGGCGATCGTCTCGCCGCCGATGCGCTCATAGGGGATCAGGTTGCTGGTCATGACGTGTCCTCGCCGGAGCCATAAGTGAAACCAAAGCGAACTGGGAACGTGTCGACGCTAACACACGCCCTGGCTGGGAGCGTGATGGGCGCATGACAGTGAGGAAGTGATTTTGTGACGCCGCCCCCGCCGGATCGGCGGGGGCGAACGCGCCCTATTTCGCCGCGTCCATCAGGCCGGCGAAGCGCTCGAACAGATAGAGCGAATCCGTCGGACCGGGCGAGGCTTCCGGGTGGTGCTGAACGCTGAACACCGGCTTGCCCGTCAGCTGGATGCCGGCATTGGTGCCGTCGAACAACGACACGTGGGTCTCGGTGACGCCCGCCGGCAGGCTGGCGCTGTCGACCGTGAAGCCGTGGTTCATCGAGACGATCTCGACCTTGTCGGTGGTCAGGTCCTTGACCGGATGGTTGGCCCCGTGGTGGCCCTGTTCCATCTTCACCGTCTTGGCGCCCAGCGCCAGGGCCAGCATCTGGTGGCCCAGGCAGATGCCGAACACCGGCTTGCCGCTGGCGACCAGCTTCTGGATCTCGGGCACCGCATACTGGCCCGTCGCGGCCGGGTCACCGGGGCCGTTGGACAGCAGCACGCCGTCGGGATTGCGGGCCAGGATATCCTCGGCCGAGGTATTGGCGGGCACCACCGTGGCGCGGGCCCCGACATGGGCGAGAGCCCGCAGGATGTTGCGTTTGACGCCGTAGTCGAGGACCACGACCTCGTACTTGGGCTTGTCCAGCTTGGCGTAGCCTTCCGGCCACGACCATAGGCCCTCGTCCCAGGTAAAGGCCTGGGTGGTCGAGGCGTCCTTGGCCAGGTCCAGGCCTTCGAGGCCCGACCATTCGCGGGCCTTGGCGACCAAGGCGGGCAGGTCGAACAGACCGTCCGGATTGTGGGCGATGACGCCATGCGGCATGCCAGTTTCGCGGATCTTGCGGGTCAGGGCGCGGGTGTCGACGCCGGCCAGGCCGACCATGCCGCGACGCTTCATCCAGCCGTCGAAATCGCTGCTCGAGCGCCAGTTGGCCTCAGCCGTCGGAACCTCGCGGAAGATCGCGCCTCGCGCGGCCGTTTCCGATGCGCCGGACATCTGCTCGACGTCTTCAACATTGGTCCCGACATTGCCGACGTGCGGGAAGGTGAAGGCGACGATCTGGGCCATGTAGGACGGGTCGGTCAGGATCTCCTGATAACCGGTCATGGCGGTGTTGAAGCACACCTCGCCGACCGCGTCGCCGATCGCGCCGCAGCCCACGCCTTGCAGGATCGTGCCGTCGGCCAGGGCCAGGACACCGGTGACGCCCTTGAGCAGAACTGGAGGGGAGAGAAGGTCTTGGGACATCTCGGAAGCGCCTCCTAAAAACGCGTGGTCATTGTCGCAAACTGGCGGGCCGGGCGTAACCCCGCGCCACCGGGAAAGCGCGCGATCTCTTTGCAAGACGGCGGTCGGGCTTTTGGCCCGACCGCCGCGCAAACGGCGGCGTGTCTAGGGGGTGCAAGAAGGGGGGTCAACCCCTCTGATCACGGGGGTCAGGGCCCGCCGCCACATTCCCGTGATATGCGAAGCCCCCCCCTCGTCGGAACAAGCCTCAACCCCTTATGGTGCAAGGCCCACCACATGAAAGTCAGGGAGGACGGCCCGTGCTCGAACTGCGCCCCAATTGCGAGTGCTGCGACCGCGACCTGCCGCCGTCCAGCGAGGCGGCGCGGATCTGCACCTTCGAGTGCACTTTTTGCGCCGACTGCGCCGACACGCGATTCTTGGGGACGTGTCCCAACTGCGGCGGCGATCTGGTAGCCCGACCGATCCGGCCAGGGGACAAGCTGCACCGCTTCCCGGCCTCGCTGCGCCGGGTGGTCAAGGCTCACGCAGCCTGCGCCAGCCTGCGCTCACCCGAGCCGGGACCGTCCTGGGCGGCGCCCTGAAACCGCGAGCCCGGCCTGCCCAAGGACAAGTTGTCGCGGCCTGGCATCCTTTCAAGATTATGCGGCGTTAACGCCTTGGGGCTCATCACTAGAGCGTCCAAGGAGCAGACCGATGACGACCCTCAGCGCCCCCCGCCTCATCGCCAGAGAAGGCTCGAAGCTCAACCTTCTGAGTCTGGGTGAAACGGCGCTGCGCCTGATGCTCGTCGCCGCCCTGCCGATCAGCGCCACGATCTTTTTCATCCAGTCGTTCTAGGCCTTTCAGGTCCTGACCAGGCCGGCCGCGCGAAGGTCGGCCAGGGTGGGATAGCCATCGACCGCCATCAGCAGATCGGCCTCGGCCAGAATGCTGCGCAGGACGTGGACGACGCCCGCCACGCCTTCCAGCGCCAGGCCATAGGCATAGGGACGCCCCACGCCCACCGCCGCCGCGCCCAGGGCCAGAGCCTTGACCACGTCGCTGCCCGACCGAACCCCGGAATCGAACATCACCGGCGTCGAACCCGAGGCGTCGACGACGCCCTTGAGCATGTCGATCGCCGCCAGCCCGCCATTGGCCTGCCGTCCGCCGTGGTTTGAGCAATAGATCCCGTCCACACCGCCATCGATGGCCCGCCTGGCGTCGTCGGGATGGCAGATGCCCTTGAGGATCAGCGGCAGCTTGGTCAGCGACCGCAGCCAGGGCAGGTCGGCCCAGGTCAGGTTCTTGCCGAAGGTGCGGCCCCACTGGGCCACGGCGGCCTGCGGATCCTCCTCCGGCGGCTTGGCCAGCAGGGCGCGGAAGGCCGGGTCGGACATATAGTTGGCAAGGGCGTGGCCGCGCAGCTGCGGGAAGTTGGCGTCGTTCAGGTCGCGCGGCCGCCAGCCGGTCACCCAGGTGTCCAGGGTCACGACGATGGCCTTGAAGCCCGAGGCCTCGGCCCGGCGCACCAGGCTCTCTGCGACGTCCTTGTCCCTGGGCGTATAGAGCTGGAAGAAGCCAGGCGTGTCGCCGAGGGCGGCGGCGACCTGCTCCATCGGATCATTCATCAGGGTCGAGGCGACCATCGGCACGCCGGTGGCGGCCGACGCCTTGGCCGTGGCGATATCGCCATGACCGTCCTGGGCGCACAGGCCGATCACCCCGATCGGCGCCAGAAAGATCGGGCTCGGCAGCTTGAGACCAAACAGCTCGATGGACAGGTCGCGCGTCGAGCAGTCGACCATCATCCGTGGGATCAGGCCCCAGCGCTTGAAGGCCTCGGCGTTGTGATCCTGGGTGAATTCATCGCCGCAGCCGCCCTGCACATACGAGAGGGTCGAGGGCGGCAGGGCCGCATGGGCTCGGGCCTCGAGGGTCTTGAAGTCCACCGGCAGGGTCGGCTTCACGCCGCGCGTCAGGCCGCCGAAATAGATCTCGTTCTGATAGTCGCCGAACGCCATGGACGCCTCCCGTTTTTCTGCTCTTTGGGGTCAACCTGAACAGCGATCAGGCCGGATGCAAGCGCGATGATGTTCGTGACCGCTGCGGCAAGGCGGCTTGACGCTTGCCGGCGATCCGGCGACGGGAAGGACATGCGCACTCCGTCCTCCCCCGCCATCACCACCGTCGGCGTCGACGCCGACGACACCCTTTGGCACTGCGAGAGCCTGTTTCGCCTGACCCACCAGCGGTTCGTCGACCTGCTGGCCGAGCACGGCGACCAGGACCGGATCGAGGCCCAGCTGGCGGCGACCGAGAAGCGCAACCTGCGGCTCTATGGCTACGGGGCCAAGGGCTTCACCCTGTCGATGATCGAGACGGCCATGGAGTTGACCGACGGCGAGGTCTCGACCCGGGTGATCCGCGAGATCCTGGCTGCCGGCCGCGAGATGCTGACCGAGCCGGTCGAGCCCCTGCCCGGCGTCGAGCACGCCCTGGCCCGGCTTTCGGAACGCTATCGCCTGATCCTGATCACCAAGGGCGATTTGCTGCACCAGGAGCAGAAGCTGGCCTCGTCGGGGCTGGGCGACCTGTTCGCGGCCGTCGAGATCGTCTCGGAGAAGGACGCCGACACCTATCGCCGGGTGTTCGACCGCCATGGCACGGGCGCCGATCAGGCGGTGATGGCCGGCAACTCGATGCGCTCGGACATCCTGCCTGCCCTGGAGGCCGGATCGTGGGGCGCGCTGATCCCCTATCCACTGGTCTGGGCGCACGAGGCGGCCCAGGCGCCGGCGGATCATCCGCGCTATGCCGAGTTGGGCGCGATCAGCGCGCTTCCGGACTGGGTGGACCAGATTTCGGCCAGCTGAGCCCCGCGATCCAGTCCCTGGCCGGACGCTCGAACAGGATCAGCGACAGATAGGCCAGCGGGACCAAGGCCACGACCCAGAACAGAACCCACAGGCGCATCAGGTCACCGTTCAGGTTCCACATCCCCAGCCCCACCCAGGCCAGGCCCATCTTCAGGGCGATGGGGTGCAGCATATAGAGGGTGAAGCTGAGCTGGGCCCAGGGCGCCAGGCGGCGGGTGACGGGTCCCACCGGTCCGGCGGCGTCAGCGGCGATCCCGGCCAGGCCGACGGCATAGATCACCAGCAGCAGCGCATCGCGGGGAACCTTCAGCGGCGAGGCGATCAGGAAGGCGGCCAAGAGGCCCCACATCAAAAGGTTCGGATAGGGCAGTCTGGCCAGCAGCGGCCGGATCTGGAAGCCCAGCATGCCGATCAGGAAGCCTGGCACAGCTCGCAGCACGCCGTAATCCCAGGTCCACTGATGGAAGGGCCGGTCGCCATGCGGGGTCTGTAACAGGATCACCAGACTGAGGATCGCCAGGCCACCGGTGACCCAGCGTCCCTTGGCGGTGACCCAGAACAGCAGCGGGAGGGCGATATAGACCCCCATCTCGGCGCTGATCGCCCAGCTGACGAAGTTCCAGGTCTGGGATTGGCACACACCCCAGGCGTGGATGAACAGGATGTTGGGCACGATGCAGGCGGCGTCATAGCGCCGGGGATCACGGTCCTGGATCCAGCCGGCCGCGCCGGCGGCGGCCACGGCGATGAACACCAGCATCGTGGCCCAGTGCAGCGGCCCCAGCCGCGCCACCCGCTTCTTCAGAAAGTCGCCGTACTTCGCCGGCGTGGTCAGGCGGCCGGTATAGATCGCCGCCATCACATAGCCGCTGATCACGAAGAACAGGTCGACGATCAGACTGAAGGTCTTGATCGTGTCGTCGGCAAGCTGCCAGTGACCGTCCAGATTGATGAAGCGATTGAAGTGGAACACCACGATCATCACCGCCCCGACGATGCGCAGGGCGTCCAGATGCAGCATCTGATCGGAATCGGGCTTCAGGGGCGGCAGCTTGATCATGGGCGAGACGTGCGCCGGAGCGCCGAAACGGTCAAGCTGGGGAACATACCCAATTTGATTCACCGCATGGTTTGGCTTGCGGGCAACCCACACCATGTATCGGCGATGACCCTGCAACCCGCGCCCTTCACCGACGCCGAGATCGACGCCCTGGTCGAGACCTTTTACGCCAAGGTCCAGCAGCACCACCGCCTGGGACCGATCTTCCAGAAGGCCGTGGGCGATGACGGCTGGCCCGAACATCTGGCGACGCTGAAGCGGTTCTGGGCCGGCGTGCTGCAGGGCTCGACCGCGTACAAGGGCTCGCCCATGGCCGTGCACCAGCGGGTCGAGGGCCTCACCGAGGGCCTGTTCACCCCGTGGCTGGGCCTGTTCCACCTGACCTGCGCCGAGCTGTTCGACGCGCCGCGCGCGGCCCTGGTCGGCGCCAAGGCAGAGCGCATCGCCCAGACCCTCAAGCGCGGCCTGTCGTTCCGGCCGGGGGCGGCAGCGTGAGCGGCCAAGCCCTGCGTCAGGCCCTGGTCGATCAGGGCTATGCGCGCTCGCCGGCTGATCAGACCCGCGCCCTGCTGGGGCCCGCCGCCCTGACCGACTGGGCCGGTTTCGCCGACAGCTGGAACGACCTGGGCCTGGACGGCTTCATGGCCGATGGCGGCCGCTACCGCAAACGCCGCTTCGCCGCCTTCGCCGCGACGCCTGAAAGCGTGGTCCGCAAGCCGCACCAGCCGCACTATCAGAGCCGCGACTACAACGCCCTGAACGGCGGGGTGCAGCGCTGGTTCGAGCCGGTGACCGACGCCATCGCCGACCATCCGGTTACGCGCGGCGTGATCGCGCAGGGGCTTTCGCTCTTCCATCCGATCACGCCCCAGCCGCCCATCTCCTGGCATGTGGAACTGCACCAGTTTCGCGTCGAGGCCCGGGCCGGCGAGGTGGGCCAGCCCACGCCCGAGGGCGCGCACCGCGACGGCGTGGACTGGGTGATCGTCATGCTGGTCGACCGGGTGAATGTGCGCAGCGGCGTGACCAGCATCTATGCTCCTGGCGGCAAATCCCTCGGCAGTTTCACCCTGACAGCCCCAGCCGACATGGTGCTGCTGGACGACCTTCGGGTGCTGCACGGCGTCACTGCGATCCGCCCCGAAGACCCGGACCGCCCGGCCCTGCGCGACGTGCTGGTGGTGACATTCCGGCAGGAGATCTAGCCATGAGGGCGCCTGGTTCCCTGTTCTTCTGGCTGCTAGGGGCCGCAGCCTGCCGGGATCTCAGCGACTTCAGCACCGGATAGAAACGGGCTTCTCAGGCCAGATTGCTTCCCAAATCTCGTGAATTCGGATCGAATAGCGCTCCATACGCGTGATACGGAGCGTTCTGGCTCACCTGTTGACGAACATGTCAGGGGCGAGCCGGAAACTGCAGGAGCGAGGGCCGAAATGAAGTCGACCGGATTAGCCTTCGCCATTGTCATGGGTATTGTGATCCTTTTCCAGGCCGCGCTGATCCTGGGCGCGCCCTGGGGTCATCTGACCCTCGGCGGCCAGTGGTCGGGCGCTCTTCCGCTAGAGATCCGCCTGATCCCCGCCGTCTCGATCATCCTGCTGCTGGCCATGGTCCGGATCGTCCTGGGCGCCAGCGGCCTGCAGTCCCAATGGGGTCCCCGATGGCTCATCTGGCCGGTCTGCGCCTATATGGCGGTCGGGATCGCCGTGCATATCGTCACCCCCTCGGCGGCCGAGCGGATGTTGTGGCTGCCGGTCCTGACCATCCTATTCGGCCTTTCCCTGTGGATCGGTATCAAGCGTCCGCCGGTCCGCCTCGCGCCCTGAGTTCGGCGGCCAGCAGGTCGAAGACGATCCGGAAGCGGCGGCTCTTGTTGAGCTCGCGATGCGCCACCAGCCAGATGGGGAACATCAGCGGTTCCAGGTCAGGCAGGGCCCGGACCACCCTGGGCTCGGCGTCGCCGATCGAGCCGTCGAGAATGCCGATGCCCACGCCCTGCTTCACCAGTTCCCACATGACCAGATAGCTCTCGGTCAGGACCGGGAAGTTGCGCTCGGTCAGGGGCAGGCCCATGGCGACCAGGCCCTTCAGGAACAGTCCCGAGCCGTCGATGCTGATGAAGTCGGCGTCGCGCAGGTCATAGGGCAGACGCGGTGTGCCCAGGCGCTCGAGATAGGCCGGAGTGGCATAGAGACGGGCCGGTACATCGCGGATCTTGGTGGCCACCAGGTCCGGCTCGACGGGGCGGAAATTGCGGATGGCGATGTCGGCCTCGCGCCGCCGCAGGTCGCTGGCGCGGCTGGAGACCACGATCTCGACCTCGATGCCGGGATGGCTCTGCCGCAGCTTCGCCAAGAAGCCCGGCAGGATGAAGGCCGCATGGACCTCGCTGGCCGCCAGCACGACCTTGCCCTGGACCGACTGGGACTGGCCCGCCGCCGTCAGCGACACCCGGCCGGCCGCCTCGCCCATGGCCCGGACATGATCCAGCAATTCAAGGCCACTCGGGGTCAGGGTCAGGCCGCGTCCGACCCGCTCGAACAGGACGACGCCGAGCTCCTCCTGCAGGGCCTCGACCTGTCGCCCCAGGGTCGGCTGGGCCATGCCCAGAGCCCGCGCTGCTGCGGACAGCGAGCCTTCCTCGGCGGTGATCAGAAAGGCCCGCGCCCGATTCCAGTCGAATTTTACAGCCCGCCAATCCATGCGAAAATGCATAGCAATTCCGCCAAAAAGCGCAATATCCATGCAAAATCAGACGACCTAAAACCTGCCGGCAACACCGACCGACAGGACCTGCCCGCATGAAAGCCGCCCTCTGCCGCACCTATGGACCGCCCAGCGTGGTCAGCCTCGGAGAGGCGCCGGTGCCGACACCCCGCGACCACGAGGTTCTGGTCCGCATCCGGGCGACGACGGTCAGCTCGGCCGACTGGCGAGCCCGCAGCCTGACCATGCCGCCGGGGTTCGGGGCCCTGGCGCGTCCGGCCTTCGGCCTGATCGCGCCGCGCAACCCCATCCTGGGCACGGAGCTGGCCGGCGAGGTGGTGGCCACGGGTAAGGCCGTGACGCGGTTCAAGGCCGGCGATCCGGTCTTTGCCTTCACCGGAGCCCGCTTCGGCTGCCACGCCGAGTTCCGGGTGCTGCGTGAGCACGACCTGATCAGCCACAAGCCCGCCAACCTCAGCTTCGAGACCGCCGCCGCCCTCTGCTTCGGCGGCACCACCGCCCTGGCCTTCCTGCGCGGCAAGGGGGCGCTGAGGCGGGGCGAGCGGGTTCTGGTCGTCGGCGCGTCAGGCTGCGTGGGCTCAGCTGCCGTTCAGTTGGCCCGCTATTTCGGAGCCCAGGTCACGGCCGTCTGCAGCGCCGCCAATGAGGGTCTGGTCCGCAGCCTCGGGGCCCAGGCCGTCATCGACTACCGGACCCGGGATTTCGCCGCCTCGGACCGCACCTATGACCTCATTCTCGACACCACCGGCACCGCGCCCTTCGCCCGCTGCGGCCATCTGCTGCGCCCCGGCGGCCGGCTGCTGGTCGTTCAGGGCAGCCTGGGCCAGGCCCTTGGGCTAGGGGGTCCGTCGCGGTCCAGCGGCATCCGCCAGGTGGGCGGGGTTGCCAAGGTCACACTGCGGGACCTGGAGCTACTGGCCCAACTGGCCCAGGCCGGGGATTTCCAGCCCGTCATCGACCGGGTCTATCCGCTGGAAAATGCCGCCGAGGCCCATGCCTGTGTCGAACAGGGCCACAAGCGCGGCAGCGTGGTCCTCACCGTCGGCCAGGGGTGAACGGTCGGCGTCCGCCGACGATCGCTTGATGCGCCGCATCCGGCCATGGCCTATGCTAGACGACACCCGCCATGCGCTTCGACGACCGCTTTCTTGAAGAACTGAAGTCCCGCCTTCGCCCTTCCGACGTGATCGGGAAATCGGTGAAGCTGCGGCGGCAGGGGCGCGAATATGCCGGGCTGTCGCCGTTCACCAAGGAAAAGAGCCCGTCGTTCTTCGTCAATGACGACAAAGGCTTTTATCACTGCTTCTCCAGCGGCAAGCACGGCGACATCATCAGTTTCCTGCAGGAAACCGAGCGCCTGACCTTTACCGAGGCGATCGAGCGCCTGGCCTCGGAAGCTGGCATGACCCTGCCCGAGCCCGACATCCGCGCCGCCCAGGAAGACAAGAAACGCCAGGGCCTGGGCGACTGGATGGAGCTGGCCGCCGCCTGGTTCGAGGCCGAGCTGCGCCGCCCGGTGGGCCAGGCCGCGCGGGCCTATCTGGAGCGTCGCGGCCTGCCCGAGAGCGAGTGGAGCCGCTTCCACATCGGCTTTGCGCCCAACAACCGTACGGGCCTGAAGGACTATCTGATCGCCAAGGGCGCCCAGCCGGGCGATCTGGTCGAGGCCGGGGTGCTGATCGCGCCGGAAGACGGCGGCGCGCCCTATGACCGCTTCCGCGACCGGATCATCTTTCCGATCACCGACACGCGCGGCAAGGTCGTCTCGTTCGGCGGCCGGGCCATGGATCCGGCGGCGCGGGCCAAATATCTGAACGGCCCCGAGACCAGCCTCTTCCACAAGGGCCGGCTGCTGTATGGCCTGTACGAGGCCCGCAAGATCCTGCACGCCGCCCAGGCCGCCGCCCCCACCGAGACAAATCCGTTGGTGGTGGTGGAAGGCTATATGGACGTCATCGCCTGCCACCGCGCAGGCGTTGCGGCCGTGGCGGCCATGGGCACGGCCATGACCGAGGAACAGATGGAGGTGCTGTGGCGCCTGCATCCCGAACCCACCCTGTGTTTCGACGGCGACAAGGCCGGCCAGCGCGCCGCCAGCCGGGCCATGGACCGCGCCCTGCCCCTGCTGAAGCCCGGCCGCTCGTTCCGCTTCTCGCTGGTGACCGGCGGCAAGGATCCCGACGATGTTCTGCGCGAGCAGGGTCCCGCGGCGCTGAAGGCCCAGGTCTCCAACACCACGCCGTTCGTCGAGCAGTTGTTTGTCCGCGAGCGGGATCTTGAGCCGCTGGACACGCCCGAGCGCAAGGCCGGCCTGAAACAGCGGCTGCGCGCCGCCGCCGCGAGCATCGCCGACAAGGACCTGGCCCAGGCCTATCGCGACGACCTGCTGGGCAGGCTGGACGCCCTATTTCCGCGCACGGCCTTCACGCCCAATGACGGCGGCGGCTACGGGGGTGGGCGGCCGTTCACCCCGCGCAGCCAGTGGATGAACGGCAAGCGTGAACCGCCCGATCCCGGCATTCGCGGACTGGCCCGCGCCCAGATCACCGAGCGGCTCAATCCCTTCCACGCCGCCATCGCCCTGGCCGCCATCGACCATCCCGGCTGGGCGCGGCCCTATGACGAGGCGGTCGAGCGGGTGGGCTTTGGCGATCTACGCCTGCGGCCCCTGGCACTGGAGCTGTTCGAGGCCCTGGTCGACGACATGGGTGACGACGCTCCGTTCCGCGAGATCCTGGACCGCAAGGGCTATGCGGCCCAGATCGTCGAGCTGGAGCGTGTGGCGCAGGCCCTGGCCGGCGCGCCCTTCCTGGACCCGAACATGGAGCCGCACCGCGCCCGGGCCCTGTGGTCGGCCTGCTACGAAGCGGTGATCGAGGTCGCCAATGCCGAACAGGCCCTGGAATCCCTGCGCCACGAACCTGTCACCGCCGGCAGCCTGACCGCCACCCGCGACCTGCGCACCCGCATCGGCGTGCTTCAGCGCCAGATCAGCAATCTGGAGTTCTGGCGGGGCGAGTCTTAAGTCCGCTCTCCCCGGCCTTCGCCGGGGAGAGCGGAAGTAGAGGCCGGAATCAGTCCACGCCCCTTGACACCGCCCCCTCGCCCCGCCATTTGCCGACTCAAGGATTTGCCAAGCAGCTGATTGACATCGAGCGGGCCGCCGTCGCATCGCGCGCGCCCTTACCGAAACAGGATGTCACCCTCGCCGCCGACGCTGGATCCCAAGTGGTCGCGGACCGTCAAGGTCGTACGCACAAGGCCGCGCTGACACGCCCGTGTCTCCGCCGAGAGGTTTCTCGCGGAGCGATCTTCCGTGGCGAACGTTCAGCGCTAACCCCATGCGGCGCTTTGACACCAAGATTTTTTTGGGAAACCACCGAAGGACGGCGCGGCTCCAGGCGGGCGGGACCTTTTCGGATCTAGAATTTTTTCGGCGCGCGTCTCGCGGGGGATGTCGCGCCGACTTCGGAGACCTTGATGAGCAACAATTCCTCGGCCGATACGGAAGCGCCTGAGTCCACCGGCAGCGACGGTCCGCTCCTCGACCTGACCGACGCCGGCGTCAAGAAGTTCATCAAGCAGGCGAAAGCCCGCGGCTTCGTGACGATGGAAGAGCTGAACAAGGTGCTGCCTTCGGAGGAAGTCAGCCCCGACGCCATCGAAGACACGCTGGCCATGCTCAGCGAGATGGGCGTCAATGTCGTCGAGGCCGAAGAAGACGCCGAGACCAACGAGGGCGGCGAAGTCGTCGCCCGCGAAGACAACCAGCAGGTCATCACCTCCGACAAGCCATCGGCCTATGACCGCACCGACGATCCCGTGCGGATGTATCTGCGCGAAATGGGCTCGGTGGAGCTGCTGTCGCGCGAGGGCGAAATCGCCATCGCCAAGCGGATCGAAGCCGGTCGCGACACCATGATCCGGGGTCTGTGCGAAAGCGCCCTGACCTTCGAAGCCATCATGGTCTGGCGCGAGGAACTGGGCACGGGCCGCATCCTGTTGCGCGAAGTGATCGACCTTGAAGGCACCTACGCCGCCATCAACGGCGTCGCCGCCCAACCTGCGACCGACGACACCGAAGCCGAACCCGCCGAGCCCGTCGACGACGAAGCCGCGCCCAAGCCGGAAGCCGAAGGCGACGACGAGGACGATTTCGACGATGGCGCCGGCCCCACCGTCAGCGCCATGGAAGGCGAACTGCGCGAAGGCGTGATGGCCATCCTGGACGCCATCGCCAGCGAGTTCGAAACCTTCCGCAAGCTGCAGGACAAGCTGGTCGGCAGCCGCCTGAAGGGCGAGGACCTCAGCAACAACGACCGCAAGGCCTATGAGGCCCTGTCGCAGACCATCATCCTGCACCTGAAGACGCTGAAGCTGAACAACAACCGCATCGAGGCCCTGGTCGAGCAGCTGTATGCGATCAACAAGCGCCTGATCGGTCTGGAGGGCCGCCTTCTGCGTCTGGCCGACAGCTACGGCATCAGCCGCAGCGAGTTCCTGAAGGCCTATTTCGGCTCCGAGCTGAACCCGACCTGGAGCGATCAGGTCAAGACCATGGGCGTGCGCTGGACCAAGTTCGTCGAGAACGACCAGACCTCGGTCGTGGATATTCGCAGCGAGATCGCGGCTCTCGCCACCGAAACCGGCGTGCCGATCGACGACTATCGCCGCATCGTCCAGACCGTCCAGAAGGGCGAGCGCGAAGCCCGTCAGGCCAAGAAGGAAATGGTCGAGGCCAATCTGCGCCTCGTGATCTCCATCGCCAAGAAGTACACCAACCGCGGCCTGCAGTTCCTGGACCTGATCCAGGAAGGCAATATCGGCCTGATGAAGGCCGTCGATAAGTTCGAGTATCGCCGCGGCTACAAGTTCTCGACCTATGCCACCTGGTGGATCCGTCAGGCGATCACCCGCTCGATCGCCGACCAGGCGCGGACCATCCGCATCCCGGTGCACATGATCGAGACGATCAACAAGATTGTCCGCACCAGCCGCCAGATGCTTCACGAGATCGGCCGGGAGCCGACCCCCGAGGAGCTGTCGGAAAAGCTGGCCATGCCGCTGGAAAAGGTCCGCAAGGTCCTGAAGATCGCCAAGGAGCCCATCTCGCTCGAAACGCCGATCGGCGACGAGGAAGACAGCCACCTGGGCGACTTCATCGAAGACAAGAACGCCATCCTGCCTATCGACGCAGCCATCCAGTCCAACCTGCGGGAAACCACCACCCGCGTGTTGGCCTCGCTGACCCCGCGCGAAGAACGCGTGCTGCGGATGCGTTTTGGCATCGGCATGAACACCGACCACACCCTGGAAGAAGTCGGCCAGCAGTTCTCGGTCACCCGCGAACGCATCCGTCAGATCGAGGCCAAGGCGCTGCGCAAGCTCAAGCACCCGTCGCGGTCGCGTAAGCTGCGAAGCTTCCTGGACAGCTAAGGCTGGTTTCAGGAACCAGAAACAAGGGCGCCCCGGTCGAAAGGCCGGGGCGTTTTCTTGTTTTGCGCCCTCAGGCCATGGGCATGTTAGCCGGATAGGTCGGCGGTGGCGGAGGTCGCGGCCTTGGGCCCGGCTGCCCCGCCATCAGGCGGGCGTTGTCGGGGATTTCCTGCGGGGCGCGGCAGTAGCGCTCGTAGGCGGTGTCGCCCAGCTCGCGGATATGCTTCGGCCCGCTGCGATTGCTGTAGCCGCCGAGATTGCCCAGCAGGTTCTTCTTGCGGCGTTCCGGCCAGTCGACCAGCGGGTTGACGCTGGTCCGGGCGTCTTCCAGCTGGCCACCCGTCCAGTTGAACTCCAGGCCCGCCCAGGCTGCGCCCTCGGCGATCCAGCGCAGGGTGTGGCTGGAGAGGCCCAGCACGGGATTGCCGCCCCCGACCGCGCCGTGGTCGCCGGGGAACCAGCGCTGCTGGTAGGGCCGGAAGCGATACGGAACATAGGCAGGGCCGGGCGTCAGAGGCTGGTCAGGTTCGAGGTTCTGCGCCACATCGCCCACCGAAAAGCCTCGCGCCGTCGCCCACTCCTGGTTCAGCACGTCGATATTGGAGACCGGGGTCGACGAGAAGACCTTGCGATTCTCGTCGATCGACACCGCGTGCCTCAGGCTGGAAATCAGCGACGAGGCCTCAGTGTCGTGAAAGCGGTATTTCGAATTGGCCGCATCGGCAAACAGCCCCAGGCGCTCGGGCAGCCCCATGGACGCCACGGTGTCCCACAGGCCCACATACATCAGTCGATAGGTGTGCAGCGTCCGGTCAGCGCCATTTGGCCCCGCGCTCCTGGCGGTGATCTGCAGTTTTCGGGTCTGGGCTGTGTCGCGGTGCTGGAACAGCTCTTCCAGGGTAGAGGTCGCCACGGGCGAGGCTGGCGGCGCCTTGGCCGCCGCCAGCGCCTGCAGCGCGGCGGGGTCCAGATATTGGGCATAGTCTTCCTCGCCGGAGACCACGTCGTGACCGTAACGGGCGCGGAACTGCACCGTAGCCGGGCTGCGGCGGCTCTGGGTGCTGTCGGCGTAGAGTTCGAAGGCTTGTGGGCAGACATCGAAACATTCGCGCTTGAGAATGCCGATTTTGCGGATCAGGCCGCACGTGCTTCGGGCGGTAAACGCGCCGCGGCTGAAGCCGAAGATATAGATATCATCACCTGGTTCGTAGTTCAGAACCAGGAAGCGATAGGCAGCCTCCACCTTGCGATCCAGGCCCTTGCCAAGCGCGCCGCCGAGCGTCTTGGTGGCGAAATCTGCGATTTTACCGACGCCGGCCGAGACACCGACGCCTTCATCGTAGAACACAACCTGTCGAACGCCCGCGCCACTTTCAGGTAGCACCGCCTGCGCCAGGCGCGAGACATTGGTGCGGTTCTTCATTCTCAGATCGTTCCAGGTGCCGTCCAGGAACAGAGCCAGCTTCTTGGCCATCGCCATCTCCCCCGAGCCAATGCCATCCACGGTAGCATAACATTGTTATGCCCGCGATGGAGCCGCCGGGAGTTTGAGAGACGGTAGCGCTCGGAAGGCGACAGACGGGAGAGCGGCGAGCCCGCTCCCCGGGCAAACTTGGGGGAAAACCCGGGGAGCGTTATCCGGACACGGCCGCAGGGGGGAATGCGGCGCGCCGGAGAAACGACGCGCTAGACCTTCAGGTCCAGCAAGGCGCCGGTCATGGCGTCGGCGGTCTTTAGCACCGCGACGTTGGCCTTGAAGTCAGCCCTGGCAGAGATCTGCTCGGTGGCTTCCCTGGTCAGATCCGTGTCGCTTTCACGCGCGTTCCATGTCGCCGTGCGCTCTGCGCTGGCGGTCAGGCGATTGGCGGCGGCGGTCATGCCGGCGGCAGCGATGGCGATGACCTGCATGGGCGCGGCTTTCCTTTGCGATGGGGTGACTTTCCCACCTCGCGGTTAAGCCCTCGCGCAAAAGAAGGGTGAAGATCGCATCAGCCATGCCGAGCCGCGAGAGTCCCGGACGACCAAACATTACAAAACGTTCAGGTTACCCAATCTCGACAAGCTGCTCCGGGCTGGCCAAGGTTCGCGCCTTTCGCGGGACCAGCCCCGCCCTGGAGCCTGCTTGATGTCATTTTCGCGCCGCGCCGCTCTTCTCAGCGCCGCCCTGCTCATGGTCGCCCAACCCGTCCTCGCCGCTCCGAAGGCCAAGACACCCGCATCCAGCTTCACGCCGTCGCCCGACGCGATCCGCGCTCACATGACCTTCCTGGCTGATGACGCGATGGAGGGCCGCGAGGCCGGCACCCGCGGCTATGACATCGCCGCCAACTACGTCGCCGCTCAATACGCCCTGCTGGGCGTCAAGCCCGGGGCCGCAAACGGCTCGTACCTGCAGCGTGTGCCGCTGCTGGCCTTCAAGAACGCCAGCGAGGGGTCCGTCACCCTGACCGGCGCCGACGGGAAGGAACAGGCCCTGAAGTTCGGGGAAGACTACCTCCCCAGCGCCCAAGCCCAGACGACCGAGGTCAATGTCTCCGCCCCGCTGGTCTTTGTCGGCTTTGGCCTGGTGGCCCCCGAAAAGGGCCGCGACGACTATGCCGGCCTGGACGTCAAGGGCAAGATCGTCGTCCTGCTGAGCGGCGCCCCGTCCAGCCTGCAGACCGAAGAACGCGCCCACTACGGCAACGGCAACGTCAAGCGCGTCGAAGCCGCCAAGCGCGGCGCGGTGGGCGTCATCACCATGAGCACCACCAGCGGCGAGAAGCGTCGCCCGTTCGAGCGCGGCGTGGCCGGCTATCGCGAATGGCGCATGACCTGGCGCGACGCCAATGACGTTGGCCACGTGCGCGGCGTCTCGGCCAGCAACCTGGCCTCGATCAGCCACAAGGCCGCCGGCAAGCTGTTCGCCGGCGCCCCGACCTCGCTGGAGGCGGTGCTGGCCGCCGCTGAAACCCCCGAAGGCGCGGTCAAGGGCTTCGACCTGCCGTTCAAGGCCGCTGTGGCCCTCAAGAGCGAGATCGAGAAGCGCGAGAGCAGCAATGTCGTCGGCGTGATCGAGGGTTCGGACCCCACGCTCAAGGCCCAGACCATCATCCTCAGCGCCCATCTCGACCACACCGGCGTCAACACCCACGGCACGGGCGCCGACAAGATCAACAATGGCGCGCTCGACAATGCCTCGGGCATCGCCACCCTGCTGGAGGTCGCTCGCGGCTTCAAGAACGCCAAGACCAAGCCCAAGCGCACGATTTTGCTGGTCGCCGTTACGGCCGAGGAAAAAGGCCTGATCGGCTCGGAATACTTCGCCAACAATCCGACCGTGCCCAAGGCCGACATCGCCGCCAATGTGAACCTGGATATGCCGGTGCTGCTGTATCCGTTCACCGACGTGATCGCCTTTGGCGCCGACCGCTCGACCCTGGGCCCGGCCGTGGCCAAGGCCGCCGGCCGCGTCGGCATCGCCCTGTCGGGTGACCCTATGCCCGAAGAGGGCCTGTTCACTCGCAGCGACCACTATCGCTTCGTCGAGCAGGGCGTGCCGTCGGTGTTCCTGATGACCGGCTTCCAGAACGGCGGCGAGAAGGGCTTCAAGGACTTCCTGGCCACGCACTATCACAAGCCCAGCGATGATCTGAACCTGCCGATCGACTATATGGCGGCCGCCAAGTTCGCACTCGTCAACTACGAGATCGCCCGTGAACTGGCCGACGCCAAGGACCGTCCGGTTTGGAAGACCGGCGACTTCTTCGGCTCGCAGTTCGCGCCGACGGGCCATCCGTCTGCGGCGAGGTAACTTCCGGCAAGACCGGCATTGACCCAGGGGGCGGCTGAAGAGATTCTGCCGCCCTCATAGCTTTCGAGGCCCGCTCTCCTGTGTCTGTCCGTACCGGCGCCTTCCTGAAGATCGGCGTGATCACGCCGGTGATCATGGTGGCCGACGTATGGCTGGCCCAGCAGCTGTTTCCCGGCTTTGACCCCGGCGCCCAGTTCATCAGCGAGCTGGGCGGGCCTGATGCTCCGGCCCCGATGATCTTCAATATCGGTATGGTGCTGGCGGGAACCGCCGGCCTGTTTGCCGGGGCCGGTTTCACCCATGCTCTGGAGCATGCCGGCGGGCGACGCACCGTCTCGGCCTTTGCCGGGCTGTGGGTGGCGCTGACCGGTCTGGGGGCGATCTTCGCCGGCCTGTTCCACTGGCCCGACGAGATGCACCGCGCCTGCGGTGTGGGCTTGGCCATCCAGTTCGCGCCGCTGTTCACGGCCTGGGCGCTGTGGGGCGTTCCCGGCCACAAGCGGCTGGCGCAGTTCTCGCTGGGCTGGTTCTTTGGCCTGCTGCTGGTCTTCGCCCTGCTGACCGGGGTGTGGAACGTGCGGACAGGCTACGACGTCGGCTACTGGCAGCGCGGCCACGCCTTCCTGGGCCTGCTGTGGCTGGGCATCGCCGCCTGGACGCTGGAGCGGGGCTGGCGGGTGCGGGTGGCGAGCGAGATCGAGGCGGTGTCGGCCTAGTAAGTCCGTAGAGGCGGGGACTAGGGCAGAGGGGATGTCGTCACCGAGTGAGCCTCAGATCCGCGTCGACCGCCGGTTTACTGAAACCGGCGATGCCCTTAGGTTGCACCAGCAAGCAAATGGCGGCCGCATCGCGAGCTCGCGAGCACAGCTGGACGTGACAGGGCGATGGCGAAAAAACCCTTCAAGGACAAGGTCTGCATCGTGACGGGCGCCGCATCGGGCCTGGGACGCGCGCTCTGCGCCCAACTGGCCGAGGCCGGCGCCACGGTGATCGTTTCGGACGTCAACTTCCCTGGCGCCGAGGACCTTGCCCACCGACTCCGCGAGCTCGGGGTCACGGCAAAGGCTGTCCGTACCGACGTGACCCAGAGCGAGTCTGTCCGACAACTTGTCGAAGGCACGGCTGAAGAGTTTGGCCGGATCGACTACCTGTTCAACAACGCTGGAATTGCTGTTTTCGGGGAGATCCGCGACCTGAGCCTTGATCACTGGCGGCGGGTTATCGACATCAATCTGATGGGCGAGATCTACGGGATTCACTACGCCTATCCGCTGATGATCAAGCAGGGCTTCGGGCACATCGTGAACGTGGCCTCGGGCTTCGGCATGGCTCCCGGGCCGGTGAACAGCCCCTATGTCGCCTCGAAGTTTGCGGTTTTTGGCCTGTCGCATGCGCTTGCCACCGAGGCGCGGGCCTTTGGCGTCCATGTCAGCGTCGCCTGCCCGGGATTCATCAAGACCCCGCTCGTCGACAACATCCAATGCGTCAATGCGGCTCCGGCCGACGTGCTGGCGAACATACCCGTCGAGATGGTGACCGTGGATCGTGCGGCGGGCCTGATCCTGGCCGGTGTCGCCAAGCGCAAGATGGTGATTGCCTTCCCCGGCTATGTCGGGGTGCTGGCCTTCCTCCATCGCTTCATGCCCGCCGTCTGGGACGCCATGGGCAAGGGCGAGATTGAGCGCTTCCGCAAAATCCGGAAAGAGACCACGGCGGTCTGAAGGGCGCCCGGCCCTCGCCGCCGCCCTACTTCCAGGCGTAGTTGAAGCTGATGCTGATGCGCTGTTCGTCAGCCTGGTTGGGCGTCACCTCGTGGCGCAGCCAGCTTTCCCACAGCAGGATCGTGCCCGCCTGCGGCTGAACATAGACGAAGGCTTGCAGGGTTTCAGGCGCGTCGGCCTCCCGCGTCGGTGCGGCCATCATCATCGGCAGCCGCGGATCCTCGAACTTCAGGGCCGAGGCGCCGGTCGGGATGGTGACATAGACGGTGCCCGAGATGACGCTGTGCGGATGGATGTGGCCGCTGTGCTGGCCGCCGGGATCGAGGATGTTGATCCACAGGCTGTCCATCACCAGCTTGCCGCCCGCCAGATCAAAGCAAAGGTCCTTGGCGAACGCGGCCGCGTGCTTGTCGAGCTTCTTCTTGAGGTCGGCGAACAGGCTGTCGCGCTGGGGCAGGTCGTCCAGCGAGGCGTAGGAGGTATAGCCCAGATAGCCCTTTTTCTCCGCCCAGGCCTGCCCGGCCTCATCCTCTTCGGCCACGGCGATACAGGCGTCGTGCAGGTCGTCGATGAAGGTCTCGAAGCCCTTCTCGCTTGAAAGGCTGGCTTCATAGAGCGGGGTGACGAAGAGCGGGCGTGTGGTCATGGAGCGCGTCATAGCGCCCCGCGCGGTTGACGACAAACGGGGACGGGAGGATCATCGGGGCATGGCTGACGGTGACATCACCCTGACGATCGACGCGGCGCTGGCCGAGCGGCTCAAGCCGCGGGCAGAAGCCGCCGGTCAGAGTGTCGAGGAATTCGCCATTCATCTGCTCAAGGAAGACGCCACCGTCTGGACTGAGGTCGATCAGATCTGCGACGCGGTCGTGGCCGAGAGCACGGGCATTCCACTCGAAGAACTGGGACCCTGGATGAACGGCTGGGGCAAGCCTGACGGTCCGCCTCCGCCACGATGAAGCCGGTCTTCGTCTCGCCCCGCGCCTATGCGGATATCCGTTATCTGGAAGCGTGGCTGGCGGAACGAAACACAACAGCGGCTCTGAAGGTAGGCTCGTTGCTTTTCGAGGCGATGATGTCCTTACGGGAGTTTCCCGAACGTGGCCGACAAGCGGTGAACTATCGGGGCCGCGAGCTGAACGTGCCTTTCGGCTCGCACGCCTACATCATTCGCTATCGCGTCGAACCGGACCGCGTGATCATCGCGACCGTTCATCACAGCCTGGAACGTCGCTGATCGTGCCAGACTCGCCTATATGTCCGTCGTGAACGATGACAGCCCCTCCCCCACCGTCCAAGACGCCCCTGCCCTGCGCGGCTCCGACCTGATCAAGGACGAGGCCGCACGCCTGCCTGATGGGCCCGGCGTCTATCGGATGATCGGCGAGGACGATGAGGTCCTGTATGTCGGCAAGGCCAAGAGCCTGAAGAAGCGGGTGATCCAGTACGCCCAGGGCCGCTTCCACACCAACCGCATCGCCCACATGGTCGACGCCACCCGGTCCATGGTGTTCGTCACCACCCGCACCGAAGCCGACGCCCTGCTGCTCGAGATCAATCTGATCAAGTCGCTCAAGCCGCGCTTCAACGTGCTGCTGCGCGACGACAAGAGCTTTCCCGAGATCATGATCCGCCGCGACCATGACGCGCCGCAGTTGCGCAAGCACCGCGGCGCCCATGCCATCAAGGGCGACTATTTCGGGCCGTTCGCCAGCACCTGGGCGGTGAACCGCACGCTCAACACCCTGCAGAAGGCGTTCCTGCTGCGCTCGTGCAGCGACAGCGTCTATGAGGGCCGCGACCGGCCCTGCATGCTGTACCAGATCAAGCGCTGCGCGGCGCCCTGCACCGGCCTGGTCAGCATCCCCGACTATCAGGCCCTGGTCGATCAGGCGCAGGCCTTTCTGAAGGGCAAGTCACGGGCCGTGATGGCCGGCCTGGCCGCCGAGATGGAAGCCGCTGCCGAGGATCTGGAGTTCGAACGCGCCGCCCGACTGCGCGACCGCATCCGCGCCCTCTCCTCGGTGGCCCAGGAAAGCCAGATCAATCCCGAGACCGTCGACGAGGCCGATGTCGTGGCCCTGCACGTCGAGGGCGGCCAGGCCTGTGTGCAGGTGTTCTTCTTCCGGGCCGGCCAGAACTGGGGCAACCGCGCCTATTTCCCCCGCATCACCGGCGCGGCGGAAGAAGAGGGGGTCAGCGAGGAGGCCCAGGCCATGACTGCCTTCCTCGGTCAGTTCTATGACGACAAGCCGATCCCGCGCCTGATCCTGGCCAATCTGGAACCGGCCGAATGCGCCCTGCTGGCCGAGGCCTTCGCCCTGAAAAGCGGCCGCAAGGTCGAGATCAGCGTGCCCAGGCGTGGTGAGAAAGCGGACCTGGTCCAGCACGCCCTGACCAACGCCCGCGAGGCGCTGGGCCGCAAGATGGCCGAGGGCAGCGCCCAGACCAAGCTGCTGGTCGGGGTCGGCGAGGCCTTCGGGCTGGATACCCCGCCCGAGCGGATCGAGGTCTATGACAACAGCCACATCCAGGGCACCAACGCCGTCGGCGGCATGATCGTGGCCGGGCCGGACGGCTTCATGAAGGGCCAGTACCGCAAGTTCAACATCAAGAGCACCGAGCTGACCCCCGGCGACGACTACGGCATGATGAAGGAGGTGCTGAAGCGCCGCTTCGCCCGCCTGGTCAAGGAAGAGGAAGGCGGTGACAGCGACAACCGCCCCGACCTGGTGCTGGTCGACGGCGGCAAGGGCCAGCTGGACGCAGCGCTGGAGATCATGGCCGAGCTGGGCGTCGACGACATCGCCGTCGTCGGTGTCGCCAAGGGCCCGGATCGCGACGCCGGGCTGGAGCGGTTCTTCATGCCCGACAAGACGCCGTTCATGCTCGAGCCCAAGTCGCCGGTTCTGTACTACCTGCAGCGCCTGCGCGACGAGGCCCACCGCTTCGCCATCGGCGCCCACCGCACGCGCCGCTCGATGGACCTCAAGAAGAACCCGCTCGACGAGATCGAGGGCGTGGGTCCCGGCCGCAAGAAGGCCCTGCTGCACGCGTTTGGCTCAGCCAAGGGTGTCGGCCGCGCCGGAGTCGAAGACCTGCTGAAGGTCGAGGGCGTCAGCCAGGCCCTGGCCGAGCGCATCCACGCCTTCTTCCGCAAGAGCTGAAGCCAGGCCTTGTCGCGCGGCCCGGGGGGGCCACATCAGGGCATGTCCAATCTGATCGCGATCCTGATCACCCTTGCCGTCATCGCCGTTCTGACGCCGGTGGCGATCTGGGGCGTCCGAAACGCCAAGCGCTCAAAACGGGCCATGGCCCCTTTGGCCGGCATGATGATGTTGCTGGGCGCCTTCTTTACCGCCGATCCGCCGCCTCCCCCACGATCGGAATCGATCGCGCGCGAAGAGGAAGACGAGGACGGGGCGGGAGACGGAACGCGCCCCGAGCCCTAAGTTTAACATCGTAATTTTTTACACTTGTCAAACCAAGTAGCGCTGCGCACTCTCGCCCGCAAGGATGGGAGGACGCCGATGACGAGACCGGTCTGGGACAAGCCGCGCCGCATGCCGCTGCTGCCGCGCATCCTCTCGGGCGTGATCGTGGTCGCTATCCTGGGGGCGCTGGTGTTCGGGATCTTCGATCTGGTGCGCGTCGAGCAGGTCAACGCCGCCCTGCCCCCGCCGACGGCCGAGCAGATGCTGGTCGAGAAACCCCGGGCCCGCGACGAATGGGGTCATGTGCGGGCCAATCTGAAGACCCGGCTGAACCAGACCAATCCGCTGGATCTGGGCGCCGTCTGGTCCACGCGCACGGGCCGGGTGTGCGGGCTGGTCAACGGCCGGGGCAGCTTCGGCGGCCTCAGCGGCATGGTGCGGTTCTATTCGGTCGACCGGGTCCCGGTCTTCCATCAGGACGTCGACCATCTGGAGTTCCAGTACGGCTGGTTTGAGTGCAACCGTGACCGCTGGGTCAAGCTACGGGACGGCTCCGAGGAACCCGGCTTCTGCGGCACCGAACTGGGCAAGCGCCGCTGCTATACCGTGCGGGTCGTCGACCGCGTGCGGACGGTGGAAGACTAGAGACCCCGCATCTCATACCAAGCGCCGCTGAGCTCGACTCCTCGCGCTCCATATCCTCGTCACCCCGGGACTTGTTCCCGGGGCCCATTGTGCAACCGCACGTGCGGCGCAGAATAGAACTCTCACGAGGAAGCTGACCCATGGGCCCCGGGAACAAGTCCCGGGGTGACGTCCTATTTTCAGATTTGGCCCCTCTGAGGTCAGGATCAGCGGCCGTTGGTATCAAAGGGCTCACGCTCCGCGTCCAGACGGATGGCGATGTCGGCGCGGGGCGGCAGATCGCGGGCGATCCACTCGGTCAGACGCTGATAGTGGGCGACGAAGCGGTCCAGGGCCATCTCGTCCATCGCCAGCCGAGGGTCACGGCCTTGGGCGGCCAGGTCTTGGCGCAGGCGCTGCTCCTGCTGGCCCCGCCAGGCGCGCACGGTGGCAAAGTCGGGGGCGGTCATCGCCACCAGAAGATCGATCCTGTCGAACAGCGCGCGATAGGGGCCGGCCAAGGCAGCATTGGCGAAGCCTCGCCAGACGCCCGCGGGGTCTTCCTCACGCTCGAGGGCGTTGACCGGTTCATCGAGGACCGCCTTGGGCTGGGCCCGGGCACCGACGCACCAGCCTTCCAGCAAGATCACCTGGGCGGGTCCCTCGAAGGGCTCGAAGTCCGTTACCGGCGCCCGGTCATCGGCGGGCTTGTCGAAGCGGGGCAGCAGAACCCGGCCCGGATGGGCCAGAGCGTCCAGCACGCTCAGACCCAGCGGGATGTCGTGGGTCCCTGGAACCCCACGCGTGCGCAGCAGAGGATGGACCGTCCGCCCCAGAACCCGACGCTGGGCTTGGGTCAGATACAGGTCGTCCAGCGACAGATTGGCGGTCTTCAGGCCCCGGTTCCGCAACAGACGCGTCACCAGCGCCGTCAGGGTCGACTTGCCCGCCCCCTGCGGCGCGCAGAGGCCGACCACCAGCGGCGTATCGCGTCCGGCGCAGGCCTGGGCGATCCGCGCGGTGAGGGGGATGTGGAGCTGGGCGGCCAGACCGGCAAAGCGCGGCGGCAGTCCTGCCTGCGCCATGAAGGCGGCGACCTCTCTACTGTCGGGCGCCATGTTCAGAACGGATTGGCCCAGCGCACCGCATCCGCGCTTGGCGGGGGCAAGGTCGCCTCGAAGACCAGACCCTCGGGCCGGAAGTCAAAGCGCGGCGTGCCCTTCAGTTCCCGGCGGATAGAGCCGTCGATCAGGCGCGTGCCAAAGCCCAGCTGGCTAGGTACGGTCACCGGCGGGCCGCCCATCTCGACCCAGATGATGGTCAGGGCCTGGGTCTCCGGATCAATCCGCCAGTCGACGCCCACCCGGCCGGTGGACACCGAAAGGGCGCCGTACTTGGCGCTGTTGGTGGCCAGTTCGTGGAGCACCATCGACAGGGCTACGGCAGTGTGGGGATCCAGCGAGACTGTCCGGCCCGAAAACTCGACCCGATCGCCGTGCGCGCGTGAGCAGATCCGCATCAGCTCCCCCAGGTCAGCCTTGCGCCAACCGTCACGGGTCAATAGGTCGTGAGCGGCCGAGAGCGCGATCAGCCGCTCGGTGAACATCTCGACCGACGCCTTTTCAAGCTTGCCAAAGGTCTGGCGCGCCAGGGCCTGAACCGTGGCCAGGGTGTTTTTCACCCGGTGGTTCAGTTCGTTCATCATCACGATCTGACGCTCTTCGCGGATCTGCAGTTCGCGGGACGCGTCGCTGAGGGCGACGTGAATTGCCGCGATCTCTGCGAGGCCTTTGTCGGCCGGCATCACAACCGCCTGGCCCTGGCCAATGGCCTGCGCAGCCGCCACCAGGCGCCCCACCTCGCGATTGATGCCTCGCGAAAAGAACAGCGCCAGACCGATACCAAGGATCAGCAGCAGGCCGAAGACACCTGTGGCCGTCGCCACGCCGCTGGTCACCGAGCGCGCCAGATCGGCGCGCGGGATGGATACCACAAGCGTCCAGCCCGTCTGGGGCGAGCGCGTATAGGCGACGATGGTCGGCACGCCATCCAGAGACGTGCTGCGATTGACCCCCTCATTGGAGCGCCGGAGGTTCTCGGTCATGTCTGACGAGGCGGAATTGCCGACCCATTTCTCGTGCCGGACGGATCGAGCGATCACCTTGCGATCCTTGTCCAGCAGGGTCACCACCCAACGCTCAGGCACGCGATGCTGGCGCAATACCGAGGCGTAGGATGCGGCCTCCACGACATAGCCCAGAGTATAGGGCTTCCCCCGAAAACTCAGTGGCGCGCTGACTCTGATCAACGGCCTGGGAACGACGGCGCCCTTCGGTACGATCGCTATTCGGATCTGACCGGACTGATTGGTCGCCTGAAGGTTTGACGTCCGGGGCATACCGGGCAGAGGCGTTCCATAAGGACGCAGGGTGTTAACGATCTGCTGGCCGGTTTCATCGAACACCACCACCCAGCCCGAACGATCGTCACTCACCCGACGGGCTCGGCTGTGAAAGGCGGCCCAGTCTCCGGCCAGCAGGGCCTGATCAGTGGCGAGGGTCTCAAGCACAGCGACGCCGACGGCCGTCTGGCGATCTGTGGCTCCGGACAGGGCCCTGGCCGTCGTCAGCAGCTGCTCGTGCAGTTGAGCGCGGCTCTGTCGATCGGCACTGGAGAGCAAGAAACCCATACTCAGCAGGGCCGGGATCAGGAGACTGATGGTCAGCAAAACCAGTCGTCCGCGAACCGAGTTCACGCCTGCCCTGACCATCGCGTCGTACCGGTCGAGCAACACCATCGGTTCGCAGCACCGCCACTATCAGGGCTCGATCGCTACCCTTTCACCTGTATAGCCAATCAAATTCGATCCACGCGACGAAAAGTCACCGGTCCGTTTCCCCGACCAGGCACGCGAAGCGGTAGCCGTTCGGCGCCTTCCCGCGCTAGAACCTCACCATGAAGAATCTACCGAACATCCTGACCGCCTCGCGCCTTGTCCTGGCGCTGTTCATGTTCGTGGCCCTCGCCGCCGCCGCCGGCGCTGTGCCCTGGCTGAGCGAGCACCTGACCAGCGCGGATCAGTTTCGATTGGAACGCTGGGCGTTCTGGGCGTTCGTGGTCGCCGCCGTCACCGACTTCTTCGATGGCTGGCTGGCCCGCAAGTTCGACGCCGTGACGGTGTGGGGCGCGATCCTCGATCCCATCGGCGACAAGATCCTGGTCTGCGGCGCCCTGCTGGGGCTTATGGCCCTGGGACCCAACCCGATGATCGTGCTGCCGGCCGGCCTGATCCTGTTCCGCGAATTCGCCGTCAGCGCCCTGCGCGAGGTCGGGGCCGGCAAGGGGATCAAACTGCCCGTCACCGTGCTGGCCAAGTGGAAGACCACGCTGCAGCTGGTGGCGATCGGCGCGGAAATGGTGCTGGCCTCCTGGGCGGCCTTCGGCCTGCCGAACACCCCGGATGTCGTCGGTCCCGCCAGCCTGGCCATCCACGGCCTGCTGTGGCTGGCGGCCATCATCACCCTGATCACCGGCGCCCAGTACTGGGAAGCAGCCCGCAAGGCACTGGCCTAGAGCGTTATTCGGCGAAGTGGATACCGGTTCGCCGCCGAAATAACGCGCCAAAACAAGAGTCTAGAGCAAACGACATGATTCAATCATGGCGACCTTTGCTCTAGAGCGCGGCCGCCTACTCCGCCGCCAGCAGGCCGGGGGCGTCGTGCTCGGCCTCGTCCTGAACGACGTCAGGATCGGTCGGGCCATACAGCAGCCATTCGCTGTCCAGCGGATCAAGGCCCCGACGCGCCCCTTCGGCGCGCATCATCAGGGCCAGCCAGTTCGCACCGGTTGTTCGCAAAGCCATCCTCGCCTCCTGTGGCCTGGAAATGTTATTGAGAATGACTCGCAATAGCGGAGACCGCAAGGCTGTTTCGGCGCGGGGCCTGGCCTCGCCAGGCTTTGCTGCAAAGGTCCAACGCGACCCCGTCAGGAAGATCTGAAGCTTTCACCACGGGCGGTGAAAAGCGGAGTTCAAGATTCCCCTTGCTGGCGCGGCCGTAAACCCTCATCATGAAGCTATCGAATTCGCTGCCGTTCGGCCTGCTATTCCATGCTTCCTTCGAGGAAGCGCCGGACGCGCCTACCGATCCCCAACGAAATTTGATCGTCGAACGGAACGCTTCCGGCGGCGACTGCTATCCAAAGGACTACACACCATGGCTACCGGCACCGTTAAGTGGTTCAACGGCACCAAGGGCTTCGGCTTCATCCAACCGGATGACGGCGGCTCGGACGTTTTTGTGCACATCTCGGCCGTTGAACGCGCCGGCCTTCGCACCCTCAATGAGGGCCAGAAGATCACCTACGAACTGGAACAAGACAAGCGCAGCGGCAAGATGTCCGCTGGCCAGCTGCAAGCTTAATCCAGTCAGAAAAGCGCCGGTACGCCGGCGCTCTTCGAAAGCTTCCTATAGGCCGGCGCTTGCGCCGGCCTATTTGCGTTGGAGCCTAGCCTATAGTCTGCCACAACCCTCCCAAATAAGGTTTGAACGGCATGCGAACGGCTCGGCTCCTGATCGTGATGCTCGCCAGCCTGACTCTGGCCGCCTGCGGATCGCTACCGCGCAACGCGTTCACAGCCAGAGAGATCACCGGCGCCGCCCCGCAGGGCATGGCCGAGTTCCGCTTTGACTCCAGCGACGCCGCTGCGGGCGTCCGGTTCGTTGAACCCACCAGAACCCGTGTCGGCCGCCAGAAGACCTTCGACGTGCTGGCCATCTCCGGCGGCGGGGCCAATGGGGCCTATGGAGTCGGCGTGATCGTTGGCTGGACCAAGGCCGGCGATCGCCCCGAGTTCGACATCGTCTCCGGAGTCAGCACCGGCGCCCTGACCGCGCCCTTCGCCTTCCTTGGCCCCGACTGGGACGAGCGACTGACCCTGGCCTATACGGGCCCGGAGGCTGGCATGATCCTGAAGCGGCGCGGCCTAGACATCCTGTTTCGGCCGGGCTTCTACGACACTGATGCTCTCCGCGCTCTGGTGGCCAGATATGTCGATCCGCAGCTTCTGCACGCTGTCGCCGTGGAACACGCCAAGGGCCGTCGACTGTTCATCGCCACCACCAATCTCGACACCGAACAGACGGTGATCTGGGACATGGGAGCCATCGCCTCGCGCGGCGACGCGGCATCGCTGAAACTGTTCCAGAATGTGCTGGTCGCGTCGGCTAGCATCCCTGGCATCTTCCCACCGACACTGATCGAGGTCGAGGGCAAGGGACAGCAGTTTTCAGAGATGCATGTCGACGGCGGAGTGACCACGCCCTTCTTCGTGGCCCCAGAGGCGCTGCTGTTGTGGACTGCCCCCGACCAGAGCCAAGTGCAGCCGGGCAAGATCCGCGTGATCGTCAATGGCAAGATCGGCGGGGACTTTTCCTTCACGCCGGGCGGCACCCTGCCGATCCTCGGCCGTTCCTGGGCGACGATGAGCAAGGCTACAATGCGCACCCATCTGACCGCCAGCGCCGCGTTCGCCCGCCGCAATGGCGGCAGCCTAAGCTTCGCCGCCATTCCCGACGACGCCAAGGTCGACACCTCGGGCCTGAACTTCAAGGCCGCCAAACGCGAGGCGCTGTTCAAGCTGGGCTATGACAGCGCCCTCAGCGGCAAGGCCTGGCAAGCCCCGGCGGCGCCGGAGGCGACCAAGGGACCGTGAGGCGGTTAGCCCTTACTGGACCACTGAAATACCTCTTCAAGCGGCTTGCCGAAGACTTCGGCGATCCTGAAGGCGGCCTCGAGTGTCGGTGAGTACTTTCCGGCTTCAATGGCAGCGACGGTCTGACGGGTCAGTCCGATCTGCTTTCCGAGTTCAGCCTGAGACATCTCACCGGCCAAAAAACGCAGGGTGCGGATCTGATTGACGATCATCCCGCCGCTCATGCCGCGCTCCGGCGATAGCTCCAGGCCGCCAGGCCATTCTGGGTGATCTCGGCGAGCACGATCGCCAGCAGGCCCGCGTTGACGAGTTCCCAGCCGCTGGTCGTGAACGGCATGACCATGCCGACCAGCATCATGCCGATCATCATCACGTAGTAAGCCACCATGCTCGAGCGGCGCTGGATGTCGCGGTCACGCTCGTCGGCTGGCGCGCGGGCGTCTTCCGGCGCCCCGACCCGCAGGGCGATACGGCCAAGAATGTGCAGCACGCCGTTGCCGCCCGCCGCCAGAGCCAGCAACCACAACTGCGGCAGGTTCGGCAGAACGCCGGGCGCCGGCGGCGATATCACCACGTGGGCGAAATAGGGGCCGTAGGTTGCTGCAATCAGCAGCAGCGTCATCCAGGCGAGCTTCTCTCTGTGCGGCATAGCTGAACCCCTTCATGTCTATAAATTCAAACTTTATGTTAGATATATATGACATTGAGTCAAGTCGAGTGAACGCGACTGCCCGTCCCGCCAGCGCGCCCGGCCGAATGCCGGGACTCACCGCTGTAAGGATGGCGCTAGGCTTGGCTGCAACGAGCCGGAAACGCCGGTTGGGCCGCCGGCCGCCATGACCTCGACCGCCCCCGATGACGTTTAGGCGGCGTACGCCGCCGCGACGGCCTCGGCGACCTTGATGCCATCGACCGCTGCCGAGAGGATGCCGCCGGCATAGCCAGCCCCCTCGCCGGCCGGGAACAGGCCGGCGGTGTTCAGGCTCTGGAAGTCCTTGCCGCGGGTGATCCGGATCGGCGAGGAGGTGCGGGTCTCGACCCCGGTCAGCAGCACGTCGGGATGGTCATAGCCGGCGATCTGGCGGCCAAATACCGGCAGGGCCTCGCGCATGGCCTCGACCGCGAAGGCGGGCAGGCAGGCCGACAGGTCGGTCATGGTGATGCCCGGCTTGTAGGACGGCGCCACCTCGCCCAGGCCGGTCGAAGCGCGGCCGGCCAGGAAGTCGCCGACCTTCTGGGCGGGAGCGGCATAGGTCGAGCCGCCGGCCACATAGGCCAGGCTCTCCCATTTGCGCTGAAACTCGATCCCGGCCAGTGGATGGCCCGGATAGTCGCGCTCGGGGTCGATACCGACCACGAAGCCGGAATTGGCGTTCCGCTCATTGCGCGAATACTGGCTCATGCCGTTGGTCACGACGCGGCCGGGCTCCGAGGTCGCCGCCACCACCGTGCCGCCCGGGCACATGCAGAAGCTGTACACCGTGCGGCCATTGGCGCAGTGGTGCGACAGGCTGTAGTCGGCAGCGCCGAGGTCGGGGTGGCCCGCATGGGTGCCAAAACGCGCGCGGTCCATCCAGGACTGCGGATGCTCGATCCGCACCCCGACCGAGAACGGCTTGGCCTCGATAAGGACGCCGTGGTCGTACAGCATCTGGAAGGTGTCACGGGCGCTGTGGCCGACGGCCAGCACCACGCGGTCGGCCTCCAGATAGTCGCCGGTCGAGAGTTTCAGACCCTTGATCCTGCGCGACCCGTCGGCGGCGGTCTCGACGTCGATCTCGTCGACCCGATGCTGCCAGCGATATTCGCCGCCCAGGGCCTCGATGGTCTCGCGCATGGACTCCACCATGGTCACCAAACGGAAGGTGCCGATATGGGGGTGGGCCTCGGTCAGGATCTCGGCCGGGGCGCCGGCCTTGACGAATTCTTCCAGCACCTTGCGGCCCAGATGAAGCGGATCCTTGATCTGGCTGTAGAGCTTGCCGTCCGAGAAGGTGCCCGCTCCGCCCTCGCCGAACTGGACGTTGGACTCCGGGTCCAGCTTGCTCGTCCGCCACAGGGCCCAGGTATCCTTGGTGCGCTCGCGCACCGCCTTGCCGCGGTCGAGGATGATCGGCTTGAAGCCCATCTGGGCCAGGATCAGGCCGGCAAACAGCCCGCAGGGCCCCGCGCCGATCACCACCGGGCGCAAGGCGTTCAGGGGCTGCGGCGCCTGGGCCTTCAGGCGATATTCGGTGTCGGGCGCAACACGCACATGGCTGTCGCCGGCGAACCGGGCCAGCACGGCGGCCTCGTCACGCACCGACACGTCGACCGAATAGACCATCAGGATCGCCGCCTTGCGGCGGGCGTCGTGCGAGCGCTTGGCCACGGCCCACGACAGCACGTCGCCGGCCGGCAGACCCAGGCGCTGATGGATCGCCGTCTCGATGGCCTGGGGCGGATGGCCCAGCGGCAGCTTCAGTTCGGAAATGCGCAACATGGCGCGGGTTTAGCGGGAAGTGAGCCCGCGCGCCAGAAAGCGACACAACTCCGGTTCTTTGGGTAACCTTGCTCTCCGGTTCGGGGGTTGCGCGGGCCCGACTCCGTCTCTAAACGGGCGACTTAACCTGCAAGATGGTCGGCAGCGGGCGCGCGGATGTGCGCGACCGTGTCTCTGCGCGCGAGTTTTCCCATGCCCAAAAGAACAGACATCTCCTCGATCCTGATTATCGGCGCCGGCCCGATCGTCATCGGCCAGGCGTGCGAGTTCGACTATTCGGGCGTGCAAGCGTGCAAGGCGCTGCGGGCCGAGGGCTACCGGATCATTCTGGTCAACTCCAACCCCGCCACGATCATGACCGACCCGGACGTGGCCGACGCGACCTATATCGAGCCGATCACGCCCGAGATGGTCGCCAAGATCATCGAGAAGGAACGTCCCGACGCCCTGCTGCCGACCATGGGCGGCCAAACGGCCCTGAACACCGCCCTGGCGCTGGAAGCCAACGGCACCCTGGCCAAGTACGGCGTCGAGATGATCGGGGCCAAGGCGGCCGTGATCGACAAGGCCGAGGACCGCCAGAAATTCCGCGACGCCATGGACAAGCTGGGCCTTGAGAGCCCCAAGTCCAAGGCCGCTCACAATATGGACGAGGCCCGCGAGGGCCTGGCCTTTGTCGGTCTGCCGGCCATCATCCGACCCAGCTTCACCCTGGCCGGCACCGGCGGCGGCATCGCCTATAACCTCGAGGAATTCGAGGAGATCGTGCTGCGCGGCCTCGACCTGTCGCCCACCACCGAGGTGCTGATCGAAGAAAGCGTCCTGGGCTGGAAAGAATATGAGATGGAGGTCGTGCGCGATACGGCCGACAACTGCATCATCGTCTGCTCGATCGAGAACATTGACCCGATGGGCGTCCATACCGGCGACAGCATCACCGTCGCCCCGGCCATGACCCTGACGGACAAGGAATATCAGTGGATGCGCGCGGCGAGCATCGCCGTGCTGCGCGAGATCGGCGTCGAGACCGGCGGCTCCAACGTCCAGTTCGCGGTCAACCCGGCCGACGGCCGCATGGTCGTGATCGAGATGAACCCGCGCGTATCGCGCTCTTCCGCGCTCGCCTCCAAGGCCACCGGCTTCCCGATCGCCAAGGTCGCCGCGCGCCTGGCCGTCGGCTACACGCTGGACGAGTTGAAGAACGACATCACCGGCGGCGCGACCCCGGCCTCGTTCGAGCCCTCGATCGACTACGTGGTCACCAAGATCCCGCGCTTCGCCTTCGAGAAATATCCGGGCAGCGAGCCGCACCTGACCACCGCCATGAAGTCAGTCGGCGAGGTGATGGCCATCGGCCGCACCTTCAAGGAAAGCATGCAAAAGGCCCTGCGCGGCCTGGAAACCGGCCTGACCGGTTTTGACGAGATCGAGATCCACGGCGCCGATGATCCGGATAACGGCAAGGCCGCGGTGATCCGCGCCCTGGGCATGCCCACCCCCGACCGCATCCGCGTGATCGCCCAGGCCTTCCGCCATGGCCTGACTGTGGAAGAGGTCAATGCCGCCTGTTCCTACGAGCCCTGGTTCCTGCGCCAGATTGCCGAGCTGGTGCGCCAGGAAGGCTGGGTCCGGGCCGGCGGCCTGCCGACCGACGCACAAGGCTTCCGCGCCCTGAAGGCGCAGGGCTTCTCCGACGCCCGCCTGGCCCACCTGGCGAGCTCCACCGAAAAGGCCGTCCGCAAGGCCCGCCAGGACCTGAACGTCCGCCCGGTGTTCAAGCGCATCGACAGCTGCGCCGGCGAGTTCGCCGCCACCACGCCCTACATGTACTCGACCTATGAGACCGGCGCGCTTGGCCAGGTTCCCGAGTGCGAGAGCCTGCCGACCAACCGCAAGAAGGCCGTGATCCTGGGCGGCGGTCCCAACCGGATCGGCCAGGGTATCGAGTTCGACTACTGCTGCTGCCACGCGGCCTTCGCCCTCGACGCCATCGGCATCGAGTCGATCATGGTCAACTGCAACCCCGAGACCGTCTCGACCGACTACGACACCTCTGACCGCCTGTACTTCGAGCCCCTGACGGCTGAGGACGTGCTGGAACTGCTGCATGTCGAGATGAGCAACGGCACGCTCGCCGGGGTCATCGTCCAGTTCGGCGGCCAGACCCCGCTGAAGCTGGCCCACGCCCTGGAAGAGGCCGGCGTGCCGATCCTGGGCACCAGCCCCGACGCCATCGACCTGGCCGAGGACCGCGAGCGCTTCCAGCAGTTGCTGGACGGCCTGAAGATCGCCCAGCCCGAAAACGCCATCGCCCGCACCTGGGACGAGGCCCGCGCGGCCGCCGAGGAGATCGGCTTCCCGTTCGTGATGCGTCCGTCCTACGTGCTGGGCGGCCGGGGTATGGAGATCATCCGCGATCACGAGCAGCTGGAACGCTACATCCTCAACACCGGCGAGATCTCGTTCGAGCACCCGATCCTGCTGGACCACTATCTGAGCCGCGCCACCGAGGTGGACGTCGACGCCCTGTGCGACGGGACCGACGTGTTCGTGGCCGGCGTGCTGGAGCATATCGAGGAAGCCGGCGTCCACTCGGGCGACAGCGCCTGCTCGATGCCCCCCTTCTCGCTCAGCGCCGAAACGGTGGAAGAGCTGAAGCGCCAGACCGTCAAGATGGCCCTGGCCCTGAACGTGCGCGGCCTGATGAACGTGCAGTTCGCCATCGAGGAGCCGCACTCGGCTGAACCCCGCATCTATGTGCTGGAAGTGAACCCCCGCGCCTCGCGCACCGTGCCGTTCGTGGCCAAGACCATCGGCCAGCCTGTCGCCGCCATCGCCGCCAGGATCATGGCCGGCGAGACGCTGAAGAGCTTCAATCTGGTCGACAAGCCGTATGACCATATCGCGGTCAAGGAGGCGGTGTTCCCGTTTGCCCGCTTCGCCGGGGTCGACACCATCCTGGGCCCGGAAATGCGCTCGACCGGCGAGGTCATGGGCCTGGACTGGAAGCGCGAGGGCGAGGCCGACATGTCGCTGGCCTTCGCCCGCGCCTTCGCCAAGAGCCAGCTGGGCGGCGGCGTCACCCTGCCGCTGGAAGGCACAGCCTTCGTCTCGGTCAAGGAAAGCGATCGCCCCTGGATCGTCGAGCCCGTCCGCCTGCTGCAGGCCGCCGGCTTCAAGGTGATCTCCACCGTCGGCACGCGGGCCTATCTGGGCGAGCAGGGCGTGCACGTCGAGCTGGTCAAGAAGGTGCTGGAAGGCCGTCCCAACATCGTCGACGTGATGAAGAACGGCGGCGTCCAGCTGGTGTTCAACACCACTGAAGGCAAGCAGGCCCTGGAAGACAGCTTCGACATCCGTCGCACGGCCCTGATGATGAAGGTGCCCTACTACACCACCTCGGCCGGCGCCCTGGCGGCGGCTCAGGCCATCTCCTCGGCTCCGGCCGCGGCCTTGGAAGTGCGGCCGCTGCAGAGCTACCAGTAGACGTTATCCGCAGGGCCGCGCGGTAGGTCCAACCCCTGAAAGGGGAGGCGGTCGCTTGGCGACCGGAAGGGGAAGCGGTGCTGAGGTTCAGCAGACGCCCCTCGCCGTCGGCTGCGCCGACACCTCTCCCCTCGGGGAGAGGACTTGTCGCGCGGGCGGTTGTGAAGCTTCTCCCGCCAGGATGGAAAGGCTAAGCATCACCGATGCGCATCGCGGTGATCGGGGCCTATGGGCTCATCGGCTCCTATGTCTCCGCCAGGCTGGCGGCGGACAGACACGACGTCGTCGGGATCGGCCGCGACATTGAGGCGGCCCGCAGGCGCTTTCCCGCCCTGGACTGGAAGCGCGCCGACCTGGCCAGGGCCACGGTCGAGGACTGGGTCGCCCTGCTGGATGGCGTCGAGGCTGTGGTCAATTGCGCCGGAGCGCTGCAGGACAGTCCCCGCGACGACCTCCGCGCGGTGCATGTCGAGGGCGTCGCCCGCCTGACCCAGGCCTGCGAACGGATCGGCGTCCGCCGCCTCGTGCACATTTCGGCGGCCGGGGTCGGACCGGGCCGCGCCACCGCCTTCAACGCCACCAAGCTGGAGGCCGAGGCGCTGCTGGCCCAAAGCCCGCTGGACTGGATCGTCCTACGGCCCGGCCTGGTCTTCGCGCCGTCAGCCTATGGCGGCACGGCCCTGCTGCGCGGTCTAGCGGGGTTTCCGGGAGCGGTTCCGGTCGTCCAGGGCGACAGTCTGGTCCAGACGGTCGGGGCCGAGGATCTGGCGGCGGCGGTCGCGCGCTGCCTGGAGCCGAACGCGCCCAGCCGCGTCGGTCTCGACCTGGTCCACGCCCAGCCTCTCACCCTGATCGAGCTGGTCGGCCGCCTTCGCGGCTGGCTGGGCCTGCCCGCCGCGCCGGTCGTGCGCCTGCCGCTGGCCCTGGCCCGAGCGACCGCCCTCGTCAGCGATGCTCTGGCAGTGCTGGGCTGGCGCAGCCCGATGCGGACGGCCGCCCTCGAACAGCTGCGGATGGGCCTGCGTGGACAGGCCGAGGACGCGGCGCGTCTGGGCGTGACCCTGCGATCCTTCGACGCCCTGCTGGCCGCCGCGCCGTCGGGCGTGCAGGAGCGCTGGTTCGCGCGGAGCTATTTCGCCAGGCCCGCCATCCTGATCTGCCTGCTGGCCTTCTGGTTGCTGTCGGGCCTGATCGGCCTGACGGTCGGATTTCCGCAGGCGGTGTCGGTGCTGACCGCCTCTGGCATGGACGCAGGCTCGGCGATCGCGGCGGTGATCGGCGGAAGCCTGATCGACATCGTCCTGGCCCTGCTACTGGCCTGGCGTCCAACCACCGCCCTCGCCCTGAAGGGCATGCTGCTGGTCACGGCCGGCTATCTGATCGGCGGCGCGCTGGTCAGGCCCGACCTGTGGCTTGACCCGATGGGACCCCTGATCAAGAGCATCCCCGCCGCCTTCCTGGCCCTGGCGGCCCTGGCCACGCTGGACGAGCGCTGATGGACCTCTACACCCTGCTCAAGGTCGCCCACGTAATTGGCGCCACGGTGCTGCTGGGCACGGGCGCCGGCATCGCCTTCTTCATGCTGATGGCCCACCGCACCCGCGACCCCGCCCTGATCGCCCACACGGCGCGGATCGTTGTGGTCGCCGACACGGTGTTCACGGCCTCGGCGGTGATCGTTCAGCCGATCACCGGCGCGGCGTTGGCGCATCTGGCCGGTCATCCGCTGTTCTCGGGATGGATTGGTCTCAGCCTGACGCTCTATGTCGTGACCGGCCTGTGTTGGCTGCCAGTGGTCTGGATCCAGATGCGTTTGCGAGAGCTGGCCACCAAAGCGGTCGTCGCCGGTGAGCCCCTGCCGGAGCGCTATTTCCACCTTTTCCGGGTCTGGTTCATTTTAGGGTTTCCCGCCTTCGCGTCAGTGCTCGGCATCGTATGGCTGATGGTCGCCAAACCGACGTTCTAAGAGGGAATTGAGCCCGCCTGCCGCCGCCGCTAAACAGCCCGCATGACCACCCCCTACTCCGACGCCCAGGTAGCCCGCCTCGCCGAGCGCCTGCTGGACCACAGCCTGCCCAAGGCAGAGTGGACCCATGCGGCCCACCTGACCGCCACCCTGCGCCTGGTCCGCACCCGCGACGCCGGGCTGGAGCGCGACCTGCCCGGGATCATCCAGACCTACAATGTGGCCGTCGGCGGGGTGAACGATGATGTCAGCGGCTATCACGAGACCATCACCCAGGCCTACCTGACCGCGATCCGCGCCTTTGTCTCCGGCCTGCCGGCAGGGATCAGCGACGGCGAGGCCTGCGCCCGGCTACTGGCCGCGCCCCTCGGCGACAGGGCCTGGCCCCTGACCTTCTGGTCGCGCGAGCGGCTATTCAGTGTCGCCGCCCGCCGGGGCTGGGTGGAACCGGATCTCAAACCCCTGAGCTGATCGCGCTTGACTGACCTGCGGGGCGCCATGCCAGCGTCGTGGGCCTTTTGCGGAGACGCCTGCCATGGTCATCGTCCATCACCTGAACAATTCTCGCAGCCAGCGGGTGATCTGGTTGCTCGAGGAGTTGGGCGTTCCCTATGAGGTCAAGCGCTATGAGCGCGACGCCCAGACCATGCTGGCCCCGGTCGAACTGCGCGCCATCCACCCGCTGGGCAAGTCGCCGGTGATCACCGACAGCGGCAAGGTCATCGCCGAGACCGGGGCGATCATCGAATACATCATCGAGACCTATGGCCAGGGCCGGCTGATCCCGGCCGCCGGCACGGCCGAACGGCTGCGCTATACTTACTGGCTGCACTATGCCGAAGGCTCGGCCATGACGCCGCTGCTGCTCAAGCTGGTCTTCACGGCCCTCCCTACCCGCGCGCCCGCCCTGCTGCGCGGTCTGGTCAAGGCCGTCGCGAACGGCGCCCAGACCGGTTTCATCGACCCGCAACTGAAGGCCCATGTCGACTACTGGGATGACGAACTGGCCAAGTCCGCCTGGTTTACGGGCCAGGACTTCACCGCCGCCGACATCATGATGAGCTTTCCGCTGGAGGCCGGCGCCGCCCGGGCCGGAGCGGCATCGCGCCCGCACGTTAAGGCGTTCCTGGAGCGCATCCATGCCCGCCCCGCCTATCGCGAGGCCCTCAAGCGCGGCGGCCCCTATGACTACGCGAACTAAAAAACACGCCTTGCGATAGTTTTTAAACCTTAAATTGAAACCTGCGACGGAATGGCGCGGAATGACAGGGTTAAGGCCGGGGTAACCTCGTAGGGCGTAGGGGTTAGAAGGTCCCGTCGGCATCCACCGGCTGGAGGCTTTTGAGCCCTTACTTCGAGCCCGTGTATGCGAGATTCCCTGATCACCTCGGAGAAGCGATCCTCAGCCCTTGGCGGGATTGCCCTGACGGCCGGCGCGATCATCGCAGGATTGCTGGCGGCGGTTTCTGTCAACGCTGCACCGCGTGACCCCTCGCGCGTGGCCGCCATCTTCCCACCCTGGTGGAGCGTAGCCCAGAGCGTCAGCGCTGCGGGCTCGGCCGGCGACATTGCTGCCGTTGGCGGCGCGCCTTTCATCATCATTCTGCGGGGCGACCCGGTCGATCTGGCGCGCCGCGCCCGCGCGTCCGGGGCCCTGCTGATACTCGATCCTGATCTCGCGGGCGTCTGCGCCCCCAAGGAGACCTTGACATGAGCATTGCCATTTCCAGCCTCGACACCCAGCGCCAGCTCGGCGGCAAGCTGGTCGTCGCCCTGACCTGGCTGCTGGCCATCATCGTGGTGGCGGCTCGCTTGCTGATGCAGGGGCCATTTTTGGGCCTGGCCATCGCCGCCCTGGTCACGGCCGCTGCCGCCACTGTGGCGAACAGCACATCCAGCAAGGGCTCTACCGGCCAGGCCCTAACCGGCGTGGCCTTGATGGCCCAGGTATCTTTGCTGGTCGCCGCCATGAATGGTCATGCTTGGCAAGCCGACATGCACATGACCTATTTTGCCGCCCTGGCGCTGCTGATGGTTTATTGCGACTGGAAGGTCATTGCTGCCGCCGCTGCTACGGTGGCCATCCACCATCTGAGCCTGAGCTTCCTTCTGCCGCAGGCTGTGTTCCCTGGCTCGGCCAGCCTGGGCCGGGTGGTCGTCCACGCCGTCATCCTGATCGTCGAGGCCGGCGCCCTGATCGCCACCACCTTCAGCATCAACAGCATGTTCGCCACCGCCAACAAGGCCCGCGCCGAGGCGGAGCTGGCGGTCGAGGCGGCGCGCACGGCCAATGACACCGCCGAGGGGGCCCGACGCTCAGAAGAAGCCAACCGCAGCCAGGCCTCAAAGGCCGAGGCGATCGCCGAGCATCAGCGCACCGAAGCTGTCGCGGCCATCGCCGACGGCCTGTCGCACCTGGCCAAGGGTGACCTGACCATCCGCCTGACGGCCCAGTTCGCCCAGGCCTATGAAGCGCTACGGGCTGACTTCAACGCCGCCGCCGAGCGCGTGCAGGCGGCCATGCAGGACATTTCGGCAACGACCCGCGCTGTGAGCGCCGGCGCCGATGAGATCGCCCAGGCCTCCGACGACCTCTCACGCCGCACCGAGCAACAGGCGGCCAGCCTGGAAGAGACCGCGGCAGCCCTGGAAGAGATCACCACCACCGTGCGCAAGACTGCCGCCGGCGCCAAGGAGGCCTCTGATGTCGTGGCCACGGCGCGGGGCGACGCCCAGCGTTCGGGCCAGATCGTCGACCAGGCGGTCGCCGCCATGACCCAGATCGAAGGCTCCTCGCATCAAGTCGGCCAGATCATCGGCGTCATCGACGAGATCGCCTTCCAGACCAATCTGCTGGCCCTCAATGCCGGCGTCGAAGCTGCGCGAGCGGGTGAAGCCGGTCGCGGGTTCGCGGTGGTGGCTCAGGAAGTGCGGGCCCTGGCCCAGCGCTCGGCCGACGCCGCGCGGGAGATCAAGACCCTGATCTCGACCTCGACCCAGCAGGTCGGGGCCGGTGTGGCCCTGGTGGGCCAGACCGGCGAGGCCCTGCAGCGCATTGTCTCCCAGGTCGCCTCGATCGACACCCTCGTCAACCAGATCGCCGCCTCAGCCAACGAGCAGTCCACCGGCCTGCACGAAGTGAACATCGCCGTGAACCAGATGGACCAGGTGGTGCAGCAGAACGCCGCCATGGTCGAAGAGGCCACCGCCGCAACCCATGCGCTGAAGGGCGAGGCGGCCCAACTGGCGTCACTGGTCGGCCGATTCAAGGTCGCCCAGGGACATTCCGCCGCAAGCCCGGCACAATCCGCGCCGCAACCCCGGCCAAATACCGCCGTACGCCCAGGGCGTGGTGGCGCCGCTGCGGCGGTCAAGGAAGACTGGCAGGAGTTCTGAACCCCGGCTTCCCGACCCAGCCCAGGCTCCAGCGACCCGCGCGGCCCCTTTGCATGCAAAGGGGATCGCCCCGCCCCCCTTGCTTATCGTCAACGCGCCTCCTATCCTCTCAGCCCCCGGTCGTGCGCGCCAGCGACGGGACGAATACTCCTCCCAAGGCGAACCGAGCTAAAATCCGCAATGGAAAAAGTGCCGATGACCGCCGGGGGTTATCAAACCCTCGACGATGAACTGAAGCGTTTGAAGACGATCGAGCGTCCGGCGGTGATTGCCGCGATCTCCGAGGCGCGCGAGCATGGCGACCTCTCGGAAAACGCGGAATATCACGCGGCCAAGGAGCGTCAGGGCTGGATCGAAGGCCAGATCGCCGAGATCGAGGACAAGATTGCCCGCGCCCAGGTGATCGATGTTTCCAAGCTGTCAGGCAAGCAGGTGAAGTTCGGGGCGACGGTCAGCGTCGTCGACGAGGACACCGAGGAAGAGGCCCGCTACCAGATCGTTGGCGATCACGAAGCCGACGTGAAGGAGGGCCGCATCTCGCTGTCCTCCCCGCTGTCGCGCGCCATGATCGGCAAGGAAGTGGGCGAAGTCGTCGAGGTCTACACACCCGGCGGCGTCAAGGCCTACGAAATCCTGAAAGTGGAGTGGCTGTAAGGCGCCTTGCCTTACGCCCCACCCGCGCCATAAAGCCAGACCATGAGCAAGGCTGCCCTCTTGGGGGGCGGCCTTGTTTGCGTGGCTGTGCTCGTCGGGATGACATCTTGAAGAAACCTCCCCTGCTCATCTGGGCCATCTCGGACGGCCGCGCCGGCATCGAGGCCCAGGCCGTTGGCCTGGCCGAAGCGGTCGTGCGCGAGGCCCGGGTCCAGGGGATCCAGGCCGCTATCGAGATCAAGCGCGTCGGCTGGACCGGCCGCGTCGGTCGCCTGCCCTGGTGGCTGAACTGGTTCCCGCGCCGCTGGCTGACCCCCGAAAGCGACATCAGCGGCCGCTCGCCCGATCAATGGCCAGACCTGTGGATCGCCGCCGGCCGCGCCACCCTGCCCCTGTCGATCCGCGCCAAGCGCTGGTCGGGCGGCAAGACCTATGTGGTCCAGATCCAGGACCCGCGCGTGCCGCCCCAGATGTTCGACCTGGTAATCCCGCCCAAGCATGACCGCTTGTCCGGCGACAACATCCTGTCGATCACCGGCTCGCCGCACCGGGTCACCAGCCAGCGGCTGGTCAGCGAGTATGAAAGATTCAAGGCCCAGCTCGACGACCTGCCCCGCCCGCGCGTCGCGGTGCTGTTGGGCGGCAAGTCCAAGGCCTTTGACCTGCCGGTGGAACGCGCCGCCCAGATGGCCCACCAGATCCAGATCCCGCTGGAACAGGACGGCGGCAGCCTGCTGATGACCTTCTCGCGCCGCACGCCCGAGCCGGCCCGCGCGCTGCTGACCGCCCGCCTGCGCCACCTGCCCGGCATGGTCTGGGACGGCGAAGGCCCCAATCCCTATTTCGCCTTCCTGGCGGCGGCCGACTACATCCTCGTCACCGAGGACTCGACCAACATGGCCACCGAGGCCGCCTCGACCGGCAAGCCGGTGTTCATCCTGAAGATGGAAGGCTCCAGCCTGAAGTTCCGCCTGTTCCACGAGGAACTGGAACGCCAGGGCGCGGCGCGGCCCTATGGCGGGGCGTTCCACGGCTGGGCGTATGAGCCGGTCGACGAGACCGGCCGCGCGGCCCGCGAAGTGCTGGCGCGGATGCGGGGCGAGACGGCGAGCGAGGAAGTTGTCACCGAACCCGCGCCGACTGAGACGGCCTCGGTCAAGCCCGTCGAGACGACGCCCCAGCCGATCACACCGCCAAAGACCAGGCCCAGGCCAAAACCCAAGGCCGCTCCCAGACCCCCGGCCACTCTAAGGCCTGAAGCCGCTGCCGACGCCACAAAGGCGCCGGCCAAGCAGAGGGCTGCGGTCAAGGCGCAGTCCGTTGCGGCGCCAGAGCCCGCGACTGCGGCCGTTTCCAAGCCTAAGCCCCGCGCGAAACCCAAGCCCAAGCCCTGACCGGCGTCTGGCGCGCCACACCGAAACGGTGTGGAATGTCCCCATGATCCTCGCCGTCCTCCAGGCCCGCATGAGCTCCACCCGCCTGCCGGGCAAGGTGCTGATGCCGATCCTGCGCCAGCCGATGATCGTGCGGCAGATCGAGCGGGTGGCCCGCTCCCGTCGCATCGACAAGCTGGTAGTGGCCACCAGCGACCAGCCCGGCGATGACATCCTGGCCGAGGCCGTCCGCAAGGAGGGGATCGCCGTGCATCGCGGGTCGCTCGACAATGTGCTGGAGCGTTTTGTCGGCGCCCTGGACGCCCATCCCGCCGACCACGTGGTGCGCCTGACCGCCGACTGCCCGCTGGCCGATCCCGAGCTGATCGACGCGACCATCGACCTGCACCTGGAGGCGGGCGCCGACTATGCCAGCAACAGCCCCGAAGGCGCGGCGTTTCCCAAGGGTCTCGACGTCGAGGTGATCACTGCCGCAGGCCTGCGCCGCGCGGCCGCGCAGGCCGACAGCCAGGAGGCCCGCGAGCACGTCACCTGGGATGTCTGGAACAACCCGCTGCAATGGAAGATCGCCTGGCTGCCCGCGCAGCCGGGTCAGGACGCAATACGCTGGACGGTCGACCGGCCCGACGACTACGCCTTTGTCGCCACGGTCTATGACCACCTCTACCCGGCCAATCGCGCGTTTACGTCGGCCGACATCAAGGCCTTCGTCGCCAAGCGGCCGGATCTGGCGACCTATGGCGGCGACCGGCGCGGATGAGCCGCGCCCCCGCCATCCTGTTTGTCTGCGACGCAGGACCCGATGTGGGTGGCGGACATGTGATGCGCAGCCTGACCCTGGCCCAGGCCCTGACGGCAGCCGGCGCGACCTGCGCCTTCCTGGCCCGGCCGGCGGTAGAGGCGGTGCTGGACACCTTCGCGCCCGACACCCCGCGAAGCGTCGCCGCCGAACCCTTCGAGGCCGTGGTCTTCGACAACTATGGCCTGTCGGCCCCCGACCACCGCGCCTTGGCAAGGGGTCGCCCTACCCTTGTGATCGACGATCTGGCCAACCGCCCGCTGGAAGCCGATCTGGTGCTCGACGCCGGCCCGGCCCGGCGCGCGGAAGACTATGCCGGCCTGACGCCGCCGGGCGCGACCCTGCTGCTGGGTCCCAACTACGCCCCCGTGCGCCCGGCCTTCCCGACCCTGCGTGAGGCGGCCCTGGCCCGCCGTGCGACGAAGGGGCCGGTGCGACGTATCCTGATTTCGCTGGGCCTGACGGATGTGGGCGGCGTCACCGGACGGGTAGTGGACCTGCTGCTGCCCCGGCTGGGCGACATCATGCTCGACGTGGTGGTAGGCGGCGGCGCGCCCAGCCTGCCGCGCCTGCAAGCGATGAGAGACCCCCGCGTCGTACTGCACATCGACACCCAGGACATGCCCCGCCTGACCCTGGAGGCCGACCTCGCCGTCGGGGCCGGCGGCTCGACCAGCTGGGAGCGCTGCATCCTGGCCCTGCCGACCCTGACCCTGGTCCTGGCCGACAACCAGATCGCCGCCGCGACGGCGCTGGGAGCGGCCGGAGCCAGTCCATGCCTGACCGTCGGCGCACCGGATTTCGACGCCACTTTCGGACGCGAGATCGATCGTTTGATGGCGGACGAAGGCCAGCGCGCCACCCTGTCGGCAGCCAGCGCCAGGATCTGCGATGGCGGCGGCGCCGGTCGCGTGGCCGCCGCGTTTCTGGCCCGGATCGCGGGGAGGTGAAGCGCGACCTAGAGAGGCCGGCGGCACAGCGGTTCAACGGCCAAGACAAGCTTGATTTTCACGAAGCTGGCGTAGCAGCGTCGTAACGTTTACCCGCTCTCACTTGGTTCACCGTCAGCGCAATCCTGCCGTCGAAATCTCCACTCAATATTGAATGCTAGGCGAAATACTCAAGTATAACGCCTAATATTTGAGAGATTGCCTAGAACCCGCTTGAAGTTTTAACAACAATTCGTTACTGTATTTTCGAACTAGAGTTTCATAAAATGTCGGCTCTACATCTCGAACAAACGCCACCATGCCAGCAGCGCGCGATTGCGCCTCGGGCAGAAGCTTGCCTTTTGAATAAGCGTAAACATCGGATTTAAGACGAACCTTCCGATCTCGACCTATCGAAATCGTTTGCGTCGGCGTAATAACCAGGCCCGTAATCGACCGCTTGTACTTCCGCGAAAGGTGCGCCGTCTTTTCCCGGTTCAGTTGAAGGTCGGCGTAGGGAAACTCAACAGCCAATTTGGCTGCCTTGGCTTCAACTTCCCTCAAAGCCCCTGGCACCCATGCCGAGACAAATATGTCATCAGCGTATCGGGTATAGACAAGATCCTTTTCGGTACACCATTCCGCCAACTTGGTGTCGAAGTCGAACATCATAGCGTTCGTGAGCCCTGGTGAACTTGGCGCTCCGATGGTTAACTTGTCATTCCGACAAACAATGAGCCGAATGAACGCAAGATCGTCCCCTGACAAGACAATATCCTGATTTCTATAGGCATTCGACAGATAGTCGAGCACATGAGCGCCTCCGAACGAGGGAAAGAATTCCTTAAAGTCTAGACGAACAGTATAGCGCGAGTGGACGTGTCGATCGGCGTTTTTTCTAATGCTGGAGCCTTTTGAATAGGCGGTCGAGGCATCATGGACAGGCATGTTTTGTATCAGGGCTCGGATCAACCACCGCTGTATGGATTTGATCTCACTACTTGGATGCTCGATCCTCCGCTTGGTTCCGTCGCGCTTATCCACCTCATAGACGCGGTAACGTTTTGACGCGGTCTCGGCGTAACGATCCAAGATCGTACGGGATAGCTTGGTGTGCTGTTGAAGCCTTTCAAGGAGCATCAGGCGTCTCCAGAATGGAAAGGAAATCAGCAGAACACGCGGGATAGAAGGCCGCCATATCAAGACGGATCTTGTTCTCGGCAGATTTAAGAGAATCCCGCGCTGGCATAATATTCGCCCTGCCAGACGCTAGGCGATAGTGACCGAACGAACCCACTGATAGGAGATATTTTGCGCCAACCAGTACAGACATCATTTCCTTAACACGGCTCGGCTTGATGCGACCAGAAAAGATACCGCGAAATATTGCCAAAACGTCGTCAACCGTCGCGATCCCGAGAATGTCTAAGACCTTTTGAATCAGGCAGAATAGCTCGTAAGGCGAAAGCTTTGCAAATTCATCGAGGTCCAACTCTCTTTGACTACGTTCAAACCCGTAGCGCTTGAGCCGCTTCACGATTTGCTCAAAGTCTGGTGCGGAATAGGTTACCTGCATCGTGCCCGAGAAACGCGACTTGCTATTGAACTGCCGCGCCGGCCCCATGGAAATGAAGCTGTCATCGCCTTGCCAGAATTGGTCAAGCGCTAGAATTGTCTTGGATCGAAACCGTTCATCTTGAGCGAAATAACCAGCTTCAGCGAAAGAGCCAGGCGCTTCAGGGAACAGAACAATTACATGCGACAGTTCTGCAACAAGCCTCTCGAACGTACCCAGATCAAATGGAGATCCGCTAGGCGCAGCGAAGTAATTCTTCATAGCATATTCAGGCTGGAAGAGTTCCAGCTCTGGATGATTGGCACTGCAATGCGCCGCGAAACGGGGGCGCATGTGTTCCGGTTTATTTCCGCCACACACAAAAATTAGGTCGCCAGAATGCCTAACGGAACATCCGTTTTTGAGGTGCTGGATCACTCGCTGGCGAAGAGCCTTGTGTGCATCGTCGCGCAGCGGGTGATCCAACCCTTAACCCCTTACTTTGAGCGACGACAACGGGCTTCCGTGTCGGCGCCGAGTCCGCTTGACCGGGGGCGACACGGAAGCCCGTTGTCGTTGCCCATGTCGCGCAATCGAATCCAGCCTGACTTACGTCCGGCGTAGAGTGGCACCCTTGCAGCATAGGGTAGGCACCCAGCTAAGAGGTCCGGTCAGACTGTTCGGAACAACTGGAGATTTCAAGGCCAATATGCAGAGCGCTGCGATCACGGCAACGGCGCCCTAACCATCAAGCGCCCAGGGCGCTTGCCCAAACATCCCCCTTAAGGGCAAAAACCCGGCGACCTGCGACAAACCGCGCGGCATCACCTAACGGCCGTTAACCAAACGTTGGGCGCTTGGGCTGGATTCTGCATCGACAACCTCGTTGCCGGATTCCCCGCCCATGCCCGCCCTGCCCGATATTCGCGGCCTGAAATATCCGGACGAGTTCGTCGCCCGGCATTTCTTCAAGCGCGGCCTGCATCAGCGGACCGGCCGGGTGGTCGAGCTGGGCGGCGGAACGGGCAACAATCTGTCGCTTTACGCCGCCTATGGCTGGTCGCTGACCGATGTGGACTATTCACAGGCCGCTCTCGACGACGCCGCCTTCAATCTGGACGGCAAGGTCGAGACGATCCGCGCCGACCTGTCGCAAGGCCTGCCGGACCTGGGCGATACGCCGATCGACGTGCTGCTGATCCCCAACCTGCTCTGCTACCTCACCGCCTCCCAGGCGAGCGCGGTGCTGACCGCCGTGCGCAAGAGGCTCGCCCCCGGGGCCGAGGTCTTCGTGCGCACCCGGCTGGTCGACGACTATCGCTGTGGCCGGGGCGTGGAAGAAGAGCCCAACGGCTGGCGGCTCGACACCCCGGAAACCGGCGAGGCCGGTCTGTTCAATCTTTTCTATACCGCCGATGGCCTGGTGCAGCGCCTGGTCCACGAGCTGGGCCTGGTGGGGCCCACGGCCCTGAAGGTGTCGTTCGACAACCTCCAGAACGGCGTGCGCGTCGCGCCCAACAGCGATCTGGTCGTCTGGGGCGCCGTGGCATGAGCGATCGCGTTCGTATCATCGGCGGCGGCCTGACCGGCATATTGGCGGGCTTCGAGGCCCATCGCCTGGGCTGGCGCGACATCACGATCCAGGAGCGCTTCGAGGCCCTGGGCGGTGTGGCGCGGCCCAAGCTGAGGCATGGCAAGGAGATGCGCGACGGCTGCATCTATTTCGGCGGGCCTGACAGTCAAGGGCGGGGCGATCCGATCGTCGCGATGCTGACCGCCCACGGCGCGAGCTTCGAGACCGTCGACAACCGCTTCGGCTCGGTCAGCCTGGGCGCTGATGGCCACCGGGTGTTCACCTGGGACTTCGGGGGCCCGGCCGTCGACTGCGCCGTGACGAAAATCGGCAGGCCGGCCGGCGACAGCCTGGCCGCGCGCATCGCCGCCTACCCCGCCCCTATCGCCGCCCAGCTGGAAGCCTATTGCCGCTGGCACCTGGAGGCCGACCTCGACACCGTGCACGGCGAGGCCGCTATTCCTCTGGCCATCAACCGCGTCTTCCCCGCTGCCGCCGATCTGAACGACCTGGCCCGGCTAAAGGCGACCAATGCCTGGGCCGACGAGCTCTACGCCATCCCGCGCGGCCTGTCGGGCCGTACCGCCAACCTGACCGCGACCCTGCCGATCGGCGGCTTTTCCGCCCTGTTTGATGCCTGCCACAGGGCGCTGCTGACGCTCGACGTGAAGGTCGAGCTCAACGCCCTGGTCTCGCCCCGCGCCCTGCTGGCCGCCCCGCAGGCCGATGAGACCGTGGTCTGGGCCGCCAATCCGACGCCGCTGTTCAAGCCGCTGGGTCTGGCCACGCCCAACCTGCTCAAGAAGAGCTTCGCCACCTATGTCTTCGAGGTAGAGTTCGACGGGCCGTGCCCGGTCTATGTCCAGAACTTCACCGCCCAGGGCGCGGCGTTCCGGGTCTATCTGTACGAGAGCGGCGGGCAAAAGCTGGCTGTGGCCGAGTGCGTGCGCGAAGCCGATCTGGCCAAGCTGCCCACCGAGATGCGGGTCCTGATGTCGGGCTTCGGATCGCTGAAGGTCGGCGCCCTGCTGCACAGCGATATCCAGCCGCGCTGGATCTATCACTCGCTCGACGCCATCGAAGGCCTCACGGCCCTGCGTGGCGCGCTGAACGCCCGGTTCGGCACAGGCTTCATCCCCGGCGCCTGGGAGCCCTACGCCAAGGCCGCCAAGTTGGCGGAGGTCAATGCGGCCCTGCTGGCAGCCCGCGAGAGCGCGCCGGCCCTGGCGCCCCTGGTCGCGAAGGCCGGATGAGCCTGATGACCACGGCGGCGATCATGCAGCCGACCTATCTGCCCTATCTGGGCTATTTCCAGCTGATGGCGGCCAGCGATGTCTTCGTCTTTCTGGACGATGTGCAGTTCGCCCGCCGCTCGTGGCAGTCGCGCAACCGTATTCTCACCGCCAATGGCGAGCTGATGCTGACCGTGCCCGTGAAAAAGCACGACCGCGACACCCCCATCTGCGCCATCGAGATCGACGACAGCCAGGGCTGGCGCGACAAGCATCTGGCCGCCATCCGCCATGCCTATGGCAAGCGGCCCGCCTTTGCCGAGGGCTGGACCTTCGTCTCCCAGCAGCTGGCTCTGCATCCGGGCGGCAGGCTGGCCGACCTGACCTGCGGCATGGCGGAAGCCGCCGCCCAACAGATGGGTCTGTCGCCGCGCTTCGTGCGGGCCTCTGAGCTGGCGGCGCGGGGCGCGCGGTCCGAGCACCTGCTGGCCATCTGCCAGGCCGTCGGGGCCACGGCCTATGTCTCGCCGATGGGCTCGGCCGACTATATGGAAGAAGACGGCGTGTTCGCGGCGGCGGGCTTTCCAGCGCGGTTCCAGAGCTTTGTTCAGGTCGACTATCCGCAGGGCCATGACCCGTTCGTACCGTTCATGGGCTTTGTCGACGCGCTGATGACCGTGGGATGGGCCGGGCTGCCGGCCCTGGTTTCGCCCCCGCCCTGACGCCCCCTAGATATCACCCGGCACATGTCCCATCTTCCCTCAAACAGGGGAGCAAACTCACATGACTCAGCGCAAGGCCGTCGTCGTCACCGGCGTTTCCACCGGCATCGGCTGGGCCATCACCAAGGTGCTGACCGCCAAGGGTTTCCACGTCTTTGGCAGCGTGCGCAAACAGGCCGACGCCGACCGGCTGCAGGCCGAGTTCGGATCAGGCTTTACGCCGCTGGTCTTCGACGTCACCGATGAGGCCGCTGTCACCGCCGCCGCGCGCAAGGTCGAGGCCGCCCTGGAGGGGGCTACCCTGGCGGGCCTGGTCAACAATGCCGGCATAGCCATAGCCGGCCCCTTGCTGCACCTTCCGGTCGAGGAGTTTCGCCAGCAGCTGGACGTCAATCTGACCGGCGTCGTCATCGCCACCCAGGCCTTTGCCCCGCTGCTGGGCGCGGGCGGCGCCCCCGTGAGCACGCCCGGCCGGATCGTCAACATCTCTTCGGTCGGCGGCAAGAACGCCAACCCGTTCATGGGCCCCTATTGCACCTCCAAGTTCGGTCTCGAGGGCCTGTCGGAATCGCTGCGCCGTGAGCTTCTGCCCTTCGGGGTCGACGTGGTGATCGTCGCGCCGGGCGCGGTAGCCACCCCGATCTGGGACAAGGCCGACAGTGTCGATGTCACGCGCTATGACAACACGATCTATGCCCCGGCCCTGGCCGGAATGAAGGCCTTCATGCTGTCGATGGGCAAGTCTGGCCTGCCGCCGGAAAAGATCGGCGAAACCGTGCACACGGCCCTGACCACCCCGACACCCAAGACCCGCTATGTGGTCTCGCCCGATCCGTTCCAGGTGTTCATGACCGGCGTCCTGCCCAAGCGAACGCTGGACAGGATCATCGGCAAGCGGCTGGGGCTGCTGCCGGCGGGGTAGTCTAACCCACCATCGACCAGTCCAGCGGCTCGCCGCGGGTCAGGTCGCGCGATGCCTTGCCCGCCAGCACCTTGTCGAGGTCGGCGGGCGGCAGGCCGTTGCCGGGGCGGACCGAGCGGATATTGGCCTTGGTCAGGGGCTCGCCCGCCTTCACATCGGCGGTGACATAAAGCGAGCGGCGGAAGAGCAGGGACGTCGCCTCCGAGCCCAGGGTGTCGTAGTGGGCGCGGCCCAGCGAGGCCCAGGCGTTCTTGGTATCGTCGACCAGAGCCTTGAACTCAGAGGGCTCCAGGCTGAAGGCCGCATCGGGACCGCCGTCGGCACGGGCCAGGGTGAAGTGCTTCTCCACCGCGCAGGCGCCGACCGAGACTGCCGCCACCGAGGCCGCCGTGCCCGGCGTATGATCCGAAAGGCCCACGGGGCAGCCGAAGCGGGCGGCCATGTCCGCCACCGTCCGCACATTGGCGTCGGCGAAGGTGGCCGGATAGCTGGACACGCAGTGCAGCAGCAGAACGCCGTCGGCTCCGGCGCCCAGGGCGGTGTCGAGCGCGGTCTGCATCTCCTGCAGGTTGGCCATGCCGGTCGAGATGATCAGCGGCTTGCCCTTGCTGGCGGCGTACTGGATCAGCGGAATGTCGACGGCCTCGAACGAGGCGATCTTGAAGGCCGGCGCGCCCAGGGCATCCAGCAGATCGACTGCCGTGTCATCGAACGGGCTGGAGAAGATCGTCACGCCGCGCTGGCGGGCGCGCTCGAAGATCGCCGCGTGCCATTCGAACGGGGTGTGGGCCTCTTCGTACAGTTCGTACAGGGTGCGGCCATCCCACAGCCCGCCGTGAATCTTGAACTCGGGCCGGTCGACATCCAGGGTGATGGTGTCGGCAGTATAGGTCTGGATCTTGATCGCGTCGCAGCCCGTGGCGGCGGCGGCGTCGACCATGGTCAGGCAGCGCTCGATGCTGCCGTTGTGATTGCCCGACAGCTCGCAGATCACATAGGGCGAGAAGTCCGCGCCGATCTTGCGGCCGGCGATTTCGATAAAGGGGGCATCGGTCATGGCGCGGTCCGGGGCAAACATGGTTTCCGCCAGTTTAACGCATCAAAGGTGGACGAGGCGTCAATCCCCTCCGCCGCCGCCTCCGCCGTCTCCGCCGCCGTCCCCATCGCTGGAACCGTCGGCGTCGTCTGACTTCGACCCTTTTGATGAGGAGCCGACGTGGACCCCGCCGCCATCGCCGCCGTCACCCCGCTTCTTGTCCTTTTCCCTGGCCCCGCCGGACGCCATCATCGCGACGCCTGAGCCGGCGCCGATGGCGACCCCCAGGCTGAGGCCCAGGGCCAGATTGTCGAGCGCCAGACCCAGCGCCACCCCGATGGCGATCCCCACGCCAATACCGATCGGCAAACCCGCTTTCATGATTCCCCCCGTAACGCGGCCATCGCGCTAAGCTGGAATCGACACTATATCTGCGCCCATGTCGACCTCCACCGCCCCCCGCACCACCCGCTGCCTGATCATTGGTTCAGGCCCCGCCGGCTACACTGCCGCCATCTATGCCGCGCGCGCGCTGCTCAAGCCGGTGCTGATCTCCGGCATCCAGCCCGGCGGCCAGCTGACCATCACCACCGATGTCGAGAACTATCCGGGCTTCGCTGACGTGATCCAGGGCCCGTGGCTGATGGACCAGATGAAGGCCCAGGCCGAGCATGTCGGCACCGAGTTCGTCAACGACATCGTGCTGACCGCCGACCTGTCCAAGCGGCCGTTCCACATCACCACCGACAGCGGCCAGGACTGGCTGGCCGAGACGATTATCATCGCCACCGGCGCCCAGGCCAAATGGCTGGGCCTTGAGAGCGAGAGCCGGTTCCAGGGCTTTGGCGTCAGCGCCTGCGCCACCTGCGACGGCTTCTTCTATCGCAACAAGGAGGTCGTGGTGGTCGGCGGCGGCAATACGGCCGTCGAGGAGGCCCTGTTCCTGACCAACTTCGCCAGCAAGGTCACCCTGGTGCACCGTAAGGACGAGCTGCGGGCCGAGAAGATCCTGCAGGAGCGCCTGCTGACCCACCCCAAGATCGCGATCGCCTGGAACAGCGCTATCGACGAGGTGCTGGGCGATACCGACCCGATGGGCGTCACCGGCGTGCGGCTCAAGAACGTGGTCACCGACGACCTGAGCGAGCTGGCCTGCGACGGCGTGTTCATCGCCATCGGCCACGCCCCGTCGTCAGAACTGTTCAAGGACCAGCTGGAAACCCACGCCAACGGCTATCTGACCGTCAAGCCCGGCACGACCTCGACCGCTGTGCCCGGCGTCTATGCCGCCGGCGACGTCACCGACGACATCTATCGCCAGGCCGTCACCGCCGCCGGCATGGGCTGCATGGCCGCGCTGGAAGCCGTGCGCTTCCTGGCCGAGGAAGACCACGTCCGCGACCGTCATCCCATCAGCCACGCCGAGGCCGAGAAGATCGGCGTCTGGTAGGGCTGATCCGGGAAGCCACGACGGCCGACACGGCCGACGTCACAGAAGGCCGATCAGAGCCCGGCGGCGCGAACGAAGACAGCCTCGAATTGTGCGCCAGTCTTGCGCCTGAAGGTCACGGTCTTGGGCACACCCGGCTCGAAGCCCATATGCTTCTTGAGCGTGAAGACGCTGTTGCCGGGCACTTCGGTGTTGTCAATCTTGACCAACTCGTCCCCGACCGCGACGCCCGCATCCATGGCCTGAGAGTCCCCTTGGACCTGATTGACGACGATCTTGGCGACCGTGGTTTTCGTCAGTCCCGTGGTCATCACTTGCACAGAAAAGCCGATCTTTCTCGGCCTGGGCTTGGCGCCGGCCTCTGCCGAAACGGCCAGGGCAAGCATGGTCAGTCCGAACACGACAGACCGGCGCAAACGGGCAAGCTTGATGTTATCGGCGGCGGTCATGCGCATGGGTTCCTGAATTGAGGCCTGCTTGGTCCTTCTATGCAGGCTGACCGCAAAGACCCATGGCTTCAAAACGCCTACCGGATATGCATTTTTGCATGGATTGGCACCGCGATCCCAGACCAAAGCCTTGATAGAGATCGCCTGGGTTGCCTGTGGGCAGGTCGCGTCTCCGGTCCAAACCGGTCCGTAAGGCACGACCGCGCCCCCTAAGACGGCGCGGCACAAGGGTAGAGATAGGGCGACCGCCTTGCCGACCCTGACGCTAGTTCAGCGGATTGAACAAACTCGGCGGACGTTGCTTTGGCTTCGGCGGCGGCGGGGGCTTGGGAGCCTCGACCACAGCCGGCTTCTCGGCTGCCACCTCGGGCAATCTGTCCAGCGCGCGGTTGATCTCGGCGATCTCCTCCGGCGTCGGGATGCGACGGCCGGCGACCATGCCCTCGAACTTCAAGCGCTCGCCGCCGGGGGCGGAGGCGTCAGGCACCGCTACCAGATGGGCGCCGGGGGCCAGGGTGGTGGGGACAAGGCCCGCCGCCTGGGCTTGAGCCAGCATCTGGGTATTGACCACCGATCCGGCGGCCAGGGCGTCGGCGGGGGCGGCCTCCAGGGTGCGCTCGTCGCCGGCCAGCAGGATGTCGGCGGTGACGTCCTCGCCGCCGCGATACTTGCCCTTGAACGCCGCCAGCGTGCCGGACGGCCCGGTCCAGCGATAGAAGATGTGCTGGCCCACCTGGCGCAGCTTGACCAGGGTGGGGGCCCAATAGGGCGCGACATAGCTGGCGTGATAGTGGGTGGCGACGCCGACGTCCTTCATCACAAAGCCGTTCAGGGCGCGGCGGGCCACCGACTCAGCCGTCGCCCACAGCACCGGATTGGGCTCGCGGGCTAGCGAGCCGTCGCAGGTGAAGCTGAACTGGCAGCCCGTGGCGCGGGCGGCACCTTCATAGATCACGCCGCACACGGTCTTGGGATAGCCGGGGTGGCGCATGCGGTTCAGCACCGTCTGGGCCACGGCTTCCTGGCCGGCCAGGGGCTCGAAGGCGGATTCGAAATAGACCGCCTGGGCCAGGCAGCGCAGGGCCTTGGTGCGGTCCTCGCCCGACGCTTTCAACACGAACGGCCGGGCCGCCTCGATCTCGAGCGGCGCGGCCAAACGCAGGCTATTAATCAGGCGGGCGGTGTCGAAGTCGGGCGTAACGTCGGAAAAGCGCGGGATCGAGGCCAGGTCCAGCCGCTCCCAGCCTTCCACCCGGCCCCAGTAGTTGGTGTGCGGACGCGGATCGTGCCGGCGCGCCAGGCTCAGCATCGCCGGGTCCATGTTGGCCACATAGCGGGCCAGGGCGGCGTCGGAGAAGCCGCGCGTGATCCGCGCCACGCCGGCTTCGCGACCATAGCCGCGCGGCACGTAATAGGTGGCGCACGCGGAAAGGCCGCCCAGCAGCAAAAGCCCCAGGGCGGCCCTGACTAGGCGCTTGGAATCCGGTGCGAGCACGAGGCGGCTATTTGCCGCCCAGGGTCGCGCGGATCATCCAGGCGTGTTTCTCGTGAGCCTGCAGGCGCTGGGTCAACAGGTCGGCGGTGGCTTCGTCACCGGCCTCGTCAGCGGCCGGGAAGGCGGCGCGCAGGGTGGCGATCACCGTCTCGTTGTCCTTTTTGAGCTCGGCGAACATGCCTTCCCAATCCTGTTCGGGATCGCCGTCCTTGATGCTGGAAAGATTTCCGAAGGCGGCATAGCCCTGCGGCGCCAGCTCGCCCAGAGCGCGAATCCGCTCGGCGATGGCGTCCAGCGCCGTCCATTCCTCGGTGTACTGACCTTCCAGCAACACGTGCAGGGACTGGAAGTTGGGCCCCCGGACGTTCCAGTGATAGCCATGCGTCTTGAGATAGAGCGCATAGCTGTCGGCCAGCACCTTGTTCAGTCCGGCGGCGATCCCGGAGCGTTGCTCTGCAGACAGTCCGGTGTTGGGCGCGACAGCCATCTTAGTCTCCCGTGTTGCGTGTCCTAGGTAAGCTCGTCCATGGTCTTGGCAAGCCTTGTTTGGGCGGAGAGCGACAAAGGTGGGTCACCCCGCATCATCACCGATCGGCAGAGACCGTGAACGGCTTCACGGTCTCATTAGCGCGTGGCTGATCCCTCCCGTTCCACCGCCCGCCTGGCATTGCGCCGTGGCGGCGCTGATCGCGGTCTCGGCGGCCGTTTTGATGCGGGTTGCGCTTCTGGGCCTGAGTGACAGCGTCGGGGCGACCCAGCCCTTCTTCCCGGCCATCGTGCTGGTCGCGCTCTATGCCGGCTGGCAGTGGGGCCTGGTGCCCATCATCGGCGGCGCGGCCTTTGGCTGGTGGCTGTGGGGCGGCCGTTTCGGCGAAGCCCTGTCGGAGGACGAGGTCGCCAGCATGGTGATCTTCCTGATCTCGGCCGCGATCACTCTGGTCGTCGCCGAGGCGCTGCGCGGAGCCATGCACAGCCTGACCCAGGCGCGCCGCGAGCGGCAAGACGCGCAGGTTCGGCTGGAACTCGTCCAGACCGCCGCCAGCGTCGGGCCCTGGGAATGGGATATCGTGACCGATCGTCTGCACCTTTCGGCCAGCGCGCGGCGAAACCTGGGCCTGCCGCTGGACGAGCCGGTCGACTGGCCCCGCATGAACGCGACGTTCCATCCCGACGATCGCCAGATGGTCCTCGACAGTATCCGCGCCTCGGTGCGTCAGGGCGGCCCTTGCGAGGTCGAGTTTCGTCTGGCGGATCTGAGCCAGGGCGAGCGCTGGATTCATGCCCGCGGCGAGGTGCTGCAAAACGCGGCGGGCCGCTCGGTCCAGATGCTGGGCCTGAACTTTGATGTCACCAGCCGTCGCCGCGACGACGAACGCCTGCGCGAGAGCGAAGCGCGGTTCCGCAGCCTCGCCGACAGTGCACCGGCCCTGATGTGGGTGTCGCGAATCGACGGCCAGCGCGAGTTCGTCAACAAGGCCTATGCGGACTTCGCCGGAATCGACTACGAGGCGGCCCTCAACCTGGACTGGCGTACCCGACTGGATCCGCATGACCTGCCCGGCATCCTCAAGGGCCAGATCTCCGGCGAGGGCTCGCGCAAGCCGTTCTCTCTCGAGGGTCGATATCGCCGCGGCGATGGCCAGATGCGCTGGCTAAAGTCGTTCTCCCAGCCTCGGCTAGACCCGGGCGGCGGCTTCGACGGCTTCATCGGCATCGCCTTTGACATCACCGACGCCAAGCAAGCCGAGGCTGATCTGGCGGGGGTCAACGAACTGCTGGCCGAGCGGGTGCAGGCCGCCGTCGCCGAGCGCGACGCCGCCCAGGCAGCGCTGTTCCAGTCGCAGAAGCTGGAGGCCATCGGCCAACTGACCGGCGGGGTGGCCCATGACTTTAACAACCTGCTGACAGTGATCATCGGCGCGCTGGATGTGGTTGACCGCAATCCCGACGACGAGGCACGCCGTCAGCGGATGATCGCCGCCGCCATGGCCGCCGCCAGGCGCGGCGAAAAGCTGACCCAGCACCTGCTGGCCTTCGCCCGCCGCCAGCCCCTGCGCCCCGAGGTGTGTCGCATCGACCGCCTGATCGCCGAGAGCGAGGGCCTGCTGCGCCGCGCCCTGGGCGACGCCTACGGCTTCCACCTGCGGCTGGGTGGCGGCGTGCGCAACGCCCTGGTCGATTCCGGCCAGTTCGAGGCGGCGCTGCTGAACCTGGTGGTCAATGCGCGCGACGCGACACCGGCCGGCGGCGAGGTGACCATCGAGACGCGGCCCGTCACCCTGACCCAGGCGGTCGGCGATGTCGGCCCTGGCCAGTATCTGCGCGTCGCGGTGCGCGACACCGGCTCTGGCATGGACGCCGAGACCGCTGCCCGGGCCATCGAACCCTTCTTCACCACCAAGCCGCCCGGCGAAGGGACGGGCCTTGGCCTGTCGCAGGCCTATGGCTTCGCCCGCCAGAGCGGCGGCTCGGTCGATATCGAGACCCGGCCAGGCCAGGGCGCGACCGTGGCCATGCTGCTGCCCATCGCCGAGGCGGCCGACCTCGACGCCCACGAGGCCGCCATCGACCACGTGGCCGGGCAGATCCCGTCGCGGGTGCTGCTGGTTGAGGATGACCCCCAGGTGGCCGAACTGGTCGACGCCATGCTCCAGGATCTGGGTCATACGGTGATCCGCGCGGGCGGCGTGGACGACGCGCTGGAACGCCTTGAGCAAGACGCCGCCATCGATCTGGTGCTCAGCGACGTGATCATGCCCGGCGGCCGCAGCGGCGTGGATCTGGCCGAGCACCTGGCGACGGCACGCCCCGGCCTGCCGGTGGTGCTGTGCTCAGGCTATACCGGCGGCGAACAGGGCCGCGCCCAGGCCGGCGCATGGCCGTTCCTGAGCAAGCCGTTCTCGCTGGACGGCCTGGCCAGGGTGCTGAGCGCGGCGCGGGCGGGGCGCGACTTGCCATCAGCGCCTATCTAGTTGAACAGGGATTCCGGAAACGGGCGAGGCGGGGGCCACTGATGGCGAAGATGCAATCGGGCGAAACCGCACACGCGGCACGCGGCGATGTCTGGACTCTCTGGAACAGCGTGCGGACCCTGTTCCCGGTCTGGAGCCTGATCCCGTCAAGCGTCTTCACGCCGGGCGCCTGGGGCTATTCGGGCGTCGATTTCGTCAGCGGCTTTCGAAAGAATCCTTCGACGCTAAAGACCTTCGAGCTGTTGAAGGACGTGGATGACGCTCTATTCGACGCGCTGTCCGCACTGGCCGGCCTGAATGCGCGGCGCCAGGATCAGATACTGCGGGCGGTCATCATCGGATATTTGACCATCCCGTTTTCGATCATGGCCCTGCTGGCCGAACTGGCCGGCGCCAGCGTCATGAGCTTCGTCGGCGCCCATCCCGATATGGCCATACAGTTCGGCGTGGGGGCCAGCCTGGGGCCGATAGTCTATTTCCTGAGCCACTGGCGATCACAACAGATCGTCGGCGTTCTGGACCTGGTCCGCATCGAGCGGGGGCTTGCGCCGCTCACGATGCTGGAGCTGCGAGAGGCGTAGACCAGCGGACGCCTGTCGCGTGACGGTCCCAAGTGTGAACCTCGGTTCCCTCGTCAGCCCTTTGCATTCCCATCACAAGGGTCTATATAACTGAAAGTCACTTATGCTCAATTTCAGCATAAGCCGAGCGTCGGACCGGCTCACCCTGCTCCGGCGTTTTTTGAGACCCTGGTAATGCTCAGTTTGAGCATAACGGAGAATCTGATGGCCGACGGTTTTGCCGCCCTGGATTTCACTGCCGATGTCGAGGCTCAAACCTCGAAGATCTGGGACAAGGTGAAGAACCACGTCACCCCGATGGAGTGGCGGTTGCACGCGCCCCTGATCGCTGAGATCAACCGGCTGAAGCGCGAGAAGAACGCGGTCATCCTGGCCCACAACTACATGACCACCGAGATCTTCCACGGCGTGGGCGATTTCGTCGGCGACAGCCTGGCCCTGGCCCGCGAGGCGGCCAAGTGCGACGCGGCGATCATCGTCCAGGCCGGCGTGCACTTCATGGCTGAGACCAGCAAGGTGCTGGCGCCCGACAAGCGCGTACTGATCCCCGACCTGCTGGCGGGCTGCTCGCTGGCGTCCTCGATCACCGGCGCCGATGTGCGGATGATCAAGGCCCGCTATCCGGGCGTGCCGGTGGTCACCTATGTCAACACCACAGCCGACGTGAAGGCCGAGACCGACATCTGCTGCACCAGCGCCAACGCGGTGCAGGTGGTGGAATGGGCGGCCGCGCAATGGGGGACCGACAAGGTCATCCTGATCCCCGACGAGTTCCTGGCCCGCAACGTGGCGCGCCAGACCGACGTCAAGATCATCGCCTGGCAGGGCCGCTGCGAGGTGCATGAGCGCTTTACCCGCGAAGACATCCTGGAACTGCGCGCCTCTTATCCCGGCGCCGAAATCCTGGCCCACCCCGAGTGCCCGGCCGAGATCCTGGAAGAGTCCGACTTTGCCGGCTCGACCGCCGCGATGAATGACTATGTCATCCAGCGCAAACCCAAGCAGGTGATCCTGATCACCGAGTGCTCGATGGCCGGCAATGTCGAGGCCGACGCGCCCGACACCGACTTCATCAAGCCCTGCAACCTGTGCCCGCACATGAAGCGGATCACCCTGCAGAACATCTACGACGCCCTGGTGTTCGACCGCTACGAGGTGACGGTGGATCCCGCCATCGCCTCGGCCGCGCGCCTGGCCGTGCAGCGGATGATCGACCTGCCGCCGCCGCTGATCCCCGCCCGCTACGACCTCGTGAAGGCTCGCCATCACGTGGACGTGGAGCTGATTTAGGAGCCCTTCCCCCTTGATGGGGGAAGGGTTGGGATGGGGGTGATGCTGAGGTTCAGCCGCCCCTGCCCCTCCCGCCTTCGCCGATGGCTGAACGCTTCGCGTTCACCCCCATCCCCGACCCTTCCCCATCAAGGGGAAGGGAGTGGAGTGTGAAATGACCGATCGTCTGATCTTTGACGGCCCCGTGATCCTCGGGGCCGGCCTCGCGGGCCTCACCGCCGCGCTCGCGGCCAAGCGCGCCCTCGTGCTCTCGCCGACGCCGCTGGCGACCGGCTGCTCCAGCGCCTGGGCGCAGGGCGGAATGGCCGCGGCCCTTTCGGCCGACGACACCCCGGCCCTGCACGCTGCCGACACGGCCGCAGCCGGCGCAGGCCTTTGCGACCCCGAGGCCGTCGACCTGCTGACCCGCGAAGGCCCCGACGCCGTTCGCCTGCTGGCCGCGCTCGGCGCACCGTTTGACACCAAGGACGGCGACTTCACGCTGAGCCTGGAAGCGGCGCACTCCGTAGCCCGCGTCGCCCGCGTGGGCGGTGACGGGGCCGGCGCCGCGATCATGGCCGCCGTCATCGCCGCTGTCCGCGCTGCGCCCGGCATCGAGGTGCGCGAGAAGGCCCGCGCCCGCCGCCTGCTGCAGGACGCGACAGGTCGGGTGATCGGCGTGCTCGCCGAGATCGACGGCAAGCTGGTCGAGATCCTGAGCCCCTCGGTGATCCTGGCGACCGGCGGCGTCGGCGGCCTCTATGCGGTTACCACCACGCCCGCCGAAGTGCGCGGCGAAGGCCTGGGCCTGGCGGCGCTCGCCGGCGCGGTGATCGCCGATGCCGAGTTTGTGCAGTTCCACCCCACGGCCATCGACATCGGCCGCGATCCCGCTCCACTGGCCACCGAGGCCCTGCGCGGCGAAGGCGCGATCCTGCGCAATGCCGACGCCCGCGCCTTCATGGCCGACTACCACCCGGCCCGGGAACTGGCCCCGCGTGACGTGGTGGCCCGCGCCATCCATGCCGAGCGGGAGGCCGGCCGCGGGGCCTTCCTCGACGCCACAGTCGTGGTCGGCGGCCACTTCCCCAAGGAATTCCCGGCCGTGTTCGAAGCCTGCATGAGCGGCGGCGTCGATCCGCGCCGCGCCATGATCCCGGTGGTTCCAGCCGTGCACTATCACATGGGCGGCGTGGCCACGGACCTGGACGGCCAGACCTCCCTGCCCGGCCTCTACGCCGCCGGCGAATGCGCCGCCACCGGCGTGCACGGCGCCAACCGCCTGGCTTCCAACAGCCTGCTGGAAGCCGCGGTGTTCGGGGCCCGCGCCGGCCGAGCGGCGGCGGTGGAAAAGGTCATCGGCGGCGAGCCCGTGTCGCTGGAGCCCCTGCCCGACCTGCCCGCCGGTGTTCTGCAGACCCTGCGCAAGGCCATGAGCCGCGACGCTGGGGTGATCCGCGATGCTGGGGGCCTGACCCGGCTTCTGGACCAGATCGAGGCCCTGGAGCCCGCCTATGGCCCCTGCCCCACCGTCGTCGCCGCACGCCTGATCGTCGCCGCCGCCCTGGCGCGCGAGGAAAGCCGGGGTGGTCATTTCCGCGCCGACTTCCCCGCGACCGCCGCGCCGCAGCGCACCTTCATCACGCTCGAGGACCTGGAAACGGGCCGCCCCGTACGTTACGCCGCCGAATGACGCTTTCTCCCCTCCCCGACCTGCTGATCCGCCCGATCATCGACATGGCCTTGGCCGAGGATCTCGGACGGGCCGGCGACATCACCGCCCAGGCCTGTATCGACGCCGACGCCCGGCTGTCGGTGGTGTTCGCCGCCCGCCAGGACGGTCGCGTCGCGGGCCTGTCCTGTGCGCGGTTGGCCCTGGCGGCGATGGACCCAACGGCGAGCTTCGAGATCGTCACGCCCGACGGCGCCGACTGCGCGCCGGGCACAGTACTGGCCCGCGCCGAAGGCAATGCCCGCGCCGTGCTGGCGGCCGAGCGGACCGGGCTGAACCTGCTGGGCCGGCTGTCGGGCATCGCCACCCTGACCCGGGCCTATGTGCGTCTGGTCGAGGGCACCGGCGCGACCATCGTCGACACCCGCAAGACCACGCCGGGCCTGCGGGCCCTGGAAAAGTACGCCGTGCGCTGCGGCGGCGGGATCAATCATCGCTTTGGCCTGGATGACGCCATCCTGATCAAGGACAACCACGTCGCGGCCTGCGGCGGGGTCGGCGAAGCCGTCCGCCGGGCGCGAGCCTTCGCCGGGCATCTGGTCAAGGTCGAGGTCGAGGTCGACGGCCTGGACCAGCTGGAAGACGCGCTGAAGCACGGTCCCGACGTGGTGATGCTGGACAATTTCAGCCTCGACGACCTGCGGACGGCCGTCGCGCTGGCCAAGGGCCAGGCGGTGCTGGAGGCCTCCGGCGGCGTCAACCTGACCACCGTGCGGGCCATCGCCGAGACCGGCGTGGACGTGATCAGCGTCGGGGCCCTGACGCACTCGGCGCCGGTGCTGGATATCGGGCTGGACGCGGTTTAGCCTGCGCCTCTAAGAGGGGACCCGGATGCGATGATCGAGACGGCGCGCCTGCTTCTACGCCCGTTCGCACCTGATGATCTGGCGGCCTACGCCGCGATCTGGGCCCAACCCGAGGTGGTCCGCTATCTGCCTAACGAGCGCGACACGACCCAGGCCCAGCACACCGCCGGATCATTCCTGGAGGCTTGGAGCGAGGAGGCTTGGCAGAAGGGTTATTGGCCCTGGGCCGTGATCGAAAGGTCAAGCCAGCGGTTGATCGGCCACGCGGGTCTGCGGCATTCGACAGGCCTCGATAGTCCAGAGCTGATCTACATGTTCGACGTAAGCGCCTGGGGACAGGGCTATGCCTGCGAGGCGGCGCTCGCGGCTTGCGATTTTGGCAGGGACACGCTGCGGGTCGACCGCATCACGGCCGTCGCCTTGGCGGAGAACGCCGGATCGATCGGCGTGCTTCTAAAGGCGAAATTCCAGTTCCAGGGCGAAATCACCGCCGACGGTCTGCATCTCGTGAGATACGACCGCCGGCTGTGACACGGGGACCTAACCCCAGATCTTCATCAGCTCTCGCACGACCATCACCGCCAGGGTGATCGTCGAGGTCGCAAACAGCAGGAACCGCAGGTTCACGACGTTCACCGTCACCTGCACCAGGCTGTGCAGCACCCGCAGGCCCACATAGGCCCAGGCCAGCTTCATCGCCAGATCGTCGCCATGCCCGGCCACGGCGATCGCCAGAGCGGCGGCGTAGAAGATGGTCGGCTGTTCCATCAGGTGGTTGTAGTTGTCGGCTGCCTGGCGAGCCCCGGCCGGCAGCACGTCCAGCGAACCCGGAAAGGCGGCGTCCTGCGGCTTGACGCCGGCCTTGGCCATGGCCGGGATGCGGCGGACATACATCCACAGCCAGATCACCAGCGACCAGGCCACCAGCGCCATAACCGGCGCGATCATCGTATTCATGGAGCGTCCCTCCCCGGACGTTTTGTTTGTGCGGGGAGCTTAGGCGAAGAACGGCGTGACTGCGAAGCTTGCCGTGTGGGAAAGCGGCTCCCCCCTCTGGGGGAGCTGTCGCGGAGCGACTGGGGGGATAGCTGAGCGAACGCCGCGCTGCCCCCTCCGGCCCTCTGGGCCACCTCCCCCAGAGGGGGAGGATCTAGCGCCTACGTCCGATCCCGGAACGCATCGGCCGGGTAAACCCCGAGGATTTCGAACTTGTCCGAGAAGAACTTCAACTCGTCGAAGGCCAACGCCAACGACCGATCCTCGGGACGGCCGTCGACCTCGGCGTAGAAGAAGGTGGCCGTGAAGGCGCCGTCTTCCATGTAGCTTTCCAGCTTGGTCATGTTGACGCCGTTGGTCGCGAAACCGCCCATGGCCTTGTAGAGCGCGGCCGGCAGGTTCCTAACCTTGAACACGAAGCTGGTCACGCAGCGATGGGTGAAGGCCGGCGGGGTCGGGGTGGTGTCGGCCGTCATCACCAGGAAGCGGGTGGTGTTGTGGCGCTCGTCCTCGATGTCGCTAGCTAGGATGTCCAAGCCATAGATCTCCGCCGCCAGGGCCGGGGCCACGGCGCCGCGCGTCGGGTCGGGCTTGAGCGCCAGGGCCTTGGCGGCGCCGGCGGTGTCGCCCGCGCCCTCGGTCGCCACGCCCAGCTTGCGCAGGCTGTTGCGGCACTGGGCCAGGGCGATCGGCATCGAGGCCACGACCTTGATGTCCTCCAGCTTGACGCCCGGATTGGCCATCAGCTGGAAGCGGATCGGCTTGAACCGCTCGCCGATGATCTTCAGGCCCGAGGCCGGCAGCAGGTGGTGCACGTCGGCCACGCGGCCGGCGATCGAGTTCTCGATCGGGATCATGCCCAGTTCGCAGACCCCGGTCTTGATGGCCTCGAACGCCTCCTGGAAGGTGGCGCAGGGATAGGCCTCGTAGTCCGGAAAATAGGTGCGGCAGGCCTCGTGGCTGTTGGCGCCGGGTTCGCCCTGGAAGGCGATCTTCTTGAGGGTGCTCATGCTTGGTTTCCAGCCTGGATACGCGCGGCTTCGAGATCGGAAGGCCCGGCGGCGCGACGCGCCGCCTCAAGGTCCGAAGGATTATCGACGGAGATGGGCGCCTCGGCCGCCACGGCGGCGCGGATCGTCATGCCCAGTTCCATGGCCCGCAGTTGCTCCAGCTTCTCGCGCTTTTCCAGCGGCGAGGGCGCGGCGGCGTTGAACGCCTCGAGAGCCTCTCGGCGGTAGCCATAGATACCGATATGGCGCCAGACGGGGCCGTCGCCATAGAGTGTTGAGCGGGTGAAATAGAGCGCGCGGCCGCTGCGGCCGTCGTCCTCCATGGCCAGCACGGCTTTCACCACGTCGGGATTGGTCCGGTCGGCCGGCGAGGCCTCGGCAGCGACGACGGTGGCGATGTCGCAGTCGCCAAAATCTTCCAGCAGGCCGGCGCAGGCGCTCAGCACCGACGGATCGACGAACGGCATGTCGCCCTGCAGATTGATCACTACATCGTGCTCAAAATGCGGATCCAGCTCCGCCAGCGCCGCCAGGATCCGGTCAGAGCCCGAGGGCAGATCCGGGTCGGTCAGCACGGCGCGACCACCTGTCGCACGTACGGCCGCGACGATCTCCGGATCGCCCGCAGCCACGGCCACCGGGCCGATATTGGCCTTCAGCGCCTGGTTCAGAACGCGGACAATCATCGGCAGGCCGCCGATATCGGCCAGCGGCTTGTTGGGCAGACGGGTGGCCGCCATGCGGGCGGGGATCAGGACGATAGGGTTCATGAGTTCAATATCGCTGCTGCCCGGTTGCGCGAGGGGCGGTAGCGTGTAAGAGACGCGAGCGCAACAAGAGGCGCGCGCGGGGGATTCCTCGCCGCGGGTTTGGGCCCCGCCTCAGGCGGGCCGGTAAGAGGCTGACAAGGCTGAGATGAGCGACCTGACGTTCAACAAGATTGCTGGCGGCGTGCTGCTGACCGGCCTGGTTATTTTCGGTCTGCGTGAAGCATCGACCATCGTGTTCCAGAAGCACGAGGTCGAGAAGGCCGGTTACGAAATCGCGGTCGAAGAGTCGACCGGCGGCGGCGCCGCTGCTGTCGAGGTCGCGCCCGACTGGGGCACCGCCCTGCTGCTGCCGGCCAATATCGCCGCCGGCCAGGCCGTCGCCGCCAAATGCGCCGCGTGCCACAAGGTAGAGGCTGGCGGCGCCAATGGCATCGGTCCCGGCCTGTACGGCATTCTGGGCCACCAGCCCGGCTCGCACGCCGGCTACACCTATTCCGGCGCGATGAAGGAATTCGGCGCCAAGAACCCGGTGTGGGACTATGACCACATGTACGAATTCCTCAAGGCGCCGGGAAAGTACGTTTCGGGCACCAATATGAGCTTCGTCGGCCTGAAGAAGCAGGAAGACCGGGTGGCGATCATCGCCTATCTGCACAGCCTGGGTTCGACCCTGCCGGTGCCGGCGCCCAAGCCCGCCGAAGCTGCTGCCGCTCCGGCCGAAGGCGCTCCGGCGACGGCCCCGGAAGCCGGCGCTGCCCCCGCTGGCGCGCCCGCCGCTCCGGCTGCGGCGCCTGCCGCTCCTTAACGGGCGTTTCGTCGAAACAAGATCGAGGGCCGCGAAGTTCGCTTCGCGGCCCTTTTTCTTTGCTTCAAGCCCGGCGATACCCCAGCGGCGCACCCACGCCGGCGGCCTCGATGCGGGCTATGGCCTGGGCCAGGGGCTCGATGGCCGTGGCCATGTGGTGGGCGTTGGCGTGCAGGATCGTGTCGGGGTCCAGCAGGATGGCCACGTGGCCCTTCCAGAACACCAGATCCCCGCGACGACGCTCCGAGGCGTCGATTTCCGGAAAGAAGCCGCGCTGCAGGTCGGTGTCGCGCGGGCAGGCGCGGTTGCAGGCCGCCAGGGACTGCTGGATCAGGGCCGAGCAGTCCAGGCCCAGCGACTCGCGTCCGCCCCACTGATAGGGCGCGCCCAGGAACCGCTGGGCGACGGCGACATAGTCACTCTCGCCCCGGCCGACCGGCGTCAGATGCGCCTCGATGAACCAGCCGGAGCGAGCGCCCCGGACAAAGCGCCCCTCGCGCGCATCGACCGTGACCAGAGCGTTGAGGCTATAGAGGCCGACAATGGCCGACTTGATGTCGGGCTCGCTGAAGCTATAGGTGCGGATCGCCGATACCCGATGGGTGGGCGCCAGGACGGGCGCCGACAGGGCGTCGCTGGTGACATAGCCCACATAGCCGTCGCGGCGGGCCTGACCGAAAGCGAAGCCATCAACCTCGAACAGCATGTCGAAGCGCTCGCCAAAGGCCAGCTGGTCTTCCTGCTCGGCGTCGGGGGCGGGCGCCTTGCGGATCGAGGCAATTGGCGCGCTGGCCTGCATCGGCGTGGCGGTGGCGAAGCGCTCGGCGGAGACCAGACCCTGCAGCCGCACATCGGCCAGGCCGTCGCGAACAAGGGTCAGGCGGCGGTCGGGCGCGCTCACGCCGGGAACCGGGTCTTGAGCATCGAAAACAGCGCCCGGATCGCCTGGGCCTCGCCGCCGCCGGGATAGCCCGGCCGGCTCTTGGGGTTCCAGGCATAGAGGTCGAAATGGGCCCAGGGCCCGATGCCCTCGCCGGCCGGCGCGAACCGCTGCAGGAACAGCGCCGCCGTCGTCGCTCCGGCCTGGGCCCAGGCGGCGGAGTCGTTTTGCAGGTCGGCGATCTCGCTCTCGATGGACTCGCCATAGGCCTCGGTCAGCGGCATGCGCCACAACAGATCGGCCGTCGCCTTGGAGGCCGTCTCGATCTGCCCCGCCAGCCGGTCGTCGGCCGTCCAGAACGGGATCACGAACGGCCCCAGGGCCACGCGGGCCGCGCCGGTCAGGGTGGCCAGGTCCAGGGTCAGGGCGGGCTTGTGTTCGGCGGCGCGGGCCAGGGCGTCGGCCAGGATCAGCCGGCCCTCGGCATCGGTATTGCCCACCTCGACGGTGAGGCCGGCGCGGGTCTGCAGCACGTCGCCGGGACGCATGGCGTCGCCGCTGATGGCGTTCTCGACCACAGGGGTCAGCACCACCAGCCGCACCGGCAGTTTGGCGCCCATCACCATCCGCGCCAGAGCCAGGGCATGGGCGGCGCCGCCCATGTCCTTCTTCATCAGCCGCATGCCCGCCGAAGGCTTGATATCCAGACCGCCGGTGTCGAACACCACGCCCTTGCCGACCAGGGCGAGCACCGGGTGGGCAGGGTCGCCCCAGCTCATTTCCAGGATGCGCGGCGCGCGATGCGGCGCGGCGGCGCGGCCCACGGCGTGGACAGCGGGATAGTTCTGGGCCAGCAGGTCGTCGCCGACGATCACCGACAGGGTCGCGCCATGCTGCGCGGCGATCTCGCGGGCGATGGTCTCGATCTGCAGCGGCCCCATGTCATTGGCCGGGGTGTTGACCATGTCCTTGGCCAGGGCGCAGGCGTGGCTGATCGCAATGACCGCTGCGATGTCGACCCCCTTGGGCGCGACCAGTCGCGGCCCGGCTTCACCAGACCGCTTGCGGTAGCGATCGAAGCGATAGAGCCCCAGGGCGAAGGCCAGGGTCGCCTCCTGGGCGTCCAGGCCGCGCGGCAGGCGGGCCAGGCGATAGTCGCCGGCCGGCAGCTTGCCGGCCAACGTCCGGAACAGGCCTGGATCAACGGCGGCGCGGGTCCCCAGCCCCATCAGCACCCGCTCGACCTGACCGCCGGGCCCGGACAGGACCAGCACCTGGCCGGCCTTGGCCTTGAACTGGGCCTGGGCGGCCAGGACCCGAGCCGACGGCCGGCGCGCCGCCAGGAAGGCCTCAAGCTCGGCCTCGAACAGCGGGTGGACCGGGAGGCTGCCGTCAGTGGCCGAGGCCAGAATGGGGGAGCTGTCCAACATGTCGCGGCCCTCGGAAATTATGCTTAACGATTCCTTGAGGCCACGCGGCGAGGATGCGGCAACCTTTCGGAGACTCGTCTTCCATGTGTCGCAAGCGCGCGCTCCTCGCAACCGTTCTCGCTCCGGCTCTGCTGATGCTGGGCGCCCAGGCCCAGGCCGGCGCCGCCAAGACCGCGCCCGCCGCCGTTGAGCAGGCTGTCTCGCGCAAGGCCAGCCCGGCCCAGCGCGGCGAGATGCGCCGCGCCGACCCCCTGGCCCGCGCCGCTTTCTGGGGCGGCGAGTTCGAGACCGACGGCCGCGACGCCGAGGCGGGCGTCGCCCTGGCCCAGGCCCTGCGGGCCATGGGACGCTATGACGACGCCGCCGAGGCCGCCGGCAAGGTGCTGATGGTCGAGCCCGACAATCTGGACGCCCTGCTGGAATCGGCCCGCGCCCATGTCGCGCGCGGCCAGGGCTTTTACGCCGTCGAGCCGGCCCGCCGCGCCGCTGTCCTGGCGCCGAAGGACTGGCGTCCGCAGTCGCTGCTGGGCGTCGCCTATGAGCAGGCCCAGCGCGAGGAAGAGGCCACCGCCGCTCACCGTCAGGCCGTGGCCCTGGGCCCCAACGAGGCCGTGCCCAACGCCAACTACGCGATGCACCTGGCCAGCCAGGGCGATCTGACCGGCGCCGAGGCCCTGCTGCGCCGCGCGGCGGTCATGCCCGCCTCAAGCATCCAGATCCGTCAGAACCTGGCCCTGGTGATCGGCCTGCAGGGGCGCATCGCCGAAGCCGAGAAACTGGCCCGCCAGGACCTGCCGCCCGAAGCGGTGGCCAACAACCTGGCCTGGCTGCGCGCCGCCACCAGCCAGCCCAGCCCGACGGCCCAGTCGCGGTCCTGGGAAGCGATGAAGTCGGGCGGCTAGCGTTTCCATCAAGTGCAAAACGGCTATCGAAAAACGCTCCAAGCTTTTGCTTTGGCGCCTAGCGGCGGCCATGGCGGAAGCAACGCCAGGACAAGGTTGCGACTTTCTGCCCCGCCTTGAAGTCAAGTTCAGATCGCGCAGCTAAGGAATAATTCAGAGCTCTATGCGACATTTTTCCGAATCCAAGGGAATCTGCTGTGGCGCAAGCAACCAGAATGTCACTTCGCATAACGCTCGTCTTCTCGGTGGGCGTTTTGCTGCTGGTCATGGGAGCAGGCATCACCCTGTCAGGCTGGGGCGTCATTCAGGCGGACGCCCAGCGCCAGGCCAACGCCCAGGCCCGCGCCCTGCTTGAGAGCTACGGCCAGAGCATCGGCAAGGACGTCGGCCTGTCGATCAAGAACGCCCAGACCGCCGCCGCCAACGTCGAGGCCTTGGTCACCGATCCAGCCAGCGTGAATCGCGATCAGATCGGCGGCATGATCCGGCATCTGGTGGAGGCCAATCCGGGCTTTGTCGGCATGACCCCGGTCTTCGACGCCAACGCCCTGGACGGCCGCGACGCGGACTTCATCAACCATCCGATGTCGGACGTCGCCGGCCGTTTCGTGCCCTATTATTACTGGACCCCAGAAAAGACCATCGCGCTCGACAAGCTGGTGATGACCACCGAGGCCGGGATCGACGCCTGGTACACCAAGCCGATCGCCGAGAACCGCGATCTGGTCACCCCGCCCTATCTCTATCCTGTCGGCGGCAAGAAGATCCTGATGACCTCGGCGGTGGCGATCATCCATCGCGATGCGCGCCCGATCGGCGTGGTGACAACCGACATCGCCCTGACAGACCTGGTGACGCGGGCCGAAGCCCTGCGCCCCTTCGGCGAGGGGCGCGTTTCGATCATTGCCGGCTCGGTCTGGGTAGCGAACGCTGATCCGGCTCTGCTGGGTGCGCCGGTCGCCGACAAGCCGCTGATCGACCTGCTGGGACAGTCGAACTCCGGCGGTTTCGCACAGGGCAAGATCAAGGGTCAAAAGGGCGCAGTCCTGCGCGCCGCCGCGCCAGTAAGGTTGCCGGGCGTCACTGACACCTGGCACATCGTCATCGAGGCCCCAATGTCGGCGGTGATGGCGGGCGCCAACAAGGCCCTGACGATCATGGTCCTCGCCGGGCTGGCCTTCATGGCCTCAGCGCTTGCCGTTCTATGGTACGGCGCTCGGCTACTAACCGCCCCGATCCAGCGCATGACGGGCTATATGGATGGTCTGGCCTCGGGCGACTACAGCGTCGACGTGCCGTTTGTGGCGCGCGGCGACGAGATCGGCGGCATGGCGCGTTCGGTCCAGATCTTCCGCGACGCCATCCTCGAGCGGCAGGCGGCGCGGCGCAGCGACGAAGCCGAGCGAGAGCGCGCCGCGTCGGAAAGAGCGGAACGTGACGCCGCCCGTCGCCAGGAAACGGCGGAACGCGAGCGAGTGATGACCGCCCTGGCCCACGGCCTTACGCGGCTTTCGGCCGGTGATCTGATCTGGCGCATCGATGCGGCCTTTCCGCCGGCCTATGAGTCACTCCGCCGTGACTTCAACGCCGCCGTTCAGGAACTGGAAGGCGCCTTTGCGGTGCTGTCCACCAGCGCCCAGTCCGTGCGAGCAGGATCCAGCGAGATCACCTCGGCCGCCGATGACCTTTCGCGTCGCACAGAACAGCAGGCGGCCAGCATCGAGGAAACCGCCGCTGCTCTCGACGAGATCACCAGCACCGTGCGCCAGACCGCCCAGGGCGCCGAGGAAGCGCGCCGGGCCGTAGCCTCCAGTCGGGCGTCCACCGAGCAGTCACGGCAGATCGTCGCCGAGGCGATCGGAGCGATGCGCAAGATCGAAGGCTCGTCCAATGAGATCGCGCAGATCGTCGGCGTCATCGACGAGATCGCCTTCCAGACCAACCTCCTGGCGCTGAACGCCGGCGTCGAGGCGGCCCGGGCCGGCGATGCGGGCCGAGGCTTCGCGGTCGTGGCCCAGGAAGTGCGCGCCCTGGCGCAGCGTTCAGCCCAGGCCGCCAAAGAGATCAAGACCCTGATCGGCGAGTCTTCGCGCAATGTCAGCGCCGGCGTCACCCTTATCGGACAGGCCGGCGGTGCTCTGGAGTCCGTCACCGCCCAGGCGGCGCAGATCGACGACTTGGTCGGCGCGATTTCCGCCTCGGCCCGCGAGCAGGCCACGGGCCTCGCCGAGGTCAATATCGCAGTCAACCAGATGGATCAGGTCACGCAACAGAACGCGGCCATGGTCGAAGAGACCAACGCCGCCAGCCACGGCCTTGCCAGCGAGGCCCAGCAACTGGGCGAGCTCGTGTCGCGGTTCCAGCATGGAGACGCGGCCACTGTCGAGGCGCGTAGCCGGGCGGCCTAACCCTCAGAGCGCCTCAATTGAGCACCCGGTCCAGCGCCCTGGCGGCGTTTAAGAATGTCTGGATCAACGGGCCGGCGATCACCTCGCGAACGGCCACCACCATGGCCGCACACAGCGACAGCACCAGTCCGGTCTCGACCATGGAACTGGCGGTCTCGTCCTGAAGGAAATCCCGCCACCGGTTTCGCAGCAGACGCAAACGTTTCATGCCGACTGTCCCAAATCAAAGCTACCGGGATCAGGGTCGCAAGAACGGCGCCAAAGGTTGTGCCCAGGCACAGGCTAGACAGCTTTAGGGAGAGCCGCGTGCCCGTGATGGACGGGCTCCCTAGCCCTTGCCCATCACGTCCTGGATCTTGATGATCGCCGGACCCAGGATCACGACGAACAGCACCGGCAGGAAGAACAGGATCATCGGCACGGTCAGCTGGGCCGGCAGGGCGGCGGCCTTCTTTTCGGCGGCCGAGAGACGCAGTTCGCGGTTTTCCTTGGCCATGACCCGCAGGGCCGAGCCCAGCGGCGTGCCGTAGCGTTCGGCCTGGATCATGGCCGTAGCGACCGAGCGGATGCCGGGGTGGTTGGTGCGGCGAGCCAGGCCCTCATAGGCCAGGCGCCGGTCGGGCAGATAGGACAGCTCGGCGGTCAGCAGGCTCAGTTCCTCGGCGAGTTCCATCGAGCTGGAGCCGACCTCGGCCCCCACCTTCTGGATGGCCGCCTCGATCGACATGCCGCTTTCGACGCAGATCAACAGCAGGTCCAGGGAGTCCGGAAAGGCCGCCACGATCGACTCGCGGCGCTTGGTGGCGATGTTGGTGATGTAGACGTTGGGCGCGTAGTAGCCGATGGCCAGGGCCGCAACGCAGGCGCACAGCTTCTGCATGCCCACCAGGCCAAAATCATTGATCAGATAGATGTAGAACGCCGTAACCACCGCAAAGATGAACGGCATCACGAAGCGGAAGAAGTAGAAGGTCGAGACCGGCTGCGGTCCGCGGAAGCCGGCCTGGGCCAGCTTGTCGACCACCTTGGGATCCTCCAGCAGGCGTGACAGCTGCAGGCGGTCGACGATGTTCTTGTACAGGCCTTCGTCAGTGTGGCGCAGGGTGCTGCCCCCGCCCCCCTTCTGGACGATGGCCTCGCGCGAGCGGCGGCGCAGCTCCTCGCGGCGGTTGGCCACCGACTTCAGGCGCCCCTCCAGGCTCCTGTCGCTCATGGCGGGCGCGGCCAGGGTGATGATGGTGGCGAACACCACGATGGCGATGAAGCCGGTCAACAGATTGCTGGGGTCGGTCAGGACAGCGACGATGTTCATGAGTCCCCTCCCCTAGAACTTGAAGTTGATCATCTTGCGCATCACGAAGATGCCGATGCTCATCCAGATACCGCCCGCCAGCAGCATCAGATGGCCACGCGGATCGGTGAACAGCGGTTGCATATAGGCAGGCGAGGTCACGGTGATCAGCACCACGACGCCGGGCGGCAGAGCCCCGATGATAAAGGACGAGGCCACGGCTTCGGCCGACAGCGCCTTGATCTTTTCACCCATCAGCTTGCGGGCCCGCAGCACCGTCGACAGGTTGCCCAGGGCTTCGGCCAGATTGCCGCCGGTCTTGGCCTGGATCGACAGCACGATGGCGAAGAAGCGCAGCTCGTTGGTCGGCATGCGCTCGTACATGCGCTCCAGGGCCACATCCATCGGCATGCCCATGCCGACGTTCTCGGTCAGCATGCGGAACTCGCCGGCCAGCGGCTCAGGGCATTCCTTGCCGATGATCTTCAAGCAGTCATGGACCGGCAGACCCGACTTGATGCCGCGCACGATGATGTCGATGGCGTCCGAGAACGCCTCGGTGAACTTCTTGGTGCGGGCCGTGGCCAGCATGCCCACCACCCAGCGCGGCAGGCCCAGGCCGGCGGCGAAGGCCGCGCCGAGGGCCAGCAGCGGATGCTGCCCCAGGATGAGGACGATCAGGCCGACGCAGAAGCCCAGCCCCCCGCTGATGATCCAGAACATCTGGACCTTTTCGCCGAGGCCGGCGGCGCGCAGGCGAGCGGCGATGCTCAGCGACGCCTTCTTCTGCCGCCTGTCCTGCTCTTTCAGGGTCTTGAGGATCTGTTTGCGGCGGGCGTCGGGCGTATTGGCCACGGCCTTGGCGCGGGCCCCGGCGTCACGGGCGCCGCCGCCGACGATCGCCTGGGCGCGCTTGGCCGTGCGGGCCGCGGTCTGGTCGCCGCCGGCAAAGGCAAAGCCCAGCGCGGTGATGGTGATGAAGCCCAGAACGCCGGCGATGACGAACAGCATGGGCTACTCCGCCGCGTCGAGGGCTTCGGCCAGCTCGCGCTCCAGGCCGTAGTAGCGGGCGCGGTCCCAGAAGCGGGGCCGGGCGATGCCGGTCGAGCGGTGCTTGCCCACCACCTTGCCGTCGGCGTCCTCGCCGGTGATCTCGTAGACGAACAGGTCCTGGGTGACGATCACGTCGCCCTCGAGACCGACCACCTCGGTGATGTGGGTGATGCGACGGCTGCCATCCCGAAGGCGGGCGGCCTGAACGATGACGTCGACCGAGCCGACGATCATCTCCTTGATGGTCTTGGAGGGCAGGCCATAGCCGCCCATGGTGATCATGCTCTCGATCCGGCTGATGGCCTCGCGCGGACTGTTGGCGTGCAGCGTGCCCATCGAGCCGTCGTGGCCGGTGTTCATGGCCTGCAGCAGGTCGAAGGCTTCAGGGCCGCGGACTTCGCCGACGATGATGCGTTCTGGACGCATCCGCAGACAGTTCTTGACCAGATCGCGCATGGTGATCGCGCCCTGGCCTTCCAGGTTGGGCGGTCGGGTTTCCAGGCGCACCACGTGCGGCTGTTGCAGCTGCAGTTCGGCGGCGTCCTCGCAGGTCACCACCCGCTCGGTCGGGTCGATGAAGGCGGTCAGGGTGTTGAGCAGCGTCGTCTTGCCCGAGCCCGTACCGCCAGAGATGACGATGTTGCAGCGGCAGGCGCCGATGACGCCCAGGACCCGCGCCCCTTCCGGGCTGATCGACGCATAGTCGACCAGGTTCTTCATCGTCAGCTTGTCCTTCTTGAACTTCCGGATGGTCAGGGTGGGACCATCCAGAGCCAGAGGGGGGGCGATGACGTTGACGCGGCTGCCGTCGGGCAGTCGGGCGTCGCAGATCGGCGAGCTTTCATCGACCCGGCGGCCGACCTGGCTGACGATCCGCTGACAGATGTTCATCAGCTGCAGGTTGTCGCGGAAGCGCACATTGGTCAGCTGGACCTTGCCGCCCACTTCGATGAACACCCGATGGGCGCCATTGACCATGATGTCGGCGATGTCGTCGCGGGCCAGCAACGGCTCCAGCGGGCCATAGCCGAGGACGTCGTTGATGATGTCCTGGACCAGGTGCTCCTGCTCGGAGACCGACATCGAAACGTTCTTGATCGCCACCAGCTCGGCGACGATGTCCCGGATCTCTTCCGCGGCGGCCTTGACGTCCAGCTGGGCCAGCTGGCTCAGGTCGATGGTGTTGAGCAGGGCGTTGAAGATAACGGTCTTGGTGGCGTGGTAGTAGTCGCTCTGCTCGCGGACGATGGTTGTGGTGGGCGGCGCACCCTGGGCGGCGCGCAGCTGCTCCAGGCCCGGCGTGGCCTTGGGCGCGGCAACCTTGGCTGAAGGCGCGGCGCGATCCTGGGCTGGCTCGACGCGCTGGGGACGCGTAGCGATCGCCGAACCATCGGTCGGCGCCGGGGGCGGCGCGTGACGGTCCGTTGCGGGGTTCTGATCGCGCTTGCCGAACATCCGTCGCTATTTCTTCCTGAACAGACCCGACAGCATCGAAGCCTTCTGAACCTGCGGCGGTTCGCGACGGCTGATCAGCTGGGCCAGGTGGTCGATGCCCTCGGCCGCCTTGGACTTGGGCGCGACCTCGCCGACCATCTGGCCGTTATTGGCGGCCTGGCCGAAGGACTTGGGATCGAAGGGCAGGACGAGCGACGGCGCGACGCCCAGGGCCTCGCCGAAGTCCTTGACCGGGATCTCGGGACGGCCGGGCACGCCCACCTGGTTCAGCACCAGACGCGGCGGCGCGTCATTGGGGCGGGCCTGGCGGACCATGTCGATAATGTTCTTGGCATTGCGCAGCGAGGCCAGATCCGGCGTGGCGACCACGACCAGATCGTCCGAGCCGATCAGAACCCGGCGCGTCCAGGCGGCCCAGCTGTGGGGCAGGTCCAGCACCACGAAGGGCGCGGCGCCACGGATCTTCTGGGTGACCTCTTCATAGGCCTCGGCGCTGATCTCATAGTCCTGGTCGAGGGTCGCCGGGGCCGCAAACAGCGACAGGCGATCGCCGCAGCGGACCATCATGCGGTCCATCAGCACGGGGTCCAGGCGGTCGGGCTGGCTGAGCGCATCAATGACGCCCTGCAGCGGGTCCTGGTTGAAATCGAGCCCGGCCGTGCCGAACGGCAGGTCCAGGTCGACGATCACCGTGGCGGTCTGCATACGCTCGGCCATCGACCAGGCGAAATTGTGGGCCAGGGTCGAGGCCCCGACGCCGCCCTTGGCGCCGACAAAGGCCACCTGACGACCGACGAAGGGCGCCGACGGATCGGCATAGAGGCCCGAGACGGCGCGGATGATCTGCAGCGGGCCCAGCGGCTGGGTCAGATATTCGCTGACCCCGCGGCGCATAAGCTCGCGATAGAGGGCGATGTCATTGGTCTGGCCGATGACCACGACCTTGGTGCCCGGATCGCAGACCTGGGCCAGGGCGTCCAGCAGATGCAGCAGGCGCTGGGCGCCGTCATGGGTTTCCACCAGCACCAGCGAGGGGGTGGACTGGTTCTGATACAGCTCGACGGCGGCGTCGAGGCCGCCCACGCGGACGATGGTCGAGGCGCGGGCCATCCGGCGGTCGGCGGCGGCAACCTCGATCAGGGCCGAGGTCTCGGGCCGCACGCAGAAGGCGTGGATGGTGATGCGCGGTACCGCCACCTCGCCCAAGGCCGCGTCGCTGCCGCTCAGGCTGTCATGTGAGGACGGCTCTTGCAGGGGCGGTTCGTACGAGGGCGGCGGGGTCATTTCAGCGGTGGGCGCGCGCCGACGCTCGGGCTGCGGCACGGCGGCTGCCGGCGCCGGAGCTCTAGCCTGGGCCTGGGCCTGAGCCTGGCGCGCTGCGGCGGGCGCCGCGAACGGGTCCTGCGCGGGCGCAGGCCGCTCGTCGCGCGGTCGGGCCGGCGGAAAATCGGCGAAGGGATCGTCCATCCCGTCCAGCGCTGGCGACAGGGCCGGCGCGGGCGAGCGCCAGGGGTCAGAGCCGGCCGAGGTGAACTCGTCGGCGGCCTCGAACCCCAGGTCGAACGGGTCATGATCCGAAGGAGGACGCGGCATCAGTTGATCGCCTTGGAGACGGCCCCGGTGGCCTGCTCGTCCTTGGCCGAGGAGGTGACCTCGCCCTTGCGGTACTTGCCCAGGACGGTGTCTCGGCGACCCGCGTCGATCGGGGTGGAGTCGCGCGGACGGATCAGGTCCTCGGGATTGGCGATCTGCGCGGCCAGGTTGGCGGCCACTGAGCAGCCGAAATTGTCATAGGCCTCGTTCTTGCGGGTGGCCGTGAGGTTTTCCCAACGACCGCAGGTGGGGCCCTGCGCGGTGAAGATCTCGAAGCCGACGCGCATCGGGGCCACATCCTGGCCGCCGGCGTCATAGCCGACGATCCTGACCTGGGCCGGACCCGCGCCATAGAACATCAAACGCTCGCGGACCTGCGCGGCCATGCCGCCGGCCGCCGAAGCGTCGCCGCCGCCGATGGGGGCGCTGACCACAATCTCGCGCGCCTGGGCCGACAGCCAGCGGCCGACCAAGGCCGACAGCGCCTGGTCCTGGTTGGCCGACACGCCGGTGGCGTGCACCGCCAGCTGGATCTCGTCGGCGCGGCCGTCGACCTTGATCTGGTCGCGCCACTTTTCGGTCTCGGTGCCCGAGGCGGGCGCAGAAACAGGCGGTTCAACGCCGGCGCCGGCGCAGGCCGACAGGCCCAGCAGGGCTGCGCCGAGGAGAAGAACGCGTTTCACGGGTTGCTTGCTCATGTCCGCGCCCTCACTCGATCACATAGCCGACGGGGCCCTGATAGGCGCGCCCCGCATTGGCGCCGGCCGGCGCCTTGACCACCTTGTTGAGCCGCCCCAGCAGGGTCGTGCTCATGTCACCCGCGAACCTCAGACCGTCGGCCGGGGTCTGCAGATTCTGGGGCCGGGTGGGATCGACGATGTAGGGGGTGATGATGATCACCAGTTCGGTTTCGCCGTTCAGGTAGTCGCGCGAGCGGAACAGCGCGCCCAGCACCGGCATGTTGGTCATGCCCGGGATCGCGTCGATGGTCTGCTTGGTGGTCTGCTGCAGCAGGCCGGCGATCATAAGCGACCCGCCCGAGGGCAGTTCGACCGTGGTCTCGGCCCGGCGGACCGTAAGGCCCGGGACGGTCAGAACGCTGGAGCCCGAACCGCTGGACACCGAATAGGCCCCCAGACTTGAAAGCTCTGAGACTTCGGTGGACAGTTTCAGCGAGATGCGGCCGCCCGACAGGACGACCGGAGTATAGCCCAGGCCGACGCCATAGGGCTTGAACTCGATGGTGATCTTGCCGGTGGCGTCCTGGCCCGTGGGCACCGGGAACTCACCGCCGGCCAGGAATTTGCCTGACTCGCCCGACAGCACGGTCAGGTTGGGCTCGGCCAGGGTGCGGATCAGGCCGACGCGCTCGAACGCCTGGATCATCCCCTTGGCGGAGTTGAGGCCTGGAGCGCCCGCCGTATTGCTGATTGTCGCGGCGTCGGAGTTGCCGCCGTCGCGCACAACCACAGGGCACAGGGCGCCGGCCGCCCATCCAGGACCGACGCAGGGCTGCTGCATGATCGGCTGCTTTGTCGTGTCCAGCTTGTATCCGCCGGTTATCCCGCCCAGGAGGCTGCCATTGACCCCGAAGGTCGGCGACAGTCCAAAGCTGTACTGCGTCTCGCCCAGTTGGCCGAGCACAGCGTTCAGGTCGACGCCCAGCTGCTTGATGACGTTGCGCTGCACCTCGACGATGCGCACTTCCAGCATCACCTGGTCCTTGCCGGCGATGCTGAGCATATTCAGCACCTTTTCCGGCGAGGACACGAACTGGGCGGCGATCCGCGAGGCCTTTTCGGAGTCGGCAGCGTTCATCACCACGCCGGTGAGAATGACGCTGTCCTTCAACGGCACGACCTGCACAGAGCCTGTCGGCAGTACGCCGCGCAGGGTGGTGGACAGCAGGCTGATGTCCTGGGCGACGCGGATGTTCAGCTGCAGGATCTTGCGGCCCGCAGCGTCGAAGAACACCGCGTCGGTCGCGCCAGAGGTCATGCCCAGCACATAGATCCGGCGCGGGCTGCGCAGCACCGCGTCGGCCACCAGCGGATTGGTGACCAGCATGTCGCGCACGTCGACCGGAAGCTCGATGATCGCCGACTTGCCCAGCGGCAGGTCGAGAACGCGAGCGCCGGCGCCGGCGGTCAGGTCGATGCTCAGCACCTGCTCGGCGGCGGGCGGCGCGATCGGCGTGACCGCGACCGGTTGTGGGCGAACGACGCGCGGCGCGGGCCGATAGGTGTGAGAGCCGCCGACAGGGCCGTCAGCCAGCACGGAGCTGGTCGAACTGAGCGCCAGAAGCCCGGCGATGTGCGCGGTCAGGACCCGACGGATCATGGGGGAGCGGCTCATGGGCGCACCGAGGTGTTGGTGGTCAGGCCACCACGATTGATGCGGATCACCGAGTCCTCCGGGGCCTTGCGCGCAACACCGCCGACGACGCCCGAGGGACCGCCCAGATCGGTATAGGCGCGCAGGGCCAGGGTCACCGGGCCTGTCGCCTTGGCCCGGGTCAGGGCCTCGGCGTCGGCGGGGCTGACCTCGATGGTCGCGGTGGCCGCGACGATCGACTTGGCGTCTTTCTCGGCTGCGGTGCTCTGGTCCAGAGCCAGAACGCGGACGTTCTGCAGGATGGTCTCGGCGATCGTCACCTTGCTGCCGCCGCCATCAGCATCCGGGGACAGGGTGTCGCGGGTCTGCAGCACATCCACCCGGTCGCCGGGCAGGATGAAGCCGCCGACGGCGGTCTCGGAGGTGACGGGCACGGCCATGGCGCGCTTGCCGGGCGACAGCACGACCGACAGATAGCCGCCGTCGCCGCCGCGCACAATCTTGCGGGGGGTAATGGGTTCGCCGGTCAGGATCGGGTCGCGCACGATCGCGCCCTCGACAGCCTTGGACGGGTCGACGCCGCCGATCATGTCATTAGCGGCATTGGTGACGGCGGCCCTGGCCTTGTCCACGCCCTCAGGGTTGGGCGAGGCGGCGCCGTTGGTGATGAAAGCAGCGTTGACGGCCTCGGTCGGCCAGGCCTGCCAGGTGACGTCTTCTCCGGTCAGTCGCGCGCCGATGGCCAGGTCGCGCTTGGCGACCAGAACCTGGGTCATGGGTCGGCCCGCGACGGGTGCGGCAACGGCCGAGGGCGCGGCGGCGGGCTTTCCACCCAGCGCGCGCTGCATCACCACGGCCAGGCCGATGGCCGAAATGGCGGCGACCAGGACGATCAGGAGGCGAACAGGATTCATTGCGCAGTCACAGGCTTTCGCGACGAGAAGCGAGGTTTCGCGAGCTGCCGCCCTTCAGGACTGCGCGCACGATTCGTCAGACAGCCTTTCTGGCCAAGGTCATGCTCGCCCGCGCATGGTTAACACCGGCTAAAGTTTTGGCTCCCCGAGTCGATATGCCCGCTGTGACAGGCTGACGCGGAACGGGCCCAAGGCGCCCGTGGGCTCAGCCGAGAATGGCGGTGGCCAGGGCGCCTTGCGGGAAAGTCGCCAGGGCGCCGACCGCGATGGCCACGCCATAGGGAATGTCGCCACCCTGCGCGCCCAGCTTGCGCAGCCAGGACGGGCTGCCGGCCAGCACAGGCTCCAGCCAGCCCGAGCGAAGAGCCAGGATGGCCATGGTCAGAGCGCCGCCCGCCAGACCTGTCGACAGCATGAAGGGGAAGGTCGCCGGCCAGCCGATCCACAGGGCGCTGGCCGCAAATAGCTTGGCGTCGCCGCCGCCGATCCAGCCGGCCGCGAACATGCCCATTCCCAGCAGCAGCGCGCCAAACCCTGTCGCCAGGCAAAGGCCGATGGCCGGCAGTGACGCGCCGCTGACGGCTGCGGCCGGGACGAAGGCCACGACCAGGGCCAGCGAGATCCAGTTGGGAATAGTATAGCTGGTGACGTCCTTGAGGGCGGCCACGATGACCAGGGCCGGAAAGATCAGCAGCAGCGGGATCTGGAGAGCGTGCATCGCAAGGCGCCTTGTGTGACGCCCCATTCTGGGACGATCAGGTGAAGCAATGGTTTCCCCCACATGCGGAAAAGGCCGCGACGAAACCGTCGCGGCCTTCCCGTTTTCGAGGCAGTGCGTCGGCCCGTTTGGGCCACCGCGCCTTTAGCTGGCCGAGTTGGCCGTGCTGACCTTGGTGCCGACGTTCGTGAACGTGGTCTTCAGGTTGGTGCCCAGGGTGGTGACAGCGGTCACGATCACAACGGCGATCAGGGCGACGATCAGACCATATTCAATGGCCGTGGCGCCGGATTCGTCGTTCAGGAAAGTCTTGATGAAGCTGGTCATTCTAAATTCTCCAGTGTTGAAACTTGTGAGTTTGATATTACGCAAATTGGGTAAATCAATTGTATTCAAAGAACGGTATTTTTCGAGAAATATAGTTTTTCATTCGAAAAATAGACAAAGAAAAAGGGTCGGAACACGGGTTCCGACCCTTCTTTTTTCGAGGCCTGAAGCCAGGTCTTAGCTAGCCGAGTTGGCCGTGCTGACCTTGGTGCCGACGTTCGTGAACGTGGTCTTCAGGTTGGTGCCCAGGGTCGTGACGGCGGTCACGATGACGACGGCGATCAGAGCAACGATCAGACCGTATTCGATGGCCGTGGCGCCGGATTCGTCGTTCAGGAAGCGGGTGAAGAACTTCGTCATGACTTGATCTCCTAAATCATCGTTGGTTGATGTTGAGGTTTTCAAGCCGTTTTGACTTGCTCACCCCCGAAAACACGATCAATTTCGCCCACCTCACTTAATGGCCAGTAAACGTGGCAATAGTTTCCGCTGTTTTTCTTTTGGTTTATTTGTATTTACTATTACTTACTCTTAACCACACCTGCCAGAACTGGGCTCAAAGCCTTTTGAATCAACGGTTTCGGGAACGGTCACGTTGTCGCGGAGGAGGTGGATTTAGTCTTTTGTTGACCATTCAAAGTCAGTCTGACCGGGCTCGGATATCGAACTGGAACCGTCATGCGCCGCCTTTCGCTCGCTCTCGCCGCTGTCTTCGCTCTTGCGGGCGCCTCGGCGCGTGCTGAAAGTCTCTCGGTTCCCGCCGGCGAGATCGCGCGCATCGGTCTGTCTGGCGCTGTGCGCGACGTGGTGGTCGGCGATCCGCTGGTCGCCGATGTCAGCGTCATCAACGAGCGCACCCTGGTGATCCTCGGCAAGCGGGCCGGCGTCACCACCGTGATGGCCTTCGACGCCGCCGGCCGCCCTCTGGCCGAACGCCAGGTGATTGTCTCCGACAGCAGCGCCGGCGTGACCGTCTATCGCGGCGCCGCCAATGTCGGGACCTATGCCTGCGGCGTGCAATGCACCCGTGTTGCGCCCACCTCCGCAGTCAGCGTCCCCTAAGAAGAGTCCCGCGCGCGCGTGAGAGCGCGTCTAAACGACTGATTAGGGGCGGGAAGCCTAGACTGCCCTGACCGTCGCCTCCGACGGCTTCGAACCGGACCCAAAGCGTATGGCGCCTGTCGCCCGCCTCAAACGCCTCCAAGGTTGCGCTGGTCTGCTGGCCAGGGCTCGCGCCAGGGCGAGGCTGTTTGCGCGCGCGCGCCGCGGCGCGGTAACGGTCGAGTTCGCCTTCGTCTCCATTCCCTTCCTGCTGCTGATCTTCGCGATCATCGAGCTTGGACTGGTGTTCCTGGTCGCGATCACCCTGGAAAACGCCGTGATCGACGTCGGCCGCACCATCCGCACCGGCGAGGTCCAGACGGCCGGCCGAACCGCCGCCGCCTTCAAGACCGCCGTCTGCACCGAGATGAGCTGGCTGGGCTCGGCCTGCAGCACGGCCCTCAGCCTGGACGTGCGCACCTTCGCCGGCTTCTCGGCCTCGGGCGTGGTGCTGACCGCCGCCAAGCCGAACACGCCCTGCTGGGATCCAGGCGGCCCGGGCTCGATCGTCCTGATCCGCGCCTACTACAACTGGCCCCTGGTCACGCCCCTGCTGCAGACCGGCCTGCAGACCGCGAACGGCAAGCGCATGCTGACGGCCGCGACGGCCTTTTCGAACGAGCCTTATTCTGACACTCCGGCGGCGGCGGTCACATGCCCCATCAACTGACCCCCCCGTCCCAAAAGCGCCTGAAGGGCTTCTGGCGCGACCGTCGTGGGGTCTCCGCCGTCGAGTTCGCCCTCATCGCGCCGGTGCTGGTGATCTTCTATTGCGGCATGGCCGAACTGACCCAGTCCATGATGGCCCAGCGACGCCTCAGCAACATCGCCTCATCGATCGGCGACCTGGTCGCCCAGAGCGCCCAGCTGAACGACGCTCGCCGCGACGACATCTTCACAATCGGCAACACGATCATGGCGCCGTTCCCGACCACGACCCTGCGGATGTGTCTGGTCAGCATCACGTCTGACGCGACGGGCAAGGACACGGTCGCCTGGTCGGAGAACCGCAACAGCCACGCCAACTGCCCGGCCAAGGACACGGTGCTGGGCTCTACCGTGATCCCGGTCGGCGTGCTGCCCGCCAGCCAGAGCGTGATCATGGCCAAGGCCAGCTATGGCTATACCTCGCCGATCAAGTTTATCCTGCCCTCAACCCTGAACTTCTACCGCACCTTCTATCTGCGGCCCCGCAAGAGCGAGACCGTTCTGCGGGTCAACTGACGCTTTTCCCGCCCCGCTATGCGGGTGAGAAGAAGACGGCCCTGAGCCGCTCGGCAAGCGGGTGCGGCGCGAAGATCCGCCCATCCAGCCGCGAGACCGGCCGCACGCCGATCAGGCTGTTGGTGAGGAAGACCCCATCGGCGCCGGCCAGTCGCGCGCCGTCGGCGGCGATCTCCAGCGCCTCGATCTCCCACGACCTTGCCGCAGCCAGCACACGCGCCCGGGTAATCCCGGCCAGCACGCCGCACTCCAGGGCCGGGGTCAGCAGTCGCTCGCCCTCGATCCAGAACAGGTTGGCCGCCGCCGCGCAGGCCAGATGGCCGGCATTGTTCAGCATCACCGCCTCGTCGGCTCCCGCCGACCGGGCCTGCGCGCGGGCCAGCACATTGTCGAGATAGGCCAGGCTCTTGAGCCGAGACGCCGGCGAGCCCTCGTTGCGGCGGGTCTGGGCGATGATCAGGGTCACGGGCGTTTCGATGGGCGCAGCCAGGGCGGCGGTCGCCCTCAGGCGCGGGACGATCGGCTCCGGACGATCCAGGCCTCGCCCCCCGGAGCCGGCCGTCACCGTCAGACGCACGGCCGCACGGCCCGCAGGTGGCGGCGCGGCGAGGCATAGGGCCCGCGCCGTCTGGCGATCCAGATCCGGCAGACCCAGCACCGCGCAGCCGGCCGCCAGACGGTCCAGATGCGCCTCGATCATCGGGATCGCGCCGTCCAGCGCCAGCATGGTCTCGAACAGGCCATCGCCCAGCAGCAGGCCGCGATCGTCCAGCGGGATCATCCGGTCATCTCCGTCAGGGGTTGGGTCAGGGCCCTCTTGAGGGCGGCGATCTTAGTCTCGGTTTCCAGCCGCTCGGCCTGCGGATCACTGTCGGCGACGATACCCGCCCCCGCCCGCGCCTCGAGCGTCCAGCCATCGCTGTCGCGCTCCAGCCCCACGGTCCTGATCAGCACGCTGGAATCGAAGCTGCCGTCGAACCCCGCCCAGAACAGCGAGCCGCAATAGGGGCCGCGCGGCGGCTCCAGCTGAGCGATGACCTTCATGGCCTGGACCTTGGGCGCGCCGGTGATCGAGCCCGGCGGGAAGCTGGCCCGCAGCAGGTCAGCGATGGTGAGGCCCGGGGCCAGGCGCCCGATCACCGTCGAGACCAGATGGTGCACATTGACGAAGGTCTCGACCCCGAACAGCGCCGGGACCTTCACGCTGCCGGGCGGGCTGACACGGGCCAGATCGTTGCGCATCAGGTCGACGATCATCAGGTTCTCGGCCCGATCCTTGGCGCTGGCCGACAGCTCGGCGATCATCACCGCATCCTCGGCCGGCGTCGCGCCGCGCCGCCGGGTGCCCTTGATCGGCTTGGTCTCGATGGCCCCGTCCGCGCCCGACACCTTCAGGAACCGCTCGGGCGAATTGGAGACCAGCGCCCTGCCCTCCAGCCGCCAATAGGCCGAGAACGGCGCCGGACTCTGGGCGCGCAGGCGGGTGAACAGGTCGAACGGATCAACGCCGTCCGCCAGCCGCCCGGTCCAGGCGCGGGCGATATTGGCCTGAAAGATCTCGCCGGCATGGATGCGGGCCACCACATCGGCGACGGCGGCTTCATAGACTGCGCCGTCGGTGGCGGTCAGGGCCGCGCACAGCGGCCCTTCGACCGGCGAGCGCGCATCGACGGGAGCGTCCAGCCAGGTCAGGGCCGCTGCCGCCCGCTCGCCGGCCTGTGCGTCGGTATCGCCTCGCCCGACGGCGACGACGCGGCTCGCCTGATGGTCGAAGGCCAGCAGGGCGCTGTAGCGGGCGCAGGTCAGGTCCGGCCAGCCGGTCCGGCCAAGGCCCAGGCGCTCGACCCGCTCACCCAGCTCATAGGTTCCCAGACCCACCACCCCGCCCTGAAACGGCGGCCCCTCCGGATCGACGGGCAGGCGCGGGCCGATCAGGGCGCTCAGGGCCTCGAACGGGTCGCGGGGGTCGGCGGCGTCCAGGGTCAGCACCGCCTCGGGCGCGCGCAGCAGATAGGACCAACGCTCGCCGCCGCCCGACAGCAGGGCGCAGGCGTGCGGCTCGTCCTGGAACGGCTGCAGGGCCCGGACCGGCTCGCGCCAGGGGGCGGTTAGGAGAGCGACGCGGTACATGGCTGGGTTGATACACCATCCCTGCCGTACAGGGAGGGGTCGCTCAGGCCCGTTCGAAGGCCATCGTCCAGTTGGTCTCCCAGCTCACCCCGGCGTCGGGCGAGAATGCCTGTTCCCAGCGGCAGTGATCTGCGTCATCGACGAACCAGCGGAAACGCACCCGGACCGGTCGACCGTCCAGCATATCGTCGCCAAAGAACTCACCTGCGCCATCGACAAACTGGCCGATCATCGGCGCATCCGCCGTGGCCGTGCGGGCGTCGATCCAGTGGATGGTCCAGACGGCCCGGCCCGGATCGAACAACCGCAGCGTAACGGCCTGGTAGGTCCCGGCCGGCAGGTTCAGCACGTTCTCGTCGATATTGCCCAGACCCGACAGGATCTTGCGCGTCTCCGTGGTCCCGTGGAAATCCTGCCAGTGGTCTGAACCCACCAGCCGCCCGACGAGGCGATGGTGCGACACCCGCCAACGGCCGGTAAAGAAATCGAAGTCGCCCCGGCCGTCGGCAACGGCCGTGTTTGTGGACAGTGCGCTGAGCATGGCGTCTCCCTTTAACGGGGAGCGTATAGACTGCGCGGGCGTCAGGCGGTGTCAGCAGTCTGCGCCTCAAGCCTCGCGCTCGCCGCCCTTGACGAAGAACAGGCCCAGCGCGCCCAGCAGCAACAGACCCACGATCGGCACGAAGCCCGCCACCTGGCTCTGGAAGATCCGGGTCGCCAGGGCCACCAGCAGCGAGCCCAGCCAAACCGTCGCCGTGCCCGAAAGGGCGAACAGACCAAAGAAGGCGGCGATGCGGTCGGGCGGCGCAAGACGCACCAGCAGGGTGCGGCTGGAAGCATATTGCGCGGTGACGAACACCGCGATCAGCATGCCCAGGCCCAGATACAGAACCTCGGGCAGGGTGCGAAACAGCGGGCCATTCCACAGCGGCCCATGGGCGGCGGCGTCATAGCTCCAGAAATAGAGGATCCGGTCGCGACCCATGCCCAAGGCGCTGATCAGCACGATCAGGCAGCCGAAGATCTCCAGTTGCACGGCGCGTCGCGGCCCCAGGGTCTTGTCCAGCCACGGCGCCAGGAAGCCGCCCAGCACGCCGAAGATCGACAGGCAAATGCCATAGGCCAGCATCTCCAGCTCGCCCCAGCCCATCAGGCCGGCGGCGAACAGGCCGCTGAACACCAGCAGGGCCGTCATGCCGTCGCAATACAGCATCCGCGTTCCCAGGAACGTCGCGACGTCGCGGTGGCCCTTGAGGTTGCTGAGGGTGTCGAGCAGCAGCCGCGCGCCGTGGCGCAGGCTGGCCACCATCGACAGGCCGGTGCGCGGCGCGTCGCGCGTCCACAGCAGGAACGGGATCGCGCCCAGCAGCATCACGCCGGCCGCCATCGGTCCCGACAGGCGGGCCGGCTCGTGGTTGGAGGTGGGCAGGCCAAACAGCGGCGCGGCCGGCACGCCGGGCCAGTCCACCGCGCCGGGCAGGACGAAGGCCCACATCATGAAGATCAGCAGGCTCACCGACAGGCCGTTGGCCATGGCGTAGCCCAGCCCCGAAACCAGCGGCTCCTGCCCCGGCTCAGCGGCCCGCGACAGCAGCGAGTTGTTGAGCACGTCGCCCCAGTTATACGACACACCCAGCACGATCAGGACGAGGCCGACCAGGGCCACCGACGGTCCATCGTTCGGCTGGGCCAGCCACAGCAGCATCAGCAGCGGCAGCATGATGGCCAGAATGCCGATCATGAACGGTTTGCGCGGGCCATAGCGCTCGATCGAGGCGCCCAGCAGCGGGGCGGTGAGCGCCGTCAGCAAACCAAAGGCGGTGGCGATGTCGGCCATGGTCGCCTGACCCTTGACCGGATCGCCGACCAGCACCCGCGAGAAATAGGGTGCGAAGATGTAGATGGTGATCAGGACGACATAGGCGTCGCGCGACCCCTGATGGAAGATCCAGCTGAGCGCGCCTTTTGACAGACCCTTGGCCGCCCCTGGGGGCCTTTCGCTCTGGATCAGACCGCCGTCCGACGCAACGTCCGCCAAGCCCGGCGGCGTGCCTGTGGTCTCGTTCATACCCTACCCTAATGAGAGCGCCGTCTTGTGCGGTCGCTTGGGTGGAGCGTGGCGTTTAAACGCGCGTTTGTCACCTACCAAGCTGTCAGAGCAGGATGTGCGCCCGCACGGCTTCGCGCATTTCGGCGTCCAGGCCTACGGCCTGTTCCAGATAGCCGTCCAGCGAGCCGTGCTGGTCCTTGATCGCGGCGAAGGCGGCGGCCAGGTACTGGGCCTCGACGCCCATGGCGGCGCGCATGGCGGCCTCGGTGGGTGTGCGGCCGGTCATCTCGTGGATGATTTCCATGAACCTGGGGCCGCGGCGCTCGAAACGGGCGGGGTCATTGGTCAGCAGATAGTCGTCGATGACGTCATCGTCCGACACGCCGGCCACATGATGAGTCAGGGCCGCCAGTATGCCCGTGCGGTCCTTGCCGGCGGCGCAGTGGATCAGCACCGGCCCGCGGGCCTGCGCCAAGGCCTGGAAGTATCGCGAGAACAGATCCAGGTGCCGTTCCTTGAACGGCGCGCGCTGATAGTACTCGACCATATAGGCCTGGATCGAGCCCGGCGAGAGATCCGAGCTTTTCAGGAACTCATGCCAGGGGTCCGGGCCGGTCGCGCCAAGTTCGTTGTCGATCACCTCGGCCGAGAAACCGATCCAGCGCCGCGACGGCGACCGCTCGCGCTCGTTGGGACGGCGCAGGTCGACCAGGGTGACGATGTTCAGGGCCGCCAGGGCGTCCAGGTCAGCGTCGGTGGCTTCGGCCTGGTGGGCGGCGCGGTAAAGCACGCCCTTCTTAAGTCGGCCAAGACCAGCGGCGTAGTCGCCATAGTCGCGGAGGTTTTCGATGCCTTGCAGCGGGATCAGACGGGTCATGCTCGGGTGTTAGCGCGCCAGGATGACGTTGGCGAGACGCTGGACGCCCCGCGTCGCGCCTGAAAAGATCGTCCCATGACCAATCCGCACCGCTTCAAGAGCTTCGACGGCGTCGAGATCGCCTGGCGCACCCTGGGCGAGGGCCGGCCCACCCTGATGCTGCATGGCTTCCTGGCCAATGCCGAGTTCAACTGGTTTGCGCCCGGTATCGCCGCCGCCGTGGCCGCCACGGGCCGCCAGGTCATTGCGCCGGACCTGCGCGGGCATGGCCACTCCGCCGCGCCCGTCGCGCCGGCGGCGTGGCCCGCCGACGTCCTGGCCGCCGACCAGGAGGCGTTGATCGCCCATCTGGGTCTGACAGATTACGATCTCGTCGGCTATTCGCTGGGCGCACGGACGGCAGTGAGGCTGCTGACCCGCGGCGCCCGACCGGCGAAACTGGTGCTCGGCGGCATGGGTGATAGCGGCCTGATGGCGGCCGGCGCACGGGCGGCCATGTTCGAGGACTCGATCCGCCACGGCGAGGCCGCCAAAGATCCGCGCGCAGGCCGGCGGGTGCAGGCGATGATGGCGGCCAGCGGCCTGGTCCCCGAGGCGATGCTGGGCGTGCTGACCTCGTTTGTGGCCACGTCCGAGGCGCAGCTGCGCGCCCTTGACCTGCCGACCCTGGTGATCGCCGGTGTCGCCGACGACGACAATGGCTCGGCCGAGGGTCTTGCGGCGATGATGGGCAACGCGCGGGCGGTGCGCGTGCCCGGGGATCATCTCAGCGCGGTGATGGAGCCGGCCCTGGCGGCGCAGATCGCGAGCTTTCTAACAGCCTGAAACTGGCTACCGCCTCAACCACGGCGCCAGCCGGTCCTGCACCGGCTGGTCCACATAGGTGTGGAACAGCCACGCCGCGCCGTAGGCCAGGGGGAAGCCAGCCAGCCACATCAGCCACTGCCAGCCGATGCCGATCGGCACGGTGTCGATCAGCTTGTGGACAGCGCTCCAGTAGATCACCCCGACGAAGATGTGGGTGATGAACAGGGCGAAGGACAGCTTGGCGCCCTCCTCGATCCAGGCGTTGGGTCGCTGCACCGGCAGACGGCCGGCCCCCAGGATGATGCAGGCAATGGCGGCCAGGCTGGGCAGGTCGAACCACAGCACGTTGGGCAGGGCGTAGCGGTCCAGGGTCTGCCAGGCGACCAGCATGGCCACGCCGCCATACAGCAGGACCCGGGCCGCCTTTTCCGACGGCCAGTCCATCTCGACGGCGCGAGCCAGGCACACGCCCAGAATGAACAGCGGCAGGGCCCGCACGACCCCGAACTGGAACCGCAGGTCGGCCAGGGCCTGGTCGAAGCCGAAGCGGGCGATCAGTTCGAAGGCGATGATGATGGCCACGCCCACCAGCGGCAGGATCACCGCGTGGCGCACCTTGTCGGCCGCCCGCCACATGAAGGGGAAGATCGCGTAGCAGACGATCAGGGCCGACAGCGACCAGCTGGGCAGGTTCCAGCCGTCGCTGGGAAAGCCCCAGGCGTGAACCAGCAGGGCCTGGACCGGCAGCTGGTCCCAGGCGAAGCGACTGGGCTTGTGGGCGTCGGTGCCGATGGCGTTGAGGACCAGCACCAGCGCCGCCATGGCCGCCAGCACCATCAGGTGCCCGGGCCAGACGCGGGCGGCGCGGCGCAGCCAGAAGCGGGCCGGCGTGATCTTCCCCGACAGGGTCGAGGCGCCATAGGCCCGGCCCAGCACATAGCCCGAGAGGATCAGGAAGAAATCGGTCGCCAGAAAGCCGCGCGAGAACACCTGGTGGAAGCGCTCGATCCGCATCGGGCTCTCGGCCCCATAGTGGTAGAGTACGATCAGCAGCGAGGCCAGGAAGCGCAGGAAGTCGAGGGCGCCGCCCCGGACGGCGCGGCGGGCGCGGGCCATCACCGGGGTCTGGACCGGGGTAGATGCATCGGGGGGCGAAGCGGAACTGGGCACCCCTTGGCCTTAACAAAGCCGGCCGCGCGGGAAAAGCCATCGCGTCACGTCATCTTGCGGCGAGACGGCGCGACGCCTATCTGCAACTTATACTGTTTCCGAAAGACTTCACCATGACCCGCATGCCCGCCCTGTTCGTCGGCCACGGCTCGCCGATGAACGCCATCGAGGACAACGCCTGGAGCCGCGCCTGGGGTCAGATGGGCCGCGACCTGCCCCGTCCGCGCGCCATCGCCATGGTCAGCGCCCACTGGGAGACGCAGGGCGCCACCGCCGTCAGCGCCTCGGCGGCGCCGGAGACCATCCACGATTTCGGCGGCTTTCCGCAGGCCCTGTTCGACGTACAATACCGCGCGCCGGGCGATCCGGTCCTGGCCGCGCGGGTCGGCGAGATCCTGTCGCCAGACCCGGTGGTCCAGCATCCCACGCGCGGCCTCGACCACGGCGCCTGGGGGGTGCTGAGGCCGATGTATCCGGACGCCGACATTCCGGTGGTGCAGATCAGCCTGGATCGCGGCCGCTCCAATCGCTGGCACTACGAGGCCGGCCGTCGCCTCGCGGCCCTGCGTGACGAAGGCGTGCTGCTGATGGGCAGCGGCGACATCGTCCACAACCTGCGCGCCGCCGATTTCCGCCGGCCGCAAGCCCCCGACTGGGCCGAGCGCTTCAACGACACCGCCAAGGCCCTGATCCTGGCCGGCGATCACGACCCGCTGATCGATTGGGAAAGCCTGGGCCCCGACGCCGAGGCGTCGATCAACAGCGCCGAACACTATCTGCCGCTGCTGTATGTGCTGGGCGCTCAGGATGCGGGCGAGCCCGTCAGTTTCTTCACCGACGACGTCTTCGCGGCGATCTCGATGACGGGGATCAAGGTCGGTTGAACGCGAACAACGCCCGTGCCGGGGGAGCACGAGCGTTGCGCTTTCAGGGACGCCTGCCTCCCAGACCTTACAATGCGGGACGGGCGATTCGCGTGCTCCACCACAGCAGAAGCGGCATCAGGATCACCTCGGCGAGAAAGGAGCCCAGAATGTCGGGCCCGAACTGGACGTCGAACCGAAGGGCGCTGAACCGCGCCAGCCCGCCGATGATCGTCAGAACCAGCGCTGTCTGAATGGCCGGTTTGAGCGACCGCAGGTTCCAGGCCCCGGCCAGAAACAGCAGACCCACCCCCAGCCACAGTCCCCCCAGAAACCGCACGTGACTGTCGTGGGCCGCATAGGCCTCGGCGTGGACAGCGGCAACGAAGTCGGTCGGCCCTTGCAGCCCCAGGGTGGCGATGCCGCCCAGGGCGACATTGGCGCCCGTCCACAAGGCCACGAGGCCAAGGAGGAAAATCGCGGTCCGAAAGGCGCGTTCGCTGAGGGTCAGATGATTTTGCATGAGGGGGTCCTGCGGCGGGCCAATGCCCAGAGGGAGGCGGTCGCTAGCGCGAGACGCTGCGGAGATAGGCGATCAGGGCGTGACGATCTTCGGCAGACTTCACCGTGGCTGTCATCCGCGTTCCGGGCGCCAGTCGCGACGGCGCCGTCAGCCACTGATCCAGCGTTTGCTCGGACCAGACGAGACCCGAACGGGCCAGGCTCGAAGAATAGCCAAAGTTGCCCAGGCTGCCCGCCGGGCGCCCGACCACGCCCCGCAACGACGGTCCCGACCTGTTGCCGTCCAGGGCGTGGCAGCCGCCGCACCGAAACATGAATTGCGTCCTGCCCCGTTGAACGGATGCGGCGGCGCTCGCGTCCTCGTCCAAAACGGGGGAGGCAGCTGCTAGGGTGACGGCAAGGCACAGCCAGGCCACGACGACGATCGGTTTCATACGGTCTTGCCTATTATTTATAACGCGTGATAAATAATAATCAGCGAAGGAAGTCAAGTCTGTGAGTCTGGACAAGGGAGCCGTGAGCGCGCGCCGAGGCCGACCGGCGCGGAGCGGTGGCGACATCGTGGCGATGCGGAAAAAGGTGGCCAAGGCCGCCGCGCAACTGTTTCGCGATGAGGGCTACGCCTCTGTGTCCATGCGGCGGCTGGCCAAGGAGGTCGGCTGCACGCCGATGACCCTCTATGCCTATTTCGCCAGCAAGGCCGACATCCTCAGCCATCTCTGGGAAGGGATCTATGACGAGGTGTTCGCCGAGTTGAGCGCCCTGGCAGGGTCGATCGACAACCCCGCCGATCGCCTCACCGCTGTCGCCGCCCACTATGTCGGCTACTGGGTCGGGAACCCGGAGCGATACAGACTGGTGTTCCTGACCGAAGGCGTCAGCCAGGCTGAGGTCAGCAACTTTCTGGAGTCCTCCACCGCCGTCGGCCACTACCAGCTGTTCTTTGGTCTGGTGCGTGACGTCCTGGGCAAGCAGAGCGACGCTGACCTGAAGCCCCGGAGCGAAGCCCTGCTCTGCAGCCTGCTGGGGATAGCCCACAGCCATGTGACCATTTCCGGCTACCCTTGGTGCGCGCCGGACGTCCTGACCCGGGAAATCGTCAGGGCCCTGATGACGCCGTCAGGTCGGAAAGACCCCTAGGCGGGTCCGCGCCCGCGCCTATATCTGAAGCCTACCTGCCAGGACCCCGCCCATGACCAAGCCCCTGAAGATCGATTTCGTCTCCGACGTGTCCTGCCCCTGGTGCATCGTCGGCCTGGGCGGGCTGGAGACGGCGCTGGAGCGCGTGGGGGATCTGGTCGAGGCAGAGATCCATTTCCAGCCCTTCGAGCTCAATCCCAACATGCCGCCCGAAGGTCAGAACATCGTCGAGCATATCGGCGAGAAATATGGCGCGACGCCGGAGCAGTCGGCCGCCAACCGCAGGGCCATTCACGAGCGGGCAGCCTCGGTGGGCTTCACGATGAAGACCAGCGAGACCAGCCGGATCTACAACACCTTCGACGCCCACCGCCTGCTGCACTGGGCCGGCATAGTGGGCGGCCAGAAGGCCCTGAAGCGCGCGCTGTTCGACGCCTATTTCACCGATGGCCTCAGCCCCGCCGACCATGAGGTGCTGGTGGCGACCGCGCAAAAGGCCGGCCTGGATGGCGCGGCGGCCCGCGAGGTTCTGAGCTCGGGCCAGTATACCCAGGAGGTGCGCGACGCCGAGCGCGCCTGGCACACGGCGGGCATCAGCTCGGTCCCCGCCGTGATCATCAATGACCGCTACCTGATCTCGGGCGGCCAGCCGGCGGAGTATTTCGAGAAGGCCCTCCGCCAGATCGCCGCCGAGGCCTGAGCCCTACACTACCTGGGTCGCCGTCCCCGCCACCATGTACCAGGTTAGCAGCAGGCCGCAGATCACGCTCGCCGTCGCATAGCCGCCGGTGCGCTTCCAGGTGAAGACGCCGATCACCGCCATCAGGGCCGTCAGCGGCAGGAACTGAATGGCCACCACGGTCGACAGCGGGTCGAAGGCCGTGGGCAGGCGGCCGGTCAGGAACAGCGCGCCATAGTCCAGGGCCAGCAGCAGGGCAAAGCCCCCGCTCAGCGCCAGCACGGCGCTGGCATAGCGGGCCAGGTTGCTCTCGCCGGCCACCGGGATGCGGGCCAGCAAGGTGCGCAGGGTGACGCCAAAGGCCAGGGTCAGGGGCAGCACATAGACCAGCACCTGATCCGCCTGGCCCAGGCTGAGACGCTTGAGCGCCACGACCCAGAAGCGGAAATCGACCAGGAACAGGCGATGGACCAGCTCCAGGGCGCCATAGATCACGCCCACGCTGAGGATGCCGATCAGCACAGACAGTCGCAGGGAACGGCTGAACGCGGGCTTGTCGCGCTTGCCTAGGGCAGCCAGGCCCAGGGTGATCAGGGCGGTTAGCACGGCCCAGGTCAGCACCTGGTTGGTGATCCCCTGCTTGAGGATGGCATTGGGCGGCAGGGCGACCATGCCCAGGATGAAGAACGGGAAATAGGTCAGGGCCGGCAGCAGGGCGGTGATCGCGACGCCGCGCCACCAGCCGCCGTCACGGCGGGCGACGGTGGGCTGGATCGGCTGACGCAGACGCGCAAACAGCGGCAGGGTCAGCAGCGCCTGGAACGTCCCCAGCAGCAGCACGACGGCGCCGATCAGGGCGACGCCCGTGCCCGCTTCCTTCCACATCCAGATCTGGTCGCTGGCCGGGCGCGGCGTTCCGCCTTTCAGGGTCAGGGCGAACCAGTCCAGCGCGTGGCCGATGGCGGCGGGCGAGATGTGGTCGCCGGGATGGGTGGTGGCGGGGGTGTTGAGCACCCGGGCGGTTCCGTCGGCGATCGAGCCATAGACCTTGCCCGGCTGGACCGGCGCCGTCGTCCCGAACACGGCCTGCAGCTTGGCGCTGCCGGTCACGTCCTTGGCCCGATCGACGCCCCACATCAGCTTGGAGAACTCGTCATACTGGCTGAACACCAGGGCCAGGTTACGCGGCCAGACCGGCGTGCCGTCCGCCGCGAACGGCTTGCCGGTCGAGGAGCCCTCCAGCACCATGGCCCTGTAGGCGTCCGGCATGGTCGCGGCCGCAGCCAGCACCGTCCAGCCGCCCATGCTGTGGCCTTCCAGGCCGATATTGGCGGGATCAACGGTCGGCAGGCTGCGCAGATACTTCAGGCCATCGGGACCACCAAAGCCGTTCGAGAACGCCGCCCCGCCGCTATAGCCGTGACCGGTCTGGTCCAGGGCCAGCACCACATAGCCGCGCCGGGCGAACTCGATGGCGAAGCCGCTCTGGGTCTCGCGGGAATTGATATAGCCGTGCACGGCCAGCACGCCGGGGGCCGGCGTCGCTGGGGTGGCGTTGAGGGGCGTGTAGAGCAGCCCGCTCATCGGCGTGCCGCCCGTTCCGGCGAAGGTCACTTCCGTGACCTTGATCCCGCCCGCCGTCTGGACCTTCCAGGCCAGCGCGCTTCCGCCCAAAACCAGGACCAAGCCCAGCACGAACAACAGCCATGGCTTGCGCATGACATCCCCTCCCCCGCGCCGGTCGTTCGCCGGCTTTGGGGGGGAGCCTAGAGGAGGTGTGGGAACCTGGATATCCCCACACCTATAAGGAGAAGGATTTAAACCAGCGCTCCGGCCTTCTCGGCCGCCGCCCGACGCTCGTCCATGCCTTTGCCGTACATGCGCTGAACCTGCTCCAGCACCTTGGCCGGCGCGGTTTCCGGCCGTCCCGAATTGAACGGCGGCGCGGGGGCGTACTCGACGCCCAGCTGGATGGCCTGGGCGACGTCCTCGCCGGCGATCTCGGCGGCGATGGTCAGGGCGAAATCGATCCCGGCCGTGACGCCGCCACCGGTGAACACATTGCCGTCGCGCACCACGCGGGCCGGATCGGGGATCGCGCCGAACAACGACAGCTGATCGCGCCACGCCCAGTGGCAAGCCGCGCGCTTGCCTTTCAGCAGCCCCGCCGCGCCCAGCACCAGCGAGCCCGTGCAGACCGAGGTCACATAGCGCGCGCCCGCAGCCAGACGGCGGATCTCGTCGAGGAAGGCCGGATTGGCCATGGCCTGGGTGGTCCCGAAGCCGCCTGGCACCACCAGCACATCGCACGCCTCGACATCAGTCAGGCGCGGCAGGTGCGCGAAGATCAGGCCGTCGGCCTCGATCTCGCCCCCCGCCAGGCAGGCGACCGTGACTTTCGCGCCGGGAAGGCGGCACAGGATCTGGTGAGGCCCGGTGAAATCCAGGTGGGTAACGCCCGGAAACAGGGCGAAAACGATTTTGAGGGGCTGGGTCTTGGGCTGGGGCTGGGTCATCGACGCCTCCGTGATTGACGCCGCATCATCCCGCGCCTAGCGTCTGGCTGAAATGACATAATTCCCTCGGAATCCGCCATGACCCGCTCTATCGGCTTTCTGGTCTATCCGGACTTCCAGCTCCTGGACGCCACGGGCCCGATCGCGACGTTCGAGATCGCCGCGCGGTTCTCGCCAGGGGCTTACCGCCTGGTCTTCCTGTCCCGCGACGGCGGCATGATCGCCAGCTCGTCGGGCATGGCCGTCGCCACCACCGCCCTGGCTGACGCGCCGCCGCTGGACACCCTGATCGTTTCGGGCGGCGACGGGGTGCATGGGCCCGCGATCTGTGAGGCTACCCTGGCCTATGTGCGTGACACCGCCAAGACGGCCCGCCGCGTCGCCAGCGTCTGTTCGGGAACCTACATCCTGGCGCAGGCCGGCCTGCTGGACGGCAAGCGCGCCACCACCCACTGGAGCCGGACGAAAGACATCCAGAAGCGCTATCCGGCCATCAAGCTCGAGCCCGACAGGATCTTCGTCCAGGACGGCATGATCTGGAGCTCGGCCGGCATCACCGCCGGTATCGACCTGTCCCTGGCCCTGATCGGCGCCGACGAGGGCGAGCCCGTGGCCCGCCGGGTGGCCCAGCAGCTGGTGGTCTATCACCGCCGCCCCGGCGGCCAGTCGCAGTTCTCGGCGCTGATCGACCTGAAGGCCGGGCGCTTCGACGCCGTCATGGCCTGGGCCCGCGAGAACCTGGCCGAGAGCCTCAGCGTCGAACAGCTGGCCGACCGCGCCGCCATGAGCCCGCGCAACTTCGCCCGCCTGTTCGCCGCCGAGACCGGCGTCACCCCGGCCAAGGCGGTCGAGCGCCTGCGCGTCGAGGCCGCCCGCGCCCTGCTGGACAGCCAGCCGCTGCAGGTCGAGGACGTGGCCCTGGAGACCGGCTTTGGTGATCCGGAACGCATGCGCCGCGCCTTCATCCGGGCGTTCGGTCAGCCGCCCCAGTCGCTGCGACGCACGGCGAAGGCGGGATGAGCGGATCGACATTCAGGATCGCGACGGCGGCCGATCTCTTAAACTCCGTCATTCCCGCCCTTGTGGCGGGAACCTCTCTGCCCGCCGCAGGTGCGGGAGGGGCGGACCGCTAGCGGTCCGCTTGCGTCTCACCTACCAGCTGAACCAGGGGTTCCCGCCACAAGGGCGGGAATGACGGTGAACAAAGGACAATGGTCGGCTGAATGTCGATGAGGTCTAGGCGGGCGAGCCTAGTGCCCGCCACCCCGCGCCGGGTGCGGGATCCTGGCGACATCCGCCGCCGTCACCGGCTTGGGGTAGGCGTTGCCGAAACTGGTGCGGATATAGGTCACCACCTGCGCGATCTGCGCATCGTCCAGCGGCCCCGCCAGGCTGGGCATGCCGCCCTTGCCCATGACGATGGCCGAGATCGGATAGGCCGCCCCGGCCAGGCGCGGATTGGACGCCAGGGCCGGGATGGTCCCCGCGCCCACGCCGCCCTTGGCGTCGGCCATGTGGCAGGCCTGGCAGACGGCCTCATAGACCTGCTGGCCCGTGACCGGTTTGGCGACGCGAACCACGCCGCCGCCGGTATCGCCGCCCGCGGGGGTCTGGGCGAGAGCGGGCGCGGCGATGGCCAGAAGGCCGACGATGATCGCGGAGGAAAAACGAACGGTCATGCTCAGGCCTCCAGGGCGCGCTTGTGCAGGCGGGTAATGGCGTCGATGGATGAGAGCAGCGCCCCCTCCATCCAGCAGCCGACATAGGAGGCGTGCTCGCCGGCCAGGACGATGCGGCGGTCCATGGCCACCAGGGTCTGGTAGTGTTCCTTGCGGGTCTCCTCGGTCCAGCGGGCGCAGCAGCCCAGCGACCAAGGCACGCGGCTCCACGCCACCGAGGCGCCGCTGGCGAACTCCTTGCGATAGCTGGCCGGGTGCAGCACCGAGCCCTGTTGCAGGGCCACCTCGATCCGCTGCTGCGGCGTCATGCCGGCCAGCCGATAGGCCCCCATCTCGCGAGCAAAGGCCCCCAGCAGCACGGCCGGCCCGTCGCCGAACAGATTGTTGTTGGGATAGGAGATCAGGGCGATCTCCTGATCGGTGAAGCTGTGGCCGCCATAGATGGAGTCCTCCTCCTCCCAGAAGCGGCGGTTCATCTCCAGGCCGATCTTGACCTGGCCCGAATAGGGCACAGCCTTGATGGCGGCCATCATCTCGTCGGTGACCTGGGTGTCGATCTGGCCCAGCACCGACAGCGGGATGGTGCAAACGCACCAGTCGGCCTGGGCGGTGGCGACCTTGCCCGTCTTGGTGTCGGCATAGGTCACGGCCACGCCCTTGTCGTTCTGGGCGATCTTGCTGACCTTGGCGTTATAGGTGATCTGGCCCTCGACCTGCTTGGCGAAGGCCTTGCCGATCATGTCCATGCCGCCCACCGGCTGGAACATGGTGGTCTGCATCTCGTGACCCATGAAGAAGGCCATCGAGGTCCAGACCTGCGGGTCCAGCACGTCGTGGAAATCGTACAGGGCCGACGGGATCGGCGCGCCGTTGATCCCGCCGCCGGGCGGACGGTCATAGCCCCGGTGCGAGGCCGAGCGCAGGTTGGAAGCGTATTTGTAGTCCTTGTCCAGCATGCCCCAGCCCTTCAGGGCCTCCAGCAGGCGCTCGCGGTCCTCGGGCGTGACCTGCTGGTCCAGGGCGTTCTGGTTGATCGACTTGGCCAGCAGCTCGGCGACATTGCCCTCGAAGTCGGCGGCGGCGGCCTTGAAGCGTACCGGCTTGCCGCCGAACGATTGCGACGAGTGGATCCAGGTGTTGTGGTTGAACTGGATGAACGGCTCCAGCGCCACGCCGAACTGTTTGCAATAGTGCAGCAGGGTCCGGTGATGGTGCGGGATCCGCCAGGGGCCGGGATTGAAATAGTTGCCCGGCGCATAGCCGACCTTCTGGCTCGCCCCGCCCAGCTCGGTATAGGTATCGCCGCCCCGCAGCGACCAGTTCCTGCCGCCGGCCCGGTCCTGGTATTCGAGGATCTGCACCTTGTAGCCGGCCTTGGTCAGCTCATGGGCCGCCAGCAGGCCGGCCAGGCCCGCCCCCAGCACGATCACCGACGCGCCCTTGCGCGCGCCGGCCAGGTTGGGCGGTCCCGCGAACTGGGTCTCGGCCGCGTGGCCCAGCGACGTCATGGCCTGGTAGAGCGCCGCCGTGCCCCCGACGGCGGCGATGGCGGAAAGCAGCTGACGCCGGGTCGGTGTTCGCGCGCCCAGTTCCATTCGACGAAATCCCCTCGCGCCGCCCGTCCGACGGCTGTCGGGATCGAGCTAACGAGGACTCGGGCGGCTTGGCGCGAGAGATGTGGGTGAAGGATCGCAGCGCCGTAAGGGGTTTGACATTTCAGGCGCCTGAGGCACGCCGATTGCGCAGGAAGTATGCAGACTCCTTGTCCAACACCGGACGCCCGTCGCCCTACCCCTTCGCGTCGAGCCTCACCGCCAGCGCCGCCACCTGCGCCTCAAGCCGCCCCAGGGACTCGGCGTTGGCGCGAGCCATAGCGGCGATGTCGCGCTCGCGCAGGGCGTCGAGCTTGGCGTGCAGGTGCCTGATCTCCAGCTCGGCGCGCAGGTTGACGACATAGTCGTGCTCGGCGTTCTGGCGGTCCTTCAGGGCCTGGCGGTTCTGGCTCATCATGATCACCGGGGCCTGCAGGGCCGCCACAGTCGAGAGCAGCAGGTTCAGGAAGATGAAGGGATAGGGGTCGAAGGCCAGATCAAAGCGCTTGAGCACGACGTTCAGCGCGATCCAGGCCATCAGCGCGGCGCTGAACCCGCCGATGAAGGCCCACGATCCGCCCACCTTGGCCACGGAGTCGGCCAGCCGGTCCCAAAAGGTGCGATCGTCATTGACCAGCGTCTTGTTCAGGCCGGTGGGGGCCTCGTCGCAGATCAGGTCGATGACGCTCTTCTGGACGTCGGTCAGGTCGTCATAGGCAACCGAGAGCAATTGACGGGAAAGCTGGTCCAGGCGGTCGTCAATATTCATTCACATTCTCCCGAGCCCATCTCGATTGACACGTCAGCCAGCGGCAAGTCACGGTCGAGGCGTCGCGACGCCGACGCATCCAATCCCGCTCTGGAGACACCCATGGCCTACAAGTTCATAATCAAGAAGGACAAGGCGGGCGAGTTCCGCGTCAATTTCGTCTACAATAGCGAAGTGATGTTCTCGACCGAGGGCTATTCCTCGAAAGCCTCGGCCAAGAACGCCATCGAGTCCTTCAAGAAGAACGGCCCCGAGGCCGAAACCGACGATCAGACCGACTGATCGACCCTGGATCGACCCGCGTCCCCCGATGTCCTCTTGGGAGGGCGCGGGTCTTGACCCCTCCCCGTCCTCGGCGTCTGATCGCTGATAACAAAGAAAACGGGGAGGATCGCCGATGAGCGCCAACGCTGACGTTGCTGCCAAGGGCCGCAAGACCATCTTCATTACCGGCGCCGCCAGCGGCATCGGTCTGGCCAGCGCCAAACGGTTCGTCGCAGCGGGCTGGTTCGTTGGCCTGTCGGACATCGACGCCGCGGGCCTGAAGGCCGCCCTGCTGGCCATCGGTCCAGCCAATGGCGCGACGTTCAAGCTGGACGTCCGCGACCGCCAGGCCTGGGACAACGCCCTGGGCGAGTTCGGGCGGATGACCGGCGGCAAGCTGGACGCTCTGCTCAACAATGCGGGCATCGCCCGGTTCGGCAATCTGGAAGAGATGAGCGAGGCCGACTGCGACCTGCAGATCGACATCAACATCAAGGGCGTGATCAACGGCGCCCGAGCCGGCCTGCCGCTGCTCAAGGCGGGCGGCGGGCGGCTGATCAATGTGGCGTCCTGCGCGGGCCTCTATGGCTCGCCCAAGCTGGCGGTCTATTCCGCCACCAAGTTCGCGGTGCGCGGCCTGTCCGAGGCCCTGGACGTCGAATACGCCCAGCACGGCGTCAGCGTCGCCTGCGTGATGCCGTGGTTCATCGAGACGCCGATCCTCAACGCCGGGGCGGCGGGCAGCAACGAGAACATGGCCGACGCCCTCAAGAAGGGCGGGCTGGAGGTCTATCCCGTCGAGGACGCCGCCGAGGTGGTGTTCAAGTCAGCGACCGGCAAGGACCTGCACTACATGGTGGGCAAGCGGGCCAAGCAGATGCGCTTCGCCAGCAGCCACATGCCCGGCTCCGTCAGGAAGCAGCTGCGCTCGCGGCCGCTGATGTCGTCCTGACGCCGTCGGCCGAGCTCTTGTCGACCACTGGCTTGGCCGGCGCGGAAGCCGGCTCGGTCAGCTGACCCAGCGGGCCGCCCATGCCGTTGCCGACCGGCGCGGCCTGGGCGGCCGGCGCAGCGATGGCGTTGGCGGCATAGACGACGCCGCCAAGACCGCTCCCCAGACCGCTCATCGGCTTGCCGTCGGCGGTGATGCCGGCGATTTCCGGAGCGTTGGGCATGTCGTCCAGGGTCGAGGGACGCGGGGTCGACGAGAAGGCGCCCGGCGCGCCGGCCCGGCCGCCGAAGCGGTAGAACACGTGCATGCCGACCTGGGCGACCTTCAGCAGGCGCGGACCCCAGCCCGGCGCGACGCCGGTGGTGTGGAAGTGGGTGGCCGAACCGACCTCGTTCATCACGGCCCCGGTCAGGGCGCGCGACGCGATCTTCTGGGCCCGGCTCCAGGCGCCGCGTTCGCGGCCCCGGTTCATCGAGCCGTCGCAGGCGAAGCTGAACTGGCAGCCGATCTTGCGATAGGCGCCCTGGAAGACGACGCCGCAGATGGATTTCGGGAAAGCCGGATGGCGGACGCGGTTCAGCACCACCTGGGCCACGGCGGCCTGGCCGCTGGGGGTCTCGCCACGGGCTTCGTAATAGACGGCCTCGGCCAGGCAATCGAGCTCGCGCGAGCTCTCCAGCACATTGCCGAAGCGGAAGGGCGAAGCGGCCGGATTGAACGGGCCGCCGTAGCTGGCGCGCAGCATGAGAGGACCGCTGCGGGGAACCGAAGCATCGGTCCGGCGGTTCTCCAGACGTGCGACCAGCAGGGAAATCTGGCGGTCGCGCTGAGCGGCGCCCGCGACAGTGTAGGGGTCGTGACGACGGGCCACGGCGAGCGCGCCCTGGTCCATACGCGAAGCGGCATTCATCAGGGCGACGTCGGAGAAGCCCTCCGAAGCGCCGTCTGCAAGGCGTGTAACGCGGGCGTGCTGGCTGGCGGTCTGGGCAAGCCCACCCGCCAAGTAGACGGCGCCCAGAGCCAGGCCCGAAGCGGACCCAACCAATACGGCGCCGACCAGCGCGCGAGCATCTGCGCGCGTCTGCGACTTGATAAACAAAACTCGTGTCCTGCGCGGCGAGGGCGAACCGCCCCCCGACAAAATCACTTCTGAGAACCCGGAAATCTTACTGTCGGGCAGTCCCAGAAGCGGAGGTTCGACCGTTTCACGATCTGGCCGAAAACCTGCTTATGACGGGCTTATGAACGATAAAGCCGCGAGTCGCAACCATGTGCCGCAGTGCAGCATTGAAACCGGGGCTATCCGCCGCAGTCAAGATCGTTAACGCCTTGATTCGCTAGAAAAACCCGACAGTGAAAAAAATCCCTGCTTTGCCGCAGCGCGAAGCATTGGCGGGACTGTTCTGGACCCCTTGATTCAGGGAACGCCACGCCATCGAGCGTCGTTACTCAAGTCAGATGAACACCGTCTCAAGGAGCGCGCCATGACCCTCAAACCCAGTGCCTGCCGGACCCTTTCCATCGCCACCCTGGCCACGCTTTCCGCCCTGGCGCTCAGCGCCTGCGGCCACAACATGGAGCAGCGAGCAGCGACCGGGGCCATGACCGGCGCGGTGGTCGCCGGACCGGTCGGCGCGGTGGTCGGAGCCGGGGTCGGGGCGGTGGTCGACACCGCCGCCAAGCCAAAGAACTAGGGCCTCAGCCGGCTCGAGATCCGTCCCGGGCCGGCGGCAGCAGCCGCCAGCCCTCGATCAGGATCTTGCCGGCGCAGACGGCGGCCGTGACCACCACGCAGACCCTGAAGACGGTATCGGCGACATGGCGAAGGGTCACAAAGTCCTCGGCCGACGCACCCGGCCCGGCGAACATCACCAGCGGCATCTCGCGCCACAGGGCGTAGGCCAGGGCGATGCCGGCGATCGACAGCACGATCTCGGCGACGGCGCGCGGCCTGATCCAGGCCGGGCGGATCACCAGGATCAGGCCCGAGATGATCTGGCCGATGGCCAGCAGCAGGATCGGCGTGTGCAACTGGGTCAGGATCGGCGCCAGCGTGATCTGCAGTTCGCCGTCGTGGCCAAACGGCCCCCGGCTGCCGGGAAAGTCCACGACGCCGGCCCACCACAGGGCGAAGAAGGTCATGAAGATGACCTCGAACAGGGCCTCGAAGCGCGTTGTGCGGAACCACGACTTTTTCGTCGAGATGTACGGCAGGTCGCTGACCTTCCACTGGCCAAAGTCGCCGGTCTTGATCCAGCCGCGCTCGACCATCGCCCCGATGATGGTGATCAGGCCGACCAGTTGCAGGGCTGTGGGAATGAAGTCGTGGATCACGCGGCCGGGGATGCCCGCCATGCCGCCATGCGCTCCCGTCAGGCCCTGGACCACCGCAGGAATGATGCCGACGACGAGGGCGATGGCCAGGGCCACCTTCACCGCGAAAATGTAGAAGGGGTAGAGCTCGACCCCGATCAGGGCGCGCTGGGGGCCGTAGCGGCCGGCCACGGCCAAGGGATGGCCAAAGTCGCGAAACAGAGCCTCCAGTTGCTTCCTGTCCAGCGGTCGGCCCTGCTGGGCCCCCTTCTCCTCGATACGGCTCATCAGAACGTCGCGCAGCTCGGCAACGATGTCCTGGCGTTGGCCGGCGGGCAGCAGGGCGGCGATGGCGCCCAGATAGCGGTCGAGCAGATCCATGATCCGTCCTCTCTCAAAGCAGGGGTTGCAGGGTGTCGTTGATGGAGCGCCATTCGCCGGCAAGCCGGGCCAGAACGGCCTCGCCCTGCGACGACAGCCGGTAGAAACGCTTCTTGCGCTTGTCTTCCTCGCGCCACTCGCTGGTCAGCAGGCCCTGCCCTTCCAGCCGGCGCAGCATGGGATAGAGCGCGCCTTCGTCGATCTCGACCCCTACCGAAGAAAGGGCCTGGCGCAGGCTGTAGCCGTAGCGCTCGACCCGTAGCTGGGCCAGCACGGCCAGGATCAGGGTTCCGCGCCGAAGCTCCTGGCGGAGCTGTTCAAAGATGTCTGTATCGCTGGGCATAGTGTGCGCCGTATTGTGTGCGCCACATGGTGTGTGACGCACACTGTGTGGCGCACAGTGAACTGAGAGTCAATCGCCCGCATCCCAATGTTCGCTGGCGGCGTATATCTGGGTGAAGCTCGCTGCGTCGGGCCAGGAGATCTAGACCATGCGCCGCCGCACCCTCTTCGCCCTGCTGGCGACCAGCCTGGCGTTCTCCGGCGTCCCGGCCGCCGCCCAGGCTCCGCTCGACATCGCCGCCGTGCGGCTGACCACGGTCGGGGCGTGGGAGGGCAAGCTGGAATATCGCGACTATCAGGCCGACCGCTGGTTCGGCATTCCGATGAAGGTGAGGATCGAGGACGGCGGCGACGGCGTCACCGTGATCCGCAAGGCCGACTTCGACGACGGTCCTCGGGTGGGTATCGTGCGCATCACCACGGTCGAGCTGTTCGACCCGGCCACCGGCAAGGAAACCTCGGCCAGCTTCCGCAAGGGCCGCGAGACCAGCCTGGAGACCAGCGCGCTGCGCCTGCCCGCGCCACCGGCCGACGCCACCCACTGGACGATCATCGCCGAGACAGACAGCCGTGACGCCGACCGTCCGGCCCGCCTGCGCGTGACCACCGTCCGCGACGGCGACCGCATGACCACCTTGAAGGAGGTCGACTTCCTCGACGACGCCGCCGAGGCCTGGATCCAGCGCAACCGCTCGACGCTGACCCGCGTCGGCGGCTGAGCCGGGCCCCTCCGGAGAGCCGGAGGGTCTTACTTCACGTCGGTCACGAACTGGTCGAGCGGACGGCGGACCTTCTTGAGATTGACCAGCCAGTCGCCCTCGGGCTGGCGATAGCCCAGCGGGATGATGACCACCGAGCGCAGACCACGCTCGCGCAGGCCCAGGATCTCGTCCAGTGAGGCCGGATCGAAGCCCTCCATCGGCGTCGCGTCGACCTCTTCAAAGGCCGCCTGGGCCAGGGACAGGCCGACAGCGATATAGGCCTGACGGGCTGCGTGCTCATAGTTCAGCTGCGCGTCGCGCTGCGGATAGGAGGCCAGCAGCATCTGGCGATAGTTCTCCCAGCCCTCGTTGCGAATGCCCCGGACCTCATTGACCAGGTCGAACATGTGGTTGATGCGGTCGGCCGTGTAGTTGTCCCAGGCGGCGAACACCAGCAGGTGCGAGCCGTCGGTGACCTGGGCCTGGTTCCAGGCGATGGCCTTGATCTTCTCGCGCACCGCCGTGTTGGTCACCACATAGACCTCGAACGGCTGCAGGCCGCTGGAGGTCGGCGCCAGTCGCGCGGCCTCGACAATGCGCTCGACCTTGTCGTCCGCCACCACCTTGGCCGGATCCATCTTCTTGGCGGCATAGCGCCAGTTCAGCTTTTCAAGCAGCACGGGGAACCCTCGTTTCGCCCTCGACGGGGCCAGTTGAGACCTGCATGTGAGGGCAACGAACCGAAACCGCAACGGGTTCAGTGCCTGATTTTTTCTGTCACCGGGGCCTGCCGCCATGTCCCGCCAGCCTGCTGACACCCTCCGTCAGCAGGGCCCCTAGCCTTAGGCCGCGCGCAGCCCTACTTTCAGACCATGCCCAGCACACCGGACTCCGGCGTTTCCGACGTCTCGACACCCTTCGTCATGGACATCGTTCCCGGCGGGTCCATGCCCGCCCTGTGGACGCCGCACCGCCCCGAGCGACCCGCCAAGTCGGAAGGCGGGCGGGCGTTCAAGCTGGTCAGCGAATACAGCCCCGCCGGCGACCAGCCGACCGCCATCGCCGAGCTGGTGCAGGGCCTCAGCAACGGCGACCAGGACCAGGTGCTGCTGGGCGTCACCGGCTCGGGCAAGACCTTCACCATGGCCAAGGTGATCGAGGCCACCCAGCGCCCGGCCCTGATCCTGGCCCCCAACAAGACCCTCGCGGCCCAGCTCTACAGCGAGATGAAGAGCTTCTTCCCGGAGAATGCGGTCGAATATTTCGTCAGCTATTACGACTACTACCAGCCCGAAGCCTACGTCCCGCGCACCGACACCTATATCGAGAAGGACAGCTCCATCAACGAGCAGATCGACCGGATGCGCCACTCGGCGACCCGGGCGATCCTGGAGCGCGACGACGTGATCATCGTCGCCTCGGTCAGCTGCATCTACGGCATCGGCTCGGTCGAGACCTATACGGCCATGACCTTCACCCTGGAGGTCGGCCAGACGGTCAACGAGAAGCAGCTGATGGCCGATCTGGTGGCCCAGCAGTACAAGCGCAACGACGCCGCCTTCGAGCGCGGCACGTTCCGCCGCCGGGGCGACACCCTGGAGATCTTCCCCGCCCACTATGAAGACCGCGCCTGGCGCATCAGCCTGTTCGGCGACGAGGTCGAGGCCATCGCCGAGTTCGACCCGCTGACCGGCAAGAAGACCGCCGACCTGCCCAGCATCAAGGTCTACGCCAACAGCCACCACGTCACGCCGCGCCCCACCCTGCGCCAGGCGATCATCGAGATCCGCGCCGAACTCAAGGAGCGCCTGGCCTGGATGTACGAGAACGGCAAGCTGCTGGAGGCCCAGCGCCTGGAACAGCGCACCACCTTCGACCTGGAAATGATCGAGACCACCGGCTCCTGCGCCGGCATCGAGAACTACAGCCGCTATCTGTCGGGCCGCCAGACCGGCGAGCCGCCCCCGACCTTCTTCGAATACATCCCCGACAACGCCCTGCTGTTCACCGACGAGAGCCACCAGACGGTTCCGCAGATCGGGGCCATGTACAAGGGCGACCGCAGCCGCAAATGGACCCTGGCCGAGTACGGCTTCCGCCTGCCCAGCGCGCTGGACAACCGCCCCCTCAAGTTCGAGGAATGGGACGCCATGCGACCCCAGTCGGTGCATGTCAGCGCCACCCCGGCCTCGTGGGAACTGGAGCGCGCCGGCGGCGTGTTCGCCGAGCAGGTGATCCGCCCCACCGGCCTGATCGACCCGCCGGTCGAGGTTCGCCCGGTCAGCAAGGACGGCGCCTCCCAGGTCGACGACGTCATCGACGAGATCCGCCAGACGGCCAGGAAGGGCTACCGCTCGCTGGTCACCGTGCTGACCAAGAAAATGGCCGAGGACCTGACCGAATATATCAACGAGCAGGGCATCGGCGTCCGCTACATGCACTCCGACGTCGACACCCTGGAGCGCATCGAGATCATCCGCGACCTGCGGCTGGGCAAGTTCGACGTGCTGGTCGGCATCAACCTGCTGCGCGAGGGCCTCGACATCCCCGAATGCGGCCTGGTGGCCATTCTCGACGCCGACAAGGAAGGCTTCCTGCGCTCGGAAACCAGCCTGATCCAGACCATCGGCCGCGCGGCGCGCAATATCGACGGCAAGGTCATCCTCTATGCCGACCGGATCACCGGCAGCATGGAGCGGGCCATGGGCGAGACCAGCCGCCGCCGCGAGAAACAGCACGCCTATAATATCGAACACGGCATCACGCCCGAAAGCGTCAAGCGCGACATCAAGGACATCCTCAACAGCCCGTTCGAGCGCGGCGACCGCGTCACCGTGCCGATCGGCGGCCTGCACGTGGGCGACGTCGAAAAGCCCTTCACCGGCGACAACTTCAAGGCCGCCCTCAAGGACCTGGAGGCCAAGATGCGCGAGGCCGCCTCCAACCTGGAGTTCGAGACCGCCGCCCGCCTGCGCGACGAGATCAAGCGCATGAAGATGATGGACCTGGAATTCGCCAACGAGATCCTCACCGCGCCCGGCGCGGCGGTCGACAAGGCCATGCCCAAGCGGGTGCGGGCTGAGTTGCGGGCCGAACAGGCCGAGGCGTTCCGGAAGAGCCGGCTTTAGGGTTGAGATCCTCCCCCTCCGGGGGAGGACGGCCCGAAGGGCCCGGCGTCACGCTGCGCCAATACTTTTGATCTTCTCGAGTCCAATTATGTTTGAATAACGATTTTTAACTCTGTCACAAATTGAATTACACCCAATCTCTACTGTCTTTGAGCTTTACGCCCAAGATGACTTGTGCGACAAAATGACCCATTAGAGTCAAGTTAAGGCAATCGTTTTCTACTTTTCGTTGCGCTAGCTTAACGCTCAACAGTCGGAAGGCCGGGCGTTCGCCGTTGGCGATCCCTCCACCTCCCGATACTCGCGCCGCTCTCAGGCTGCGGGTGTTGACGCTGGGACACACGGCCAAGCCAAGGGGTAGGGATATGAAGGGCGTCGTTTTCAATCTGCTGCAGGCTGTGGTCACCGAGGCTCATGGCGATGACGTCTGGGACGACCTCGTCGATCAGGCTGGCGTCTCCGGCGCCTATACCTCGCTCGGAAGTTATGACGACGCCGAACTGGAGGCTCTGGTCGAGGCCGCCTGCGAAAAGCTGGGCCTGGACCGCGGGGCGGTGCTGCGCTGGTTCGGACAGCAGGCCATGCCGCATCTGGCCAGCGCCTATCCGGTGTTCTTCGAAGGCCACGTCGGAACCCGGACCTTCCTGGCGGGCATCAACGATGTCATCCATGCCGAGGTGCAAAAGCTCTATGTCGGGGCAGTGTGCCCGCACTTTGACATCCGGAACGCCGCAAGCGACAGCATGCACATGGACTATCGCTCGCCCCGTCGCATGTGCGCCCTGGCCCAGGGCTTCACCGAAGGCGCGGCCCGCCATTTCGGCGAGCAAATCGACTTTCAGCACCTGACCTGCACCGACCGGGGCGATCCGCACTGCACGTTCCGGGTCGCCTGGCCACTGAGCCAACCGGTTCGTGCCTAGACCCCTGACGCCCACGGTCGATCCGCCTGCGGTGCTCCTCGAACGGATCGCCCGCCTGGAGCGCCGTCTGGAGCGCGAGAGCCGGGCGCGGCACGAGGCCGAGTTGATCGCCGAGCGCGAGACCCTGAACCTGTTCCGGCAGAAGGAACAGATGCGCCTGCTGTCGGAACTGGCCATCATGGCCAACCGGAGCGGCGACCTCACCGACGTCCTGCGGATAGCCCTCGAGAGCATTTGCAGATTCAACGGCTGGACCGGCGGCCATGTGCAGTTCGTCGACACCCCGGCAGAGGGCCGGCGCCGACTGCGGGCGTCCGGGATCTCGTGGGTCAGAGCCAGCTTTGACGCCTCGTTGATCATCGCCGCGACCCAAGACCTGGAATTCGACGAGGGGGTCGGTCTGCCCGGCCTGGTTCTGTCGGACGCCCGGGCGCACTGGCACGCCAATGAGACAGACCCGAGTTTCCCGCGCGCCAGAATCGCTTTGGACCACGGCATCGCCGGCGCCATCGCCCTGCCGGTCATGGTCGGGTCCGAAGTCGCCGCCGTGCTGGAGTTCGCCCAGGAGATCGCCCTGGATCCGGGGCAGGACACCCTCGACTTTCTGGACCGGATCGGCGCGGTCCTGGGGCGGGCCATCGAGCGCGACCGGGCCACCGTCGCCGCCGCCGCCGCCCAGCGGGATCTGGAACAGATGCTGCACCGGGCCGAGGCGGCCAGCCGCGCCAAGACCCAGCTGCTGGCCGTCGCCAGCCACGAGGTCCGCACGCCGCTGAACGCTGTCCTCGGCCTCGCCGAGGCCTTGGCGGCGACCCCGCTGGATGGCGAGCAGCGCGATCACCTCGACGGCATCCGCCGCTCCGGCGGCATGCTGCTGCGCCTGCTCAGCGCCGTCATGGACTTCGTGCGGGTGGAATCCGGGGCCAGCGCAGTCGCCCAGACCGAGTTCGACCTCGTGCAGATGACCCGGGATCTGTTCGACCTGTGGCGGACCCCGGCCGGGGCCAAGGGCCTGTCCATGACCCTGGACCTCACCGCCCTGCCCGAGTCCTGCAGGATCCTCAGCGACCCCGGCAAGATTGAGCAGACCCTCACCAACCTGATCTCCAATGCCGTCAAGTTCACCCCCGTCGGCGGCGCAATCCACGTGCGGCTCAGCCCGTCCGCGGGCAAGGCCGACCGGATGCTGGTCGAGGTGCGCGACACCGGCCAGGGCATCGCCGACGATGACCGGGACCAGCTGTTCACACCCTTCCAGCCGGCCCGCCAGGGTCGCGAGACCGGTGGCGTAGGTATGGGACTGGCGATCTGCGCCGCCAATATCCAGGCGCTGGGCGGCGAGATCGGCTGCGACTCGGAGGCCGAGTCCCGGGCGGCCGGCGGCTTCCGCTTCTGGTTCGACTTTCCCGCCGAGCCGGCCAAGGTGGCGTCCGAGCCCGAGCCCACCGAGACCATGCCGGCCCTGGCGCTGCGCATTCTGGCCGCCGAGGACAATCCGGCCAACCGGCGCGTCCTGCAACTGCTGCTGTCCCAGGTCGGCCTGGAGGCCTTGATCGTCGACGACGGTCAGGCGGCGCTGGAGGCGGTGCAGCAGGAGCCCTTCGACCTGATCCTGATGGACGCCAACATGCCCCGCATGGACGGCGTCACCGCCACCCGGGCGATCCGCGCCCTGGAGACCAAGGCCTGCCTGACGCCGATCGTCATGGTGACGGCCAATGTGTTCGAGGACGACCTGGTGCGCTACCACGAGGCCGGGGTCGACGGCGTCCTGGCCAAGCCGATCATCGTCTCCGAACTCTTCGGCATCCTCGCCGCCGTCCAGGAAATGGCGGCCGCGCGCTAGGCAGATGGTTGGCGCGACGACTCTTGCCTTCTCCCGCATGGGGAGAAGGCAAGACCACGGGCATCGCGCCCCGTCCATCCCCGCGCCCGCCGCCACAAACCCCAACCCTTTCAACGCCCTGCAGAAAAAACGATCGCGCCCATCAGACGCGCCCAAACCTGCCGTAGACTTCTCCTCATCCCCTCGCGAGGGAGAGGGCTCTTGGATCCGGCCCGAGACGCGCGGCGGGGACGCGGTCGAGCGGGGCCGCCGGAGTCGCGTGATGCGGGACCGGCCGGCTTGATGGGAAGGCGGGTGACGTAAACCCGCCTATCGGGAGGTCCGTCGGAGGGCCCCCGCCCGCCCGAAGGTTCGCTCCGGGTTCCTCCGGAATCGGCGTTGCCGCAGCCTGACGGCTGGGTGCGTCGCGCGGCAGGACAAAACCCGGGTGGGGCATAAGGCTGAACAAGGCCTGCGCGCCCCGGCCAGAGGGATAACGACCGCGCGGGGCGTCAGGCCTCGTCGAAACGGTACACTACACACAGCAGCTCCGGACGCGGTCCGGACGCCCCGCGCCTCTCCCGTTCTCACCCGCGCCGCGATCCGGCGCGGCGGCGAAGCCGTGCGCCCCTTCCGGCGCGCGCCGCCGGCTTTCTCGGAGACACGCATGACCGACACCTCACGCGACGCCAGGGTCACCGCCTGGCATCTGGACATGACCCAAAAGCTGGACGCCTTGCGGACGAAATGGGCGGCCGAGGCCGTGGCCAGCGCCGCGCGCCCTCAGCCCGTCCGCCGCAACGCAGCCTCGCCGCGCCGACGCCGCACCGCCGGTCCGGCCGACGCCGCTGTCCAGGCCCGCCAGGCTGACGAGGCGCGCCAGTTGGCGCAGGTACGGGCCGAGTGGCTGATCGCCATGGAGCGGGCGGCGATGGATATCGTGATGATCGGGATGGACTAGGTCCTGCCCCTCCCGGGGCGGGACCTGACGCCCCCTAAGGCGCCGCCGCGTGGTCGATGCTGAAGGTGCGGGCCATGCGCCAGCGGCCGTCGGGCTCCAGCTTCCACAGGATCGAGAACCGGGCCGTGCCCGCCAGGCGTTCGGGACCGGCGCCCTTGCGTTCGTAGAAGGCGTGGCTGCCCTCCTCGACCGCGCCGAAGCCGGGGATGGCGTAGACCTTCATCGTCCCGGCTGACAGCTCGCGCCGCGAGCGCCAGGCGTCGGGGGCCAGCTTGGTCGCGCAGCTCGCGGCGTAGTCGGCCAGGAAGGCGTCGTGGGCCATCAGCCCGCCCTTGTCGTGATAGAATTCCATGTCCGGGGTCACCAGATCGGCCAGGGCCGCCGGGTCGCACTGGTCGAACATCACGCTAAACAGCCTGGCGTCGCGCTCGGCTATGGCCGTGTTCAGGGCCGGCGGCGGGGGAACCTCGACGGACGGCGCGGGCGCGGGGGCCAGGGCCAGGGCGGCGATCAGGGCGGCGATGAGCATCGACGGCGGACTCCTCGGCGTCCTTGCGACGCGTCCCTTGAGTGTCCCGTCTGGGCTCCGGTGTCCCGTGAATTCCCGGTCATGACGCCGACTTAAGGAACGCCGGTCTCGGACTGACTGGCCGCGTCAGCCCGGGCCTTGGCCTTCTTCAGGCGTTCGCGATAGGCGGCCGAGCTCTTCACGAAGCCCTCGGCGTCGCCATAGTCGAGGAAGGCGGCGTAGCGCTCGTGGCTGCCCTTGACCTTGAGGGCGTGCTTGATCGGGCACCAGTACTGCTCGGTGCGGGCGGTGATCTCGCGGGCATAGGCGATGACGCCGTTGCCATAGCCGCAATAGACGCAGTTGAGCTTCTGGACCGGGTTCAGATAGCTCAGCCGGTGGCGGTCGATGACCACATAGTCGCGGCGGCGGACCCGCTCGATGCCCCAGGCGGTGAAGCAGCCCAGCTGGTAGACGCTGACGGCCAGGTCCATCAGGGCCATAGGAATGACCATGCCGTAGATCAGCGGCATGGTCAGCAGGGTGGGCCACGGCGTCCTGAAGACGTCGATGCGGCGCTTGTGGCTGCGCTGGCTGGCCCGGACCTCGGGGCCGAAGCGCGGCTTGCCGCTCTTGAGGTCCAGGCCATGGGTTCCAGCCCGGGCGGCGAAAGCCGCCTCGAGCTGCTCCTCCAGATGGCGCAGGCGGTCGATCATCGTCTCGATCGAATCGGCCATCAAACGTCCCTCGCGTGTCGGCACCTTCATCGGCCATCGCGCGGGGCGGGGCCAGTGATGGTTGCGCGACGTCAGCCGACCATCGACGCCAGCCGGCCGCGAATAAGCTGTTCGGCCTCGGCCACGATACGGTCGACCAGCTCACGCACCGTCGGGATGTCGTGGATCAGGCCCTGGACCATGCCGGCCGACCAGATGCCGCCGTCGGTGTCGCCCTGGGCCAGGGCGTCGCGGCCCCGGGTTCCGGCGACCAGGTGCTGGACGTCCTCGAACTTGGCCCCGCCGGCCCGCTCGATCTGCACGACCTCCTGGCTGACCGCGTTGCGCATCACCCGGGCGGTATTGTGCAGGGTGCGGAAGATCAGGTCGGTCTGGCGCTCGTCATTGGCGACCATCTGCTCCTTGAAGGCCATCGGGATCGGGGCCTCCTGGGTGACGCAGAAGCGGGTGCCCATGTTGACGCCGTCGGCGCCCAGGGCCAGCGCCGCGACCAGGCCGCGGGCGTCGGCAATGCCGCCCGAGGCCAGCATCGGGATCTTCACCTTGTCGGCGGCGGCGGCGATCAGGATCAGGCCGGGAATGTCATCCTCGCCCGGATGGCCGGCGCACTCGAAGCCGTCGATCGAGATGGCGTCGACGCCCATCCGCTCGGCGCTGAGGGCGTGGCGGACAGCGGTGCACTTGTGGATGATCTTCACGCCATGGGCCTTCAGATGATCGACATGCTCCTGCGGCTTGTAGCCGGCGGTCTCGACGATGCGGATGCCGCTCTCGATGATCGCGGCCCGGTACTCGGCATAGGGCGGCGGCTTGATGGCCGGCAGGATGGTCAGATTGACCCCGAACGGCTTGTCGGTGAGATCGCGGGTGCGGGCGATCTCCTTGGCCAGGTCCTCGGGGGTGGGCTGGGTCAGGGCGGTCAGAAAGCCCAGGGCCCCGGCATTGGCGACGGCGGCGACCAACTCGGCCTTGCCGACCCACTGCATGCCGCCCTGGGCGATCGGATGCTCGACGCCAAACATCTCGGTGAAACGGGTCTTGATGGCCATGACACGGGGTTCCCTCTGATTTTCCTGCACTATGCCCGGATGACGCAGGGGAGAGGCAAGATGCGTTTTCAGCGCGTCGCCGAGATCAGCCCCCCGGCGTGACGGATGCCGCCTTGACAAGGCGTGCCTGGCGTCGCGAAGGAACGCCGACCGCGCCCGTCCCGGGGAGCAACAGCCCGAATGGCGAATTGAGCATCAGACCGTTGATCTAAGAACTTATGTCACGTATAGTGCCAATACATGGACTTTCTGAATGTCAATGTATTGTTATCCATGTTCCATCCTTGCCCTCCGGGCCGCATGTTTACGAATTGAAAGCACCCCGAGTGCAGGACAGTAGTCGGATAAACTTCACCAAGACGCACTTCCTCATCGTTGATGACAACGAGAGGTCGTTGAAGATATTGAGCGAACTGACGAGAAGTTTCGGGGTCGACAAGATTACGACGGCCTCGAGCGGCGATGATGCCAAGGAGCTTTTGTCGCGCCAGCACTTCGATCTTCTGCTCACCGACGCCCACATGCCGGGGTGCAGCGGCTATGAACTGGTACGATGGCTCCGCAACCGGCCCCGCGACGAGGACCGGATCATTCCGGCGATCATCATTTCCGCCCACACACGCGAGCATGAAGTCGCCGAGGGCCGCGACTGCGGCGCGCACTACATCATCGCCAAGCCCGCCAGCCCCATCATCCTGCTGGAGAGGATCTATTGGATCGCCGAAAAGCAGCGGTCCTTCATAGATGCCGGCGTCTATGTCGGCCCGGATCGGCGCTGGAAGAACGATGCGCCGCCGCCAGAGTTTGCCGACGGCCGACGCGCCAAGGATCTTTCCAGCGACATCACCGAAGCGGTGACCGCCAATCTTTCGGACGATGAGCTTTCAAAGCTTATCCAGCCCCAGAAGGCGAAGCCATGAGCGTGGTCAGGGTCATCAACAAGGCATCGTCCCTGGTCAAGGCCATGAGGGCATCCGGTGGCATCTATGCCCGCACTGCGCTTGAGCAGGCAGAGCAGGCAGTCCGGGCCGCCCGGAGCGAGAACCTGCATAGCCAAGCCGAAATGTTCGCCCAGATGCGCACTTGGAAGGCGCAGAGTCTGCAAGATGAGGCAGGTTGGCTCGAGCTCTATGAATGCAGTTCGGCACTGATCTCCGTTTGCGATCCGGAAGAGGACGTCCATCTCCTGCGCTGCGCGCGGCTGCTCTGCGAATACGTCTCCCGAACCTCGGAGCAGGATCGTCGCAAGGCGGTCGGCGACCTGTTCATCAGCACCTTGAGCGTGCTGGGTGATCAGGCGACCAAGGCCGAGGTGCGCACAGAGGTTCTGCGTGCGTTCGAGGCCCTGATCCCCAGATAGCCGCAGGGTCGCGACGAACCTGGCTACGCCCGAGCGGTCCGAGGCTCAAGGCTTAAGGAGATCTTCCAGCGCCTGAGCGCGGCGAGCGGTGTGCTCAAGATAGCAGTTCTGCATATAGATCGGAGCGATCGTGCCGCCGCTCAACGCCCGGACTGTCGCGCAGTCGGCGTCGCGAAAGGCGATCCAGGCCCGTTGGGCCTTGAGCAGCGCGGCCTTGGCGACGGGACCGTCCGCCAGGTCGGCCATGTCCGCCTTGTAGGCCTTGTTCAGCCGGGCGTCCTGAACCGCCAACTCGGCCTCGCCGCAGCGAAGTATGCCGTAGGTGTTGGAGTTTTCCGGCTTGTCCCAGCAAAGCTCATAGGCCGGACTGTAGGTGACGCCCTCCTTGGGCTGGGCCTGGGCCTGGGCCGCGACGGGCGCCATGGCCAGAATGGCGGCGGCGGTCAGCATCGTCCGGAAGAGCATGGGTTCGTCCTTGTCCGACTATTGCAGGCCGACGCGGCCGATGGCGTAGAAGCGTTCCGAGCGCTGCTTTTTGAGGGCGGCGGCGTCCAGCAGGGACAGGGCCTTCAGCTCCATCTCGACCGCGTCGCCGACGGCCTTGAGCGCCGCCTCGTGATCGGAATGCGCCCCGCCGGCGGGCTCTTCGATGATGCGGTCGACGATGCCCAGCTTGATCAGGTCCTGGGCCGTGATCCGCATCTGGGTGGCGGCGTCCTTGGCCCGGGCGCCGTCGCGCCACAGGATCGAGGCCGCGCCTTCGGGGCTGATCACCGAATAGATCGAGTGCTCCAGGATCAGCACCTTGTTGGCGCCGGCCAGGGCGATGGCCCCGCCGGAGCCGCCCTCGCCGACGATGGTGGCGATCATCGGCACTTCCAGGGTCAGGCAGCGCTCGGTGGAGCGGGCGATGGCCTCGGCCTGACCGCGCTCCTCGGCGCCCAGGCCCGGATAGGCGCCGGCGGTGTCGACAAAGGTCAAGACCGGCAGGCTGAAGCGCTCGGCCATGTCCATCAGTCGCACGGCCTTGCGGTAGCCCTCGGGGCGGGCCATGCCGAAATTGTGCTTCAGGCGCGTGGTGGTGTCATGGCCCTTCTCGTGGCCCATGACCACGACAGGCTGACCCCGGAACCGGCCCAGCCCGCCGACGATCGCCTGGTCATCGGCAAACTTGCGGTCGCCGCGCAGCTCGACGAACTCGTCAATCAGGCCGGCCAGATAGTCGCGCAGGTGGGGCCGCTGGGGGTGACGGGCCACCATAGTCTTCTGCCAGGCGTCAAGATTGGCGTAGGCCTCGACGCGCAGCTCCTGGGCGCGGTCGCGCAGGGCCTGGATCTCGAGCTCGAACGCACCTGGCCCAGCCGTCTCGGAGAGCTTGCTCAGCTCCTCGATCTTGCTTTCCAGATCAGCGATGGGGCGTTCGAAATCGAGATAGTGGGCGGCCATGGAGTCTCAACGTCGCCGTTTACGAAAGGGTGCGAACCTAGTGGCTAAGCCGGAAAAAGGGAACCGGCTTTGGAACGATCCGCGCCCGGGCGGATTCATCCCCAGGACCGTCCCCAGATGGATCGCGAGAGAGTCTCTTTTGAAGACTCATTTTTATGGTGAATCGCGACATTTGGTCCTATGGTCGATTCCTAGCTGGTGAAGAAGAAAACCAGCGCCTGCGGCCCCCGCCCATCGAATATGGCTCGGACCCGCCTGTTGAGAACCGTGTTCCCATGCAGGTGTTTACCTTCTTCTGCGTCGAGCCCGATGGCTCCGTTCCGCGCTTTGATGTTGCTCCCTACGCCGATGATCAGGCCGCGCGCCGGCGGGCGTTCGAGCTGATCGACATGCATCACCGCTGCGACCTGATCGAGGTCTGGCGCGGGTCGACCCGCGTGTTCGACGTTCCAGCCCAGCGCGTGGCGGCGGCCTGATATTCACCGCGTAGTGAATTATTGCAGCGCCCCCTGCGGGATGCTAGGCCATGGTTCCGGATGGAGCGCCTCTCCCGGCGCCTCCCCGTCTGGAAGCAGACCATGGACGCCCAGGTTCCCCGCCCCCTAGTCCCGCCCGCCCCCAAGGTGCACGCCAGGCCGCAGACCAATCTGGGCGCCGCCTGGGCCATGATGCGAAACATGGTCGGGGCCTGGTCGGAGTCTGATTTCGACACCCTGATGATCCCCTACACCTTCCTGGGGCGGCCTGGCCTGGTGGTCAACGACCCGGCCGGCGTCAAGCAGGTGCTGGGCGCCCATGCCGCGCGCTATCGGCGGCCCTTCCAGATGAGCCGGATCCTGCGGCCCATCGTCGGCGACGGCCTGCTGCTGACCGAGGGTGAAACCTGGCGGCGGCAGCGCAAGGCGCTGGCGGCGGCCTTCACGCCCAAGGCCGTCGAGACCCTGCTGCCGCACTTCACCGCCGCCGGCCAAACCCTGGCCGACAGTCTCGCGGGCCAGGATCGCGCCAATCTCAGCGAGACCTTTCATCGAGCAACGCTGGACGCCGTCCTGCGCGCCCTCTTTTCCCGCCCCGCCAGCGGTGAAGGCGCGCAACTGGCCACGATCGCCCGCGACTACCTGCATGGCCGGGCCAATGTGAACCTCTTCGATCTTCTGGCCCGGGCTCCGGGCGAATTCGGCTTCGCCGAGCGTCCCCGACTGGCCCTGGGCGCGCGCTGGATGACGGCTGTCGCCGCTCTGATCGACGCCCGCAAAACCGCCGGGCCTCGCGCGCAAGGGGGCGATCTTCTGGATGGTCTGCTTGCCGCCCGGGACGAGGACGGCCAGCCCCTGCCCGACAGCGAAATCCGCGATCAGTGCGGGACCATGCTGGCGGCGGGCTTCGAGACCACCTCGCGCCTGCTGTTCTGGGCCGCCTATCTGCTGGCTCTGGATCCCAAGACCCAAACGCGGGTTCAGGCCGAAATCCAGGCCTTTCCGCCAGACAGGATCCGCACCCTGGAGGATCTTTCGGCCTGGCCCCTGACCCGCTCGGTCCTGCTGGAAACCTTGCGGCTCTATCCGCCCGCCCCGATGATGAGCCGCGAGGTCATCGCCGAAGATGAAGTCCAGGGCTGCAAGGTCTCGCCGGGCCACGTGATCACCATCAGCCCGTGGCTGATCCATCGCCATCGCAAGCTTTGGGATCAACCGACGGCCTTCCTTCCGGAACGCTTTCTCGATCACCCCTCGCCCTGGGGGATGGACGCCTTCATCCCGTTCGGCGCGGGCCCTCGGGTCTGCATCGGCGCCAGCTTCGCCATGGCCGAGAGCCAGATTTTGCTCGGCGGCCTGCTGTCTCGGTTTCAGATCGCCATGGCGGACGACAGGCCGGTCATTCCAGTGGCCAAGATTTCCCTGGGACCCGATCGCGAACCGGACTTCCGCCTGACGCCGATAGCGCGGAGATAGACGACCGACCTGCTCTTGCAGTGCGCGACCTGAGACCCAAGCTTGGCTGAACGCCCCAAGGAACTTCGCCCATGACCGACGCCCTTCGCCCCAGCGCCATCGCCGACGACAGCGGTCATGGCGGCCTGCAGATGTTCGTGACCGCCGGTCCCACCAGCCTGGTGGCCGACGTCAAGGTGGAGGCCTGCGGTCTGGACCTGGGTCCTGACCCTCACGATCTGGTCGCGGCCGGCCTGGCGGCCTGCACCACCATGACCCTGCGCCTCTACGCCGAGCGCAAGAACTGGCCTCTGGGCGCGGTGCATGTCGAGGTCCGCAGCAGCCGCGAGGCCGACATGACCCCGCCCGAGCGGTTTGACCGCGAGATCACCCTGGACGGCGACCTCGACGCCGAGCAGCGCGAACGCCTGCTGGCCATCGCCGAGATGTGCCCGATCCACAAGCTGCTGAGCCAGGGCGCTAGGATTGTGACGACGGTGGGGTGAATTCAGATCCTCCCCCTCCGGCGGAGGTGGCCCGGAGGGCCGGAGGGGGCTAGCTCGGCGTAAGCCCAGAAGGCCCCCTCAGTCGCTACGCGACAGCTCCCCCAAAGGGGGAGCATCTATCGCCTAAAACCCATACAGCTTGGCATATTCCGCATCCTTGCCCGCGATCTGCCGCGCGCAATCCACCATCACCTTGGCCTGTTTCCAGGTGGCGTCGTCCTGCATCTTGCCGTCCAGCATGGCGACGCCCGTGCCGTCGGGCATGGCCTCGAGAATGCGCTTGGCGAAGATCACCTCGTCCGGGGCCGGGCTGAACACTTCCTTGGCGATGGCGATCTGGCTGGGGTGCAGGCTCCAGGCGCCCGCGCAGCCCATCAGGAAGGCGTTGCGGAACTGCTGCTCGCACGCCACCGGATCATCGATCGCGCCGAACGGGCCATAGAACGGCTTGATGCCGTGGGCGGCGCAGGCGTCGACCATCTTGGCGAAGGTGTAGTGCCACAGGTCCTGCTGCACCGAGGCGCGGGGAGAGCCGTCGGCATGCGGATCCTCGATGACCCGATAGCCGGGATGGCCGCCGCCGACGCGGGTAGTCTTCATGGCGCGGCTGGCGGCGAGATCCGCCGGGCCCAGGCTGATGCCCTGCATACGCGGGCTGGCGGCCGCGATCTGCTGGACGTTCATCACGCCCTCAGCCGTTTCAAGGATGGCGTGCAGCAGGATCGGCCGGGTGACGCCGTGCTTGGCCTCCAGCGAGGCCAGCAGCTGGTCCATGTAGAAGATGTCCCAAGGCCCCTCGACCTTGGGCACCATGATCACGTCGATCTTGTCGCCGGCCTTCTCGACGATGGTGGCGACCTCATCCAGGTGCCAGGGCGAGTTGAGGCAGTTGATCCGCGTCCAGAAGCCCACGCCCAGGGCCTTGAAATCGGTGGCGCGCGACATCTCGATCAACCCGGCCAGGGCCGCGCCCTTGGCGTCGGCAGGGATGGCGTCTTCGAGATTGGCCAGGATCACATCGACGCTCAAGGCGATCTCGGGAACCTTGGCGCGCACCTTCTCCAGGTGCGGCGGCACGAAGTGGATCATGCGCTCGACGCGGGCCGGCAGATCGCGGTACGGCGCGGGCGCGCCGATGGCCAAGGGTTTGAAAAAGCCTCGCGCGGTCTTCATCCGCAGTCTCCCCGTTCTTGATTGCCGCGTGACGGGCGCCGAAACCGGCGTCTGCTTTCGACTGTCACGCCTGCTGCTCTTTTCGCAGTTGCGAGAAGATTGCGGCGGCGCGGAAGGGGCGTCAAGCGCTCAGCTTATCGCCGTTCAGAAACCTCAGCCCTTGGGCGCGGGGGGCGACGGCGGCATCGGCGGATCATCGGGATCCTCGCGCTCCAGATCCAGGGCGGCGTCGTTGCTGGAGCCGGGCTTGGCGGCCTTGGCCTTGCTGCGTCGACGGGCGGCGGGTTCCAGCTTCAGGCTGGTCAGGGCCTCGTCGCCCTCTTCGCCGAACAGGCCGCGCACCCGGATGTCGCGTTGCGGATAGGGGATCTCGACTTCCGCCGCGCGCAGGGCGTCGTCGATGGCCCAGGTATAGGCCGCGAAGATCGCCGCCGGGCGGCGCACGGCCTCGACGGTGGGCCAGACGATCAGCTCGAACTTCAGGGCGTGCTCGCCATAGCCGACCAGCCAGACCTGGGTGCGGCGCACGGCGTCGTCGGGCGAGGTGAAGGGCACCGACTTGGCCGCCTTCAGCACCGCCTCGCGCACCTTCTGCTTGTCGACCCCGAAGGCGGTGACGAAGGGCACACGGATACGGCGGTTGGTGTTGCGCAGGGTCCAGTTGATGACCAGGTCATTGACCAGCACCGAGTTGGGCACGATCAGGTCGGTGCTGTCATTGGTGCGGATGCGGGTGGCGCGCGGCCCGACCTCATGCACCACGCCGCGCTGGCCGCTGGGCAGTTCGACGAAATCGCCCACCGCCACCAGTCGCTCGAACACCAGCGAAATGCCCGAGGCGAAGTCCTTGACCATGCCCTGCAGGCCCAGACCGACGCCCACGCCCAGGGCGCCGGCGAACACCGCCAGCGACGTGAGGTCCAGACCCATGGTCGACAGGCCCGCCACGAACCCGATGACAACCAGGCCGTAGGTCACCACCTTCTCGACGATGTACAGCGAAGCGGCGCTGCCGGCCGCCCGGGCGCGCAGGCGCTGCAAGCCCGCCGAGGTCAGCCGCGCGGCGAACAGGGATGCCGCGATGATGAACAGGGCCGCAGCCAGACCACCGACTGTCACCGAGGCCTTGCCCAGCTTCAGAAGCTCGAAGGTGTCCAGGCGTTCCAGGGGATTCTCGGCCATGGCCTACTCTGAGCCGCGCCGCGTCATCGGATCAAGAGGGGCGCTGGCCGGACTTGCCCAGATGGCGCCAAGACCGCCAGGTTCCGAAGGCATAGGCCACGCCGTAAGCCAGCACAATCAGCGAGCTCCAGACGGCAAAGGCGTTAATCAGCTCGGGCTTCAACACCAGGATGGGAAACAGGATCAGGCCTCGCGCCAGATAGATCGCGCTGATGGTCACAAGGCCCGTGCGGATCAGGGGCAGCCGCGGGATCAGCCCTGCGCCGGAGAAGGCATAGGCCGACCAGATCGCCAGGATGGTCGCGATGCCCAGGGTCGTCACGACGGGAACCCAGGACCCCTGCTCGGCCGCCCGGGCCATGCCCTCGCCTGCGCCAAAGAACCGGTACCAGTCGGGTCCGCCGGCGATCACCGCGATGTGCAGCAGAGCAGCGGCGGCGCTGAGCCAGCCTCCGGCGATCAGCCATTTGTCTCGCATAAGGTCCTCCGCTGAGCCGAAAACCATGGTCACGCTTTGGGGCGAAGATGGGGCCGGCCTGGCGTCAAAGCCAAAGGCCCGACGCCGCGATACCGTCACCCCAGAAGCCCGCCTTGGGCGGTGTGATCATCCCGCCTTCGACACGCAGTCCGCCGGGGTGATCCACGGCCAGCCACCACGGCCCATCGAGATCGGCGAATTGGCAGCGCCCGGCCAGATGCAGGGCCGGGGCGATGCCCAGCGACGAGGCGACCATGCAGCCGGTCATCAGCTGGAAGCCAAGGCCCCTGGCCTGCTCCAGCATCCGCACGGCTTCGGTCAGGCCGCCGGTCTTGTCGAGCTTGAGGTTCACCGCCTGATAGCGCCCGCGCAGGGCCGCCAGGTCGCCGCCGACATGCACCGACTCGTCGGCGCAGATCAGGTAGGGGGGATCATAGCCGTCCAGCGCCTGGTCGGCGTCGGCCGGCAGGGGCTGCTCGACCAGCGCGATCGGCAGGTCAGCCAGCAGCGAGCGCAGGCCGTGCAGGATCTCGAACGTCCAGCCCTCGTTGGGATCGACGATCAAGCGGGCATCAGGCGCGGCGGCGGCCACCGCCCGCAGGCGGGCGGCGGGGTCTTCGGCGGAGAGCTTGATCTTGATCAGCGGCGCGGCGGCGACGGCCAGCGCGGCGGCGGCCATGGCCTCGGGCGTGTCCAGGCTGACCGTGACGGCGGTGACCAGCGAGGCTGGAACCGGCAGGCCCGTGGCCTCGGCGACGCTGACGCCGGTGAGCCTGGCGCGCAGATCCCACAGCGCGCAGTCCAGGACGTTGCGGGCCGCGCCGGGCGGCAACAGGGCCAGGGCCGCGCCATGATCGATATTGCCATCGCCCTCGCGCTCAAGCATCGCCAGGGCCGGCTGCAGCTGGGCCAGAACCCCCGCTACGGTCTCGTCATAGCGGCCATAGGGCACGCTCTCGCCGCGTCCGACATGGCCGCCGCCCCGGGCCTCGACCACCACCACCTCGGCCGCCGTCTTGACCCCGCGCGAGATGCGGAACGGGGCCTTCAGCGGGTGATGGACGGCGCGGGCGGTGACGGACAGCGACATGGCCCAAGGCTTGTCATTGTTCGCCGGCCTTGGCGAGACCTCTACCAGGACCAGTCGCGGCGGATCGGCGAGTCGGCGCGGCGCTCGCGGAACACCTTCATCGCCAGCGGCCGGTCGACCACGAAAAGGGCTGCCCAGACCAGCAGAACGCCCGCATAGCTGATCGCACCCAGGACGCCGGTGGGACGGCCCGGACGGGCGGGACGGCGGGTGGGTTGAAAAGCGTGGGGCATGGCGTAGTCGGTCATGGCGTCCTCCTGGGATGCCTTACCCTCGCCCCTACCTACGTCGGAAACGGACGCATGTTCCGTAACGCCGAACCGTTCCTATCTTCGGAACGTTGCTACCGAACCTTCAATAGAGACCCAGCATGTCCAAGCCGATCACGATCACCATCCCCCACCAGCTCGGCGCGGTCGAAGCGCGGCGGCGGATCGAGACCGGCTTTGCCCAGCTGGCCGCCCAGATCCCGGGCGGCAAGGCCGATCAGGTGCATCAGTCGTGGGACGGCGACACCATGACCTTCTCGGCCGTGGCCATGGGTCAGACGATCAGCGGCACCATGGATGTGCTGGGCGACATGGTGAAACTGGATATCGTCCTGCCCGGCGTGCTGGGCATGATCGCGGGCAAGGTCCGGGATCAGCTGCAGAAGCGCGGCCAGCTGCTGCTGGAGAAGAAATAGCGCTCTTACCGTCGCGTCGCGCTACATCCGCCGGCTGTCATAGTCGTGACGGCCCAGGCTTTCGAACCGGCCTTCCTCGGCCTTGTGGATGTATTGCGACGCCACCAGCCAGGCCTTGACCGGCCGCAGCGTGCCCAGGCATGCCGCGATAAGGGCTGGGAAGACGGTGACGAAATGCACCCAGATCGGCGGGCGATAGGCGATCTCGACCCAGGCGAACACGCCGATCACGATGATGCCGACACCGCTCATCACGAAGAAGGCCGGGCCGTCGGCCGGGTCGGCGAAGGCGTAGCTCAGACCACAGCGGTCGCAGGCCGGGGCCAGAGTCAGGAACCCCCGGAACAGCTTGCCCTCGCCGCAGCGCGGACAGCGGCAACGCAGGCCGGAAATGACGGGTAGAATCGATCGGTCAGGCGTCGTCATGCTCTGACTCCACATCGTCGTCGGCGTCGCCACCGGTCGCCAGTTCCAGCGAGTCGATGATGTCGTCCATCTGCTCGGTGGTGATCGAGACATACAGGGTATCGCCGCCGATGGCCGAGACCAGCAGGCGATAGCCGTCTTCGGTCTCTTGCAGGCTGAACGACTGGAGGGGCTGCAGCTTGGCCATGGGAGGCTCCGGTAAATCCAAGCCGGGGATATAGGCCCGCGCGGCCACCTTTGCCACGACCCGGATCAGCGCCCCCTACTTAAGGGCGCCGCGCCGCAGCATGGCGATATGGGCCGCGATCAGGGTTTCGCGCTCGACCCACGGGAATTCCGCCCGGGCGATCAACAGCGATACCAGCCCGTGAAGACCGGCCCAGAGGGTCTGGGTGGCCAGTTGCGCGTCGTCCAGCACGGTCAGGCCGGCGGCCTGATACTCACCGACCATGTCGCGGAACAGACCAAAAGCCTCCAGCCCCGCGATCAACGGCCGGCCGGCGGTCTTGTCCAGAAACCCGCCGTCGTGGCCCTTCTCGATCATGAAGGCCACGCGATAGGGGTTGGGGTTTTCGATCCCGAAATCGACATAGACCTGCAGCGACCGCTCGAAATTTTCGACCGTCGGCTGGCCCTGAACGCGGGCGGCCCGCATGCGCTCGACCAGGGTGGCGAAGGCCCGCACGCACAGCTCGGCGGCCATGTCGTCCTTGGTGGCGAAGTAGGCATAGAGCGCCGGTTGCGAGATCCCGGCCAGTTCGGCGATCTGCCGGGTCGAGACGGCATGCACGCCGCGCTCGCTGAACAGGGTCAGGGCGGAGGCGAGGATCTCTTCGCGGCGTTCGGCGCCGTGGCCCTTGGCTTTACGCGGTGACCGCGTGGTTGACGTCTTCATTTTCCGAGCTTCATCATTCCGCGCCGAGCTTGACAAGCCACAACAATCTATCACTGATAACTTATCATTGATTGATCTGGAACAAGGTCGATGCGGCGCTCTCCCCAGCCCCTTCTCCAACGCGCGTGGCGGCCTCTGGTCACGGCGGCGATCCTGCCCTGGATCGCGTCCTGCGGCGGCAAGGCCGAGCAGGCTGAAGCGCCGGCCCAGCCGACGCCTGTCGAGGCCGCTCAGGTCGCCGCGCCCAACACTGCCGCAGCGGTGTCTGGAACCGGCACGCTGGAGCGTCGGCGCGAAATGGCGCTGTCGTTCCGCATCGCCGGGGTGCTGACCCGCATGAGCATCGAGGCCGGCGACAGCGTTCGAGCCGGCCAGGTCATCGCCACCATCGATCCGGCCAATCTAGACGCCCGCCAGCAGCAGACCTCGGCCGACCTTGAGCGCGCCCGCCGCGACGTCGAGCGCGACAAGGCGCTGTTCGAGAAGGGCTATGTCAGCCGGCAGCGGCTGGACGACCGCCAGAGCGTGCTGAAATCGACCCAGGCCGCCTATAGCTCGGCCAGTTTCGACCGGCGCTGGGCCCAGCTGGTCTCCCCCGCTTCGGGCGTGGTGCTGACCCGGACCGCCCAGACCGGCGAAGTGGTCCAGCCCGGCCAGGTGGTGGCCCGCGTCGCCGACCTGACCAGCCCCCTGGTCCTGCGCCTGCCCCTGGCCGCCCGCGACGCCGCCCGCGTCCGGGTCGGCGACAGCGCCCGGGTCAGGGTCGAGGATCTGGGCGGACAATTGCTGAACGGAACCGTCACCCGCGTGGGCGAGGCGGCCGACACTCGCACCGGCGCTGTCACCGTCGAGATCGAACTGGCCGGCCGGCCCGAGCTACGCAGCGGCCAGATCGCCAATGCCGAGTTGACGGTTCGCGCGGCGTCCCCTGCGAGCGCCGGCCCCGCCTTCGCGCGCATTCCCGCCGAGGCGGTGCTGGAGGCCCAGGGCGCCCGCGCCTTCGTGCTGCGACTGGATCGCGGCGTCGCCCGCCGCACGGCTGTCGGCTTTGGTGGCTTTGACGGCGACGACGCCCTGGTCTCGGGCCTGGCCGACGGCGCCCAGGTGATCACGGCCGGGGCCGGCTTTGTCAGCGACGGCGAGAAGGTGCGCGTCGTCGACCCCGCCCAGCTGGCCGGGAGCCGATAGCCGTGAAGTTCGACCTCGCCGGAGTGGCGGTTCACCGGTGGCAATTCACCCTGGTGGCGTTTGGCCTGCTGGTCATGCTGGGCTTCAACGCCTTCACCAGCATTCCGCGTTCGGAAGATCCGCACTTCCCGATCCCGATCGTCATCGTTCGCGCCGTGCTGCCGGGGGCCGAGCCTTCCGAGATGGAGCAACTGGTCGTCGACCCGATCGAGGACGCCGTCGACGGTCTGGACAATATCGAAAAGGTCGAGTCGACCAGCGCCGACGGCGCGGCCTCGGTCCGCGTCCACTTCACCTGGGATGTGGATCCCGAGCGCAAGTACGATCAGGTCGTGCGCGAGGTGAACGCCATTCGCGGCAATCTGCCGACCGGCATCGCCCGGCTGGACATCCAGCGGGCCCGGACCACCGAGGTCGCCATCGTCCAGGTGGCCCTGACCAGCGACGTGCTGCCGATGCGGCGCCTGGAGAAGACCGCCGACCGCCTGCGCGAGCGGCTGGATCGCGTGCCTGGCGTGCGCGAGGCCCGGTATTGGGGCGCGCCGTCTTCCGAGGTTCAGGTCACCCTGGACCTGGCGCGCCTGTCGGCTCTGAAACTGCCCGCAACCGCCGTCGCCGACGCCCTGCGCCAGGCGGGCGCCGAGGCGCCGATCGGCGCCGTGCAGGCCGGAGAGCGGCGCTTCAACGTCAAGTCCGGCGGGGCCTTCCGCTCGCTGGACGCCGTCGGCGACACCCCCGTGCGCGCCATCGGCGGCCAGGTCACCCGGGTGCGAGACGTGGCCAAGGTGGCCTGGGCTCAGCAGGAGCCGACCCATCTGGCCCGCTTCAACGGCCAGCGCGCCGTGTTCCTGACCGTGACCCAGAAGGACGGCCAGGATGTGACCAAGATCACCAAGAGCGTCGAGCAGGTGCTGGACGAGTACGAAAAGATCCTGCCCGCCGGCGTCAAGCTGCAGCGCGGCTTCGTCCAGGCCGACAACGTCAAGCACCGGCTCAACGCCCTGTTCCGCGATTTCGGCATCGCCCTGGTTCTGGTGCTGATCACCCTGCTGCCGCTGGGGCCGCGCGCCGGCCTGGTGGTGATGGTCTCGATCCCGCTCAGCTTGCTGATCGGCCTGTCGATGCTGCAGGCCTTTGGCTTCACCCTCAACCAGCTGTCGATCGCCGGCTTTGTGCTGTCGCTGGGCCTGCTGGTCGACGACAGCATCGTCATCACCGAGAACATCGCCCGCCGTATCCGCGAGGGCGAGGAGCGTACCGAGGCGGCGGTCAACGGCACCCGCCAGATCGGCCTGGCGGTGATCGGCTGCACCGCGACCCTGATGCTGGCCTTCCTGCCGCTGATGGCCCTGCCGGCCGGCTCCGGGGCCTATATCAAATCGCTGCCGGTGACGGTCCTGTGCACCATCGCCGCGTCCCTGCTGGTCTCGATGACCATCATTCCGTTCCTGGCCAGCCGGATCCTCGACAAGCATTCCGACCCTGAGGGCAACGCCCTGCTGCGGGCCGTCAATGGCGGCATTCACCGCTTCTATCGCCCGGTGCTGCACTGGGCTCTGGCCCGACCCTGGGCGGCGCTGGCGATCATGCTGGCCCTGTGCGTGACCACCTATCCGATGCTGAAACTGATCGGCTCCAGCCTGTTCCCGCCGGCCGAGACGCCGCAGTTCCTGGTGCGCATCGAGACGCCCGACGGCTCGTCCCTGGCCCGCACCGACCGCGCGCTGAAATTCGTCGAGCAACGCCTGAAGGCCACGCCCGAAGTCACCTGGCGCGCCGCCAATCTGGGCCGGGGCAATCCGCAGATCTTCTACAACCAGTCGCAACGCGAGAGCGCCACCACCTATGCCGAGGTCTTTGTCAGCCTCAAGGCCTGGGAGCCGGACAAGAGCGACAAGGTGCTGGACGGTCTGCGCCGCGATTTCAGCGACTTCCCCGGTGCGCGGATCAGCGTCGTCACCTTCGAGAACGGCCCGCCCATCGACGCGCCGATCGCCATCCGCCTGACCGGCCAGAATCTCGACGTGCTCAAGGCCCTGGCGGCGCGCACCGAGGCGACACTGAAGGCCACGCCCGGAACCCGCGACGTCACCAACCCCATCCGCCTGGACCGCACCGATCTGGACCTGGGTGTCGACGAGGCCAAGGCGTCGGCTCTTGGCGTGCCGGCCGGCGCGGCCCGCCGCGCGGCGCGGCTGGCCCTGTCGGGCGAGGAAACCGCCCGCTTCCGCGATCCGGACGGGGATGACTATGCGGTCAAGGTCCGCTTGCCGATGGAACAGGCCGATGGAGCAGCGCGCAATCCGCTGTCGGCCCTCAAGGGGGTCTATGTGCCGACCGCCGACGGCCTGGCCGCGCGGCTGGACGCCGTGGCCACCCCGACCCTGAAATCCAGCCCCGCCCGTATCGACCGCTTCGACCGCGAGCGGACGGTGACGGTCACCGCCTATGTCTCCACCGGCTTCCTGGCCGCCAAGGTGACGCAGGACGTGGTCGCAAAGCTGGAAAAGGACCTGCCCATGCCCCCCGGCTATCGCCTGGGCCTGGGTGGCCAAGCCGAGGCCCAGTCTGAGAGCTTCGCCGGCCTGGGCGCGGCGGTGCTGATCGCGGTGTTCGGCATCCTGGCGGTGCTGGTTCTGGAGTTCCAGAAGTTCAAGACCGCCCTGGTCGTGGCCGGCATCATCCCGTTCGGCATCTTCGGCGCGGTGGCGGCCCTGGCGATCACTGGCAACTCGCTGAGCTTCACCGCCACCATCGGCCTGATCGCCCTGATCGGCATCGAGATCAAGAACTCGATCCTGCTGGTCGACTTCACCGAACAGCTGCGACGCGAGGGCATGGGCCTGCACGACGCCATCGAAAAGGCCGGCGAGGTGCGCTTCCTGCCGGTGCTGCTGACCTCGGTGACGGCCATCGGCGGGCTGCTGCCGCTGGCGCTGGAACGGTCGGGTCTGTACTCGCCGCTGGCCATCGCGATCATCGGCGGTCTGATCACCTCGACCGTGCTGTCACGGGTGGCGACGCCGGTGATGTACTGGCTGACGGCGCGGGGTGATGAGCGGGCGACAGCATAGATCCTCCCCCTGATGGGGGAGGCGGCCTTAGGCCGGCGGGGGAAGACCGCACTGAGTCAGCAGCCCTTCCCCCCTCCGTCGGCTTCGCCGACACCTCCCCCTTCAGGGGGAGGACTTAGATCCGACTTGCCTATTATACACTCGTATAGCAACCTCTCCCCACACATCGGGGAACACACCACATGGCCACCACCCAAACCCGCGACGCGGTCATCATCGGCGGCGGCCACAACGGCCTCGTCTGCGCCTTCTACCTGGCCACGGCCGGGCTGAAGGTCACGATCTGCGAGGCGCGGGGCGTGGTCGGCGGGGCGGCGGTGACCGAGGAATTCCATCCGGGCTTCCGCAACTCCGTCGCCAGCTACACGGTCAGCCTTCTGAGCCCCAAGGTGCTCGCCGACATGGGCCTGCACGCTCTGGGCCTGAAGATCGTCGAGCGGCCGATCTCCAACTTCCTGCCCATCAGCGACAGCAAATATCTGAAACTGGGCGGCGGTCTTGAGCGCACCCAGGAGGCGTTCCGCCAGTACAGCCGGCGCGACGCCGAGGTGCTGCCGGCCTATTACGCCATGCTCGACGAGATCGGCGACGTGCTGCGCGACCTGGCCGCCGAGACCCCGCCCAACCTGGGCGACGGCATCCATGGCCTGCTGCGCGGCGCCCGCCAGGGCACGCGGCTGGCCCTGCTGAGCAAGGAGCGCAAGCGCGACCTGCTGGACCTTTTCACCAAGAGCGCCCGCGACTTCCTGGACGGCTGGTTCGAGAGCGACGCGGTCAAGGCCAGCTTCGGCTTCGACGCCGTGGTCGGCAATTTCGCCAGTCCCGATAGCCCCGGCTCGGCCTATGTGCTGCTGCACCACACCTTCGGCGAGGTGAACGGCAAGAAGGGCGCGTGGGGTCATGCCATCGGCGGCATGGGTGCGATCACCCAGGCGATGGCCAAGGCCTGCGAGGCCCTGGGCGTCGAGATCCTGCTCGATGCGCCGGTCGAGGCGGTGCATGTCGAGCACGGCAAGGACGGCCCCCGAGCCACGGGCGTGCAGCTGGTCGACGGCCGCCAGATCATGGCCCCGATCGTCTCGTCCAACCTCAATCCGTCGCTGCTGTACGGCAAGCTGATCGCGCCCTCGGCCCTGCCCGCCGCCTTCACCAAGGCCATCAAGGGCTACAAGAACGGCTCGGGCACCTTCCGGATGAACGTGGCCCTGTCGGAGCTGCCGGACTTCACCTGCCTGCCCGGCAAGGTCTCGGCCGAGCACCATCAATGCGGCATCGTGATCTCGCCCAGCCTCGACTACATGGACGAGGCCTATCGCGACGCCAAGGCCTTCGGCATCAGCAAGAAGCCGATCGTCGAGATGCTGATCCCCTCGACCCTGGACCCGACCCTGGCCCCGCCCGGCCAGCACGTGGCCAGCCTGTTCTGTCAGCAGTTCGCCTGGGACCTGCCGGGCGGCCGTACCTGGGACAACGAGCGCGAAGCGGCGGCCGACCTGATCATCGACACGGTCAATGACTGGGCCCCCAACTTCAAGGCCTCGGTCCTGGGACGGATGATCCTGTCCCCGACGGATCTGGAGCGGAAGTTCGGCCTGGTCAATGGCGACATCATGCATGGCCACATGTCGCTGGATCAGCTGTGGGCCGCGCGCCCGCTCCTGGGACATGCCAGCCATCGCGGCCCGCTGAAGGGCCTCTACATGTGCGGCGCCGGCTGTCATCCGGGCGGCGGCGTTTCCGGCAATCCGGGGCGCAACGCGGCGCGCGAGATCCTGCGCGACAAGGACTTCGTTACGGCGCTGAAGCTTTCGGCGGTGGGACGGTGATGGGGTCCATCTCCAACACCGACCCGCAAGCCGATTGGGGTCTGCCCGGCTGGACCTACGGCAACGACCGGTTCTTCAAGGAGGAGCAGGACAGGATCCTGCGGCCCTCGTGGCAGGTCGTCTGCCATCTGAACGACATCCCCAAGGCCGGCGACTTCCACACGCTCGACTTCCTGGGCGAGAGCGTCGTGGTGGTGCGCAGCAAGGACGGCGGCGTGCGGGCCTTCACCAATGTCTGCCGCCATCGCGGCGCGCGGCTGGTCGACGGCCCCAGCGGCAGCTGTGGCAAGGGCGGCGGCCGCATCGTCTGCCCCTATCACGCCTGGACCTACGACCTGGAAGGCCGGCTGATCGGCGTGCCGATGCGCGACACCTATCCGGCGCTGGACATGGACAAGCAGGGCCTGGTCAAGGTGGAGGTCGAGGTCTGGCGCGGCTTTGTCTTTACCCGACTGGAGGGAGATGGCCCGTCCGTCGCCGAGATGATGGTGCCGTACGATCATGAGGTAGCCCACTATCGCTTCGAGGACCTGCAGCCGTTCGGCCGCGTCACCCTGCGGCCCCGGGCGGTGAACTGGAAGAACATCAGCGACAACTATTCGGACGGCCTGCACATCCCCGTCGCCCACCCCGGCCTGACCCGGCTGTTCGGCAAGGGCTATGGCGTCGAGGCCGAGCCGTGGGTCGACAAGATGTGGGGCCAGCTGATCGACGAGCCGTCGGCCAACCCGTCCGAGCGGCTGTATCAGGACCTACTGCCCGACGTTCCGCACCTGCCGCCCGAGCGCAAGCGGCTGTGGACCTATTTCAAGCTGTGGCCGAACTTCGCCTTCGACATCTATCCCGATCAGGTGGATTTCATGCAGTTCATCCCGGTCTCGGCCACCCAGACCCTGATCCGCGAGATCGCCTACGCCCTGCCCGACGACCGTCGCGAGATGAAGGCGGCGCGCTATCTGAACTGGCGCATCAACCGCCAGGTCAATACCGAGGACACCGAACTGGTGGCCCGGGTGCAGGAGGGGATGGCGTCGCGCAGCTTTACGGCGGGGCCGTTGGCCAGCTCGGAGGTTTCGCTGCGCAGTTTTGGCCGCAAGATGCGGGCGCTGATCCCCGAGGCGCGGCTGGATCGGCCGCCGACGGGGTGGTGATGGTTTTCAATCACCGTCATCCCGGGACTTGTTCCCGGGACCCAGGGTTCAGCTTCAGCGGGAGAGCGTCCTTCGGCTCGGCCCCTGCGGCGGATAGATGGGTCCCGGGAACAAGTCCCGGGATGACGACGTAGAAGTGCGCGCCGCCTTTACCCGGGAAACCGCCGACGTCCGCCGCCAGGCGCTGGTCGCGGCTGCCGAGACCGTCCTGGCCCGCGACGGCGTGGCCGGCGCGTCGGTGCGGACAATCTGCGCGGAAGCCGGTGTCTCGCCCGGTCTGCTGCGGCACTATTTCGACGGCGTCGACGCCCTGATCGCGGCGGCCTACGAGGCGGTCGGCCAGCGCATCGACGCGGCGCTGGAGGCTGCGGTCGCGCAGGCGGGAGCCGCGCCGCGCGCCCGGCTGTCGGCCTATCTGACCGCCAGCTTCAGGCCGCCGGTGCTGGACGAACAGCTGCTGGCCGCCTGGCTGGCGTTCTGGAGTCTGGTCAAGATCAATGACTCTATCGCCGACATCCATCGGCGCACCTATGCCGGCTATCGCGCGCGGCTGGAGGAGCTGCTCAAGGCCTGCGACACCGGCGTCGATGCGCGGCTGGCGGCGATCGGCCTGACCGCCGTGGTCGACGGGCTGTGGCTGGAGCTGTGCCTGGACCCGACGGTCTTCACCCCGGCCGAGGCCGGGGCGATCGCGGAACGGCTGCTGGCCGGCTATTCGCCGACCCCGCTCTTCGTAGACTAGGCGGCGGCGTGGCTGACGATGCTGCGGCCCCAGGTGGCGCGGCGAACTTCGGGTTCAAACACCTCTACCTTGGCGGTCTTGCCCTGCACGCGCATGTGGCGGGCCAGCATTTCGGCGATGGCCTGGGCCTCGGCCTGGCAGGAATAGGAGCCGATCAGGTCCGGCGCATCGTTCCAGGTCACATGCCAGACACCGGAGACGGGGCGCACGAAGTACTTGTGTTCGTTGGCCATGGGGAGACTCCTTGGACTGGCTTAAGCGTCGGACATACAGCGTCCGCATGACAGTGTTTCAATGCTGCACGGCAACATTCATGCTGCATTGCACATTGCACAGGCCGCGCCAAGGCGGAGGCTGGTGAAACCGGGAGCAGTTTTGAGGCGAACGGGTCTGTAGGAGAGCGGTGGGGAACGTTACTCCTTCACCACCACGCCGCCCTTCATCACCTTGGCCACCGAGGAGAGGATGGCGATATCGGCCAGCGGATCACCGGCGACGGCGATCATGTCGGCATAGCGACCCTTGGTGATCGCGCCCACCTCGGCGGACTTGTTCATCAGGGCGGCCGAGACGGTGGTCGCCGACTGGATCGCCTGCATGGGCGTCATGCCGTACTTGACCATGTAGGGCATCTGCCGGGCGTTCTGGCCATGCGGAAACACGCCGGCGTCGGTGCCATAGGCGATCTTCACGCCCGCCTTGACCGCCTTGGCAAAGCCGACCCGCTGAGCGTCGGTAGTTTCGGTATTTTTGCGCAGGGTCTCGGCCGGCCAGCCGTGGGCCGTGCCATAGGCGTCGATGAAGTCGCCATTATAGATATCGGCCACCAGCCAGGCGCCCCTGGCCTTCATCAGGGCGATGCCTTCGTCGTCGATCAGCGAGCCGTGCTCGATCGAGCGCACCCCGGCCCGCACCGCCACCTTGATGCCCTCGGCCCCGTGGGCGTGGGCGGTGGCGTAGGTTCCGCGCTTGGCGGCCTCCTCGACGGCGGCGGCGATTTCCTCGGCCGAGAGTTCCAGCTGGCCGGGCTCTGTGCCGACGGTCAGCACGGCGCCCGTAGCGATCAGCTTCAGGAAGTCGGCGCCACCGACCAGCAGGGCGCGGGCCTTCTTGTGAGTATCGGTCACGTCCTCAACCACCCCGCGCCGCATGTCGGGCGGGATGCCGACATCGGCGGCGATGCCGGTGATCTCGCCGCCGCCGCCGGGCGTGGTGATATAGGCGCCGGCCACCGACATGCGGGGGCCAGGCACCAGGCCCTTGTCGATGGCGTCGCGCAGGGCGACATCGCTGAAGGCGCGCCACGACCCCACGTCGCGCACGCTGGTAAAGCCGGCCATCAGGGTGGCCCGGGCGTGGGCGGCGCCGATATAGGCCTGCTCGGCGGCCGTGGTCAGCAGCGGCTCGGCGATGTTGTCGGTCTGCTCCTGGTCAACCAGATGGGTGTGCATGTCCATCAGGCCGGGCAGGACGGTATAGGCGGTCCAGTCCAGCACCGGGCCGTCGCTCGGCGGCGCCGTCCACGGACCCACGCCGGTGACGCGCTCGCCCTCAATGCGGATCAGCTGGTTGGTCAGAACCTTGCCGGCCTCGGTGTCGACCAGCTTGCCGGCATGGACATAGGTCAGCCTGGCCTGGGCCAGGGCGGCGGGCGGGGTCAGGGCGACAAGACCGGCGGCCAGGACGGCGCCGGCCAGGGCGGTGAGGCTGCGCGGCATGGTCTTCACTCCGTAACGGGAACGACGGCGAACCGCTTGATCAGCCAGTGGATCGGCAGGCCCACCACCAGCAGCAGCAGGCTCCAGAGGCTGGCCTCGCCCGCGCCGTACAGCGTCCAGAACGAATAGATCGTTGCGATGATCGCCACCACGGTCACGGCGCGCGAGGGTTCCATCCGGCCCTGCTTCTGCAGGCGCAGCGCCGCCATGGCGCAGAACAGATAGGCGAACAGCGAGATGGCCGTGGCCAGCAGGGCCATGAAGGTGAACAGCTCGACCATCGACTTGGCGTAGTTCATCGTCACCAGAACGGTCAGGAACAGGCTGGACAGCACGTGGGCCCGGACCGGCGCGCCGCGCTTTGAGGTCTTGGCCAGAAAGGCCGGAAACACCCCGCCCTTGGCCATGGCGTAGGGCACCTCGCCCTGCAGCAGCATCCAGCCGTTCAGGGCGCCAAAGCCGCTGATCGCCGCAAAGCCGGCCAGGACCAGACGGGCGTCGCCGCCGCCATACAGGCCCACGAAGTCGGCGAAGGGCGCGTTGGAGGTCTTGAGCATGTCCGCCGGGGTCATCAGCACCACCGCCGAGCAGACGATCAGATAGATCACGCCGGCAAAGGCGGTGCCCACCAGGGTGGCGCGCGGAATGGTGCGTTCGGGATCCTTGACCTTGCCGGCCGGCACGGTGGCCGACTCCATGCCCAGCAGCGCCCACAGGGTCAGGGTGGCGGCGGCGGTGATGCCGACGGGCGTCAGGTCCTGGGCCTGGAAGGGCAGGATGGTCGAACCACCGGTCTTGCCCAGCACTACGGCCGCCAGCAGGATCACGCCCATCAGCGGCAGCAGCTTCAGGGCCGTGGTGACCACCTGCATGCCACCGGCCAGCCGCGCGCCGAAGCAGTTCATGATCGTCAGCCCCCAGATCATCACCAGGGTGATCGCGCAGTGCAGGCCGGTCTGGGTGGCGATCTGCGGATAAAAGACGCTGAGATAGCTGACCGTGCCGGCGGCGATGGCGGCATTGCCGACCCAGATCGAGATCCAGTAGCTCCACGCCACCATGAAGCCGGCGGCGGGGCCAAAGGCCTCCTGGGTGTAGATGTAGGGTCCGCCGCCCTGCGGAAAGGCCTTGGCCAGGCGCGCGAACACGAAGGCCAGGCAAAGGGCGCCGCCGATGGTCAGGACCCAGCCCGCCACGGCGTTCCAGCCATAGGGCGCCAGAGAGGCGGGCAGCATGAAGACGCCCGAGCCGATCATATTGCCCACGACCAGGGCGACGCACATCCAGAAGCCAAGGGCCTTGGGTTGCAACACTTTCACTTAAACACACCCTTCCCGCTCACGCGGCGAAAGCCGGGAACGGCGCGAGTGAGACACACACGCTGCCAAGCCATCATCGGAAATGAAAAAGGGGCGGCCCTCGCGAGCCGCCCCCTTCCGCCTAGAACTTGCGTCCGATTTTCAGGCCAACCGTCCGGGGCTGGTTGGGCGTGATGTAGGTCTGTGCGCCGCAGACACTTTCGGCGCATTCGGCGTAGCGGCCCAGGCTGGCGCGCTTGTCGGTCAGGTTCTTCACATAGAGCGACATCGACCAGTCAGCGCGCACGACGCCGCCGGAAACGTCCAGCAGGGTATAGCCCGCCTGACGCCCGATGATGCCACGCTCGTTGATCCGCAGGTCGGTCCAGCTGCCCGTCTGATGGACGGCCGAGGCCTGCAGATAGGCGTCATAGTCACCGACATTGAAGTCGTAGCGCGCCGTGACATTGGCCTTGAACTTCGGCGTCACCGGCAGAACCGTGCCATCCGGAGCCTGCGGACTGGCGCAGGTGGTGACGGGATTGCCCTGGGCGTCGGTGAAGCCGCAATAGTTGGCCGTCAGCTTGGCGTCGGTATAGGCCGCCGCGCCGCTGATCGTGAAGCCCTGGGTGACCGCCAGGGTGACGTCGCTTTCAACGCCCTTGATGCGGGCCTCGTTGGCGTTCTTGATCTCCGTCAGGCCGTTGGCCCCCAGGATCGAGAACTGGAAGTTCTGCCAGTCTTCCATGAACACCGCGCCATTCCAGCGGATGCGGTTCTCCATCCAGCTGGTCTTCCAGCCGAACTCGTAGTTCTTCAGATAGTCGGCCTGATAGGGCGGCAGGGTCGAGCGACGGTTGATACCGCCCGGCCGGAAGCCTTCCGAATAGGTGACATAGGCCAGCTTGTCGTCGTCATGCTTGTAGGTGAGCGTGACCTTGGGAACGTTGCCGGTTTCCTTGACCCGCTTGTCCAGGTTCGTACACGGCGCGCCGTTGACGCCGCCGGTGCGGAAACAGGCCCGCTCGCCCGTGCCGCCATAGCCGGTGCCGTAGCCGTAGAAGCCTTCCAGCGAATTGTCGGACTTGAAGAAGCGGATACCGCCCATGACAGTCAGCTTGGGGGTGATATCGAAATAGGCCTCGCCGAACGCCGCCGTATCCCGATCGACCCGTTGCTGGGCGGTCAGCCAGATGGTGTCGCTATAGCCGGGCACCTCGATGTCGTAGCCGATGCCGTCGATCTTGTAGCGCTGGGTGATCCCGTGTTCCTGCTTCTGGTAGAACAGGCCGCCGACCAGGCGCAGGCGCTTGTCGTCCGGCGTGGCGATCCGGATTTCGTGGCTTTCCTTGGTGTAGCGGTCCTTGCCGGTGATGTATTGCGACGGATTGGCCAGGCCGCCCGTGTCGTTGGTCCAGTAGAAGCCGTAGCCGACCTGGTCGTAGAAGTAGGAATAGTCCGAATAGTCCTGACGGGTGTCGACCGTGCGCTTGAGGTACGAGCCGGCATAGGTGACGTCGAGATTGGCGATCTGCCCCTCGATGGTCATGGCCGTCTGCGTCCACTTGTCATCCGAGGCTTCCGGATAGAAGTGGGTCAGCTTCAGGTCGCCGACCTTGGGGTCATAGGCATAGATGCCGCTGGTCTTGGTGCGCTGGCCCATGATCGAGGGCGTGACGATCCAGTTCTCGCCCAGTTCGACGCGCAGGGCGGCGCGGCCGCCCCGGGTGCTGGAGCCGTTATAGTTGTCGCTGGCGGTGTTGGCGTTGCTGATCGTCAAGTCGTCCGACGTGGTCGCGGTGCCGCGGCCATAGGTGCGGGTGCCCTTGACGTTGTCGATATAGCCGGCGGCTTCCTCGTTCCAGCCGACCAGACGCACCGCGATGGTGTCCGACAGCGGCATGTTGATAAAGGCCTCTTCGACATGGCCGGTATCGTCGCCGTCGACGATATTGCCCTCGATGTCGACGCCGGCCGAGAAGCCCGCCGTGCTGGGCTTGTTGGTGATGATCCGAAGCGTGCCGGCCTGCGAGCTGGCGCCGTACAGCGTGCCCTGCGGTCCGGCCAGGGCCTCGACCCGGGCGACGTCATAGACGTGGATGTCCAGCGCGCCCTGGATGGTGCTGATCGGCTGTTCGTCCAGATAGACGCCGACGCTGGGCAGAGAGCCGGAGTGGTTGCCGTCGCCGCCGCTGGCGACGCCGCGCATATAGACCTGGCCAAAGCCGGGACCGGCGGTCGTGAACGACACGCTGGGCAGGTACTTCACATAGTCGACGAAATTACCGACCTGCAGTTGCTCCAGCTTGGCCTCACCCATCGCCTGGATGCTGACCGGCACGTCCTGCAGATTTTCGGATCGCTTCTGGGCGGTGACCACCACCTCTTCGAGCGAAATGGCCTGGCTCTCCTGAGCCATGGCCGCCACGCTGGTCAGCATGGTCGAAGCCAGCAACGCGGCCGAATAGACCCCCGCCCGCCTGAAATTCTTACGCGTCTTCATGGTCGCTCCCCGTACCATTTTAAGGGAACGATGTTCGGCCGCGTCTAAGCGCTCGGCAAGGCGGAAAGCGCCAAAAAATCCCGAATCTTCCGACTGTTGCAGAAATGGCAGACCCAGAACGGGGTGTTCAGTTTCTAGGCGTGTCCGGATAAGTCGCCAGACAGTCACCCAATGCCTGTTTGAGCGGGCCCAGAGCCGATTCGAAATTCTGCCAATGCTCGACGGCGTCCTTGAAGATGGGCTGGCGAACCTGTTCGGAACTGGCCGTGCGCACGGCGCGGTCGTTCTCGTGGAAGTTCAGGCAGGCCGGCTCAAACGGCAGGCCGCAATGATCCAGCAGGGCGCGGATCTGCCCCTCGGGGTCCGCGATCATCGCCTCGTAGATCACCCGGTGCACCCGGCCCGGAAGCACGGTGTCGAAGTGATCCATCAGATCCACATAGTCAGCATAGTAGCGGCCGATGTCGGTCAGGTCGTAGCTGAAGGCCTGGCCCCGGGCGAAGTGCTGCTTGAAGCCCGAAAAGCAGCAGCCCAGCGGATGACGGCGCGCGTCGATGATCTTCGCGTTCGGCAAGATCAGGTGGATCAGGCCGGTGTGGGCGAAGTTGTTGGGCATCTTGTCGATGAAGAACGGCCTGTCCGTCTTCCGCTGCACCCGGGTGCGTTCCAGATACTCCTCGCCGAGCTTCCGCAGGGCGTCCGGCGACAGGTCGACCAGCATTTCAGGATAGGTCGAATCCTCGCGGCGGTTGGCCTTGCCGCCCAGCCGCCGCGCCATGACGATCAGGTCGGGCAGCTCCATCGTGCCCTCAACCTGGCTGTGGCTGGCCAGGATCTGCTCGATCAGGGTCGAGCCCGAGCGCGGCAGGCCGACCACGAAGATCGGATCGGGCGCCGGGCAGCCCTGCCCCGCCTTGGCGGCCAGCAGAGCCGGGGTGAACACCGCGCGTGAGCGCGCCACATCGGCGTGGTTCTCCTCCGGATCGTAGTCCACCTGCTGGCGCCGGATCGCCGCGCCGGCGGCATAGTGCTGGAAGGAGTCGGCATAGGCCTTGGCGTCCTCAAGCGCCTTGCCCAAAGCGTAGTGCAGATGCAGCCGGTCATCGTCCGACAGGTCCGGCTGCTCCAGCCCGGCGGCCATGGTGGCGCGGTCGGCGGCGTCGAACTTCACGGTCTTCAGATTGGCCAGGCTCCACCAGGCCTCGCCCAGACCCGGCGACAACTCCAGCGCCTTGCGATAGGCGGCGATGCAGTCGGGTTGGCGGCCCACGGTCTTGAGGGCATGGCCATAGCTCATCCAGCCCTTGGGCTGGTTGGGGAACTCGGCCAGCATCCGCTCGTAAATCCCGATGGCGGTGTCGTACTCACCCAGCCGCGACAGGATCGCCGCGCGCAGGTTGGCGTAGCCGGGATGGCGAGGGTCGCGGTCGGTCAGGCGCTCGATCTGCGCCAGGGCCTGGGCCGACTTGTTCTGCCGATAGAGCATGGTCGCCAGATTGTGCCGCGCAGCCGCAAAGCCGGGGGCGATCTCCAGGCACCCCGTCAGCAGGCGCTCGGCGTCCTCGTAACGGCCCAGCCGGGCGCCGGTCTCGGCCAGCATGCGCAGGGCGGCGACGTCGGCGGGATGATCAGCGAGGTGGTCACGTAGCCGCTGCTCGGCTTCGCCAAGCCGGTTGTCGATCAGGGCGACGGCGGCCTCGATCAGGGCCGGATCGCGGGTCGAGGCCCGAAGTTGCTGGGCCAGGGCCTGCTCTGCGCCGGCCGTGTCGCCCATCAGGTCCAGCCCCTCGGCCAGACCGCGCCAGGCTTCGCCGGCGCGCGGATCGAGCGCGACCGTGCGCCGGAAGGCTGCGACGGCCTCGGCGGTGCGGCCCAGATCAGCCAGGGTCAGGCCCAGCTCCAGCTGGCCCTCGGCCAGGCTAGGCAGGCCCCGCGCCAGCGGCGCGATCACAGCCAGGGCCTTGTCGGGGTCTCCGCCCAGGCGATGCGCGGCGGCCAGCACCACGGTCGTGCCGGCGTGGCGCGGAACCGCTTCCAGGATGGCTTCCGCCTGTTGTCGCGCCAGCGCCGGGTCATGCTCCAGCAGGCGCTGGGCGTGTTCAAGCGCGGTGGCGAGGCCGCCCTGGGCGGAGGTCGTCTGGGTGGTCATGGGGCGAGGAGATCGAGCGTGGCGATGGAAGTCAATTCGGGATGGCTTACAGCCGGTCCCGCAGTCCGTACCAGCTCAGCCCCGCCACCGTCAGCGGCCAACGCAGCAGGCCCCCGCCCGGAAACGGCGGGGTGGGCAGGCGCGACAGCAGATCCACGCCAGCGCCTTCACCCAGCGCCGCGTCGGCCAGCAGCTTGCCGACATAGGGGGCCAGCATCACCCCCTGCCCCGAATAGCCGGACGCCACCCGCACGCCGGGCGCGACCTGCGCCACGAACGGCACGCGGTTCATGGTGATGCCCAGGGTGGCGCCCCAGGCGTGGCTGATCTTCACGTCTTTCAGTCGCGGATAGATCTTCAGCATGTGTCGACGGACGAAGCCGGCGATGTCGGCCGGGAAGCCCGGGCGATAGTTCTCGCCGCCGCCAAACAGCAGGCGGCCATCCGGGGTCTTGCGGAAATAGTTCACGACAAAGCGGCTGTCGGCCACAGCGGCGTCGGAGGTGATGATCTGGTCGGCCAGATCACCCAGCGGCTCGGTGGTCAGGATAAAGTTGTTGATCGGCATCACCCGGTCGCGCGCCCGACCCGCCATGTGGTTGAGGCTGCCGTCGCCGCTGATGATCAACTGGTCGCAGGTGATCCGGCTGTCGGCCGTGAACACCACGATCTTGCCGCCCTGACGGGTCCAGGACAGCGCCCGGCTGTGCTCGTGGATCGTCGCGCCGGCCGCCAGGGCCGCGCGGGCCAGGCCCAGGGCCAGGTTCAGCGGATGCAGGTGGCCCCCGTCCCGGTCGATCAGCCCGCCATGATAGACATCTGTGCCCAGGTCCCGGGCCAGATCACCGGTTCCGACCAGCGACAGGGCGTCATAGTCGTAGCGCCGGGCCATGTGCTCGATATGGGCCGCGTCTTCGGCCTCGCCGCCCGGACGATGGCGGGCGTGAATCATGCCGGGCTTCAAGTCGCAGGCGATGGCGTGGTCCGTGATGGTGGCGTGCAGGTGCGTCCGCGCGTCCTGGGCCAGCCGCCACAGGGCCGTGGCGTCGTCCTGGCCCACCGTCTTTTCCAGCCAGGCCTGATCGCGACGATGGCCGGTATGGACCTGTCCGCCATTGCGTCCCGAAGCCTGCGACCCGACACGGCCCGCTTCAAGCACGATCACAGACACGCCGCGCCGGGCCAGCTCAAGCGCCGCGCCCAGGCCCGTATAGCCCGCGCCGATCACGCAGACGTCGGCGCGGACATCGCCCCTGAGCGGAAGCAGGCTTGGGAAGGGCGTGGCGGTGTCGGCGTACCAGGAGGTCATCTCCCTTCCCCCTTGATGGGGGAAGGGCTTTGAGGCGCTAAACATTCAGCAACAGAAACTCGCGCTCCCAGGGACTGATCGTGCGCATGAAGGTCTCGTACTCGGCCTGTTTGACGTGGTCATAGGCCTGGCAGAAGACCGGGCCGAGGATGTCGACCAGGTCCTGGCAGGCCTCGAACAGCTTCAGGGATTCGGTCAGGCTACGCGGCAGTTCGATGCCCCGGGCGCCGGCGTCGGTGAGAACCGGCGGGCTGGGCTTGAGGTCATTGACCATGCCCAGATAGCCGGCCGCCAGGGTTGCGGCGATGGCCAGATAGGGATTGGCGTCAGACGAGGGAATGCGGTTTTCCAGCCGGCGGTTGGCGGCGTTCGACGGCGGCACGCGCAGGCCGCAGGTGCGATTGTCATAGCCCCACTGGGTGTTGACCGGCGCGCCGGAATCCTTGGCGATCCGGCGGTAGGAATTCACATAGGGCGCCAGTATGGCCATGATCGCCGGCAGATAGGTCTGTTGGCCGGCGATGAAATTGTGGAACAGCGGGGTCTCTTCGTCGGTCTTCGGGTCGGAGAACAGGTTCTGGCCGTGCTTGTCGATGATCGACTGGTGGATGTGCATGGCGCTGCCAGGCTCTGACGCCATGGGCTTGGCCATGAAGGTGGCGTAGATCTCGTGCTCCAGCGCCACCTCGCGGATGGTGCGCTTGAACATGAACACCTGGTCGGCCAGTTCCAGCGGAGGACCGTGGCGCAGGTTGATCTCCATCTGGGCCACGCCGCTTTCGTGGATCAGGGTGTCGATCTCCAGGCCCTGGCGTTCAGAGTATTCGTACATGTCCTCGAACAGCGCATCGAACTCATTGACTGCGCTGATCGAATAGCCCTGGCGCCCGGTCTCCGGCCGGCCCGAGCGGCCGATCGGGGGCTTGAGCGGGTAGTCGGGGTCGGTGTTCTTGTCGACGAGATAGAACTCGATCTCCGGGGCGACGATCGGCACCCAGCCCTTTTCGGCATACAGGGCCAGTACCCGGCGCAGCACCTGGCGCGGGCTTTCCTCGACGGGGCGGCCGTCGGGATGGAAGGCGTCGTGGATCACCTGGGCGGTCGGATCCTGGGCCCAGGGCACGGCGGCCAGGGTGGCGAAGTCGGGCGTCAGGACGATGTCGGTGTCGGCCTGCACCGAATTGACCACCCCCTCGAACTCGGGGAAGTCACCGGTGATGGTCTGATAGAACACCGCCAGCGGCAGGTTCATCGACGGGGCGCCGAGGAACTTGCGCACCGGCATGATCTTGCCGCGCGCCACCCCGGCCAGGTCGGGCACGACGCACTCGATCTCCTCGATGTTCTGCCGGGTGAACCAGGCCTGGGCCTCCTCGAGCGTGGCGACGCCGCGCTTCACCCGCTGGTCCGGCTTGGTCTTCTTGTGCTTGGGCTGTTTCATGACGCGGCCTCAGGCTTCAGGGCGCGGAGCACGGGCTCGGCCTCGATCAGCGACTTGCGCAGGATCCCCACCAGTTCGTCGATCTGGGCATGGGTGATGATCAGCGGCGGGCAGCAGACGATGCTGTCGCGGATCGCCCGCACCATCAGGCCGTTCTTGATGCAGATATCGCGAACGACGGGACCGGCCTCGCCTTCCTTGTCGAGGAAGCGATGGTTCGTGCCCTTCTCGCGGACGATCTCGACGGCGCCGATCAGGCCCAGCGAGCGGGTCTCGCCCACCAGCGGCAGGTCGTTCAGCGTGGCCAGGGCCTTGGCCAGATAGGGGCCGGTGTCCTCGCGGGTGCGCTCGACCAGGCCCTCGCGCTCTAGGATCTCGATGTTCTTCAGGGCAACGGCGCAGCAGGTCGGGTGGCCCGAATAGGTAAAGCCGTGGATGAAGTCCCCGCCCTTTTCCCTCAGCTCGGCGACGATAAAGTCGGCCACGCCCACGGCGCTGATCGGCAGGTAGCCCGACGACAGACCCTTGGCCATGGCGATCATGTCGGGCTTGATCCCGTAGTGCTGGTGCCCGAACCACTGGCCCAGCCGCCCATAGCCGCAGATCACTTCGTCGCAGACCAGCAGGATGCCGTATTTGCGGCAGACCGCTTCGACCGCCGGCCAGTAGCCGTCGGGCGGGATGATCACGCCGCCGGCGCCCTGCACCGGCTCGCCGATGAAGGCGGCGACGTTCTCGGGGCCGACCTGCAGGATCTTGTCCTCGATCTCCTGCACCGCCCGGGCGCAGAAGGCTGCCGGGTCTTCGCCAAAGCCCTCGCCAAAGCCGTAGGGCTGCATGACGTGATGCACGCCGGGGATCGGCAGGTCACCCTGCACATGCATGTGCTTCATGCCGCCCAGCGAGACCCCCGCCACGGTCGAGCCATGATAGGCGTTCCAGCGGCTGATGAAGACCGTGCGCTGCGGCTGGCCCTTCAGTTTCCAGTAGTGACGGGCCAGGCGGAAAACGGTGTCGTTGGCTTCCGAGCCCGAAGAGTTGAAGAACACGTGGGTCAGATTGCCGCCCATCTTCTCGGCGATCTTGGCGGCCAGGCGGATCGGCGGCGGCGAGGCGGTCTTGAAGAAGGTGTTGTAGTAGGGCAGCTCCAGCATCTGGTCATAGGCCGCCTGGGCCAGTTCCTGCCGGCCATAGCCGACATTCACGCACCACAGGCCGGCCATGCCGTCCAGGATCTGGTGGCCCTCGCCGTCATGGATATAGATCCCGTCGGCGCGGGTGATGATCCGGCTGCCGCCCAGTTCCTGCTGCAGCTTGTAGTCGGTCTGGGCCGGCAGATGGTGGGCCAGGTCCAGCCGCTTGAGCTCGGCGATGTCGTGGTTTCGGATCGGGACAGTCATTGGGCTTGGTTCCTACGCGACGTCTTTTTGGGGCGCTCCCGCCAAGGCGGGACCGACGAGCGGCGCGCCTCTGAGGGCGCGTCCGAAAAGCTGGAAGAAAATCTGGGATTGCGGGTTGGCGGCGGTCTGCCACTCGGGATGCCACTGGACGGCCAGGACGGGCGCGCCATTGACGGTGGCCGAGACACCCTCGACCACGCCATCGGGGGCGCGGGCCTCAACGCTCAACCCTTCGCCCAGCCGGTCGACGCCCTGATAGTGCACCGAATTGACCACCGCCCGCTCGGTCCCGAACGCGGCCGAGAGCACGCCGCCGGGGGTCAGATCGACCGGGTGCAGATGGTCGAACATGCCGTTGAAATCGACCTCGTCCGGCGCGTGGTGCGCGATCAGCTCGGCGCTGGAGGCCATGTCGCGGCGCAGGGTGCCGCCGAACGCGACATTGATCTCCTGGAAGCCCCGGCAGACGCCGAACACCGGCCGACCCAGGTCGAGCATGGCCTTGATCAAATCGGCAGTCGTGGTGTCGCGGGCCAGGTCGAACGGGCCGGGCGCATCGCCGATCTCCTCGCCATAAAGCGCGGGATCAAGGTTCGAGGGACTGCCGGTCAGCATCAGCCCATCCAGCCGCGCGGCGACTTCCGAAGCCTTCATCAGCTGCGGCATGGATGGCACCAGCAGGGCGGCGACATCGGCATACTGCATCGCCCCGGCGACATAGCGGTTCATCACCGCTTGAGCCGGCTCGATCCCGACGGTGCGGGTGCAGCAGATGATACCGGCGACGGGACGGGTCATGACAGCAAAACCGCCGGCGAACAGGCGTGCCAGCACAGCCAGACCTCTTCGCCCAGCTTGAAGTCTTCCTGGTCCCAGCGGGTCAGGTTGGAGCGGTGGACCTTGATACTGCGGCCTCCGGCGATCTCGACCTCATAGACCGACGAGCCGCCCAGATAGGCCTCATGCTTGATGACACCCGCCACCGCATTGGCGCCCTTGGGCGCGTCGCCCAGATTGGGGGCCTCGTCGCCGTCCTTCTTGTGCAGCTCGATCTTCTCGGGCCGGATCGCCGCCCAGGCCGCGCCGCCGCGCGGGCCGGTGACGCCGTGATCGAGGAAGATGTCCACCGGCAGGTCAGGCGAGCGGATGATCGCATGGCTGGGCTCATCCACCGCCAGCACACCCTCGAACAGGTTCACGCTGCCGATGAAGTCGGCCACGAAGCGGCTGTTGGGAAACTCGTAAAGGTCGCTGGGCGTGGCCACCTGCTGCAGCACGCCGCGGTTCATCACCGCGCAGCGGCTGGCCAGGGCCAGGGCCTCGTCCTGATCGTGGGTGACCATGATGAAGGTGATGCCGACCTTCTCCTGCAGGGTGCACAGCTCGGTGCGCATCTGCTCGCGCAGCTTGGCGTCGAGGGCTGACAGCGGCTCGTCCAGCAGCAGCACGCGAGGGCGTTTGACCAGAGCCCGCGCCAGAGCAACACGTTGCCGCTGGCCGCCCGACAGCTGATCGGGCTTGCGACCGCCCAGACCGCCCAGCTGCACCAAGTCCAGAGCCTCCTCGACGCGCTTGTTGCGCTCGGCGGTCGGCACGCGATCCACCTTCAGGCCATAGGCGACATTGTCGGCCACGCTCATGTGCGGGAACACCGCATAGGACTGAAACACCATGTTCACCGGCCGCTTGTTGGGCGGCACGGTCGAGACGTCATGGCCGTCGATCAGGATCCGGCCCTCGCTGGGGGTCTCGAAGCCGGCCAGCATCCGCAGCAGCGTGGTCTTGCCGCAGCCCGACGGGCCCAGCAGCGAGAAGAACTCGCCCTCCTCGACGCTGAGCGAGACGTTGTCGACGGCCACCATCTTGCCGAAGCGCTTGGTGACGTTCTCGAAGGTGATGATGCTCACGACTTCTCTCCCCCATGGCCCGCCGTCGCGGCCGAATTGCCCTGCAGCTTCAGGGCGGCGGCCGTCAGGATCACCGTCAGCACAATAAGTATGGTCGAGGCCGCATTGACCTCGGGCGTCACCGAGAAGCGGACCATCGAATAGACCTTCACCGGGAAGGTCACGGTGTCGGGTCCGGCCGTGAAGAAGGTGATGACGAAGTCATCGAGGCTGAGCGTGAAGGCCAGCAGCGCCCCGGCCACCAGAGACGGGGCCATGTGCGGCAGGATCACGTCCTTGATCGTTCGCCACTCGCCGGCCCCCAGGTCGCGGGCCGCCTCCTCCATCTCGCGGTTGAAGCTGGTCATCCGGGCCCGCACTACCACCGCCACGAACGGGAACGAGAACGAGACGTGGGCGATGATGATCGCCCCCAGGTTCAGCGGCCAGACCATGCCCTGCGGCCACGGCATCACCTTGGCGAAGAACACCAGCATCGCCACGCCCATGCAGATCTCCGGCACCACGATAGGCAGGGCCAGCGCCCCGTTCAGGGCCGTCTTGCCGGGGAAGCGGAACCGCCACAGGGCCAGGGCGACCATGGCCCCCAGCGCCACGCTGACCACGGTCGAAACGGCCGCGATGGTCAGGCTGTTGCCGAACGCCTCGATCAGGCCGGCATTATTGAAAGCCTTCTCGTAATATTTGAGCGTGAAGCCCTTCCAGACGATGTTGCGCCGGCTGTCATTGAAGCTGAAGGCCATCAGGGCGATCAGCGGCGCGTAGAGGAAGATCGCCACGGCCGCCAGCCAGGCCTGCATCTGCCAGCGGCGGAGGTATTCGAGGGGACCGGGAGCGGAGCGTTTCGCCATCACTTGGCCTCCGGGGTCTTGCGAGACAGCACGGCCTGCAAGGCGATGGCGATGAAGGTCAGGTACATCAGCAGGAACGACATCGCCGCGCCGAACGGCCAGTCATTGGCCCGCTTGAACTGGCGCTCGATGACATTGGCGATCATCTGGCTGTCGGGCCCGCCCAGCAGGTCGGGCGTCAGATAGGCGCCCAGGGCCGGGATGAAGGTGATCAGCACGCCCGACGCAATGCCTGGCAGGGCCAGGGGCACGACCACCTTGAACAGGGTCTGCAGGTGGCCGGCGCCAAGGTCGAGACTGGCCTCCAGCAGCGACTTGTCCAGCCGGTCCAGGGCCGAATACAGCGGCAGCACCATGAACGGCAGGTGCACATAGATCAGGCCGAGAATGACCGCGAAATTGTTGTGCAGCAGCTCCAGCGGCTGGAAGTCGCCGATCGGCTGCAGGCCCAGCAGGGCCCCGATCACGCCGCCGCCCTTCCAGATCCACTCCAGGCCCATATTGACGTAGCCCTCGGTGCGCAGCACCGCGATCAGGGCGTAGGTGCGGATCAGCAGGTTCGTCCAGAACGGCAGCATGATCAGCAACAGCAGCCAGGTCTTGGTCTTCTCGGACGCAAAGGTGATGGCCAGGGCCACCGGAAAGCCGATCACCAGGCACAGCCCGGTGGTGATGGCCGCCACCCAGGCCGATTTCACGAAGATCTTCAGATACAGCGGCTCGATCGCCCGAGCGTAGTTCTTGAACGTGCCGGTAATGGCGATGTCGGTCAGGCCGTCGTTGTTGCCAAAGCTGTAGGCCCAGACGATGGCCAGCGGCACGAGGAAGAACAGCACCAGCCAGAACAGCGGCGGGCCGAGCGTGCCGGCGAACACCGCCTTGGCCTGTTTCCAGCTCTGTTCCATCGGTGGTCCCCCTAAAATCCTCCCCCCAGCGGGGGAGGTGTCGACGCAGTCGACGGAGGGGGAAGTCGGGCTGACTCAGCAGCACTTCCCCCTCCGGCCTTCGGCCGCCTCCCCCGCTGGGGGGAGGACTTGGCTCGCGCCCTAAGCCGCCCGCACCCGCGTCATGACTTCCTCGTACTGGCTGGCCTTTTCGGCGCCTTCGAAGGCGCCGTACTCGCACTTGGCCATCACATCCAGCGGCGGGAAGATCACCTGATTGTTCTTGTAATCGTCAGGCATCAGCGCCTTGGCCGCCGCATTGGGCGTCGGATAGAGGATGGTTTTGGAGATCGCCGCCCCGGCCTGCGCGTCCAGCAGATAGTTGATGAACTTGTGGGCGTTCAGCGGACGCGGCGCGCCCTTGGGGATGCACAGGGTGTCGGAATTGATCAGCGATCCCTCCTTGGGGATCACGAAGCCGACGTCGTCGTCTTCCTTCATCAGCTGGGCGATGTCGCCGTTGTATTCCAGCACCAGATCGACCTCGCCCGAGGCCAGCATGTCCTGGCCGTTGTCGTCGTGGAAGGCTTTGATGAAAGGCTTCTGCTTGATCAGCATCGCCTCGATCTCGGCGACCAGTTCGGGCGGGATCTTGTTGACGCTGTAGCCCTTGTACTTGGCCGACAGGCGGATCAGGTCGGCGCTTTCCGACAGCAGGGCGATCTTGCCTTTGTACTGCTCGCTGTCGAACAGGTACTTCCAGCTGTCAGGAACGCCCTTCACCTTGCTCTTGCGATAGCCGATGCCCAGCACCAGCCAGGTGTAGGGCATCGAATATTTGCGGCCCGGGTCGTATTCCGGGTCCATGAAGGCCGGATCGATGTTCGTCAGATTGGGGATCTTGCTGCGGTCCAGCACTTCCAGAAGGCCCGCCTGGCCCATGCGGGTGACGAACTCGTTGGACGGCACAATCACGTCAAAGCCCGGATTGCCGGCCTTCAGCTTGGCGAACAGCTCGTCGTTGGTGGCGAACAGGCTCATGTTCACGTCGACGCCGGTGGCCGTCTTGAAGTCGGCCAGGGTGGTGTCGCCGATATAGGTGTCCCAGTTATAGAAGTTCAGCTTGGCTTCCTCGCCGCCGGCGGCGGCCGGCGCGGGCTTCTCGCCGCAGGCGGTGAAGGTCAGGCCGATGGCGGCGGCGCCCGTGGCCGTCAGCAGCGATCGGCGGTTCATCCCGGCCCGTTGCATGCCCCGTTGGGTAATGGTGCTCATGGTCCCTCAAAGCTCCCTTTTTGTTCGAAGCCGGCGATCCCCCCGGCGGTTTTCAACCCAAAGCCATTGCCGCGCAGCGTGATCACGCGTTGCGCAGGTACCAATCGAAATCGAGGCTGGTGACCACCTCGAAGAACCTCGCCTGTTCAGTCCGCTTCACCGACACGAACATGTCCACAAAGCGGTCACCCAGATAGTCGCGCAGCACGGCTGACTGATCGAACAGATCAACCGACGCGAACCAGTGGGACGGCAGACGCGACTTCTCCTTGGCCGCAGCGGCATAGCCGTCGCCGACCACCGCCGGGCCCGGATCGATCCTGTGGGTCAGGCCGTGGTGAGCACTGGCCAGCAGCACGGCCATCACCAGGTAGGGATTGCCGTCGGCGCCCGCGACGCGGTGCTCGACATGGCGCGTCGGAGCCGGTCCGGCCGGAATGCGCAGAGACACCGTGCGGTTGTTGACGCCCCAGGTCGCCGCGACCGGCGCATAGCTGTTGGCCTTGAAGCGGCGATAGCTGTTGGCGTTGGGGGCCAGGATGGCCATGCCCTCGCCCAGCAGCTGCTTCATGCCGCCGATGGCGTGGCGCAGCATGGCCGAGCCCTCGGGGTCCTCGTCAGCGCACAGGTTGTTGCCGTCCTTGTCGTTGAAGCTGACATGGACGTGGAAGCCGTTGCCCGCCTTGTCGGCCCAGGGCTTGGCCATGAAGGTGGCCTCGCAGCCATGGCGCAGGGCCACGCCCTTGGCCATGCGCTTGTACAGCAGGGCGTCGTCGCAAGCCCGCAGCGCGTCGGGCTTGTGCTTGAGGGTCAGCTCCACCTGGCTGGGGGCGAACTCCGAGATCGCTCCTTCCAGCGGCACGCCGATCACGTCGGCGGTGTCCCACAGCTCGCGCAGGAACGGGGCGATGGCCTCCAGCTCGGGCAGGCCATAGACCTCGATGCCGTGCGGGCGACGACCGGTCTGCAGAGACTTGGGCGGCTGCAGGTCGCCGTCAGCGGTGCGCTCCAGGTCGACCAGATAGTATTCCAGCTCGCAGGCGGCGACCGGCGTCAGGCCATCGGCGGCGTAGCGGTCCAGCACCCGTTGCAGCACGTGGCGGGGGTCCAGATCGTTGGGCGTGCCGTCCAGCTCGTAAAGCGACAGCATCACCTGGGCCATGTCGTCGCCCAGCCAGGGGGCCAGGGTCAGGGTGCCGGGCACCGGCCGCGCGCGGCGGTCGGCGTCGCCGTCTTCCCAGACCAGGCCCGTGTCCTCGCAATCGGCCCCGGTTGTGTCGACAACCAGAATCGAGCCGGGCAGGAAGCGACCATAGTCGTAGACCGCCTGCAGCTCGTGGATCCGCAGCCGCTTGCCGCGCGGCACGCCGGTCATGCTGGTGAAGAACACATCGACAAACCGCACCTGCGGATTGGCGGCCAGGAAGTCGCGGCATTCCTGGGGATCGGCAACCATGGGATGGCTCATGCGGACAGGCCCTCGATCTCGGCGGCGAACCCGTCGACGGCCGCGACCAACCGGTCAATCGACGCGTCTTCAGTCACCGGCGACACCAGCATCATGTTGTGGAAGGGCGCAATCAGCACGCCCCGGTTCATCAGCCACAGATGAAGCGCGGCCACGAGGTCGTGGTCCAGCGCCTTGCGCATCTGGGCGGCATTTTTTGGCGGAGGATTGGCGAAGACCAGCTCGACCCGGGCCCCGACATGGACCACCGACCAGGGCAGACCGCGCGCCGCGACGACGGTGTTCAGACCCGCCACCAGACGCTCGGCCCCGGCCAGCATGCGGTCATAGGCGGCGGGCGTCATGACCTCGGTCAGCATGGCGCGCATGGCCGCCATGGCCAGGGCGTTGCCCGACAGGGTGGTGCCGATGCCCGACTGGCCCGGTCCGATCCGCGCCTGGGCGTGGTCCATGCGCGCAGAGAGCTCGGCCGTGACGCCCCAGACGGCGGCCGGCACGCCGCCGGCGATGGCCTTGCCGACCACGAACATGTCGGGCTCCAGCCCGTGCAGCCCGGCATAGCCGCCGGGGCCGCTGGACAGGGTGTGGGTCTCGTCGAGGATCAGCAGGGTTCCGGAGTCGCGGGTCAGGCGGCGCAAGGCCTCATGGAAACCGGGCTCGGGCAGGATCATCCCGCAATTGGTCATCACCGGCTCAGCCAGGACGGCGGCCACCTGATCGGAGGCCAGGGCCGCCTCCAAGGCGGCCAGGTCGTTGAACGGTACGACCCAGGTGGTGGCGGTCATGTCGTGAACCTGACCCAGCAGACCCGGCTTCATCACGGGTGAGCCGTCGTTCAGCACGACAAAGGCGTCCTCGACCATGCCGTGATAGCAGCCGTCGAACACCAGGATCACCGACCGCTGGGTGACCGCCCGAGCCCAGCGGATGGCGGCGCGATTGGCGTCGCTGGCCGTGGTCGCCGTTTGCCACAGCGGCAGGCCGAAACGCTCGGCCAGCAGGCGGCCGACGAGGATCGCGCTGGCCGTCGGCAGCATGAAGCCGGCGCCGCGCTTGATCTGGTCCGACACCGCCGAGGCCACCGCCGCGTCGCCATGGCCGAACATCGACGGCGTGTCGCCCAGGCAGAAGTCGTCATACAGCTTGCCGTCGACATCGGTGATCTGGGCCCCGACGCCCTGGGCCGCGAAGATCGGGCTGGGACTGGCCCAGTCGTTCATCCAGTGCATCGGCGCGCCGCCGCGCCAGACCTGCGCCGCCTGCCCGGCCATCGCCACGCTGCGCGGATGCTCGGCCGTGAAGCGCGCGGCTTCGGCCTGCATCAACCCCTCGAGGGTGGACGCGTTGGCGAGTTCCGCCATCATCCCGCCGCCCCGAAAAATACTCCCGTCATTCCCGCCCTTGTGGCGGGAACCCCTGGCTCAGCTGACACGTGAAGCGCATTGGCGGGCCAGCCCGCCACACCTCTGCCCTTGCGGCGGATAGAGGGGTTCCCGCCACAAGGGCGGGAATGACGGGAGATGGGGGGATGACGGCGCGAACGCATCATCCCTTCACCCCGCCAAAGCACAGATATTTGGTCTCGAAATACTCATCCAGCCCCTCGGACGCGCCCTCGCGCCCCAGGCCCGACTCCTTGACCCCGCCGAACGGCGCGACCTCGGTGGAGATGATGCCTTCGTTGATGCCGACCATGCCGGCCTCGATGGCTTCGGCCACGCGCCAGCAGCGACCGACATCACGGCTGTAGAAATAAGCCGCCAGTCCGAACGGCGTGGCGTTGGCCAGGTCGATGGCGTCCTGCTCGGTCTCGAACTTCACGATCGGGGCGACCGGGCCGAAGATCTCCTCCTGGAACAGCCGCATGTCCGCTGTCGCGCCGGTCAGCACCGTGGGCTGGTAGAACAGGCCGCCCAGGCCATGCGCGTCGCCGCCGATCAGGACGACGGCGCCGGCCTCAACCGCCTCGCGCACCAGGCTGTCGACCTTGATCAGGGCCTTGTCGTTGATCAGCGGGCCGATGGTGACCCCCTCGCCGGTTCCGGGGCCGACCTTCATCGCCGCCACCTTCTGCGTCAGCCGGGCGGCGAAGGCGTCGTGGATGCCCGACTGCACGATCAGCCGGTTGGCGCAGACGCAGGTCTGGCCGGTGTTGCGGTACTTGCTGGCGATGGCGCCGTCGACGGCGGCCTCCAGATCGGCGTCGTCGAAGACGATGAACGGCGCATTGCCGCCCAGCTCGAGGCTGAGCTTCTTCATGGTGCCGGCGCACTGGGCGTACAGGGTCTTGCCCACGGGGGTGGAGCCGGTGAACGACAGCTTGCGCACGCGCGGGTCATCGCACAGCGCCTTGCCGATGGCGCTGGCGTCCTTGCCGGTGACGATGTTCAGCACCCCGGCCGGCACGCCCGCCTCCATCGCCAGCCGGGCGATGGCCAGGGCGCACAGCGGCGTCTCGGCCGCCGGCTTGACCACCACCGTGCAGCCGGCCGCCAGGGCCGGGCCGACCTTGCGGGTGATCATGGCGATCGGGAAATTCCACGGCGCGATGGCGGCGCACACCCCGACCGGCTGCTTGATCGACATCAGCCGCTTGTTGGGATCCGGCGTCGGGATCGACTGGCCGTGGCCCCGCTTGGCCTCCTCGGCGAACCAGTCGATGAAACTGGCCCCATAGACGACCTCGCCCCGCGCCTCGGCCAGGGGCTTGCCCTGCTCGGCGGTCATCAGCCGGGCCAGGTCGTCGGCATGGGCCAGCATCAGGTCGCTCCACCGCCGCAGGATCGCCCCGCGATCCTTGGCGGTGCGCGCCGCCCAGGCCGGGAAGGCGCGATGGGCGGCGTCGATGGCGATGACGGTCTGCGCCGCGCCAAGATCGGCGACCTGCGCGATCACCGTCCCGTCAGCCGGGTTGGTCACCTCGAAGGTGGCGTCGGCCTGGATCCACAGGCCATCGATCAGGGCGGCGGTTTCGACGAGTTTCAGGCCGGTCATGGGCAGGTCACCTCGGCGTCAAGCATACCGACGTCAGGTCGGCATGGGGGTTCAACGCATGAAGGGCGGGGGCAAGCGTCACGGGCAGGCTTTCCTGAAACTGTGATCACAGTTCGCGGCCTCAGCGCGCCTGTCAAGACGGCCGCTCATGCGCCCGCCTCCACGGCGGTCCGCATCTTGTCCATGCCTTCAGACAGGTCAGCGGCGATGGCGCGGCGGGCGCCGTCGGCGTCGCGGGCCTTGAGGGCGGCGATCGCCTCGGCGTGACGGTCGGCCGGCAGGCTGCCGGTGCCGACGCGCCCGAACACCACCCGCATGAACGGCCCGATCTGCAACCATAGCCCGCCGGCCATCGACAGCAGCACATCGGCGCCTGAGCGCTCATAGATGGCGAAGTGAAAGGCGTGGTTGGCCGTCATGTAGCCGTCGACATCGCCGGCCGCCAGCGCGGCGTCCAGCCGGGCGTCGATGGCCTGCAGGGTTCTGATCAGCCCCTCGTCGGCATGGCGCGCGGCGCGGGCGGCCAGCTCCGGCTCGATCCACAGGCGGGCCTGGGACAGCTGTTCCAGCCGGTCGGCGGTCAGGGACGGCACCGACAGGCGCTTGTTGGCCGGATTGATCGCCAGGGCCCGCTCGGCCGCCAGCCGCCGCACGGCGTCGCGCACCGGCATCGGACTGACCCCCAGCTCGGCGGCCAGGCTGCGCAGACTGACCCCGACACCGGGCGCGATGCGGCCGGTGATCAGGGCCTGACGGATCGCGTCATAGACCTGATCATGCACGGCCGTGGAATCGGCCAGGGCGCGTCTTTGCGGGGCGGCAGGCACGAAGGGGCTTCCAGAAAGCGGGCAATTGCGATCACAGTGCATGATCCCTCGCCCGACGCCAGCCCCCGGCCCAGCCCTCGAGACCGCCCATGCCCAATTTCGGCGCCAACAACCTCGACGCCTTCTGGATGCCGTTCACGCCCAACCGGCGGTTCAAGGCCCAGCCGCGCATGCTCTCGTCCGCCAAGGACATGCACTACAAGACCCCCGAGGGCCGCGAGATCCTCGACGCCACCTCGGGCCTGTGGTGCGTCAATGCCGGCCACGACCGCCCCCGTATCCGCGAGGCGATCCAGAAACAGGCCGCCGAGCTGGACTACGCCCCCTGCTTCAACATGGGCCACCCGCTGGCCTTTGCGTTCGCCAGCCAGCTGGCCCAGGTGACGCCGGACGGCCTGGACCGGATCTTCTTCACCAATAGCGGCTCGGAGTCGGTCGACACCGCCCTGAAGATCGCGCTGGCCTATCAGCGGGCCCGCGGCAAGGGGACCAAAACCCGGCTGATCGGCCGCGAGCGCGGCTATCACGGGGTGGGCTTCGGCGGCATCTCGGTGGGCGGCATCCCCAAGAACCGGATGTATTTCGGCTCGCTGCTGACCGGCGTCGACCACCTGCCCCACACCCACGGCGTGGCCGGCAACCTGTTCTCGAAAGGCGAGCCCGAACACGGCGCCGACCTGGCCGACCAGCTGGAGCGCATCGTCGCCCTGCACGATGCCTCCAACATCGCCGCCGTGATCGTCGAGCCGGTGGCCGGCTCGACCGGCGTGCTGATCCCGCCCCAGGGCTATCTGCAGCGCCTGCGGGCGATCTGCGACAAGCATGACATCCTGCTGATCTTCGATGAGGTGATCACCGGTTTTGGCCGCCTGGGCGCGCCGTTTGCCGCCGACCGCTTCGGCGTCACCCCCGACCTGCTCTGCATGGCCAAGGGCCTGACCAACGCCGCCGTGCCCTGCGGCGCGGTCGCCGCCTCGAGCAAGATCTACGACGCCATGATGGAGGGCGCCGACGCCCCGATCGAGCTGTTCCACGGCTACACCTATTCGGCCCACCCCCTGGCCTGCGCGGCCGGGATCGCCACGCTGGAAACCTACAAGGAAGACGACCTCTTCGCCCGGGCGGCGGGGATGGAGGCCTACTGGCAGGAGGCCATGCACAGCCTGCGCGACGCCCGCCACGTCATCGACATCCGCAATCTGGGCCTGATCGGCGGCATCGAGCTGGAGCCCCGCGCCGGCGCGCCGACCGCCCGGGCGCTGGAAGTGTTCGAGGCCGCCTTCGACGCCGGCCTGCTGATCCGGGTGACCGCCGACATCATCGCCCTGTCGCCGCCGCTGATCATCGAAAAGCGCCATGTGGACCAGGTGGTCGAGACCTTGCGCGGCGTGCTTTCAAGGGTCGATTAGCCGCCCGCGCCTGCCCGGAATTGATCCCGATCAATGGCAACCCGCCGCCGGGGCGCACACTCGCAGCAGACCTCCACTGGGCCCGAGCATCACCATGTCATCGCCCCCGACCGCCACGCGTAGCCTGATCCTCGTCCTGGCCGCCGGCGCCAGCCTGGTCGCCTGCGCGACCACGCCGGGAGAGCCTTCAAAGGCCGATCTGGTGGCGCGCGGACGCAACCTGGCCCTGACCGAATGCTCGCAGTGCCACGCGGTAGGCTCCAGCGCCGGCAACCCCAAGACCGCCGCGCCCAGCTTCGCCAGCGTCGCCCAGACCTATCGCAACACCCGCCTCGACTGGGAGCTGGAAGCGATCTCGCAGGTTGGCCATTACCGCATGCCGCGCAAGCCACTGACCTCGATCGATATCGCCGACCTGACGGCCTATATCCGCTCGCTGGATCGCGCGCCGCGTTAGGGGGCGCTGAAGCGGACCTTGCGGGGTTCGGCTTGGGGTGGTTTGCGGACTTTGCTCCCTCTCCCAGAAGGAGAGGGTTGGGGTGAGGGGTTACGGCGTTCGACGGAGTGCCGGCACGCCGTCAAGCCTCGTAACCCCTCACCCTCCCACCGCTTCGCGGCGGGCCCCTCCCTCTCCCTTTGGGAGAGGGATTTAAGGATGGCTCCCTTCGGCGCGAAGGGGGACGGGGTGCGCCCAGATCGAAACCTTCTCCCAGAGGGAGAAGGAGGGGCCCGCGCCGCAGGCGTGGGAGGATGAGGGGTTTGCGAAGCCCTTCCGGACTGGGCAGGGCCTCCGGGCTCCAGGACGGCTGACGGTGTAACCCCTCACCCTCCCACGCAAGCGTGGGTCCCTCCCTCTCCCTCTGGGAGAGGGCTGGGTGTACGGGGATACGCCGCGCTCAATCCCCGTTCTTTCCGAAACAAACAGCAGCTAGATCAACGCCTTGTAAAAAACTTGATCGCGCCCGTCAGACGCGCTGAAACCGCCCGCATAATCAATCTCACCTGACAGCACGGGAAGGGCGCACGTACGGCGACCGTTGCGGCTGTCAGGGGTGATCGAGCGGGAGTGAGGGCGGGTGACGTAAACCTGCCTATCGGGGGCAAGCCAAGGCCTCCGCCCGTCCGAAGGTTCGCTCCGGGTTCCTCCGGAATCGGCGTGGCTTGCAGCTTCAGGGCTGGGTCCGTCGCGAGGAGGGCAAAACCCGGGTGGGGCATAGGGTTGAACCAGACCCGCGCGCCCCGGCCAGGGGGATAACGATCACGCAGAGCGTCTGTCTTCGTCGAAACGGTATTCAACTATCCCATCATCCGGGCGAGGCCCGGACGCTCCGCGACCCTTCCCACCTCTTCGGCGGTTTCCGCGCGAGGCTGCGAAGCGGTGTCCGCCAGACTTCGACTGAGAAATGACACCGGTGGACAAAACTCCTCCTCGCCGCCATCCTCGCGCCTCGACACCGGCGCTGCAGACGCCGCTCCACCAGAGATGAAACACGCCATGCGCCGCCCGCTTCACAACGCCGCCAGCCTGGCCGCCCTGACCCTCGCCCTGACCGCCTGCGCCACCGCGTCCGGCACGGCCGGGCCGAAAGAGGTGGTCGCGTTCCCCGGCGCAGAGGGCGCGGGTCGCCTGAGTGTCGGCGGACGCGGCGGGGCGGTGATCAAGGTCACCAACCTCGACGATGTCGGCCCGGGCTCCCTGCGCGCCGCCGTCGAGGCCAAGGGGCCGCGCACCGTGGTGTTCGATGTGTCAGGAACGATCGCCCTGAAGAGCCCGCTGAAGATCGCCAACGGCCAGATCACCCTCGCCGGCCAGACCGCGCCGGGCGGCGGGATCACCCTGCGCGACCAGACCCTGATCGTGGCCGCCGACGATGTGGTGATCCGCTTCATCCGCTCGCGGCTCGGCGCCGAAAGCCGCACCGAGGGCGACGCGATCTGGGTGGCCAAGGGGCGGCGGATCATCCTGGACCACGTCTCGGCCAGCTGGTCGGTGGACGAGACCCTGTCGGCCTCGGCCCGGTTCGATAATCCCGATCAGGGCTTTCATGACCTGACCGTGCAGTGGTCGATCATCAGCGAGAGCCTGGCCAAGTCGATCCACGCCAAGGGCGACCACGGTTATGGCAGCCTGATCCGCGGCGGCCAGGGCTCGAAGATCAGCTTCCATCACAATCTTTGGGCCAATCACCTGGCCCGCATGCCGCGCCCCGGCAACTATGACGGGCCTGACAAGGACCCGGTCGGGGCCTTCATCGAGTTCCGCTCCAACGTCTTCTACAACTGGGGCAAGGGCCATGCCGGCTATGACGCCGACAAGGCGGCGCTGGTCGCCTACAACTTCGTCGACAACGCCTATGTGATGGGCCCCAGCTCGGAAAAGGCCATCGCCTTCAACGAGAGCAACAGCCTGGCCAGGGCCTATTTCGCCGGCAACAGCATGAACGGCGTGGTTCCGGCCGATCCGTGGAGCCTGGTCACCGGCCTGCAGGTGGAGGGCTATCGCCAGGCCGCCCCGATCGACATCGCGCCCATCGCCGCCGATCCCGCCGCCAGCGCCTATGAGCGCGTGCTGGCCGAGGCCGGGGCCTCGGTCTGGCGCGATCCGGTCGACGCGCGGGTCGTGGCCGGGGTGCGCGACCGCAGTGGCATGATCATCAACAACGAACAGGATGTCGGCGGCTGGCCTGTGCTGGCGTCCGGCGTCGCCGCGCCGGATGCGGACGGCGACGGCATGCCCGATGCGTGGGAAGCGGCGCACGGGCTCAATCCCAAGGCGCCCGATGGTACGTCGCCGGCCAAGGGCGGCTCGGGCTGGACGAACCTGGAGCTTTACCTGGCCGGGGCGGCGAAGGTTCGGGGCTAGTTTCAAAAGTCCTCCCCCTAGCGGGGGAGGTGTCGCCGAAGGCGACGGAGGGGGAAGTTCTGCTGACTCACTGCCAACTCCCCCCACAGGCCTTCGGCCGCCTCCCCCTTCAGGGGGAGGACTTGCCCGCCTTTGCCGCAGCCAGCTGTTTCCGCTAGAAGCGCCGCCATGTCGCACAACACCTTTGGTCATCTGTTCCGCGTCACCACCTGGGGCGAAAGCCATGGGCCGGCGCTCGGCTGCGTCGTCGACGGCTGCCCTCCCGGCATCGCCCTGACGGCGGAGATGATCCAGGACTTCCTCGACAAGCGTCGCCCCGGCCAGGGCAAGTTCGTCACCCAGCGCCAGGAGCCCGATGCGGTCCGCATCCTGTCGGGCGTGTTCGAAGACGGCCGCAGCGACGGCCAGCGCACGACCGGCACGCCGATCAGCCTGATGATCGACAACACCGACCAACGCTCCAAGGACTATGGCGAGATCGCCCAGGCCTTCCGGCCGGGCCATGCCGACTATCCCTATTTCGCCAAGTACGGCGTGCGTGACTATCGCGGCGGCGGCCGCAGCTCGGCCCGCGAGACGGCGGCCCGAGTGGCGGCCGGCGCCATCGCCCGGCTGGTGATCCCCGGCGTCACGGTGCGCGCGGCCCTGGTGCAGATCGGTCCGCACGCCATCGACCGCTCGCGCTGGGACTGGAGCGAGATCGACAACAATCCCTACTGGTCGCCCGATGCGGCGATCATTCCGGTCTGGGAAGAGCACCTGGAAAAGATCCGCAAGGCCGGCTCCTCGACCGGGGCCATCGTCGAGGTCGAGGCGACCGGCGTGCCCGCCGGCTGGGGCGCGCCGCTGTATGGCAAGCTCGATGCCGAACTGGCAGCGGCCCTGATGTCGATCAATGCCGCCAAGGGTGTCGAGATCGGCGAGGGCTTCGCCTCGGCCGCCCTGACCGGCGAGGACAATGCCGACCAGATGCGGATGGGCAATGATGGTCCGGTGTTCCTGACCAACCATGCCGGCGGCGTGCTGGGCGGGCTGTCAACCGGTCAGCCGGTGGTGGCGCGGGTGGCCTTCAAGCCGACCTCGTCCATCCTGATCCCGCGCGACACGGTCAACGAGGCCGGCCACGAGGTCGAGCTGCGCACCAAGGGTCGCCACGACCCCTGCGTGGGCATTCGCGGGGTGCCGGTGGTCGAGGCCATGACCGCCTGCGTGCTGGCCGACGCCTTTCTGCGCCATCGCGCCCAGACCGGCGGCGGCGCCTATCGTCCTGGCCAGGCTGACCGTTTCTGAGATCACGGGTCGGTCAACTTTATCCAACGTGGTCTGATCACTGAAAACACTCAGGTTTCTGGGTTGACCTCGCACATTGCAAGGTTGTAATGCTTCCCCCCATGCGGACGTCTTGTTATTGATTCGCGCATAGGTTGCGCTAGTGCGCGTCAGGGCTCAAGAAAACGCGTGCGCTTCGACACCCTGAAAATCCTGATCGTCGACGACAATCAGCACATGCGGCTGCTGTTGACCGAGATGCTGCGCGCCATCGGCGTCCGGAACATCTTCGAGGCCATCGACGGCGCTGAGGCCCTGCAAATGATGCAGCGCGTGCCGATCGACATCGTCATTACCGACCTGAAGATGGGTCTGCTGGGCGGCATCGAGTTCGTCAATCTGCTGCGCCGCTCGCCCTCCAGTCCCAACCCCTTCGCGCCGGTGCTGATGGTGACCGGCCATTCAACGTTGCGACGCGTCCAGGACGCCCGCGACGCCGGGGTCAACGAGTTCCTGACCAAGCCGGTCACGGGTCGCAGTCTGGTCCATCGCCTGACCCTGCTGATCGAGCATCCCCGCCCGTTCATCCGCTGCGAGGGCTATTTCGGCCCCGATCGGCGACGGCAGGTGGCCGCCGGATACAAGGGCCCCTGGCGGCGCGACGAAGACGCGATCGCCATCGACTTCGGCTAAGCCGGTCTTAAGACCTGTTAGCCATTATGAGGCCGCTGTTAGCCGGGATAAGCGAGCCATGACCGCCCAACGTCTGATGTCCACCATTGCCCTGGTCGCGCTTGGCCTGAGCCTGCAGGGCTGCATCGCGGCCAGCGCCGTCGGCATGGTGGCCGGCACCGCCATTGGCGTCACCGGCGCCGTGGTCGGGGGCGCCGCCAAGGTTGGCGGCAAGGCCGTCGTCGCCACCGGCAAGGCGGTCATCCCAGGCGAAAGCGCCAAGGACCGCGACAAGCGCGAATACGAAGAGTGGAAGCGCTCGCGCTAGAGCCTCGCTTCTAGAGGCAAAGCGCGCAGCTTTCGCCGATGGTCGGACGCGAGATCACCACACGCGACAGACCCGGAAAGGTCGGCGTCAGGCGCTGCGCGAAATACAGGCACAGACGCTCCAGGGTCGGGCTTTCCAGACCGGGGCGATCGTTCAGCAGGCCATGGTCCAGCTCAGTCGCCACGGCCTTGAGCGCCGTGTCCAGGCCCTCCAGGTCGGCCACCCAGCCGGCGTCCTGCATCTGGCCCTTCACGCTGGCTTCCACCTTGAACGAGTGGCCGTGCAGCTTGCGGTAGCGATGGTCGGCGGGACCTTGCTCGATGTAGTGAGCCGCGTCGAACGTCGCGGCCTTCGTGATCTCGAAGACAGGCTTCATCAGGTACTTCTTTCGACAGGGCCTGGGAGGCTCTAGCGCAACGACCCTGTCACCAGGTCGCGCGCCTTATCCGTCAGGGCAGGCCGAGATATTTGTGTGTTTGGACGCTTAAACGCCATTGAGGGTGGGAAAGGCAATAGGCGACGGCCAATTGCGTGTTCCGGTCGCGATCGGGACCATCCATCGGCTGCAGGTAGAAGCGCTCGAAATCCAGGCTTTCGAACCGCTCCGGCAGGGCCTTGTCCTGCGGATAGACCAGCTTCAGCTCCTGCCCCCGGGTCTGCACGACGGGCGCGTCGGCCTTGGGGCTGATGCAGACCCAGTCGATGCCGTCCGGGGCCATGAGCGTGCCGTTGCTCTCGACCGCGATCATGAAGCCCCGGGCGTGCAGGGCGTCGATGGCCGCCGGGTCCAGTTGCAGCAGCGGCTCGCCGCCAGTGCAGACGACAAGCCTGTCGTTCGGCCCGCCGGTCCACTGGGCCTCGACCGCGTCGGCCAGGGCCTCGGCCGTGGCGAACTTGCCGCCGTTCTCGCCGTCCGTGCCGACGAAGTCGGTGTCGCAGAACGTGCAGACGGCCTTGGCGCGGTCCTGCTCGCGGCCGGTCCACAGATTGCAGCCGGAAAAGCGGCAGAACACCGCCGCCTTGCCGGCCTGCCCGCCCTCGCCCTGCAGGGTGAGGAAGATTTCCTTGACGCTGTAGGTCACGGGACCAGCTCCGTACGACCGGCGGCGTCCCAGTCCTCATAACCCTTCTGGCGCAGCTCGCAGGCCGGGCAGTCGCCGCAGCCGTGGCCCCAGGGGTGCAGGTCGCCGCGCTCGCCGCGGTAGCAGGTGTGGCTCTCGACCACGATCAGATCGACCAGATCCTCGCCGCCCAGCGCCTTGGCCAGGGCCCAGGTTTCCGCCTTGGTCAGCGCCATCAGCGGAGTTTCGATGCGGAAGTCGCGATCCATGCCCAGATTCAGCGCGGTCTGCATCGCGTCCAGCGTATCGCGCCGACAGTCCGGATAGCCCGAGAAGTCGGTCTCGCACATGCCGCCGACCAGGGCCGGAATACCCCGCCGGTCGGCCAGGGCCGCGGCATAGATCAGGAACACCAGATTGCGGCCCGGCACGAAGGTCGAGGGCAGGCCGCGGTCGGTCATCTCGATGGCCCGGTCGGCGGTCAGGGCGCTCTCGGCGACCGCGCCGAAACCCTTGAGGTCCAGCACATGGTCTTCGCCGAGGCGCTCGGCCCAGTGCGGGAAACGGGCGGCGATCTGATGGCGCACGGCCACGCGCGCCTTCATCTCGATGACGTGGCGCTGGCCATAGTCGAAGCCGACCGTCTCGACGCGGGCATAGCGCTCCAGCGCCCAGGCCAGGCAGACGCTGCTGTCCTGGCCGCCGGAGAACAGCACCAGGGCGGCGTCAGTCATGAACGGTTCTCCGGCCCGGCGCGCGACGGGCAGCACAAGAGTTGAAACAGAAAGCCATGGCTCCCTCTACACCAGGCGGCGACGGCTCGAAACGGTCCAGCGGCGCTGCGGAGCCTGGCGCCCGCTGGTCAGGGCGCATCAAGCCCCGAAAAACAGTGATCGACGCCAATACCCAAGACCGTAATCGCCCAACAGCGGAGGCGGCCGCAAACCGTAGCGCCCGGGTTTTGGGCGCCTTGGCCGAGATTGCCGCAAGGTAAGCGCCAAACCCACTTTTCTAATAACGGTGGAAACTTGCCCCAAACAGGAGAACGTGATGCCGGGGAAAGTGAAAAGGTGTAACCTATCGCTGTTCACTTAGGCTGGCGGCAGTTGACAGTCAAAGAACGCAAGTATGCAATCTGCCTATGCTGCGAGGGGTCCGCCGTACGCCCGCGTAGCGCGAATTGTACGGCGCCGAGGAAACAAGCGACGCACGCAGGGTCCGCCATAAGGAGCCGCGGCGTTCAGGGAGGGAATTCGAATGTCGCAATCTTCGCGTTTGCGGAGCCTGCTGGCCATGGGCGCTTCGGCGGCCGTGCTTGCAGCCGTCGCCACACCCGTGCTGGCCCAGACCGGTCAGCAGACCACGGTCATCGAGGAACTGGTCGTCACCGCCCAGAAGAAGGAAGAAGCCCTTCAGGACGTGCCGATCGCGGTTTCCGCCTTCAGCCAGGACACGCTTGAAGCCCAGAAGATCGACGGCGGTCCGAATCTTCAGCTTGCCATTCCGAACGTCAGCTTCGCCAAGAGCAACTTCACCAACAGCTTCAACTTCCAGATCCGCGGCATCGGGGCCCGGGCGGTCGGCGCATCGGCCGACGCCGGCGTCGGCGTCCACCTGAACAACGCCCCCCAGCAGTCGGGCAACCTGTTCGAAGCCGAATTCTACGACATGGAGCGCGTCGAAGTGCTGCGCGGTCCGCAAGGCACGCTGTACGGCCGCAACGCCACCGGCGGCGTGGTCAACCTGATCACCGCCAAGCCGACCGACACCTTCGAAGCCATGGCCCGCGCCGAAGTCGGCAACTACGGGACCCAGAAGGTCCGCGGCATGATCAACCTGCCGATCTTCGGCGACAAGCTCGCCATCCGGGCCGCCGGCGCCTATCTGAAGCGCGACGGCTTCATGACCAACACGTTCACCGGCAACAAGGTGGACGACCGGGATCTGTACTCGACCCGCATCTCGGTGATGTTCAACCCGACGGAAAAGCTGCGCACCAACTTCCTGTGGGAGCGCTTCGATGAAGACGACGCCCGCTCGCGCACCGGCAAGCAGCTGTGCACCAAGGACAACGGCCCCGCCACCGTCGGCGGCGTCGCCACCGGCGCGGCGCGCATCTTCCTGACCCAGGGCTGTCTGCCCGGCTCGCTGTACAGCAACAACGCCTACGGCACCGTCAACAGCTCGGGCACGCTGACTGGCGAACTGGGCAACATCTTCGGCTTCACCAGCGGCGACGTGAACGCCGGCGACACCACTGACAAGGATCTGAACAAGTTCGAGTCGTCGTTCGACCCGATCTACCAGTCCAAGTCGGACGTCTATCAGTTCACCCTGAACTACGACCTGACCGACGAGCTGACCGTCACGGCAATGACGTCGTACAGTGAGAACTCGGTCTATTCCAAGCAGGACTACAACCGCAACGTCTCGGCCGTGCCGTTCAACAACACGCCCTTCACGCCGGGCGGCTTCTTCACCGATCCGCAGACGGGCCGGACGAACAAGTTCACCACCCTGGACATCTCGTCCAATGCGGCCGAACAGTTCAGCCAGGAAATCCGCCTGTCGTCGAACTTCGATGGCCCGCTGAACTTCAACATCGGCGGCATCCACTTCGACTACGAGACGGTCACCGACTATTATGTGATCGGCAACTCGCTGACCCTGTCGGCCTTGGCCCTGAACGCCACCAACCCGCTGAACGGCGGCAACCCCAACTGTAATCCTGTGACCCTGCCGAACAGCTGTATCGGCATCGATACGGGCGCCACGCCAGACGGTTCGGGTCACAACTACTACGACAATCGTACGCCCTATAAGCTGAAGTCGGACGCCCTGTTCGGCGAGCTGTACTGGCAGGCCAATGACGCACTGAAGTTCACCCTGGGCCTGCGCCAGACGCGCGACCGCAAGTCTGTCGACAACTACAAGACCGTGCTGCTCGCGCCGGGCACCGGCCTGGTCCTCGACCCGGTCACGCCGACCGCCAAGGTCAGCTTCAGCGAACTGACCGGCCGCTTCGGCTTCGACTACAAGCCAGAGCTGTCGATGACCGACGACACCCTGGTCTATGCCTTCTATTCCAAGGGCTATAAGGGCGGCGGCATCAATCCGGGCGTACCTGCCAACGCCGTCGGCATCCCGCAGACCTTCGCTCCGGAATTCGTCAACGCGTTCGAACTGGGCACCAAGAACACGATGCTGGGCGGCAGCCTGCTGATGAACGCCACCGGCTTCTACTATGACTATCAGGGCTACCAGATCTCGAAGATCGTCAACCGCACCTCGGTCAACGAGAACGTCAATGCCATAGTCTATGGCCTGGAGCTCGAGTCGATCTGGTCGCCGATCTACAATCTTCGCCTCAACGCCAATGTCGGTTACCTGCACACCGAGATCGGCAAGGACGTGAAGTCGATCGACACCATGGACCGCACCCAGGGCAATGCGGCCTATACCCTGGTCAAGGTCGGGCCCAGCCTGCCCAACGCCAGCGTCGGCGCCAACTGCGTGCTCAGCTCGGCCGGCGTCGCCACCCTGCTGGCCATCGGCCAGGGCGGCACCCTGCCCTTCGCTTGCGGCGGTCCGGCGGTGTTCTCCGGCTTCCTGCAGAGCCGAGGCGTTCCGGCGCCCACGGCCAACTTCCTGGCCAATGGCACCGGCCTCTATAACTACGGCGCCGGCTATTCGATCGAAGGTACGGCGGCTGATATCTCTGGCAACGAGCTGCCCAGCTCGCCGCATTGGACGACCTCGGTCGGCGCCCAGTATCGTTGGGACATGGCGGCCGGCTGGTCGGCCACGCTGCGCGGCGACTACTACCGCCAGACGAGTCAGTACGCCCGCGTCTACAACACCGCCTACGACCGCATCAAAGCCTGGGACAACGCCAACCTGACCCTCAAGATCGAGAAGTCGGAGTGGGGCCTGGAGATCGACGCCTATGTGAAGAACCTGATGAACGACGTTCCGATCATCGACGCCTACACCAGCGATGACTCCTCGGGCCTGTTCACCAACATCATCACTCAGGAGCCGCGCCTCTACGGTGTGAGCATCACCAAGAAGTGGTAACCCGCTGTCCCTGACGGGACGCTCTTCTCCGGGGGCGGCGGGTCATCCCGCCGCCCCTTTTTATCGCCTGATGGTCTGCCCTTGATCCGGAGATTGGTTGCGTCTGAAGCGACTTTCCTGAGAATCGGCCTCGACTTAACGACTCCGCAAGGGCGAGGCAGGCAGGGTAGCCGCTCACAGACGCCAGCGAAGCGGCCGCATGGAAACGCTATCTCGTCTTATTGATCGCCGTCCGCCGGTCGCCTCCACCACGTCCTGCCAGGACGTCTGGACGATCTTCGACGCAGATCCCCGAGCTTTTTCGGTTGCCGTCGTCGACGGCGCCAAGCCGACAGGCATTGTCTATCGTGACGTGTTCCTGGGCATGATGGCCGTCGCCCGCGACGCCCTGAGCCAGCGCCCCGTCGTCGAGGTCATGGACCGAGATCCGCGCCAGGTCCCCGTCGGGACAGAGCTTGGCGCCTTCGTCGACCGCCTCGCCGATAACCCCTCGCCCGTGTTCCGCACCGCCTTCGTGGCCGTGGATGAGGCCGGTGACTATGTTGGCGTGGGCGGACTGGGCTCGCTGCTGACCTCCTATCGTCGTCGCCAGCGCGAGGCCACAGACGCCATGGCGCTGGTCGAACGGATGGCCACCGACATCAATCACCACCTGGACGGCGTCCTGGCCATCACCGCGCGCCTGGAGCAACAGCGCCTGACACCGGACGCCAGCGCCTTCGTGCACGCCATCGGCGAGACCAGCCGCGACATGGGCGCCATGCTGGGCCGCGCGATCGACCTGCAGCGCGCGACCGGGGGCCAACTGCCGATGACCCCGACGCCCGTGCGCCTGCGCGACCTGGCCGACGCCGTCGAGGCCCGCTGGTCGGCCCGCGCCGCCGAGGGCGGATCCACCCTGCTGTTCTCCTATGACGGCGAACCCGAATGCGGGGTCGAGGTCGACGGCGAGCGTCTGCTGCAGGTGTTCGACGCCCTGATCGAAAGCGCCCTGGCCAGCGGCCGCGGCGTCATCGAGGCCTGCCTGCAAGCCCGCATCGGCGCCGACGGCGTGCATCTGGACGGCAGCGTCCGCGACAATGCCAGGGGTCTGGCCGCAGATCGTCTCGCGCGGATTTACGAGCCGCTGGGCGCGGCGCGCATCGAGGATCGTACCGAAATGGCCTTGGGCGTGGGCATGGCCCTGGCCCACCGGATCATGCGCGGCCTGGGCGGCGAGGTGAAGGCGCAAGCCAATCTCGGCGCCGGCCTGACCGTACGCTTCGCCTTTGTCGCCCCGACCGCCGAGATCGACAAGGCGCCGCCGGCCGAACCGACCCTTGACGCCCGCGCCGCGCACATCCTGATCGTCGACGACAACGCCACCAACCGCATGGTCGCCGAGGCGCTGTGCGACATGTTCGACTGCACCTCCGAGCAGGCGGTTGACGGTGTGGAAGCTGTGGAAATGGCGCGAAGCGGCCGCTTCGACCTGATCCTGATGGACATCAAGATGCCGCGCATGGACGGCGTCACCGCCACCCGCACCATTCGCGAGATGAGCGGCCGGCCGGCCATCACCCCCATCGTCGCCCTGACCGCCAATGCCGATCCCGCCGACGTCCAGACCTATCTGGCGGCCGGCATGCAGGACGTGGTCGAAAAGCCGATCAAGCCCGAGCGCCTGGCCACCGTGCTCAGCGCCCTGCTGAACGGCGACGACGAGGAAGAGGTCGCGGCCTGATCAAAGGCTTTCGGCGGGGCGCGGTCGAAGCCCATCTTGCCCGGCTACCGCCGCCTTTGACCATGACCACTTCTGCGCTCACCTGATCAATGCCCCGCCTCGCGACAGGCTATCGGGGCGTCGTCAATTCGCCGATCGACACCCGGCCGCAGGCCCTGCTCGACCGCGTCCTGAAGGCGCGAGCCAGCCCTGAACCCATATCGGGGCGGATATGGGTCCCGCATGCGCGACCTAATGCCGCGCCTTACTTTCCGGGCCGTCACGGTCGTGTCATGTAGGACAAACAACCTTTGGAGGCGAAGTGATGGGCGAAGAAACCGAAGGCCGGCGACCCAATCCGGTCGATCTGCATGTCGGCGGACGCGTTCGGATGCGTCGAAAACTGCTGGGCGTCAGCCAGGAGCAACTGGCCGATTCCCTGGGCCTGACCTTCCAGCAGGTCCAGAAGTACGAGCGCGGCGCCAACCGCGTCAGCGCCAGCAAGCTGTATGAGATCGCCAAGACCCTGCAGGTGCCGGTGTCGTTCTTCTTCGACGGACTGGCCGACCCCATGGGCGGCTCGGAAGCCGATGACGCCGGCCTGCACGCCGAACGCATCGTCCAGGAGTTCCTGACGACGCCCGAAGGCCTGGAGCTGGCCGAGGTGTTCCCTCGCATCGCGCGCGGCCGGGTCCGTCGCCAGGTGCTGGATCTGGTCCGGGCGATGGCCGACGACGCCGGGCGCAACGAAGCCGCCGCCTGATCCCTCTACTGTCCCGCACAACACAAGGCCTCGGCGGGCGACCGTCGAGGCCTTCTTGCGTCCGGTTCGCCCAGATAGAGCTTTAGCTGGCCGAGATCCGCGCCTGCGAGGCGGCCCAGATGTTTTTGGCCGTCCGCGCCGAGGCGTGGGTCAGACCGCGCAGGTCGTGGGTCTTGAGGATTTTGAAGCCGACCTCGCGCTCCTTTTGCCAGGCCATCTGGACATCGTGAGCCAGGCCCGCGGCCAGGTCGACAAGCTGGGCCTTGGCGGGGGGCGCCGCGCCGGCCAGCATCTGCACGCGAACCCCGCCATCGGAAACGTCACGGATCACACAGTCCCAGGCGAAGCCGCCACAGAGCAGCTTTCCCGCCCTGTGGGTCGAGAGACGGGCCGCGCCCCGCCGATCGCCTTCTGCGCCTGGCGCGTACTTGGACATGAAGTCATAAACGCATGGCGCGGTTAATCGGCCGTGCAGGCGCGCAATTTTGTCGCTCCCGCGACCAAACGCCTCTCACAAGCCTCTGAAACCAGTGACTTTTGTCAGACAATCGACATACGGTAGGCCTCACGGATCATGGCGCCGCGCCATTAACCTTTGAGGGCTGTCAGGCGACCACCGGCAAGGCCGCCGTCGCCAGCGCGCGGGCCAGGTCGGCCAGGATATCGGCCTCGTCCTCAAGTCCAATCGACAGCCGCACCAGCCCCTCGCTAATGCCCGCCGCCGCCCGTTCCTCGGCGCTATAGGTCGAGTGGGTCATGCTGGCCGGATGCTGGATCAGGGTCTCGGCGTCGCCCAGCGACACGGCCCGGCGGATCAGGGTCAAGCGGTTCATCATCGCCACCCCGGCCGCGTGCCCGCCGGCCAGTTCAAACGCGATCATGCCGCCGGGCAAGGCCATCTGGCGCTGGGCCAGGTCGTGCTGGTCGAAGCTCTTCAGCCCCGGATAGAAGACCCGCGTCACGGCCGGATGGGCCTCCAGCCACGTTGCGACGCTGGCGGCGCCGGCGCAATGCTGGCGCATGCGCAGGGCCAGGGTCTTCAGGCCCCGCATGACCAGAAAGGCCGTGAAGGGCGACATCACCGCCCCGGTCATGTCCTTGACCCCGGTCAGCCGCACGCGCGCCATGTCTTCCACCCCACCGACAGCGATGCCGCCGATCAGGTCGCCATGACCGCCCAGATACTTGGTCGCCGAGTGCACCACGATGTCAGCTCCCAGCGCGATCGGCCGGGTCAGCAGCGGCGTGGCGTAGGTGTTGTCGACCACCAGCTTGGCCCCGCAGGCCCGCGCGACTTTCGCCGCGCCGGCGATGTCGACCAGGCGCATGTTGGGATTGGCGGGGGTCTCGAAATAGATGATCCGGGTCTTGTCGGACACCACCGCCGCCAGGGCGTCCATGTCGGTCATGTCGACCTGGGTGACGGTGATCCCGAACCGCGAGAGCCCGTCGCGCATGAAGGCGAAGGTGCAGCCATACAGGGTCTGGTCGGTGACCACCTCGTCGCCCGAGCGCAGGAAGCTCCACATCACCGCCGTGATCGCGCCCATGCCCGAGGCCGTGGCGACGCCGGCCTCGGCGCCCTCCAGCGAGGCCACCCGGCGCTCCAGAAGGTCGGTCGTCGGGTTGGAGATCCGCGAATAGAAGTGCCCCGGCCGCGTGCCGGCGAACATCTCCCCGCCGGCCTCGGCGCTGTCGAAGGCGAAGGTCGAGGTCAGGTGGACGGGTGGGGTCAGGGCGCCGTGCTCGTCGGCCGGATCATAGCCCGCGTGGATGGCCCGCGTCGAAAAGCCGGTCTGGATGAGGTCGCGCGCCATGACGGTGCTCCGTGGTTACGGCACGAGATTGGCGCGGATTCAGCGGCGGAAGATTGCCAAGTCTGCTACTGAAGACGTTCAGTTTGGCAGATTCCACCCCGAGGACCCGATATGGACGCCAAGGACCGGCAGATCATCCGCGAACTGCAGAAGGACGGCCGCCTGACCAACCAGGATCTGGCTGATCGGGTGAACCTGTCGCCCTCCCCCTGCCTGCGCCGGCTGCGCCATCTGGAAGCCGAAGGGGTGATCACCGGCTACACCGCCCTGGTCGACCAGAAGGCCTATGGCCTGCCGATCACCGTCTTCATCCGCGTGCGGCTGGATCGCCATGGCCAGGACGTGGTCAAGGGCTTCGAGGACCAGGTGGCGCGGATCGACCAGATCCTCGACTGCTTCCTGCTGGCCGGCGGCGACGACTATCTGCTGCGGGTGATCGTCGAGAGCCTGGAGGCCTATGAGGACTTCATCCGCCGCCGGCTGCACGCCATCCCCGGCATCGCCTCGATCGACACCAGCTTCGCCTATGGGGTGGTCAAGCAGACGCGGGTGTTTCCGCTGGCGGGTATCTAGAGTCCTCCATTCTTGACGCATTTTCTAGCGACGAACCGGCGTCAACTTCGCCGGAAAATGCTCTACAGCCGCGGCAGCCACATCCCCAGGGTCGCGCCGAAGATGCCGACGCTCATGGCCAGGGTCAGGACGAGCAGGGCCAGCGCCATGCCGGTCTTGGCCAGCGCCCCGCCCCGGTCGCGGGCCACCATGTAGACCTCCAGCACGGCCAGCGGCAGCAGCACGTGGGCGAAGGCCAGGAAGATGTCGAACGGCCCGGTGAAGGTGTCATTGTGGCCCACCGGCGCCTTGTGGATGACGAACCACAGCATCATCCCCACCCGATAGAACCAGACCCCGTACATCAGCACGAACAATCGCAGAGCCCAGCGCTGGTGCAGGGCGATCCGGCGGGCGGCGGCGTGGCGCCAGGCCAGGACGGCGCAGACGATGACCAGCACCGCGTTCAGCGTATTGGCAACCGCCATATAGCTTCCCGCGACCGCGCCGCGGGTGAAGGCGACATACAGGCCTGAGCCGCTGATGATCAGGGCGATCAGCAGAAACAGCCGGCCGTTCCAGCGATGCAGGGCCGGGACGCGCGACCGGATCTGGGGGACCAGTTGCAGCGCGCCGCTGAAGCTGACGAGACCGGCGGCCAGCAGGTGGACGCCCAGCACCGCATTGCCGCCCAGGTCGCCGGAATTGTAGCCGTGCCCGGCCGGCAACACCGTGTTCCAGCGCGCCCACTCGCCCCGCAGCGCGCTGACGCCATAGAGGGCGACGATGTAGTAGCCGAACACCCACAGCCCGACGACCAGCGCCAGATACCAGAGCGCCGCCGAAGCCCTGAGCGCCAGGGTGGCCGCCGCCCGCCCATCCCTGCGGCGCGCCGATACCGGTTTCATTCTGCCTGCCTGTTTCCGAAAGGCTCAAAGCGAGCCGTGAGATCAAGGCTAGGAACCGCTCGCCTGGGCCGCCATGATCGGTGGGGCCAGATTCTTGACCCTGGAGCTCAGATGCGCGGATCGACGGTTTCAGGTGGCTTCGCCCGGGCGCTGATGGACTTCGCCGTCTCCCTTGGAGCCGACCGCGAAACCCTTGCGGCGCGGGCCGGCATCGCGGTCGAAGACCTCGCTGATCAGGACAGCCGCATCCCGATGGACCGCTACAAAGCCCTGATGAAGGCCGGCCAGGAGCTCTCTGGCGAGCCCTCCCTGGCCCTGAAGTTCAGCGAAGGCACGCGCTTTGAGGAGCTGTCGATTGTCGGCCTGATCTGCAAGGCCGGCGAGACCATGGGCGAGAGCCTGCAGCAGCTGAGCCGCTATTCCCGGCTGGTCACCGAGATCGACGGCCTGGGCGTCGAGCAGCGCTTCCAGCTGGTCCGACAGGGCGAGGAGCTGTGGCTGGAAGACCGGCGCCCCGATCCCAACGACTTCCCTGAACTGACCGAAGGGGCCTTCTCGCGGTTTGCCTGCGAAGTGACCCGCAGCCATGGCGACGTGCCGTTCGTGACCGCGGTGCACGTCACCCATCCCCGGCCCAGCTACAGCGCCGAATACGACCGCATCTTCAAGGCGCCCGTCGCCTTCGACCAGCCCCGCAACGCCCTGCGGATCGAAGCCTCCTGGCTGGCGGTCAAGACCCATGGGCCCAATCGCTACGTCTTCGGGATCTTCAACGAACATGCCGAGACGCTGCTGCAGCAGCTTGTGTCCACCCGGACCACGCGCGGCCGGGTCGAGACCCTGCTGATCCCGCTGCTGCATACCGGCGACCTGGCCATGGACGCCGTCGCCAAACGTCTGGGCCTCAGCCGCCAGACGCTGTATCGCCGCCTGAAGGCCGAGGGCGCCAGTTTCGATGCGGTGTTGGACGATCTGCGTCGGCGGATGGCGCTGGACTATCTGGGCGGCAGGAAGCTGTCGGTCAACGAGACCGCCTATCTCGTAGGCTTCTCCGACCCCAGCGCCTTCTCCCGCGCCTTCAAGCGCTGGACAGGCGCGAGCCCGCGCGGGCGCAAGGGCGCGCCGGCGACGACATCTGGCTCTTAAGTGACGTTCAAATGGTCCGCCTCCGGGCCATGACCGCCGCAGGCTCCCGTCAGACCTGATCCCTAAGAGACCCGCCTAGAGCCTGCACTGGGGCAAGGTCAGGCCCTGTACGCCCAGAACCGACGGCACGGCCGAGCGCGGCATCCAGATCAGTCTCAGGTCGTGGGCCTAGGCCGGCTCGGATGACCGCGCCAAGGCCATCAAGCCGCCTTCAGGGCCTTGAAGAACGCCTCGGCCTCGCGGCGCAGAGTTTCGGTGGCCGCATTGACCCGACCAGAGGTATCGAGCAATCGACGGCTGGACTCGCCCGCCTCGGCCGTGGCCATCGTCATGCTTTCAACCCCTCGAGCGGCTGAAGAGGCGCCGCGAGCGGCGCCGATGGCGCGATCGGAAATGTCACTGGTGGTCGCCGCCTGTTCTTCGACTGCCGCTGCGACCGCCGCGCAGATTTCGCGCACCTGCGTCATCGCCGTGAGCACCGAGCGCACACCCGTCGCTGTGGTGCGGCTGACCTGCTGGATCTCGGCGATCCGCTTGGAAATCGCGCCGGTCGAATTGGTGGTCTGGGTCGCAAGTTGTTTGACCTCTGCGGCGACGACGGCGAAGCCCTGGCCCGCCTGGCCGGCGCGGGCCGCCTCGATCGTGGCGTTGAGAGCCAGGAGATTGGTCTGGTCGGCCACGTCGCTGATCAGGGACGTCACCTCCTCGACCTGACGCGCGGCGTCGGCGAGTTGCTCAATGACCTTCTCGGTTTCCAGACCGATCGCTTCGGCCTCGCTGGAGATACGGGCCGACTCGGCGATACGGCTGGAGATCTCCTGGACGGCAATGCGCAGCTGTCCTGTGGCCGCTGCGATTTCCTGGATGTGGGTCGAGGTATTGCGCGCCGCCTCGTCGGCCTCTTCGGCCTGGCGACTGGCGTTCGAAGAGCTCCTGTCCAGGGTGACCGCCGAACTGTGCAGATCGTGCGACGAGGTGGTCAATCCGCCGATCACATCATCGAGCTTGCCGGTGAAGGCCTCGACCAGTTCAGCCATGCGTTTGGCGCGCGAGCTTTCAAGATCCCTCTGGCTCGATGTGGCCCGGTCCAGTCCCTGGCGCTCCTGGGCGTTGGTGCGAAACTTTTCCAGGGCATTGGCGAGGGCGCCGATCTCGTCGGCACGTTTGGTGTGAGCCGAGCGAACATTCAGATCACCGTTGACCAGCGCGTTCATGAGGCCGGTGGTGTCTTCCAGCGGCGCCAGGACGTGCTGGCGCACGATCAGGACCGCGACGACCAGCAGGGCGATGGCGGCCAGGCTCAGGGCCAGAAGGATGCCGAACGCAACTGCTTGGGCCCTATGGGAGATGTCTTCCTGATGGGCGGCCTCGGCCTGGATGATGGGGATCATGCGGTTTACGGCCGCCTGATGCCTCATGAAGGCGGCCGTCATTTGATGAACCCTGACGTCGACCTCGGCGCGGTCGCCGCGCTCGATCGCCGGCAGCAGGCCGTTTTCCAGGATGGTCCAGAACTCCCGCGCGCGGCGATCGGGCTCACCGAAGATCGCAGCCTTGATCTCGGGGGTCAGGGTCTTGCCCCGCCAATAGGTCAGGCGCTGCTCATACTCGGACTTCAGCCGCTTCAGCGTGGCCTTGTTGGCGGCAAGATCTTCGGGAGCGTCCTCGGCGAGGTGCGCTGTCATATAGGCTTCGATGACATAGATCGGCGGCGGCAGGACGTCCGCAATCAAATCCTTGTTGTCGATGATGTGCTGATAGTTGGCGCCACCGATCCGCAGGGTGTCGATGCTGTTCCAGACCACTCCGGCCGCGACAGCAAGGAACAAGGCGAGGGCGCCGGCAAGGATGGCGAACGCGGACGACAGTTTCATTGCGCGACCTCGAGAATGCGATGTCGCAGCCTGCGGAGTTTTTGGTTAATTCGGCATTAGGGAACGCCCTTTGAGAACGGCTAGGCGTGCGTCATGGGGTCGCGTGTGCTGAACCCGCGTCTTTAGACCGGCGTTATCTTGCTGAGCATGCGGTTCACCCGTCGCAGCAATTGCCGGGTCTCGAAGGGCTTGCCGATGTAATCGTCGGCGCCGAGGTGAACAGCCCGATGAATATCTTCAGGCGAACTTTGGGCCGACAGCATCAAAACCGGAAGTTCACTGGTCGCGGGATCGCTCTTCAGCTTTTCCAACACCGCAAAACCATCCATGTTTGGCATGTTGATGTCCAGCAGGACGGCGTCGGGGCGACGGTTGCGAATAGAGGCCAAACCTTCCACGCCGTCGCAGGCCGTCGAAACGTCAAAGCCGGCGTCCTGCAGTTGGGAAACGATCAAATTCCGAATGGCTTCGTCATCTTCGACCACCAGGATTTCCATAGCGACACTCCGTGACTTGCCCAGGCTATTTCCGACACAAGCGCTTCGCCCGGCCGGGACGCAAGACTAGGCCACTCAATTTATCTCGCAACGCAAGCCTCGTCACAATCTGATTGGGTCGGAATGTGTCTGGGGCCGGCCCCGGCGAGGGCAGTAAGTTTCAGCAGATCAGAACGGAAAGTCAAATTGTCGCAGGCAAGGCCTGACTCCGATCCCTTTTTCTGCGCATTAAGATTCAACAACCATGATCCCAGCATAGATTGGGGACGTGCATGATCCTGGCCTCGACAAAAACTAGGGACCCGAAGCTCGACAACAAGCGTATCGCGCGCGACATGTCGATTGCTCTTGTTCTTTTGGGCTGTTTGATCGTGTTGGTCGCGGGCCTGTGGGCGGCCACAACGAGCTATGGCCTCATCCAGAGGCGCGCGGAAATTCAACGCGATACCGAGGCGACGACCGCCAGTTTCGAGCTGAGCCAAGCGGTCGCGGCGATGCAATTCGACGTCTTTCAGGTCCAGCAGTTCCTGACCGACATCTCGGCGACGCGCGGCGAGGACGGGCTGAGCGACGGGTTCGAACAGGCCGAAGCGTTCCGCAAACGGTTTGCGGAAGACGGGGCGCGAGCGCGCAAGCTGGCGTTCAAGCTTGGAGCCCCGGAACTGGCCCAGCGACTGGCCAATTCCCAAGCGATGTTTGAGGCCTACTATTCCAGCGGCGTGACCATGGCGCGCGCCTATATCGACGGCGGCACATCGGCGGGCAATGTCCATATGGCCGGCTTTGACGCGGCGGCCCTGGCCTTGACCGATGATCTTGAGAGCCTCGGCTCGCAAAGGCAGGGGCTGATGGGGCGCATCGCTGCGCAGCATCAGGCGATCGAAGCCGTCGCCATCAGACGCATGCAGGAATCGCAAGTCATGGCCCTGGTCCTGGCCTGTGTCGGCGTCACGGTCAGTATTCTGGTCGCCTTTCACCTGCGCAGAACAGTCCTGCAACCGCTGCACAAGACCACGGCCTACATGGCCGGTCTGGCTGAGGGCGACTATGACGTGGAGCCGCCCTATCTGAAGCGCAGTGACGAGATCGGCAGCATGTTGAGGTCGGTCGACACGTTCCGGCGCGCCGCGCTGCAACGCAAGGCGGCGCGCCTGGCGCATGATTCCGAGATCCAGACCTATCAACAGGAGCTCATCGCCCGCGCCGCGCAGGTCGAGCGACTGTCGACGGACCACGCCGCGGTCATCGACAGGCTGGGCGACGCACTGGAGCGTTTGGCGGTCGGCGATCTATCGATCCGAATGTCCGAGCAATTCGGCCCAGGCCTCGACCAGCTGCGGATCGACTTCAACGCCTCCATGGAGGCCCTGGGTTCGGTGATGGGCTCAATTCTGGAGGCCACCGAGGCGGTCAGCTTCGGGGCGTCGGAACTGTCGCGCGCCGCCGAACGCCTGTCATCGCGGACCGAGCAACAGGCCACATCCGTCCGTGAATCGGCTCAGTCCTTGACGGTGCTGCAAGGCGAGGTCCAGGTCACCACCGCAAAGGCCGAGGAGGCCCTGCACGTTGTCGTCGCCGCCAAGCAGTCGGCAGAGCGCTCGACGACCGTCATGGACGGCGCGGTCGAAGCCATGGCGCGCATCCAGGCCTCGTCCGGCCAGATCGGCACGATCAGCGCGGTGATCGACGAGATCGCCTTTCAGACCAACCTTCTGGCGCTCAATGCCGGTGTCGAGGCGGCCAGGGCCGGCGATTCCGGGCGCGGCTTTGCCGTCGTCGCCCAAGAGGTCCGGGCCTTGGCTCAACGTTCGGCGACGGCCGCAAAGGAAATCAGCGCCCTGGTCACGCGGGCCAATGCCGAAGTGGCCGCCGGCGGCAGCCAGGTTTCCCAGACCAGCCAGGTCCTGACCGAGATCGTCGGTCAGGTCATGCAGATCCATGGTCTGGTTCAGGGGATCTCGAATTCCAGTCGCATGCAGAGCGAGAGTATCAGTGGCATTCATGCCGCCGTGGCCCTGATTGACGAAATCACCCGCAACAATGCGGCCATGGTCGCTGAAGCCACCGGGGCCAGCCAATCTCTGGCCGGCGAGGCCGGTGGCCTCATGGCCTCGATCAGCCGGTTCCGTGACGGCGGGACGCCGGAGGGCAACGAAGCCAGATCGCCGGGGCAGAGCGAGGCCCTCAATGAGATCGATCGGTTGTTCGGGTGAGCGGTAGCCACCGGATCCGCACGCCGGGCGCGAAGGGCGATGAACGGCTAACCAAGGTCCTGCGGGGCGTTGCGCGAATTCTGCAGCAGACGACCGTCGGCCTGGCCTGGTCTGAGCGCGACTCATCGCGTTGGGACAAGGACCTGATTGAGCGCCTGAATTTGACCGCCGGCCTCCTGGCGGCCGGCGTCGGGGCCGACGGCGGTCTGGTCGACCGCCGCGCGGCAGTCAGAGGCTCGCTAACCGCCGTACCCATCCTCGACGATCAGGGCCAGTTCCTGGTTGCGCTTTACGCCATCGACGAGGTTTCCCGACGGTCCGTCAGCAGACGGACCAAGGCCGTGCTGACGGATGTCGCCGCGACCCTGGGGGTGATTCTGGCGATGCGCGGCAGCGAGGCGCGCCTGGATATCGCCGAGGTTCAGTTGAGCAGCGCCGAACGTCTGCTCGGAGTGGGAAACTGGTCGTACGACCTGGAGACCGGGGTGTGGCGGGGGTCCCCGACCATCCATGCCCTTCACGGTTCGGATCCGGCCGCGCCGGCCACGGACCTCAACAGCCTTTATGCGCAAATCCACCCTGAGGACATTGCGACGATCGAGGCCGCAATCAATCGGCTGACCATCGAGCCCGACAAGGTTTTCTCCTGCGACTATCGTGTGCAGCGACCAGACGGCGAGATTCGCTACCTGACCTCGACCCTGGGCGCCCAGACCTCGGCCTCGGGCGACCTGACGCGCGTCAGCGGCGTCGCTCAGGACATGACCGAAGCCCGGGCCTTGCGCGAAAAACTGGCTCAGAGCGAAGCCCACTACCGCCGGCTCGCCGAGAACAGCAACGACATGATCGTCGTCTGCGGACCCGACGGCATTATCTCCTACGTCTCGATAGCCTGCGAGCGTGTGTTGGGATTTGCAATTGACGACCTCAAAGGTCGCAACCTGCTGCATTTGGTCCATCCCGATGATCAGTCCAGGACCGTGAGTCAATTTGGCCCGCTCCTGAGCGGCCAGATCAAGAACGACGAGTTGGTGGCAGAGTATCGCATGGTCCGCAGGGACGGCGAGGTGATCTGGATCGAGACACACCCTCGCGTCATCCGGGATCCCGTCTCGAACCGCATCGTGGAGTTGGTCCACGCGATCCGGGACATCACGGCCCGCAAGCGCGCCGAACGGGCTCTGGCCGAGCGCGATGAAGAGTTTCGGCGGCTCGTCGCAGGGTCGCGCGACATCATCATGCGATTTGCCCCCAATGGCAAAACTCTGGCGGTGTCGCCGGTCGTCCAGGACATTCTCGGCTTCGAGCCCGAGGACCTCATTGGCCATTTCACCAGCGAGTTCATGCATCCTGACGACCAGCCGCAGGCAGTGCAACACTACACGCGTTTGGCGATGGAGCCCGACGCGCGGCTCCCGGCGCTGGAATCGCGGATTCGGAATGCTGCTGGCGAGTATCGCGTCATGGAGTCCCAGCCCTTCGCGGTTCGAGACCCCAAGACAGGACAACTGCGCGAATTCATTGACGTCTCGCGCGACGTCACCGATCGGAAGGCCATTGAAGCCGAGCTGATCCGCGCAAATGAGGAGGCTAGCCGCGCCCAGCAGAATGCCGAGGCCAGTGAGCGGCGCTATCGCCTCCTGGCCGACAGCGCACGCGATCTCACCCTGCAGTTCGGGCTGGACGGCGTGATCGGCTATGCCTCGCCCTCATCGATCCATCTTGGCTATCGGCCAGAGGAACTGGTCGGTCGCCGCCTGCCCGAGCTCATCCATCCTGACGATGTCGCCGCTGCGGTAGGCCTGCTGGCAGAATTCCTCAAAAATCCGGGATCCGAGCCGCCAGGCCGCGAGTGGCGCGTTTTGACCAAGGCCGGCGACTATGTCTGGCTCCAGGGCAGTCCCACTTTCGTCAGGGACGGCGCCGGGCAGATCATCATGGTCAACTCGACCTATCGCGATGTTACCGAACGGCGCGAGCTTGAGGACGGCTTGGTCCAGGCTCGCCGACAGGCCGAGGCCGCCGCCGCCGCAAAGGCCGAGTTCCTGGCCAATATGAGCCACGAACTCCGCACACCCTTGACCAGTGTGATTGGCTTTTCGCAGCAGATTCAGGGCGAATCCGGCCTTTCCGACAGGGTTCGCCTGGCCGCCGACCGCATTGTCGCCGGCGGTCGCACCTTGCTGTCGACGATCAATGACATTCTGGACTTTTCGAAGATCGAGGCCGGGGAGGTTCAGTTTTCGCCCGAGCCGACGAGTATGTCGTCCCTCGTCGTTGAAACCACCGACCTCTTGAATATTCAGGCCGCCAATAAGGGCCTTGAGATTTGTCACGACGGCCTCGAGGGCTTGCCGCATTACGTGATGGCGGACGCCAAGCGCGTTCGGCAGGTGCTGGTCAATCTTGTGGGCAACGCCATCAAGTTCACTCAGACTGGACAGGTTTCAGTCGCGACGTCATTTGATGAGGCTGCAAACCGCCTCCGATTTGAGGTCACAGATAGCGGCATTGGTGTTTCTCCCGACAATATCTCAAGACTTTTCCTCCGCTTCTCCCAGGTTGATGGATCCATTTCCCGGCGCTTTGGCGGCACGGGCCTTGGCCTGGCGATCTGCCGTGGCCTAGTCGAAGCGATGGGCGGCGAAATCGGCGTCAACAGCATCGAGGGGAAGGGTTCGACCTTCTGGTTCGAACTGCCGGCGGCGCCCTGCAAGGCCAACCGTGAAATCGAGGGGCAGGAGACGCCCCTCCTGCCACCGGGCCTGAGGGTTCTGACCGCCGATGATCACCCGGAAACACTCGAGGTCATCAGCCTGATGCTGCAATCGCTGGGCCTGACCGTTGATACGGCTTGCAATGGAAGCGAGGCTATCGCCGCGGCCAATAGCCAGCCCTACGACCTGATCCTGCTGGACTGGCATATGCCCGACCTGTCGGGCATCGACACCGCTCAGGCGATCCGATCCGGCGCCGGACCCAATCGCCATGCCCCGATGCTGTTGTGTTCGGCGGATCACGATGCCTTGTCGCCCGCGCGCGCCGACCTGTTTGAAGGTCGCATCCTGAAGCCGATATCAGCCGGTAAATTGCTGGGCGCGGTCGTCGCCGCGCTTGATCCTGGACCTTTTGCGCAAGCTCATCGCTCCGCCTAGAGCGTGTTCCGATCGGTGTGAAACGGCTATCGGAAAACGCTCTAAACTTGTGATTTAGAGCCCTCTTCGGCCGACCCTGATGAAGCCATCAGGTCGGAAAGGGCTCTAGGGTATCCGATCGGCGTGAACGGCCAAGGGCGCGCCCGGCCTGGCTCCCCGCGCATTGTCGAGCGACGACCCGGCGTCCACGTCGTCGGAAAACGCTCTAGCGCGCCTGCGCAGTGGCTTGCGGTCGGAAACCTGCAGCCTTCACATACAGCCCGGCTCCGGGTCCCGCCTGGAAGGCGTTGGTCACGCCGATCACCGTTTCGGATCCACCCAGAATGAGATAGCCATTATCGACGACCTGACCGGCGACCCGTTCCAGAATCTGGGTGCGCGTCTTGGTGTCGAAATAGATCAGGACATTGCGGCAGAACACGATGTCGAACCGCCCGAGGCCGACAGGGCTTTCGAGCAGGTTGAATTGCCGCCAGGACACCGCGCTGCGCAGATCGGACTTGATCCGCCAGCTTTCGCCGACCCGCTCGAAGTGCTTCATCAGTTTCTGGACGGGCAGGCCGCGCTGCACTTCAAAGCTGGAATAGATCCCGACCTGAGCCTTGGTAAGACACTCGCGTGACAGGTCTGTGGCCAGGATCTCCAGACGAACGCCAGGCAGGAGGTGAGCAAGCTCCTCCCAGAGCATGGCGATGGAATAGGGCTCCTGGCCTGTAGAACAGGCGGCGCTCCACAACCGGATCGGCCCCTGTCGATTGCGGCCCAGATCAACGAGCATGCGCCTTAGATGGTCAAACGGAGTCTGGTCGCGGAAAAACAGCGTCTCATTGGTCGTCATGGCGTCAATGGCCGCCTCGATAATCCGCTCCACCGGCGCGGTTCGTATCGCCGCCAGCAGGGCGTCAACGGAGTCATAGCCGCTTGTGCCTGCGATGGGGGCGAGGCGACTATTGACCAGATAGGCCTTGCTCTCGTCCAGAACGATGCCGGTTCTGCTGCGCAGGAGGTCCATGAAGTGCTTCAGATCTGGACTGCTCACGCTGCTCCCCCTTTGGCTAGAATCACCAACTGCGCCGCCATGTTCGACAGGGGGTGGATGTCGGCGGGGATCCCCGCCAGGACGACGGAGCCCGGCATGCCCCAAACGACGCTGCTGGCTTCGTCCTGGACGAGGATTTGCGCGCCGCGCGCCACCAAGGCCCGCGCACCCTCGCGGCCGTCATGGCCCATGCCCGTCAGGATCACCCCGGCCGTCGCGCTGCCCCAGACCTCGGCGGCGCTGATGAACAACGGATCGGCCGCCGGCCGGCACCAGTTGACCTCGGGTCCCTGGTTCAGCTGGACCGCCGGCTTTCCATCCCGACCACGCTCGACGACCATGTGGGAGCCGCCAGGGGCGATATAGATCACCCCGTCGGTGATCGGCTCACCATGCTCTCCCTCTTTGACGGTCATCGGTGTGACCCGCGCGATCATCTGGGCCAGGGCGCGGGTGAAGCCCTGCGGCATATGCTGAGCGATGAGGATGGGCGTGCGCCAGCTTGGACCAAGGCCCGCGATCATCTCGCGAAGGGCCGGAGGACCGCCGGTGGAGGACGCGACCACCAGCGTCTCCAGACGAACCTTTCGCGATGACCCCACGCTGGCGGGCGACGGGCAAGGAGGCGGCGGTGGCGCGCTGGTGCGCGCGACAGCCGCGCTGGGCCGGCGGCCAAGTTGCACAATCTTCTCGATCAGGTCGCGCTGATAGGCCTCCGCACCGCCCAGCCGACTGGCGGAAGGCTTTGGGATAAAGTCGGTCGCCCCCAGGCTGAGCGCCCGCAACGTGATTTCGGCCCCGCGTTCGGACAAGGTCGACGCCATGATCACCTTCAGTCGCGGGCGCAAGGCCAGCAACTTGGGTAGCGCCTCAAGCCCAGACATGTTGGGCATCTCGATATCCAGAAGACAGACATCGATCTCGTGTTCCTCAAGCTTCTTGAGGGCCTGAAAGCCGTCTACCGCCAGGGCGACGACCTCGATGTCTGCACGCTCATCAAGCCAGCGCGAGACCATCCCGCGCACAACGGCGGAATCGTCGACGATCATCACGCGAACACGATCGGCTCGGGAGGCTGCGGACGCAGGCGCAACCATCACGGCGTGATCCCGGTAATGGCCAGTTTGCTCTCGAGGGTCGCCTGATCAAAAGGCTTGAAAAGATACTCGTCGGCGCCCTTTTCCATCGCCGCAGCAATGTGCGCGAAGTCGCTCTCGGTGGTGCAGAAAAGCACCTTTGGGCCGGCTCCGCCCGGCGCGGCGCGCAGGTTTTCCAGGAAGGTCAGACCGTCCATGTTGGGCATGTTCCAGTCCAGCAGCACAGCGTCCGGCATGCTGCTGAGACAAGCGCTCATGGCGTCGACACCGTCCGCCGCTTCGTCCACGCTATAGCCGAGGGGCTCAAGCATTCGCCGGGCCACCTTGCGGATCACCGCGCTGTCATCGACAACCAGAAACCGGGTCATGCCGCGACACCCAACAGCAGTCCCGCTGTCAAAAGACGGGGTGCGTCGAAAATCACCAGCAAACTATCGGGCAGCCGAAACACGCCGGGAATGATTTCCGCCCAGCGGGGCGGCAAGTTGTCAGGCGGTGCGATCATTTCGTCGGAATCAAGCTTCACGACGGATTCGACCTGGTCAACGATCAGGCCATAGTTGTCGCCGCCGACTTCGATCCCGATCGCCTTGGACTCCGGTTCGCCTGGGTCGCGCGGCTTCAGCCCTAGCCTGCGACGCGCGCAGACCGCTGTCACGATCCGGCCTCGCAGATTGAGGACGCCGAGGATCTCGGGCGCCGCCAGGGGCACCGGCGTGATGTTGCGCGGATAGAAGACATCCTGGATGGCCAGCGCCTCTATTCCGAAAAGGTGGCCCGCCACACGGACAGTCACGTAATCGCGAACACTCATGCCGCCTCCCGGGTCTGTTCGGCCGACTGATCGGCCGGAGCCGATCGCGCATGCTCGGCCAGGGCCATGATCATGAAATGGTCAAGATCGATGATCTCTGTCGCCCGGCCGTTGATCAGAGCCGTACCGACAATGCCGGTCTTGGTCGGGCTCAGTTCGATGGTCACAGCCGTCTCAACGACATCGACGATCTGATCGACCGCCAGGCCCATGGCGTACAACATGCCGGTAACCACCAGCAGGGGTTGGACCCCATCGGTCTTGAGGGTCTGATCTTCATCGATGCACAAAACGGGCATCAACTTCCCGCGATAATGCAGCGCCGCCCGAGAGCCGATGAGCTGCACCTGTTCGACAGGGATGTGTTCGAGGCGGGTGATCTGACCAAGTTCGACCGCCTTCAACGCCCCGGATCCGACCCGGACCAGCAGCATGCTCTTTCGTTGGACCTCGGCGTCGACCGCGCTGTGGGCTGCGGCGTCGATGGCGCGCTGCGCCGCCACCGGCATCTTGCCTGCACGCTGGGAAAGTCCATTGGGCTCGATGATCAGCACGACCGAGCCGTCGCCGAGCAGCGTGGCGCCAGAGAAGACCGAGATGCCGCGCAGCACGGTGGCTAGCGGCTTTACGACGATCTCCTCGGTGTCGATCACCTCATTGACCATGACGCCGAAACGATGAGCGCCGACCTTCATGATCATAACGAAACTGGGCTGGCTCGCCTGGGTCAGAACCAGTTCGCCGCTCAGATCGATCAACGGCACAAGTTCCTCGCGCAGCCGGACCATCCGCACCTGTTCGATGATCTCGGTACGATGCTCGGCGCCCTCGCCGATCTTGATCAACTCCAGGACCGAGCCTTGCGGCACGGCAAACCGCTCGCCGCCGGCCCCGACGACCAGAGCCGAGATGATGGCCAGGGTCAGGGGAATCTTGATGGTCACGGTGCAGCCGGCGCCGAAGGTCGACTGAAGGTCGATCTGTCCGCCGATCTGCTCGATATTGCTGCGCACCACGTCCATGCCGACGCCGCGACCAGATACATTGGTCACAGCCGCAGCGGTCGAGAAGCCGGCGGCGAAGATCAGGCGATGGATCTGGGCCTCGCTCAGCGCCTCCGCCTCACTGCGGCTCAGCAGGCCTTTTTCGATAGCCTTTTCGCGGATCCTGACGGTGTCCAGACCGCGGCCGTCATCGCGCAGGCGGATCACGACCGAGCCGCCCTCATGATAGGCTGACAGCTGGATCTGGCCCGTTTCGGGCTTTCCTGCCGCCCGCCGTTCGTCGGGTCCTTCCAGGCCGTGATCGGCAGAGTTGCGGACCATATGGGTCAGCGGATCGCGGATCTGTTCAAGGACCTGACGGTCCAGTTCCGTGCCTTCTCCGTCGAGGACCAGGTCGATTTTCTTGTTCAGCTCGTTGGCCAGGTCGCGGATGATCCGCGGCAGCTTCTTCCAGGCCTGGCCGATCGGCTGCATTCGCGTCTTCATGACGCTGTCTTGTAGCTCGCCGGTGATGGTCGAAAGCCGCTGCAGCGGCGGCGAGAAGCTGTCGTCGGTCCGGCCGCGATTGATCTGCAGGAGTTGGTTTCGGGTCAGGACCAGCTCGGAGACCAGGGTCATCATGTCTTCGAGTACATCCACCCCGACCCTGATGGATTGGGCTGACGCGATCGGGGCGACCTCTTCGGTCGCATCCGCCGGGCGTGCTTCGGCGACCGCCGGCTCAGGATGCGCCGGCTCAGGAGGCGCCGTATAGGCGAACTCCGCCGGCCCCTCCGCCGCTGCAAAGGCCGCCTCGAGATCGGCCGTCGAGACTTCACCCGGGCGCAGCGCGCGCCCCAGATCGGGGTCAAAGCCCTCGACCTGCTCGATCGGCGCGGGCGTCGGCGCCTTTGGCGAGGGCGCGCTCATCGCCATCGTTTCCAGGGCGGCGATCAGGTCGCTATCATCACCGGCCGGTTCAGCCTTTGTCGCGCCCAGGCCGTCGATCACCAGCTTGATGCGGTCGATCGATTTCAGGACCAGGGTCACAGCCTCGGCGCTGACCTCCAGCTTGCCGTCCCGAAAACGCCCCAGCAGGGTCTCGCCGGCGTGCGCCAGGGCTTCCAACCGACCAAGGCCGAGAAAGCCACAGGTGCCTTTCAACGTGTGGACGAGTCGAAAGATCTTATCGAGCGCCGCCCGGTCGTTCGGATGCGCTTCGAAACTGACAAGTTCGACGTCAATCACCTCAAGGCTCTCATTGGCCTCGGTCAGGAAATCGGAAATCAGGTCATCCATGGCGGCGCCTAACGGGCTTTACGAGTTGCGATGAAGATGACTAGGCGGCGCGAACGGAGCGCAGGAACGACTCGACCTCATCTCGCAGTGTTGAAGCCTGCCTTCCCAGTTCCTGGGATGCCATAACCACTTGTTGGGACGCGATCCCGGTTGCATTGGCTCCGGACAAGACTTCGGCGATATTGCGCGATACGTCCTGTGTGCCGTTTGCCGCTTCATGGGTATTGCGAGCGATCTCGCGGGTGGCCGCCGACTGCTCCTCTACGGCCGCGTTGATCGCCACGGAGACCGTATTCATGTCGTCGATCGTGCGTTGGATATTGGCAATCGCGATCACGGTATCCCCGGTGATCTGCTGAATCTCGTTGATCTGGCTGGCGATATCTTCAGTGGCCTTCGCCGTCTGGGTCGCCAGGCTCTTGACCTCGGCGGCGACGACGGCAAAGCCGCGGCCCGCTTCGCCGGCCCTGGCGCTTTCGATGGTCGCATTCAGAGCCAGCAAATTGGTCTGGCCGGCGATATCGCTGATCAGTCGCACCACCTCACCGATTTTCTCCGCCGAGCGCGACATGCGATCAATGGTTTCACTGGTTGCCTTGGCGCGCAGCACGGCATCCCCGGCTATTGTCGTGGAGTGATTGACCTGCAGGGCGATCTCCGCGACCGACTTGCCCATCTCGCCCGATGACGATGCGACGATGGCGACGTTTGCGGTAGCCTCCTCTGCAGCGGCGGCGACAGTCGTCGATTGCTCGCTGGTGCGCGTCGCTGTGGCGGCCATGGTCCGGGCGGTCGATTCCAGCTCCTGGGCCTGGTCAGCGACGCTGCCCACGATCTTTCCGACACTCGCCTCAAACCGGTCCGCCATATCGGTCATCGCGCGCTGCTTTTGCTCTTCGATGGCCTCCAGATAGATCGAAATCGAGTAGTCCATATCGAGCAGAACCGCCTTCATGATGGCGGTCATCTGGTCGGCCAGTTCCTTGCCGCCCTTGCGACGGCCCATCTTGAGGACGCCGCCGTCAAAGGCTTCGGCGATCATCTTCCGCATCAGGCCTTCCATCAGCTGGGCATAGCCGCCGATGTACCAGCGAGGCTCCAGGCCGATCCGCGCATGGACGTGGCCGATCTTGCGGACGCTGTCGATGTACTGCTGGTCGAAATTGCCCGAAACGATAGACGCCCAATGGCGCAACTGTGCGGACTTGGCGCCATCCATCTGGCCATCACCGCTGAAGAAGCGGCGAACGTCCGGGGTCGCGCGGACCTTGTTATAGAACTTGTCAAGAACGCCGGGCAATTCCTTGGCGACAAAGCCGCTGGCCGATCGCAGGGCGCTGCGCGCGTCGCGATCAATGCCAAGAAAGTCGAGACGCTGGTCGATCATGTCGTTGCTAGCCATCGGTCCGTTCCTAGCCGGGAATTTAGACGTCGAAGCTGGTCTTGGTTGGTTAATTGTCTGTTACGAAATGCCCCTCGGCAAATGTTGTAGACACAATGCCACAGGACAATTTCGATCTTGTCTTGGCTCTGAAAATCAATATGCCCTTTCTGTTCCACATTCAGCTGACCCAGAAATCAACTGGACGCCTATCTTGGGTGCGACAAGATGACACATCCATGATCACAAGCATATTTTTACAGACGTATGTTCTGGTCGAGAAAATGGTTATTTGGAGGACAAAATGGTGGCCAACGCTTCGATGCCTATCCTTGTTGTCGATGATTACAAGACCACGATAAGGATCGTTCATAGCCTGCTGCGACAGCTTGGTTTTGACAATCTCGACGAAGCGGCCAGCGGCGAAGAGGCCCTGGGCAAGCTCAAGAGCAAATCCTACGGCCTGGTGATCTCGGACTGGAACATGGAGCCGATGACGGGCTACGATCTGCTCAAGTCAGTGCGCGGGGATGCCGCTCTGAGCCGCATGCCGTTCATTATGATCACCGCCGAGAGCAAGACAGAGAACGTCGTCGCAGCCAAGCAAGCCGGAGCCAACAACTACATCGTCAAGCCGTTCAACGCCGAGACGTTGAAGCAGAAGATGTCGACGATCTTCGGGGAGTTCTGAGGTTCTTCAGGCTATCTCGTAGCTAAGGAGTTGATCCATCGGTGACCTCGTCCAATTACCCAAAGCCTGACCGCCTCGTTGCCGCGAGCGATGACCAACCGGCATCCAGCGAGATCGTGTCCCTGCATCGAAACCTGGCGGCGCTCCGCGCGGTTGTCGGCGGCCTGGCTCCGCATCAGATGGGCGCTGAACGCTTGCCCGCTGCGCGAGCCGAGATTGTCGCCATGCGTCGGGAGGCCGACGATGGGATTGGTCGTATCCTGACGTCTGCAGAGACCCTTCTCGCCGCACCAGGCGGCGCGGCGAACGATGTTCAAGTCCATGCCATAGCCATATTGGAAGCCTGTGGTTTTCACGACCTGATCGGCCAGCGTCTGAGCAAGGTTCTGGACCTTTTGTGCACGCTGGAAGCTCGGCTCAACAGCGTCGCAGCTTGCACTGACGTAATGGATACCGTTGTTGCGGAGACAGCCGCCGAGCGACTTTGCCGCGAGCAGGTCATCCGTGGCCCGGCGCTTAACGGTCCGGATGTGCTTCAAAGTGAAATTGACGCGCTCTTTGGCTAGGTCAGTGACCTGTTCCTGAAAACTGGACCGGCGTGAGCTGGAGTTTTCCCGTTTTGCGGCATGGCCCACGAACTGGGCGATCTTCTGCAGCAGTCGCAGGAGCTGTCCAGCGGCGGCGACGTAGACTATCTGCTTTCTGGACCGGTTCTCCACTCCGCCGCAGGCTCCAGTCAGACCTGATCCCCGCCATGTCCGGAGGAAAGGCTTCGAGTGTTTTTCCCGGACGTTCCGCCGGTTACGCAGCCGATTCATGTCCCTGGCGCGGGCTGTCGATGGGCAACGCCATCTCCGAGTTGCAAAGGAAATCGGCGAAGGCGCGGGCCTTTCGCGATGGATTGCGGCCCGCTGGAAAAACAGCATTGGCCTCTATCGGCTCAAGTTTGAAGGCGACAAGCACCGGCACGAGATCGCCTGAAGCGATTTCTGCCCGACACATCCACAACGAGGCGAGCGCCACGCCCATCCCGGCCCGAGCCGCAGCAATGACGCCCTCGGCCGACCCGGTCTGAAGCCGGCTTTCAACAGCCACCGAGACTGTCGAGGTCTCGCGCAGGAAGTTCCAGCTCTGGCGCGCTGGACCAGGACCAAGGATGAGATCGTGCCCCGCCAGATCACCAGGAGTCTCGGGCGCGCCCCGACGGGCGATATAGCCGGGGGACGCGATGGCCATTCTCGGTGCACTGGCGATCTTGCGCACCTTCAGAGCCGAGTCCGCGAGTTTGCCAAGGCGAATGGCCACATCGATCCCTTCGGCCACCAGGTCCTCGAGTCGATCGGCCATCAGCAGTTCGATCTTCAGATCGGGGTGGGCGTTCATGAAGCGCGGCAGACGCGGGATGACCTCGCGCACGCCGTAGGCCACCGGGAGAGCGACGCGCAGGAGGCCACGAAGGCCTTCCGCACCCCGAGCGGCGGCTTCGGCGTCTTCGACGTCGGCCATGATCCGGCGGGCGCGGTCGAGCAGATCCAGCCCCGGCTCCGTCAGGTTGATCCGCCTTGTGCTGCGGAGCAGGAGGGACACGCCAAGCCGGGCCTCCAGGCCCGAGACAATGCGGCTGACGGACGGTTGGGAGAGGCCCATCTCGCGAGCCGTACGCGAAAAGCTGCCGGTCTCGGCGACGCGGACAAAAACGCTCAGCTCTTGAAGGCGGTCAGTCATTTGCCAGAAGGATAAATCATATCCGAAGGTAGAAGATACCCCCCACCGAGCATATAGCCCAGTTTCTCCTCAGGACGACGGATTGGCCGCCGCCGCGTCATTCCAGAGGAGCCCATCATGTCCATCGCCTTCGAGCTTCATACCCCCGAGACCGCCCCCGAGGCAGCCCGTCCGATGCTGGCCGCCGGCAAGAAGGCCTACGGCGCGGTTCCCAACCTCTATGCCATCCTCGCCGAGAGCCCCGCCGCCCTGAAGGGCTACACGACGCTCTGGTCGATCTTCGACGAGTCGAGCTTCACGCCCGCTGAGCGTCAGGTCGTCTATTTGACCTCCAACTACGAAAATGAATGCCGCTACTGCATGGCCGGGCATTCGGTCCTGGCGAAGATGGTGGGCCTTTCCGACCAGGCCATTGCCGCTATCCGCGACGGTGGCGTGATCGATGACAGCCGTCTGCAGGCGCTTCACCGCTTTACCGGCCAGGTTGTCGCAAACCGCGGCTTTGTCTCCGACGCCGAAACCGAGGCCTTCCTCGCTGCCGGCTTTGATCGTCAGCAGGTGCTGGAAGTCATTCTCGGCGCGGCGGTCAAGCTGATGAGCAACTACACCAACCACATCGCCGAAACGCCGCTGGATCCCTTCATGGCCAACACGGTGTGGGAACACCCGTCGCGTCGCGTCGTCGCCGCCTGATCCCCGGCCGCCGCCGGCCGGCCGCCGGCCCTTCGCCGCCTCGCACGCCCAAGTCGCGCGGGCGAGGCGGCGACTGAGCGCGCCCGCCAAGTTTTCCAGCCGCAAGGACACCGTCATGTCACTCCAGGTCCGTCTCGACGCCTTCAAGACCAAATTCCAGGCTGGAAAGCCGCCCTACAATGTCTCGCCCACCGCCATCGCCACCATGCAACGGGCCACGGCGGAGTTGATCGCCTCTGGCCAGGCGGGGCGCGCCCGTCGGGCCGGCGAGCTCGCGCCAGAGTTCACCCTGAATGATCCCGACGGCAGGGCCGTGCGCTCCGTGGATCTGCTCGCCCAGGGCCCCCTGGTGGTCACCTTCTACCGCGGGGTCTGGTGCCCCTACTGCAATATGGAGCTGGAAGCCCTTCAGGCCGCGCGCGGCTACATCCGCGCGCTCGGGGCCAAAATCGTGGCCTTGTCGCCGCAAACCGAGGTGAACAGCCGCAAGTCTGTTCGCCAGAACGGTCTCGACTTTCCGATCCTGAGCGATGTCGGCGGCGCGGTCGCCGACGCCTTCGGCCTGCGCTTTGCGCTCCCGGACGATCTGGTGGCGCTCTACAAGAGCCTCAAGAACGATCTGCCGTCCTTCAACGCAGATCCGGCCTGGACCCTGCCAATGCCGGCCCGCTACGTCATCGCCCCCGACGGCGTGATCGCCTATTGCGAGGTCAATCCCGACTATACACAGCGTCCCGATCCTTCGGACCTTTTCCCGACGCTTGAGCGCCTCGCCGGGTCGAAGGCGGCATGACCGCGGCAGCCCCCGCGTCCGGGCCCCGGCTGGGTCGAGGTTTGCTCGCGGGCGCCGGGTTTGGGCTCGCAGCGGCCCTGATGTGGGCCGGGTATCTGGCCTTCGCCCGGCTCGGCGTGAAGACGGGGCTCGGCCCCGCAGACTTTGTCTTCCTGCGTTTTGCGACCGCGGGAGCGATCATGCTGCCGTTCCTGGTCAAGGCCGGCTTGCGCGACCTGGGCGGGGTCGGCTGGAGGCGCGGGGCGATCCTCGCTCTGGTTGCCGGTCCGCTGTTCATCGCAGCCGGGGTGGGCGGCTATGTCCATGCGCCCCTGTCCCATGGTGTCGTGATCCAGCCGGGCGCGATCACCATGCTGAGTCTGCCACTGGCCTGGTGGGCTCTGGGATCCCGTCCGAGCCGCCCGCAGATCGCCTCCGTGGCGCTCGTCGCTGTCGGCCTTGGCGTGATCGCCGTGACGGGTGGCGGTGATGCCGATCGCGGCGCCTGGCGCGGTGACCTGCTGTTCGTGGCCGCCGGCGGGCTTTGGGCGATCTTCACCGTGCTGATCCGCCGATGGTCGGTCAGCGCGCTCCAGGCAACCGCTGCGGTGTCAGTGCTGTCCGCAGCCGCGGCCGTGCCGGCCTACCTTTTGTCGGGAGGACTTGAACGTCTCGGCCAGGTCGCACCCGCCACCTTGATGACTCAGGTCGTCGTTCAGGGTGTCTTCTCCGGCGTGCTCGCAGTGCTGGCCTATGGGCGGGCTGTCGCGCTTCTCGGACCGGCTCGCGCGACTCTTTTCACGGCCCTCGTCCCGGGACTGGCCATGCTTATCGGCGTCCCGGTCACCGGCGAAATCCCGACCGGGCTTCAGATCGTCGGGGCTGCCGTCGTCATGCTCGGACTGCTCGTTGGTCTCAACGTCATCAGGTTTCCCAACTGGAAAGGTCTTGCGTCATGATCCAGCTTCACACCTTCGCGACCCCGAACGGCGTCAAGATTCCCATCCTCCTGGAAGAACTGGGCGCGCCCTATGAACTCCGGTTGGTCAACGTCAAGCAGGGCGAACAATCGACACCAGAGTTCCTGGCCCTGAACCCTAATGGCCGCATCCCGGTGATCGTCGATACAGACGGTGCCGGCGGGCACTCTGTCACGCTCACCGAGTCCGGTGCGATCCTGATCTATCTGGCCGAGAAATTCGGCGGCTTCATCCCGACCGAGCCCACCGCCCGAATGCGCTGCCTGGAGTGGCTGTTTTTCCAGGTTGCCGGCCTGGGGCCCATGTTTGGCCAAGCCGGCTATTTCCTGAAACTCGCGCCCGAGAAAATCGACTTTGCCATTGCGCGCTTTAGCGGAGAAGCGGCCCGGCACGTTCAGGTGCTGGACGGTCGTCTGGCTGAGGCAGAATGGCTGGCGGGCGACGACATCTCGATTGCCGACATCGCGCACTTTGGCTGGATCTGGCGGCGCAGCTTTGCCGAGGTTAGCCTCGACGCGGCGCCAAACGTCGCGCGCTGGTTTGCGGCCATGGAAGCCAGGCCTGGCGTACAGCGGGGCATTGCCGCGCTTTCGTCCTGACCGTCCTGGTGGTTGGAGGCGGGATCGAACCGCCGACCTGTGGGTTATGAATCCACCGCTCTAACCATCTGAGCTACCCAACCGTTCCAGAACGGAGCGGCGTCATACGCTCTCGCGGCCAAGGCATCAAGCCCGCAAGCGCGATCCGCCGAAGTGGCCGCCGGTCCGGCGCCGGATCGCGCTTCCACCTAGAAAAGAGCCTTCTTATCCGGGACGGGAAGCCCCGTCCCGGGAAGGCTCAAGCATCCGATCAAGGACCGCTTCAAGACGCCGCGCCAGGCTGGCCGAGCCGTAGTCGCGCAGCACGGTCTGGCGGGCGGCCTGACCCATGGCGCGGGCGAGGTCGGGCGTGGCGATCAGGTCGGCCAGGGCGTCGGCCAAGGCCATGGGATCATCGGGCGGCACGAGGCGACCGGTTTCGCCGTCAACCACCATCTCGACCGGGCCGTCGATGGCCGACGACACCACCGGCAGGGCCACGGCCATGGCCTCCAGCAGGGCCAGAGGGAAACCCTCCTGATGCGACGGAAAGGCGAACAGGTCGCCCATGGCCAGGAAGCCCGAGACGTCGGCCGTCCAGCCAATCAGGCTGACGGCGGCGCCCAGGTCCAGTTCGGCGATCAGGCGCTCCAGAGGGGCGCGCTCCTCGCCCTCGCCGGCGATGTCGCACACCACGTCCAGGCCGCGGGCGCGCAGCAGGCCGATGGCGCGGATCAGGCTGTCGAAGCCCTTCTTGGGATGCAGTCGGCCGGCGGCCACCACCCGGATCGCCGTGCCCGGCGCCGCGAAGGGATCGGCCTGGGCCGTCGGCTCGGCTACGGCGTTGGGCACGAAGTGCGCCCGCGCCGGGGGCACGCCGCGCGCCACGGCAAGCTCGGCCAGGTGGCGTCCGACGCAGATATAGTGGGCGCCTTCGATCACATCGAAGACCGGCTTGTGCACGCAGATCACCTGCACCACGCCCGCCGGCGCCACTCGGCCAAACAGCCGCGCCGGGCGCTGGCCATGGCTGAGGATCAGGCCCGGGTGAACCGTCTCGACCCATCGCCGGGCGGCGCCCACGGTCCAGGGATCCCAGTCGGTAAAGGCGGGCATCACCTCCAGCGGCGGCGAGCGCAGGGCCTCGGCTCCGCTGACCGCCCCGCCCCGGCGCACCACGCCCGTGCAGGTTCCGCCATGCTTGGCGGCATAGGCCTCGAGGATCGGCTGATAATCGAGGAACACGCGCTCCAGACCGCCCAGCCCCTTGCCCAGCATGGCGTGCAGGATGTTGGTCAAGGCTGGTCTCCGACAAGGCGAGGCGCGCGGACCATCTGCGGGCGGGTCGAGCGTGTCAATCTAGAGCCTGCGGCGGCGGGCGCCGCCTGGCCGGCCTAATCCAGCAGCCGGGCCGCGACCTCTTCGCCGATGGCCAGCGAGCTGGTCAGGCCCGGGCTCTCGATGCCAAACAGCGCCATCAACCCCTCAAGACCATGGTCGTCCTGGCCGCGCAGCTGGAAGTCCGGCTGCGGCTCGCCCGCGCCATGCAGCTTGGGGCGCACGCCGGCATAGTCTGGCGTCAGGGCGCCGTCGGGCAGGCCCGGCCAGAACTTGCGGATATAGGCGGCGAAGACCTCGGCCCGGGCCGGGTCGACCGAATAGTCCGGCTCCGGCACAAATTCCAGATCGGGGCCGAACACCGCCTGGCCGCCCAGGTCGTTGCGATAGTGGGTGCCCAGGGCGCCAGGGATCGGCGGCGGATAGATCAGCCGCTGGAACGGCGCCTTGCAGGTCAGGCGGAAATAGACGCCCTTGCCGAAGTGGCCAGCGGGAATGCGATCGGCGGGATAGCCCTCGATCCGCCCTGCCACGGCCTGGGCCGACAGCCCCGGCGCGGTGACCAGCAGGCGGCAGGTCAGGGTGGTGGGCTCGGCCCCGCCGGCCCGCACCGAAAAGCCGCCGCCCTCCAGCGCTTCCGCGCCCTCGAACGGCGTGGCGCTCACCACCGCTCCGCCGGCCGCCTCGATCTCGCCCTGCAGGGCCAGCATATAGCCATGACTGTCGAACACGCCGCTCTCGGGCGACAGCAGAGCCGCGTGAGCGTTGAGGCCGGGTTCCAGCGCCCGGGCCTGCTCGCCGGTCAGGCGCGCCATGCCCTCGACATCATTGGCCAGCGCCTGGGCCCAGATGTCGACGAGGCGCGCGACCTCTTCCTGATTGGTGGCGACCACCAGCTTGCCGCACTTCTTGTAGGAGACGTTGTGCCGGTCGAGGAACGTGTAGAGCAAGCGTCGCCCCTGCACGCACAGCCGCGCCTTCAGCGAACCGGTGGCGTAATAGAGCCCGCCGTGAACCACCTCGGAATTGCGCGACGACACGCCCTGGCCGATGTGGCCCTGCTCTTCCAGCACCGCGACGATCAGGCCGCGCTTGGCCAGCGCATAGCCGCAGGCCAGGCCCACGGCGCCGGCGCCGACGACGACAGCATCGAAATCGAAAGCTTCGCTCACTCGTCGGCGGCCTTGGCCTGCGCCTTCAGGTTGGTCAGCATCTGAGTCAGCGAGATGTTGCCGGCCACCGGTTCTTCGGGATCGACCAGGTCGAAGTCCAGCTCGTCCAGCAGGGCTTCAAGCTGCTCGGAACCCCCGACGATCTCGGCGGCGCGGCGATAGTTGAGCTCGGCTAGTTCGGCGGCGACGCCTTCGTCGAGCGACGCGAACTCGCCCCGCTCCACCCGGGCCTGCAGATCGGCGGCGTCCTCGGCAGAAAGCTGCACCGTGACGTGGGGGGGATCGAGCGGTCTGGTCATGGCCTCAACTTACCACGAACCCGCCGCCGCACCACATCTCACCCCGCCCACTGCTCCCACAGCTTGGCCTCGGCCGCCTTGGCCGTGACCACCGACGCCTCCTTGACGTGGCCATAGCCGCGGATGGCCTGCGGGATTTCGGCGATCTTCACCGCCAGCGGCAGGCTCTCGGGCCGCAAGCCGGCTGACAGGCGGTCCAGCGTGACCGCGTAGTCCGCCATCAGGCCGCGTTCCATCCGGCGCTCTTCGGTCTTGCCGAAGATGTCGAACGAACCGCCGCGCAGGCCCTTCATCTTCGCCATCAGCGGGAAGGCGTAGTCGAGCATCCAGCCGCCGAAGGCGATCTTCTTCGGCTTGCCGTCCGGACCCTTGGCGCCGATGATGGGCGGAGCCAGCCAGACCCTGGCCTTGCCGCCCTTGAACGTCCCGGCCAGTTCGGCCGCGAAGCGACCATCCGTATACAGACGGGCGACCTCGTATTCGTCCTTGTAGGCCATCAGCTTGTAGAGATTGACCGCCGCCGCGCGGGTCAGCGGCAGGGCGCTTTCGTCGCCGCTGACCGCGACCTCGGCCAAGCGCACCTTGGCGACCTTGGTGGCGTAGCGTTCCGCATAGGCGGCGTTCTGATAGCCGGTCAGCTCGATGGTGCGCTTGGCGATAAGGTCGTCCAGCGACATCGTTTCAGGCGTGGCCACAGCGTCGACCTTGGGGCCGGCGGCCGTGGGATCGTGAGCGATGCGGCGACCCAGCTCGAAGGCCTGCAGGTTGGCGTCGGCCTCGACCCCGTTCAGCTTGATGGCCCGGTAGAGGGCACGGCTGGAGACCGGAATCACGCCGCGCTGCCAGGCAAAGCCGACCATGATCATGTTGGCAAAGATGGCGTCGCCGAACTGGCTTTCGGCCAGGTGCTGGGCCGGGCAGGCGTCGAAGCTCTTTGACGCCGCCTTGACCCGGCGGGCCATGGCGCCGCTGTCGAACTTGACGTCGCGGCTGGTGACGAAGTCGGCCGTGGGCGCGAAATCGCTGTTGCCGAAGGCGGCGGTGCGGTCCTTGGCGTAGAGCGACAGGCCCTCGGGCGAGGCGGCCACCAGCAAATCGCAGGCGATCAGCACATCGGTGCTGGCGGCCGGCACGCGGCCGCCGACCACGGTGTCTTCGGTCTCGCCGATCTTGACGTGGCTGAACACCGAGCCGCCCTTCTGGGCCAGACCGGTCATGTCCACGACGCTGCCCGAGCGCCCGTCGATATGGGCGGCCATGGCCAGGATCGAGGCGACGGTGGTGACGCCGGTGCCGCCCACGCCGGTGAACAGGATCTTGCGCACGCCGGTCAGCGGTTCGAATTCCGGCAGCGGCGTCGAGTCGGCCGTCAGGGCGGCGGGCGCCTTTTTCGACTGCGCGCCCTCGGCCCCTTCCAGGGTGATGAACGAAGGGCAGAAGCCCTCGACGCAGGAATAGTCCTGATTGCAGCTGGACTGGTTGATCTTGCGCTTGCGGCCAAACTCGGTGTCCAGCGGCTCGACCGAGACGCAGTTGGACTTCACCGAACAGTCGCCGCAGCCTTCGCAGACCAGCGGGTTGATGAACACGCGCTGCGTGGCCTTGGCCATGGTGCCACGCTTGCGGCGGCGGCGCTTTTCGGTGGCGCAGGTCTGGTCATAGAGCAGCACCGTGGTCCCGACCGTGTCGCGCAGCATCTTCTGCACGGTCATCAGCTCGGAGCGTGGGAAGACCTCGACGCCAGGCGCCAGGTCCTTGACCTCGGCATAGCGCTCCAGCTCGTCGACGACGATGACCGTCTTGGTGACGCCCTCGGAGGCCAGCTGGCGGGTGATCTGGGCGGGGGTGAAGCCGCTCTCGGCCTTCTGGCCGCCGGTCATGGCGACGGCGTCGTTGAACAGCAGCTTGTAGGTGATGTTGGCCTTGGCCGCGATCGCCGCCCGGATCGCCAGGGATCCCGAGTGATTGTAGGTGCCGTCGCCCAGGTTCTGGAAGACGTGCTTTTCGGTGGTGAACGGCGCAGCGCCGACCCAGGTCAGACCCTCGCCGCCCATGTGGGTGTTGAGGTCGGTCGAGGGATCGTTGAAGCCGGCCATATAGTGGCAGCCGATGCCAGCCAGGGCCCGCGAGCCTTCCGGCAGCTTGGTCGAGGTATTGTGCGGGCAACCCGAGCAGAAGAACGGCTTGCGGGCCTGGTCGGCCGCGAGGCTGACGGCGGCGACGCCGGCGGCCGAGACGCGGTCCAGATAGGCGCGGGCCCGTTCCATGTGCGGCCCGTCGGGCAGGCGGTCATAGATGGCCAGGGCGATTTCGGCGACCGACAGCGAGCCCAGTTCCGACAGCAGCGGATGGTGGTGCTCGTCGGTCTTGCCGATGATGCGCGGGCGAGCTTGCGCGGGCAGGTCGTAGAGCGCGGCCCGGGCCTGGGGCTCGATCAGGCCGCGCTTGTGCTCGATGACCATCAGGGTCTCGAGGCCGGCGGCGAAGGCGCGGATGCCCAGGGGCTCCAGCGGCCAGGGCATGCCGACCTTGTAGATCGACACGCCCAGGTCGGCGGCTTCCTGCAGGGTCATGCCCATGGCCGTGAAGGCCTCCAGCACGTCCTTGTAGGCCTGGCCCTGGCAGACGATGCCCAGACGCGCCTTGCCGACGCGGACATGCGAGGCGCCCAGCACCACGCGGTCGATGTGGTTGGCGCGGGCGAAGGCCAGGGCGGCGGGGATCTTGTGGAGGCGGAGGCGGCGCTCCTTCTCCATCGGCTGGTCCTTCAGCCGGATGCCCAGACCGCCGGGCGGCATGGCGAAGTCGGGGATGATGATCTGGTGGCGGTCCAGCGAAACGTCGATGGTCACGCCGCTGTCCATGGTGTCGGCCAGGGCGATCATGCCGGTCCACAGGCCGGTGAACCGCGACATCGCGATCCCCATCAGGCCGTAGTCGAGCACTTCCTGCACGTCGGCCGGCGACAGCACCGGCATTTCGAAGTCCTGGAAGGCAAACTCGGACTGCGACGGCAGGGTCGAGCTTTTGCAGGCATGGTCATCGCCCGCCACGGCCAGCACGCCGCCGGTCGGGAAGCTGCCGGCGAAATTGGCGTGCTTGAAGACGTCGCCGGTACGGTCGACGCCGGGCGCCTTGCCGTACCACATGCCGAACACGCCATCATGGGTCGCGCCCGGGAACAGGTTGGCCTGCTGGCTGCCCCATACAGCGGTGGCGGCCAGGTCCTCGTTGAGGCCTTCCTTGAAGACCACATCGTGGGCGGTGAGCAGCTTGCTCAGGCGCGCGGCCTGCTGGTCCAGCCCCCCCAGCGGCGAGCCGCGATAGCCGGAGAGAAAGCCCGCCGTATTCAACCCCGCCTTGCGGTCCAGGCGCTTGCGATCGAGCAAAACCCGGATCAGCGCCTGCACGCCGGTGATGAAGGCGCGACCATCTTCGAGAAGATATTTGTCGTCTAGAGTGACTTCCGAGTGCCTCATGGCAAAAAAATTCCTCCCGGGTCTTCTCGCCCGCGTAGCAATATCTTATAGAAACAGGGAAATTGTTTGCCCAAGGCGTGCCCTACCCATGGCCGCTTTCGGCATGATCACCGCGCTAAACGACCTCTGGGGGAGGAATTCTTGTCCGAACAACTCGACGCCGTGGATGCCAAGATCCTCGATCTCATCCAGCACGACGCCGGACTGTCTGTCGCGGAGATCGCGGAGCGAGTCGGATTGTCGTCCAGCCCGTGCTGGCGGCGGATCAAAAGGCTGGAAGACGCCGGCGTCATCCAGCGGCGCGTCACGATTCTGGACCGCGAGAAGCTGGGCCTGGGCTTCGAGGTCTACTGCACCGTCAAGCTGTCGCTGCCCACCAAGGAGAACCTCGACACGTTCGAGCAGGCCGTCAGCAAGTGGGCCGAGGTGGTGCAGTGCGCGACCGTCACGGGCTCGGCTGACTACGAGATGCGCATCGTCACCCGCGACATGCGCGCCTTCGATGAGTTCCTCCGCGACAAGCTGCTGTCGCTGGGCCTGGTCAGCAACATCGAGAGCCGCATCGTCATCCGGGGGGTCAAGAACTCCACCGCCGTACCGCTGGGTCTCGTCAGCCCCTATGTCAGCCCCCTGGGCTAGGGCGCTCGCGGGCGTCGCCGTCGGCGCGCTCGCCTTTGCCCTGACCACGCCGTCCCTGGCCGAAGGACGGCTGGACGCCTTCCGCCGCCTGCGCGCTGAGGGCCTGGCCGCCGCCAAGGCTGGCGATATGGCTGCGGCTCAAGCCCGCATCAGCGAGGCGGTGACGACCCTGCCGTCGCACCCCGGAGCCATCCTGCTGCTGGCCCGCCTGAAGGCCGCCGACGATCCCGCCGGCGCCGTCGCCCTGCTGGCCCGCCACGCGGCCATGGGCCTGATCCACAACGCCCCCGCCGATCCGCTCCTCAAGGCTCTGGCCGACCGAGCCGACTACGCCCCGGTCGCCGCACGGGTCGCCGCCAACCGCCAGCCGATCGGCGCACTGAAGCCGGTCGCGGATTTCGCCGGACCTGTCCTGGCCGAGAGCGTCGCCTATGACAGCAAGGCCGGCCGCCTGCTGGTCAGCCAGATCCACGCCCGACGGATCGTCGCCATCGGCAAGGACGGCGCGGTCTCAGAGTTTACGGCCCCCTCAGACGACATCTGGGGCGTGTTCGGTATCGCCATAGATGCGCCGCGTCGGATTCTATGGGCCCTGACCGCCGCCACGCTCCAGGCCAAGGGCGTCGCCGCTGCCGATCTGGACGCGATCGCCCTGCTGCGGATCGATCTGGACACCGGCAAGATCCTGGCCCGCTACGCACCGCCCGCTGACGGGACCAAGCGCCAGCTGGGCGACCTGACCGTGGGCCCCGACGGCGCGGTCTATGCCTCAAACTCGCTGGGCGGCGAGGTTTGGCGACTAGAGCCGGGAGCCAAGGCGCTGGATCGACTGGTCTCATCGCCAGAGCTCGGCTCGCCCCAGGGCCTGGCCCTGGCGGCCGACGGCAAGCATCTGCTGGTCGCCGACTATTCCAGCGGCCTGCACGTCATCAACCTCGCCAGCGGCGCGGTGACGCCCGTCGCCACGCCGCCCGACGTCACCCTGCTGGGCGTCGATGGCCTGACCCGCACCGGCCAAACCCTGATCGCCGTCCAGAACGGCGTCGCGCCCCAGCGGCTGCTTCGCCTCTGGCCGACACCCGACGGCAAGCGCCTGACCCGCGTCGAGACCCTGGCCGCCAGCCTGCCCGACCTCGATGAGCCGACCAGCGGCGCGATACGCGGCGACGACTTCGTCTTCGTGGCGCGCAGCCAATGGACCGATTTCGGCGACGATGGGCTGAAGACGGCCGCGCCCGGAGCGGCGCGGGTGATGGCGATCAAGGTCACGCACTAGCGGCGCTTTTCGACAAGACGCCCGCCGCAACTCATGAGAATCTCCCGCCAATCTTGGCCGGAGCCCTCCATGATCGACCTCGTTATCGAAGCCCGCCGTCACGACATCGGCAATTTCGAGGTCGGGCGCATCCTGCCGTTCCACGCCCACCGCATGGTCGGCCCCTTCGTCTTTCTCGACCATATGGGCCCTGCCGAGTTCGCGCCGGGCTTTCCCAAGAGCGCCGATGTGCGGCCTCACCCCCATATCGGCCTGTCGACCCTGACCTATCTGTTCCAGGGCGAGATCACCCACCGCGACAGCGTCGGCTCGCTGGCGGTGATCAAGCCGGGCGAGGTCAACTGGATGACCGCCGGGTCGGGCATCACCCATTCCGAGCGCTTCGAGACCCTGCGTCGTCAGGGCGGCCGGATGGACGGCATGCAGGCCTGGATCGCCCTGCCCCAGGAATTCGAGGAGGTCGATCCCGCCTTCAGCCACCACCAAGGCGACGCCGCCCTGCCCTCCTACGAAAGCGGCGGCCTGAAGGCGCGGCTGATCGCCGGCGAGGCCTTCGGGGCCAAGACCAATGTGCCGGTCTTTTCGCCGCTGTTCTACGTGCACTGGGAGCTGGCGGCCGGAACCACCGCCGCCCTGCCCGCCGAGTATTCCGAGCGCGCGGCCTATGTCGCCAGCGGCCGGGTCGAGGTGGACGGCCGCGAACTGACCGCCCCGCAGATGGCCGTGTTCGCGCCGGGCCAGACCATCGTCTTCAAGGCCCTGGAGCCCTCGACCGTCATGCTGCTGGGCGGCGAACCCGTGGGGCCGCGCTTCATGGAATGGAACTTCGTCTCGTCGTCAAAGGACCGGCTGGAGCAGGCCAAGGCCGACTGGAAGGCCGGCCGCATGAAGCTGCCCGACCTGGACCACGACGAGTTCATTCCCCTGCCTGAGGCCTAGCCCGCAAAGCCGCAACCGAACCCTGGTTGCTACTTGTAGCGACGGTTCTCGCGGATGCCGAAGCGCAGATAGTGCTTTCTGGCGTCGACGCGGGCCGCCGCCACATCGGGATTGAGCGCCAGGTAGCGTTGCGGATCGAAGTCCGGCGGCGTCTTGCCGGGAACCGGCGCGGGCTGCGCCGCCGCGACGGTTGGGGCCCGGCGCTCGACCTGCTCGACCGGGCGGTCGACATAGATGTTCGGCGCGGTCTGGCCGGTGGTGATGTCGACGATCTGGCGCAGGTCCAGATTGCCCATCAGCGGATCGGAGAAAGCCGGCGTGTAATAGGCGCAGTCGTCGAAATAGTAGTGCGTCACCTGCGACCAGCGCGTCCGCGTCGGATCGTTCTGGCGACTTCCGCCGTGCAGCAGGTTGGCGGCCCAGATCAGCGCCTGGCCCTTCTGGGGCTGGAACAGCTCCGGCTTGGCGCCCGAGGCTTCGACCATGGCGTCCCAGACGTCTTCATAGGGCTTCTGGGCCATGAAGTCGGCCCCGGCCCCGATCACCTTGCCGATCATGTCGTTATAGACGATCGGCCACTTGTGAGAGCCCGGATAGTAGACCAGCGGGCCAGCGTCGGGATGGATATCCTCCATCGCCAGCCACACGCCGCACATGAAGCGCTCGGGAATGCTCGAGAAGTGGATCGAGTCTGAATGGATGTGCTGCTGGGTCCCGACGGGAAAGTTCAGCGTCTGGAACGGGAAGGCGCGGCGGCCGTACAGCCTGCTCAGCAGATCGGTCACGACCGTGTTGGCGGCGATGGCGCGCACATCCTCGTTGGTGCGCCAGGCGTCCTGCACGCGCTGATCCTTCCGGGCCTCGCCGTGGGTGCGGTAGTGCTCCAGATCATATTCCGGCGTCAGGGCCGCGATGATCCGCTCGATCCGCTGGTCGAGCGCCTCGTCGGGGAAGTCAAAGACCGCAAAACCCTTCTCGTTCAGCTGCAGGGCGATGTCGCGCTCCCGGCTGGACAGCCCCATGTCGTCCAGCGAGGCCGCAAACAGCATCGATTCGATGAGCGGCACGCCCGGCAGAAGCTTCTGAGAAACAGTCATGAGACCTTCGCGGCGACAACCTTGAGTACGGGACCGACTTAACCGATATCGCCGCGTGATTTCCAGCCCCGGCGGGGGGCGCCGAGACCTTAGGGGTCTATCGGGACGTATCCGGATTTATCGCGTCGATGTCCGGTTCGAGGCTGTCGGGTTTATCGGGTCGCTTTTGCGAGCCCGGCGCCGCGATGATGGTTGATCGCCACCGGCTGGTGCGATCATAAACCTGCATGACCGACACCAGCCTGACCACCTTCGTTCGCGGCCTGCCCAAGGCCGAGCTGCACATGCACATCGAGGGCAGCCTCGAGCCCGAGCTGATGTTCGAGCTGGCCAGGCGCAACGGGATCACCCTGCCCTACAAGTCGGTCGAGGAGATCCGCGCGGCCTACGCCTTCTCCAATCTGCAGGACTTCCTGGACATCTATTACCAGGGCGCGGGCGTGCTGATCACGGAGGCGGACTTCAAGGACCTGGCCCTGGCCTATTTCCGGCGGCTGTCGGCCGATGGCGGGACCCATGCCGAGATCTTCTTCGACCCCCAGACCCACACCGATCGCGGCATCGCCTTAGACGTGGTGATGAACGGCCTGCTGGCCGGCATGGACGAGGCCGAAAAGACGCTGGGCGTCACCTCCAAGCTGATCCTCTGCTTCCTGCGCCATCTGGATGAGGACGCCGCCTTCGCCACACTCGAGCAGGCCAAGCCCTGGATCGCCAAGATCGTCGGCGTGGGCCTGGACAGCTCCGAGGTCGGCCATCCGCCGGCCAAGTTCGCCCGGGTCTTCCAGGCGGCCCGCGACCTGGGCCTGAAGATCGTCGCCCACGCCGGCGAAGAAGGCCCGCCCGCCTATGTCTGGGAGGCCATCGACCTGGTGAAGGTCGACCGCATCGACCACGGCAACCGGGCGCTGGAGGACGAGGCCCTGACGGCGCGGCTGGTGCGCGATGGCACGACCCTGACGGTCTGCCCGCTGTCGAACCTGAAGCTGTGCGGCGTGAAGACGCTGGAAGAGCACCCCCTCAAGCGCATGCTGGACCTGGGCCTGAAGGCCACGGTCAATTCCGACGACCCGGCCTATTTCGGCGGCTATCTGCTGGAGAACTACATGGCCACGGCGACGGCGGTGGGCCTGAGCCGCGACGAGCTGGTGACCCTGGCCCGTAACAGCTTCGCCGGGTCCTTCCTTAGCGAGGCGGAAAAGGCCGAGCGGATCGCGGGCGTCGAGGCCTACGCGGCGGCAAACTAGCCCGCCACAGCGCTGCGCAGCACCGCCGCGATATCGTCGAGGGCCTCAAGGCCCAGGTCCGGATCGATGCGGATCACGACCACCGAACCCGCCAGGCGGTCAGCGACCGGGGTCTCGTCGGCGTCCATGTCACGGGTGCGGAACGAGGCGCCGATGGCTTCGACGCCGGCCTCTCCGAGCTTTGTCAGCACGCCGGCGGCGGTGTCGTCGGGCAGGCTGAAGGCGCAGGTCTCGGACACCCAGCTCATGCCCCAGCCGGGCTGGAAACCGATCGGCGCGTCCAGCAGCAGAACCCGCAGGCGCTGAGCGGCGGTGGCCAGGCGCGGACGCCTTTGCGGCCACAGGTCCAGGCCCGCCTCGCCTTCGAACAGCGGGGCGTCCATGGCGTTGATCGGGGTAGCGTCCTCGCAGGCGACGAACACGCCCTGGCCGCTGGGCAGGCCGACAATGACCGGCACCGGGGCGCTCTGGATGACGTCGAAGGCCTCGACGGCCTCGACCAGGATCGGCAGGCCGGTCTCGTCGCGAAAGGCGGCCCAGGCGCGCAGATCGGGCGCGCGGCCATGGGCGCCGGCCGGCAGGATGGCTTCCAGCGGACCGGGGGCCTCGGGCAGGCGCTCGCGCAGGTGCGAGGGGTCAAACATCCAGCTGAACGGGTCGACATCGACCAGCCAGGGCTTGAGGCCCGCCGCGTCAACGCCGGCCAGGGTCTGCGGGCAGGCCAGGGCAGAGACCACGCAATAGCCGCCAGGACGAACGCCCAGGGCGGTCAGGGCGACGGAGACGGCCTGCGCATGATCCGACAGCACCCGCACGGCGACAGGGCGGCAGAAGCGCGACATCAGGCCCGCCTCCTCGCCCGGACCATGGCCGGCCGCGCGCAGGGCCTCGGTCACGGCGTCGAAATCGACCGGCAGGGCGGGCGCACGTTTCTTGGCGGTGGTCGGCTGCGGAACGGGGGTGGCGGCGGGCGAAGGACGCATGGGGTAGGCGCTTCCACGAGAGACCGGTTCCGCCCTATGGCGTCACCTTATGGTTAAGCAACCGTAACAACCGATTCCGTTCGCCCCACTGCGGCGCGCCGTCGCGGGGAAAAGCTCAGGCTTTCGATGAAGCCTGCCATGAGTCGCGCAGTTCGCGCTTGAGAACCTTGCCGATGTGGCTGCGCGGCAAAGCCTCGACCAGGTACAGTTCCGCCACCCGCTGGGTCTTGCCCACCCGACTGTTGACGAAGGTCTTGATCTCGTCGGCGCTAGCGCTGACCCCGGCCTTGAGGGCCACGAAGGCGACCGGCGTCTCGCCCCAGGCGTCGGACGGCACGCCGACCACGGCGGCCTCGGCAACGGCCTCGTGCTTGACGATCTCGGCCTCCAGGTCGCTGGGATAGATGTTGAAGCCGCCGCTGATGATCATGTCCTTCTTGCGGTCCATCAGCGTGAGGAAGCCCTCCTCGTCGAACCGGCCCACATCGCCGGTGCGGATGAAGCGTTTCCCCTCGGGACAGGTCCAGGTCGCCTCGGCGGTCTTGCCCGGCTGGCCGTGATAGCCGTTCATCATGCCGGCCGAGCGCCCGACGATCTCGCCGACCACGCCGGGCCCGACCTGCACGCCGTCTTCGTCGATCAGCCGGATGTCATGGCCCGGCGCCGGCTGGCCCACTGTGTGGAGCTTGTCCGGGTGCTCGTGGCACATCAGGATGCAGGTGCCGCCGCCTTCGGTCATGCCGAAATACTCGACCAGCCCGCCGGGCCAGCGCTTGAGCACATCGGCCTTGAGGTTGGCCGCGAACGGCGCGCTGGTGCAGAACTTCAGGTGGGTGGTCGACAGGTCAAAGCTGTCGAAATCGGGCCGCTCCATCAGCCGGCGGTACTGCACGGGCACCAGCATGGTGTGGCTCATGCGGTATTTCTGGGCCAGCTCCAGATATTTGCCGGCGTCGAACTTCTTCATCAGCACCACCGTGCCGCCGCCCGCCAGGGTGGGGAAGAAGCAGACCAGGGTGGTGTTGGAATAGAGCGGGGTCGACAGCAGCGTGACCGCCGTAGGGCCATAACCGACCGCGTCGCCCCGGAACACGTGCTTCCAGCGCATGGCGTGCGACTGGACGATGCCCTTGGGCGTGCCGGTGGTGCCGCTGGAATAGATGATGTTGAACGGCGCTTCGGGCGCGATCTCGACCGGTGCTGGCTTTGCGCCTTCCGGAGCCAGCCAGGCGTCGAACGCCTCGCCCGCGTTTGAGCCGTCCAGCGCGATCAGGCGCACCGGAACCGGGGCGGGCTTCTGGGCCTCGGCCACGCCGGCGTCGAGGAAGAACAGCTTGGCCCCGCAGTCGGCGACCATGCCGGCTATGGCATCGGGCGTCGAGGACGGCGCGATCGGCGCCACAGCCGCCCCGGCCCGCAGGCCGCCCAGGAACACCGCCGTATAGGGGATGGATGAGAGGGCACAGACCGCGACCGCCTCACCCGGCGCGATCCCGTCGCGTTGCAGGGCCGCCGCCACGCGATCGACCAGGGCGTCGAACTGGGCGTAGGTCACCGCCTCGCCGGTTTCCATGATGATGGCCGGATGGTCGGGGTGTTCCTGCGCCCGCAGCCGCAGGATGTCACCCATCACGCCATAGTCGGCGGACATCATGGCGGCGATGGTGGTCATGGGCGGAGGCTCTTCTTCTCCCTTCCCCCTTCGATGGGGGAAGGGTCGGGGATGGGGGTGACAGCGGGTCAGGATGAAGCGCGGCCCAGCAAGCCCAACCGCCGCGTCACCCCCAACCCTGCCCTTCCCCCATCAAGGGGGAAGGGTTCAAATCAGGCGTCCTTGAAGCCCTTGCCCTCGGCCACCAGCCGCTCCAGCAGGGCCGACGGCTTGAAGTCCTCGCCCAGCGTGGCGTGGAATTCCTTCATCTTGGCCAGCACCTTGTCGAGGCCGACCAGTTCGCCCCAGAACATCGGGCCGCCGGTGTAGACCGGCCAGCCATAACCGTTGAGCCACACCGTATCGATGTCGGACGCCCGGATGGCCTTGCCCTCTTCGAGGATCTTCGCGCCCTCATTGACCATGGGGTAGAGGCACCGCTCCAGGATCTCCTGGTCGGTGATGTCGCGGCGCTGGATCTGGCGCTTCTCGGCAAAGTCGCGGATCACTTCCTCGACGATGGCCGACGGCTTTGCCACTCGGTTTTCGTCGTAGTCGTAGAAGCCCTTGCCGTTCTTCTGGCCGCGACGGTCCATCTCGCACAGCACTTCGCGCACGGTCGAAGACGAGGTCTTGGCAGCGTCCCAGCCGATATCGAGGCCGGCCAGATCGCTCATGGCGAACGGGCCCATGGGCAGGCCGAAGTCGTAGAGCACCCGGTCGACATCCCAGGGCATGGCGCCTTCCAGGATCAGCTTCTGGGCCTCGCGCTGGCGCTGGGCCAGCATGCGGTTTCCGACGAAGCCATGGCAGTTGCCGACCAGCACCGCGACCTTGCCGATCTTCTTGCCGATCTGCATCGAGGTGGCGATCACCGACTTGTCGGTCTTCTTGCCACGGACAATCTCCAGCAGGCGCATGACATTGGCCGGCGAGAAGAAGTGCAGGCCGATCACGCTTTCCGGCCGCGAGGTCGAGGCCGCGATCACGTCGATGTCGAGATACGAGGTGTTCGAGGCCAGGATCGCGCCGGGCTTGGCGATCTTGTCCAGCTTGCCGAACACTTCCTTCTTGATCTCCATCAGCTCGAACACAGCCTCGATGATCAGGTCGCAGTCGGCCAGGTCTTCCAGCGACATCGAGGGCGTCAGCAGCGCCATGCGCTTTTCGACGTCGTCCTGGGTGATGCGGCCCTTCTTGGCGGTGTTCTCGTAGTTCTTGCGGATCACCGCGACGCCGCGATCCAGGTTTTCCTGCTTCATCTCGATGATCGTCACCGGGATGCCGGCGTTGAGGAAGTTCATCGAGATGCCGCCGCCCATGGTGCCGGCGCCGATGACGCCGACCTTCTTGACGGGGATGATGGCGGTATCGTCCGGCACGTCGGGGATCTTGGCGGCCTGACGTTCGGCGAAGAACACGTGGCGCTGGGCGGCCGACTGGCTGCCGGTCATCAGCTCCATGAACAGCCTGCGCTCGGCCTTCAGGCCTTCGTCGAAGGGCAGGTTCACCGCCGCCTCGATGCACTTGATGTTGTTTTCCGGAGCCATGAAGCCACGGAACTTCTTGGCGTTGGCGGCGCGGAAGGCCTCGAAGATTTCAGGCTTGCCACGGGCGGCCTCGACCTTGGCGTTCAGCTCGCGAACCTTGGCCAGGGGCCGCTTCTCGGCCAGCACCTTCTGGGCGTAGGCGATGGCGCCGGCGCGGAGGTTCCCCTCCTCGACCAGTTCGTCGAACAGACCCATCGCAAGAGCGGCCTTGGCCGGCACGTGCTGACCGCTGGTGACCATCTCCAGCGCCTTCTCGACGCCGACGATGCGCGGCAGGCGCTGGGTGCCGCCGGCCCCCGGCAGCAAGCCGATGTTCACTTCGGGCAGACCACCCTTGGCCGAGGGCACGGCGACGCGGTAGTGCGCCACCAAGGCCACTTCCAGGCCGCCACCCAGCACCGTGCCGTGGATCGCGGCGATCACCGGCTTGGGCGAGTTTTCGATGGTGTTCTGCACGTCCTGCAGGGACGGGCCGGTCATGGCCTTGCCGAACTCGGTGATGTCGGCGCCGGCGATGAAGGTCTTGCCTTCGCAGATCAGCACGATGGCCTTGACGGCCGGATCGGCGATCGCCGCGTCGAAGGCGCCCGAAAGCCCCTCGCGTACGGCGGCCGACAGCGCGTTGACCGGCGGCGAGTTCAGCGTGACGACGCCGATGTCGCCTTCGACAGTTAGATCGGTGACGGCGTTGATCGCGGTCATGGCGGTTTCCACCCCTGCTCTTTTGAACGGTTGTTTGAAGACAAAACCTGCACGGCCAGACGCGGATGTCCAGCCTGACGAAGCGGCGCCCGAATTGTGGGCAGCCGGCGTTGACGGCGTGGTGAACATACTACAAGTTCGAAACAGTAATTTCAGCCAAGATTGTCCGTGGGGGCGGACGACGCGTTGAACGCGGTCGGACCCCCACTGCCATGAGAACGATCGGGCTGGGGGAGGGCGTACGCGTGGGAGCTGGGACTTGGGACGCGACTTGCAAGCGTCCCGGAATTTCGAAGTCATGGTTTTTGCGCGGGCGCGGCGCGTTGTGGCCAATGCGTCGAACTTAGGTAAAGCGCACTTCGGCGCGGGAGCCCGGCTCCCGCGCCGTTTTTCTTTCGTGCCTGTCGCTAGGCCGCTGACTCCGTGAACGCCGAATAGACCAGCGTCCGCAACTCGCGCCGGATGGGGTAGGCGGTCGACGGCATCAGCTGGGTCATGAACACCACCGCCAGGTCCTCGACCGGATCGATCCAGAACGCCGTCGAAGCCATGCCACCCCAGAAATATTCGCCGTGCGAGCCGATGTTCTTGGTCCGCGCCTGGTCGACCGTCATCGCAAAGCCGAGGCCAAAGCCCAGGCCTTCGAACACCGCCTCGCTGAACAGCGACTTGGACAGCGCGGTCAGTTCCTTGCCGCCCGGCAGGTGATTGATGGTCATCAGCCTGATGGTCTTGGGGCTGAGCAGCCGCGCGCCGTCCAGCTCGCCGCCGTTCAGCAGCATGCGGCAGAAGCGCATATAGTCGTCAGCCGTCGAGACCAGGCCGCCGCCGCCCGACTTGACCGAGGGGTCGGTCAGGTAGCGGCTCTTTTCCGGATCATCCTGCAGGACGATCTTGCCCGTCGGGGTCAGGGCGTAGCAGGCGGTAAAGCGGGCGCGCTGGCTCTCCGGTACGAAAAAGCTGGTGTCGACCATCTTCAGCGGATCGAAAATGCGGCTCTTGAGGAAGGCGTCGAAGGGCTGGCCGGAGATCTTCTCGACCAGATAGCCCAGCACGTCGGTGGCCACCGAATAGTTCCAGGCCTCGCCGGGGCTGAACTCCAGCGGCACGGTGCCCAGCCTGTCGACAAACTCCTGCAGGCCGCCTTCGCTATCGATGCCGTCCAGCTTCAGCTTGCGATAGGCGGCGTCGACATTGGTGCGCTGCTGGAAGCCATAGGTCAGGCCTGCGGTGTGGCGCAGCAGGTCCAGCATCCGCATCGGCTCGGCCGAACGCTTGGTCTGGAACGCGCCCAGCACGCCCGCCTGGAAAACCCCCAGGTCGCGCCAGGCTGGAATGAAGCGATGGACGGGATCATCGAGCGAGACCTTGCCCTCCTCGACCAGCATCATGAAGGCGACGCTGGTGACGGGCTTGGTCATCGAATAGATGCGAAACAGGCTGTCAGCCTTCAGCGGCTTGCCGCGCTCGATATCGGCCGATCCCAGCACGGACGTATAGGCCAGCTGGCCGCGTCGCCAGACCTGGGTCAGGGCGCAGGGCAGCTTGCCGCTGTCGATGTATTTTTCCTGGATGAAGGTCTCGATGCGCTTCAGGCGCTCGGACGACAGCCCCACAGCTTCAGGCGTGCTCACGATTCTACATCTCCCCTGCGACCGCCCCCGCAGGGAGGGCGTTGTCTTTGTTGGCGACGAGACCTTGTGAAGCGATGTTCGCTCTACGCGTCCCGCGCAGGGTTATTGAAAACGAGGGAACACCGATGGGCAAGGACCTGAGCAACAAGGCCGCCCAAGAAGACGTCGAAGGCGCCCAGCCGATCGGCGTTCTGCAACAAAGCTGAAAAACGCCGGATCCGAAGGCCTGTTATTGTCGAGATAATCGAGGCGCGGCCTTTGCGCCGCCTCTCGACGCGCCTAAATTGCATCAAGTAGTCGAGCAACCGGCGTAAAACGGTGCTTCGGGGGTCCTGCGTATGGATGATGGACGGATCGCGGGCGTGGCCACGGCGCGCTATGCGCGCAAGAAGGAAGCCATCCTGGCGGCGGCCACGGCGATCCTCAACCGTCAGGGCGTGCGCGGCATGACCCTGGCCGACGTCGCCGCCCGCGTGGGCCTGATCACTACCAGCGTCACCTACTATTACCGCAAGAAGGACGATCTGGCGGCCGCCTGCTTCATGCGCGGCCTGGAGCGGTTCGACGCCATGATCGCCCAGGCGGCGGCCCAGCCCGATCCGCCCTCGCGCCTCAAGACCTTCATCGATCTGTATCTCGATCTGAACCGGCGCGTGCGACTTGGCGAGGCGACGCCCCTGACCAGCTTCACCGAGATCAAGGCCCTGAAGGAGCCGTTGCGCTCGTCGGTCTCCAACGCCTTCAACGACCTGTTCCGCCGCGTGCGCGGCTTCTTCGAGGGCGAGGGCTTCGAGCATCTGGAAAAGCGCCAGCGCAACGCCCGCACCCACCTGTTGATGGAGCAGGTGTTCTGGTCTGGCACCTGGCTGCGACGCTACGATCCGGACGACTATGAACGCGTCCGCGACAAGATCTACGACATCCTGATCGGCGGCCTGGCCGCGCCCGGCCGCGCCTGGACGCCAACCGCCCTGCCCGATCCGACCCCGGTCTCGTCCGAGGGCCAGGAATGGCGAGAGACCTTCCTGGTCGCCGCTACCCGGCTGATCAATCAACGCGGCTATCGCGGCGCCTCGGTCGAGGACATCTCGGCGGCGCTGAATGTCACCAAGGGTTCATTCTACCACCACCACGAGGACAAGGACGCCCTGGTGGTGGAGTGCTTCCAGCGCACCTTCGCCGTGACCCGCAAGTCGCAGGTCGACGCCCGCGCCAGCAAGGGATCGTCCTGGGACCAGGTGGCCGCCGCCACCGCGACCCTGGTGGCCTATCAGTTGTCGGACCACGGCCCCCTGCTGCGCGCTTCGTCGATGGGCGCCCTGCCCACCGATATCCGCCACGACATGGCCGAGGGCTATGGCCGGGGCTCCGAACGGTTCGCGGCAATGATCTCGGACGGCATCGCCGACGGCTCGATCCGACCCGTCGATCCTATGATCGCCGCCCACATGATCAATTCGATGCTCAACGCCGCCGCCTCTCTGGGCGCCTGGGTGCCTGGGGTCGAGCGGGACGAAGCGGCCGAACTGTTCGCGCGTCCGCTGCTGATGGGCGTGTTCACGCGTTAACCGTCACCCCCCAAAACGAAAGAAGCGCGCCCCGCGAAGGGCGCGCTTCCGTCTTGATCGCTCCAGCGAGAACTAGAACTTCTTGCGCAGACCCACCTTGTAGGTCCGGCCCAGCGGATCCCCGGTGAAGGGGTCGTAGCCGAGGTCCAGACGGGCGTAGGACGGATCCTTGTCGAACAGGTTGGTGATCGCCGCAGTGAGCGTGGTGTCCCAGGGCAGGAAGACGCGATAGGCCAGATCGGTCAGGACCTGGGCGTCGATCGTCTTGCCGTTGGTGATCTGCACGCCTGCGCCCGTGGTGTCCTTGTAGGCGTTGGCCGCGAAGGGCGCCGTGCGCTGGTCGGTGTAGGAGTCGATATAGTGGACCGTCAGGCGCACATTGTGCGGCCCCATGCTCCACTCGCCATGGATGTCGCCCTTCCACTGCGGGATCGGCACGACCGTGGTCTGGTAGTTCAGCAGGCCGACAGCGTCGAAGGCCTTCTCGACCACCACGCCCTCGACGCTGGTGGCGCCGACCTTGTATTCGGCGATGTAGGTGGCGTTGCCGCCGACCGAGAGATCCCCGCCCAGGACGTTGTCGAACCGGTAGTCGACCGAGAAGTCGAAGCCCGAGTTCTTCACCGCTGCGCCGTTGATGTAGTTGGTCTTCAGGCGGGCGATCGTGGTCGGCGGGCCGCAGGCGCCGTTGAAGGTAAACCGCGCGGCCAGGGTCGGATAGAGCGCGCAGTTATTGGCCCCCGTGGCGCCGTTCGGATAGAGGGTGTTGACGATGCCCGCCACTGGTTCGGTGACGATCGGGTTTTTGAAGTCGAACTGGAAGTAGTCGATGCTGGCCTTCAGGTTGCCCGCCTTGAACAGCAGGCCGGCATTGTAGGTATTGGCCTTTTCCGGATCCAGGTTGGGGTTGCCGAAGATGTCGACGGCCCGGAACGTGCCCAGGATGCTTTGCAGCGAGGTCACCGAGGTGGTGGTGGTGATCGGATCTGGCGGCCCGCGGAAGGTAGAGCCGGCTGAACCGCGCACGGCCAGCCAGGGCAGGGCCTGCCAGCGCGCCGAGATCTTCGGATTGAAGGTGTCGCCCACCGCGCCGCCATAGTCCTCGAAGCGGGCCGCCAGTTGCACCTGGAAGCTGTCGGTCACCGGCACCGACAGTTCGCCGAACGCGGCCATCACGTCAGACTGGTTGTCGGCCTCGTTGCCCACGCCCAGGAACATGAAGGGGCCGTTGCGCTGCGAGCCCGTGCAGGTCGTGACGCCGAAGTCGGGCGTGTTGACGCACGGATTGATCGCCGCGTTGCTGATGTCGTTATAGTCAGCCTTGAAATAGGTGCGGCGATACTGGACACCCGCCGCCCAGGCCACGTCGCCGCCCGCCAGGGTGATGGCGGTCTTGCCGTTCAGCACCGCCTCACCAACGAACAGTCGCGAGGACTGCTTGGTCGACAGCTTCTGGAAGAACCACTTGGCGAGGTCCTTGTTGATCGCCAGGGACGAGTTGTAGGCCGGGTTGGCGACGCCGGTGATGGCATTGCTGGGGATCGCGCTGGCGAAGGGGTTGAAGTACATGCAACCGCCGACCCCGGCCGTGCCCTGAATGCCAGGCAGGCTTGAGTTGCTGTCGCAGGTCGGACCACCCAGGCCCTGCAGGGCCAGGGCATATCGGTTCACCAGGGTGTCGTAACCGGTCCGAATGCCGATCTGCTGGGAATAGGTCAGGGCCATTTCCCAGCCGATTCCGTTATCGAATTCGCCCTTCAGGTCACCAGACACCCGGAACGCGTCAAAGCTGCGCGAGCCAATCGACGGGCCGTAGTCGAAAGCCGGATTGCCGCCGATGCCGAACGGCCGGTTGGCGACGTTGAGCGCGCCAAAGGCGAAGATCGAGCCCGGAGCGGTGGACTGGGTTCCATTGACCAGGCTGGTTAGGCTGACCGTGGGATTGGCGGCGATGAAGGCCTGCAGACCAGGATTGCTGGCCGGCACGACGAAGCGTCCGGGAATGGCCGAGGCTTCAGCCGTTGGAACGGCTAGCGCCGCATAGGACGGCGAGGTGTTCCAGTCGGGAACGTCCGTGTGGGCGTAGAGAACCTCGACATGGAACCTGGTCTTGTCCGACAGGTCGGCATTGACCTCGCCATAGACCTGGATGCCGTCCGACTTCTCCACGAGATTGTCGAAGGGCGTGTATTTCCAGTAGCAGACCGGTGTCAGGCCGCTGAAGCCCGGGAAGCCGCCGAGACCGCCGCAGGCCGGATCGCGCATGGCGTTTGTGGAGCTGGCCAGAGGGATAAAGGTCGAGGGGCTGCCCGCCGCAGAATAGCCGGCTTCCGGATTGGCAAGATAGGGCGTGTTGGCCCAGTCGCGCTCGGCGACGCTGAGCTTGGAGCGGTGCTGCCAGCCGGCGCTGACAAGCAGATTGCCGTTGTCCCAGACCTTGCCGAAAGTGGCGTTGAGGCTGTAGTCGCCGTCCGAGCCGTCGATCATCCGGTAGTCGGCGCCCACTTCCAGGCCGCTGAAGTTCTTCTTGGTAATGAAGTTGACGACGCCGGCGATGGCGTCCGAGCCATAGGTCGCCGCCGCGCCGTCCTTGAGCACTTCAAGGCGACCAATGGCGGCGGCGGGGATGATGTTGGTGTCGACGATGCCGGCGCCGGCGGCGCCGAACGGGTTGATCGCCAGGCGGCGGCCGTTCAGCAGCACCAGGGTGCGCTGCGAGCCAAGGCCGCGAAGATTGACCGAACCGGAGCCTTCTGACCCCTGGGCGCGGCTGTCGAACTGGTTGGTGTCGCCCAGCACGCCGTTCGAAACCGACAGCGCCTTGAGCAGTTCAACGGTGGAGGGAGAGCCTCGCTTCTGCAGCTCTTCGGCGCCGATCACGTCGACCGGCAGGGCGGCATCCTCAGGCGTGCCACGGATGAACGAGCCGGTGACGACGACTTCCTCGACCTCAGTGGGCGTGGTGTCAGGCCGGGTCTGGGCGTGAGCCGCCCCGGCGCTTAGGGCGATGGCCAACGCCAGTGACGAGCCGCCGCGCAGGAACACGGTTCTTTTCATTATGCTTCCCTCCCTCGTTTGCTTTTTTGGTGCTTATTTTTAGGGGGCCGTGGTCGATCTCAGTCGTCTGGACGCCTTGCAAGGCAGGTCTCTGGCCAAATCACGCCATCGAGAGCGAAATCTGGCGCCGCAGCATTTTCGAAACCTGATGATGCACCGCACCCAACCGACACGCCTGGGATCTCCCTGAGCCGGATACCGGAAAACGCAAGCCTACTGCCTCACACAACGGCGCAAGGCGGGCCCCGAACCTGAATCCGAACGCCTGTTTCGATGATGCGGTATGTTTCCAAGGGACGCAACTGTCTGTCGCGTGAACGCGCGAACCGCCTTCATCCGGCCAAGCCTGTCGTGGCCAGGAGCCGGGAAGGCGGCCACGATCGGCTACGCCTGCTGAAGGCAAGTGAACGTCGGTCCGGGGGCGGAACATCCCTAAGCGCCTTGATTGCTAAGTTGCTTAATGATAATCCCCGTACATGATTGGCGATTCAGGACCGTCCGAATGCGCGCCCCGCGCCGCCTATGCCGACAGGCTGCACGACCCGATCATGCAGCGCCTGAAGGCGATCTCGTTTCTGAACCTCGAGATCAGCAAGAAGATCGGCGAAACCCTGGGGGTCAACGTCACCGACATGGCGGCGATGGAACTGTTGATCGATGCACGCACCCTGACGCCCAGCCAACTTGCCAGTCAGCTGAAGGTGACGACCGCTGCCGCCACCCAGATCGTGGACCGTCTGGAGCGCGCCGGCCATGTCACCCGCGAGCGAAAGACCATCGATCGTCGCAAAATCTTCGTCGTTCCGGTGGAGGCTTCGGAGGTGCGGGCCTTCGCGCTACTGGCGCCGATGCTCGATGCCCTGAGCGGCGTGATTTCTGACCTCGACCCCGCCGAACGCCGCGCCATCGAGACCTTTCTGGACCAAGTCGTCGATATCTACCTCCAAGCCTCGGGGCTACCGCCCCTGTGTCCCGAACCGACTGAGCCCGATGACGCCTCCCCCATTGTTCCCTAGCGCGCCCGAGTACTGGCAGATGAATCCTAGCAAGACCGGCCCGCGGCTCAGGTCGGGCGCGAGCATGTCGGCTATGGCCTTGGCCCTGACGGGACTGGCCTTGGCCGGTTGCGCGACCGCCCCACGCCACACAGCCGAAACCCGCTTGCCCGCCGCCTATGAGGTCACAGCCGGGGCTCCCCTGCCCGACCAGACGCTGGACCGCTGGTGGACGGTGTTCAACGATCCGGCCCTGACCCAGCTGGTGGACACCGCCCTGGAGCAGAGCCAGGACGCCCGCCTGGCCGCCGCGCGCCTGGACGAGGCCCGCGCCGTGCGCCGGGGCCAGGTGCGGCAGCTCTATATTCCCTCCACGCCGCTGACCGGCTCAGCCAGTCGCACCAGCACCGATATCGTCGACCAGAGCGGTCCGGGCGGCTTTACCCAGAGCGGCGACAGCGAAAGCTACCGCGCCAGTTTCGACGTCAGCTGGGAACTGGACCTGATCGGCCGCCGCCGCGCCGCCATGGGGGTGGTCAACAACGATCTGGCCGCCAGTCGCTTTGCCTATGAAGGCGCGCGCGCCGCCCTGGCCGCCAATGTCGCCCAGTCCTATTTTCAGGCTCGCGTCCTGGCCGTGCAGCTGGAAGACGCTCGCGAGAGCGCCCGCATCGCCCGGTCGCTATCCGACCTGGCCGGAACACGCGCCACGCGCGGGCTGTCGCCGAGCTCCGACGCCGACCGCGCCGCCGCGGATCTGGCCCAGTCCGAGGCCCAGGTCGCCAGCCTGGAGGCCGAGCTTCAGGTCGCCCGCCGCAGCCTGCTGATCCTGGTCGGGCGCGGGATCGATCCCCTGGCCAGCCTGCCGGTTCCTGCCGCACTGGCCGATGCGCCGCCCGCGCCCGCCGCCATCCCCGGAACCCTGCTGGCCCGCCGCCCCGACGTCCGCGAATCCCAGGCCCGGCTGGCCTCAGCCTCGGCCAATCTCAAGGTCAACGAGCTGGCGCTGTTCCCGACCTTCACCCTGTCGCCGGGTATTGGCCTGACCAAGGCGATCTCGCCCAGCTTCCTGACGCCGGGGGCCACGTCCTCGACCACCAGCTCGGCGTGGTCGATCGGCCTGGACCTGTCGATCCCTGTGCTGAACATCCCCAAGCTTCTGGCCGATATCGACGCCCAGGATGCCCGCACCGAGCAGGCCGCCATCACCTACGAGAGGTCGGTGCAGGCCGCGTTCGGCGAGGCCGAGGGCGCCCTGCTCCAGCTGTCGGCCGATCAGCGCCGGGTCGCCCTGCTCAGCGCCGGCGAGCGTCGCGCGGCCACGGCCTACGAGGCCAGCCGTCGCGGCTACGCTGCGGGTCTGACCGACCTGACATCGGCCCTGCAGATCGAACAGTCCTGGCGCGCCGCCCGCACGGCTCTCAGCGGCGCGCGGGGCCAGGCCCTGCAACGCGCCGTCCAGTCCTACAAGGCGCTTGGCGGCGGCTGGTCGCCCCAAGCCCTTCCCGAAAAAGCCTCTTCGCGATGAGATCCTCCCCGATGAACCGCCCCCTGATCGCCACCCTGCTCCTGACAACGGCCTTGATGACAATGACCGTTGGCCTCACCGCCTGCGGCGGCAAGAAGGACGAGCCCGCCGCCGCCACGGCCGCGAACCAGGGGGCCCGCGCCGTCACCGTCGGCCGCGTTGAAAGCCGCCCGCTGGGCGCCGGGTTCGAAGCCTCGGGCCAGTTGGTCCCGCGCGAAGAGGCGGCCGTTGGCTCGGAGCTGGCCGGCTATCGCGTGGCCCGGGTCTATGTCGAGGAAGGGGCCTATGTCCGCGCCGGCCAGCCCCTGGTCCAACTGGACGACACCCTGCTGCGCGCCCAGATCGCCCAGCAGGCGGCGCTGACCGCCCAGGCCCAGGCCGAGGCCGCGCGCGTCGCTGGCTTGGACGGCCAGGGCGTCCTCAGCCAGGAACAGATCGAAAGCCGTCGCTATGCCGCCAAGGCCCAGGAAGCGGCCCTGGCCGAACTGCGCACGCGCTCGAGCCGCATGACCATCACCGCGCCGGTGGGCGGACGGGTTCTGGAACGCACCGTGCGCCCCGGCGAAATCTCGGGCGGGGCCACCATGCCCTGGTTCCGCATCGCCCGCGACGGCCTGGTCGAGCTGGACGCCGAGGTGGGCGACGCCCAGCTGTCATCCCTCGCGGTCGGTCAATCGGCCCAGGTCATGCTGCCCGACGGCCGCTCGGTGTCGGGCGTCGTGCGCCTGATCAGTCCGCGCATCGACGCGGCGACGCGCCTGGGCAAGGTGCGCCTGCGCCTGCCCACCGATTCAGGCCTGCGCCCGGGCGGCTTTGGCCGCGCCATCTTCGCCGCCTCGGGCCGCAAGGTGAAGGCCGCGCCCGAAACCGCGATCCGCTATGACGCCGAAGGCTCGTCCCTGGTCACCGTCGACGCCTCCAACCGCGCCCGCCAGGCGCCCGTCCGCACCGGTCAGCGCGGCGGCGGCTGGGTAGAACTGCTCGACGGCCCGCCCGTTGGCTCGCGCGTGCTGCTGGGCGGCTCGGCCTTCACCCTCGACGGCGATCTGGTCAAGCCGACCGACGCCAATGGCAAGGCCGCTCGCTAATGGCCGGCGTTCGCATATCTGCCTGGTCGATCAAGAACCCGATCCCGGTCGCGGTCCTTTTCATCGCCCTGATCCTGGCGGGGGTCGCCAGTTACATGATGCTGCCCATCAAGCAGTATCCCAATGTCTCGTTCCCGCTGGTGGCGGTGACCATCACCCAGAGCGGCGCGGCCGCCGGCGAGATGGAAACCCAGATCACCCGTCAGGTCGAAGACGCCCTGGCCGGCATCTCCAACGTCAAGAGCATCCGCTCATCGGTCGTGCAGGGCGTTTCGACCACCTCGATCGAGTTCGAGATCGGCGAGGACCTGCAAAAGGCCACAGACGAGGTGCGCTCCAAGATCGATCAGGCGCGGGCCCTGCTGCCGCGCGAGATCGACGAGCCGATCGTCCAGCGTGTCGACCTGGATTCGCTGCCGATCATCACCTACGCGGTGTCCTCCCCGTCCATGACGATCAGCGAGCTGTCATGGTTCGTGGACGACACCATCAGCCGCAGCCTGCAGGGCGAAAAGGGCGTCGCCCAGGTCGGACGGGTCGGCGGCGTGGATCGCGAGATCAACATTGTCATCGACCCCGACCGCATGGCCGCCGCCGGCCTGACCGCGCCGCAGCTCAACGCGGCCCTGGCCAGTTTCAGCGTCGATGCCCCGGGCGGACGACTGGCGATCGGCGCGCGCGAACAGACTGTCCGCGTCCTGGCCGCAGCCCGCACCGTCGAGCAGCTCCGGGCCGTGACCATCCCCACCAGCGGCGGACGCTTCGTGCGTCTGACCGATGTGGCTGAGGTTGGCGACGGCGCTGGCGAGGCCCGCTCCTTCGCCCGTCTGGATGGCCGCCCCGTGGTCGCCTTCCAGGTCAGCAAGACCAAGGAAGCCAGCGATGTGCGCGTCGAGGACGCCATCATTATCGCCATCGACAAGCTGGTCGAGGCCCACCCTGACGTCACCTTCACCAAGATCTACTCCATCGTCGACGACACGCGCGCCAGCTTCGAGGCCACACGGACCACCCTGCTCGAAGGCATGCTGCTGGCCGCTCTGGTGGTGTTTCTGTTCCTGCGCGAATGGCGCGCCACCCTGATCACCGCCATCGCCATGCCGATGTCGCTGATCCCGACCTTCATCTTCATGGCGATCATGGGCTTTTCGCTCAATGTCGTGACCCTGCTGGGCCTGACCCTGGTGATCGGCATCCTGGTCGATGACGCCATCGTCGAGATCGAGAATATCGAAAAACGCATCGCCGCCGGCGAGCGTCCCTATGCGGCGGCCATGGTCGGCGCCGACGCGATCGGGCTCGCGGTCGTGGCCACCACCTTCACCATCGTGGCGGTGTTCGCGCCGGTGGCCTTCATGCCCGGCATTCCCGGTCAGTTCTTCCGGGAGTTTGGCCTCACCGTCGCGGTGGCGGTGCTGTTCTCGCTGGTCGTGGCGCGTCTGCTGACGCCGCTGCTGGCCGCCTATTTCCTCAAGCCGGCCACCAACCCCCACCCGCGCAAGCCGTTCAAGGGCCTGTATCGCAACGTGCTGGAATGGGCGCTGGACCACCGGATCGTCGCCTGCGTCATCGGCGGCGTGATCTTCGCCTTCTCGCTCTTCATGGCCAGCAACCTGCCCGCTGGATTCCAGCCGCCGGCCAACAACAACTATTACTATCTCAAGGTCCAGGGCCCGCCGGGCGCCACGGCGGCCGACATGGACCGCGCCGTCCAGTCGATCACCAAGCTGTTCAAGGCGCGCCCCGAGACTGCCCACGTCTTCGCCCAGGTCGGGTCGGTGATCGCCGCCAGCGGTCCCGGCGGCGGCTCGGGCGGCAGCGACCTGCGCGACGGCACAGTGACCATCGTGCTGCATGACGAGCGCGAGTTGCGGGTCCCCGAGATCAAGGCCCTGATGCGCGACAAGCTGATGGATCTGCCCGACGTTCGGGTCAATCTGCTCAGCGATGACGGCTCGGCCGAGGTCTCCACCATCCTGACCAGCGAAGACGGCACGGCGCTGGAACGCGCCGCCCTGGCGCTGGAACGCCAGATGCGCGGCTTGAAGACCATTGCCGACCCGCGCCCGGCCTCGCCGCCCAGCGGTCCAGAGATCGTCATCCGCCCGCGCGCCGATGAAGCGGCTCGCCTGGGCGTCTCGGCCGCCGACATCGCCGCCGTCGCCCGCGTCGCCACGGTGGGCGACATCGACGCCAATGTCGCCAAGCTGACCGACGGCGAGCGCCGTCTGCCGATCCGGGTGCGCCTGCCCGACAACATTCGTGGCGACCTCGCCCAGATCAAGGCTCTGCAGCTGCCGACAGCGTCCGGAGGCTATACGCGCCTGGACGCCGTGGCCGATGTCGAGTTCCAGGCCGGTCCGGCCAAGATCGAGCGCTATGGCCGCAAGCGCCAGCTGACCACTGAGGCGGATCTGCAGCCCGGCGTTGTGCTGGGCTCAGCCACCGTTGAAGTCGACAATCTGCCGATCATGAAAAACCTGCCGGCCGGGGTCGAGAAGGCCACGGGCGGCACCGAGGAAGCGATGGGCGAACTGTTCGGCGGCTTCGCCATCGCCCTGCTCTCGGCCATCTTCCTGGTGTTCGGCGTCATGGCCCTGCTGTTTGGCAGCTTCTTCAAGCCGATCACCATCATGTCGGCCCTGCCGCTGGCCATCGGCGGCGCCTTTGCGGGCCTGCTGGTCTGCGGCATGAGCATGTCGATCCCGTCGCTGATCGGCCTGCTGATGCTGATGGGCCTGGCCGCCAAGAACTCGATCCTGCTGGTCGACTACGCCATCGAGGAGGAACGGGCCGGCAAGAGCCAGCGCGACGCCATCCTCGAAGCCTGTCGTGAACGCGCCCGTCCGATCATCATGACCACACTGGCGATGATGGCCGGCATGCTGCCCACCGCCCTTGGCATTGGAAAGGGCGCCGAGTTCCGCCAGCCCATGGCCGTGGCGGTGATCGGCGGGCTGATCACCTCGACGGTCCTGTCGCTGGTGCTGGTGCCGGTGGTCTATGAGATCGTCGACGACTTCGAAAACTGGCTGAAGCCCAAACTGGCGCGCTGGACCACGCCGCGCGAAGCGCCGGTCACGGCGACGCCGGACGGGGCGCCGGCCGACCGGCTCTAGAATCAGGGGCCCCGGTACGAACCGGGGCCCTTTTTTCATGAAGATCTCTCAGCGGATCGAGGCGATCTCGTACAGGAAATCGACATAGCTCATGGTCGCCCCGACCAGCCCCTCGACCTTGGGATTGGAGGACTCGATAACCAGATATTCGTTGGGGGCGTGGGCGCCGCTGCCGTGACCCAGGCCGAACTGTCCGGCCGGCAGGCCGACGGGCGCCGAGGTGAAGACCGCGCCCGGCCATGACCCTGCCAGTCGCGGATAGACCGAGGTCTCGACCCCCAGACGCTTGTAGCTATTGAGCTCAGCGCGGATCAGGCGGCTGTTCTCGTCGGTCTCGGTCGGATCATAGCCGCCGCTGACATTGACCTCGATGTCCTGGAAGCCGCGCTTGTCGAGATGGGCGCGCAGCTTGGCCACGCAGTCAGCCATGGTCATATTGGGCACCAGGCGCAGGTCGATCTTGGCGACGGCGCGGCCCGGCAGCACGGTCTTGCCGCCAGGGCCGGTATAGCCGGAGACCAGCCCCTCGATATTGACCGTGGGTTGCGAGGCCAGGCGCTCCAGGGCCTTTTCCCAGGGCAGGTCGTCGATCCAGCGGTCGACCCCGAGGGCCCGCTTGGCGTCGGCTTCGCTCATCCGCTGGGCCGCCAGGGCGATCAACTCGCGTTCGCGCGCGGTCAGCGGCCGCACCTTCTCGAAATAGCCGTCGATCGCCGGGGTATTGCCATCCGGCGTAACCAGGGTGGCCAGGGCCTGGACCAGACGCCAGGCGGGGCTGTCGACCCGGGCCTTCTCGCTGGAATGGATATCGGTCTTGGGCCCCCGCCCCCATTTGGCGCCGCTGGCCACCAGTTCGAACTCGACCACCCCCTTGGCCCCCAGATTGACGCTGACGCCGCCATTGCTGGGGCTCTGCCAGCCCGCCGGAATGACCACGCCCTCGCAGCGCTTCAGCGCCGCCAGAATGTGCGGCCGGGTGACGATCTGGTGGAAATGGGGACTGCCGATCTCCTCCTCGCCCTCGCAGACCAGCACCAGATTGACCGGCGACTTGCGACCGGCCGCCCGCAGGGCGTGAAGCGCGGCCAGGAATGCCGCCTCGGGGCCCTTCTGGTTGACGGCCCCGCGACCGACGATGACCTTGCCAAAACCCGGCTTGTCGACGATGCGCGCCTCCAGCGGCGGCGAACTCCATTCGGCGGGGTCGAACTGCTTCACATCGTACATGAAGTAGATGCCCATCCAGCGCTTGGCGCCGACGTCCAGGGTGGCGAACACCCCGGGATAGCCATCGGTGGGCACCTTCTCGACCTGCTGGAAGCCGGCGTCGCGGGCCAGGGCCATCATGTAGTCGGCGCCCTTGTCCATGTCGCGGTCTTCGGCGGCGATGGACGGCAGGGCGATCCAGTCCTGGATGCGCTTGACCGAGGCGTCAAAGCCGGTTTCGGCCGCCTTGCGGACCGCAGTCAGGTCCCCGCTGGCGGCGAAGGTCAGGCCCGGTGTGAACAGGGTGAGGGCGGCGGCCCCCGTCAGTAGTGCGCGGCGGTCCTGCACAAGGCCAGAGCGCTTGGATGTGTTGGTCATGCCGTTCCCCAGGATCAGACGTCGAGGGGATTAGAACCAGATGCGCCGGGTGCGGCAAGGGTTCCAGGGTCGGGGCGTCCTGGCCGGTCAGTCGGCCGACACGCGCCCCCCCAAAGCAAAAGGCCCCGGCGTTTCCGCCGGGGCCTTCGCTTTTAGATCAGCTTGTCGCTGAAGATCGGTCGACTACTCGACGATCTTGGCAACCACGCCGGCGCCGACCGTACGGCCGCCTTCGCGAATGGCGAAGCGCAGACCCTGGTCCATGGCGATCGGGGTGATCAGCTCGACGTCCAGCTCGGCGTTGTCGCCCGGCATGATCATTTCCACGCCTTCGCGCAGCTTGATGATCCCGGTGACGTCCGTCGTGCGGAAGTAGAACTGCGGGCGATAGTTGGTGAAGAACGGGGTGTGACGGCCGCCTTCTTCCTTGTTGAGGATATAGGCCTCAGCAACGAACTTGGTGTGCGGCGTGATCGAACCCGGCTTGCACAGCACTTGGCCGCGCTCGACGTCTTCGCGCTTGGTGCCGCGCAGCAGGACGCCGACGTTGTCGCCAGCTTGACCTTGGTCGAGCAGCTTGCGGAACATTTCGACGCCCGTGCAGGTCGTCTTCTGAACCGGACGGATGCCGACGATTTCGACTTCTTCGCCGACCTTGACGATACCCTTTTCGATACGACCGGTCACAACCGTGCCGCGGCCCGAGATCGAGAACACGTCTTCGACCGGCATCAGGAACGGCAGGTCCAGCGGACGCGCCGGCTGCGGGATGTAGTCGTCAACCGTCTGCATCAGCGCCAGGATCGACTGTTCGCCGATCACCGGGTTGCCACCGTCGATGGCGACCTTGGCCGAGCCCTTGGTGATCGGAATGTCGTCGCCCGGGAAGTCATACGACGAAAGCAGCTCGCGCACTTCCATCTCGACCAGCTCGAGCAGCTCTTCGTCGTCGACCAGGTCGACCTTGTTCATGTAGACGACCAGGGCGGGAACGCCGACCTGACGGGCCAGCAGGATGTGCTCGCGGGTCTGGGGCATCGGGCCGTCGGCGGCCGAAACCACCAGGATCGCGCCGTCCATCTGCGCGGCGCCGGTGATCATGTTCTTCACATAGTCGGCGTGGCCGGGGCAGTCGACGTGGGCGTAGTGACGGTTGGCCGTCTCATATTCCACGTGCGCGGTGTTGATCGTGATGCCGCGGGCCTTTTCTTCCGGCGCAGCGTCGATGTCGGCGTAGTTCATCGCCTTGCCGCCGCCGGTCTTGGCCAGCGTGATGGTGATCGCAGCCGTCAGCGTCGTCTTGCCATGGTCAACGTGACCGATGGTGCCGATGTTGCAGTGCGGCTTGTTACGTTCGAACTTTTCCTTGGCCATTTTTCTCTACCTTAGGACCCCAGAGGGGCCTCAAATTAATGGGAATTTCTGGGGTTCTTGTTGAGAGGGCCCCTATCGGAGCCCTCTCTGCTTGCTTCGTGCAGGCTTTCCCGGAGGGAAAAGCTTACGCGTACTTCTTGATCACTTCGTCGGCGACGTGTTGCGGCACCGGCTCGTAGTGATCGTATTGCATGGTGAACTGGGCGCGGCCTTGCGACATGCCCCGCAGGGTGTTCACGTAGCCGAACATGTTGGCCAGCGGCACGAAGGCGTTAACCACCGTGGCGTTGCCGCGCATGTCTTGACCCTGGATCATGCCACGACGGCTGTTCAGGTCGCCGATGACCGAACCCAGATAGTCTTCCGGGGTCACGACTTCGACGGCCATGATCGGCTCGAGCAGCTTGGGAGCGCCCTTTTCGCGCAGCTCCTTGAAGGCGGCGCGCGACGCGATTTCGAACGCCAGCACGCTGGAGTCGACGTCGTGGTACTTGCCGTCCGTCAGGGTGGCCTTGAAGTCGATCAGCGGGAAGCCGGCCAGCAGGCCGTTGTCCTTGACCGAGTTCAGACCCTTTTCGACGCCCGGGATGTATTCCTTGGGCACCGCGCCGCCGACGATCGAGTTTTCGAACACGAAGCCCGAACCGGGCTCGCCGGGTTCGAAGGTGATCATGACGCGGGCGAACTGGCCCGTACCGCCGGTCTGCTTCTTGTGGGTGTAGTCGATGTCGACCGTCTTACCCAGGCTTTCGCGATAGGCAACCTGCGGCGCGCCGATATTGGCTTCGACCTTGTAGGTCCGCTTCAGGATGTCGATCTTGATGTCCAGGTGCAGCTCGCCCATGCCCTTCAGGATCGTCTGGCCGCTTTCGAAGTCGGTCGAGACGGTGAAGGACGGATCTTCGGCGGCCAGCTTCTGCAGGGCGACGCCCAGCTTCTCCTGGTCGGCCTTCGACTTGGGCTCGACGGCGATTTCGATCACGGGCGCCGGGAAGATCATGCGCTCCAGGATCACCGGAGACTTCAGCGGATCGCACAGGGTATCACCGGTGCGGGTGTCCTTGAGGCCAGCCAGAGCGACGATGTCGCCGGCGAAGGCTTCCTTGATGTCTTCGCGGTTGTTGGAGTGCATGAGCAGCATGCGGCCAACGCGCTCGCGCTTGTCGCGCGTGGCGTTGAGCAGGCCCATGCCGGTTTCCAGCTTGCCCGAATAGATGCGGCAGAAGGTCAGCGAACCGACGAAGGGGTCGTCCATGATCTTGAACGCCAGAACCGACAGCGGCTCTTCGTCCGAGGCCTTGCGGACGATTTCTTCTTCGGTCTTGAAGTCGATGCCCTTGGTCGGCGGGATGTCCAGCGGCGACGGCAGGTAGTCGACGACGGCGTCCAGGAGCGTCTGCACGCCCTTGTTCTTGAAGGCCGAGCCGCAGAGGATCGGATAGAAGGCGCCGGTCAGCACGGCCTTGCGGATGCACTTCTTCAGCACGGCTTCCGAGGGCTCTTCGCCGCTCAGATAGGCTTCCATCGCCTCGTCGTCCATTTCGACGGCGGCTTCAACCAGATAGGCGTGAGCCTCAACGGCCTTGTCCAGCAGGTCGGCGGGGATTTCTTCGTCGCGGAAGTTGGCGCCCAGGGCGTCGTTGTCCCAGACAACGGCCTTCATGCGGACCAGGTCAACCAGGCCGCTCAGGGTGTTTTCCGAACCGATCGGGAACTGGATCGGCACGGCCTTGGCGCCCAGGCGGTCGCGGATCGACTCGACCGACTTGTCGAAGTCGGCGCCGATCTTGTCCATCTTGTTGACGAACACGATGCGCGGAACGTTGTACTTGTCAGCCTGACGCCAGACGGTTTCGGTCTGGGGCTCAACACCGGCGTTGCCGTCCAGAACGGCGACAGCGCCGTCGAGCACGCGCAGGCTGCGCTCGACTTCAATCGTGAAGTCGACGTGGCCGGGGGTGTCGATGATGTTGAGGCGCTTTTCTTTCCAGAAAGCGGTCGTCGCGGCGGACGTGATGGTGATGCCGCGCTCTTGCTCCTGGTCCATCCAGTCCATGGTCGCGGCGCCGTCGTGGACTTCGCCGATCTTGTGCGACTTACCTGTGTAATACAGGATCCGCTCGGTCGTCGTCGTCTTCCCGGCGTCGATGTGCGCCATGATGCCGAAGTTACGGTAGTCTTCGATTTTATGCTGGCGGGCCATGATGGAGCTCTGCGTAGCGCTGCCGTGAGGCAGGGACATTTAAACGTGCGGCGCGGGCGGTTTATCGCAAACCGCCCGCGCCTGAAAGAGTGCTGGTAAGAAAGGTTACCAGCGGTAGTGCGAGAACGCCCGGTTGGCTTCAGCCATCTTGTGGGTGTCTTCGCGCTTCTTCACCGCGGTGCCGCGGTTGTTGGAAGCGTCGAGCAGTTCACCGGCCAGCTTCTCGGTCATGGTGTTCTCGCCGCGCTTGCGCGCAGCGGTCACCAGCCAACGGATGGCCAGGGCGCGACGACGGTCCGGACGGACTTCCACGGGCACCTGATAGGTGGCGCCGCCAACGCGACGCGACCGGACTTCGATCGCCGGGGCGACGTTGTCGAGGGCGGAGTGGAAGGTTTCCAGGGGACCCTGGTCCTTGCGCTTGGTTTCGATGATGTCGAAAGCACCATAGATGATGTTTTCGGCGACGGCTTTTTTGCCCTCGTACATCACGTAGTTCATGAATTTGGTGACCACCAGGTCTCCGAACTTCGGGTCCGGCAGAACTTGGCGTTTCTCGGCGCGACGGCGGCGTGACATGCTTCTTTTTCCTTACTTCGGACGCTTGGCGCCGTAGAGCGAACGACGCTGCTTACGATCCTTGACACCTTGGGTGTCGAGGACGCCGCGCAGGATGTGATAACGGACGCCGGGCAAATCCTTGACGCGGCCGCCGCGGATGAGCACCACCGAGTGCTCCTGCAGGTTGTGGCCTTCGCCCGGGATGTAGCAAACGGCTTCGATGCCGGTGGTCAGACGGACCTTGGCGACCTTACGCAGAGCCGAGTTGGGCTTCTTCGGGGTCGTCGTATAGACGCGGGTGCAAACACCACGGCGTTGCGGGCAGCCCTTGAGGGCGGGCACCTTGTTCCGGACCGGCTTAGGCTGGCGCGGCTTACGGATGAGCTGGTTGACGGTAGGCATTAAGTCTCTGCTCTGATGGAAGCGTGTGCCTGTCGGCCGAGGCGCTTCGGGTCCTAGTCATGTATTCCGGCTTGCAAGGCTCCGGATGGAGACCCGATAAACACGAAACTCGCCGGGACGCGGAAAGCGTTCCGGCGGGCAATCCGTCGGTAGGGGACGGGCGCTTATCAGGACGGGCGCAGGGCCCACCTCGAAAGAGCGCGGTATTTACTCGCGAAGTCGATCCGCGTCAACGCCGGTGATTGCGTCGGTTAATGAGGCCTTAAAGGCCACGCTTTCGCCACTTCCAATGGCGAGGCTGCGGGCCTTGTACCCTTTTGTCGAATGATCAGTGACCTTGCCAACGGCGCGCTCCAAACCGCTGAGACCGAGCGCTGTTCTGGCCGGCTCCCTCGCCGCCCACGCACTGGTGCTGGCCCTGTTGGCCTTTCCCCGCATCGAGGCCTTTCCCGACCACTCCAATGACGAGGACGCCCTGACGGTGACCCTGGAGCGGATCGACCGGACGTCGCAGACCCCGTCCGACGCCCCAGCCGCCAGCGCGCCCGGCCAGATCCAGGCGCGAACGCCCCGCGCGGTCTTTCGCTCGCCCGTGGCGCCGCTGATGGTTCCGGGCCTGCCGGCCGCGCCGCGACCCGGAACGGCCCTGCATCCCGCCCCCCTGCCCGAAGGCCCCAGGGGCGATCTGCGCGCCGCCCTGCGCGGCAGCGGCGTGGGCTGCGCCAATGGGCCTGCAGTCGGGTTGAACCGGCGGGAACAGGAGCGCTGCCAAGAGCGGTGGGGCGAGGCGGCGCGCAAGGCTCCAGTCTATGCCGAAGCGCCCATCGACCCGCGCAAACGCGCGGCCTTCGATCAGGTCGCAGCAGGGCAAGCGGCCTACCGCCGCTATCTGGAATCCCCCATGGCCCCGGGCGTCGACCATCGCAGCCGTGATGGTCTCGGCCAGGCCAAGGACATCCCGTTCGTGATGGGCGACACCGACGGCATTGGCCGCAAGAAGTCGGACCAGAGCCTGGGGATCAAACCGTAGTCGGGCCGCAGGATTTTGCACCGAGGCCGTCAACCGGGGTCGAAACGCAAAAGGCCCGGGATCGCTCCCGGGCCTTCCAAAGTTCTAGAGGGTTGAAGCCAGTCCGGCTCCCGCGCTCTGGGCCTATTCGGCGTCCGCCAGAGCGATGGCCTCGGGCAAAGGCTCCATCGCATCTTCGCGCTGCTGGGCCAGTTGCTCGTCGCGCTTGGCGGCGACGCGCTGCAGGCTGCGCAGATAGGAACCCGTACCGGCGGGGATCAGACGACCCACGATGACGTTTTCCTTCAGGCCTTCCAGGGTGTCGGTCTTGCCGTGCACCGAGGCTTCGGTCAGGACGCGGGTCGTTTCCTGGAACGACGCGGCCGAGATGAAGCTCTTGGTTTGCAGCGAGGCCTTGGTGATGCCGAGCAGCACGGGCTGGGTGGTGGCCGGACGGCCGCCACGCGAAACCGCGCGGTCCTGCTCGATATAGAACTCGGGCTTGTCGAGGTGATCGCCCTTGATCAGACCCGTATCGCCCGGCTCGAGGATCTCGACCTTCTGCAGCATCTGACGAACGATCGTCTCGATGTGCTTGTCGTTGATCGGCACGCCTTGCAGTCGGTAAACTTCCTGAATTTCGTCGACCAGGAAGTTGGCCAGGGCCTCGACGCCCAGGATGCGCAGGATGTCGTGCGGATCCGGGTTGCCGTCGATGATGTACTCGCCGCGCGCGATGAAGTCGCCATCGTGCACCGCGATGTGCTTGCCCTTGGGGATCAGGAACTCGACCGGTTCACCCTGATTACCGTCGGCGTCGATTTCCGGGGTGATCTTGATGCGGCGCTTGTTCTTGTAATCCTTGCCGAATTCGACACGGCCGTCCATTTCCGCGATGACCGCGCAGTCCTTGGGACGGCGGGCTTCGAAGAGTTCGGCGACGCGCGGCAGACCGCCGGTGATGTCGCGGGTCTTGGCGCCTTCGGTGGGGATCCGCGCGATGACCTCGCCCGGCTTGACCATGTCGCCGTCACCGACGGACAGAATGGCCCCGACCGACATCAGGTAGCGAGCCTCACCGCCGTTGGCGAGGCGGACATAGGAACCGTCCTCGGCCAGAACGCCCATGGCAGGGCGAAGGTCGGCGGCGCGGGCCGAGGTCCGCCAGTCGGCGATCACGCGCTGCGCGATACCGGTGGCTTCGTCGGTTTCCTCGCGGACGGAGAAGCCGTCCACCAGGTCTTCCGCACGGATCTTGCCGGCCACTTCGGTGATGATCGGGGTGGTGTAGGGGTCCCAATCGGCCAGACGCTGGCCACGCTTCACCTTGTCGCCGTCCTTGATCTTCAGGCGCGCGCCGTAAGGCGGCTTGTAGTTTTCGCGTTCCTTGCCGTCGACCAGGACGCTCACGGCCGTGTTGCGGCTCATGACGATCAGGAAGCCTTCGGTGCCGACAACGGTGGCGCCGGTCACGCGGACCGTACCGTCGTTGCTGCTTTCGAAGAACGACTGCTCGGCCACCTGGGCGGTGCCGCCGATGTGGAAGGTACGCATCGTCAGCTGGGTGCCGGGCTCGCCGATGGACTGGGCGGCGATGACGCCGACCGCTTCACCGATATTGACCGGCGTACCGCGAGCCAGGTCGCGGCCGTAGCAGGCGCCGCAGACGCCGACCTTGGCTTCGCAGGTCAGGACCGAACGCACCTTCACCGACTGCACGGCAGCCGCTTCGATCGCGTCGGCCATGTTCTCGGTCAGGTAGGTGTCGGCCGGCACAACCAGTTCGCCGGTCGCCGGGTCCTTGATGTCCTCGGCCGAGAAGCGGCCCAGGACGCGCATGCCCAGCGAGACCAGGACGTCACCGCCCTCGACCACGGCGCGCAGGGTGATGCCCCGCGTGGTGCCGCAGTCTTCCTCGACGATAATGCAGTCCTGCGCCACGTCGACCAGACGACGGGTCAGGTAGCCCGAGTTGGCGGTCTTCAGCGCGGTATCCGCGAGGCCCTTACGGGCGCCGTGGGTCGAGTTGAAGTATTCCTGAACGGTCAGGCCTTCCTTGAAGTTCGAGACGATCGGGGTCTCGATGATCTCGCCCGAAGGCTTGGCCATCAGACCGCGCATGCCGCCCAGCTGCTTCATCTGGGCTTGCGAACCACGAGCGCCGGAGTGGGCCATCATGTAGATGGAGTTGATCTCCTTCTCGCGGCCGTTCTCGTCCAGATGCTTCATCTGAAGCTCGGCCATCATCTCGTCGGCGACGCGATCTGTGGCCTTGGCCCAGGCGTCAACGACCTTGTTGTACTTCTCGCCCTTGGTGATCAGGCCGTCAGCATATTGCTGCTCGTACTCTTCAGCCAGGGTGCGGGTTTCGGCGACGATCGCCTCTTTCCGCTTCGGGATGATGATGTCGTCCTTGCCGAAGGAGATGCCGGCCTTGGCCGCTTCCTTGAAGCCCAGACCCATGATCTGGTCGGCGAAGATCACCGTCGCCTTCTGACCGCAGTGGCGGTAGACGATGTCGATGAGGTTGCCGATTTCCTTCTTGGTCAGGGCCTTCTCGATCAGGCGGTGACCCACCTGCGGGTGACGCGGCAGCAGGGCGGCGATCTTCATCCGGCCCGGCGTGGTGTCGATCACGCGGCGGCGCGCCACGCCATCGGCGTCAACTTCAGTAAAGCGCGACTTGATCTTGGCGTGCAGGCTAACAACGCCGGCGTCCATGGCGGCTTCGATTTCGCCCAGGTCGGCAAAGATCTTGCCTTCGCCCGGCTCACCTTCGCGAGCGACCGACAGGTAGTACAGACCCAGGACGATGTCCTGCGACGGCACGATGATCGGGCGACCGTTAGCGGGCGACAGGATGTTGTTGGTCGACATCATCAGGACGCGCGCTTCGAGTTGCGCCTCCAGCGACAGCGGCACGTGGACAGCCATCTGGTCGCCGTCGAAGTCGGCGTTGAAGGCGGCGCAGACCAGCGGGTGCAGCTGGATGGCCTTGCCCTCGATCAGCTTGGGCTCGAACGCCTGGATGCCCAGACGGTGAAGCGTCGGCGCGCGGTTCAGCATCACCGGGTGTTCGCGGATCACCTCTTCGAGGATGTCCCACACCTGGGGCTGTTCGCGCTCGACCATGCGCTTGGACTGCTTGACGGTGCCCGACAGGCCCTTGGCGTCCAGGCGCGCATAGATGAACGGCTTGAACAGCTCCAGAGCCATCTTCTTGGGCAGGCCGCACTCGTGCAGCTTCAGATCGGGACCGACCACGATGACCGAACGGCCCGAATAGTCGACGCGCTTGCCCAGCAGGTTCTGACGGAAGCGACCCTGCTTGCCCTTCAGCATGTCGGCCAGCGACTTCAGCGGACGCTTGTTGGCGCCGGTGATGACGCGGCCGCGACGGCCGTTGTCGAACAGGGCGTCGACCGACTCCTGCAGCATCCGCTTTTCGTTGCGGATGATGATGTCGGGCGCACGCAGTTCGATCAGGCGCTTGAGGCGGTTGTTACGGTTGATGACCCGGCGATACAGGTCGTTCAGGTCGGAGGTGGCGAAGCGGCCACCGTCCAGCGGCACCAGCGGGCGCAGTTCCGGCGGGATCACCGGCACGACCGTCAGAACCATCCACTCGGGGCGGTTGCCCGACTCGGAAAAGGCTTCGAGGATCTTCAGGCGCTTGCTGAACTTCTTCTGCTTCATGTCCGACACGGTGCCGGCCAGCTCTTCGCGCAGGCGTTCGGCTTCCTTGTCGAGGTCGATCGCCTTGAGCAGGTTCTGGATGGCTTCAGCGCCGATCTCGGCGGTGAAGCTGTCATCGCCGTACTCTTCCTGGGCGCGCATGTAGTCGTCCTCGCTGAGCAGCTGGTGCTGCTTCAGCGGGGTCAGGCCCGGCTCGGTGATGATGTAGTATTCGAAGTACAGGACGCGTTCGATGTCCTTCAGCGGCATGTCGAGCATCATGGCGATACGCGACGGCAGCGACTTCAGGAACCAGATGTGGGCGACCGGCGAGGCCAGCTCGATGTGGCCCATGCGCTCGCGACGAACGCGGGCCAGGGTGACTTCAACGCCGCACTTTTCGCAGATGATGCCCTTGTACTTCATGCGCTTGTACTTGCCGCACAGGCATTCGTAGTCCTTGGTCGGGCCAAAGATACGGGCGCAGAACAGGCCGTCACGCTCGGGCTTGAACGTGCGGTAGTTGATGGTTTCGGGCTTCTTGATCTCGCCGAACGACCACGAGCGGATCTTTTCCGGCGAGGCCAGCGAGATGCGGATCTGGTCGAAGGTCGGAGCGGCCTGGACCGGATTGAAGATGTTCAGGACTTCCTGGTTCATCTTGGTTCCTTCTGCGGGATTACCCGCGAAAATTCAAAGTGGAGAGAGGCTGAGCGAAGGCCCCTCCCCGGTCACCCAATCCTAAGAAAGGGGGAGACCGAGGAGGGTGCGATGGATCAGCTGTTCTCCAGCTCGACGTTCAGGCCGAGCGAGCGCATTTCCTTGACCAGCACGTTGAAGCTTTCGGGGATACCGGCTTCGAACGTGTCATCGCCACGGACGATCGACTCGTAGACCTTGGTCCGGCCGGCCACGTCGTCGGACTTCACCGTCAGCATTTCCTGCAAGGTGTAGGCGGCGCCATAGGCTTCAAGTGCCCAGACTTCCATTTCCCCGAAGCGCTGACCGCCGAACTGGGCCTTACCACCCAGCGGCTGTTGCGTGACGAGGGAGTACGGACCGATCGAACGGGCGTGGATCTTGTCGTCGACCAGGTGGTGCAGCTTCAGCATGTAGATGTAGCCGACCGTGACCGGACGCTTGAACTGGTCGCCCGTCTGACCGTCGAACAGGATCGACTGGCCCGAGGGGTCGAGACCCGCCATGCGCAGGTGGTCTTCGATGTCACCGATGCGCGCGCCGTCGAACACGGGCGTCGCGATCGGAACGCCCTTGCCGAGGTTGCGAGCCAGCTCGATCAGACCTTCTTCGGTGTCGGGCAGCTCTTCGTCCGGGCCGTAGATGTCGGTCAGACGCTCGATCAGCGCTTCCTTCTGACCGCCGGCCTGCCAGTCTTCCAGCAGGGCGGTGATCTGCTTGCCGAGACCGGCGCAGGCCCAACCCAGGTGGGTTTCAAAGATCTGGCCGACGTTCATGCGCGAAGGCACGCCCAGCGGGTTCAGAACGACGTCGACGTGCGTCCCGTCGGCGAGGAACGGCATGTCCTCGATCGGCAGGATGCGCGAGATGACGCCCTTGTTGCCGTGACGACCGGCCATCTTGTCGCCGGGCTGAAGCTTGCGCTTCACGGCCACGAAGACCTTGACCATCTTCATCACGCCCGGGGGCAGTTCGTCGCCGCGCTGCAGCTTGTCGACCTTGTCTTCGAAACGACGGTCCAGACGCTTGCGGTTCTCGTCGAACAGACGGCGCAGCGACTCGAGTTCGCCCATCGCCTTCTCGTCTTCGAGCGCGATCTGCCACCACAGGCCGGGCTGAACGTCAGCCAGGCCTTGAGCGGTGATCTCGCCGCGCGACAGGCCCTTGGGGCCCGACAGAGCGACGTTGCCGATCAGCAGTTCGCGCAGACGGCCCGAGATGTTGCGGTTCAGGATCGCGAATTCGTCGTCGCGGTCCTTGCCCAGGCGGTCGATTTCCGAGCGTTCGATGGCCAGGGCGCGTTCGTCCTTGTCGACGCCGTGACGGTTGAACACGCGCACGTCGACGATGGTGCCGGCGACGCCCGGGGGCAGGCGCAGGCTGGTGTCGCGGACGTCCGAGGCCTTTTCACCGAAGATGGCGCGCAGGAGCTTTTCTTCCGGCGTCATCGGGCTTTCGCCCTTCGGGGTGACCTTGCCGACCAGGATGTCGCCCGGCTGGACTTCGGCGCCGATGGCCACGATGCCCGCTTCGTCGAGGTTGCGCAGGGCCTCCTCGCCGACGTTGGGGATGTCGCGGGTGATTTCTTCTGGGCCGAGCTTGGTGTCGCGGGCCATGACTTCGAATTCCTCGATGTGGATCGAGGTGAAGACGTCGTCGCGGACGATGCGTTCGGAGATCAGGATCGAGTCTTCGAAGTTGTAGCCGTTCCAGGGCATGAACGCGACGAGCGCGTTGCGGCCCAGGGCCAGTTCGCCCAGCTCGGTCGAAGGACCGTCGGCGATGATGTCGCCGGAGTTGATCTTGTCGCCCACCTTCACCAGCGGACGCTGGTTGATGCAGGTCGACTGGTTCGAGCGCTGGAACTTGCTGAGGCGATAGATGTCGACGCCCGAACGGGCGGCGTCGGTTTCTTCGGTGGCGCGGACGACGATACGGGTACCGTCGATCTGCTCGACCACGCCGGTGCGCTTGGCCACGACCACGGCGCCGGAGTCGCGAGCGACCACGGCTTCCATGCCTGTCCCGACAAGGGGGGCATCGGATTGCACGAGGGGCACGGCCTGACGTTGCATGTTCGAGCCCATGAGGGCGCGGTTGGCGTCATCGTTTTCGAGGAAGGGGATCAGGGCCGCGGCCACCGAAACCACCTGACGCGGCGACACGTCCATAAGGTCGACCATCTCCTTTTGCAGGAGCGTGGGTTCGCCGTTGATCCGGCCGGGGACCAGGTCGTCGACGATCTCGCCGTTCAACACCTTGATGTTGGACTGGGCGATGACGTGCTTCGACTCTTCCATGGCCGACATGTAGACGACCTCGTCGAGCGGCTTGCCGTCGGCGACGCGACGGTAAGGGCTCTCGATGAAGCCGTACTTGTTGACGCGGGCGTGGGTGGCCAGCGAGTTGATCAGACCGATGTTCGGGCCTTCCGGCGTTTCAATCGGGCAGATGCGGCCGTAGTGGGTCGGGTGAACGTCGCGGACTTCGAAGCCGGCGCGCTCGCGGGTCAGACCGCCCGGGCCAAGCGCCGAGAGACGACGCTTGTGGGTGATCTCCGACAGCGGGTTGGTCTGGTCCATGAACTGCGACAGCTGCGAGGAGCCGAAGAATTCACGCACCGAGGCCGCGGCCGGCTTGGCGTTGATCAGGTCGTGCGGCATCACGGTGTCGATGTCGACGGACGACATGCGTTCCTTGATGGCGCGTTCCATGCGCAGCAGGCCGACGCGGTACTGGTTTTCCAGCAGCTCGCCGACCGAGCGCACCCGGCGGTTGCCGAGGTTGTCAATGTCGTCGATTTCGCCGCGACCATCGCGCAGACCGACCAGCAGCTTCAGAACGGCCAGCACATCTTCCTTGCGGAGCACGCGCATCTCGTCCGAAGCGTCCAGCTCCAGGCGCATGTTCATCTTCACGCGGCCAACGGCCGACAGGTCGTAGCGCTCGGCGTCGAAGAACAGCGACTTGAACATCGCTTCAGCGGCTTCGACGGTGGGCGGCTCGCCCGGACGCATGACGCGATAGATGTCGAACAGGGCGTCTTCGCGGACGGCGTTCTTGTCCACGCGCAGGGTGTTGCGCATGTAGGCGCCGACCGTGACGTGGTCGATGTCCAGCACGTCGATGGTGCTGAAGCCTTGATCGGCCAGGGCCTGGATCGAGACCACGTCCAGCTCGTCGCCGGCTTCGGCGTAGATCTCGCCGTTCTCGTAGTTGACGGCGTCGCGGGCCAGGTAACGGCCGGTCAGGGCCTCGGGCGCCAGCAGCAGGGTCTTGAGACCGGCGTCAGCCAGCTTCTTGGCCTGACGGGCGGTGATCTTGGTGCCGGCCGGGGCCACTTCTTCGCCGGTGTCGGCGTCGATCAGGGCGAATTCCGGCTTCACGCCGCGCCAGCGCTCGGGCTTGTAGGGGGTGGCCCAGCCTTCGGCGCCGGCCGTGGTGCGCTTCTCGAAGGGCACCACGTCGTAGAACGTGGTCAGGATCTCTTCGCCGTCCATGCCCAGGGCATAGAGGAAGGTGGTGGCGGGCAGCTTGCGGCGACGGTCGATGCGGACATAGACCACGTCCTTGGCGTCGAACTCGAAGTCCAGCCACGAGCCGCGATAGGGAATGACGCGGGCGGCGAACAGCAGCTTGCCCGAGGCGTGGGTCTTGCCCTTGTCGTGGTCGAAGAACACGCCAGGGGAGCGGTGCATCTGCGAGACGATGACCCGCTCGGTGCCGTTGACGATAAAGGTGCCCTTGTCGGTCATGAGCGGAATATCGCCCATGTAGACGTCCTGCTCCTTGATGTCCTTGACGGACCGGGCGCCGGTTTCTTCTTCGGTTTCGAACACGATCAGGCGCAGCTTGACCTTCAGCGGCGCCGCGAAGGTCATGTCGCGCTGGATGCATTCTTCAACGTCGTACTTGGGCTCTTCGAATTCGTACGAGACGTATTCGAGCACCGCGCGCTCGTTGAAATCCTTGATCGGGAAGACGGACCTGAAGACCGCCTCGATGCCCTCTTCCTTGCGCATGCCCGGACGGACTTCGCGCTGCAGGAACTGTTCGTAGGAGGAGCGCTGAACCTCGATCAGGTTCGGCATCTGCACAGCTTCGGGGATGCGGCCGAAAGACTTCCGGATCCGCTTCTTGCCGGTAAAGGATTGCGCCATGTTTTTCCCTTGGGCGCGGATCGCCGCGCCAAATGTTTCGAAGGGCGCGCGCGGACGGAATCCACGCGTGCGTTCGTCTTGATCCTGCGTCCACCCTCGCCGCACCCGCCGGGGCGGGAACGTCGGACGCTGGAATTCCCCTGACAGGCGACCGGGACCGGTAGACCTGTCGGGCGCCCCTTCGCGCGGGTCGGAGGGCGGCTGACCGCGCCTCGGGGCGTAATATGCGGACACACGCGTGCGCGTTCCGCCGAATGTCTTCGTGAACGGGCGGATATAGGCGAAGGCCGCGAGGATGGAAAGAGGGTTTGTTAAGAAAACCGGCGTTGGCCCATCGGCCTCCGGCGCGCTGCGGGGCTTTCAGTCCGCATTGGACCGGATTTGAGATAACATGTTATCGCGAATAGATTTCCCACGTCACTCATCTCGGACGAAGCCAATTGCCCGGCCGGGTTCGACAATCATAAATCGAGAAAGCAGTAAGCGCACAAATACATTATTTAACTTGTACACCGTATCATTACCCCATGAACAGTGATGCGCATCTGGAGTCTTGAGATGACGGCAGCGACAGGTTGCAACGGCTGCCGAGACGGCGCCGGCTTCGATACGCCTATCACCATGGCCTTCCAGCCCATCGTCGATACGTCGACGGGCCTGGTCTTTGCGCATGAGGCCCTGGTTCGCGGCGCGGGCGGCGAAGGCGCGGGCGTGATCCTGGCTCAGGTCTCCCAAAGCAATCGTTATGCGTTCGACCAGCAGTGCCGGGTCAAGGCGATCGAACTGGCCGCCGAGCTGAAGATGGCCGATCAGGGCGCCAACCTATCGATCAACTTCCTGCCCAATGCCGTCTACGAGCCGCGCGCCTGCATCCGGCTGACCCTGGCCGCAGCCATGCGCACGGGCTTTCCCATCAACCGCATCATCTTCGAGTTCACCGAGGCGGAACGGCTCGACACCGATCACATCCTCAATATCCTGCGCAGCTATCGGGCGATGGGCTTCCAGACCGCCATCGATGACTTCGGGGCGGGCTATGCGGGACTTGGCCTGCTGTCGAAGTTCCAGCCCGACATCGTCAAGCTCGACATGGACCTGATCCGCGACATCGATACCAGCACCGTCAAGCAGACCATCGTCGGGTCCATCCTGGGCATGCTGCGCGATCTGGGCGTGACGCCGCTGTGCGAAGGTATCGAGACCGTGGGCGAATATGAGCTCCTGCGCTCGCTCGGCGTCGACCTGATGCAGGGCTATCTGCTGGCCAGGCCGGCCCTGGCCGCGCTGGCTACACCCGTCCTGCCCGGTCAGACGACGGACATCGCCGCCGTCGCCTGACCCGTCGGTGGCTCAGGCCGGCGTCTTCGACAGCACGGCCAACAGCGCTTCGGCCGCCGGCTTTGACGAGGCCGGATTCTGCCCGGTGACCAGCAGGCCGTCGGTCAACACATGCGGCGCCCAGTCCGCGCCCTTGGAATAGAGGCCGCCGCTCTCCTTCAGCATGGCTTCGACCAGGAACGGCACCACATCGGTCAGGCCGACAGCGGCTTCCTCGGTGTCTGCGAAACCGGTCACGGCCTTGCCCTTGACCAGCAGGTCGCCGTCGGGGCCCTTCACATGGCGGAAGACGCCCGGCGCATGACACACAGCGGCCACCGGCTTGCCGGCCGCAGCCATCGCCTCGATCAGGGCGATGGACTTGGCGTCCTCGGCCAGATCCCACAGCGGGCCGTGGCCGCCGGGATAGAACACCGCGTCGAAATCCTCAGCCTTGACCCCATCCAGCGTCACCGTACTGGCCAGGGCCTTCTGGGCCTCCGGATCGGCCTTGAAGCGACGCGTATCGTCGGTCTGGGCGTCGGCGTCGTCGCTCTTGGGGTCCAGCGGCGGCTGACCGCCGGCGGGCGAGGCCAGGACCAGGGTCGCACCGGCATCCTTCAGCGCATAGTAGGGCGCGGCGAACTCCTCCAGCCAGAAGCCGGTCTTGTGACCGGTGTCGCCGAGGCGATCGTGCGAGGTCAGAACCATCAGAATGTGCATGGGGGCTCGATGCGTTTTGAAAGGGGGGTGGGGGGCTCGATATGGGCACGAACCTGGCTACCGTAACCCCCGAGAGCGCATGACGTTGCGCGGCCGTCTCGCGTCCCGCGCGGAGCGGCTCTGAGCCTGACGCCGCCGGCGGCCAAATCGGGTTGAGCCTGGCCCCCGGGCCGGGAGATCAAGCGATGGGAGGGGCGGATCGGGCGACGGCGCCGGCCCGCAGGGCCTGCTGGACGCCGGCGATCAGGCTTTCGGGCGTGATCGGCTTGGAGATGTGCAGATCGGCCCCCGCCTCCGCGCCCTGAAGCCGATGTTGCTCCATGGCGTTGGCGCTGAGCAGCGCGATCGGCGTGCGGGCGCGGGCCGGATCGGCGGCTTCCAACGCGCGGAAGGCGCGGGTGGCGGTCAGCCCATCCATGACGGGCATCTGCATGTCCATCAGCACCAGGTCAAAGACCTGCCGCTGGAAGCACTCAAGGCCCAGATGGCCGTTGCTCGCGATCTCGAGCTCCACATCAAGTGGCGCGAGCATCAGGGCCACGATCTTCTGGTTGATGGCGTTGTCCTCCACCAGCAGGATCCGCAACGCTGGCCCATCAGCCAGACCGACCGCCTCGTCTGCGTCGGTGTCGGTGTCTGCTTCGGCTTCGGCTTCGGCTTCGGCTTCGGCTTCGGCTTCGGCGGCTGGCCGCTCCAGCGGAATCTCAAAGCTGAAGGTGCTGCCCGCGCCAGGCCGCGACCGCACCTGGATGTGGCCGCCCATCAGATCGACCAGTTGCTTGCAGATCGACAAGCCGATGCCGGTGCCGCCGAACCGCCGGGTGATGCTGTTGTCGGCCTGACTGAAGCGATCGAACAGGCCGGCGGCCAGGCCCTCATCGAAGCCGATACCGGAATCCCGCACCGCCACCCGCATGCGGGTCAAGGTCGACGACGCCGCGTCCGGCTCGACGTCCACCGTCAGGCTCACCTCGCCCTCGGAGGTGAACTTGATGGCGTTGGACAGGAGGTTGGCCAGAACCTGCTGGAGGCGAAGCCCATCGCCCAGGAATTGGCCCTGCGCCGCCTCGCTCAGTCGCAGGGTGAAGACCACGCCCTTTTCGGCGGCGCGAACGCCCATCAGGTTGGCGATGCCCCGAATGCAGGCTTCCAGGTCGAAGGGCCGGACCTCGATGGTCATCAGGCCGGATTCGATCTTGGCCAGATCCAGCACGTCGGACACCAGCCGCTCCAGAAGCAGGCCGGAGGTCTCGATCATGCCCACCATGTCGCGCTGTTGGGTGGACAGGGGCGTTGTCGCCAGGACGCCGGCAACGCCGACCACCGCGTTGAGCGGCGTGCGGATCTCGTGCGACATGTTGGCCAGAAAGTCGCTCTTGGCCTTGCTGGCCGCCTCCGCCGCCTCGCGCTCCGCGTCAGCCTCGCGCCGGGCCCTGAGAATCTCGGCCTCGTACTTGCGGCGATCCGATGCCGGGAACACCGCCAGACGCATGACGCCCTGGCCGCCCTCCAGCTCACCGATCAGCTCGGCGTTGAGGAGGACCGGCGCCCGAGCGCCGCTGGCCGTGACCAGATCAAAGGCCACCTCGTCCACTCGCCCCTGCATCCTCAGAAGCGGGGCGATATGGGTCTCGAAATAGATCCGCCCCGCCACGGTCAGCAAGCCGGGAAAGCCCATCGCACCGATCATCGACTCGGGTGATCGCCCCACCAGTGCGCTGAAATAGCGATTGCAGGCCGTCAGGACATAGCCCGGCCCAAGCACGGCCAGGCCGCACGGCGCCAGGTCGAACAGCGTCTCGAGAGTCGAGCCAGCGGCGGTGGGAGGGAGAAGTGGCACGCGTTTACCTAGCCGGCGCGCGGTCCGGGATCGTCCAGATAGGCTCGTATGGCCGCGATCGTCGCCTCGGGCGCGCTCAGGTGCGGACAATGGCCGGTGGCGGCCAGCGTGGTCAGCACGCTGCCGGCAATGGCCGCCTGGACATAACGCCCCACCACGGGCGGGGCGATGCTGTCTTCAAGGCAGTCGATGATCATGGTCGGCGTCGCCACTGCGGCGAGGTCCCCACGAGAATCGGACAGGAAGGTGACGCGAGCGAACTGCCGGGCGATTTCGGGATCGGTGGTGCAGAAGCTGTTCGACAGCTCCTCGGCAAGTTCCGGCCGGTCGGGATTGCCCATGATCACCGGGGCCATGGTCGTGGACCAGCCCAGATGGTTGGCGTCGAGGAATTCCAGGAGCTCATCGATGTCGGCACGGGCGAAGCCGCCGACATAGTCCGCGTCGTCGATATAGCGGGGCGACGGACAGATCATGATCATGTGGCTGAACAGGCCGGGCCGACGCGCGGCGGCCAGCACGCCGATCATGGCGCTGACCGAATGGCCGACAAACACCACATCCTTCAGGTCGAGCGCGTCGCACAGGGCCACGACATCGTCGGCATAGCCGTCGAGCGAGGCGTACTTGTTGCGATCATAGGCCGACAGGTCCGAACGCCCGGCTCCGACGTGGTCAAACACCACGGTCTTGAAATCGGCCGCGAAGGCCGGCGCGACCAAACGCCACATGTTCTGGTCGCAGCCGAAACCGTGCGAGAACAGTATCGGCCGCATGCCCTGACCTGAAATCTGGACTGCGTGCTTCTCCACAAGGGTCAAAGCCACTCTCCTGGACAAAACTGACGAAAGGAACGCACGCGGATGAGAGATGACAGGCTTTAACATCCGGTCAAGACTTCGCCGGGGCCGCCTGGCGAGCGACGGAAAACGGCCCCGGAGGTCTCCCTCCGGGGCCGTTGACTTGCTTGGTCCAGGACCAGCCTCTCCGGGGAGAGGACTGGAGGAACCCATCCACGCCGAGGCGCGGAATGGACTACTTGATTTGGACGGACGCGCCGGCTTCGGTCAGCTTCTTGGCGACTTCTTCGGCTTGGGCCTTGGAGACGTTTTCGACGACGTTCTGCGGAGCGCCTTCGACCAGGTCCTTGGCTTCCTTCAGGCCGAGGTCCGGACGGATGCCACGGACTTCCTTGATCACGTTGATCTTCTTGTCGCCACCGGCGGTCAGAACAACGGTGAACTCGGTTTGCTCTTCAGCAACTTCGACCGGAGCGGCCGGGCCGGCAGCGGCAGCGGCGACCGGAGCGGCGGCGGAGACGCCCCACTTTTCTTCCAGCATCTTCGACAGGTCAGCGGCTTCGAGGACCGACAGGGTGGACAGTTCTTCAACCAGCTTTTCGAGCTTGGACATGTTCAATTCCTAAAAACGAATGAGGGATGTAGCGGAGATGACCGTTAGGCGGCGTCTTTGGTCGCATAAGCGTTGAAGACGCGCGCAAGTTGGCCAGCCGGGGCCTGCAGGACGCCAGCGATCTTGGTCGCCGGAGCCTGGATGAGGCCGATAAGCTTGCCACGGATCTGATCGAGCGACGGCAGCGTGGCGAGAGCCCGCACAGCCGCTTCGTCCAGAACCGTCGTCTGACCCAGGATGCCGCCGACAAGCTTGAGCTTCTCGTTTTCCTTGGCGTACTGGGTGACGATCTTGGCGGCGGAGACCGGATCCTTGCCGAAGGCAATGGCGACCGGGCCGGTGAACAGGGCGTCGCCCGCTTCACCGATCGAGCCGTCGAGGGCCTTCTGGACAAGGGTGTTCTTCACCACCTGGAACGTGGCGTCTTCCTTGCGGAGACGGGCACGCAGTTCAGTCATTTCCGCAACGGTCATGCCCATATAGTGGGTCACGACGACAGCGCCGGCGCCGGCGAATACGCTTTTCAGCGACTCGATCGACTCCTGCTTTTGAGCGCGGTCCATTGCGGTCTCCTACTCAATTACAGCGGCCGGACCATTCCGGCAGCCAAATGCCACAGCGCATGAGGGATCGCTCCCGCACGCGAGTTGCATCAGCCTGTTCCAAGGAAAGTCAGCCGCGCGTCCCATCCGTGAAGGAGGAAATAGCGTGGTCTTGTCCATCCCTGTCTCCCGACGGCGAGGAAGGGCTCTTCCTCATTTACGGCGTTGGTGACCCCACGCCCCGCTGTTCACAAACAGGTCTTCGCCGGGCGAGCCCGACGGAGAAGGGGCGGCGTATAGACGGTTTGTGAGGCAATATCAACCGGGGGCGACAGGAACCGCCCGGCGCAGGCCCGAGACCGCGCCGGACGGGCTCTTTCAGGCTGCGGTGAGTGCGCCATCGACGGTGTAGACGCCGCCATTGCAGTAGGTGGAGTCGTCGGAGGCCAGGAAGCCCACCAGGCCCGCAACCTCCTCGGGCGTGCCATAGCGCTTGGCCGGCACCGCGTTGCTGATCTGCTCACGGGCGAGCTTGGGGTCGCCCGACTGGCCGGTGTTGATCGACTGCATCATCCGGCTCTCGATCGGGCCGGGATTGACGCAATTGACCCGCACGCCCTTGGGCGCGGCCTCGATCGCCGCCACGCGCGTGACACCCACGACGGCATGTTTCGAGGTGCAGTAGCCGGCCATGCCGGTCGCACCGGTCAGGCCCGCGACGCTGGAGGTGTTGATGATGCTGCCAGCGCCCTGGGCGTACATCACCGGCAAGACGTATTTCAGCCCCAGGAACACCCCGGCCACATTGACGCCCAGCACCTTCATGAAGGCGTCCAGCGGATAGGATTCGATCGGCTGGACGGGACCTTCGATCCCGGCGTTGTTGAAGAAGATGTCGATCCTACCGCATTCGGCCCTGGCCTTGTCGACATAGGCCTTCACCGACGCCTCGTCGGTGACGTCGGCCTCGGCGGTGACCAGCCTGGAGCCCTCGGCCAAGGCGGCCTTCAGCTTGGACCAGTCGGTTCCGGGGATGTCGACCGCGACAATGGTCGCGCCGCGCTCGGCCATCAGCTTGGCGGTCGCCATGCCGATCGCCCCGGCCGCGCCGGTGATGAGGGCGACCTTGCCTTCGAGAGCTCGTGTCATGGACAATATCCTCGCTGCGGCAGGAAGCCCGCCGACATCCTAAACTGTGACAGTCCTCGGTTCGTTGCATGAAAGGAAGGTCGGCGATCCGGGCGATACCGGGGCGATCGCCGTAGGTCTGCTGCGGGCTTGGAAGCCCCAGCGGCGACGACCTATTTCAACCCATCCTGAACCAGTGTGTGGGCGACGATCGCATTGGCGTGGCCGTGGCCGAGCCCATGCTCGGTCTTCAGCATCGCCACCAGATCCATGTGTTTGGCGGGACAGCGGTCGCGGACAAGCTGCTGCCACACAGAAACCGGTTGCCCGTAGGTCTTCTCGATCGACGGAAAATAGGACGCAGGTCCCTTCACCTTCTCGTCCGCCATGTCGCCCCTCCCCTGCGAAACGTGGGACAGGCTAACCGCGCCAGGGCGACTTACGCAACCGGCCGGCGCTCCTGGTCCAGGTGCGCCAAAACCTGCCGCGCCGCTGCGACGCCGGTGGCGAAACAGGCCTGTAGCAGATAGCCGCCGGTCGGCGCTTCCCAGTCGAGCATCTCGCCCGCCACGAACACCCCGGGCGCCGCCTTCAGCTCAAGACCATCCAGCGAAGCGAGAGTCAGGCCGCCGGCCGACGAGATGGCCCGGTCCAGCGGCTGCGCGCCCGTCAGCGTGATCGGCGCGGCCTTGATCGCCGTCGCCAGGGCGGCCGGTTCGACCGGCAGCTCCAGGCCATGGGCCTCGCGCAGCAGATTGACCTCGACCGGCGACAGATGCGCGGCCTTGCGCAGGAAATTGGCCACAGACTGGCCGTTGCGGGGCCGGTTGAGGCGCGCGGTCAGGGTCTCGACAGGCATGTCTGGCCGCAGGTCGATCTCGATGATCGCCCGCCCCGTCGCCGCGATCGCTTCGCGCGGCGCGGCGCCCAAGGCGTAGACCGCCCCACCCTCCAGCCCATAGCCGGCGATCATGGCGTCGCCCCGCGCCGTAACCTCGCCCAGACGCAGACTGATGGTCTTCAGCGGCTCACCGGCAAAGCGCTCACGGAACACCGGGCTCCAGGCGACGTCGAAGCCGCTGTTGGCGGCCGCGAACGGCGCCACCGCCGCGCCGCGCGCCGCCAGCAGCGGGACCCAGGCGCCGTCCGAGCCCAGCCGGGCCCAACTGGCGCCGCCCAGGGCCAGGATGGTCGCGCGCGGCCGCACGGTCAGGGCGCCCTCGGGGGTGAGAAACGCCAGGGCGCCGTCATCCGTCCAGCCGCGCCACGCGGCGCGTGCCCGCAAGCTCACGCCCTGCCCCTCCAGCCGGGCCAGCCAGGCCCGCAGCAGCGGCGAAGCCTTCAGCGCCCTGGGAAACACCCGGCCGCTGGAGCCGATGAAGGTCTCCTGCCCCAGCCCCTCCGCCCAGGCGATCAGGTCGGCAGGCGTGAAGGCCTCCAGCATCGGCCGCAAGGCCGCATTGGCCGCGCCATAGCGCTGCGCGAACCGCGCGAAGTCTTCCGAATGGGTGAGGTTCAGCCCGCCGCGCCCGGCCATCAGGAACTTGCGCCCGAAGGTCGGCATCTTCTCGAACACCGTCACCGACTTGCCGGCGGCGCTCAGCATCTCGGCGGCCATCAGCCCGGCCGGCCCGCCGCCGATCACGGCAACGTCGAGTGTCTGGTCCTCGGGACTCATGCGGCGTCCATCAAAGAAAAAGGGCGGGACCGCGAGGTCCCGCCCTTCTCATAATCTATTCAGCTCGAAAGGCTTAGGCGATCGACGAGGTGTCGACCTTGAAGCCCGGGCCCATCGTCGAGGACAGGCCGATACGCTTCACATAGATGCCCTTGGCGCCCGAAGGCTTGGACTTGTTCAGCGCGTCGATCATCGCCTTGACGTTGATCAGCAGGGCTTCGTCGGTGAACGAGACCTTGCCGATGCCGGCGTGGATGATGCCGGCCTTTTCAACGCGGAACTCGACGGCGCCGCCCTTGGCGTCCTTCACGGCCTGACCGACGTTCGGGGTCACGGTGCCGACCTTGGGGTTAGGCATCAGGCCGCGCGGGCCCAGCACCTTACCCAGGCGACCGACCAGGGCCATCATGTCCGGGGTCGCGATGACGCGATCAAAGTCCATGAAGCCGCCGACGATCTTCTCGTACAGGTCTTCGGCGCCGACGTGTTCAGCGCCCGCTGCGGTGGCTTCGGCCGCCTTGGCGTCCTTGGCGAAGACGGCGACGCGAACGTCGCGGCCGGTACCCGACGGCAGGTTGACGACGCCGCGGACCTGTTGGTCGGCGTGGCGCGGGTCAACGCCGAGGTTGACCGAGATCTCGATCGACTCGTCGAACTTGGCCTTGGCGTTAGCCTTCACCAGGGCGATGGCTTCCGAAGCGGTGTAGGTGGCTTCACGATCACCGGTCCAGGCCTGGACGCGCTTTGCTTGCTTAGCCATGACTTAGGCCTCCACGATCTTCAGGCCCATGGCCTTGGCGGAGCCTTCGATGATCTTGGCCGCAGCCTCGATGTCGTTGGCGTTCAGGTCCTTCATCTTCTTTTCGGCGATCTCGCGCAGCTGGGTGCGGGTCACTTCGCCGACGGTCTCACGACCGGTCAGCTTGGCGCCGGACTTCAGGCCGGTGATCTGCTTGAGGTAGTGCGTCGCCGGGGGCGTCTTGGTGACGAAGGTGAACGACTTGTCTTGGAACACGGTGATCACGGTCGGCAGGGGGGTGCCCTTTTCGACGTTCTCAGTGCGCGCGTTGAACTCCTTACAGAAGCCCATGATGTTGACGCCGCGCTGGCCCAGTGCGGGACCGATGGGGGGCGAAGGCGTGGCCGAGCCAGCCTTCACCTGGAGCTTGATATAGCCCAGGATCTTTTTAGCCATTGTATCCTCTCAAGAAAGCCGAGCTAACGGCCTTCGCTGGTTGGCCGTGGTGCGGGCTTGGCGTCCCTTCCACGGATTTGAGCCCGCCATGCTCTGATGACCAATGGCGAGCACGCCCCGGGACGCAGTCCTGGAGCGAGGCGCGGCGTTTAGCAGGTGGGGGATGGGGAGTCAAAGGCCGGCGGGGCGCCGTCTACCGCGCCAGCTCCGTCTCCACCTGGCCCAGCCGCTCCTTGCCGAAGAACATCTCCGGCCCGACAAAGAAGCTGGGAATGCCGAACACGCCGCGCGCGACGGCGGCGTCGGTGTTGGCGGCCAGTTCGGCCTTGACCTCAGGATCGGCGGTCGCCGCCAGCAGCGCCGCGCCGTCCAGGCCGGCCGCGTCGGCGGTGGCGACGAAGACGGCAGGATCGTCCAGCTTCAGGCCCTGCTCCCACATGCCCCGCAGCATGGCGTCCAGATAGACCGGACCAAGGCCGGCCCGCTGCGCCGCGACCATGCCGCGCATCAGCAGCAGGGTGTTGACCGGGAAATGCGGGTTGAAGTGGAAGGCGGTCAGGCCATGGGCCGCGATGAAGCGGCGGGTCTCCAGCATCTCGTAGTCCATCTTGCCCTTGACCCCGCCAAAAGCGGTCATCGGGGCCTGGTTGCCGGTCAGCTTGAAGATGCCGCCCAGCAGGCAGGGCACAAGCCGGACCTGGGCCCCCTGCCGCGCGGCGATGTCGGGCACCAGCTTCCAAGCCAGATAGGCGTTGGGGCTGCCGAAGTCGAAGATGAAGTCGATGGTCTTGCTCATGTCAGCGGCTCCTCACCAGGTTTCAGAATGGGGGCGCAGGTCGATCTCGTGCGTCCAGGCCGAGCGTGGCTGGTTGTGCAGCCAGACATAATTGGCCGCGATCTCGTCGGGCTTGAGGATCTCGTCGCGATCCAGCAGGCCCTGCACATCGTCACGCATCTGGCGGGTGAAGACCCCGTCGATGGCCCCGTCGACCACCACATGGGCCACATGCACGCCCCGCGGTCCCATCTCGCGCGCCAGGCTCTGGGCCATCGCCCGCAGGCCGGCCTTGGCCGAGGCGAAGGCGGAAAAGCCGTCCTTGCCGCGCAGGCTGGCGCTGGCCCCGGTGAACAGGATCGTGCCGCGACCACGCGGCGTCATCACCCGCGCCGCCTCGCGCCCGGTCAGGAAGCCGGCGAAACAGGCCATCTCCCAGACCTTGGAAAACACCTGGGCCGTGGTGTCGACCACCGTGAAGCGCACGTTCGCGCCGATGTTGAAGACCACCACCTCCAACGGCCCGACCTCGGCCTCGATCTGGTCGAACAGGGCGACCATCTCGGCCTCCTGGCGGGCGTCGACGCCGTAGGCGCGGGCCCGGCCGCCATCGGCGCGGATCTGCTGCGCCATGGCCTCCAGCTGGTCGAGATGGCGGGGGCGGCGTGTCATGCAGACCTCGTAACCCTCGGCGGCGAAGGCCTTGGCGATCGCGCCGCCGACACCGTCGCCGACGCCCACCACCAGGCACGCGCCCTTTCCGGTCGTCGCCATCCGTCGTCTCCCCTGATTTCGTTGCCCTCAAGTTCGTATTGAATCTGTACTGAGTCAAATGCAGAATGCCGCCGCACGCAAAAGGACCGCGACGCCATGAAATGGGATGATCTCGCCGCCCAGCCCTGCTCGGTCTCGCGATCCCTGGCCGTGATCGGCGACCGCTGGACCCTGATGATCCTGCGCGACTGTTTCCTGGGCGTGCGGCGGTTCGAGGCCTTCCAGGCGCGCCTGGGCATCTCGCGCAGCATCGTCACCGATCGCCTGCGGGTACTGGTCGAGGAAGGCGTGCTACGCCGCGAGGCCTATCAGGCCAATCCGCCCCGCCACGACTACCGGCTGACCGCCAAGGGGATGGACCTGCACCCCGTGATCATGGCCGTCGCCCACTTCGGCGACACCCACTATGCCGGCCCCGAGGGCCCGCCCCTGCTGCGCCGGCACAAGGGCTGCGGCTGCGACTTCCATCCGGTTCAGGCCTGCTCGGCCTGCGGGGAGGTGGTCACGGCGCGCGAGGTCGAGACCCGCGCGGCGCCTGGCTTCGACGCGGGCTGAGCCCGGACGAGAAAAACCCCGCGCCGGTCCCGACGCGGGGTTTTCTGAACGCCGAGGGGCTGGCCCCTGATCTAGGGCGCTTCGGCCGGCTTGGCCGCCGGCGCAGGCGCCGGCTTGGGCGCCGGCTCGGGCCGCCTGAAGGCCGAAGCGTCGGGGTTCTGGACGATAGCGATCTGGTGGATCACGAAGGCGCCGCCCGGCTTGTCTTCGATGTCCAGGCGGATCTGGTTGATGATCGACTGGCTCCAGTCGCCGCCGCCGATGACCAGCTGGCTCATATTGTAGACCATTGTGGTGGTCTCGCTCAGCGCCGGATTGCCGCCGATCACCGGCTTGCCGAAGTACTGGCCGCTCTCGGGGTGGCCGGGAGTCGAATAGTAGAGCGCGCCGTTCCAGGCCTCGCCGGCCGCCGTCCGGGTCAGACGCACCAGCACCAGCTGATAGTCGGCGCCGTCGATGGCCAGACCCTTGGGCGAGCGCAGGGTGGGATCGGCGACCGTCATGGACAGGCCGTCGGCCGTCGGCGCGATCTTGCTGCCCACGGCGGCGAAACCGTCGGCGGAGTCGCGGAAAGTCCACAGTCTGGCGGTCCGCAGCGGCGCGCCGTTCATTTCGAAGACCGCCGCACTGGCGTTCCAGCTGATCGGCCCGGCGCGTTCGGTCTGGGCGGCCTTTGCGGCGGCCCTGGAGTCGGCGGCCTGCTTCTCGGACTTGTCGCAAGCCGAGAGGGTCGTCGCGGCCAGAAGGATCAGGGCGACCGTGGGGATCAGGTTTCGCAAGGGTTCTCTCCGGAACTGCCAGCAGCATCAGGCTCGATCATGAACCGTCAAGGGCGGCGCTTAGAGCACGAGGACGGAAACGTAAATCGGCGACGTCTCGAAAGATCCGCCAACGGCCCGGGGCGCCCGCTTGAGCGCAAAAACCCCGCGCCGTTGCCGACGCGGGGTTTTCGAAACGCAGACCGATCAGGCCGATATCAGTTGATCTTTTCGACCTGATTGTATTCCAGCTCGACCGGGGTCGCGCGGCCGAAGATCGAGACGGTAACGCGAAGGCGCGAGCGCTCTTCGTCGACCTGCTCGACCGAGCCATTGAAACTGGCGAACGGGCCGTCGGTGACGCGGACGTTCTCGCCGATCTCGAACATGACGACCGTCTTGGGACGCTCGACGCCCTCTTCGATCGCGCCGACGATGCGCTGAACTTCCTTTTCCGACACCGGCTGCGGCTTGGACGCGCTGCCCAGGAAGCCGGTGACCTTCGGGGTGTTCTTGATCAGGTGATAGGCTTCGTCCGAGAGGTTCATCTTCACCAGCACATAGCCGGGGAAGAACTTGCGCTCGGCATTGACCTTGCGGCCGCGACGGATCTCGATGACGTCCTCGGTCGGAACCAGGATTTCGGAGAAGCTGTCTTCAAGCCCCTGGCTGCGGGCCTGTTCGCGGATGCTCTCGGCCACCTTCTTCTCGAAGTTCGAGTAGGCGTGAACGATGTACCACTTGTGGTTCGGGTTGGACGCGGTTTCGGTGCTCATGGTCTCTTATCCCGCGGCGAACGACAGGAGCGCCTTGGCTCCAAGGCCCAGCAGCCCATCGACCGCCGAGAAGAAGATAGCCGCCAGAACCACCATCATGAAGACCATCACCGAGGTGATCCAGGTCTCCTTGCGAGTGGTCCAGGTGATCTTGCGGGCTTCGGCGCGCACTTCACGGAAGAACTGCACGGGATTCGTGCGCTTCTTCTTCGGCGCCGCCGCCGCAGCGGGGGCGCCGCCGGCGGGCGCGAGCGCTGCCGCCGTACGGGCGGCGCGGCTCTTGATCGCGGACGGGCTCGAACCCGGTTTCCTGGCCATGCTCTTGAGGCTCACGACTTTCAAATACGACAGGGCCGGGAGCCGGACCTATCGAAAACATAAAATGGCAGGAGTGGGGGGACTCGAACCCACGACTTTCGGTTTTGGAGACCGACGCTCTACCAGCTGAGCTACACTCCTGCAGACCATGGCCCCTTTCGGGTCCCGGTCTCTGGAAATGGATAACCCGCCGCAAGCCTTCAAGGGCCGTCGGCGCGCTGGGTCCAATCGCCAGAGCCGCGCCATTTAGCAGGGTCGTCTCCGCCGGGCAAGCGGCCGCAAGCCGTCTGCTTGGCGTTGGCGCCGATGAAAGTCCGCAAGAGGGGGTAGAACCTCTCTAAACAGGGCCTGACCAAAGGCCAGGGGCGGGATGACGGGGCGTTGGCGCGAGACGGATCTAACGCGTTCGCTCGCGCGTTGAGCCGATATGACCCAGTCCGCCAGAGCCCAAGACGCACCGGCGCCGCCCGCGAAATCGGAGCGCGCCTCGAAATCCTTCCGTCGAGAACGAGAATCTTCAGCCGCCCTTAAGCGACGGCAAGCCGCCGCGTCCGGCGACCGAGCCGCACGGCAGCGAAGACAGCACGCAGTCTCCCAAGACCCGCACGGATCCAGGATCGGGCGAAAGCTGAAACCGTCGGGCGGTCGCTGACGCGCCGCCCGTCCCGGCCTGAGTGTCCGGAGCATTCTCCGATCCAACTGGATCGGTGAAACGCCCCAGTTGCTTATTTTAACGCATTTTCTGATGACGAACCGGCGTCCACTTCGTCGGAAAATGCTCTAACCCGCCTTCTTGTCGGCCTATTCGGTCGACGCCACGGGCGCTGCGCACTGAATGCCCAGATAGGACCACTTCACGTCCGTCAGTTGGCGGCCGCATTCGGTGTTCTTGCCCAGGTCCTTGCCCTGTAGCGAGATCGCCACGCCCTTTGAAGGATCCGGCGCCGGGCTGGCGGAGCTGATATCATAATATCCGCCCGCGCGACCGCGAACCACAAGACACGACGTGGTCTCGACCGGCCGCACGCAGCCGGACGCCGTGACAGACTTGGCTTCCAAGATAACTTGTTGGGCCTGCGCGACTTTCGTCTTCGCGCCGCCATCACCACAACCGGCCAAACCAAACGCTAACAGACTGGCCGCCGCGGCGGCCCTCACGAACCTTACCCGCATACGTTCCTCCGTATCGTTGGCTCCGCGAACGAAGCAAAACGAAGTCTGCGCCCCCTTTGGGTGGTCGGCAATCACATTTTTGACGCATTTTGAAAAAGCGCTGCGTCGCATTTTGACGACTTTGCGAAAGATTTTCCCGCGCCGTCATCAGAGGAGCTGAGTTGACTTCCTTGCCCGGCTCCTCAAATGAAACCAGCGTCGCCCCAGGGCCGTGGCGACGAGACTGGATTTACCTTTTCGCGCAGCTGCGCTCAGGACCGAAACATTGACGATCACGGCCGCCCCCACTCCCACCGCCCCTGCCCCCGCCGCCCCGGTCAAGGAAGCCGCCCAGTCCGTGGAAACCGTGCTGTGGGTGAAGCACTGGACCGACCGCCTGTTCAGCTTCGCCATCACCCGGCCGGCCAGCTTCCGCTTCCGCTCCGGCGAGTTCGTGATGATCGGCCTGCCGCCGCGCGAAGATCTGGGCGAGAAGAAGCCGATCCTGCGCGCCTATTCGATCGCCTCGCCCAGCTTCGCCGAGGAGCTGGAATTCTTCTCGATCAAGGTTCCCGACGGCCCCCTGACCTCACGCCTGCAGCAGATCCAGCCCGGCGATCAGGTGCTGCTGGGCAAGAAGCCGACCGGCACCCTGGTTTTGGACGCCGTTCGTCCCGGCAAGCGCCTGTTCCTGTTTGGCACCGGCACCGGCCTGGCGCCCTGGCTGGCGGTGGCCCGCGATCCCGACGCCTACAGCCGCTTCGAGACGGTGATCGTCGCCCACGGCGTGCGCGAAGTGCAGGAACTGGCCTATCGCGACTTCTTCACCTCGGAGATCTTCGAGGACCCGCTGGTCGGCGACGAGGCCAGGGCTCAGCTGGTCTATTATCCCACCGTCACCCGCGAGCCGTTCGAGCGCCAGGGCCGCTTCACTGACCTGATCGAGAGCGGCCAGCTGTTCCGCGAACTGGGCCTGGATACCGACCGGTTCGATCCTGAAAATGACCGCGCCATGCTGTGCGGCTCGATGGCCATGATCAAGGACACCGCCGCCCTGCTCGAGGCCCACGGCCTGAAGGAAGGCTCCAACGCCGAGCCGGGCGACTTCGTCATCGAGCGGGCCTTCGTCGGCTAGGGCATGACCCAGGCGCCGCTCAAGAACCTCACCGTCCAGGAGGCCCGCGCCCGCATGCTGGCCGACGCCATGCCGCTGGGCGTGGAGACCGTCGCGATCGGCGAAGCTCTGGGCCGGGTGCTGGCCCAGTCCATCGACGCGACCCGCGACCAGCCCCCCTTCGCCGCCTCGGCCATGGACGGCTGGGCTATCCGCCGCGCCGACCTGGCGCCGGACGCCGTCTTTCGCGTCGCCGGGGAGAGCGCTGCAGGCAAGGCCTTTTCAGGCGCCGTGATCCAGGGCGAGGCGGTGCGCATCTTCACCGGCGCGCCCGTTCCGGCCGGGGCTGATCTGGTGGTCATCCAGGAAGAGGCCCGGCGCGACGGCGACACCGTGCGCTTTGCTCCCGACGACGATCCCCGCTCCAATATCCGACCGGCCGGCGGCGATTTCCGATCCGGCGACCGCCTGCTGGAGGCCGGCGTCCGCCTCGATCCGTGGCGGATGTCCCTGGTCGCGGCAGCGGGCCGGGCCACGCTGGAGGTCGCCCGCCGGCCGCGTGTCGCCATCCTGGCCACCGGCGACGAACTGGTCCAGCCGGGCGGCGACCCCGCCCCCGACCAGATCTTCGAGTCGGGCTCCATCGCCCTGGCCGCCCTGGTCGAGACCTGGGGCGGATCGGCCACGCGCCTGACCGCCGCGGCCGACAATGCCGAGGCCATCGCCGCCTCGGTGGCCGGCATCGAGGCCGACCTGATCGTCACCGTCGGCGGCGCCTCGGTCGGCGACCACGATCTGGTCAAGCCGGCCATGGACCGGCTGGGCCTGGCCCTGCGGGTCGAGACCATCGCCATCCGTCCGGGCAAACCCACCTGGTTCGGAACCCTGGCCGATGGCCGACGCGTGCTGGGCCTGCCCGGCAATCCGGCCTCGGCCCTGGTCTGCGCCGAGCTTTTTCTGCGTCCACTGCTGGCCGCCCTGACCGGGCGCGACCCCGCTCCGGCCCTGATCCCGGCGCATCTGGCCGCGCCTCTGGGCGCCAACGGACCCCGCGAACACTGGATGCGGGCCAGCCTGTCGATCGATCCTCAGGGGCGAGCGATCGTCTCGGCATTCCCCGATCAGGATTCCTCGCTGGTCGGCGTCTTCTCCAGGGCCGATGCTCTGGTCCGGCGACCGGTCGACGCGGCCGCCGCGTCTGCTGGCGACATCGTCGAGGTTCTGCCGCTCGCACGAGCTTGAGAAAGCGTGGGGTGACGGGGAGGACGGCGGCGAGCAGGCATGCTAAGCCCGGACGACTCCGGGTCTCGGCTGGGCGGTTGAAGTAGAGGTTTCGTCTATGGGTCGTGCGGGAAAGATCGCAGCGCACACGCTGCTAGCCTTCCTGGCCTTCCTGGCTGGCAGGGTCTTGGCCGGCGTCACGACGATCGACATGCACGTCTTGCCCCAGGCCGCTCTGTTCGCCGTCTCGGCGCTGCTGGTCGAACTGGTGCTTCGCGTCGAGCGGGTGCCATGGCGCTTCGTGGCGGCCAGCGACATCCTGCGTCTGGCCCGTTCGGCCTTCGTCACCTGTCTGGTTTTCGCCGCCCTGCTCTGGCTGGTCACCGCCCGGTTTGAGGGCCTTCGCGCCCTGATCGGCGCGTTCGTGATCCAGGTCTTCCTGCTGGCCAGCCTGCGGGTCGTGCGTCGCGGCCTGCATGAGCGCGTGCTGTTCGAATCGGTTCTGGGCCTGCGCACGGCCGCCGCCCACCCCGCCCAGCCCCGCCTGCTGATCATCGGCGCCGCCGCCGAGGCCGAAGAGTTCCTGCGGGCTCCGACCGGCCTTGGCGAACGCTACACCCCGGTCGGCGTGGTCTCGCCGCTCGACCGGGAAACCGGCGACGAACTGCGCGGCGTCTGCGTGCTGGGCTCGATCGCGGCCTTCGACTCGGTGCTGGCGCAACTGCGCGAGGGCGGCCTGGCCCCGGCGGCCATCCTGTTTCTGGCCGACAGCCCGATGAGCGCTTTCGGCTCCGAGCGCCTGGGACGGTTGAAGAGCGAGGGCATGCGCCTGCTGCGCCGCCATGGCGTGGTCGAGATGGGCCACACCGCCACCGCCCTGCGCGAAATCAGCCTCGAGGAACTGCTCAGCCGTCCGCCCGTGTGTCTGGATCCCGAGCCCGTCCGCACCCTGGTGGCCGGCCGCCGGGTTCTCGTCACCGGGGCCGGCGGCAGCATCGGCTCCGAGCTGTGCCGCCAGATCGCCGCCAGCGGCTGCGCCCAGCTGACCCTGCTGGATGTCTCCGAGGCCAACCTCTTCCATATCGACCGCGAGCTGGGCGAGGCCTGGCCCACCCTGTCGCGTCGCGAGATCCTCTGCGACGTCCGCGACGCCGCCCGGCTGGACCGCGTGTTCGCGGCCGAACGCCCTGAGATCGTCTTCCATGCGGCGGCCCTCAAGCACGTCACCATGGTCGAGAACCATCCCTGCGAAGGCGCCCGCACCAATGTGCTGGGCACCCGCAATGTCGCCATGGCCGCCAAGGCCTTCGGGGCGGCGCACATGGCGCTGATCTCGACCGACAAGGCCGTGGCCCCGACCAGCGTCATGGGCGCGACCAAGCGCGTCGCCGAGGCCCTGGCCCGCCAGTATGGCTCCAGCCACGAGACCCGGGTCAGCATCGTGCGGTTCGGCAACGTGCTGGGCTCGGCCGGTTCGGTGGTGCCGCTGTTCCAGCACCAGATCGCCCGAGGCGGCCCGATCACCCTGACCGACGCCGAGGTCGAACGCTTCTTCATGACCATCCCCGAGGCGGTGCAACTGGTGCTGCGCGCCGTGGCGCTGTCGACCACATCGCCCGAGCCGCCGGCCGGCGTGCTGACCCTGGAGATGGGCGAGCCGGTCAAGATCATCGACCTGGCCCGCCGCATGATCGAACTGCAGGGCCTGGTCCCCGACCGCGACATCGAGATCCGCATCACCGGCCTTCGCCCCGGCGAAAAGCTCACCGAGGTGCTGGTCGACGTCAACGAGGCCGCCAGGCCCAAGGCGCCGGGCGTGATCGAGGCCGCGCCGCTGACGCCGTGCCCGATCATCGACGCTGACCTGCTGGCCCTGCTGGAAAGCACCGCCATGGCGGGTGACGAATTTGGCGTCCGCACCCAGCTGTTTGCCATGGTCGACCGCATTCGCGGGACCGAACTGGCCGTGGCGACCATGGCCCGCAGCCGGGCTTAGGGTTCAGCCTGGACGGCGATGCAGACGCCGGCGCTAGCCTGAAGCGGACTCTTCGAAGGGCGGATAGGGATGGATTGCGGGCATCACTACCCTTCTCCCCTTGCGGGAGAAGGTGTCAGCGAAGCTGACGGATGAGGGGTTGAAAACCTTATCGGAAAGGCCCGCGCGACCCCTCACCCGACCCGCTTCGCGGGCCACCCTCTCCCGCAAGGGGAGAGGGCAAGGTCCGCAATGGGTCGAGAGCACGCTTTGCCTTGCCTCCCGCAAGCGGACGCCCCGCGTCCCGCTCATCCTTAAATCTCCTGGAGGCTGCAGCGTGCCGGTCTATCCAGCGATCGTCTCGCCGTGAGATTTAAGGATGGCTCCCTTCGGCGCGAAGGAGGGCGGCGGGACGCCTGATCGAACCCTTCTCCCTCTGGGAGAGGATTGGGGAATGGGGATTGGCCGCGCTGTTTCCCCGTACTTTCCGCAACAAACCCCAGCCCAATCAACGCCCTGTAAAATAGTTGATCGCGCCAATCCTCGGCGCGCAAACCCACTGCATAATCAGAGCTGTCCCTGTCGCAGGGGGAGGCGCCTGGATCCGGCACAAAGCGGCGATGGAGCTGGAGCTGAGCGGGGCCGCGCGGCGAGGACGAAGGTGGTCTGTTCGTTGGATAGATCCGGGACCACCGGAAGGCTCGTCGGAGGGACAGCGTGGAGCAACAGGGCGAGGGGTCGTAAACCCGCCTATCGCGCATCTTCGGGGGTCGAGACGGTTCGCCGATTGCGCGCGTGACAGCCGAAGGCGTCTGTCACGCGCATCTGGCATTTGACCTCTTGGGTTCGCCAAAAGGTCGGGGGTGCGCGCCCGTACGGGGGCTCTTGGGTATCAGAGCTGAAAGACGCTCGCTTGGCCCAATCCTCACGCAAGAACAGCTTCTGCGAAGCGGACAGGTCGAGCCGAAACGCACAAAACACATCACGGTCATCCGGGGTCGCCCCGGCCGCTTCGCGCCTCCCCACCTAGCTCAGCGAGTGATCGCGTGAGGCTACGAGCCCGTGTCCGCCAGACTTGCCCCCTAAGGGCCTCGTAGCGGTCAGGAGGGGGCCACTGTCACCGGTACCGCATCTTCGCCAGCGCCGTGACCAGCTCGCTGGCCAGGTCCATCGGCTTGAGCCCGGCCTTCCACTTCTCGAAGGCCATGACGTTGTCGATGCGGGCGTCCAGGTGCGCCAGGGCCGACTCGCGGCCCGAGGCCATGTCGACGGCCATCGTCGAGACCAGGATGCCCGAAAGAATCGCCCGCTTGGAATAGTGGTTCTCGTCGGTGGCCGTATCGCCCGCCCAGCGCCACAGGATATCGCTGCTTTCCCAGGTCAGGCGCAGGGCCAGGGCCAGGTTGGTCGGGAAGGCCAGGAAGGCGGCCAGGGCCCGCATGACCTCGGCGTCGGCGGCCACGGCGTCGAGACGGGCCACGACGCCGGCGCGGATCTTCTCGCGAATCTTCATCGCGTTGGGGTCGTAGATGGTCAGGGTCTCGAGCGCCGCCGCATCATGGCGTCGCGACAGCAGGGCCGCCAGGTCCCGGGCCCCTTCGGGCAGCAGCAATTGCGTCTCACCTGGCGACAGGCCCGCAGCCTGGGCCGCGCGCTCGGTCAGCCGGGCGTTCCAGCCGGCGCTCGGCGCCAGGCGCACGGCCTCGTCCAGCACCCGCTGTTCGGCCTCGTCGGCCCAACTTCTTTCCGTCTGGTTTCCGTCTTGGGCTGCCTTGCTCATGAATCCGAGTCTACACCGTGGTTTAGGCCGCGTCGCGCATGGACAGGTCCCATTCACTCTGCTATCAGCCGCCCCTCGTTTCCCGGAAGCCCCTCTTCCGGATTTATCAGGTTTTGTTCGCCCGCCCGGCCCCTGAGAGGGACTCGGGACATTGGTCGGGCCGTCGAATGGAGAGAGACCCCTGGTCCAGATTTTCGTCCGCGACAACAACGTCGATCAGGCCCTCAAGGCCCTGAAGAAGAAGATGCAGCGCGAAGGCTCGTTCCGCGAAATGAAGCGGCACGTGCACTATGAGAAGCCGTCGGAAAAGCGCGCCCGTCAAAAGGCCGAAGCGGTTCGCCGCGCCCGCAAGCTGGCCCGCAAGCGCGCCCAGCGCGAAGGCCTGATCCCGATGCCGAAGAAGCCGGTCGGCGCGCGGTAGGCTCTAGCCTCACCGTCGAAGACTATCGAAAGCCGCGCGGCGATCCGCGCGGCTTTCGTCATTTTTGGGCTCCTGTCAGCCGCCCTCGCCCGGGGCTGGCTACGAAGGCCACGGCCTTGACGATGCGGTCGGCGAAGTCGCGGCCCAGCAGCCGGGTATGGGTGGCGGCTTCGACATGGTCGACCAGACCGTGGCGCGAGGCGTTCGCCGGCGCCGCCTGGATCGCCTTCCACGCCTCGCGGCCCTTCAGGGGGCCGGCGGTGACCACGGCCACCGGCCAGGCGGGATCATAGGGCGGCTGCAGGGCGGCCTGATCCGAGGCCTGGGCCCACAGCGCCACCTCGTCGGCCGAGGTGCGGTTATGGCGGCCACTGGCGAAGGCCCAGCGTTTCTCCGCCCCGGCCGCCTTGGGCAGCCCGATCTTGTCGCCCATCCCGGTATGGACCAGCGGCTTGTAGAGCCCGATCGACGCGCCCCGCGCCGCCCAGCGCGAGGCGATGGCGAAGGCCTTGATGAAGCCGCTCATGCGGGGGTTTTGGGCCGCCTCCGGCGTCGCCGCGTCGACCAGGACCAGTCCCGCGATCTTGCCGGGGTTCTGGCCCGCATACTGGCGCAGCCGCAGACCCGCCATCGAATGGCCGACCAGAATATAGGGTCCTGGCTCGCCCGAGGCGGCGACCAGCTTTTCAAAGTCGGCGACGATGGCCAGGCCGTCGCGGGGCGCGGGTCCCGGCGGCGAATAGCCCATGCCGGCCCGGTCATAGGCGCAGGAACGCCAGCCGGCGGCTGTCAGGGCCTCTTGGGTCGCGCCCCAGTCGGCGGCGAAGCCAAAGGCGCCGGCCTCCAGCCAGACCACCGGACGGGCGCTGCTGGGACCCTCGCAGACCAGCCGCAGGCTGCGGCCCGCCTCGATCTGCACGATCTCGCCGCGAGGGCGCGACGCACCGGAGGCGCTCATCACGCCACCCAGGGCGATATAGGAGACCAAAAAGACAACGACACCGGCGAAACCGCGAACAAGGACCTTAAGCATGGGCCCCACCTTACCGCTCGATCGTGACGCGTCGAGCGTCGTCTCTCAGCTATCGGCGACGGAAATGCGGGTGCGGACACGGCCGCCCTTGGCCTTGGCCAGCTTCACACTCTCTGGCCAGTTGGACACCTGGGCCATACGCACCTTGCGGGAGACCCGGGCGGCGGCGCGCAGCGGCAGGTCGTCGGCCTCTGCGAAGGTCTGTCCGAGGAAGAAGGAGGGATTGAGCGGCTTGCCCTTGCGGCGCAACTCAAAATGCAGGTGCGCGCCTGTCGAGCGGCCACTGCTGCCGACATAGGCGATCGTCTGGCCGCGCCGTGCGTACATCCCGGGCTTAACGCCCCGCGCTGTGGCGCCCAGATGGGCATACATCGTGCGGAAGCCGTCCTTGTGGGCCAACTCCACGAAACGGCCATACGAGCCGCTGGCGCCCACTCGGACGACCACCCCATCGGTAGCGGCCCTGATCGGTGAACCGGTCGGTGCGGCGATGTCCACGCCCTCATGCAGGCGGCCATTTTCTTCCCACGGCAACTGGCGAAGGCCGAACGGCGAATTGACCACGCGGCCCGGCAAAGGCGTGTCGAACACGAAGGCCGGCGGCGGCGGAGGCGGAGCCTCGACGGGTGGCGCCTCTATCACGGGCGTGGGCGCCAGCTCGGGCTCGCCGGCGAAGGCCCGCAGGGCCGAGCCCGCGTTGAGCGCGCATACCGTCGCGAGCGTGCCTGCCAGGGCGAGGAAGGCGGCGCGGGAATAGGCAGGTCGGGCAGCGAGGGTCTGTGACGTCAAGAATCCGCTTCCTCAAAGACGAGCGGTCGGGCTGAGAGACCGTGCGAAGGCGCTCTTGGTCCCACAATGACCTTTCGTGATCATGAATCGACGGGCTAGATGCCGGCACTATTGGGCGAAAGCTGGGCGCAGCTTAACCATTTGCCTACCTTTAGGCCATTTGTCGCCGGCGATGCGCGCGTGTACTACAGCGTATCAAGTCTTGAATGGATTGCTGACAGAAATATTTGTTCAGCTTCATCAAGAGCACTCTGGGCGATGATCAGGAAAAGGCGTTGCGTTGCGCGCGGGCCCCACTTGGCGATGCTTGGCGATCGCCGACCCCATCAGCCCCCATGACCCCGAAAACAGGGCCCAGCGGCCTGAACGGCATTTTGGTCAAGGCGACGATCACGCGCGCCGATCCGGTCTTGCCCCGAAAAGGTGCGACACCCTGTCGCGACACCAAAACGCCAGAAAGGGCAGCGGCCCGTCGCATCTGTCGTTACGGCGACTTCACTGAACATTACTGAATTTTTATTCCATTAAACGCGCGTAACTCTTTAAATTAAACGTCATGACTGAGACGTAACGGGACTAAACGAACACTCGAAAGTACACCTCTGGACATGGGGCGCAGCAAAGCGCCGGACACAAACCAACACCGAGGGATTACTTCAAATGCGCAAGTTCATCATGAGCCTGACCACTGTCGCCAGCATCAGCCTGGCCGCCATTCCGGTTCTGGGCCTGGCCCAGGCCGCCACCGCCGGCGAACTGCAAGCTCGCATCGCCGTCAGCGACCTGAACCTGTCCAGCCCCGCCCAGGCCGCAGCCTTCCAGGCTCGCGTCGAAAACGCCGCCGATACCCTTTGCAGCGCCAAGGCCCGCGACAATTCTCTGAACATGTCGTTCAATGATTGCCAGGTGTCGGTCCAACGCGAAGTCCGCCGCCAGCTGTCGAACGGTCAGCGCAAGGCCCTGCAGGTCGCCGCCCGCGCCAAGTCGGTCGAGATGGCCGCCCGGTGAGTTCAGGCCAGGCGACCCCCCGAAACGACAAAGGCCTCAGGATCACCTGAGGCCTTTGCTTTATCCGGAACCGGCAGAGGGGGAGGATCAGAGCCCCTTCACGATCCCTTCGACCATCTTCTTGGCGTCGCCGAACAACATCATGGTGTTGTCGCGGAAGAAGAGCTCGTTCTCGACCCCGGCATAGCCCGAGGCCATCCCGCGCTTGATGAACAGCACAGTACGGGCCTTTTCGACGTCGAGGATCGGCATGCCGTAGATGGCGCTGGTCGGGTCGGTCTTGGCGGCCGGATTGGTGACGTCATTGGCGCCGATCACGAAGGCCACGTCGGCCGTCGAGAACTCGCTGTTGATGTCTTCCAGCTCGAACACCTCGTCATAGGGGACGTTGGCTTCGGCCAGCAGCACGTTCATGTGGCCCGGCATGCGGCCGGCGACGGGGTGGATGGCATATTTCACCTCGACGCCCTCCTCCTTCAGCTTGTCGCACATCTCGCGAAGGATGTGCTGGGCCTGGGAGACGGCCATGCCGTAGCCGGGGACGATGATCACCTTGCTGGCGTTCTTCATGATGAAGGCCGCGTCTTCGGCAGACCCTTGCTTGACCGGGCGGCTCTCGACCTGGCCGCCAGGACCCGCCACGGCGTCAGCGGCGCCGAAGCCGCCGAGGATCACCGAGACAAACGAGCGGTTCATCGCCTTGCACATGATGTAGGACAGGATAGCCCCCGACGAACCCACCAGCGCGCCGGTGATGATCAGGGTGGTGTTTTCCAGCGTGAAGCCCAGCGCCGCCGCTGCCCAGCCGGAATAGCTGTTGAGCATCGAGACCACGACCGGCATGTCGGCGCCGCCGATCGGGATGATCAGGGTGACGCCGATGATCAGGGCCAGGGCGAAGATGCCCCAGAATGCCCAGATGGCCGCGCCGCCGGAGATCACCAGCACCACGATCAGGGCGACGATGCCCAGGCCCAGGGCGATGTTCAGCATGTGACGCGCCGGCAGCATGATCGGCGCGCCGCCCATATTGCCGTTCAGCTTGGCGAAGGCGATGACCGAGCCGGTGAAGGTGATGGCGCCGATGGCCAGACCCAAGGAGAGCTCGATCAGGCTGTTGACGTGGATGTGGCCATCCTCGCCGACGATGCCATAGGCGGCCGGGGTATAGATGGCGGCCACGGCGACCAGACAGGCGGCCATGCCGACCAGCGAGTGGAAGGCGGCGACCAGCTGCGGCATCGAGGTCATCGGCACCTTGCGGGCGATGACCGCGCCGACGCCGCCGCCGACGGCGACGCCGCCGAGGATCAGGCCGAGGGTGATCATGTCCAGCGCGCCCTGGCTCCACAGGGTGGCCAGGGTGGTGCCGACCGCGATGGCCATGCCGATCATGCCGTTGCGGTTACCCGCCTGGCTGGTGGTCGGGCTGGAGAGGCCGCGCAGGGCCAGGATGAACAGCACCCCCGAGACGATATAGAGGATGGCGGCGAGATTGGCGTTCATTCGGAGGTCCCCCCGGACGGCGGCGGCGCCTTGTCGGCGCGCAGATTGGCAAGCAGCAGAGCCGCGCCCATGCCGACGGCAAAGGGCGAGAGCCAGCGAAGGATGTCGGCAGCGCCGCTGGTTCCGGCCTGCAGGCCGATGGCGTTGGCGCTGAGCCCGATGGCGATCAGGACGAAGGCTGGCGCGAAGGCGGCGCCGTTGCCGGTCGCCGTCTTGCGGGGCCGCATCATCGAGACGCCGGCGGCGATGATCAGGATGACCAGCGCAGCCAGGGTCAGAGTGGCGAAGCCGCTCACTTGGCCTTGTCCTTCTTCTTGTACATGGCCAGCATCCGCTGGGTGACCAGGAAGCCCCCGAAGATATTGACCGCCGCAAAGGCTGCGGCGATCGCGCCGGCCCCCTTGGAGATCCAGACCGAGCTGGTGGCGGCCTCGCCCGTACCGCCATGGGCGGCGGCGGCGAGCAAGGCCCCGACGATGATCACGGACGAGATGGCGTTGGTCACGGCCATCAACGGCGTGTGCAGGGCGGGTGTCACGCTCCACACGACATAATAGCCCACGAAGATGGCGAGCACGAAGATCGCCAGACGGAACACGGTGGGGTCGACGGCTTCCATGGGAGCCTCCCTTTCTATGCGCTTAGGCGGTCTTCAGAGATGGATGGACGATTTCGCCGCCCTGGGTGACTAGGGCCGCCTTCAGGATCTCGTCCTCGAAGTCGGGGGCGAAGCTGCCCTCCTTGTTCAGGAACAGACCCGACAGGGCGAAAAGATTGCGGGCGTAGAGCGCCGAGGCGTCTGTGGCGATCCGGCCGGGCAGGTTGGCGTGGCCGAGGATCTTGGCGCCGTTGGCGGTGACCACGGTCTCGTTCAGCTTGGCGCCGACGACATTGCCGCCCTGTTCGATGGCCAGATCGACCAGGATCGAGCCGGCCCGCATCGAGGCCACCTGCTCGGCGCTGACCAGCTTGGGCGCCGGGCGACCGGGGATCAGGGCCGTGGTGATGACGATGTCCTGCTTGGCGATGTGGGAGGACACCAGTTCGGCCTGCTTGGCCTGATATTCGGCCGACATCTCCTTGGCGTAGCCGCCCGCGGTCTGGGCGTTCTTGAACTCGTCGTCCTCGACGGCCAGGAACTTGGCGCCCAGCGATTCGACCTGCTCCTTGGTGGCGGGGCGAACGTCAGTCGCCGTGACCACAGCGCCCAGCCGGCGAGCCGTGGCGATGGCCTGCAGACCAGCGACGCCGACGCCCATGATGAACACCTTGGCCGGGGCAATAGTGCCGGCGGCGGTCATCATCATCGGCAGGGCCTTGCCATAGGCCTCGGCCCCTTCGATCACGGCGCGATAGCCGGCGAGGTTGGCTTGCGAGGACAGCATGTCCATCACCTGGGCCCGCGTGATGCGCGGAATGAATTCCATGGCGAGGGCGCTGGCGCCGGCCTTGGCCAGGGCGGCGAGCGTGTCCTTGTCCTGGTGCGGATTGAGCGCGGCGGCGACGATCGCGCCGCTCTTCAGGGCCGCGATCTCGGCGGCTTCGGGCGCGCGCACCTTGAACAAAACGTCAGCGCCGGTGATGGCGGCCTTGGCGGTCTTGGCCAGCTTGGCGCCGGCCGCTTCGTAGTCGGCGTCGGGGTAGGAAGCGGCTGCGCCCGCGCCCGATTCAACCGTTACCGAGAAGCCGGCCGCGATCAGTTTCTTCACCGTTTCCGGCGTGGCGGCGACCCGCGTTTCACCCCCGCGGGTTTCTTTCGTCACGGCGACGACGGCCATCGGCATACCCCTCCCAGAGCGCTGCTATCCCAGTCAGCTTGCGCTGCTGTTTAGGGGATAGTCTTGCCTCTTGTCGAGGCGTTACGCGCGGGGAAGGGAGAAGAAATGCCGATGTCCACCGGTGTCAATGCGAGGAAGCTGGCTTTTCCCGAAGCAGCACGACACCCAGCACGGCCAGTACGAATCCGGCGATCGCGCCGCCGAGGAAGCCGACCGGCGTGCAGAACCACATGGTAATCGTCAGCAGCACGACCGCGATCGCCAGTGAGCCCCACTTGGTCATACCGCCAAAGGCGGCATAGGTCGCTGCCTGTTCCTGAATGTCCATTTCACCGCGGTGGTAGTCGCCGGCCATGTCGTCGTCCTCGTTGGGGAAGAAAAGATAGTCTCGCCGCTTACAACGGCAGGCCTAAAGGCTCAAGCGGGCTATGCCCGCGACACTTTCGACCGTCAGCGCCGCCATGCCGCCCCGCTGACCGACAATTGGCCGAAGGAAGCGCGAATAGTCCAGCGGCGGGCTATCGCCAAACAGGCCGATCGACGTGACGCCCACCGAAGCGGCCAGATTGAGCGGCCCAGAATCATTACCGATGAAAAGATCGGCGCGTGACAGCAGAGCCGCGCCGGCATCCAGCTTAAGGTCGCAGACATTGACGTTGATGCAGCTGGCGTCGGCCCGTCTCAGTTCAGCGTCAACCGCAGCGCTGTCGCCCGGTCCGCCAAGCCAGAAATGGGCGCCCCCAAGATCGGAGAGGGCGGCGCTCAGGGCGGTGAAACGGTCCAGCGGCCAGCAACGGCGCGGTTCGCTGGCGCCGACGCCATAAACGATCCAGGGTTTGGGCAAATGGCCGAAGCGTTGTTCGACCCCCTCCAGGGCGGCAGGGACGGGAATCAGCGCCGGCTCGCGGCTGGCGACTTTCAGACCGTGAGCCGCCTCGAAGGCCGCCAGCTTCTCGATCCGGTGGGCCGAGCGCATGGCGCGCGGCAGGAAGGGACCGTGGGTCAGCCAGCGTTCCTGGCTGTGGCCCAGGCCAAAGCCACGCCGCTCACGCACGCCGACCAGGGCGGCGCCGATGGCGGGACGGTCAATCTTTTCCAGGATCCACACCGCTCGCGGCCGGCGCAGGCGACAGAGGCGATAGAAATCAACGATCTCAGCGAGATGACGAAAAGTCCCGGTGCGATAGTCCAGATAGTCGACGAGCTCGACACAGGACTCGCCGGCGAGGAGTTCGCGCGCCCGGCTGGACGGACGAGCGGCCAGCAGCACCCTGCCCTCCAGCGCCCGGGCGGCAATGGCCCGCAAGGTCGGCAGGTGCCACATCAGGTCGCCCACGCCCCGGTCGGGCATGTAGACCATCACCATCCCGGTCGGAGCCCCCCCAGGCTGCGTCATCGCCAGGCGGCGAGCAGGCCGCGCAGCCCGGCCACGAAGGCCAGGGGCTGGTCGATCATCACATGGTGGTCTGCGTCGGGAATCGGCACGAGCAGGACGTCCTTGGGCATCTGATCGATCATATAGCCCAGGGTTTCGTCATGCATAAGGTTGGAGCGTTCGCCCCACATCAGCGCGGCGGGACAGGCGATGCGGGTCAGCAGGTCGCCAAGGTCAGGCATGGAGAACCGCTGCCAGATGGCCGGGTCGAATTTCCACGTCCAGCCGCCGTCAGCTTCCTTCAGCGAGCGGCGAGCGATGTAGTCGGCGATAAACAGGTTCTCGCAGGCCTGGGGCGGGGCCAGGCGGAAGCGGGCCAGGGCCTCGGTCAGGGTCTCGTAGACCTTGTTGCCGAACCCCGCCCGCGGCGGCGGTCCCTTCCAGCGCTTTTCCGGCGGCTGGATGCTGGAATCGACCATGATGATCCCGCGCAGGCGGTCGGCATGCTCGACCCCGCAATAGAGGGTGGGAAAGCCGCCGAACGAGTGGCCGACCAGGATCGGCTTGACCCCGCCTGCCTCCAGCCCCGCCGCCTCGACTGCTGCGAACACCTCGGCCGCGAAACTCTGGGCCGAATAGGCCTCGCGCCAGCCCGAACCGCCCATGCCGGACCAGGAGATCGCCGCCACCCGCCAGTCTTTCGCGAACCAGGGCGCGATGAAGCTCCACCAGTCGGCGTGGGCGCCGTTGCCATGCAGGAACAGCAGGCCCGGCTTGCCGATCTCGCCCCAGGTCAGGAGCTCGATGTCCACGCCATCAACCGGAATGATTGACCGCTCGGGTTCAATGGCCAGCGCCGCCTCGAACCAGCCCGGCGCTGGCGGAGTCTCGCCGTTGAACGCCATCAGGGGCGCGGGCATCGGCGGCGGGGTGTGCAACAGTTGGTCGTCGGCCATGTTCAGCCCTCTTCCTTGAAGGCCAGTTCGCCGGGACGGGGTTTGCGCGCACTGAGGCCCTTGAAGACGCCCGTGCCGGTAATCAGGGTGCGGTCGCCCGACCAGATCCGGCCGCGAACGGTGAAGACCATGTCCTGCTCGCCGATCAGTTCGCCCTGCCCCTCGACCCAGTCGCCCAGCTTGGCGCCGGACAGGAAATCGCACATCAGCCGCACCGTCACCCAGCTGTAGGACTTCTGCAGCGAGATGATCCGTCCCCAGGCCATGTCGGCGAAGCTCATCAGCATGCCGCCATGGCAATTGCCCAGGCCGTTGGTGTGGTGCTCCTCGACGCGGAAGGCCAGACGCGCGTCGCCCGGCCCGCCCCGCTGTTCAAACAATGGCCCGATCTGGCGGCCAAAGCCGCGCGACCAATTAAGCTGGCTGTAGCCATCGGGGATGGCGGCGGTCTGGGCGTCGGTAAGATCGTCGGACATGGAACAAATCCTAACGATCGTTTGAACAAAGCGGAACCCTTCCCTGACGGCTTGTAAGGACGGGGCCTTCGTCGGCGTCTAACCTTCTCGAACACGGGATGGGCCATGGCTGCGGATCAGCATCAGGAGAGACGGGGGGACGCGGCGTTCGCCGACTGGCTGACGCCCCATCTGGGCGCCCTGCGCCGGATCAGCCGCGCCTTCGGCCAGCCCGCCGACCAGCATGACCTGATGCAGGAGCTGATGCTGGCGGTCTGGCGCGCCCGGCCCCGCTTTCAGGACCGCAGCGCGGCGGCGACCTTCGTCTACCGCGTCGCCCACAATACCGCCCTGACGTGGAAACGCGGCGAGACCCGTCGCCGGCGGCGGGGCGAGGCGATCGAGACCGAGATGGCCCTGCGCGCCGAACGGGACGGGGCTGAGCCCGAGGCCGGGCTGCTGGACCGGCTGTACGGGGCGATCCGCACCCTGCCGCCGGTGGACCGGTCGTTGATCCTGCTGTCGCTCGATGGCGTGAGCTACGGCGAGATCGCCCGACTGCATGGCCTCAGTGAAACCAATGTCGGGGCCCGCCTGACCCGTATCCGGCAGCGGATCGCCAGCCTGGTGGAGGACCGCGACCATGGACTTTGAACGTCTCGAACAGGCCTGGCGCTCGGAAGCCAACACCCCCGACGCCAAGGCCCAGACCTTTCTGATGGAGGAACTGATGCACACCCTGAAAGCCCGCCGTCGCGGGGACCTGCTGCTGTTCATGATCCCAGTCGCCGCCATGACGCTGTTCACCGCCATCGCCGTGCGGTCGGTTCTGAACGGCGCGATGGAGGTCAGTCGTGAATGGGGAGGGCTGGGCATGCTGGCCGTCTGCTGGGTCGTTCTGGCGGCCATGCTGATCAGCGGCGTCCTGGCGCGACGTCGGCGGAGCGTGAGCGGATCGCCGGTGCGCGACACCCTGGCGGCCATGCTGGCCTCAAACCGCGCAGCGCGGGCCAATTGCCGGATCTTCTGGATCAGCCTGCCGGTCTTCATGGTCCCCATGCTGCTGGCCGTGACCCAGCTCCACGACGTGGGCAAGACCAGCGATCAGAACAGGGTGCAGATGCTGCTGGTGTTCGGCGTCGCCCTGGCCGCCAGCGTTGCCTGGAACACCGGCCGCTATTTCCTGGTGCTCAAGCCGGAAGCTAAACAGCTGGAGGCCCTGCTGGCGGAGTACGAAGGATAGGCCCCCAGCCCTCAAAGGGCCTCGCGTTAAGTCAGGGCGAGTTCACCCGCGAACGCGGCGATCTTCAAGCCACCCCTGCCGCTGCCAGCAACGCCGCCTGGCGCTTGGCCAGGCCTTCCTCGGAAAAGCCCTCAAGCGAGGCCTCGAACAGGGCTTTCCAGTTGTGGCGGGCCCCCAGATGCAGGAAGGCCGCGCCCAGGCCGATGGCGGCGCGGTCCATGAACACGAATTCGCGCGGAATGGTGATCGGGCCCTTGGATTTCAGGGCCTGACGCACCCGGAACGCCTCGCGGCGGCCGTACTCGCCGGGCGGCACGTCGTCGGCCACGGTGCGCACGCGGTCGTCCAGCAGCGGGCCATAGATGAAGCGGGCCCAGACGTTGAGCACGTCGACCAGCTCGTCATTGAGACCGGCGAAACCCCAGCTGCGATAGGCCTCGTACTGCTCGGCGCGGTCATCGTTGGACAGGGCGCGATACAGCCGCACCACGCCGGCCACGAAGCGCGGCGGGAAGATGCGGATACAGCCGAAGTCCAGCAGGTTCAGGTGCGCCGCGCCGTCGCCGCCGGCGGGACCGCCGAAGGTGTAATTGCCCAGGTGAGGGTCGCCGTGGATGATCCCCAGATGAGTCATCGGGCTCCACCAGGCCTCGAACAGCAGGGCGGCGATGCGATCGCGGGTCTCCTGCGGCGCGTCCTTGAAGGCTAGCAGGCCCTGCCCGTCCATCCAGGTCATGCTGAGCAGCCGGCCGGTCGACAGCGACGGCACGGGCTGCGGCACCCGGATGTCGTCGCGCCCCGAGAAGAAGCCGCCATACAGCGCCATCAGTCTGGCCTCGCGGCCATAGTCGAGCTCCTCGCGCAAGCGGTCGCCGATCTCGACGATCATCTGGGTGGGGTCGATCGAGCCGTCCATGCGCTTGAACAGGGCGAACAGGGTCTTCAGCTGGCCCAGATCGCTTTCGACAGCGCTCTGCATGTCCGGATACTGCAGCTTCACGGCGATGGCCCGGCCGTCGGGCGCGACGGCGCGATGGACCTGACCCAGCGAGGCGGCATGGGCGGCTTCGTGCTCGAAGCTCTGGAACTTGCTCTGCCAGTCAGGGCCTAGCTCGGCGGCCATCCGTCGACGGACGAACGGCCAGCCCATGGCCGGGGCGTTGGTCTGCAGCTCGGCCAGCTCAGCGGCGAATTCCGGCGGCAGCAGGTCGGGCACCGTCGCGAACATCTGGGCCGCCTTCATCAGCGGTCCCTTCAGCCCACCGAGGGCCGCCCGCAAGGCCTTGGCGTTGCGGGCGTCGGCGCTGTCGCCGCCGAACAGGCTGTTGGCGCCATAGCTGACGGCCGCGCCGGAGAGGCCGGCCCCGACCTTGGCGAAGCGGCTCAAGCGGCCCGACAGGCGGTCGCGTTCGGGGTCTTTGATGTCGTCAGCCATGCTTAAGTCCTCCCCCTGAAGGGGGAGGTGTCGCCGCAGGCGACGGAGGGGGAAGTCGGCCAGCGCATTGCGATCTTCCCCCACCGGCCTCCGGCCGCCTCCCCCTTCAAGGGGAGGACTTGGACGACGCCGCTCACACCAGCGCCTCGAACTCGTCGACAAGCCGTTCCAGCTGCGCACAACCCGCCGTCCAGAACGCCTTGTCTCGCGGGTTCAGGCCAAAGGGCTTCAGCGCCTCGACATAGGTCTTGGTCCCACCCGCCGCGAGCAGCTCCTCATACAGCGGCGCAAAGCCCTGCGGATCCTCGCGGCGCTTCTCCATCAGGCCGCGCACCAGCAGGTCGCCGAAGGCGTAGGCATAGACATAGAACGGCGCGTGGCAGAAGTGGCTGACATAGGCCCAGTAGTGCTCGTAGCCGGGGTTGAGCCGCACGGCCGGGCCCAGGCTTTCGCCCATCACCTCTAGCCACAGGCCGCCGATCTGCTCAGGCGACAGCTCGCCCTCCTGGCGGGCCTCATGGAAGCGGCGCTCGAAGCGGTGGAAGGCGATCTGGCGGACCACGGTGTTAAGGCCATCCTCGATCCGGCCGGCCAGCAGCTTCTTGCGATCGTCCGGCGTCGCCTCGGCCAGCAGACGGTCGAACACCAGCCCCTCGCCGAAGATCGAGGCGGTCTCGGCCAGGGTCAGGGGCGTATCGGCCAGCAGGGTGCCCAGGGGCGCGCACAGGGTCTGGTGCACCGCGTGGCCCAGCTCGTGCGCCAGGGTCAGCACATCGCGCCGCTCGCCCATGAAGTTCATGAACACGTAGGGGTGCCGGTCGGCGGTGACCGGATGGGCATAGGCCCCCGACTGCTTGCCGGGGCGGGGCCGCGCATCGATCCAGGGCTGGGTGAAGAAGGTGCGCGCGGCGTCGGCGAACTTCGGCGCCAGGGTCTGGAAGCTGTCCAGCACGACGCCCTGCGCTTCCGCCCAGTCATAGGTGCGCGGCGCGGCGGCATCCAGCGGGGCGTTGCGGTCCCAGTAGTCGAGGGCCTCGACGCCCATGATCTTCGCCTTCAGCGCATAGTAGCGATGGGACAGACGCGGATAGGCCTCGACCACCGCCGCCTCCAGGGCGTTGACGGCGTCGGCGTCGACCTCGTTGGACAGGTGGCGGGACTGGGCCGGCTCGGCATAGTGGCGCCAGCGATCCTCGACCTGCTTTTCGAAGGCCAGGGTATTGAGCGCCAGGGCCTGGGTAGAGACCCGTTCGGCCAGGGCGGCGGCCAGGCCGTCGGCGGCGGCCTTGCGGCGCGTGACATCAGAGTCCGACAGTCGGTTGAGCACCTCGGGCAGGGTCAGGGTCTCGTCGCCGACCTTGGCTTCCAGCTTGGCCAGGGTCTCGTCATACAGGCGCACCCAGTTGGCGACGGCCGGGCTCTTGTCGACGATGAAGCGTTCCAGATCCGGGGACAGCTCGTGCGGACGCGACAGACGCACCCGGCGCAGCCATGGCGTCCAGCGGACGCCCAGCGGATAGGCTTTGAGCGCCGCTTCGATCTCGGCGTCCTCGAGCCTGTTGAGCTCCAGTGAGAAGAACAGGCTCTCGGCGGCGATCTGCGACGAGCGGGCCCGCAGGTCGCCCTCGAACTTGGCCCAGGCCGGGTCGTCCTTGGCGATCGAGCCCGACAGGCTGGCATAGGCGCCGACGCTCCACAGGCCGTTGGTGGCCTTTTCATACAGCTGAATGCCGCGATCGATCAGCAGGCCCAGCCGCTCGGGCTCGCCGCGCGCCTGCAGGAACAGGCCCTCCAGCGACGCCAGCTCGTCATTGGCGGCCTTGGCGGCGGCTAGGTCCAGCTCGATGCGGGGATCGTCGCGACCGACATAGAGGTCGGCGAGGTTCCATTCGGGAAGGGCGTCGGTCTTGAAGGGGGCGTTCATGGCCCTACCGATATGGCCCGAACGGGGCCCAGTGCAATCGCCCCGCCGCCATTATCCTCAGACCGCTGGTTTGAGCGGCGGTTCGACGAAGCGGGCGATCAGGGTCACCACCAGATAGACGGCCAGGGCGGTGAGGCCCAATTGCAGGGCGCCGCCGCCGGGCGGCGACGCTAGGGCGATTTCCTGCACGGCCAGCAGCAGGCCGAGAAACAGCGGGGCCGGCCACCAGGCCCGTCCTTGGGTTCCCCGTCGCCAAGCCCAGGCCGCGCCGGCCATGGCCAGCAAGCCCATTTCCAAGGCCTGCTCAGGCACGGGATAGTTCCACCAGCCCAAGCCCACCTTGGGACCGCCGAACCACAGGGCCAGATCGGGTCGGTGGACCAGAAAATCCAGCCCCCAGTGCGACAGCACCGTCAGCCCGACCACCGCAGCAGTCCAGCGCGGCAGCTTCAGCAGCCAGCCCACCAGAGCGGCCGCCGCCACCGCCCACAAGGCCGCGCCGGGCAGGCTGTGGGTATAGGGCATGTGCTCCAGGACCAGAGCGCTGCCCGGCAAGGTCGGATCGACACTGACCCGCTCGGCCCCGGTCATGATCAGCACGCTCCAGCCGACATCGATCAGCTGGCTGGCCAGCACATAGGTCCACAGCGGCGCCTTGGGCGCGACGGCCTTGGCGGCCAGGGCGGCGGCGTAGTGTCCAACAAACATCGTGTTCCCCCAGAATGAACCCCCTCAGCATGCGCCCGGTCCGCCAGGTTTGAAAACCGGCGTTCTTTGCTGGGGCGACCTCGACGCCGGGCGTCCGCCTTTTGCAGGGAAGGCTAGGGGAGCTTTCGATCCGTTTCGGGCCTTCCAGATGCCCGCTTGCGTTCGGTATTGATCTGCCCTCGTAAAAGTAGACGGCGTTAAGCCGCTCTACGGTCGGCCTAGTTTGGGCTGTTTCGCTTGTCTATATCGACTGCTTAACTTAAGCTTATAACTGCAATATTTTGAAAGTTGAGGCACAAGATCAGTAATTTGGGGTCAGCTATGAGAGGACGCGGCCAAGCTTCTTTGCTCATAAGGGACATGAACATGGAAGGTCAGGATGAAGTGGTCAAAAACTTGCCTCAAGCCGCGTCGACCCACCTTCGCCTCAAGCTTGCGACCCGCCTTGACCATGAACGCGTCGATCTCGCTCTTTCGCGGTTCAATCTGGGCGACACCGGGGATTATGCGGGCTTCCTGGACCTGAATTATTCGGCACTGACGGCCCTTCGGCCCCATTGGCGCAGCGCAGACGAGGCGGACTTTGCAGGCCTGGTCGACGCCCTTTGCATGGATCTTGATGATCTCGGCGTCGAGCCGTCAGCCCAGGCCGGTCCTGTATCCGGCCCGATCGACGGGCTCGGTCTGTCCTATGTCGTCCGGGGCTCCCGTCTCGGTTCGAAGATCCTGCGAAAGCGTGTCGGTTCCGAGTTGCCGACCTCCTATTTCGATTTCCGGATGGGGAAGCCGTGGGCGCGCCTTCTGGACCAAATCGATCTGTGCGGCGCAGAGGGGTCGGCCGACGAGCAAGCCTTGATCGCCGGCGCACTTAAAACCTTCGCCGTTTACGCGGGCCTTGCACGCCCCTTGGACGCCGCCACATGAATAGCTCAGACACCCCCGACCTGCCCATGACGGAAAAGGTCGATCTGACCAACTGCGATCGCGAGCCGATCCACTTGATCAGCGCGATCCAGCCCACCGGATTTCTGATTGCGGTGTCGACCGACTGGCTGATCTCCCGCGCCTCGGCGAACGCGCCGGACTTCCTTGGTAGGTCCGTCGACGACCTGCTCGGCGCATCGTTACGGGACATCCTGGCCGTCGAGGCGGTCCACACGCTACGAAACCGGCTCTCTTCGCTGACGGGCGAGGATGCCGTCGAACGGGCCTTCGGCGTGCAGTTGGTCGCCGGTGGCGGACGGTTTGACGTGGCCGTGCACATGTCGAAGGGCGAGATCGTGCTGGAGGCCGAGCCCAGCGAGCCCGAGGCCGACCTCAATCCGTCGGCCACGGTCCAGGCCATGCTGTCCCGGCTGAATCGTTTGACGGACTTGGGCGCTCTTCTGAAGGAGGCCGCGCGGCAGGTCCGGGCACTGACGGGCCACCACCGGGTGATGATCTATCGCTTCCACCCCGACGGTACAGGTGAAGTGGTCGCCGAGCGCCTGGCGGCCGGGCTCGAACCCTTCCTCGGCCTTCGGTATCCGGCATCCGACATTCCCCGTCAGGCGCGCGCGCTGATGGAGCGCAACGTCGTCCGGGTGGCCGCCGACGTCGATGCGACCCCGTCCGCCATCGTCCCACAGCTCGGCCCCACCGGTGCACCGCTCGACCTGTCGATGAGCACGCTTCGCGCTCATTCGCCCATCCACATCGAATACCTGAAGAATATGGGCGTGGGGGCGACCCTGACCCTATCGCTGCTGCGCGGCGGACGGTTGTGGGGCCTGATCGCCTGCCATCACAAAACGGCGCTGCAGGTCAGCTACGAGCGGCGGACGGCGGCGGAGCTGTTCGCCCAGGTCCTGTCACTGCTGATTGAGACGCGAGAACGCGAGGCCGTCTCCGACTATGAACAGCGGACCCGAAGCCTTCACGACGGGCTGATGGCCGCGATCGTCGAGAGCGGCTCCACAGCCGCCAACCTTGGCGCGATGGCCGAACGGATCAGCGAGATCGTGCCGTGCGACGGCATGGCCATCCGGATCGGCGACGAGATGGTGCTGACCGGCTCCACCCCGACGCGGGAGGAGATGGTCGCTCTGACCAGGTTCCTGGATCAGAGCGCCGCCAGCCAGGTGCTGGCCCTCAATAACATGGGGCAGGCGTATCCCCCGGCGCGCGACTACGCCAAGCGGGCGGCGGGGATGCTGGCCATCCCGGTGTCACGAACGCCGCGTGACTATCTGGTCTTCTTCCGCCGCGAAATGGCCCAGTCGATCACCTGGGCGGGCGATCCGGCCAAGCCTGTTTCCATCGGCCCCAACGGTGTCCGGCTCACCCCGCGCAAGAGCTTTGAAGCCTGGCGCGAGATCACCAGCGGTCAGAGCGCCGTATGGACCGAGCCGGAGCTGAGAGCCGCCGACGCCCTGCGCGTCACCATTCTGGAGGTCGTGCTGCGCCTGACCGACGTCGCAGAACAAGAGCGAGCGCGCGCAGTTCAGCGCCAGGACTTGCTGATTGCGGAACTGAACCATCGTGTCCGCAACATCCTTGGTCTGATCCGGGGTCTCATCTCGCAGAGCAAGGGCGGCGCGACCGACGTCGAGAGCTTCGCGGCCACCATCGGGGGGCGGATCCAGGCCCTGGCCCGCGCGCATGACCAGATCACGGAAAGCAACTGGGGCCCCCGCTCTCTGGCGGGCCTGATTGCCACCGAGGCCGCCGCCTACCTCGACGGCGGTGCGAACCGGGTCCAGATCGAAGGCCCACCCATTCTGCTACAGCCCGAAGCCTTCGCCACCATGGCGCTGGTCATCCATGAGATGGTGACCAACGCAGCGAAGTATGGCGCGCTCTGCAATCTGTCCGGTCGGGTTTTGGTGGAATGGACGACCGATAATGGCAACCTGATCCTCCAATGGCGCGAGATCGGCGGGCCACCGGTTCAGGCCCCGACGCGACGCGGGTTCGGCACCACGATCATCGAGCGCTCGGTGCCTCACGATCTCCACGGCGAGGCGAGCTTAGACTATGCGCTGGACGGCGTTCGTGCGCGGTTCGTCGTGCCGTCCAGGTTCATCGAATACGACGGCGTGGTTGCTCAGGTGGCATTGGCAGCTTCAACCCCGCCCAACGCGTTCCGCCTGACAGGCTCCGTCCTTCTTGTGGAGGACAGCATGATCATCGCCATGGACGCCGAGGAAATGCTCCTCGACCTGGGCGCGGGAAAGGTTCTGACGGCCAACGATGTTCAAGAGGCGATGCGGCTGCTCGACGCCGAAACGCCGACGTTCGCCTTTCTCGATGTGAACCTGGGGTTGGAAATGAGTTACGCGATCGCTGACCGCCTTCGGCTCGCCGGCGTGCCCTATGTGTTCGCGACCGGCTACGGCGACGAGATCGAACTGCCGGCGCCCCATAAAGGCTGTCCGGTGATCAAAAAGCCCTACACGGCTCAGGCGATTGCATCAGGGGCGGCGCTGGCCAAGGCGGCAGGTTGAACATCAACCTGTCGACCCAAGGCAACGCTCTCATTGAAGTCCTCTGCTACGCCAAGTGCGGCAATGGCAAGTCGCAGATGCGGCGATTGCGGACCTTTTAGCGTCCCGGCAAGGCCATCGCCAGGACGCCCCGCTGAGCCTCCTCGGCCACCCTCAAACCCCTTGCTGGCAAGGCCTTGTTAAGCCTGAACCTTAAGGTTGCCGACACCTCTCCGAAAGCCGGTGTTTACCCGGGTGCTGTACCACTCTGATCCAACAAGAGCCTTGCTCCATGTTGAGCGCGGCCGGTTATGGTGGGTGTCTTCCTATGTCCAAGACGGTTCTCGTCGTCGATGACGATCCGACTCAGCGTCGCCTGATCCAGGCGGTGCTGGAACGTGACGGGTTCGCGGTCTCGCACGCCGAGAGCGGCGACGCGGCGATGGCGCACCTGACCTCCGGCGCGCCCACCGACGTGGTGCTGCTGGACCTGGTCATGCCCGGCCTGAACGGTCACGACACCCTCAAAGAGATGCGTTCGCGCGGCTTTATGCAGCCCGTGATCGTTCTGACGGCAAGCGGCGGCGTCGACACCGTGGTCAAGGCCATGCAGGCCGGCGCCACCGACTTCTTCATCAAGCCGGCTTCGCCCGAGCGGATCACCGTCTCGATCCGCAACGTCCTGTCGATGGGCGACCTGAAGGGCGAGGTCGAGCGTCTGACCAAGCGCACGGCCGGCAAGACCACCTTCGCCGACCTGATCGGGACCTCGCCCGCCATGACCCTGGTCAAGCGGATGGGCGAGCGCGCCGCCAAGAGCGCTATCCCGATCCTGATCACCGGCGAAAGCGGCGTCGGCAAGGAGCTGATCGCCCGCGCCGTGCACGGCTCGTCCGACCGCGCCGGCAAGCCGTTCGTCGCCGTCAACTGCGGCGCCATTCCCGAGAACCTCGTCGAGTCGATCCTGTTCGGCCACGAGAAGGGCAGCTTCACCGGCGCCACCGACAAGCACCTGGGCAAGTTCAAGGAGGCTGACGGCGGCACCCTGTTCCTCGACGAGGTCGGCGAGCTGCCGCTGGACATGCAGGTCAAGCTGCTGCGCGCCCTGCAGGAAGGCGAGATCGATCCGATCGGCTCCAAGCGCTCGCAGAAGGTCGATGTGCGCATCGTCTCGGCGACCAATCGCGACGTGGCCCACGCCGTGTCGCAGGGCCGGTTCCGCGAGGACCTGTATTATCGCCTCAACGTCTTCCCGATCGAGGCCCCGTCCCTGCGCGAACGCCGCGACGACGTGCCGGCCCTGGTCGAGGCCTTCATCCGCCGCTTCAATGTGGAAGAGGGCAAGCGCGTCATCGGCGCCTCGCCCGAGACCCTGGCCCTGCTGACCGCCTTCGACTGGCCCGGCAATGTGCGCCAGCTGGAAAACACCGTCTATCGCGCCATCGTCCTGGCCGACGCGCCCTATCTGCAGCCCTATGATTTCCCCGCGATTTCCGGTCTGCAGGCGCCGATCGAGGCCATGCCGTCGGCCAGCGTCACCGGGCCCGACCTGCCGTCCGTGCTGCAGGCCACCCATGCGGCCATGGCCAGCGCCCCGGGCGATGCGCCGGTGCGCATCCTCGACGATCGCGGTCATCTGCGAACCTTGGAAGAAATCGAACGCGATCTGATTCAGCACGCGATCGATGTTTATGCCGGCCACATGAGCGAGGTGGCGCGCCGCCTCGGGATTGGCCGATCCACCCTCTATCGCAAGGTGCGAGAGCAGGGCATCGATGTTGACATGAAGGACGCTGGCTAATGACCCTCGTTTTGCGCCCGGTCTCGCGCGAGCAGCGCCTGAAGACGCTGATAAAGCCTTGGAAGGCGCCCCGCCAGGCGCCCCGCCAGGTCTGAAGTCAAGCCACCCGGGCGACTTCGCTGTCGTCGGAATGGTCCGGATCGGCCGTTTCGGCGTTGCGGGTCCAGCCCGCCGCGCCACGCGTCACCGCGCCGTCGGCCTCGAGCTGCTGCAGTTCAAGTGTGATGGCCGTGGCCGGCACGGACCGGTTCCAGCGGCGTTCCAGCTGGACCGCGATATCGGTCGCCGCCAGACCTACACCGCCCTGCTGCAGGGCCATCAGGATCATGTCGCCGATCGAACGGCTTCGGCGACCGCGGCGGCTGGGGGCCGGGCTGGAGAAGGCCGAAGCTTCGGCCGCTATGCGGTCCTCGCTGAGACCGGCCCTTTCGATCGCGCCAAGGGCCAGGCCGATCGCTCGCATTTCGCCCTCGAAAGGCGCCAGCGCGCGTTTCTGAGCCTCAGCCATGCGGACCTCTAGGTCCGCCTTTCTTCGCAATAGATAGTCATACGTCGTCGCCATGGCGCTTGTCCGTTACCGTTAGCGTTGATCCGGCGCCGATGCAGATAGAGGTCCGCGCGCGCTGGAAAGGGCGAACGTCGCCCCCACCGGACGAAGCGTTCCTTACTGTCAGGATCACGAAGATCCTGCGCCATAATGTCTCACCCTGCTGGTTACCGCGGCCTTAATGAAGTTCGCTGAACCTTGTTTTCCGGTAAGCTTTTGGGACTTTATTTCAGTAAAATCAGCCGAAAATCCTTTATGCAGAACGCCGCGCGCCATACCTGAGATCCTAAGTCGTTACAGGCCTGTCTCGCCTTGCGACGTTCAGCCCGAAGGCTCCATCGCGCCGACGGCTGCCGCGTATTGCCAGAATGCCGCTGGGGAAGGCGGCCCGGCTGAAGCGCCCGGGCGTCGCCACCGACAGCGGCGCGATCCCAGGGGCCGCCATTCTGCGCAACTCCAGGATGCATTGGCATCCCATCGGCGACGGACGCCGGATCAGGACCTGCAAACGCCGAGCGTCGGGGACAGCGGCCATGGCGGCTGCTGGTCTGTGCGACCAAGGGGCGCCCGACTCGAAGAAGGCCGTGACGCCAAATGCCGCTACCCGTCGTCCTCGGGCTCAACCTCGGCCGGTGCGGGCGCCTCGCGACGGCCAAAGCCCCGGCCGCGTTTCATGGGCTTCTTCTCGCCCTTGGCCTTGGCGACGATTTCCTTGAGCTTGATGGTCTGGTTGCCCGACAGGGCCTGGTCGCGGCCGCCCTTTTCGGGATCGCCGAACGCCCGGCCATAGGTCTCGACGCGCTGGGCGACAGAGGTCAGGAACTCGCCCTCCCAGTCGGAAAGCGCGATCCCGCTCTTGTCGGCTGCCCGCCTGGCGCGCTTCAGCGCATTGAGCGCCGAACGTTTGGCTTGAGCTCGAGGATCGGGGGGCTTGGCACGCATCGCCGGGGACTATCCCCGAAGCCGCGCCAAACCGCACCCCGCAAAAATACCCAAGGCGCGCGTTCGCGCGCCGACCAAGAAGGGCGCTTTAGATCGCGCCGACGGCCGACAGATAGAGGTCGAGGATGGCGTCCTCTTCCTGACGCTTGGCGCGATCCTGCTTGAGGATGCGAACCACCTTGCGCAGGATCTTGACGTCGAAGCCATTACCCTTGGCCTCGTTATAGACTTCCTTGATCTGCTCGGAGATCTCGGCCTTTTCGACCTCAAGGCGCTCGATGCGCTCGATGATGCTCTTCAGCTGGCCTTGGGCGGTGGAGTTCAGAACGTCGGCGTGGGCGGCGTCGTCGGCCATGACGGAAAGCTCTTCAGACAGGGGTGGAATTGGGTCGCGGACCATAGGCGCGACGCTCATCGCTCACAACAGGCCGTGCGCCTGAATCATCGGCCGCAGGGCCGCCGGATCTGTGAACAGATGTGTATGGAATCCCATCGCGTCGGCGGCGGCGATATTGGCCGCGTTGTCATCCACGAACAGCAGGTCGCCGGGCGTCAGCCCCGTTCGCTCCAGCACGATCTCGTAGATCCGCCGCTCGGGCTTGATGACGCCTTCCTCGGCCGAGACGATCACGTCCCGGAAGTGTCCGAACACCGGGCTCATCGCCTGGACGCCGGGCCAGGCCTCGCTCGACATGTTGGTCAGGCCAAACTGCGGGACACCCCGCGCGGACAGATCGTCCATCACGGCTTCAGTCTCGGAAATCGCACCCGAGAACATTTCCGGCCAGCGGTCCCACCAGGCGGCGATCTGCTCGGCATAGTGGGGATGCAGCGGCGTCAGCCGGGCGATGTTGTCGGCGAACGACAGGCCCCGGTCGGTCTCGCCGTGCCAGTCCATGGTGCAGACACGCAAAAGGAACCCGTCGAGTTCGGCGGGTTCCTTGAAAATCTTTGCGAAGAGCGTGCGCGGATTCCAGCGCACGATGACATTGCCGACATCCCAGAGCAGCGCTCTGGGAGGCACGGCAGAGCGTGACAGCTCAAAGTGGATGCCGGTTTCGGCGCCCGTCACGCTCTTCTCCAAGGCGAAGAAGCCTTTCCTCTTAGGAAAGGCTTCGGCATCAGCCCTGCTTGGCTTTGAAGCGCGGGTCGGTCTTGTTGATGATGTAGACCACGCCCTTACGGCGGACCAACTTGCAGTCGCGGTGGCGCGACTTGAGCGACTTCAGCGAGCTACGAACCTTCATGACCGTCTCTATACTCAGCGGACAAGCTCGGCGCGCCATTGGGCGACCGGACCATCCGGGATGTTTCGGAGGGAGGGCGTATAGGCAAGGCGGGGCGCAGAGTCAACGGCTCCAAGGCCCCGGAGCGGAACTTCACCGCTCTGTCGGCCTTGTGATTGAAGAGTTCACCCGGATGCCGGTAGCCTGCGCCCATGGATCGTCGCTTCTTTCTCGTTCTCCTGCTGGCCGGCTGCGCGGATACGTCCCCGCAGGGGCCGCTGACCTCGCTCGTCTCGGCGATGCCCACGGCCGTGCCGACACCGACTGGCAGCGCACCCTCGCCCATGACCGCCACGCCCGTCCCGGCCGGTGAGCTGAGCTTCGACTCGTGGCTGGCCGATTTCATGGTCCGCGCCGAGGCCGCCGGCTTGACCCGGCAGCTGCTGGAGCGTGAACTGGGCGGCGTGACGCCCGACCCCAGGGTCATCAGCCTGGACGGCCGCCAGCCGGAATTCTCCAAGCCGGTGGGCGACTATATCAAGGGCGTGATCAGCGACGACCGCGTCGCTGTGGGCCGCCGCAAGCGTACCGAGCTGGCCTTCCTGCCGGAAGTCGAGAGCCGCTATGGCGTGCCGCGCGACATCCTGATGGCCGTCTGGGCGATGGAATCGGCCTTCGGCAAGATCCAGGGTGATTTCGACGTCGTGCGCTCGATGGTCAGCCTGGCCGCCGACGGCCGCCGCCGCGGTTGGGCCGAGGGCGAGCTGATCGCGGCCCTGCAGATCATCGATTCGGGCGAGGTCCCCCGCGCCCAGCTCAAGGGCTCGTGGGCCGGGGCCATGGGCCAGACCCAGTTCCTGCCCAGCAACTATCGCACCACCGCTGTCGACGCCGACGGCGACGGCAAGCGCGACATCTGGGGCTCGGACGCCGATTCCCTGGCCTCGGCCGCCAATCTGCTGGCCAAGGGCGGCTGGAAGCCCGGCGTCGGCTGGGCCAGGGAAGTGATCCTGCCGGCGGGCTTCGACTACGGCCTGTCGGAAGGGCCGCGCGAACTGCCGTCGTGGTGGGAAGCCAGGGGCGTACGCCGCGCCGACGGCCTGCCCTGGACCGCCGCCGACGCCGCATCGCCCGCCGGCCTGATCCTGCCGGCCGGCGCCTTTGGCCCGGCCTTCCTGGCCCTGCCCAACCACTTCGCGATCCGCAAATACAACAACTCCACCTCCTATGCCCTGGGCATCGGCTTGCTGGCCGACCGCTTCGCAGGCGGCGGGCCGCTGGTCGCCGCCTGGCCCGTCGAGGCGCCGCTGTCGCTGTCGGACCGCATGGCCGCCCAGATCGCCCTGGCTCGCCTGGGCTTCGACCCCGGTGCCCCCGACGGCGTAATCGGCGCCGGCAGCCGCAAGGCCCTACGCGCCTGGCAGCAGAGCCGCCAGCTGCCGGCGGACGGCTATCTGTCGATGGATATGGTCCAGCGGCTCAAGGCCCAGGCGGGGCTGAGCTAGGGGGCGGATAGCGGACCTTCCGAGGGTGTCTTTGGAGTGGGAAGCGGCCCTTGGAACCCCTCTCTCTGTGAGAGAGGGATTCTAGGCGCCAGCTTCCCACCCATGCGGACGATCAGGGCGGCCTCGGGCTAGCCCGTCGCGATCTGCATCCAGATCGCGTGGCTCTGACCCGGCGCCAGGGTCACCATGCCGGTCTCCCCCTCGCCGAACGGATCGGGCCGGCTGGCGCAGGGTTCGACGCAGTAGAAGTCATGGCCCGGCGGTGCATAGACATGCAGCCAACGGCACTCGGGCGAGGCGGTGATCGTGGTGGTCGGCAGGCCGGACGCGCCGAGTTCGGCCCGCTGGTCCCAGCCGGTGTAGCAGTGGTCGATCAGGGTCGCGTGGCCTTCGACACCCGCGCCGTGGGCCCAGTCTGGCCCCCAGACACCCTGGTGACGCACCGTCGGCAGCACGTCCTGATCGATCATCCAGACGCCATCGACCGACGCCTTGAGCGCCTCGCCCGGACGCAGGGGGAAATAGGGGTGGAAGCCAAGGCCGGCGGGCATGGGCGTATCGCCCGTATTGGTCACCGACAGCTCCAGGCGCAGACGGTTTTCGCCCAGGACGAAGCGCTGCTCGGCGCGATAGGCCCACGGCCAGTCGGAGGGCGCGTGGTCATAGGACAGCAGCGCCTGGGCGCCATTGGCGGCGTCGACGGCCCAGGGGTGGCGCCAGCCCTGGCCGTGCAGCGGGTGGGGATGATCGCCGAGGTTCGGCTTCAGAACGCGCTCTTGGCCCTGGAAGGTGAACCGGCCGTGCGGAATGCGGTTGCAGAACGGGACCAGCGGAAAGCTGGAGACGTCCAGCGGATCGGTCGCGCCCCGGGCCATAGGCCGCAGGATATCCCGACCAGAGACGGTGAATCCCGCGACAGCGCCGCCGACATCCGGGAGCAGCTCAAGGCGCGCCGCGCCGTTTTCAAGAACGATCATGGCGGCATCGGTAGGGCGTTTTCCGGATCGCGCGCAAGCCCGATGGGTAGCGCTCCCATGCGGGTCGACTTGCGCGATCGGGCCGGGCGATGCTCAAACTTGGCCATGACCGAGAAGCTCTCCGCCAGGACGGCGCGACGCATGGCGCTGGCGGCGCAGGGGTTTGGCAAGGCGCGCCCCGCCGCGCCGGGACGGCGTCACATGCTTTCGACGATCGAGACCCTGGGTCTGCTGCAGATCGACTCGGTCAATGTGGTGTCGCGCTCGCACTACCTGCCGCTGTTCTCGCGGCTGGGCGACTATCCGCGCACGCTGTTGGAAGACGTCGCCTGGGGCAAGACGCCCGCCCTGGTCGAATACTGGGGCCACGAGGCGTCGCTGATGCCGCATGACCTGCATCCGCTGCTGCGCTGGCGAATGGCCGACGCCAAGGCCGGGGTGGGTGTCTGGAAGGGCGTGGCCAAATTTCTCGACAGCCATCCCGACCTGATCGCCCAGGCCCTGGACGAGATCCGCCGGCGCGGCCCGCTTTCAGCCGGCGAGCTGGAGATCGGCGCCAAGAAGGGCCCCGGCGGCTGGTGGGGCTGGAGCGAGTCCAAGCGCGCTGTCGAATGCCTGTTCTGGATCGGCGAACTGACCACCGTCACCCGCCGCGCCGGCTTCGAGCGGGTCTATGGCACGCCAGACCAAGTGCTGCCCGCGTCGCTGATCGAGACCCCGACGCCCCGCCGCGAGGACGCCCACCGCGCCCTGCTCGCCCGCGCCGCCGGGGCCATGGGCGTGGCCACCGAGCGCGACCTGCGCGACTATTTCCGCATGGGTCCCGTCGAGAGCCGCGCCCGCATCGCCGAGCTGGTCGAGGACGGCGTACTGATCCCCGCCCAGGTCGAGGGCTGGGACCAGACGGCCTATGTCGCCGCCGGGGCTGCGCGGCCCCGCAGGATCGAGGCCCGCGCCCTGCTCTCGCCGTTCGACAACCTGATCTGGTTTCGCGAGCGCACCGAACGGATCTTCGACGCCCGCATCCGGCTGGAAATCTACACCCCCGCCCACCTGCGCACACACGGCTATTATGTGCTCCCGTTCCTGCAGGGCGAGACCCTGACCGCCCGGGTCGACCTGAAGGCCGACCGAAAGGCGGGCCGGCTGATGGTCCAGGCCGCCCACGCCGAGCCGGCCGCCGATGGCGAGACGGCGGCAGCCCTGGCGCAGGAGCTACGGCTGATGGCGCAGTGGCTGGGTCTGTCGGACGTGGCCGTCGCTGAACGAGGCGACCTGGCCCACGCCCTGACGGCTGAATTGAAGGTCTGACGGGTCTGGCTAGGCCGAACCGAAACGACCTCAGGCGACCTCGCGGCCCTCGCTGAGGCATTCGCTGATGGCGCGCGCGCAGCCCGGTATGCCGAGCGCACCGATAAACGACATGGCGACGGCGCCGACCAGCATCACGGGCTGAAAGATCGATTGGAAGAAGCGCATGGAGTCTCTCCGCAAAGCCTCACCGTTCGGCACGATGCAGACCAGTAAGCCCGAACCGTGACAATTGTTCCGGACCCGCACGGAAAAGTTCAGACGGCGTTGTTTTTGTCACCGGGACCCGGAAACCCGTAGGCCTGCCTGGCTTCCTCAATCCGGTCGAGCTTGGCCCGGAGGGCAGACCAGTCGTCGTCCGCGGCGATCGGCGCCCACAGGGCTTCGACCTCCTCGATCAGCAGTTCCTCGGGCTCCGGGCGCGCGAACACTGCATGCTCGAGGCGCTCTGGCCGATCCGGCTCGAAGTCCGCCAGACGACGACGGAAATCGGCGAAGGCGTCCTGCTCATAGAGGCCCGCGCGGGGGCCGGCCATGGCGCGGCCCTCCGAGGCTGCGCCGCCGAACCAGTCGAAGAAGAACGGCTCCCACCGCAGCGCGTCGCCGCCGCCGGCCAGCGCCTTGAAGGCTGAGCTGACCAGCGCGATATCGGCCTGGGGGTCGCGCGGCTTCAGGGCCAGACGCCGCAGCATCGCCCCGCCCAGGGCGTCGCGATAGGCGTCGGAAAAGCCGTTCAGGGCGGCCAGAAGTCCGGCCTGATCCGTCACCAGGGTGAGGCAGGCGGCCAACTGCTGCAGGTTCCAGAACACCGCCTCGGGCTGGCGGCCAAAGCTGTAGAGCCCCGAGTGGTCGAAATAGGCGGCGGTGAAATTCGGATCGTTGCGCGGCAGAAACCGCCACGGACCGTAGTCGAAGCTCTCGCCGGTCACGACCATGTTGTCGGTGTTGAGCACGCCATGCACGAAGCCCGCCGACATCCAGCCGGAAAGGAGGTTCGCGCTGGCCTCGACCACCGCCCGCATCAGCACCGCCGGCCGGTCGGGCTGGTCGGCCAAGTGCGGGTAATAGGTCTCGACCGCGTGATCGACCAGCACGGTGATCAGGTCGGGGCGTTCCAGATAGGCCTGGCGCTGGAAGGTCCCGAACCGGATGTGGCTGTGCGACAGGCGGGTCAGCACCGCCGAGCGGGTGGGACTGGGCTCGTCGCCGCGCTGCAGCGCCTCACCGGTTTCGACCAGCGACAATGCCCGTGAGGTGGGAACGCCCAGGGCCTCCAGAAAACTCGCCGCGAGGATTTCGCGCATGCCGCCCTTCAGGGTCAGCCGGCCGTCGCCCTGCCGCGACCACGGCGTCTGGCCCGAGCCCTTGGTGGCCAGGTCGAGCAGGCGGCCCGTCTTGCCTGGGGCAATCGCCGCCTCTCGAAGCTGGGCGAACAGAAAGCCCCGGCCATCGCCAAGGTCGGGATTGTAGCTGCGGAACTGATGGCCGTGATAGCGCATCGCCAGCGGCTGAGGCTGATTGCCGGGGAGCGGCTGGAAGCGGCCGAACGCGGCGAGCCATTCGGCGTCCGACAGGCCCTGCAGACCCACCGTGGCCGCTGCACGATTATTTCGGTAGCGCAGGCGGGTCATTGGAAAGTCGGCCGGGGCGACCGGATCGGCGAAGTCGCGCCCCAGGGCCATAAACTGCGGATCGGGGCGGTAGGCGGGCGATACGGTCATGGGTCGCAAATGAGCCCGCCAGCCCCGTCTGGCAAGCCTCGCTCGCCACGTCTTGCAAGGTTGGGAATGGCGAGCAACCCGTGTCGCTTCTCGGCAACAGACCTTCCAGATCCTTTTGTCTGTAAGGGTTTTAACTTGCTCTGGCTGTCCGTGCTCCGTAACCGTTTCGTGTCAATTCGAACACGCGTTCGGGTGGATCCAATCAAAAACAGCCGCAGGCGATGCAAGCGCTCGCGGCACAACGAACTGAGGTAGGAAATGCGCTTTACCCAGGTGCTTTGCGGCACGGCGTCTGCCGTCGTGCTCGCCGGTCTGTCCACCGCTGGAGCCGTCGCGGCCCAGGAAACTGACATCCCCACCGTCGACAGCATCGTCGTCACCGCCCAGAAGCGCGAGCAGAACCTGCAGGACGTGCCGGTCGTCGTGACCGCCGTCGGCGCCAAGCTGCTGCAAGACACCGGCGTCAAGGACATCAAGGATCTGACGATCCTGACCCCCGGCCTGACCGTGACCTCGACCACGTCGGAAGCCTCGACCACCGCCCGCGTGCGCGGCGTCGGCACCGTCGGCGACAACCCCGGCCTGGAAAGCTCGGTCGGTATCGTGATCGACGGCGTCTATCGTCCTCGCAACGGCGTGTCGTTCGGCGATCTGGGCGAAATGGACCGCATCGAAGTCCTGAAGGGTCCGCAAGGCACCCTGTTTGGCAAGAACACCTCGGCCGGCGTCATCAACATCGTCACCAAGGAGCCGGAGTTCGGCTTCGGGGCCAATGCCGAAGCCACCATCGGCAACTTCAACGCCCACGGCCTGTCGGCCTCGGTGACCGGGCCGCTGTTTGGCACCGAGACCCTGGCCGGCCGCCTGTATGTCGCCGCGCGCGAGCGTGACGGCTACAACGACGTCATCACCGGCAAGGGCCCCAGCAAGCGCAACGAGGACTCCGACCAGGGCTTCTACACCGTGCGCGGCCAGCTGCTGTTCGTCCCGGACGATAGCGCGACCTTCAAGCTGATCGGCGACTACACCAAGCGCGACGAAAACTGCTGTGGCGCCGTGCAGATCCGCACTGGTGCGACCTCGGGCATCCTGGCCCTCGTCAATGGCGGCGCCGTTCTGGCCTCGCCCGCCAAGCCCTATGACCGCATCGCCTATTCGAACCGCGGCGCCCCGTCGTCCATCGAGGACATGGGCGTTTCGCTGGAAGGCAACATCACCCTGCCGATCGGCGAACTGACCTCGGTCACGGCCATCCGCAACTGGCGCACCGATAACGGCCAGGACAGCGACTTCACCACCGCCGACCTGGCTTACCGCAACAAGGACGGCACCAACTTCAGCGAGTTCACGACCTACACCCAGGAACTGCGCCTGGCCGGCAAGACCGAAAAGCTGGACTGGCTGGTCGGCGCCTTCCTGGCCGACGAAAAGCTCGATACCGGCGCCAACTTCCTCTACGGCAATGACTACGAGCAGTATCTGGGTCGCCTGTTGTCGCGTTCGGCCGCCAACCCGGCCGGCATCGCCAACTTCGTCGCGCTCCTGACCGGCCGCGCGCCGAACACCACGTTCACCCCGGGCAAGGGCCTGGTGGACACCTACGCCCAGCGCTCCAAGACCATCGCCCTGTTCACGAACAACACCTTCCAGTTCACCGAAGCCTTCGGCATCACCGCTGGCCTTCGCTACAGCTCGGAAAGCAAGGACGTCGACGCCTACCAGACGATCACCGACGGCGGCGTCGGCTGCGGCTTCGCTTTGACCCCGGCCGGTCAGGGCCGTATCGCCGGCATCGTCGGCGCAGCGGCCACCCCGACCATCGTCGGCAACCTCTGCCTGCCTTGGGCCAACCCGCTGTTCAATAACCGCGGCACCCACCAGGAGCGCACCGACAAGGAATGGTCGGGCACGATCAAGGCGGCCTATCGCTTCTCGCCTGAAGTGTTCAGCTACGCCTCGTTCGCGCACGGCTACAAGGGCGGCGGTTTCAACCTGGACCGCGCTCAATCCTCGACCGGCCTGCCCAGCGGCGGCCAGGGCGTCGTGCCGGTGCTCGACACCTCGTTCCCGGCGGAGTTCGTCGACAGCTATGAAATCGGCCTGAAGAACACCCTGTTCAACCGCTCGGTGCTGCTCAACTTCACCGCGTTCTACCAGAAGTTCACCGACTTCCAGCTCAACACCTTCCTGGGCACCTCGTTCGCCGTGCGTTCGATCCCCGAAGTGGTTTCGCAGGGCGTCGACGCCGACTTCCTGTGGTTCACCCCGGTGCGCGGCCTGACCGTTCAGAGCGGCTTCACCTACGCCAAGACCGAGTACGGCGATCAGAAGATCCCCAACGATCCGACCAACGCCCTGTCGCAGCTGCCGGGCAACCGCCTGTCGCTGGCGCCGGAATATTCGGCCTCGGGCTCGATGACCTATGAGCGTCCGGTGGGCGACAACTACCGCGCCCGCTTCAACATCGGCGCCAAGTACTCGTCGGACTACATCACCGGTTCGGACCTGTTCCCGCCAAAGACGCAGGAAGCCTATACCGTGGTCAACGCCCGGATCGGCTTCGGCGCCGCCAGCGAAGCCTGGACCGTGGAACTGTGGGGCCAGAACATCCTCGACGAAGAGTACACCCAGGTCGGCTTCAACGCCTTCCTGCAGGGCTCGTCGGGCCTCAGCGCCACCAACGCGACCTATGTGCCGGCCAATGACACGCTGACCTATGACGCCTTCCTCGGCGCGCCACGCACCTACGGCGTGACCCTGCGGGCGAAGTTCTAACCGGGAGGGGATCCGAGGGCCCGCTTACCAAAGCGAGCAGGGCCTTCGGCTTTCGGATGAGGAAAGGGCGATCCGGGCAACCGGGTCGCCCTTTTTCCTTTTGGCCTTCCGATCGCCGCCAAGCCGACGCAACCTGTCTTCGGGATTCGATCGCGAGGCAGGCCGTGAAGACGATCAGGATACTGGGCTTCTGGATCTGCCTGGCCATTGGCGTCGCCGTGGGCGCCTTGGCCCAACGAGCGCCCCAGCCCGTCGACGCCTCGGCCCCGGCCGCCGCCTTCTCGGCCGCGCGCGCCATGCACGATGTGCGGGCCATGGCCCAGCGCCCTCACCCGACCGGCTCGGTCGACATCGTGCGGGTGCGCGACCATCTGCTGACCCGGATCGGCGAACTGGGCCTGGAGGTCTCGGTCCGGCCGGGCGAGGGTTTCAGCCCCTATTCGAAGGACGGCCGGTCGCTGGGCGTCGCGGCGGTGCAGAACGTGGTCGGCGTTCTGCCCGGACAGGATCACGACCTGCCCGCCGTGCTGGTGATGAGCCACTATGATTCCGTCCACAATTCGCCCGGCGCCGCCGACGACGCCCTGGGAGCAGCGGCGGCCCTGGAGATCGCCCGCGCCCTGAAGGTCGGCCCGCCGCCGGCCCGCGACGTGATCTTCCTGTTCACAGACGGCGAAGAGGCGGGCCTGCTGGGCGCCGACGCCTTCTTCGCCCGCGATCCCACCGCCGCCCGGGTGGGCGTGGTGCTGAACATGGAGGCCCGCGGCGACGCCGGCCGCGCGGCCATGTTCCAGACCGGACCCGAGAACGGCGCCCTGCTGGCCGTGATGGCCCGCGAGGCCGCGCGACCCTCGGCCAATTCCCTGGCCTCGACCGTCTATGAGCGCATGCCCAACGACACCGACTTCACCCACGCGGTGAAGGCCGGACTGCCGGGGCTGAACTTCGCCCTGATCGACAATCAGCTGGCCTATCACACGCCCCTGTCGACGCCCGAGCGGCTGGACCAGGGCAGCCTGCAGCACATCGGCGACCAGGTGCTGCCCATCACCCGGGCTCTGGCCAGCGGCCAGACACTCCCAGCCAAGGCTCCCAATGTGATCTATTCCGACGTGCTGGGTCTGGTGCTGATCAGCTATTCGACCGCCATCGGCTGGGGGCTACTGGCCCTGGCCGCCGGGATGATCGGCTTCGTAGCCTGGCGCGCCTTGGCCGGCGGCGGGACCTCGCCGCTGGAGATCGTCCGGGGTGTAATTGGCGCCCTCCTGCTGCTGCTGGCCAGCGCCCTGGTGCTGCACCTGCTGGGCCGGCTGCTCAACGTCGGTGACGGGCAGAAGCTGTATGACCTGTTGGGCCGCTTTGACCTTCTGCTCCTGGGGGCTGGCGCCCTGGGCGTCGGCGCGGGGCTACTGGTGATCACGGCCCAGGCTCGTGGCGCGCGGCGAATCTGGCCTAGCCTGGCCGCCATCGCCCTCGGCGGCGCCTGCAGCCTGGTCGGCGGATTTGATCCCGTAGGGCTGGGCCTGGGCGTCGCGGTCGGCGTTCTGTGCTGGGCGGCGCTGGGCCCGCAGGTCGGGGTGCTGGGCGTCTGGATCGGCGGGCTGGTCACCCTGCTGCTGCTGTCCCTGACCGCCCAGATCCTGGCTCCTGGCGCGACGGTGATGCTGGTCTGGCCGCTGCTGCTGGCCGCCCTGGGCGCGACCCTGGCCATGGGCCTGGGCGGCACCCGCGATCGCCGCGTCGCCTTGGCCATGACCCTGGCCATGGGCGTGCTGGCCACCGTCACCATCGCCCAGCTGACCGCCTGGGGCGCCTGGACCTTCGCCGGGATCGGCCTGATGGAGCCCGCCGTCCTGGCCCTGTTCGTGCTGCTGGCCACCCCCGCCCTCGTGCCGATCACCTTCGACTTCGCGCAGTCCCGCTGGGGCTGGCGCGGCGTGGTCTTGCTGGTCGTGACGGGGCTGGGCCTGGTGATCACCGCCGCCGTCCCGGGCGCCTCGGCCGACCGGCCCAACCTGACCGAGGCCCATCACCTGGCCGACCCCTCGACGGGCAAGGCCTGGCGGGTCTCAACGATGCCGCAGCTGGACGACTGGACCCGCGCGGTCCTGATCGCCGACGGCGGGGTCGACCTCAAGAAGCAGGCCCTGCCCCCGTTCCACGCCGATCCGATCTGGAGGGCCCAGACCCGCGCCGTCGAGGTGGTCCCGCCGATCCTGACCGCCGAACGCTCGGGCGACCGCCTGATCGTGCGGGTCATCCCCGGTCCCGGCGCCGAGGTCCTGCGCCTGAAGATCCGCGCCTCGACCGCCCTGCACGATCCGCGCCTGAACGGCCGGCCGATCATCCTGGACAGCCAGCCCGACGACTGGTCGACCGTCACCTATCACGCCCCAGACCCCAACGGCGTCACGCTCAGCTTCACCTCCGAGGCGACAGGCCGGGTCGAGGCCACCGTGATGGAGATGCGCGACGGCTGGCCCATGGACGCCGCTCCGCCCGCCGCCAAGCCGCCCGAGCTGATGGCCACCGGCATGTCGGACAAGACCGCCGTCCTGGCCCATGCCCGGCTGGCCTGGTGATGAGATCTACGCTCTCCCCGGCGAAAGCCAGGGAGAGCGGTGTGTTTAGACCGCCACCACGCCTTCCGGCGGCGGATTGACGTACAGCGCCTCGACCAGGGCCGCGCGGCGCTCCAGCGTGGCGCGCTGGTTCACATAGCCCTTGTCGGTGATCTCGCCGGCGTCGATCGACGGCGGTTCGGTCATCACGGTGAAGCGGGCGATGCGGCGCGACGAGCCGCCGGCCCCGGCGTTGAACGCCGCCAGCCGCTCGCGCAGGAAGGCGGTCAGCTTCTCCATCGGCGTGCCCGGCCCCGGATCGGCGACCAGGGCCATCAGCCCCGAGGGCGAAGGCCAGAACAGCGCGCCGATATGGCCCTTGTCCTGACCGCAGATCACCGCGTCGGCGATATAGGGGCTGCAGGCGGCCACCAGGTCGGGGCGCAGCACCCCGACGCTGACCCAGGTGCCGCTGTCCAGCTTGAAGTCCTCGGTCACCCGACCGTCAAAGACGAGGCCCTTGGCCGGGTCTTCCGGATCGACGAACCGCGCCGCATCCCCCAGCCGATAGAAGCCCTCTTCGTCAAAGGCCGCCGCGGTCTTTTCCGGATCCTTGTGATAGCCCGCCGCCACGGTCGGGCCCTTGACCCGCACCTCGAACTTGGAGCCGCTGGGCGCCAGTTTCAGCTGGATGCCCGGCAGGGGCAGGCCCACCAGACCGACCCGCTCGGTGATCCAGTGGGTGACGGTGATGCCCTGGGTCTCGGTCGCGCCATACATGGTGGTCAGGGGAATGCGCTGGCCGGTCTCGGCGACGGCCAGGGCCTGGATCCGCGTATAGACGTCGTTGGACAGCGTCGCCCCGCCATAGCCCATATAGCGCAGGTTCTTGAAGAACGCGGCGCGCAGCACCGGGTCGTTCTCCATCGCCTCGGCGAGCATCGAAAAGGCGATCGGAGCCGAGCCGAACACGATGGGCGAGACCTCGTAGAGGTTCTTGATCGTGGTCTCGAACATGCCGGGCAACGGCTTGCCCTCGTCGATATGCAGGGTTCCGCCGGCCCACAGAACGGCGTTGAAACCGATATTGCCGGCCGAGATATGGCTCCACGGCATCCATTCCAGGCTTTGCGGAACCTCGCCGTTGTCGGGCTCCTCCAGCTTCAGCCCGTCCTGGCCGGCGATCACCCCGGCCATCATGCCGTGGGTCTGGGGCACGGCCTTGGGCATGCCGGTCGAGCCGGAGGTGAACAGGTACTTGGCCACCGTCGCCGGGCCCAGCGTCTCGCGCGAGGCCTCGACCGCGAGGGTGGGAACCGTGGCGGCGATGTCGGCGAAGCTCACGGCGCCCTCACCGGTTCCGTCTGCGGTGACCACCAGCACGGTCGGGTCGATGGCCTTCAGCGTCTCCAGCGCCTTGGCGAACAGCGACCCGCTCTGGGCGAAGATCACGCGCGGGGCCACCTTGTCGAAAGCGTGCTTCAGCTTGGCGTGGTCGGTCGAGATCAGGCTGTAGGCCGGGCTGATCGGCGCAGCGGGCACGCCGGCCGTATAGGCGGCCAGGGTCATCAGGGCGTGCTCGATCGAATTGCCCGACAGGATCATCACGCTGTCGCCCGAGGTCAGGCCCTGGTCCAGCAGCCACTGGGCGATCCCCTCGACAGCGCGGAAGGCCTCGCCATAGGTCGTCATCCGCCAGGGCCCGTGACCCGGCTGGCGCTGCTTCAGATAGGGCCGCTCAGAGTGCTCGCCGGCCTTCTGGGCCAGCAGGTGGGCGATCGAGCGCGGGCCTTGGCCGGGCGCGTGGTTGGAGGTGATGACCAGCGAGCCGTCGGGCCGGTAGTCGACGCTGACGTCCGGTCCCTTCATCGGCAGAGGCTTGAAAGCCACCGTGCTGACATCACGCAAAGGCGACGCGCCATCCGAAGGCGTCATGGTCTCGCTCCCTGTAGGTTATCATTGTTCTCTTTGGGGCGAGACGTTAGCGCAATGCCGGCGAACGGCAAGATGGCTGATGGCCGACGCGGGGCCGACGTCACCCCTGACCGACCTCGGAGGCCCCTCACCGGTCGAAAACAAGGACAGGCGATATCGGGTGACAAATATTTAAATACACAGGACCCTAATTTCGACGCTAATACACGCAGCATCCACCCATCATTACAGATTGGTAAGGCGAAAACACCGCCTGTATTAGATCATGAAACACGTCGAACTCTATGCGCCGCGCACGACGCGCCATCGCCGCACCTGGACGGCGGCCGCGATCCCGCTGATCGTGCTGTTCTTCATCGCCGGCCAGCTGCTGACCATCTTCGGCATCCTGAAGCCGATGGGCTTTCGCCAGGCCGACCTGGCCACCCAGTGGCTGCCCCTGACCATCCAGCTTCTGGGCTTTGGCTTTACCGCCCTGCTGATCCTGGCCTGGGCCTGGCTGTTCGAGCGTCGCTCGCCGGCCACCCTGGGCCTGAACGGCGACGCCCTGCTGCGCTATGGCCGCGGCCTGCTGGTCGGCGCCGGCTTCCTGTTTGCCTCGATCGGTCTGGCTTGGGCCCTGGGCGGCTACAAGATCGAAGGCTTCGGCGTCTGGACCGGCCCCTCCCTGGCCCTGTTCCTGCCGATCCTCTGCATCTTCGGCGGCTTCATGGTGCAGGGCGCGACCGAGGAGCTGATGCTGCGCGGCTGGCTGATGCAGCTAGTGGCCTCACGCCATGGCCTGGTCATCGCCATCATCATCAATTCGCTGATCTTCGCCCTGCTGCACGCCGGCAATATCGAGCCCTCGCCCGAGCTGGCCCTGGCCCTGGTCAATCTGGTGCTGTTTGCGGTGATGATCAGCCTCTACGCGATCAAGGAAGGCTCGCTGTGGGGCGTATGCGCCTGGCACTCAGTGTGGAACACCCTGCTGGGCGTCGGCTTTGGCCTTGATGTCAGCGGCGGCAAGATCGCTGTCCAGAGCCTGGTCGTCGACCTCGCCCCGGCCCAGGGCGCCCCCTGGTGGCTGACCGGCGGCGCCTTCGGCCCGGAAGCCAGCGTGGCGACCAGCATCGTACTGTTGGCCGGCGTGGTCTATTTCCTGGCCACCGGCACGATGCGTCAGGGCGCGCGGTATTCGGCGCCGGGGCTGGGGTAGGGCTCACGGCCCTTTCCCTCTCTTCCACCACCCGAAAACCTCCCGTCATTCCCGCCCTTGTGGCGGGAACCCCTGGTTCAGCTGACACGTACAGCGCCAGCGGATCGCCAGCGACCGCCCCTCCCGCACCTGCGGCGGACAGAGGGGTTCCCGCCACAAGGGCGGGAATGACGGGGAATTTGTGAGGATCGCGGTTGGCCGCCCCTTCGCCCAGAGGCAGCCCGCCGTCACCTCACGGCGCGACGATCATCGTCGCCGCCTCACCCCCGCCGCCAGTGATAGGTCACGTCCGGCATCTTCTCCTCGTTGCGGGCGCCATCGGTCAGTTCCTCGATCCCGAAGCCATGCCACTCGTAGAGCGCCCGCGCCCGCGTGTTGGCCTGAAAGGTATAGAGCCGCAGCTCAGCCTGCTGCGCCTGGGCGAGCCGCACCAGGGCGCTGCCGATCCCAAGGCCATGGAAGTCCGGATCGACATACAGATGGTCGATCCAACCCGGCAGCAGGGCGATGTGGCCGCGCAGCACCTCGCCGTCGAACGCGCCCCATACCGGTCCGTCAACCATCACCTTGTCGCGATAAAAGACCGCATATTCCTCGGCCGTATGCAGCAAGGTGTCATAGCCCGGGATCAGCGCACCCCCACGACGGTGCAGGTCTGCGGCGGCGGGACCTTCATCGCCCGTCATCTGTCGAAGCGTGATCATGGCGCAAGGCTAGGCGTTTGGCCCAAAAACGAAAAGGGGCGGAGCCTTTCGACCCCGCCCCCCCTAAAACTCACAACCTCAGCAGTAGAACCCTACTCCGCCGCCACCTTCGGCGCGTAGCCGAGGATCGCCTTGGTCTCGAGGAACTCGCCGAAGGCGTGGTCGCCCCACTCGCGGCCGTTGCCGCTCATCTTGTAGCCGCCGAACGGAGCCATCATGTCGGTGCCGGCGCCGTTGATATTGACCTGACCGGCGCGCAGCTTGCTGGCCACCTTGCGGATTTCGGCCTCGTCGCCGCCCGAGATATAGGCCGCCAGGCCATATTCGGTGTCGTTGCCGACCTTCACGGCCTCATCGACCGTGTCGTAGCCGAGGATGGCGACGACCGGGCCGAAGATCTCTTCCTTGGCGATGGTCATCTCGTTGGTGACATTGGCGAAGACGGTGGGCTTGACGTAGTAGCCCTTGTCCAGACCCTCGGGACGGCCGACGCCGCCGGAGACCAGGGTGGCGCCCTCGTCGATGCCCTTCTGGATCAGGCCCTGGATCTTGTTCCACTGCACGTCGGAGACAACAGGGCCCATCTTGGAATTGCCGTTGGGGTCGCCGACGGTGTGGGATTCGGCGGCGGCGCGGGCGATGGCGATGACCTCGTCCATCTTCTTGCCCGGCACCAGCATGCGGGTGGGGGCGTTGCACGACTGGCCCGAGTTCATCATCACCGAGGCGATGCCGCCGGTGACGGCGCGCTGGAAGTCGGCGTCTTCGAGGATGATGTTGGGGCTCTTGCCGCCCAGTTCCTGATGGACGCGCTTGACGGTCGGGGCGGCGTTCTTGGCCACCTCGATGCCGGCCCGGGTCGAGCCGGTGAACGAGACCATGTCGACTTCAGGATGGCTGGACAGGGCCGCGCCGACCACAGGGCCGTCGCCATTGACCAGGTTGAACACGCCATGCGGCACGCCGGCGGCGTTGAGGATCTCGGTCCAGATATAGCCGCTGAACGGGGCGATTTCCGAAGGCTTCAGCACCATAGTGCAGCCGGTGGCCAGGGCCGGAGCGACCTTGCAGGCGATCTGGTTGACCGGCCAGTTCCACGGCGTGATGAACGCGCAGACGCCGATCGGCTCCTTGACGATGCGGGTCGTGCCGCGGTCTTCCTCGAACTTGTAGCTCTTCAGCACCGCGATCGCGGTCTGGACGTGGCCGATGCCCATGGCGGCCTGGGCGCGCTGGGCCAGCCAGGCGGGGGCGCCCATCTCTTCGGTGATGGCCTTGGCCATGTCTTCGAAGCGCTTCATGTATTCGGCGACGATGCGTTCCAGCAGGTCGACGCGCTCTTCGCGGCTGGTCAGGCTGAAGGTCTCGAACGCCCGGCGGGCGGCCATGACCGCCTTGTCGACATCGGCGACGCCGCCCATCGAGATGCGGCCGCAGACCTCTTCATTGGCCGGATTGATCACGTCCAGCGTCTTGGGCGCGACCGGATCGACCCAGGCCCCGTCGATATAGAACTTGGTATAGTCGCGCATGCTGTGCTCCTGCCCTGTCTGGGAATTGAGGTCCGCTCTTATGAGGAATGCGGCGGGCCGTCTTCAAACATCCATTTTAATGATCGGCGATCATGTGGGAAGCCCTCACCACATCACATCGCTGTCGACGCCGTCCAGAGCCTCGGCAATTCGCCGGGCGGTGGCGGGGCTGATGTCGGCCGGCAGGGCGTCGGGCGCGAACCAGCCGACGGCGTGGATCTCGCCCTGGGCCGAGGATTCGCAGGGCTCCCAGGCCGTGATCCGATAGACCAGCACGTGATCGCCAGGATGAAGCCGCCCATTGTCGTGCGCCGACAGCAGGCGCGGCCGGCCGATCACCCGGACGCCGGCCTCTTCCTGCAGTTCACGGACCACAGCGATTTCAGCCGTCTCGCCGCGCTCGACCCCGCCGCCGGGCATGTACCAGCCGGGCACATAGGTGTGCTGGATCAGCAGAACCCGGCCCTCGGCGTCCGTAACCAGTCCGCGCACCCCCAGCGTCAGCCCCCGGTTCCAGCGAAACCAGGCATAGACCAGAGGACGGGTGAAGGGTTCGATGCGACGGCGCCAGAGCATAGCGGGGAGGATAGCCGTCCTTGCCCGCCGGGCCCATCCGAACTATGATCTGACCAGCTAGTCAGATGGAGCCTGAGATGGGTGATCTCAGCTGGAAACTGGAAGACGCCAAGGCCCGCTTCAGCGAAGTGGTGCGCCTGGCTCGCAGCCAAGGCCCGCAACGGGTGACCGTGCGCGGCAAGGACGCCGTGGTGGTTATGAGCGTCGAGGATCTGGAGCGCCTGTCGCCGCCCGATCCGGCCCGCCCTTCGCTGGTCTCGTTTCTCGAGGGCCTGCATCTCGACGATCTGGACCTGACCCGCGACCCCGACCAAGGCCGAGATCCGGACCTGTGAAGGGCTGGCTGATCGACACCAACGTCATCGCCGCCCTGATCACTCCGAACGGCGCGCCCAGCGTGAAAGCCTGGGCCGCCGCCCAGCCCGAGACCCGGATGTTCATCAGCGTGCTGTCGCTGGGCGAGTACGACAAGGGCATCCACAATCTGGCGGCCGATCATCCCGACCGCTCGCGCTTCATCGCGGCCCGCGACGCCCTGGCCGGGCGGTTCGCTCGCCGCACCCTGTCGGTCAGCGATCTGGTCGTGCGCCGCTGGGGCGAGATCTCCGGCGCGGTCAAGCGGCGAACGGGTCACGCTCCCGCCGTGATCGACACCCTGCTGGCAGCGACGGCGCTGGAACACGACCTGTTCCTGGTCACCCGCACTATCCGCGACGTCCAGGAAAGCGGCGCGGCGACGTTCAATCCCTGGACAGACGATCCTGCCGATTTTCCATTGGCGTGAGCCCGCTCTTGCCCCCGGCGACGCGCCTCGCTAAAGCCGCAGGACCCTTGGTCTTCAATGGAGCCGCGTCATGATCGCGATCCTCGTTATCGGCGCCTTTATCGGCACCTTCCTGGCCCTCAACTACTTCGAGTTCGGCCGTCTCGACTAAGCCAGCCATGAGCCCGCGCGGCGCGGCCCTGGTCACCGGAGCGGGGCGTCGGATCGGCCAGGCCCTGGCGCTGGAGGCCGCGCGCGCCGGCTATGACGTGGCCGTGCATCATCGCGGTGACGCTGGCGAGGCCGCCGAGACGGTGGCCGCCATCCAGGCCCTGGGTCGCCGCGCCATCGCGCTGTCGGCCGAGCTTTCGGACGAGGCCCAGGTCGCTGGACTAATCGCCCGCACCGCGCCGCTGGGCCCCCTGACCCTGCTGGTCAACAGCGCCTCCAGCTTCAGCGACGACCGGGTCGGATCGCTGGACCGCGCCCTGTGGGACAGCCATATCGAGACCAATCTGCGGGCCCCCATCGTGTTGGCGGAAGCCTTCGCCGCCGCCCTGCCGGGCGACGCCGAGGGCCTGATCGTCAATATCGTCGACCAGCGCGTCTGGCGGCCCAATCCGCAGTTCTTCAGCTACAGCCTGTCCAAAGCCGGCCTGTGGTGGGCGACCCAGACCCTGGCCCAGGCCCTGGCCCCACGCATCCGCGTCAACGCCATCGGTCCAGGCCCGACCCTGCCCAACATCCACCAGGCCCCCGGCGAGTTCGAGGCCGAAGCGGCCGGCACCCTGTTGCAGCGCCGCGCCACCCCCGACGACCTGACCGCCGCCCTGCGCTATCTGATTGACGCAAGGGCGGTCACGGGCCAGATGATCGCCGTGGACGCCGGGCAGCATCTGGCCTGGCGCACGCCCGACATCGTCGCACCCTAAGAAAGGGCGCCGCTTGGCCGCCTCTCCCCTCGCCGAAAATACCGCCGACGCCGCTCCAGTGGCCCGCGTGATCGTGACCAAGGTCTTCGTCCGCGCGCTCAGGGTGGAAGCCTGGATCGGGGTCTATGACCACGAGCACGGCCGCCGCCAGCCGCTGGTCATCGATGTCGAGCTGGACGTCGCCGCCAGCCACTGCGAGCGCCTGGGCGACACCGTCAATTACGAGACCATCGGCCAGGCCGCCCGGGCCATCGCCGACGAGGGTCATATCGATCTGGTCGAAACCTTCGCCGAACGCCTGGCCCAGGCCTGTTTCGCCGACGCCCGGGTGACCCGCGCAAGAGTTCGGGTCGAAAAGCCCCTGGCCCTGGCCCCGCACGCCGCCGCCGCCGGCGTGGAAATCACCGCCGTCCGCGCCTAGCTCCATGGTCCCGACCCACAGCGCCCGCCTCGCGCCGCTCCAGCCGGAAACGGTCTGGACGCTGAAGGACGGGACGCTGGTCGAGACGCGCGGCGTCCGCGTGCGCGGCTTCCCCCTCAGCGCCCTGACCCGCTTTCGCCTGGCCGCCGCGCCCCGGGGCGGCCACCGCCGCGTGCTGCAACTGAGCTTTGGTCGCGCCCGGATGGTCATCATCGCCCAGAGCTATGCCGGACCCGGCCATGTCGAGGACCGGCTGGAGAGCTTCTCGACCTTCGTGCGCGCCCTGTCGCGCCAGGCCGCCGACGCCGCCCCCGCCGCCCGCTTCGACCTGGCCCGCATCGAAGCCCGTCCGGCCCTGACCTGGGTCGCCGGCTTTCTGGCCATCGGCGTCGCAGCCCTGCTGGTCTCGTCGCTCAGCGCCGGCATGGCCGGGTTGGGCATCGACATGGCCGCCCGGATGGGCTTCGTCCTGATCCTGCTGCTGGCCGCCCTGCCCTGGCTGTCGCGCGGCGATGGCTTTGATCCGCGCGACCCGCCGCGGGACCTGCTGCCCTAGAGCCGCGGCGCCCAGGGTTACGGGACCTTCATTTGCATCGATCGCCGATAAGGACGATCCTTGGGACACCATCGTTTTCCAAGGTTCAGCTGCACCGTGACCGATCTCGACCCCGCCGTCCCGCCGTCTCTGCAGGATGAAAAGACCCTGCCGATCGTCGTCTACGCCCTGACCCTGGCGGGACTGATCACCGGGGGCGTCACCTCGGTGATCGCCGTGATCCTGGCCTATGTCAGCCGCAAGGGCGCGCCCGACTGGCTGCAGAGCCACTATACCTTCGCCATCCGCACCTTCTGGCTGTCGCTGCTGTTCGGCATCATCGGCGGGGCGCTGACCGTGATCGGGATCGGCATCTTCCTGCTGGCCGCCCTGGGCGTGTGGATCGCCGTGCGCAGCATCATCGGCCTGTCCTTCGTGCTGAAGGGCCAGGCCTACCCCACCCCCACAAACTGGATGCTCTGAGCCATGACCGACGTTTCAACCCCCGGCCAGCCGCCCACGGTCCGCGCCGAAGAGGACAAGGTCCTGCCGGCCGTCGTCTATGGCCTGTATGTGCTGGGTTTCGCCACCTGCGCGGCCACCACCATCGTCGGCCTGATCGTGGCCTATTCCAATCGGTCGACGGCGGGACCGATCAACGAGAGCCATTATACCTTCGCCGTCCGCAGTTTCTGGCTGACCATCGGCTGGTTCCTGATCGGTCTTGTGCTGTTCATCCTGGGCTTGCCGCTGTCGATCCTGCTGGTCGGCATTCCGGTGGTGGCGGCCGGCGCCATGATCATGGGCCTGGTCGGCGTGTGGTTCGCGGTCCGCTGCGGAGTCGGGATCTACTATCTGGCGCGCGGCGAAGCCTATCCCAGACCCCGGACATGGCTGATTTAGAGGCGCCTTTCGCGGCCGGCGCCCTGCGGAGCGTCGTCTTTCCGCACGCACTTCCCCTGCCAGTTGAGACGGCTCGACGACAGGGCCCGGCTCGGCTGACCTGTCCCTCCTGGCGAATGGACGTCTTGGAGGGGGCGGCATGCTGGCTCGCATCGTAGGGATCATCTTGGGGACGATCCTGGCGACGTCGGGATACGTGGTCGCGGGCTGGGGGCAGCTGGGAAGCTGGGCCGCGTACCTGGATCTCGGACCGTTTGAGCCGCATCGACCATTGGCCGGCGCGGCGGCGGCGATACTCGGGGGAGTATTCGTCGTCGCCGCCCTGACGCCTCGCCCCAAACCCAAGCGGCGAAGGACGGGGCCGGTCGTCCTGGACCTCGAAAGTGGCCTGGAAGCCGTGCCGGTCATCGCGCCGGCCCAGGACTTCGCGCCCATCGCCACGCCCGTGCTTGATATCGCGCCTGCGCCCGTCGCAGTGCCCCAGCCGGCCCCCGTGCCTCGACGGGCCCAGGCGGCGCCTTCTCAGGCCAAGCCCGCCGCCCCCGTAGGCGACACCTTCGCCCACCTGCGCGAGCGCATGATCGCCCTGACCCGGGCCGAATCCTGGCCCGAGGCGGCCCGGCTGCTGATCGCCATGAAGGGCGCCGCCAGCGGCGACCGCGAACTGGCCACCGTCTATCGCGACCTGGGCGATTTCGCGCGTAGCCAGGGCCAGATGGACGACGCCGCCGAGGCCTATGACACCGCCGTCTCCCACGCTCGTGACGCCCTGCGCACCACGCCCGGCGACGTCAACGCCATGGAACTGCTGGCCGGAACCCTGGCCGGGGTGGGCGACGTGGCCGAGACCGAAGGCCGCCTCGACGACGCCCTGTCGGCCTTTGAAGAATCCCTGGCCCTGCGCCGGTCCAGCGGCGGCCGCGAGGCCGGGGACCCGGGGGCCCAGCGCGCCCTGTCGGTGTCGCTGGAGCGCCTGGCCGACCTGCGCGAAGATCGCGGCCACCGCATGCGGGCGCTGGATCTCTATCGCGAAAGCTATGACGTCGCGGCGCGGCTGGCGGCCGCCGACCCGGCGCGGTTCGGCTCGGACCTGGCCTTGACCCGCCAGCGGCTGGCCGAGCTGGAGGCCAAGGTCTCGACTTAAGACTTGGCAAGTCCACTGGGAATTTCAGCGCCCCACGGACTGACGACGCCGTTTATAAATGAGCTGATTTTCTGCGCCTAATACAGATGAAGACATCAAACCTTCAAGAATAATTCGGCCTTAAAGGCTCATGCCCGAAAGTCGCCGAACATGAATTTCATTTAATGATTACAGAGATATAATAATTTTTCCGCCTTGTAACTTGAGGTGAACGCAACAGCCCGGCAGAGCTCTCCTCCGAAAGATCGAGGGGAAACCGATGACCAGAACCATTCTGCTGGCCACCACAGCGCTTGTCCTGACCGCCGGCTCGGCCTTCGCCGCCGAGGCGTCGCAAACGGCAGAGGCGCCGGCCAGCGCGGTCGCGGGCGACGCCGCTCAACCCGGCGTCCTGGTCTTCCAGCCCGACTTCTTCGCCGCCCAGCGTCCCAACACCGCCCTGGACATGATCAACCGCGTGCCGGGCTTTTCGGTCAATGACGGCTCGGGCGCGCGCGGCTTCGAGGGCGCGGTCGGCAACATCCTGATCAACGGCAATCGCCCGGCCTCCAAGAACGACACCGGCTCCAGCGTGATGTCGCGCACGCCCGCCAACCAGGTCGAGCGGATCGAACTGATCCGTGGCGGCGCGGCGGGCATCGACATGCAGGGCTATTCGGTGATCGTGAACGTGATCCTGAAGACCACCGCCAGCCGCCAGTCGATCCTGACGATGAACGCCATGGTGTTCGACGGCGGCCACGACGTCTTTGGCGGCTCCTACCAGTTCACCGCCCGCGACGGCGACCGTAGCTGGGGCGTGACCCTGTCGGACGGCATGGGCACCAGCGACTCCAACGGCCCTGGCCGCACGATCCGCCGCGACGGCGCCGGCGCGGTGATCCGCGATGAATTCTACCAGAACGACGGCTGGGGCGGCGGTCACGGAATCCGGGGCAACTTCAACGGCCCCGTCGCCGGCGGCAAGCTGGACGCCACCGCCCGCTACGGCGACAGCGACTGGAACGAATGGAGCCGTCAGCGTTCGGGCGTGGCGCAGCGCGACAGCGACTTCGCCAACAAGGAAAAGAACGGCGAACTCGGCTTGACCTACAGCCGCCCGCTCGCGCCGCGCTGGTCGCTGGAGACCCGGGCGATGCACGAGTTCGAGACCTTTGACGACGTGTCGACCAGCAACGAAATCCTGGGCGGCGTCGCCCGGCCTGAACAGCGGTTCAGCGCCGAGGGCGAGTCCTCCGAATCCATTTTCCGCGCCCTGGTGCGCAACGAGCGCTCGGCGTCCCTGACCCTCGAGGCGGGCGGCGAGATCGCCTACAACATGCTGGAGGTCACCCAGGCCTTCACCCAGGGCGGCGTGGCCGTGCCCCTGCCTTCAGCCTCGGTCACGGTGGAGGAAACCCGCGGCGAGGCCTTCTCAAAGGCCACCTGGCGGGTGAACCCCAAGCTGAGCCTCGAAGGCGGCCTGCGGCTGGAAACCTCGACCATCAAACAGTCGGGCGATGCCGATCAGGAAAAGAGCTTCTTCTTCGCCAAGCCGCGCCTGCTGGCCACCTGGACGCCCGCCGACAAGAACCAGGTCCGGTTCCGCTTCGAGCGCGAACTGGGCCAGCTGGACTTCGGCGACTTCGCCGCCTCGGCCGAGCTGGACGACGGGACCGTCTATGGCGGCAATGTCGATCTGGAACCGGAACAGCGCTGGATCGCCGAACTGACCTATGAGCGCCGGTTCTGGGGCGAGGGCATCGTCTCGATCGGCTATAGCCACGAAGAGATCATCGGCGTGATCGACCGCCTGCCCCTGCCGGGCGGCCTGTCGGCGACCGGCAATATCGGCGACGGCACACTGGACCAGCTGTCGGTGAACATCGTCGTTCCGCTGGACAAGCTGGGCGTCACGGGCGGCCGTTTCACCTTCAAGAACGACTGGAACGAGACCCACGTCACCGACCCCACCACGGGCAAGGACCGGCCGATCTCGCAGGTGCGCCCCACCCAGGCCAATCTGGGCTTCCAGCAGGACCTGGTGCGCTACAAGACCCAGTGGGGGATCAACTGGCTGCCGCTGCTGGGCCAGGGCACCTATGACCCGGACCAGACCAGCACCTGGCGCGGGGCCCAGTACTATGAGGCCTTCGTCGAGTACAAGCCGACCCCGACCCTGGCGATCCGCGCCCAGTTGAACCTCTGGGACGACTACAGCCAGAAGCGCACGGTCTATGCCAACCGCACGACCCGCGCCGTGGCCTTCGTCGAGGACCGCGCCATCAACCCCAACACCTTCGTCTCACTGCGCCTGCGCAAGACCTTCTGAGGCCGGGCCGCAGGCCAGAGCCTCCACGAGCCGTCCGGGAGCGATCCCGGGCGGCTTTGTCGTTCAGGGCCGCGCCGCTGAAACACCGCTCATCTCGCGGCCGCTGCGGGTGATCCAGCCCACAGAACGGCCGCAGCGCCTGTTCTGGCCCGCACTCGCCTTGCGGGCCTCGTCGATCTCAGCCACCGTGTGCCCTAGACCTCCCGACATCCCGACCGACAGACAAGTGGACCTAACGGCGATGATAGCCTCCCTGCAGCAAGGCGCGGCCGACCCCCGGCTCATCCTGCGCGAGGAGGAGCTGGACAGCGGCCTGGAGCTGATCCTGCTGGCCGAGGCGGCGCTGTGGGCGGCCGTCGACGCGGCGCTGGAAGCCGAGGCCCTGGGCCTGGGCCGGTCGCACTGGCGCGCCGCCTTCCTGCTGCGTCGCCGGCCCGGCCTCGGGGTGCAGGACCTGTCGAAACTGACCAGCCTGTCCAAACAGGCCGCCAGCCGCACCCTGGCCGACCTGACCAAGGCCGGGCTGGTCGAGCGCGCCTCCGGCGATCTGGACGGCCGGCGCAAGCCTGCCGTGCTGACCGCCGAGGGCGTCGCCTTCGAGGCCCGCACCGCCGACCGGCTTCGCACCCTGCTGGCCAAGGCCTATCGTACCGGCGGGCTGGACGGGGTCGCGGGCACGCGCCGCATCCTGGCGGCGCTCGCTGGTCCGAGACAGGGTGTGGGTCCGACGCGTAGAGTGGTGGCATGACCCCCGAGGAACGCCGCGAACGCCATCTGCTGGTCGTCGATGACGACGACCGCATCCGCAAGCTGCTGAAGGAATTCCTGGTCCGGGCCGGCTTTCGGGTCAGCACCGCCGCCGATGCGGCCGGCGCCGACCGGCTGTGCGGCTCGCTCGACTTCGACCTGATGGTGCTGGACGTGATGATGCCGGGCGAGGACGGCATGGCCTTCACCAAGCGCCTGCGGGCCATGGGCGGCGAGACCGGCAAGACCCCGATCCTGATGCTGACGGCCCGCGACCAGACCCAGGACCGCATCGAGGGCCTGAGCCACGGGGTCGATGACTATCTGGGCAAGCCGTTCGAGCCGCAGGAGCTGCTCCTGCGCATCGAGGCCATCCTGCGCCGCACCAACGCCCGGCCCACTGGCCCGCGCGAGCTGTCCCTGGGCCGCTGTTCCTTCGAGCCCGAGCGCGGCGAACTGACCTGCGACGGCCAGCCGGTGCGCCTGACCGAGGCCGAGGTCGCCCTGATGCGCCGCCTGGCCCGCTCGGCCCACGAGCCCGTCGACCGCCTGGAACTGGCCCGCGACACCGCCGACGCCACCGGCCGCGCCATCGACGTCCAGGTCACCCGCCTGCGCCGCAAGATCGAGCCGGATCCGAAGAACCCGCGCTATCTGCAGACGGTGCGGGGCATTGGGTATCGGCTGGCGCCGGATTGATGCGCCTGCGCGCCAAGCTCTACATCCCGCGCCAGATCAAGCGCTGGCTGCCGACCTCGCTATTTGGGCGAAGCCTGCTGATCATCGTCCTGCCGGTGGCGGTGATGCAGATCGCGGTGACCTGGGCCTTCTTCGACGCCCACTGGCAGACGGTGAACAGCCGGCTGTCCGAAGGCCTGGCCGGCGACGTCGCCTGGGCGGTGGCCGGCTATCAGGATGATCCCAGCCCCGCCGCCGTCGCCAAGCTGGCCGACCGGGCCGAGGAATCCCTGGCCCTCTCCATCGCCTTCCAGAAGGGCAAGAAACTGCCGACCGGGCGGCGCGCCTCGCTGCTGCCGGCCCTGGATCGCTCGCTGCAGGTGGCCCTGGCCGACCGGCTGAACGTGCCGTTCTGGTTCGATACCACCCGCTACACCGCCTATATCGACATCCGCGTGCAGGTGGACGGCGGGGTGCTGCAGATCTACGCCCTGCGCGACCGGGCCTTCGCCACCCAGGGCCATATCTTCATCGTCTGGATGGTGGTGGCGACCCTGCTGCTGACCGCAGTCGCCATCCTGTTCATCCGCAACCAGGTGCGGGCCATCGAGCGTCTGGCCGACGCGGCCGACGCCTTCGGGCGCGGCGGCGATGTCGACTTCAAGCCGCATGGCGCGCGCGAGGTGCGCCAGGCCGCCATGGCCTTCCTGGCCATGAAGGCCCGTATCCAGCGCCACATCGAACAGCGCACTGCCCTGCTGGCCAGTGTCAGCCACGACCTGCGCACGCCGCTGACCCGCCTGAAGCTGGAAGTGGCCCTGGCCGAGCCGTGCGAACGGATGGATGCCATGAAGGGCGATCTGGCCGAGATGGAGCACATGATCGACGAGTACCTGGCCTTTGCGCGCGGCGAAGGCGGGGAAGCGCCTCAGACCGTCGACCTGACCGAGCTGATCGGCGGCGTGGTGGCGGCGGCGCTCCGGGCTGGCGCTAAAGTCGAGTCCAGCGTACCGCCTGAACTGACCGTCGAGTTGCGTCCCAACGCCTTCAGGCGGGCGCTGGCCAACCTGATCGACAATGCCAAGGCCTATGGCGATCATGTGAAGATCACGGCCGCCGCGCGGATCACCGGCGGCGTCGAGATCGTCGTCGAGGACGACGGCCCGGGCATCCCCGAGGATCGCTACGAGGAAGCCTTCAAGCCGTTCAACCGGCTGGATGAATCGCGCAACCAGAACGAAAAGGGCGTCGGCCTGGGCCTGGCCATCGCCCGCGATATGGCGCGCGGCCTGGGCGGGGACCTGGTGCTGGAGCGGTCGGCGATGGGCGGCCTTAGGGCGGTGATGCGGTTGCCGTAGGGCGGCGAGGTAGATCCTCCCCCTCTGGGGGAGGTGGCCCAGAGGGCCGGAGGGGGCAGCGCGGCCTAAGCCGAGACGTCCCCCTCAGTCGCTCCGCGACAGCTCCCCCAGCGGGGGAGCATCAAAACCCCGCCCCGATCTTCGAGAGCCGCTCAGCCATCTGCTTGAGCCGCTTGTCCAGCTCGGCCATCGTACGGTTCAGCGCGCCCTCGTCGTCGCGCCAGACCTGGACCGTGCGCGCCCAGACCGCCGTCATCGCCGCCAGCCGAACCGGCGTAGCTTCCACCCCGCCGGCCTCAAGGATGGCCCGCGCCGTCTTGGGGAACCGCAACGCCGAAACCACGACGCCCTCCGAGGCGGCAATGGCGATCAGGGCCGCGCGGTGCGGCTCCATGGCCTCCAGCCGCGCCATAGCGGCGTCGAACAGGCGGTCGTGCGAGGTCGCCTCGTCGGCCGAGACGGTGCCCAGGGCGGCGCGATCGAAGCGGGTCGACAGATGGGCCAGCACCGCGCCCTTGCCCGAAGCCAGGGCGTACAGCTCGGCGAACGGGAGCTCGGCCTTCAGGGCGATGTCGCGCAGGGCGATGTGATGCCAGGGCTTGTCGGACGCCAGGGCCAGGGCGGCGGCGGCGGCGCGGTCGAGGATGTCTTCAGCGGCGGTCATGGCCAACAGATGGAGACCGGGCGCGGATCTGGCAAGGCGAGACCCGCGCCCGGCGAACCGTCAGTCGATCTTGACGAACGGCGTCGAGGCGCCGGTGACCTTGGGCAGCACCCCGTCCCACTTCTCGATCGCCTGCTGCTGCAGGACCTGGGGATTGGAGCGCAGGGCCTCGCCCTTGATCCGGATGGCCTCAGCCTCGCCCTTGGCCTTGGCCACGGCGGCGTTGGCCAGGGCGGTTTCCTTGGCTTCCAGCGCCTTGGCGGCCAAGGCCTCCTGCTCCAGCTGGGTCTTGCGTTGCATCTGGTCGATGACGGCGGTCGGGTAGCGGATCGAGCCGATCCAGTCCATCTGCGAGACCGTCACCCCGTGCTTGGACCACTTGCCGGCGACCCGGGCGAAAGCCTTCTGGATCACCACCTGGCGGCCACCGCTATACAGGGTCTCGACCCCGACCTTTTCGGCCTCGGCCGCGACGGCCGAGCGCACGTCGTTGCGGATCGGGCCGTCCAGCAACTGGTCGAAGGTCAGGCGATAGGTCTGGTAGAGGTTCGGCGCCGAGGCCGGATTGACCTGCATGGTCACCGAGACGTCGGCCGTCATCGGCAGACCGGTATTGTCGGAGAAGGTGATCTCCTCGTTCTCGTTGCCGCGCTCGTCCTTCTCGCGGGTGTAGCTGTAGGTGCGCTGGATCACCGGGTACTGCACGATGCGCTCGCCGATGCCCCGGAAGTACCAGCGGGCCGGCAGGGCGTCGTTGGAGACCCCCGCACCCGAGCCCAGCGTCTTGATCTTGACCCCGACATTGCCGGGCTCGACCGTGGTGCTGTGCGACAGGACCTGACAGCCACCCATCAGCAGAACCAGCACACCGACCGCAATGACCAGAATGTTGCGTAGGGCGGTCGGAGTCATCGGCTTGCGGGGCAAGGTGGACACAGTGCTCATGGCTTGGAAATCTCTTGGCTGGTGTCGGGCGAAAGGCCCCTGGCAACATCACGAACCATCAAGCGGCCGAGCCAGGCCATGCCCAGGACGCCCGCCGCAGCCGTCAGCACCGCGCCGATCATGCCAAGGTCCGAGGCCGATCCCCACAGGGGACCGATCACCACTCTCAGGAGCACCACACCGGCGGCGATGAACAGGATCAGATAGGCGACCGCCTTGGCGACGCTGAAGTACTGCCTGTCGGTCATTCGTCCTCCAGCAACACGCGCGGGGCACCTAGTCAGTCTATCGCGCCGGTCAGGCCAGGCGAGTGATTTTTTGGTTAGGTCCGGGTCAGGCTGGTTGCTCGCCCAGTTCCTTCGACCGCGCGATCGCCGCCGCCAGCGCCTTGGGCAGCAGATCGCCTAACCCGCCTGGCCCCATCAGCACCGCCAGCGCCGCTGCCGTGGTGCCGCCCGGCGAGGTGACCTGTTTGCGCAGCTCGGAGGGCTCCTCGCCGCCGGCCTCCATCAGGGCCGCTGCGCCGATGATGGTGGCGCGGGCCAGCTGGGCGGACGCCGCTGGATCCAGGCCCGCCCCAGCGCCGGCGGCTTCAAGCGCCTCGACGAAGGCGTAGAGATAGGCCGGGGCCGAGCCCGAGACCGCCGTCGCGGCGTGCATCAGGGCTTCGTCGTCGAGATCAACCACGGTGGCGACCGGCGCGAACAGGGCGTGAGCCACGGCGAGCGCCTGCGCCGTGTCGGCATAGACACTGGCCGTGCCCCGGCCGATGGCCACAGCGGTGGTCGGCATCACCCGGGCGACGGCGCGGCCGCCGAAGGCTTCAGAGATGTCGGCGGCGCTTACCCCGGCGGCGATGGAGACGATGACGGCGTCGGGGGCGAGGTGGGGAACGACGTCCCTGATCGCCTCGCGCCAGATCTGCGGCTTGACGGCCAGCAGCACGGTCTTGGCGGCCGACAGGGCTTCGAGCGGCGGATTGACCAGAGCGCCCGCAAAGGCGGCGGCGTCGACGTTTGGATCGCGAACGATCAGGTCAGCGGCGGAAAAGGCCCCGGCCTCGCGCCAGCCCTGGATCAGAGCGCCGCCCATGCGACCGGCGCCGAGGAGGAGGATGGGGGTCATGGAAGAACGCTCCGCTGCCGTCACCCTTCTCCCCTTGCGGGAGAAGGTGTCGCCCCCGGGTCGCGCCAAGCGCGCGCCCGAGGATAAACTCCGCGACGGATGAGGGGTCGCACGGCGGCGTCCATCAACCCAATCAGCGGCGGATGCGGGGAAACCCCTCATCCGACCTGCCTCGCAGGTCACCTTCTCCCGCAAGGGGAGAAGGATTTAAAGCCCTAAGCCTGACCCACCGTCTCGAACATGCAGGCGGCCATGGCCTCGTCCGGGGTCTTGGCGCCCTGGAGCAGGAAGTCGAAGGCCGGATAAAAGCGGTCGGCGGCCTCGACGGCCGCGTCGATCATCGAGGCGGCCTGGGCCATGGTCGGACGCTCGCCCGACGGCAGGGCCAGGGCGTGGCGGAACACCACTTCGCCATCGTCGGTCCAGACCTCGAAATGGCCCAGCCAGACGCGCTGGTTGATCATGGCCAGCAGCTCATAGGCGCTGGCGCGCTTGGTCTTGGGCGCGCGCAGGTCCAGCGACAGGCACAGCTGCAGGCAGTCGGCCTCGGGCCGCCAGGCGAACCACAGCTCATAGTCCTTCCAGTCGCCGGTCAGGGCGAAGGCCAGATCGCCGTCGTCGGTGCGATCAAAGGTCAGGTTTTCGGCCGACAGGACATGCTCGACCACTTCAAGGGGGTCGAGAGCCATCAGGACGTCGTCGTCTTCCGGTTGGGCGTCCATGGGAATCCTGCGCGTCCCGTGAGCGATGGCGGGCGTGAGACCCACCATGAATCGCTTACGTCGTGTTGAGTCTAATCTGGTTCGCGAGCGGCGTAACAGCCCCTTCACGTCGAGAGCGAAAGACCGTTCGCCTATTCGCCTGTTGCCGCCGACGTCTTGCCGGCCTTGGGGGCGGCGGGCTTCTTGGCCTTGAGCGCGGCAACCTCCTCGCGCAGGGCTGCAACCTCGGCCTTCAGCGCCTCGAAATCCTCGCGGCGGATCAGGTCGAATTCGGCCGCCAGACGATCCGCCTGGGCCCGCATGGCGGTCTTGGCTTCCTCGCCGGCCGTCTGGGCGATGCCCATGGCCGCCTGGGTGAGCTTGGCGAATTCGTCGAGGAAGGGGTTCTGGCTGTGCATCGAGGTTCCAGGTGCGGGCGGCTTTTCCATGATCCTTATATGGTAAGCGGGGGGTGAAAGCGAAGGCCGAACCGGCTATGCCTGCGACGATCTGTCCAGAACGGAGCCTGCCGCGTGATCTTTCCCGATATCGACCCGGTCGTGCACCTGGGCCCGCTGGCCCTGCAATGGGGCCCGCTGGCGATCCGCTGGTACGCCCTGGCCTATGTGGCCGGCATTCTGCTGGGCTGGCGCTATATCATCCGGCTGATCAACAGCCCGTCCGTCTGGAACGGGCGGACGCCGACGGCGACGCCGCTGCAGATCGACGACCTGATCCTGTGGATCACCCTGGGCATCATCCTGGGCGGCCGGCTGGGCTACATTCTCTTCTACATGCTCATGAACGACGGCCAGCGCAGCGGCCTGATGGACAACCCGCTGGCGGCCTTCAAGATCTGGGAGGGCGGCATGTCGTTCCATGGCGGCTTCCTGGGCGTCTGCGCGGCCATCGCCCTGTTCGCCCGCCAGCAGAAGATCGACGTCCTGAAGCTGGGCGACCTGATCGCGCCGGTCGCGCCGATCGGTCTGTTCTTTGGCCGGGTGGCCAACTACATCAATGGCGAACTGTGGGGCCGGGTCACCGACCATCCGTTCGGGGTGATCTTCTGCAATCAGACGATCCAGGCCGCCAATGGCGGACGCTGCCCCGCCGGTCCCGACCCCCGCCATCCCAGCCAGCTCTATGAAGCCGCGCTCGAGGGCGTGGTTTTGTTCGCCATGCTCTGGGTGGCGACCCATCACCTAAAGTGGCTGCAGCGCCGCGGCGCGCTGATCGGGACCTTCCTGATCGGCTATGGCCTGTTCCGCGCCCTGCTGGAGAACGTGCGCAATCCCGATGAAGGCATGCCCGACTTCCCCTTAGGCCTGACCATGGGGATGATCCTGTCGATCCCCATGCTTCTGGTCGGGATCTGGCTGCTGTGGAAGGCCCTGCGCGAACCGGCCGACCAGGCTCATGAGCCTGCTTGATCGCCTGAAGGCGCAGATCGCCCAGGACGGACCGATCGGCGTCGCCGAGTATTTCACCCGCTGCCTGCACGACCCGCGCGACGGCTATTACGCCAACCGTCCTGGCCTGGGGGCGAAGGGTGACTTCATCACCGCCCCGCTGGTCAGCCAGATGTTCGGCGAGCTGATCGGCCTGTGGGCGGTGGAAACCTGGATCCGTATGGGCCGCCCCGCGCCGTTCCGGCTGGTCGAGATGGGCCCCGGCGACGGAACCCTGATCAGCGACCTGCTGCGAGCGGCCAAGCTGGCGCCCGACTTTCTCGCCGCCGCCGACCTGTGGCTGGTCGAGGTGTCGCCGCCGCTGCGGGCGCTGCAGGCGCAGCGGCTGACGGGCGCCTCGCCGCAGTGGGCCGACCGGCTAGAGGCCGTGCCGGGCGGCGCGCCGATCATCCTGGTCGCCAATGAGGTGCTGGATTGCCTGCCGGCCCGGCAGTTCATCCGCACCGAGACGGGCTGGGCCGAACGGGTGATCGGGCTGGATGAAGCGGGCGATCTGGCGTTTGGGTTGAAGGCCATCTCAAGAGAACCCTTCCCGTTGGCGGATGGGGGAAGGGCAGGGATGGGGGTGACTACGGCGGTCGATCCTGGACGCGGCGTTCCGCTAGCCGACGCAGCAGTCACCCCCATCCCCAACCCTTCCCCCATCAAGGGGGAAGGGGGCTATTCACCCGGCGCCGTCCTGGAATCCTCGCCCGCCCAGGAGGCCCTCGGCGCCGAGATCGGCCACCGGGTCGCCACCGACGGCGGCGCGGCGCTGCTGATCGACTATGGCCGCGACACAGCCGGTCCGGGCGACACGCTGCAGGCCCTGCAGGACCACCGCAAGGTCGACCCGCTGAAGAGCCCCGGCCAGGCCGACCTGACCGTCTGGGCCGACTTCCCCGCTGTGCTGGCAGCCGGCGTCGAAGCCGGTGCGAAAGCCGGGCCGATCCTGCAGCAGGCGGTCTTTCTGGCGATGCTGGGCATCGAGGCGCGGGCCCAGGCCCTGGCCGCCGCCCGCCCCGATCGCGCCGACCAGATCGCAAGACAGCTTGATCGTCTGACCGGTCAGGCGCAGATGGGCGCGTTGTTCAAGGCCGTGTGCCTTCATGCGCCCGGTTTCACGCCGCCTGGTTTCGAGGTTGCCTGATATGTCGCATAGCCCGCTGCCCACCATCCAGTCGCCGCTGCTGGCCGCCGTGCCCGGCGTACGCCACGCCTTCTTCACCCGCCAGGGCGGGGTCTCGACCGGGATCTATGACAGCCTGAACGTCGGGCGGGGCAGCAAGGACGAGCCGGCCGACGTGATCGAGAACCGGGCCCGCACCGCCCGCTGGTTCGGGGTCGCGCCCGAAGATCTCAACACCTGCTACCAGATCCATTCGACCATCGCGATCGTCGCAGACGGCTCGTGGGGCGACGTGCGGCCCGAGGGCGACGCGGTGGTCAGCAAGACCCCCGGGGTGGTCTGCGGCGCCCTGGCGGCGGACTGCGCCCCGGTGCTGATCGTCGATCCCGAGGCCAAGATCGTCGCCGCCGCCCACGCTGGCTGGCGCGGAGCCCTGGACGGCGTGGTGCAAGCCGCCGTCGACTGCATGGTCGAGCTGGGCGGTGATCCCGAACGCATGGTCGCCGCCGTCGGCCCCTGCATCGGCCCCGACTCCTACGAGGTCGGCCTGGAGTTCCTGCACCGCTTCGAGGCGGATAGTCCGGGTTCGGGCCACTTCTTCCGGCCCGGCACCAGCGACGACAAGCGGATGTTCGACCTGCCGGCCTTCGTGCTGGACCGCCTGCGCACCGCCGGGATCGAGCAGCGCGAATGGGTGGGCCACGACACCCGCGTCGAGGAAGCCCTGTTCTTCTCCAACCGCCGCGCCTTCCTGAACGGCGAGGGCGACTATGGGCGACTGCTGTCGGCGATCGCGATCGAGGGGTGACGGGTCGGCCTTGACCGATCCCAGCTCAGACCAGCGTCAGGATCAGCGGCCCCCGGCGGGTCGCGACCAGGGTGTGCTCGTATTGCACCGTGGCCTGACGCCCCGGCGGACGTAGCGTCCAGCCGTCATCCAGCTCCTCGACCCAGTCCGCGCCGAGCGACAGGAACGGCTCGATGGTGAAGACCAGGCCCTCCGGGATCGTCCGGCGGTCGCGCGGCTCATACCAGGTGGGAATTTCCGCCGGCTCGTCGTGCAGCGAACGGCCGACGCCATGGCTGGCCAGGTTGCGGACCAGACTATAGCCGTTCTTCTGGGCGAAGGCCTCGATGGAGCGGCCGACCTCGTTCAGGCGGGCTCCTGGCTTGACGGCCCGGATGCCGGCCCACATCGCCCGACGGCCGTCGCGGCACAGGCGCTCGATGCGCTTGCTGGTCGGTGGCACCGCGAAGCTGGCGCCCGTGTCGCCAAAAAAGCCATCCAGCTCGGCCGAGACGTCGATGTTGATCAGGTCGCCCGCCTTGATCACCGTATCGTCCGGTATGCCGTGCGCGCAGTCGGGTCCCACCGAAATACAGGTCGCGCCAGGGAAATTGTAGCTGAGCTCAGGCGCTGAACGCGCGCCCTCCTTCTCCAGCAGGGCGCGACCGTAGTCGTCCAGCGCCTTGGTGGTCATGCCGGGCTCCAGCGCCTGGCCCATAGCGGCCAGGGTGCGGGCCGCCAGGGCGCCAATGATGCGCAGCTTCTCGAGCTCGTCCTCTGTCTCGATGGTCATGTCGGAGCGCCGACAAGATCAGGGGTGTCGACGCCCGCGTCCTGAAGCTCGCGCGCCACAAGCTCCTGGAAGGTTAGGCCAGGGTTCAGCTCGCAGAGCATGCCGATCTTGATCCAGAACGCCGCCTGGGCGTTGATCGACCGATAGGACGCCTTGCTCGCGCGTCGCAGCCGCTCGTGCAGCTCATCCTCGATATTGACGATACCCACCACGCACCCCACAAACGTATGATTCGTATATGTTTCATATATTCGAGGGTGACTGATGGCAACCGGGTGGCGGCCCGCGTCTCAGCGATCGGCGCGAAAGCCACAAAACGTCACCGATCCGTCATGCGGGCCGTTAAGGTCTTGCTCCGGGGCCGATCACTGCTAGAAGCCCCGCAACGCGCACCCCCTGCCCCGAGCGACCCCATGAAGCTGCTGTCCGGCAACTCGAACCGCCCGCTTTCCCAGGCCATCGCCGAGTATCTCGACATGCCGCTGACCCGCGCCCAGGTGCGCCGGTTCGCTGACCTGGAGGTGTTCGTCACCATCGACGAGAACGTGCGCGGCGAGGATGTGTTCGTCCTGCAGTCGACCAGCTATCCCGCCAACGACAACCTGATGGAACTGCTGATCTGCATCGACGCGCTGAAGCGCGCGTCTGGCAAGCGGATCACCGCCGTCCTCCCCTATTTCGGCTATGCCCGCCAGGACCGCAAAACCGGCGGCCGCACGCCGATCTCGGCCAAGCTGGTCGCCAATCTGATCACCCGCTCGGGCGCCGATCGCGTCCTGACCATGGATCTGCACGCCGGCCAGATCCAGGGCTTCTTCGACATCCCGACCGACAACCTGCTGCCCTCGCGCCTGCTGGCCGACGACATCATCCGCAACTATTCGATCAGCGACGACCTGATGGTGGTCTCGCCCGACGTCGGCGGCGTGGTGCGGGCCCGGGCCCTGGCCAAGCGCCTGAACGACGCCGACCTGGCCATCGTCGACAAGCGCCGCTCGGGCCCCGGCCAGTCTGAGGTGATGAACATCATCGGCGACGTTTCGGGCCGCCGCTGCATCCTGTTTGACGACATCGCCGACTCGGCCGGCACGCTGTGCAATGCCGCCGCCGCGCTGGTGGCCCAGGGCGCGATCTCGGTCAGCGCCTATGTCACCCACGGAGTGCTGTCGGGCGCAGCCGCCGAACGGGTCACCAATTCGGTGCTGACCGAGCTGGTGGTCACCGACTCGATCGAGGCCTCCGATCCGGTCAAGGCCTGCCCGAAGATCCGCTATGTCTCGTGCGCCCCGCTGATCGGCGAAGCGATCCGCCGGATCGCCAACGAAGAGTCGGTCTCCAAGCTGTTCGACTGATCCCCGACTTCTCACCCTCTGGGCGAAGCCGCTTGCGGCCACGCTTGTCAAAGGCTGGTTAAGGGACTGAGTGTCACAATACCGCCTGCCGCGGATGCTATTCGCGGACATCAGACCCATGGGGAAGTTGCCCGGAATGCCCATCTTTTCGCGTGCGCGCGCCGTATTGCTGACGGCCGCCGTTGCACTGACCACCGTGGTGGCCGGCTGCGAGACCCCGCCTGCCCCGCCGCCGCCGCCCGTGGTCGTCGCGCCGCCCGCGCCGCCGCCGATCACCCTGTCCAATGTCCTGGTGGAGCGCGCCAGCGCCTACCGCGGCTACATGGCCCGGGCCGGCGCCATCGATCCCAAGTTCCAGAACGGCGAACAGATCCAGTCCTCGCTGAAGGTCGCCGTGGCCTATGAGCCCAAGCAGCTGCTGTCGGGCGTCATCGCCTATGCCGCTGTCATCGCCCTGCAGGATCCGGCCTTTGTCGGCGACGTGCGCAGCTTCGCGGCCGATCCGGTGCAGCGCCAGCAGGTGATCGCCCAGCTGGTCGCCGATCCGGCCTATGCCGTCGGCTTCAAGGGCAGCGACACCGCCGCCGGCCTGGTCATCGACACCCTGGGTGCCGAGGGCCTGAAGGTCTTCACCGCCGGCAAGGCCGTCAAACAGGCCGCCTATGACGTGCAGCACTCGTCCTGGTCCAAGGCCTCTGTGCCCGACCGCGACGTGCGCCTGGCCTATGCCAAGACCATGTCGGCGATCCCGGCCCTTGGCGACACCAGCGACGTCGCCGCCCTGCAGCAGGCCTCGGTCGGCGCCCAGCCCCTGACCCTGACGCCGCGCGCGGCCTCCGGACCCTATTCACCGGTGGTCGTTCGCGGCCTGGCCGTGGCCGCCCTGGCGGCTCTGGGCGCGGCTGGTGACGAGAACCTGGCCACCATCGAGGCGGTGATGGCCGAACCCAACTCGGCCATGTGCCTGAACATGGGCAAGCTGAACCTCTATCAGTGCCTGGCCGTCTCCAAGCCGCACTACGAAGACGTCTTTTGCCTGGGTCAGCACATCCTGATGGATACCGGCCAGTGCGTGATCAAGGCTTCGGGCACGCCGATGCCGGTCGAACCGCCGCCGCCGCCGCGCGCCATGCCGGAAAAGGCCTCGATCGCCCAGGGCGGCGGGGCCGGCCGCAACTCCAAGAACGCCAAGGCCGCCGCCAAGAAGCCCGCGACCCGGAAATAGGCTGCGCCTCAACGGACCTGGAGGGGCCGGGCGTTGCATCGCCCGGCCCTTCTGTGTATGTAGCCCCACCCTAAAAACGTCGACCGAGCGGGACAATCCAGTCCTGTGCGGCGATTTTGCATTTCGAGAGCACCGGCTCTCCAGAGAGAACACCATGGCTGACATCATTCTGAACGTTGAACTGCGTGAACGCGCCGGCACCGGCGGCGCTCGCGAAACCCGCCGCAGCGGCAAGGTCCCCGGCGTCCTGTACGGCGGCGGCAAGGCTCCCGTGAACATCGCGGTCAAGGGCAACGAATTCCGCAAGGCGCTCTTCACCGGCAAGCTGCTCGGCCACCTGGTCACCCTGCAGTACGGCGAAGAGAAGCAGTCGGTCATCGCCAAGGCCGTGCAATTCCACGCTGTCACCGACGAGCCGGTCCACTTCGACCTGTTCCGCGTCAGCGAGCACCAGCTGATCAAGATCGAAGTTCCGGTTCACTTCAAGAACCACGAAACCTCGGTCGGCCTGAAGAAGGGCGGCACGCTGGAAATCATCCGTCACACCGTCGAGCTGGCCTGCCCGGCCGACCAGATCCCCGAAGAACTGGTCATCGACCTGGCCGGCCACGACATCGGCGACGTCATCCGCATCTCGGAAGTCAAGCTGCCGGAAGGCGTCAAGACCGCCATGGACCGCGACTTCGTGATCGCCAACGTCAAGGCCTCGGCCGCGTCGCAATCGGGCGAAGGCGACACCACCGCCGCCTAAGGCTTCGGGTCGGTTGTCCGATCGACTATCGAGACGGGCGGGCTTATCAAGCCCGCCCGTTTTTCGTTTGAGCTTCCCGCGTGGATTGAAGCAATGCTGATCCTGGCCGGTCTCGGCAATCCCGAGGCCAAGTACGAGAAGAACCGGCACAATGTCGGCTTCATGGCGGTCGACGCCCTGGCCCGGCGCTGGGGCACAGGGCCGTGGCGCGCGCGCTTTCAGGGCCTGGCTTGCGAAGGCTCGGTCTCGACACCGAACGGCCCGGTCAAGCTGCTGCTGCTCAAGCCCAAGACCTATTACAACGAGAGCGGCCGCGCCGTTGGCGAGGCGATGAAGTTCTTCAAGCTGACGCCGGCCGACGTCATCGTGTTCCACGACGAGATCGACATGGCCCCCGGCCGCTTCCGGATGAAGGCCGGCGGGGGGGCGGCGGGCAATAACGGCATCCGCTCGATCACCAGCCAGGTCGGCGACGCCTTCCGGCGCGGCCGCATCGGCGTGGGCCATCCGGGCGACAAGGCCATGGTCATGCACTACGTGCTGGGCGACTTTCACAAGGTCGAGCACCAGTGGCTGGACCCGCTGCTGGACGCGGTCTGCGACGCCCTGCCCTTTGCGGCGGCGGGCGAGGACGAGCGCTATCAGGCCGAGGTCATGCGCCTGGCGCCCTCACCCAAGTCCGACCCCAAGAAGCCGACCAAGTCAGACGACTGATCTTCAGGACAGCCGGTCGCGGAACTCGGCATAGTCAAACTCCCGCACCATCTGCAGGGCGTCGCTGTCGCTGTTCCACAGGGCGATGGCCGGCAGGGGCACGCCGTTGAAGGTGTTGGTCTTGACCATCGAATAGTGCGCCTGGTCCAGGAAGGCGATGCGCTGGCCCGGAACCGGCCGCGTCGCAAAGCCGTAGTCGCCGATGATGTCGCCGGCCAGGCACGAGGGGCCGCCGATCCGCATGGTCACGCCGCCCCCGCCCTCGACATCGACCTCGCCCAGCATCGCCGGCCGATAGGGCGCCTCGATGACGTCGGGCATGTGGCAGGTGGCCGAGATGTCGGTGATGGCGACGGGCACGCTGTTGTCGAAGGTGTCGAGGATCTCGCCGACCAGTATGCCGGCGTCGAGGGCTATGGCCTCGCCGGGCTCGATATAGACCTGCAGCCCGTGGCGCTGGCCGATGCCGGCCAGGAAGGCGATCAGGTCGGCGGTCTGATAGTCGGCGCGGGTGACATGGTGGCCGCCGCCCAGGTTCAGCCACTTCAGCTGGCCCAGCAACCCTTCCAGCCTCGGCTCCACCGACGCCCAGACCCGGCGCAGCGGCTCGAAATCCTGTTCGCACAGGGTATGGATGTGCAGCCCGTCGACGCCCTGCAGATGCTCGGGGCGCAACTGCGATACGGGGAAGCCCAACCGCGAGCCGCGCTGGCAGGGATCGTACTTGGCGACCTCGGCCTCGCTGTGCTCGGGGTTCAGGCGCAGGCCGATGTCGAACACATCGCCCGCCGCCCGCGCCGCCGCGATCAGATCGGCAAACCGCACGATCTGGTCGGGCGTGTTGAAGATCACCGAGTCGGAGATGCGCAGGATCGCCGGCAGATCCTCGCGCTTGTAGGCCGGCGAGTAGGTGGTCAGGTGGCCGCTATAGAACTCGCGGGCCAGCCGCGCTTCCCACAGGCCCGAAGCGCAGACGCCGTCGAGATATTCGCCGACCACGCCGGCCAGCGACCACATCGAGAATGCCTTCAGCGCCAGCAGCACCTTGGCGCCCGACCCGTCGCCCACGGCCTTGAGCATGGCCAGGTTGCGCCGCACCGCGACCTCGTCGACCACGAAACAGGGCGACGGGACGCGGGTCAGGTCAAAGCGGGCGAAAGCGCCGGGGCCGGCGGCCTTGGTTTCCATGTCTAGAACGCCAGCGGGGCCGCCAGGTCCTGGACCTTCCAGGGCAGGCCGTGCTTGTTCAGCATGTCCATGAACGGATCGGGATCCAGCTGTTCCATGTTGAACACGCCCGCGCCCTTCCACTGGCCGGTCAGCATCAGGGCCGCGCCGATCATGGCCGGAACGCCCGTGGTGTAGCTGACCGCCTGGTTGTTGGTCTCGGCATAGGCTGCTTCGTGATCGCAGATGTTGTTGACGTAGACGGTGCGCGCCTTGCCGTCCTTCATCCCCGTGGCGATCGTGCCGATATTGGTCTTGCCCTTGGTGATCGGGCCCAGCGACGAGGGCTCGGGCAGCAGGGCTTTGAGGAACTCGATCGGGATGATCTCGCGGCCCTGGAACATCATCGGCTCGATGCTGATCATGCCGATATTGCCCAGCACTTCCAGGTGCTTGAGGTAGCTGTCGCCAAAGGTCATCCAGAAGCGGATGCGCTGGATCTCGGGATAGAACTTCACGAGGGACTCAAGTTCCTCGTGATACATCAGGTACATGTTCTTCTCGCCGACCTGGTCGAAGTCGAACACCTGCTTGTGGCTCAGCGCCGGGCCTTCGACCCAGGCGCCGTTTTCCCAGTGCCGCGACGGGGCGGTCACTTCGCGCAGATTGATCTCGGGATTGAAGTTGGTGGCGAAGGGCAGGCCCGTGTCGCCGCCGTTGCAGTCCAGGATGTCGAGCGTGTCGATCCGGTCCAGCAGGTGCTTCTTGGTGTAGGTGGTGAACACCGAGGTCACGCCCGGGTCAAAGCCGCTGCCCAACAGCGCCATCAGACCGGCTTCCCGGAAGCGGTCCTGATAGGCCCACTGCCAGCTGTATTCGAACTTGGCCTCGTCGCGCGGCTCGTAATTGGCCGTGTCGAGATAGTTCACCCCGGCCGCCAGGCAGGCGTCCATGATGTTGAGGTCCTGATAGGGCAGGGCCAGATTGACCACGAGTTCGGGCTTGACCGCCCGGAGCATCGCCGTGGTGGCGGCGACGTCGTCGGCGTCCAGCGCGGCCGTGTCGATGGTCACGCCGGTGCGCGACTTCACCGATGCGGCGATGGCGTCGCATTTCGACTTGGTGCGACTGGCCAGCGTGATGTGCGAAAACACGTCCGCATTCATCGCCATCTTGTGGACAGCGACCGAACCAACACCGCCAGCACCGATAACCAGCACCCTGCTCATTTGGGCTTCTCCTAACGCCTGTAGCCTCTGTCAGTCTAACGCCTGAAAGAGGGGGCCGGGGTCATATCACGAGGACAACGAGTCCGCTAACACCCCTTAAGCAGAAGCTGCGACGGTTCTCTACCGTCTATGCCCCTATCGGCGCGCAGGCCGCTGTTCGTCCTCAGAACTTGCCGCTCTGGAAATCCTCGAAGGCCTGCACGATCTCGTCGCGCGAGTTCATCACGAACGGTCCGTGCCAGAACACCGGCTCGGCGATCGGCCGGCCGGCCAGCAGCAGCACGCGGGCGTCGGTAATCGCCTCGACCAGCACCGTGTCGCCCTTGCCCAGAAACACGCCCGACAGCGCATCGACCTTGCCGCCGGACACCCGGACCTGGCCCTCATAGACCGCCAGCATGGCGTTGCGATCGTCGCCGACAGGCTCCTGGAACCGCGTCCCGGCCGGCAGCACGATGTCGAAATAGAGCGCGTCCACAGCGCCGCCGCCGATCGGACCGGCGGTGCCGGCGTCGGTGACGCCCGAGATTACCTTGACCGTCACGCCGCCGTCACGGGCCTCGACCGGGATCGCGTCGCTCTCGAATTCCGAATAGCCGGGCGCGCTCATCTTCAGCCTGGCAGGCAGGTTCACCCACAACTGAAAGCCGCGCATCCGGCCTTCGCTCTGCTCGGGCATCTCGGAATGGACGATACCGCGCCCGGCCCGCATCCACTGGATGCCGCCGGGACCGATGATCCCTTCGCGGCCGGTATTGTCGCGGTGCCGCATCCGGCCTTCCAGCATGTAGGTCACGGTCTCGAAGCCGCGATGCGGATGGTCGGGAAAGCCGCCCATATAGTCCGACGCCTGGTCGTTGTCGAAACAGTCCAGCATCAGGAACGGATCGAACATCTGGGCCTCCGCCGTGCCCAGCATCCGGGTCAGGCGCACGCCGTCGCCATCCGAGGCGGGGACGCCCTTCACGATCTTCACGACGGGTCGAAGGCTCATACAACGGCTCCTGTTCCAACCCTGATATCGGGGGCGGTTATAGGTGAGGCAAGACCCCGCCCTTCGCGTTCGCCGCCGATCCGTGCTAGGTCGCGCCCAACGAAATTCACGAGAGATCCATGGCCCTTAAAGTCGCCATCGTCGGCCTGCCCAATGTCGGCAAGTCCACCCTGTTCAACGCCCTGACCCAGACGGCGTCGGCCCAGGCCGCCAACTATCCGTTCTGCACGATCGAGCCCAATACCGGCGAGGTGGCCGTGCCCGAGCCGCGCCTGGACGCCCTGGCCAAGATCAGCGGCTCCAAGGAAATCATCCCGGCCCGGATCACCTTCGTCGACATCGCCGGCCTGGTGCGCGGCGCGTCCAAGGGCGAGGGCCTGGGCAACCAGTTCCTGGCCAATATCCGCGACTGCGACGCCGTGGCCTTCGTGGCCCGCTGCTTCGAGGACGGCGACATCGTCCACGTCGAAGGCCGCATCGACCCGACCAGCGATCTCGAGATCGTCGAGATGGAGCTGATGCTGGCCGACCTGGAAAGCCTGGAAAAGCGCGTTCCGGCCCTTGAGAAACGCGCCAAGGTCGGCGCCGACAAGGACAGCGCCAACACCCTGCGTCTGGCCAATATCGCCCTGGCCCTGCTGCGCGAAGGCCGCCCGGCCCGCACCGCCAAGATCGACGCCGACGACGAAAAAGCCTGGCACATGCTGCAGCTGCTGACTTCGCTGCCGGCCCTGTATGTCTGCAATGTCGACGAAGGCAGCGCCGACAAGGGCAACGCCTTCAGCGACCTGGTGGCCGAACGCGCCGCCAAGGACAACGCCAAGAGCGTGGTCATCTCGGCCCAGATCGAGAGCGAGATCGCCCTCCTGGACGCCGAGGAGCGCAGCGAGTTCCTGGAAACCCTGGGTCTTGAAGAGCCGGGCCTCAACCGCCTGATCCGCGAGGCCTACAAGCTTCTGAACCTGCAGACCTATTTCACGGTCGGCCCCAAGGAAGCCCGCGCCTGGACCATCCACGTCGGCGACACCGGCCCGCAGGCGGCCGGCGTCATCCATACCGACTTCGAGAAGGGCTATATCCGCGCCGAAACCATCGCCTTCGAGGACTTCATCGCCCTGGGCGGCGAGAACGGCGCCAAGGAGGCCGGCAAGATGAAGGCCGAAGGCAAGGAATACATCGTCAAGGACGGCGACGTGATGCACTTCCGGTTCAACGTCTGATCGTCCTGATCGGGCCTCGGAGAGCATCATTTTCCGGGGCTCGACGGCGTCAGGCTGCGGCGCCATTGTCCGGCCTCAAGTTCAGGGGCCGAAACATGAAAAAACTGATCCTCTCGCTCGCCTTCGCCATGGTCGCTGGCAGCGCCCTCGCCCAGGCCGCTGGCGCCACCCGCGGTTCCGCCGCGCCGTCGGCCAATGTCACCGGGCCCCGCGCCGTGACCCCGACCTACACCATGGGCCGCTATCAGGCGGCCAATGAAGGCGGCAAGACGCTTGAACCCGGCAACCCCCTGCAACAGCGGGCGGCGCGCGAACTGACCGCCGAGGCCGGCGTCACCTGCGACCAGTCCACGGCGGGCGTCGTCAAGGAAAGCGTCAAGGGCGGCAAGCGCACCGTCAGCTATGAAGTGGCCTGCAAGGACGACTTCGGCTGGATCGTGTCCAAGAGCGGCGACACGGTCAGCGCCTATGACTGCCTGGCCCTGGCCGCCTCGGAAAAGGCCGCCAAGGGCAAGCTGGCGACCTGTCGCCTGGCGGCCAATATTGGCTCGATCGCCGGCGTCGCCACCCTGGCCAGCAAGGCCGGCCTGACCTGCAAGCCAACCAACGCCGCCTATCTGGGGGGCGGCGGCGATCCGCCGATCTCGCGCTACGAAGCGCTGTGCGAAGGCGGCGCTGGCTACATCATCGATGCGCCCCAGCCCAGGTCGAAAGCCGGTCTGCAGGCGATGTCCTGCGCCCGCGCCAAGGCCAGCGGCGCGGGTGTTTGCGCTCTGAAACCTGAAAAAGGTTGATCGGCCGCAGATGACCACCGACCGGCTGACCCTGACCGCCGTCCATGACGGCTTCGTCTTCACTGCCGCCCACGCCCATGCCCAAGGGCCGCGCAGGGGCGGGGTGATCGTGATCCAGGAGATCTTCGGCCTGGATCGCTATGTCCATGAGGACGTGGCGCGCTGGGTTGATCAGGGCTTCGAGGTGGTCGCGCCCTCGATGTTCGACCGGCAGGAACTGGGCTTCGTCGCCGACCACGACCCTGAAGGGTTCGAGGCCGGCGTGAAATATGCCAAGGCCAACGGCCCCGGCAACGCCATGGGCGACATCCAGGCCTGTATCGACTTTCTGGCCCCGCGCGGCCCGGTGTTCATCGTCGGCTACTGCTACGGCGGCACCATGGCCTGGCTGGCGGCGTCACGCTGCAAGGGCCTGTCGGCCGCCGCCAGCTACTATGGCGGCCAGGTGGCGGGGATGGCGAAGTTCGCGCTCTCCTGCCCGGTCATCGTCCATCTGGGCCGCAAGGATCCGCATATCCCCGCCGACGAGGTCCAGGCCGCGATCGCCGCCGCCCACCCCGAGGTTGCGGTGCACATCTACGAGGCCAGCGGCCACGGCTTCAACAATGACGGCCGGCCCGACTCCGACCTCGCCGACGCGCTAGCAGCGCGCCAGCGGACCCTGGACCTGTTCCTCGCCAACAGCGCCCCCGCCGAGCCGGCCTGAGCATGGGCGGCCCCATCGCCCTGGCCACGCGCGACGGCGCGCCTTTCAGCGCCTGGCACGCGCCGCATCAGGACGCCCGGCGCGGCGGTCTGGTCATTCTGCACGCCATCTGGGGCGTGACGCCGCATATCCGCGAGCTGTCAGACACCCTGGCCCAGCAGGGCTATGAAGTGATCGCCCCGGCCCTGTTCGACGCTGCCGACGCGCCCTTTCCCGAAGCCAATACCGAGCCGGCGATCCTGGATCAGCGCATGGCCATGGGGCAGGCCACCGGCTGGGGCCTGAGCGCCCTGCCCCGCGTCCAGGCCTGTATCGACGCCCTGGACGGTCCGGTGTTCGCCATGGGCTTCTGCTATGGCGGCACGACCGCCTGGCTGGCCGCCGCCCGCTGCGCCGGTTTATCGGGTGTATCCAGTTTTTATGGCGGCGACATCGTACAGTTTATCGGGGAGGTTCCGACCGTCCCCACCGCCCTGCATTTCGGCAAGACCGACCCGCTGATACCCCCGGCCGATGTCGAGGCCATCCAGGCCGCTCATCCCGACCTTCCGGTCTGGCGGTACGACGCCGGTCACGCCTTCGTGGCCCCCAACGGCTACCACGCCGACAGCGCCCGGCTGGCCATGCTGCGTACCCTGCAACTGTTCCAGCGGGGCGGCGGCAACCGGGGCGAGGCCTGAGCGAAGCGACAGGCTCAATCAGGTCCGACCCGATTGAAGCCATCAGGTCGGCAGGCGCTCTAGAATTCTTTCCAGCTATCGGTACCGACGCGTGCCATCGGCGCGGGCTTGCGCGCGGCGCCGCCGTAGCCCGTGGTCTTCATGACCGATATGGCGGCTGAAGGGCGAGAGGGCGTCCGGGCGGCGCCTCTCTGGGCCGGAGTCTCCTGGCCGACCTCGAAGCGGCCAACCACACGCGCCAGCCCTTCGGCTTCCTGCGACATGCTGAGACTGGCGGCGGTGGCCTCTTCAACCATGGCCGCGTTCTGCTGGGTCACCTGATCCATGTGGTTGATGGACGAGTTGACCTCGTTCAGCGCTGTGGCCTGCTCCTGGGCGGACGCGGCGATAACGACGACAATGTCGTTGATCTCGCCCACCTGAACCACGATCCGGCTCAAGACCTTGCCGGTCTCGCCGACGAGTTCCACGCCGGCCCTCACCTGCTGGTCCGAGTTGGAGATCAGGGCCTTGATCTCCTTGGCCGCGCCGGCCGACCGCTGGGCCAGGGCCGGACTTCCTGGGCGACAACGGCGAAGCCGCGACCGGCCTCGCCGGCTCTCGCCGCTTCAACACCGGCGTTCAGGGCCAGGAGGTTGGTCTGGAAGGCGATCTCGTCGATCACGCCGACGATCTGGCTGATTTCCTGGGACGATTTCTCGATCCCGCCCATGGCGGCGACCGCGTTCTGGACCACGTCGCCAGACTGTTCGGCGGCGGACTTGGCCAGGCCGACCACGGTGCGGGCGTGTTCCGAACCTTCGGCGGTCTTGCGCACCGTGGCGGTGATCTGATCGAGCGCCGCAGCGGTCTCTTCCAGACTGGCCGCCTGCTGCTCTGTCCGCCGCGACAGGTCTTGCGACGCCACGGAAATCTCGGCTGCGCCCGCCTGGATGGTGGTGGTATTGCCAGACACGATCTTCATCGTGTCCTGCAGGGTCGTCATTGCAGCATTGAAATCGGCGCGCAGCTTCTCGTACTCAGGCGCGAAGCTGGCGGTCAGGCGATAGACAAGATTGCCGGCGGAGAGTTGCGCCAGGCCCGACGCGACATCCTCGACGACCCGGGCCTGTGTGCGGGCCATTTCAGCGTCGGTCTTTTGGCGGGCCGCGCGTTCACTGTCGGTCAGCTGACGCGCGTCGGCGTTCTCCTGCTCCAGGCGCAGGGTCCTGGCGCCGGCCTCCTTGAAGACCTGTACGGCCTTGGCCATCTCGCCGACCTCGTCCGTGCGTCCCAGCGACGGGACGGAGACGGACAGGTCGCCCGAGGCGAGCTTTCCCATCACCGTTGTCAGGGCGCCGAGCGGCTTGACGGCGCGGGCGGACCACGCCGCCACGGCGACACCCAGGATCAACGCCCCGCCGCAGATCGCGAGGTTCAGCCACACAAAGCTAGCCGCCATGTGGTGGACTTGCGAACCGATGACCTTGTTTTTGGCCTCTTGCAGGTCGATGAACGCATTGATCTGTTTCAGCCAGACCATGAACATGGGCCTTGCGCTCTGAATCAGAAGCGCCTTGGCGGCGTCGGCCTCACCGGCCTTCTGGAGTCGGATCACTTCTGAGATCAGCGGCAGGCCCTCGGCCTGGGTCGCCTTGATGCTGTCCAGGATGGCGGTCTCTTCGGGGGTCACGCCAACGCCCTTGGCCATGAGCGCATCAAGCGGAGCGGCCGATTTGTCATAAGCGGCCTCAAGGCGCTCTATGGTGGCGATCGCCGCGTCAAGCTCGCCAGCGTCGCTGACCAGGATGACGTCGCGAAGGCTGATGGCGCGGTCATGCACGCTGCCGCGGAAATTGATGGCGAACCGCTGTTTGGCGCTGTTGACGTCGTTGATCGTTGTGAGGCTGCGGTCGATCGCATTGAGGCGGCCCTGAGCCACCAGGCCAATGCCTGCCATCATCAAGAGAATGATGCCGAAGCCGATGACGAGGCGCTGACCTATCTTCAAGTTCGGGAGCATGGCGACGCTATTCTCTACAGGGGGACCTGACGAGACCAGTGCTCGTCGGAGTCCTAAGGTCCTCCTAACTTTCGCCGTTCAGGACAGACTGTCGCATGTGTAGCGCAAAAAAAGTTATGCAGAATCAGTCCGTCACACCGATTATTTGTATTAATGCGTAGTTAATTTCCAACATATGAAGCTTAATTTCGAATATTTGAACAAGCTATAGTTTTGCGCTTAGAACTCTAGATATTTGATATCTGGCCACGAAAAGCACATGAACCGGTCTATAATATTTGCAGGTGGTCTTTTCTATTTTGGAGACTCTAGCCGCGACGCGGCGCGCACCCTAGAGCAATTGCCGGTCCTCGAATGCCGGATCTGTCCGCCCCCTGGCTCATGCTATTTGGGCGCTATCGCTCCCGCAGTCGGCCAGGCGCTGTAGCCGACCCGCTTGAGGTTCATCTCGAAGAACTGCATCGGGGGTCGGCCCGGCATCACCCGCTCGCCGATCTCGCGCCAGGCGTCGCCCTTGATGACGGCGGTGTAGCGGATGATCATCGGTCCGGCCGGGATCTCCCAGACATAGCCGTCAGCCGTCGGTTTCAGGCTGAAGTCGCCCTTCTGGCTCATGGCGTAGGAGTGCAGGGTAAAGGCGTCGGTCGCGGGCTCGTAGGAGATGACGCCGAAGGCGTTGAAGCCGGTCGATCCATCGGCCTGGTAGCCGCGCCCCTCGAGGACTTTCACCGTGCCGTCCAGCAGCGGACCGATCCGTTCGGTCTGGATGACCTCGTGCCTCTTGCCGTCCGCCATGATGGTCCAGGCCGGACCGCGCCACACGCCGTCCATCGCCGCCAGCTTGCCCATCGCCTGCTTTTGGGCGGCCAGACGCGGAGCGGGGTCGGGCGGCATCTGCGCCAGAGCCGGCGCCGCGGCGAAGATCGCGACAGCCGCCGCGAGGGGGACGGCGAGGGAAGCGAACGGACGGAACATGGCGGATCTCCGAAAGGGCGACCCATTAACTTTGATATACAAAGTTCTTGTCGTCAATCCGTCTTGGCGGCGCGGGCGCGGGCGCGGGTGGCCCTGCTCAGGATCAGGCTTCTTGCGCCAATGCCCAGCGGGATCGCCCAATAGGCCATGCCCGGCAGCCACGGCGCGAACTGTAGCGGCGCGAAGGTCAGCAGGGCCGACAGCAGGCCTCCGCTGGCCACGATGATCCAGATCTGGGCCACGCTGGCGGCCATGGCCGCGTCGGCGGCGTTGACCCCCAGCTTTTCGGGCGAGCGGGCGGCGTGGGCGAAGAGGGTGACGAACAGCCCGGCCAGGACGACAAAGCCCATGCCATAGACCCGAAACAGCATCCGAAGATCACCCAGGATGTGGATGATCACCTCGCCCGGCAGGCGGCCGCCCGAGATCCAGACGAAGCCGGACTCCAACAGCATGCGCAGGGGGAACACATAGACCAGGACCACAAAGACGATGGCCAGGCCGTTGAGGCTGGCCCACGCGTCACGGCGTGGCGCGATACGGCCAAAGTCGCGATAGGCCATCCAGAACATGGCAATCAGGACGAAGGCGCCCAGCGAGGCCGGAATGCGGCCCATGGCCGCGCCCAGTGCGGCCAGGCTGGGCGGTCCCTCTGCGCCGGCGATGACCAGCAGGGTCACCGCGAAGGCGAAGGCAGCGTCGACAAAGGCGTCCAGCCGCTTGGCCGTCTCGTGTTCGCGTTCGTCCTCGGTCACCGTCACCCCTCCCCAGGAAAAAACAATGATGGCGCCGTTCGGGCCGGTGTCCACTGGTGACCCGCTGCCGCCATTTCGCCGCCATCGGCCTCGCCGATGCTTACGCCTGTCGCCGAGCGCGAAAGGCTTGGCTAGGATCGCCGCATGCGTCGCTCAGCCACCGCCCTGCTGTTGATCCTGTCGCTGGCGGCGGCAGGCCCCGCCGTGGCCGGCGAAACCGCCTGCTGGTTCGAGAACGGCGCCATCGTCGCCCCGGCCGCCATCGCCGACATGGCCGGCGACTTCGTGATCGACCTGTCGGCGCCACGCACCCTGCTGCACAATACCAAGGCCCAGATGAGCGGCTATGCCGAGCTCGACCTCACCCTGCCGGTGCGGCTGGCCGGGCAGCGAGTGGAGGCCGCGCCGATCCTGGTCAGCGACCTGGACTATCGCGGCGTCGGCTTCGTGGCACCCATCGCCGGCGTGATCGGAGCCGATATCCTGGACCGCTATGTGGTGGTCATCGACTTTTCACCCTGCCGCCTGCGGCTGGAGGCCCCGGGCTGGGCCGACAGGCCCGGCGGCCCCGCCCTGGCCGTGACCGTGGTGGGCGGCGTGCCGACCGTGCGGGCCACGGCCTCTGACGGCTTCGCCAGCCTGACCGGAGCCTTCGCGCTCGATACGGCCTCGAACGGCGGGGTGCGGGCGCGCGGCGACGCCGATGGCCCCCGCCAGACACCCGCCGGCGTGCTGGCCGGCCTGTCGCTGGACGGCCGCCTGCGGCAGCGCGTTGCGGCCGTGCGGGCCGGCGACCTGCCCCCTGGCGTGGCGGGCGCCGTGGGCGTGGCGATCCTGTCGGACTATCGCCTGCGCCTCGACGCCCAGGCGGGCCGGCTGTGGCTGACACCCGCAGAGCCCAAAGAAAAAGGGCCCGGCGTTACCGCCAGGCCCTGATCTTTTCGGTCGCTGCGAACGGTCAGTGCGACTCGTTCTTCCAGACCTTGCGGTAGCTGGCGTACAGCAGCCCCGAGAACAGCAGCAGATAGAGGATAACCACGAAGCCGGTTTCCTTGCGCTCTTCCATCTTCGGTTCTGCAGCCCACATCAAGAAGGCCGAGACGTCCTTGGCCTGCTGGTCGACAGTCGACTTGGTGCCGTCGTCGAAGGTCACCAGATCGGCCTTGAGCGGCGCAGCCATGGCGATGTAGCCACCGGGCGGAACCTTGTCGTGCGGACCCGACCAGGACGCCGTCAGATCGCCGGCCATGAAAGGGTTGTAGTGCTGGCCTGCGCCGACCTTGAGCCCGGTCGGAGGAGCCACATAGCCCGTCAGCAGCGAGTAGATGTATTCCGGACCGCCGGTGCGGGCCTTGGCCAGCAGCGACATGTCCGGCGGCAGGGCGCCGCCATTGCCGGCCCGCGCCGCAGCCTCGTTGGGATAGGGCGAGGTAAAACGATCGGCGCTTGTGGCGGTGCGCTTGATGGCGTCGCCGGTCTCGGAGTCGATATCCGCGACTTCGTAGTCCTTGGCCAACGCCTTGACCCAGGGGTTGTCGTTCGGATTCTTGTACTCGGCGTTGTAGAACGGGCCGCCCTTGTCGCCGAGGTTGCGGAAGCTGACCAGGCTCATCGAATGGCAGGCCGAACAGACCTCCCGATAAACCTTGTAGCCGCGCTGCAGCTGCGCCTGATCAAATTTGCCGAACGGACCTTCGAACGACCAATGGACGTCCTTGGGCGGCAGGGGGTGCCCAGCGGCCAGAACCGGTCCGCCGATCATCAGGCCGGCGACGGCTGCGAGGATGGAAAGTTTGCGCAGCATCATGATCAGCCCTTCATCTCAGGCGCGGCGGTCGCGTGGGCCGGGACGCCAGCGGGGTGCGACAGAGCCGGCGAAGCAATCGAGTCCGGCACCGGGAGCGGCGTTTCCTTCAAACCCAGGACCGGGAGGATCACCAGGAAGAAGCCGAAATAGTACAGCGTTGCCACGCGGCTGAGCCAGACGAAGCTGTTCAGATCGGCGTCGATCAGCAGGAAGGTCTTCAGATGCGGGATGACCGGATCATCCGGCAGCTTGGCGCCGCACAGGCCCAGGATGCAGCAGGCCACGACGAAGAAGCCATAATAGACCTTTGCCGTCGGGCGGTAGCGCATGGAGCGCACCTTGGACGTATCCAGCCACGGCAGGGCAAACAGGCAGGCAATGGCGCCGAACATGGCCAGCACGCCCATCAGCTTGTCCGGCACAGCCCGCAGGATCGCGTAGAACGGCAGGAAGTACCATTCCGGAACGATGTGCGACGGCGTCACCAGCGGGTTGGCCGGGATGTAGTTGTCGGCGTGGCCCAGGGCGTTGGGCATGTAGAAGACGAAGAAGGAGAAGAGGATCAGGAAGACGCTCATCGCGAAGCCGTCCTTCACCGTCGCATAGGGGGTGAAGGGCAAGGTATCGGCCTTGGACTTCGGATCCACGCCCGTCGGATTGTTCTGGCCGACCACGTGCAGGGCCCAGATGTGCAGGATCACGACGCCGGCGATCATGAAGGGCAGCAGGTAGTGCAGCGAGAAGAAGCGGTTCAGCGTAGCGCTGTCGACCGCGAAACCGCCCCACAGCCAGGTGGTGATGCTCTGACCAACGATCGGCAGGGCGCCAAACAGGTTGGTGATCACGACCGCGCCGTGGAAGGACATCTGACCCCAGGGCAGGACATAGCCCATGAAGGCGGTGGCCATCATCAGCAGATAGATCACGCAGCCCAGAATCCACAGCACTTCGCGAGGGGCCTTGTACGACCCGTAATAGAGGCCGCGGAACATGTGGATATAGACGGCAATGAAGAACATCGACGCGCCATTGGAGTGCATGTAGCGGATCAGCCAACCGTGATTGACGTCACGCATGATGCGCTCAACGCTGTTGAAAGCGTCGCCGACGTTATAGTGCATCGCCAGGATGATGCCGGTGATCAACTGAGACGCCAGGCACAGCGAAAGAATGCCGCCGAAGGTGTACCAGTAGTTCAGGTTACGCGGCGTGGGGTAGTCGACGAAGCTGTCATAGCCCAGGCGCACGATCGGGAGACGGGCGTCGAGCCAGCGCTCGAAACCGGTCTTGGGTTCATAGGTCGAATGTCCGCTCATCTCGCTTAACCGATCTTGACCTTGGTGTCGGTGAGGAACTCGTACTCCGGAACCGCGAGGTTCAGGGGCGCGGGACCCTTACGGATCCGGCCCGAGGTGTCGTAGTGCGAGCCGTGGCAGGGGCAGAACCAGCCGCCGTAATCGCCGCCGCCGAACGTCGGCACGCAACCCAGGTGCGTGCACGAACCGATCAGCACCAGCCACTGGGACTTGCCCGGCTTGACGCGCTCGGCGTCGGTCTGCGGATCCTTGAGCGCCGCGCCGTCATCGGCCACGGCCTTCTGGATCTCGGCCGGCGTGCGGTTGCGCACGAACAGCGGCTTGCCGCGCCACTTGAGCGTGACCTGCTGACCGTCGGCGACCTTGGTCAGGTCGAATTCGGTCGAGGCCAGCGCCAGCGTATCGGCTGACGGGTTCATCTGATCGACGAACGGCCAAACAAGCGACACGGCGCCGCCTGCGGCGGCCGCCATCGTCGCGATGTAAATGAAGTCGCGCCGGCTGGGGTCAGCCCCATGCTCCGGCTCGGTCGTTGCGCCCAACGCGGTGTCGGCCACCTAAGTCACCCTTCGATTCCGCCGCGCCGGGAAGCCGGCCGGCCAGGAGAAGCACCTTTCGGCGCCGTATCTTTCTCGACCCGCGAACGGATCTCCGCCACAAGGCGACGGTTGGATCGTCCTATCGGACGCGCGGACTGAGTCCGCAAGCCCTTTCGATTCGCAAGAATGTCCCTGCTAGCCTTGTGGTGGTTCGCTTAGAATGCGTCTCGCGCTTTTTCAACCAGGCATTCCTCAAAACGTCGGCGCCGCAATCCGCCTCGCCGCCTGTTTTGGCGCCGGCCTGGACGTGATCGAGCCGTGCAGCTTCCCTCTGGATGACAAGAGTCTCAAGCGGGCGGCGCTGGATTACGGCCCCTTGGCCCATATGAAACGCCACGATTCGTGGGATGCCTTCCTGGCCGCGCCGGAACGGGCCCAGGGACGGCTGCTGCTGTTCACCACCCGGGGCGCGACGCCGTTTCACCGATTTGGGTTTCAGCCGGGCGATACGCTTTTACTCGGCAACGAAAGCCGGGGCGCGCCCGACGAGGTCCATGCCGCCGCGCAGGGCCGCCTGGTGATCCCACTGCAGCCCGAGGCCCGGTCGATGAATCTCGCGACGACCGCCGCCATGGCGCTGGGCGAGGCGTTGCGGCAGACGGACGGGTTTTTCCAGACCTGAGCGCCCTACGCAGAACCCCGGATTTGCACCGCGCGCGCCAAGCGCTTAATCGGCTGTCATGACCGACGCTTCCGATCTCGACGACAAGAAAGCCCGCGCCCGCGCCTGGTTTGAAACCTTGCGCGACCAGATCTGCACGGAATTCGAGCGCCTGGAAGACGAGGCCCCGGCCGACCTCTATCCGGGCCAGGCGGGCCGCTTCGAGCGCAAGCCTTGGGACCGCGCGGCGGGCGGCGGCGGCGTCATGTCGATGATGCACGGCCGCCTGTTCGAGAAGGTCGGCGTCCACTGCTCGACGGTGTTTGGAACCTTCACCCCGGAAATGGCCAAGTCGATGCCGGGCGCGGACGACGACCCCCGGTTCTTCGCCACGGGCATCAGCCTGATCGCCCACATGACCAATCCGCGCGTGCCAGCCGTGCACATGAACACCCGCTTCATCGTCACGACCAAAAGCTGGTTTGGCGGCGGCGGCGACCTGACGCCGCTGCTCGGCTATCAGCGCCAGCAGGACTTCCCCGACGCCATCGACTTCCACGCCGCCTATCAGCGGGCCTGCGACGCGCACCACCCCGACTGGCACGCCAAGTACAAGGCCTGGTGCGACGAGTACTTCTTCCTGCCCCATCGCAACGAGCCGCGCGGCATCGGCGGGATCTTCTATGACCACCACGACAGCGGCGATTGGTCGCGGGACTTCGCCTTCACCCAGGACGTCGGCAAGGCCTTCCTGGAGGTCTATCCCGAGCTGGTCCGCCGCCGCATGGGCGAGGCCTGGACGGCGGACGAGCGCGAGCAGCAGCTGGTGCAGCGCGGGCGGTATGTGGAATTCAACCTGCTCTACGACCGGGGCACGATGTTTGGCCTGAAAACCGGCGGCAACGTCGAGTCGATCCTCAGCTCGATGCCGCCGACGGTGAAGTGGCCCTAGAGCCCGCTCAACGGGAGCCCGGGCGCCGGGCTGCCTGATCCAGGAAGCGGCCGATCCAGCCGCCAACGCGCGCGCGATCATTGGGCTGATGCAGGGTGGCGATCGCAGCGTCAGCTTGCGCGTCGGTATAGCGGGTCCCGCGCCGGGCCTCGATCAGGGCCGCCGCATAGGCCGGGTCGAACTCGGGGTGGAACTGCATCGATATGGCCCCCTTTTTCCGCCCGGACGCGTCGTCATAGGACAGCAGGCCGTAGGGCGTAAAAGCGCTGCCGCCGATCACGGTCGCGGAGGGCGGCAGGGTCACGACCTGGTCCTGGTGCGAGGCGGGAATGGCGACGCTGTCGGCGTCGGTCCAGCCCTGTGGCCGCGAGACGGCGTAGCGGTGCAGGCCCACGCCCCAGCCCTTGTCAGACTTGACCACCTGGCCGCCGAACGCCTGGGCCATGATCTGGTGGCCAAAACACACGCCGACCAGCGCCGCCTGCCCCCGGGCGGCGCGCAGAAAGTCCGACAGCGGCGCGATCCACGGCAGGTCGTCATAGACCCCCGCCGACGAACCGGTGATGAGATAGGCGTCGTGCTGCTCCGGCGCGCCGGGCAGCTGGCCGGCCTGGACGTCATAGGTCGTGTAGGCGTGATCAGGCCCCAGAAGGGTCTGGAACATGCCGCCATAGCGGCCGAAGGCCGGCTGAAGCGGCTCCGGCGGCGCGCCGGTCTCCAGCAGACCGATCCGCATCAGTAGACCATGCCTTGGGCCACAGCCTTCAGGCGCTCAATGGCGCTGAACTTGTCCTCGATGAAGTCCTGATCGATCCACCAGATCTCGATCTCGCGCATCACCTCGCCCACCATCGGCCCCTTGGGCACGCCGGCCTGCATCACCTCGTCGCCCGACAGCGGGAACGGCGGCGGCGTCCAGGTCTCGGCCATGGCCAGCAGGCCCCGCCACTGCGGCGCGGTGACCGGACGGCCAGAGCCCGCCCAGGCCAGCTTGATCCGGTCGCAGAAGGTGCGCACGCCCAAGGCGTAGATCGAACGGCGGGCTTCGCGCGGGCTCATCCAGCTGACGATGCGCGGGTTCTTGCCCACGGCGTCGACCAGGCGGTCCCTGACATTGTTGGGCAGGCGCAGGCGCTCGGACATCTGCTCGGCCACCTGGGGGTCATCGGGGATCAGCGAGGCCAGACGCAGATCGGGATTGTTCTCGAACAGCTGCTCGGTCTCGATGGCCACCAGGCTGTCGAAGCGGGCCAGGGATTTGACGAACGGCAGGATCGAGCCCAGCACCCCGGTGGCCGCCATCAGCCGCAGGGCCGGACGCGGATCCTCGGACGTCAGCAACTTCATGAGCTCTTTTTGCGTGCGCTCGGCGGCGCGGCCCGAGACCATGCCCTTGAGCGCCTTGCAGGCCGCCAGGGCCTTCTGGTCGGGCTCGCCTCGGCCGTACCAGGCCTGGAACCGGAAGAAGCGCAGGATGCGCAGATAGTCCTCGCGGATACGGGTCATGGGATCGCCCACGAACACCACCCGCCCCTCGCGCGCGTCGTTCACGCCCTCGCCGGTGGGGTCGTAGAGCCGGCCCTCGGGATCGACATACAGGGCGTTGAAGCGGAAATCGCGGCGCTCGGCGTCCTGGCCCCAGTCCTGGCTGAACGCCACCGTGGCCCGGCGACCGTCGGTGGAGACGTCGCGGCGCAGGGTGGTGATCTCATAGGGCTTGCCGCCCGAGATGGCCGTGACGGTGCCGTGATCCACGCCGGTCGGGATCGCCCGCAGGCCGGCATGGGCCAGGGCGTCGATCACCTGATCGGGGGTCAGGGTGGTGGCGATGTCGATATCGTCGATGGGCTTGCCCATCAGGGTGTTGCGCACGCAGCCGCCGACGAATCGCGCGCAGCCGGCAAAGCCGCGCTCCTCCAGGGCCGCGATCACGGCTTGGGTCTCGGGCAAGGCCATCCACGGCGCGATGCCTATCGATTCAGTGTTCAAGCAGCACACTCCTACGCAATCAAAGCCCCCCCAAAGAGCAAGGGCGGCATTGTTAGGCAGGAAGCGCGACGGCCGCTACGGGCGATGCGCCCTAACCGGGGATTTGATCTGTGGATTCATCATGCAGGCGCTCATACAGGGCCCGCAGCATCCCGGCCGTCGCGCCCCAGATGAAGCGGTCGTTCCACGGCATGGCGTAGAAGTTGCGCCGCTCGCCGCTGGGCGTCACCCGGTGCTGACGCTCGTGATTGGCCGGATCCATCAGGAAGTCGAACGGCGTCTCGAAGACGTCGGCCACCTCTTCGGGACTGGCGACGAATTCGGCCGCCGGATCGATGAAGCCGATCACGGGCGTGACGTGAAAGCCCGTCACCGTCTGATAGCCGTGCAGCAGGCCCGACAGGGTGACGAACCTGGGATCCAGCCCCACCTCTTCCTGCGCCTCGCGCAGGGCCGTGACCCATGGCGTCTCGCCCGGATCGCAGCGCCCGCCGGGAAAGGCGATCTGGCCGGTATGGCTGCGCATGGTGTCCGACCGACGGGTCAGCAGTACGGTCAGCCCGTCCTCGCGCTCGACCAGCCCCACCAGCACGGCGGCGGGGCGCAGGGCGTGGGGGTTGTCGAAGGTCAGGCCGGGATTGAGGTCGAAGTCCGAACGCACCGGATCGGCCAGGCTGGGATTGTAGTGTTCGATGGGGTCCAGCCGGCTGGTGATCCAGTCGCGGCGTTCCTGCGGCGTCACGCGCCGACCGTCCCGGCCGGCGCGATCGGGAACCAGGCGCCGTTCGAGCTGATCCCGAATACCGCGCCGTCCGCCGTCTCGCGCGGGGTCGCCATCTCGGCCAGCTCATAGAATACCGGCCGGGCGATCAGCGCCTCCAGCCCCCGCCGCACGTGCAGATAGGGGCGTGGCTCGCCTGTGGCCGGATCGATCTCGACCCGGATGATGTTGTCTGGCCCCGCCTCGACCACGTCGCCGACATTGGTCTCGAAGCGCAGGGTGTCGCCCACCCGGTCCACGCGGACGGCGATGAAGGGCGCGTCCTCGACCGTGATCTTCATCTTCTCGGCGGGCGTGACCAGGTGATAGCCGTCGGGATCCAGCCGCAGCACGGTCGAGAACAGCCGCACCAGGGCCTCGCGACCGATCGGCGTGCCCTCGTGGAACCACACCCCGTCCTTGCGGATGCGAATGTCGATCTCGCCGCAATAGGCCGGATGCCACAGATGGACCGGCGGCAGGCCGCGCTCGCCCGCGGCCTTGGCGGCGGCGGCGACGCCTTCCAGTCCGGGTTGGCCTGGGTCTGTCGGGGAAGCATCGACGGTCATGGCCTTCAGGTAGGCCATGCCGCCGCCCTGCTCAAGCGACGCAACGCCTCAGGCGACAGCAACCCGACCCGAAAGGCCTTCATCGCCGCCCTCGACCAGGGCCTTGAGCAGCACGCGGCGCTGATCGACAGGCCCCGGCATGGCGATCTCCGCCGTATGCGCGGCCGAGAAGCCGGCGCGGGTGAAATAGGGCGCGTCGCCGACCAGCAGCACGGCTTTCCAGCCGGCGGCCCGGGCGGCCTCGCAGGCGCTCTCGACCAGGGTCTGGCCCAGGCCCACGCTGCGCTCGTCGGGATCAACAGCCAGAGGGCCCAGGAACGCGACCGCCGCGCCGCCGATGGTCACGGGCCACATCCGCACGCAACCCACCGGCCGACCCTCGCGCATCGCGACAAACGAGCAGGCGGCCAGCAGGCGGTTGCCCTCGCGCAGGCGCTCGGAGACCTTGGCGAACCGGCCGGGGCCAAACACCCGGTCGATCAGGGCGGTGACGGGGATTTCCATGGCGGGCGTCTCAAGGACGAGCGCGGGGGCGGAAACGGCGGAACTGGGAACAGGAGAAATGGAGGTCATCAGCCTTCGGAATGCGAAAGGTCGTCGGGGGCTCCCGACGCCAGGCGCGGGAGGGCTTCAGGTCGTGGCGCTATCGCGCGTCATTCGTCGCAGGCGCATGGCCGGACCTCGCTAGCCTCAAGGGCATGAACTTGCGGGCGCTGTAGGGCCAAGCCTCTGTCAGGTCAATAACGTTGCGGCGGGGCCAAGCGCCGGTATGGTGCGGCGCAATGTCTGACATTCCCCCGCCGGCCGAAGACCCGTCTCCCGACATCTCTACCCGCGCCCTGTTGCGGGAGCGTGACTTCATGCTGTTCTGGGCCATGCGGTTCATCTCGACCCTGGGTGTGCAGATCCAGTCGGTGGCCCTGGGCTGGCAAGTCTACGCCATAGCCCGCGAGACGCGGTCGGTCGGCGAGTCGGCCTTCCTGGTCAGCATGATCGGCCTGGCCCAGTTCCTGCCGCTGCTGGCCCTGACCCTGATCGCCGGCGAGACTGCCGACCGTCGCACCCGCAAATTCATCGTCGCCATCAGCCTGGCCGTCGACGCCGTCAGCGCCAGCGTGCTGCTGCTCCTGGCCCTGAGCGGCTCGCAGGCCCTGTGGCCGGTGTTCGCCGTCTCGGTGATGTTCGGGGCCAGCCGCGCCTTCCTGTCGCCGGCCAGCAGCGCCCTGGGACCCATGCTGGTGCCCCGGCCCCTGCTGCCCCGCGCCATCGCCTGGAACGCCCTGTCCTGGCAGAGCGGCTCGATCATCGGCCCCGCCATCGGCGGCCTGCTGCTAATCCATTCGCCGTCCCTGGCCTTCGGCGCGTCTCTGGCCCTCTATCTGGCCGCGGCGATCATGGCCCTGATGATCCGCAAGAACACCCGGCCCGAAACCCAGCCCGGCTCGCGGCTGGCGCTGATCAAGGAGGGCCTCTCGTATGTGTGGAACAACAAGATCGTGTTCGGCTCGATCTCGCTGGACCTGTTCGCGGTGATCCTGGGCGGGGCCACGGCCCTGCTGCCGGTGTTCGCCAAGGACGTTCTGCATGTCGGGCCGGGGGGTTTTGGCATCCTGCGCGCCGCGCCGGCCATCGGCGCGACGATCGTGGCGATCTATCTGGCCAGCAACCCGATCCGCAGCAAGGCCGGCCCGATCATGTTCGCGGGCGTGGCGGTGTTCGGCGCGGCCACGGTGGTCTTTGGTCTCTCGCAGGTGATGTGGCTTTCGGTCGGGGCCCTGGCCCTGCTGGGCGGGGCCGACATGCTCAGCGTCTATGTTCGCCAGACCCTGGTTCAGATCGTCACCCCCGACGCCATGCGCGGCCGTGTCGCCGCCGTCTCTGGCGTGTTCATCAGCGCCTCCAACGAACTGGGCGAGGCCGAGAGCGGCGTCGCGGCCTGGTTCATGGGCCCGGTCGGGGCGGCGGTGTTCGGCGGGGTCGGCGCGCTGGGCGTCACCGGCCTGTGGGCCTGGCTGTTCCCGGAACTGCGGAAAGCCGACCGGCTGGACTAAGCTCCCGCCAGCTTGCGCAGGGCGTCGCCGGTCATCCGCCGGATGATCCATTCGTCCAGCGCCGCGGCGCCGAGGCTGTCATAGAAGGCGATGGACGGCGCGTTCCAGTCCAGCACCGACCATTCCAGCCGGCCCAGATTCTCGTCCAGGCAGCGCCGCGCCAGATTGGCCAGCAAGGCCTTGCCCGCGCCCGATCCACGGGCTTCGGGCCGCACGAACAGATCCTCCAGATAGATCCCGTGGCGGCCGACAAAGGTCGAGAAATTGTAGAACCACAGGGCAAACCCCACCGGTTCACCGTCGATCTGCGCGATGTCGCAGAACGCCCGAGGGTTTTCGCCAAACAGCGCCGCCGTCACGTGGGCCTGCGTCGCCTCCACCGAATCCAGCAGCTTTTCATACTCGGCCAGATCGCGGATGAACTGCAGGATCAGGGCGCTGTCAGCGGCGTCGGCCGGACGGATGGAAACGGACATGGCGGTCTCTGTGCTCGGCCCCTCTCCCATAGGGAGAGGGCGGGGCCCGCGCTGAAAGCGTGGGAGGGTGAGGGGTTTGGACGGTGGACGGCGTGCCGGCGCGCCGGTTGCCGGCGTAACCCCTCACCTCCCACCGCTGCGCGGCGGGTCCCTCCTCTCCCTCTGGGAGAGGCTTGATTGACCCTCAACCGATCTTCACTCCCGGCGGCGGAACGCTGTCCTCCGGCACGAAGAAGTCCGGCATCAGGGTCGCGGTCGGGTCGACGGCATAGGGCGTGAAATCGGTGACGCCCTGCTCGTAAAGGAAGCTGTCGTCGATCAGGAAATTGCCCGAGAACGCGCGCGATGGCTTGCCGAAGATCGCGTGAGCCGCGTCCGCCATGATCTCGACCTTGCGGCAGTGGCGCAGGCCTTCCTCGCCGGTCAGGGCGAACTGGATGGCGGCGGTGGCGATGCCGGTGCGGGGCCACAGGGCGTTGAAGGCAATGCCGTCGCCGCGGAATTCCTCGGCCATGCCCAGCACGCACAGGCTCATATTGTACTTGGCCATCGAATAGGCGACGTGCGGCGCGAACCAGCGGGGCTTCATGTCCAGCGGCGGCGACAGCATCAGGACGTGCGGGTTTTCGGCCTTCTTCAGGTGCGGGATACAGGCCTTGGAGACCAGGAACGTGCCGCGACCATTGACCTGATGCATCAGGTCATAGCGCTTCATCTCGGTCGACAGGGTGCCGGTGATCGAGATGGCCGAGGCGTTGTTGACGCAGATGTCGATGCCGCCGAACCGAGCCACGGCCTTTTCGACGGCCTCATAGACGGAAGCTTCCTCGCGCACATCGACGATCAGCGGCAGGGCCTGGCCGCCCGCGGCCTCGATCTCGGCGGCGGCCGAATAGATCGTGCCCGGCAGCTTGGGATGGGCCTCGGCCGTCTTGGCGGCGATGACGATATTGGCCCCGTCGCGCGCCGCCCGCAGGGCGATGGCCAGGCCGATGCCGCGCGAGGCCCCGGTCACAAACAGGGTCTTGTTCTTCAGGCTCATTTCGGGTCTCCACGGGTTTTAAGCAGATCGACGGCGGCAGCCACGAAGCCGAGAATGAAGGCCATCTTGGCCACATGCGCGATCGGACCGTGATCCTTCAGGATCAGGCCCGCAAGGCCGATGACAAGGGCGGTGATCCACAGGCCGGCGGCGATGCGGAACGCTCCCCCGGCCCGCAGCAGATCCACGCTCCAGACGGCCATGCCGATCGACCAGACGCTGGACGCGATCATGTAGGACGCCTCGCCAAAGATGCTGGCTGACGAGGTCCGCACCAGCATCACGCCCAGCAGCGCCAGGATGAAGCCGGCCAGAGCGACGGGACCGGTCGACCGTCCGCTCACGGAGCGAACGCCCAACATGCCGAAGACCAGCAGCAGATCGATGGTCACATAGACGAGATGCGGCCAGGGCTCCGCGAGGCGCGGATAGATCAGGAACGGCGCCAGAACATCGATGGCCGCGCCGAGAATCGTGGCGACCCCGGCCAGCCGCAGGACAGAACGGCTCTCCATCAGGCGCCGGCGCCCGTCGTTTCCACCGACAGCGCCCACAGGCGCTCGGCCGCCTCGGGGTCGAGGGCGTGGGGCAGGACCCCGGCCCAGGGCTTTTCCTTGGTCCAGGGCTCGGCCTGGGCCAGGTCTTCCAGATAGAGCCCGCCGACACCTTCCAGCTCGTCGCCGACGGCGGCCCAGACGCTGGTCGAGGCGCCCTCCTCCGTCGTCTTGAAGCCGTCGCGAACCTTGCCGTGGTCGTCGATCCAGCCCAGGGCGATCTGCTCCTCGATCGGCAGGTGGCGCTGCAGCGGGGTCATGATCCCGCCCGGCATGACGGCGTTGGCGAACACACCCTGATCCTTGAAGCGCTTGTTGAAGCCAACCGCGAACAGGGCGTTGGCGGTCTTGGCATGGCCGTAGCTTTCCCACTTGTCGTAGGCGCGGGTCTTGTAGTGCGGGTCATCGAAGTTGAAGCCCGCCCGGCGGTGGCCGATCGATGACAGCGACACCAGCCGCGAGCTCTTGCCCGACTGCTTGGCGCCGGCGATCAGGTTCGGGGCCAGCAGCACCGACAGCAGGAAGTGGCCGAAATGGTTGGTGCCGACCTGCATCTCCAGCCCGTCCTCGGTATAGGTCAGGGGGCTGGCCATCACGCCGGCGTTGTTGATCAGGATGTTCAGCGGCTTGTCGCCCCAGCGCTCGGCGAAGGCGCGGATCGACTTGAAGCTGGAGAGGTCCAGCATCGACCAGGAGGCTTTCGCGCCCTTGGCCGTCTTGTTGACCTCGGCGACGGCAGCTTCGGCCAGGTCCGGCTTGCGGACCGCGATGATGACCTCGGCACCGGCTTCGGCCAGGGCGCGGGCGGTCTCGACGCCGATGCCGGTGGCGGCGCCAGTGACGATGGCGATCTTTCCGGTCAGGTCATGGCCGGCGACCACGTCGCGGGCCGGGGTGTAGGGCGAAAAGCCCGAGGTGATGCGGTCGGCCATGTCGTTCTCTCCCGTGATTTTTTTGGTATTCGGAACGCTCACTAAAAACTGTCATCCCGGCCGGACTCCGGCGGAAGCCGGGGGGCGAGCCGGGACCGCGACACGCTCAGAGCTTCCGGCGGTCCCGGCTCGGCGCGCTTCGCGCTTGGCCGGGATGACAGTCCATCAGGCCACCTTGCTGAAATCGGCCGGACGACGCTCGGCGAAGGCCATGAAGGCTTCGCGGGCTTCGGCGGTCTGCAGGCGTTCGGCGAACAGGGCGCCTTCGGTGTCCATCAGGGCGGCGATCTTTTCGGCGTCGCGCATCAGGCGCTTGGTGGTGGTCAGGGCGCCCAGGGGTCGCTTGGCCAGTTGATCGGCCGAAGCCCGGGCCCGGGCGCGAAGCTCGTCCAGCGGCACCACCGCGTTTGACAGCCCCCAGGCGGCGGCGGTCGTCCCGTCCACGGCTTCGCCCAGGGCGAACATGGCATAGGCGCGGGCATGGCCGATGCGGGCCGGCAGCAGCCAGCTGGAGGCGGCCTCGGGCACCAGGGCCAGGTTGACGAACGGCGTGGTCAGGCGGGCGTCGGGGCTGGTGAACACCAGGTCGCAGTGCAGCAGCATGGTCGTACCCACGCCGACGGCCTGGCCATGCACGGCGGCGACCAGCGGGCGGGTGGCGTTGGCCAGCGCCTTGAGGAACCGCCCCACATGCCGCTCGCCGCTGAAGCCGCCCGTGGCCTGGGCGGTGAAGTCGGCCAGGTCATTGCCGGCCGTGAAGGCGTCGCCATCGGCCTGGAACACCACCACCCGCACGGCGGGGTCGGTCTCGGCCTGCTCCAGGCTGTCGGCCAGAACCCCGTACATGGCGTTGCTGAGGGCGTTCTTCTTTTCCGGACGCGACAGGGTGATGGTCATCACGCCGGCGTCGATCTCAACCTTCACATGCTCGGTCATGCGGCGTCTCCTTTGGGGAACTTGGTTTGCAGGCTCATCAGCCAGCGGGCGACCACGGCGATCTCGTCGTCGGAGAAGCCCTCGGTCAGATTGGCGTTGATGCTGTCGAGGCCGCCCTTGGCGTATTGGCGCGCAGTGCGGCCCTTTTCGGTCAGGTACAGCCGCATGGCGCGGCCGTCGGCGGGGTCGGGGCGGCGCTCGACCAGATCCACCCGGGTCATCCGGTCGATCAGGCCGGTCATGGCCGAGGGGGCCAGGTCCAGAGCCTCGGCCGCCTCGCCGATCAGGGCGCCGTCGCGCTGGCCCAGAAAGAACAGCACGCCCGAATGGGCCGCCGTCAGCCCGCCCTTGGCCGCCATCGCCGCCTCGATCCAGCGCTGAACGCGCCGGTTGCCGGCGTTGAGCAGGAAGACGAGACGGCGGTCAGGCGGCACGGTCATGGCGCGACGCTAATACTTCGCGCACGAAACATCAAACAGTTGTTTCGACGACCTCCACGGCGCCGTACCAGGCCACGCCCTCCGCGTCGGTGTCGCGGCGGACCACGCCGCGATGCATCAGGCAGTTGAGGTGGGCCAGGGCCTCCCCCGTCGCCATGCCGAGCAGATCGGGACCGATCGGCCGGGCGAACAAGGCCCCGAACACATCCACCGCCCTTTTGGGCTCGACCACCTTGGTCGCCAGCCGGCCCAGGCCGCGCTCATGGCCGCTGATCAGATGGTCGATACGGGCGTGCAGGCCGTGGAAGGGATCGTTGTGGGCCGGCAGCACCAGCACGCTGTCGGGCACGGTCGCCTTGACCTTGGCCAGAGAACGAAGCCAGTCGCTCAGGGGATCGGCCTCGGGCTCGGTCGGAAACACCGAGACGTTGGACGAGATGCGCGGCAGCACCTGGTCGCCGCTGATCAGCACGTCCAGCTCCGGGCACCACAGGCAGGCGTGATCGGGCGAGTGGCCCTGCCCGGTCACGACGCGCCAGGTGCGGCCGCCGATGTCAAAATCCTCGCCGTCGCTGAGGCGGCGATAGCTGTCGGGCAGGGCGTAGATCGCCTTTCCAAAGCCGCCGAACCGGGCCTTGTAGTTTTCGATGGCGTCCTCGTCCCAGCCGGCGGCCTTGAAGAATCGCACGCCGTCCTCGGGCGCCTCGCGGCCGGTGTCGGCCACCAGCATCCGGCACTGGAAATATTCGAGTCGGGTCATCCACAGACGGCAGTCGAACTTGCGAACGATCCAGCCGGCCAGGCCCACATGGTCGGGATGCAGGTGAGTGCAGATCACCCGGGTGATCGGCTTGCCGCCCAGGGCGCCGGCGAAGGCGGCCCGCCAGGCCTGGCTGGTCTCCTTGGTCTGCACGCCCGTATCGACGATCGCCCAGCCCTCGCCGTCGGCAATGGCCCAGACATTGATGAATTGCAGCGACCCGCCGAGCGGCTGACGCAGCCACAAGACCCCTGGCGCAACCTCGACCGCCTCGCCGGTTCCCTGCTCGGGAGCGGTCTCGAACGGATAGACCAGCCGGGGCCTGCGCGGTTCTGTCACATCCTCTTCAAGTCCGTCGCGCATGTGTCGTCCCTTCCCGCCATGTTTTCGCTCACGTGGGAGGACATCTTGACCCCCAACGCAAGGGCGCGCTTATGTCCGCGCGAGGAATCCACCCAGGAGAAGTTTCCCATGAGGCCATTCGCGATCGGCTTGGTTGCCGCCCTCGCGCTCGGTGCGCTCGTGCCGGCCGCCGTCATTTCGGCGCCGAAAGAGAGCAAGGACAAGCCAAAGATTGACGCCAAGGCGCGTGAAGCGGGGATGAAAGACGCCCCCGCCATCATGCAGGCCCTGAACGCCGGCTGTACCGTCACTGATGCTCGCCTGATCGGCGCCGACAAAAAAACCGCCACCGCCTATTATGAGGTGGCCTGTCAGGACAGCATTGGTTTTGCCCTGATCGCCAAGAAGGACACGCCGCCGCAAGCCTTCACCTGCCTGGAGTCCAACGCTCCGGCCGCCGACGGCAAGCCCAGCGCCCTGGCCTGCATCTTGCCGGGCAATGAGGATCCCAAGGCCGGCCTGAAGCCCTTCGTCGCCAAGGCCGGCGCGGTCTGCGACATCGAAAACGCCCGCGCCATCGGCTCGGGCGCCAAGAACTCCTACTTCGAAATCGCCTGCAAGGGCGGCACCGGCTACGTGATGCAGACCGCCAACCCGGCCACTGCGGCCGGCGACGTCGTCGCCAACAGCTGCCTGCTGTACGAAGAAGGCGCCAATGTCAGCTGCAAGCTGACCGACAAGGCCACCCAGCTGGCCATCGTCGACACCCTGACCGCCGCGTCGGGCAAGAGCTGTACGGTCAAGGACAAGCGCTACGTCCTGAGCACCAAGGCCGACAACTACTTCGAAGTCGCCTGCGCCGACGGCAAGGGCTACATGCTGCAGCAGACCGCGGCTGGCGGGGCTCTTGCCCGCACCATCGACTGCTCCCAGGCCGCCTTCGTCGGCGGCGGCTGCACCCTGACCGATTCGGTCGCGGCGCAAACCGAGCAGGCCGGCCTCTACAGCAAGCTGTCGACCAAGGGCGGCTTCAACTGCGATGTCGAAAAGTACGGCATGCTGCCCAGCCAGGACCCCAAGAAGGAAATCGTCGAGCTGAAGTGCAAGAACCGTCCGGACGGTGCGATCGCCATCTTCTCGAGCGGTCCGGCCGTGATCTATGACTGCCTGTTCGCCGAAATGAACGGCTATCGTTGCAGCTTCTCCAAGCAGGACATGCTGTTCTCGCGCCTGTCGGCCGATCTGAAGGCCTATGGCAAGGGCTCGTGCGAGGTCTCCGGCGTCCGCCTGGTCGGTCGCAACGAGACTGAAGGCTATTTCGAAGTCGCCTGCTCTGACGGCCTGCCCGGCTGGGTGATGAGCTATCCGGTCAACACGCCCAATCCGAAGTCGAAGGAAATCCTCGCCTGCTCGCAGGCCAAGGGCATCGGCGGCGGCTGCAAGCTGCCGACCAACGTCAAGAAGAGCTGATCGGGTCGCAAGCCTGAAACAGCAAGCCCGCCGGGAGCGATCCCGGCGGGCTTTTTTGTCGCCCGGAGTCCGGCCCCGAAGTCCGGCAAAGCTCCCTCAGCGCAGGCTCATCACCTCGTCCAGGGCCAGCTTTTGCTTGGCATGGGCCGGGACAGTCGCGTCCTGTGCCGGGTGGCCAACCACCAAAAGGATATAGGGCTTTTCATGGTCCGGCCGCCCGAGGGCCGTGTTGAGAAAGCCCATCGGGCTAGGCGTATGGGTCAGGGTCGCCAGACCCGCCTCGTTGAGCGCCGCGATCAGGAAGCCCGTCGCAATGCCCACCGATTCGGGCACGTAGTAGTGCTTGATCTTGCCGCCTGTCGCGTCGACGCCATGCCGCTGGCCAAAGATGGCGATCAGCCAGGGCGCGGTTTCCAGGAACGGCTTGTCGGCGTCGGTGCCCAGGGGCGTGAGGGCGTCGAGCCAGGCCTCGCCGGCCCGGCCGGCGTAGAATTCCCGCTCCTCGGCCTCGGCCGCAACGCGAAGTTCCGTCCGCAAGGGCCCCGGCCCAATCAGGACGAATCGCCAGGGCTGCTGGTTGGCGCCGCTGGGCGCGGTGGCCGCCGCCGCGATACAGCGCTCAATGACCGCCTGTGGCACGGGACGATCGCTGAAGGCGCGGATGGTGTGACGGCGGCGAAGCCGGGCCAGGGCCGCCTCCGCACGCTCCAGCATCTGCTCGTCGGTCAGATCCCAGCGATCCGGCAGGGGCAGATGGGCGGGTTCAGCGGTCATGGCTCGCCTATCGCATCGCGGCTTCAATGAAGTGAGGACCCGGCGTCGTCATCGCCTCGGCCATGGCCGCGTCAAAGGCCTCAGACGTCTCGACCCGCTGCGCCGGCATCCCCAGACCCGTCGCCAGCGCCACCCAGTCGATCTGCGGGTCGCCCAGGTCCAATAGTCGTGAAGCCTTGGGGCCCGGCTCGCCGCCACCGGTGCGGCCCATCTCGATGCCCAGGATGCGATAGGCGCCGTTGGCGAAGATCACCACGGTGACGTCCAGCTTCTCGCGGGCGATCGTCCACAGGCCCTGCACCGTGTACATGCCCGCGCCGTCGCCGTTCAGGCTCAACACCTTGCGGTCGGGACAGGCCACCGCCGCGCCGAGCGCAACCGGAATGCCCTGGCCGATGGCCCCGCCGGTCAGGCTCAGCCAGTCATGGGCGCGGGCGTTGCGGGTCTGGGTGAAGATCGGCAGGCCGGCGGTCACTGCGTCGTCGGAAATGATCCCGCCGGTCGGCATGTGCCGGGCGATCGAGGCCCCCATGGCCCAGGCGTCGAACTTGGGGCCCGGCGCGGCCGGTTCGATATAGGCCTCGACCGCGCCGTGGGCCGGCGCCCCCAGGGCGTCGGCCAGGGCGTTCAGCGCGGCAGGCGCATCGACCTCGCGACCGCACAGGGTCTCCAGCGCGCAGCCGTCCGGAACCAGCACGCTGGGGCGGTCGGGATAGGCGAAGAAGGCTACCGGCTGGCTGGTCCCGGCCAGCACGATCAGATCAACGCCGGTCAGGTCCTTCAGGGCCTGCTCGCCGAAATACATCATCTTGTCGGGTCGGAACCGTCCCTCGCCCCGTGACTGGCGGGCGGTGAAGGTGTCGGTCAGCACGCGGACGCCCGCGGCGGCCAGGCGTCCGGCGGCGGCGATCCCCGCCTCGCCGCAGGCGCTGGAACCCAGCAGGATGGTCGGCTTGGCGGCGCCCTTGATCGCGGCGGCGACGGCGGCGACGGCCGAGGCGTCCGGCGCGGCCGGGCGCGGGATCTCGATCACCGGCCCGGCGGCGTTGGTCTCGTTCCAGGCGCTGTCGGCCGGCAGGATCAGGCAGGCATTGCCGCCCGGCGCGCCGAAGCTGGCGGCCACGGCCTGCGCGGCCAAGGCGCCGACCTGGTCGGCGCTCTCGGCCGACTTGACCCAGATCGAGTTGGGCGCGGCCATCGCCGCGATGTCGGAATTGAGCGGCGCATCGTACTGGCGGTGATCGGTGGCGTGGTCCCCGATCACATTGACGATCGGCGTATAGGCTCGCCGCGCATTGTGCAGATTGGCCGCGCCATTGGCGTAGCCGGGACCGAGGTGCAGCAGGGTGCAGGCGGGCTTGCCGACCATGCGGCCATAGCCGTCGGCCGCCCCGGTGGCGACGCCCTCGAACAGGCACAGGATCGAGCGCATGCGCGGCTCGCGGTCCAGGGCCGCGACGAACTGCATCTCGCTGGTGCCGGGATTGGCGAAACAGGCGGTGACGCCGTTGTCGGCCAGGGTGGTGATCAGGGCGTCCGCGCCGTTCATGGTCTTCTCCGTACCGTATTCCTTTCCTTCCAACATTTCGGGCGCCGCGCCAACGGTGGTTGCGCATCACCGGCAAGCTGAAGCAGTCTGAACGCGCCGAGGCCTCGCTACAGAACGAGCCGGCGGGGGGGACGACCATGACGCAATCCACCACTCTGGCCCGCTGGGTGCTGATCGCCTCGATCCTGGCCGGGGTCAGCTATGTCTTCGCCTGGGGACTGGGCCTGCCGCAGGCCGCCGAACTCACCTGGAAGGGCCTGGGCGTCAGCCTGCTGGCCGTCTATGCGGCCCTCAAGGCGCGCGATCTGGACGGCTGGCTGCTGGTCGCGGTGATGGCGTTCGGCGCGCTGGGCGACGTGCTGCTGGGCGCCATGGGGCTGACCGTCGGGGCTCTGGCCTTTCTGGCCGGACACTTGATCGCCATCGGCCTCTATCTGCGCAACCGCCGGCCGAGCCTGTCGCGCAGCCAGCTGGCCCTGGCCATCGTGCTGGTCCCGGCCACCGTCACCATCGCCTGGCTGCTGCCCGCCGACCGGGCCGGCGCGCCGGGCGTGGCGCTTTACAGCCTGGGCCTGTCGCTGATGGCCGCTACCGCCTGGACCAGCCGCTTTCACCGCTTTCGCGTCGGGATCGGCGCGGTGATGTTCGTGGTCTCCGACCTGCTGATCTTTGCGCGGTCCGGGCCGCTGCCGGACAATTTCCTGACCGGGCTAGGCGTGTGGGGGCTGTATTATTTCGGGCAGCTGCTGATCTGCGTGGGGGTGGTGCAGGGGCTGGCAAAATCTCCCACTCTCCCCGGCGAAGGCCGGGGCCCAGATCGAACCCAGGGAGCCTGACGCTTGGCCAAGGCCGCATCCCGGATCATTCCCAAACGCTCGGGCTGAATCTGGGCCCCGGCCTTCGCCGGGGAGAGCGGTGTTTTTGTAAGGCTCAGAACACCATCACCCCGTCATCCGGAGCCTCGGCGAACAATCGCTCAAGCTCGACAGGACGCCGGTCACGGGCCAGGGCCTGATTGATATAGCCCTTGTCGGTCAGCTCGCCCGAGACGGCGTCCGGGGCGCCGTCGAGGATCAGGGCGCGCGCTACCTTGCCACCGCCCTTGGCGGCAGCGTTCAGCCGCTCCAGCCCCTCGCGCACCGCGGCGCGCACGGCGGCCGCATCACCCAGTCGCCCGGCGGCGGTGGGGTCGATGAACAGCATCAGCCCGACCCCATCGCGCCCCTCGCCACAGACCAGGGCGTCGGACACCACGCCGCCGATCGCCGACACCGCCGCGACCCTCAAGGCGCCGGCAGCCACGAAGGTGCCGCTGGCCAGCTTGAAGTTCTCGACCAGGCGCCCGTCGAACACCAGACCCGCAGCAGGGTCCTCGGGATCGGCCAGCCGCGCGGCGTCGCCCAGGCGGTAGAAGCCCTCTTCGTCGAAGGCGTCACGGGTGGCTTCGGGCTGATCCAGATAGCCTGGCGAAACCTGCGGGCCCTTGACCCGGATCTCGAACTTGTCGCCGGCCGGAACCAGTTTGACCGCCGTGCCCGGCGTCGGCAGGCCGACCATGCCCGAGCGGGCGTTGTGCCAATGGATGTTGCAGGCCGTCGGCCCGGTCTCGGTCGCGCCATAGCCGGCCGCGAAGCTGACCCGCTCGCCGATGGTGCGCACCGCCACGGCCTGGATGCGGTCAAGAATCGACTGGGCCATCGAGGCCCCGCCATATTGCAGTACACGGACCTTCTCGAAGAACTTTGCCGCCAGAGCCGCATCACGCTCCAGCTCGCCCACCAGCAGGCCCCAGCCGGCCGGAACCATGTTGTGATAGGTGGTGGCCACCTCACGCAGATTGCGCAGGGTCTCGGCAAAGCGCGCGGGCGTGGGCTGGCCGGCGTCGATATACAGCGTCCCGCCCCGGTGCAGCACCATGTGCAGGATGGCGTTGGCCCCCAGGCTGTGGCTCCACGGCGCGGAATTGACCAGCACCGGCGGCTCGGGATCAGCGTAGCAGGCCTCGATCTGGGCGGCGTTCAGCGCGATATTGGCGTGGGTGCAGACCACGGCTTTCGGCTTGCCCGTCGAGCCTGAGGTCAGCAGCAGCTTGGCGACGTCAGCGGGCTGGCAGGCGGACCCAACCGGCGGCGCGTCGAGAAGATCCGTAAACGGAATATCTGTCGCACGGGGGTTGAGGCTGGCGATCACCGGCAGACCCGCCAGGAACGGCGCCTGCAGAGCACTTGAGAACGCCTGGGCGTCGTCGGCATAGACCGCCGCCGGCTTCAGCCGCGCCACCGCGAATTCCAGGCGCGAGAGGTCGGCGCCGGCCAGTCCATACTGCGGCGACACCGGCGAGATGGCTGCGCCAAGACTCATGGCGGCATAGCCGATCAGGGCATGGTCGATGCCGTTGCGCGCCAGGATCAGCAGCGACCTGTCGGGACCAAGGCCCAGGGCCGTCAGCCCGCCGGCCAGGGCTTCGATCCGGCGTTTGGCCTCACCATAGGTGATGGTCCGCCAGCCCTCGCCCTCTCGCTCGGCCAACCAGACCCGATCCGGCGCCTCGACGGCCCAGCGGGCCAGCGGCGCCGTCACCGTCTGGACAGCATCCGAATAGGGCATGGGATTGCGCAGGATCAGCGCATCGCCGCGTCGTTCGACATCGAGGGCGCGCGGGGCGTAGCGGGCGTCGCGGAAGGGCGCGGTATTGGGAGATGATCCGTCCATCCTCCCTTATCCCGCGCCTCATACGCCTGTTCAATCCATGACAAGCGCGGCTCGGCGACGTTCCAGCCACAGCCGCTCGGCGGGGGCGGGATCCAGGGCCAGGGCCGCGTCATAGGTCGCGCTGGCCTCAGCGGGCCGATCCAGGCGCGCCAGCAGGTCGGCGCGGACGGCATGGAAGGGCGCAAAGGCCGTCAGTCCGGCCGGATCCAGCCCCTCGACCTGGGCCAGGGCCGCCTCCGGACCGGCCACCTCGGCCAGGGCGACGGCGCGGTTCAGCCGCAACACCGCGTCATCGCGCCAGGCCAGCAGGGCGTCGTAGAGGGCCAGCACCGCGCCCCAGCGCGGCGGCTCCCGCAGGCTGCTGCGACCGCACCAGACCGCATGGATCGCCGCCTGCAACTGGCGGGGCCCCGGGCGCTCCAGGTCAGCGGCGCGACGCAGCAGGCGCTCGGCCTCGGCGATCAGGGGTCTGCGCCACAGGGCCGGGTCCTGCTCCGACAGGGGCACCATGGCGCCGGTCTCGTCCAGCCGGGCCGGCCGCCGCGCCTCGGCGTAGCGTGCGAGCGCCGCGAAGGCGAGGCCTTCGGGCTCGTCCGGCAAGAGCTCGACCAGCACCGCCGTCAGGTCCAGCATCTCGCGGGCATAGCCGGCGTGGGGCCCCGCCCCGGCCGCGTCGCTATGGGCGCGCCCATAGGCCACTTCCAGGGTCGAGAGCACGGCGCCGAGCCGCTCGTTCCAGGCCTGTGGTCCGGGGATCTCGAAGGGCTCTCCCGACTGGGCGATCCTGCGCTTGGCGCGGGTCAGGCGCTGAAACATCGCCGGCTCGGCCACCAGGAAGGCGCGGGCGATCTCGCGCACGCTGAGGCCGCAGACCAGCCGCAGGGTCAAGGGCGCGCGCGCCTCGACCGGCACGACCGGATGGCAGCAGACGAAGATCAGCCGCAGCCGCTCGTCGGGGATCAGGGCCTCATCGGCGGTCATGGCCTCCTCCACGCTGGGCGACGGTTCGGGCGGATCGGGCGCGAGACGCCGCCGAACGGCGCGTCGCCGAACGGCGTCCAGCGCCGCGCGGCGCGCCGTGGCGTACAGCCAGGCGGCCGGATCGTTTGGCGGCCGCGACGGCCAGACCGCCGCCGCGCGGGCGCAGGCTTCAGCAAAGGCCTCCTCGGCCAGGTCCAGATCGCGGAAGGCCGCAGCCAGGGCGGCGATGATCCGCCCGCCACTCTCGCGTGCGACCCGGTCGAGACCCTCCGCCCTGGGCATCAGCGCCTAGCCGGGGCCGCCGGTCGGTCGCACCTCGACCTTGCCGCCGGGCGACAGCGGGATCTTGCGCGCCCAGGCGATGGCCGCCTCGCGGTCGGGCACGTCGACCATGTAGTAGCCGCCCAGCTGCTCGTGGGTCTCGGCGAACGGGCCGTCATGCATCACGCCGTCCTTGCTCACCGTGGCCGCCGTGAAGGTCGGGGCCAGTTCCGAGCCGCTCCAGTCGATCCCCGAGGCCGCCAGGTCCGCACCCAGCTTCATGTGCTGGGCGATGATGTCGGCCAGCAGCTTTTCACCCGCCTCGCCGGCGTAGTTGGCCTCGTTCTCGTAGATCAGCAGCATGTACTTCATGGCGGGTCTCCCATCCGGCAGGCGCACGACGCGCCGCCTTCAGGGCACAGACGCGCGAGGTCGGCGGGATTCGACAGGGGGTCGGGAGAAATGTCGAGGGGGCGCCCGCCAGAAGCGGGGATCGCGGCTACGGGTTGGGGCCGCTCTCGACTTGCGGTTCGACGGCCTCCGGCTCGGCCTCCTCGACCTCGGTCTCCACCGGGCGAGCGGCGGGCAGGATGATCTCCGGCTCGACGGCCTCGGCCGCGACGTCCGGCGCAACCGGTTCGGGCTCGGCCTCGACAACGAGAGGAGCCTCCCCCACCGTCTTCGCCTCGGTCAGCAGCGCCTTGGCCGCCTTGACCACGGTCGCCACCGGCAGGTCGCTCATGTGGCGGATGGCTTGCGACAGGTCGGGATCCACGGCCAGGAACTGCTCGAAGGCGCGAGGCCCCCGCACGGCGCGGGTCAGCGGGCCCCAGGGCGCATAGCGGCGCTCATCGGAGGGGCCAAACAGGCCGATGGTCGGCGTGCCGGCGGCGGCGGCGATGTGCATCAGGCCGCTATCATTGCCGATGAACAGGTCGGCGCGTTTCAGACAGGCATAGGCGGTCAGCAGATCGACCTTGCCGGTCAGATCCACGCAGCGACCGCGCGCCGAGGCCATGCGCAGCTCCTCGACCATGCGGGTGTCTTCGGGCCCGCCCAGGATCAGCAGGCGGCCGCCGGCCATCGGGCCATCGGGGCCCAGCAGTTGTCCGGCCGTCTGGGCAAAGCGCTCGATCGGCCAGACCTTGCCCACCCAGTTGGCGGCGGGGCCCATGGCCAGCAGGGGCCCCGCCACCTCGCCCGGCTTGGCCGCCAGCATCTGGTCGGCCAGCGCCTGGACCTCAGGCGTGATGTAGAGATGCGGAGCCGGCGGCGCGCCCTCCAGCTTCAGCACCCGGGCCGCGTCGATCACCTTGTGAACGACCTCGCCGGGGATCTTCTTCCAGATCGCCCGCTTGTCACGGCGCAGGAACAGGGCCGTGCCCGAGCCGCGCAGATCGACGATCAGGCTCCACTTCTTGTGGCGCACCTGGTTCCACAGCTTGAACCAGTGGCCCTTGCCCTTGCCCTTCTCCATGACGATCACCCGGTCCAGACCCGGCACATGGGCGAACAGCGGCGCGGCCAGGGGGCCGGCGACGATGGTGAAGCGGGCATTGGGAATTTCATCCGCCAGCATGCGGATCAGGCCCGACGACAGCACGGCGTCGCCGATCCGCGTGGCGGTGATGAAAAGAATCGGGAAGGCCCGCTGTGTCATCGGCCCATCTATAGGGCCATCGTCGAGTCGGCGCATCCCACGATGACTGCTGAAGTTTCCGTATATTCCCCCTCTGGCGCGACACGCTGTCGCACGCCACATGTAGGGGATGACGACGCCCGCCATCGCCCAGCTGACCTCCCGCGCCGTGATCGCCGTCAGCGGCCCCGACTGGCGATCCTTCCTGCAGGGCCTGATCACCCAGGATGTTGAGGCCCTGGCGATCGGCGAGCTGCGCCTGGGCGCCATCCTCTCCCCGCAGGGCCGGCTGCTGTACGACCTGTTCATCGCCGGAACGGAAGGCGGCGCCCTGCTGGACGTGGCGGCCCAGTATCGCGAGGCCATCATCCTGCGCCTGACGATGTATCGCCTGCGGGCCAAGGTCGAGTTCGGGCCCAGCGACCTGACCGTCACCGCCCTGTGGCCGGCCGACGAGACCCTGAAGGCCGATGAAGGCTTCTATCGCGACCCGCGCCTGCCGCAGCTGGGCGCCCGCGCCTACGGCCTGGCCGCCGCCCCGACGGCGGACGAGGACGCCTATGACACTCACCGCCTGGCCCGGGGCGTCCCGGGTCCGGCCGACTGGCTCAGCGACAAGACCTATCCGATCGAGGCCAATTTCGACCTGCTGAATGGCATCGACTTCAAGAAGGGCTGCTTTGTCGGCCAGGAAACCACCAGCCGCATGAAGCGACGCGGCACGATCAAGACCCGCATGCTGCCGATCACCTTCGACGGCCCAGCCCCGGCCTTCGGGTCCGAGGTGCTGGCCGGTGAGCTTCGGGCCGGCGAGGTGTTGTCGGGCCGGGAGGGCCGCGCCATGGCGAGCCTGCGGCTGGACCGCATCAAGGACGGCGGCCTCACCGTGGACGGGCGGCCGGTCAGCGTCGACTGGCCCGGCTGGATGCCCGCCGCCTGAGACCGTTCACGAAAAGTTCTGGAAATCACCGCGCGGTTGCGCCAAGCTTCACCGCATGACCGAGCTGCAACGCTGCACCACCTGGAAGGGCATGGCGGGTGACCCCGACTATGAGGCCTATCACGACGACGAATGGGGCGTGCCCGAGTACGATTCCCGCGCGCTGTGGGAAAAGCTGGTGCTCGACGGCTTCCAGGCCGGACTGTCGTGGATCACCATCCTGCGCAAGCGCGACGCGTTCCGGGCCGCTTTCGCCGATTTCGACCCCGAGATCGTCGCCCGCTTTGGCGAGGCCGACCGCGCGCGGCTGATGGCCGACGCCGGCATCGTCCGCTCCAACGCCAAGATCGACGCGGCGATCGGCGGGGCCCGCCTTTATCTCGACATGCGCGAGCGTGGCGAGGATCTGAGCGAGATGCTCTGGGGCCTGGTCGGCGGCGCCCCGGTGCAGAGCGCCTGGACCAGCCAGACCGGCACGCCGGCCCGCACGCCCCTGGGCGATGAGATGGCCAAGGCGCTGAAGGCCAGGGGCTTCAAGTTCTGCGGGCCGGTGATCGTCTATGCGTTCATGCAGGCGACGGGCCTGGTCAACGACCACCTGACGACCTGTTACCGGCATGACGCGTGTCGGGCGATGGCGCGGCAGGGCTGAACCCTGCCGATCGCCTACCCCTTGGCGGCGCGGGCGATCACGCTCTCGAAACCGGCGGCGCAATAGGCAAACAGGCGGCGGCGCACCGCCTCCAGATCGCTGGAGTGACACTCGCCGTCCGACAGCGAGTCGATCCGACCCGTCTCCGACAGGGCCAGCATCATCGAGCCGGTCAGGAACTGGTAGCACCAGTACAGATCGCCATAGTCGGCGTCCGGCCGCGCCGCCTTCAGGGTCTCGACCAGCCGATGGACCACCGGATCGAAGAACCGGGTCATGGTCTCGCCGCCCCAGACCGGGGTGTTGTTGACCTGGGCGACCAGCACGAAATAGTTCTTCCAGCCCCGCCCGCCGTCCTGGGAGATCCGCAGCAGCGGCTCGATGAAGGCCTCGATCACGCCCTCCACCGTCATGGCCCCGGCATGGGTTTTTACATAGAGGTCCATCGAGGCCAGGCGCGCCTGGTTGAGGATCTCGGCCCGACGCAGGAACACCGCGTCGAACAGCTCGCGCTTGGCCCCGAAATAATAGTGGATCAGCGCCGTATCGACGCCCGCCTCAGCCGCCACCTGCCGGGTGGTCACGCCATAGAAGCCGTGACGCGCGAACAGGCCCTCGGCGGCGTCGAGGATGGTTTCCTTCAGGTCCAGACCCTTGGCCTTGGACGGTCGTCCCCGCCCGCCGGGACGGGCGCGGGGCTTGGCTGCGGTCATTCGACTCTCATGCCTGCCTTGATTGCGCTGTCCCCGGATGGCGCATCCGGGAGAGCGTGGCAAGGCGGAAGGCCCGAGCGGGGCGCGGTTGACCTTTGAGACGGGGGATGGCGGCGGACGTGTTGGACGGCGGCTAGGGTTGGTTAGGGGACCTCGGAACCCCTCTCTCTATGAGAGAGGGGTTCAATGTCCGACTAGGGTCGAGGGCACTCTTTGCCCCCTCCCGAAAGCGGACGCCCCGCGTCCCGCTCGTCCTTAAATCTCCTGGAGGCTGCAGCTTGCCGGTCTGACCAGGTTGGTCCGCCAACACTGGCCTGCGGCCAGCCGCTCCGCGGCGGCGCGGAGCGCCGTCCTTGAGCAACCTGTCCAGACCGGCGATCGTCTCGCCGTGAGATATAAGGCTGGCTCCCTTCGGCGCGAAGCTGGGCTGGGCGCCCAGATCGAACCCTTCTCCCAGAGGGAGAAGGAGGGGCCCGCGCCGTTGGCGTGGGAGGATGAGGGGTTTGCGAAGCCCTTCCGGACAAGGCAGGGCCTTCGGGCGCCAGCACGGCTGACGGTGTGACCCCTCACCCTCCCACGCAAGCGTGGGTCCCTCCCTCTCCCTCTGGGAGAGGGCTGGGCGTACGGGGATACGCCGCCCCCAATCCCCGTACTTTCCGCAACAAACCCCAGCCCAATCAACGCACTGTAAAATAGTTGATCGCGCCAATCCTCGGCACCGAAACCGCCCGCATAATCAATCTCACCTGACAGCACGGGAAGGGCGCACGTACGGCGACCGTTGCGGCTGTCAGGGGTGGTCGAGCGGGAAGCGTCCGTCGGCCGTCGTCGAAGGCCCGGCAGGGTCTGGTGGAGCGGATCGGTCCTTGCGGGGGCCGGACGCGTTGAAGCCGGACCGGGACCGCCGGGAACGCCCTTTGGCGACGCCCGCACGATGCGCAACAGGCGTGGGCTGAAATCGCCCATGCGGTCTGGACGGGGTCGCTAACCCCTCCACCCGCCGGAGGCCGAATGTCGAGAGCGGGTTAAAACCCCGCGCCTCGAAGGCTTCTGGAAGCAGATCACGCGGAGCGTCTGTCTTCGTCGAAACGGTATTCAACTATCCCATCCTCCGGGCGAGGCCCGGACGCTCCGCAGCCCTTCCCATTCCTTCGGCGGTTTTCCGCGCGAGGCGGCGAAGTCGCGCCCTCAGCCCAGGAACACGCGCCACATCAGGCGGCCGGGCAGGAAGGTGAACAGGCCGGCGATCAGCAGGCCGCCCACAAACATGCCGGTCATGTTGCGCGCATGCTGGCGAACCTTGCCGCGCTTGATGGCGAAAATGGCCATGGGCAGGGCGATCAGGGTCCAGCCGCTGAGCAGGTGGATGAAACTGAAATGGCCCGGGCGGATGGTCTGGATGAACAGCGAGCTGATCGCCGTCAGGGTCATGGCAGCCACCCAGGTCCAGCCCAGCCCCTTGTGTAGGCCTGTGCCCTTGACCCCGGTCAGCAGCACCGCGCCGATCAGGAAGGCGGTGATGGCGCCGGCGATGTGCAGCTGGATGACCAGCGGCGCGGCGGCCAGCAGCGACAGGTCCAGCGCATGGGGCTGAAAGCCGGCGCGCTCCAGAACGCGAAGCGGCGCAGTCAACACGGCGGGATTGGCCGCCAGGATGGCCAGGGTGACAAGACCCAGGGCCAGAACGCCCAAACGGCCGCCCAGGGTCGCTCGGCGCATTGACATGTTTTGCTCGGCCATCTTCATCTCCATCACGACGCCCTCCATCGACGGGGGCCGTCGACGCCACATCCCTGGAGCCCTCCGCCCCGTGCCTCAATCGTCGTTGCGTCAGTCGCCGTCCTTGCTTCGTGAACGGCTGGCCGACGCCGTTCACGCTTCGCGACTGGCGCTGACCAGTCCGGACGCCCGGCGCGGCTTCCTGGTCTCGGCCTTCGCCGGCCTGTTCCTGGCCCTGATCGGGGCGTTCGGATCCGACCAGGCGCCGCTGCCCCTGAGGATGGTCTACTGGGTCGGCCTGTGCGTGGCTGGGGCGGTGGTCGGCACGGGCGTCAGCCAGCTGATCGACCGCGACGGCCGGGCCGACGCCCGGCCCTGGCTGTATGGCAGCCTGGTCGCCATCGGCATCACCCTGCCGTTCACCGTCGTCGTCTGGCTGGTGACCGAGCTGATGTTCCACGGCCCGCCGCGCCTGCGGGCCCTGCCGTTCTATCTGGCCCCGGTGTTCATCGTGACGGCGGGCATGACCGGGCTGAACTTCCTGGTTCAGCGCAGGCCGACCGAGACCCATGCCGCCGCCCTCGGCGCGCCGGCCCCGCGGTTCCTGGAGCGCCTGCCGCCCCGCCTGCGCGGCGCGCAGATCCTGGCCGTCGAGGCGCAGGATCATTATCTGCGCCTGCACACCTCAAAGGGTGACGACCTGATCCTGATGCGCCTGTCCGACGCCGTCGCCGAGCTGGAAGGCATCGAAGGCGCCCAGACCCACCGCTCCTGGTGGGTGGCAAAGGATGCGGTGGAAGACGCCCGGCGCGGCGATGGCCGGGCGACCCTGTCCCTGCGGGGCGGCGTCGAGGCGCCGGTCAGCCGGGCCTATGCCAAGGCGCTGAGGGAGGCGGGGTGGTTCTGACGTTCGATGATTTCGGACAGAACCATCGCCCCAAACTCCGCTCTCCCCGGCGAAGGCCGGGGCCCAGATCGAACCCTGGGCCGAGGAAGTTATGGCAGGGTCGGAAGGCGCGTCATCCCCAAACGCTCTGGCTGAATCTGGGCCCCGGCCTTCGCCGGGGAGAGCGGATTCGAAGGATGATTCAGCTGGAAATCATCTCACTACGACCCCCGCCGGGCCCGCCACTCGTCGCGGGTCTGGCCCCAGATGTCGATGACGTGGTCAGCGAACGGCGCGGGCAGCTGGCCCCGTCCCTTGTTGTAAGACCCCAGCCGCTCGGCGACCTTCTGGGAGGGCGTGTTCTCCGGGTCGATGCAGTGGATGACCTCGTCCCAGCCCAGCGCATCGAACACCCAGTCGATGGTCGCCGTCGCGGCCTCGACGGCATAGCCCTTGCCCCAGGCGGCCCGGCTCAGACCCCAGCCGACCTCGGTTCCGGGCCAGTCCTCGGGCTGCCAGGGACCGATCCGGCCCAGCCACTGGCCGCTGGACTTCTCGATCACCGAAAACATGCCAAAGCCCAACAGGGTCCACGATCCGGCCATGGCCGCCATGAACCGCCAGGCCGAAGGGCGGGGCTGCACGCCGCCGATGAAGCGGGCCGCCTCGGCGTCGCCCATCATTTCGGCCCAGCCCTCCAGATCCCCCTGGGCGGGGGGACGCAGGATGAGCCGCGGGGTTTCAAGCGTGGGGCCCGGTGCGACGCGCATGATCTTTCCCTCCCTGACGTCTCGTCTTCAGACGACGCAGGCCGCCAGGCCATCGCGTCTTACGGTTCCAGACGCCGCGGTGATCTTGCGCGAGCGCTTTTTCACATAGGGGCCAGGCTTGACCGCCTTCCATTTGAGCGGGCTGGGCAGGATGGCGGCGAGGCGCGCGGCCTGGGCGGAGGACAGCTTGTCGGCCCCGATCCCGAAGTAGCGCCGCGAGGCGGCCTCGGCCCCATAGATGCCGGGGCCGTATTCGATGGAGTTCAGATAGACCTCCATGATCCGCTTCTTGCCCCAGAAGGTCTCGATCAGCACCGTGAACCAGGCCTCCAGCCCCTTGCGCACATAGGAGCGCCCCGGCCACAGGAAGACGTTCTTGGCGGTCTGCTGGCTGATGGTGGAGCCGCCGCGGATCTTCCGGCCCTTCTCGTTATTGGCGTAGGCCTTCTGCAGGGCCTCGAAGTCGAAGCCACGGTGGTCGCAGAACTTGGCGTCCTCGGCGGCGATCAGGGCGCGGGGCAGGGCCGGCGAGACCTTGTTGATCGACTTCCAGCGGTGATCCAGGCCCTTGCCCTCGACGGCGCGGATGACCATCAGCGGCGTAACCGGCGGCGGCACAAAGCGGAACACGATCACCGCCAGCACCGGCCCGGCCACCAGCACGATGAACAGCGCCAGAAAGATATTCCGCACCAGCTTCACGGATCGCCCCCGAATATCACCAAATCGACTTGTCTTGACGCTGCGGCCGGATGCTAGCGACTGACAACGTCCCTGTCGCGGGGGCATGATCGACCTGCCCAGGGAGCTTTGGCATGGATGTCCTAGACGCCGTCAACCGCCGCATGTCGGTGCGCGCCTTCAAATCCGATCCGGTGGACGCCGCCGTGCTGCGCGAGCTTCTGGAAGCCGCCGCCCGCGCGCCGTCCGGTGGCAACCTCCAGCCCTGGCGGGTTCAGGCCATCACCGGCGCGCCCCGCGCCGCCCTGCTGGAAACCATGCTGCAGCGCGTAGCCTCGCCCGACACCCCCGAATACGATGTCTATCCAGCCAATCTGTGGGAGCCGCTGCGCAGCAGGCGCTTCCAGGTGGGCGAGGACCTCTATGGCGCGCTGAGCATCCCGCGCGAAGACAAGCTTGCTCGCCTGCAATGGTTCGCCAGCAACGGCCAGGGCTTTGGCGCCCCGGTGCTGCTGTTCTTCTCGGTCGACCGCCGCTGCGGCCCGCCGCAGTGGAGCGATCTGGGCATGTTCATGCAGACCCTGATGCTGCTGGCCGTCGAGCGCGGCCTGGACACCTGCGCCCAGGAATTCTGGTCGCACTATCACCAGGTGGTCGACCAGCATGTCGGTCTGCCCGAGGGCCACATGCTGTTTTCTGGAATGGCCCTGGGCTATCGCGACGAGACCGCGCCGGTGAACAACTGGCGCTCGCGCCGCGATGAGTTCGAGGCGTGGGGCGAGCTGAAGGGGTTCTGAGCCTACCCTAGCCCGCGAACTGACGCGGACCGGTGATGTCCGGGATCGTGATCACGCCCGCCTCGCCGTCCTCGTCGCCCCAGGCGAGGCGTTGACCATCTGGAGATACCGAGAGGGCGCTGATCGATGCGCCCTTCTCGGCCTTAAGGGTCTCAATCCGGCCGTTGCGCATGTGCGCCGCCCAGATCTTGCCGTTGTCCTGGCCGGCGAAAGCGACCGGCAGGGCTTCGAGACCCGCCACCCTGACCACCATCGAATCACGCGAGAAGCCGATCTCGGCGGCTTCCTTGCCCATCGGGCCGCTGGCCCCGGCGAACGGCCAGACCACCGCGCCATTGGCGCCGGCGGTGACCAGCAGGGCGCCCTTGTCGAAGAAGGCCACGCTCTTGATCTTGGCCGGATAGCCGCCCATCCGCATGTCCTTGCCGTCCGACAGACGCCAGCCGTGCAGCTGGTTCTCCTGCATCGACGAGACCAGGAACTTGCCGTCCGGACTGAAGGCGACGGCGATGTGGCTGCCGGCCCATTTCAGAATCTGCGGCTTCTGCTGCTCGATCCTGGCCCACCACAGCTGGGCGCCGCCATAGGCCGCCGTGGCCAGGCGCCGACCCTTGGGGTCGAAGGCCAGGCCCGACACCGTCTTCTCGTGGGCGAAGACCCGGGAAAAGGCGGGATCGGCGATGTCCAGCACATGGGCCTCGCGACCAGCGGTGAAGGCGATCAAGCCCGAGGCGGGACTGGCGGCCAGATGCTCGATCCACTTGCCTTTCACCTCGGCCAGGACGGTGGCGACCACCTCGCCCCCCTCGATTCGGCTCCAGACCACGCGGCCGTCGTCGCCGCCGGTGACAAGACCCTGACCCGAGGGATGCACGACGGCGCTGAGCGCGGCGGCGCCTATCGGGCCGCCATGGGCCTCGATCGTGACATAGCCGCCTTCGCTCTGCAGGCGAACCGTGCCGTCGCCCAAGGCGAAGCCGGCGCGACCGTCGCGGTCGAAAAGGGCAGCGGTGACAAAGGCGTCGAAGGAAAAAATCATGCCCGCGCCATACCCCGACAGGGCCCTGGCGCCTAGCCGGATGGCGCCCGGCGTGGCCCGGCGCCCTGACAGGGGCGAACACCGTTCGGCCAGAAAGACTCAAAAAGGGGTTGCCATAGCGCCGCCACGTCGGGCTTTACTTCCTCGTCCGTCTGAGCCAGACGTGGCGACCTAACAATTGCGGGACCGCGAGTGACGCGGCCCTTGGGAGACAGTCAGGCTATGGCGGCTAAACTCTCTGGTGGTGGCGGTGGTCGCTACTCCCTGAATCAGAACTCCGAAATCAACGTCACGCCTTTCGTGGATATCCTCCTCGTTCTGCTGATCATCTTCATGGTCGCGGTGCCGATGGCCACCGTCGCGATCAAGGTCGACCTTCCCCCGGCGACGATCCCGCCGCCCAACGCCCCGAAGCCGAAAGAGCCGGTGTTCATCTCGATCCAGAAGTCGGGCGCGCTGTTCATCGCGGACAAGCAAACCAGCCTCGACAATCTCGAAATCGATCTGGACGCCAAGTTCGTCGCGACGGACCAAGCCGGCCCGAAAGACGACCAGCGCGTCATGATCCGCGCCGACGCCGACGTGCTGTACGCCGACTTTATGGGCGTGCTGAACCAGCTGCAGACCGCTGGCTGGTACAAGGTCGGTCTGATCAACGAAGACATCCGCTAAGGATCTTCGGCGACAGCCTGAAATTCGAAGAGCCCCGGAAGCGCTGCTTCCGGGGCTTTTTCTTTGCGCTCTTCCCCTCAGCAGAAAACGCGCGCCGGGCGAGCCGGCGGTCGCGTGCGGCACGACGTTTGAAACCGTCACTCCCAAGAGGCCTTGGGCGTCCCGTTTCCGGACAGGAGCGGCCCCCAGGCGGAGACCAGGGAGAGCCGAATGCTCAGCGAGTGGAATCAGGCGACGTCCGCCACCCAAGGCGTTTCGATCGAAGGCGTTCGGATCAATCTGCCGACGCTGGATACCGCCGCCGACGCAGCGATCCGCCGCGCCGAGCGCGGCGAAGGTTTTACGCTCTTCACCGTCAATCTCGACCACCTGGTCAAGCTGGCCTCCAATGACGCCTTCCGGGCCGTCTATCGCCGCGCCACCTATGTTACCGCCGACGGCTGGCCTGTCGTGTGGCTGGCCGGCCGCAAGAACGCCAAGCTGGAACGCGCTACGGGCGCTGATCTGGTCGAGCCCCTGTGCCGCGCCGCCGCTGAGCGCAATCTGGGCGTCTATTTCGTCGGCCCCGGCCCCAAGGCCCAGGCCGGCGCGCTGGAAAAGCTGACCGAGCGCTTCCAGGGCCTGAAGATCGCGGGCGCTGAAGCTCCGATGTTGCCTGCGGGCAACGGGCCAGCCATGCTGGCCGCCATGGATCTCGACGCCATGGCCCAGCGCATCAACGCTTCCGACGCCCGCATCTGCTTTGTCTCGCTGGGCGCGCCCAAGCAGGAGATCCTGGCCGACGCCCTGGCCGCCCGCTGCCCGGGCGTGGGCTTCATCTGCGTCGGCGCCGCCCTGGACTTCATCTCCGGCCAGGCGCATCGCGCCCCGCGATGGATGCAGCGCGGCAAGCTGGAATGGTTCTGGCGCCTGGCCAACGACCCGCGTCGCCTGGCCGTGCGTTATGCGGAATGCGCCATGCTGTTTGCCGTCCTCGCCCTTGGCGTCGCAGCGGGCCAGGTCAGCTCGCCCGTCACCGCCGCCGAACCGCGCGGCGTCCTGCGATGATCCCGGCGGCCGGACGACTGTCACGACGGTCGCTGCTGGCCTCGACCCTGGCGCTGGCCGCCTGCGGCAAGGGCGCTTCGGCCGATCCCGCCTCGCCGGTCCGCAACGGACCTGTGCCATTATTGCGCGACCTGGCGCCGTTCCGGATCGGGACGGAGATCGTCTCGGACGAGTTTGGCCGCCCTGGTTTCGACGCTGCGGCCAGCAGCCAGTTCTCGCAGATCACCGCCGGCTTCGAGATGAAGATGGAGTACATCCTGCAACAGGATGGCTCCCTGCGCTTCGAGGGCGGTGATCGCATCGCCGACTTCTGCAAGGCCAACAACCAGGCCCTGCATGGCCACACCCTGATCTGGTACATCGACAAGCCGGTCGCCTTCCAGAAACTGGTCGGCGACAAGCGGGCCTTCGACAAAGCCTATGCCAGCTACATCCAGGCAGTCGCGGGTCGCTACAAGGGCCTGGCGCGCAGCTGGGACGTGGTCAACGAGCCGGTCGCCGACGATGGCGTTTCCCTGCGCGAATCGTTCTGGACCGAGAATCTGGGCCAGGAGGGGCACTTCATCCGGGCCCACGAAGAGGCCCACGCCGCCGATCCCGACGCCCTGCTGTTCGTCAACGAGTACCATCTGGAGAGCAAGCCGCATAAGCGGCGGACCTTCCTGAAGCTGATCGAGGACATGCTGAAACGCGGCGTGAAGATCGACGGCATCGGCAACCAGACCCACATCGACGTCGACTTGCCGCCGGGCAAGATCACCGAGGCGATGCGCGATCTGGCCAGCCTGGGCCTGCCGATCCACCTGTCGGAGATCGATGTCTCGTTCCAGACCGAAGGCGTCAGCCTGAAGTCGCGGGCCGACAAGCAGGCCAGCCAGCTGCGCCTCTATCGCGAGGCCCTGGAATCCTTCGTCGCCCTGCCCGAAAAGCAGCAGTTCGCCTTCACCATCTGGGGCGTCCGCGACGCCGACTCGTGGCTGCGCAACGCCAGCTGGGTCAAGGACAAGACCGACCAGCCGCTGTTGTTTGACGACATGGGCCGGCCCAAGGAAACGTTCTGGACCCTGGTCGACGTCCTCCAGGGCCGCTGATCCCGGTTTTTTAAGACTAGGGCTTTAGCCTCGACCGCACGTTACGCGGAGGGGTCGCCCATGAGCGGTCATCACAAGGACTATGTCGCCGGCCTGGACGGGCTGAGAGCGGCCTCGGTCAGCATGGTGATCCTGGGCCATGTGGGCCTGGGCGACCTGATCCCGGGCGGGATGGGCGTGACCATCTTCTTCTTCATCAGCGGCTTTCTGATCACCCGCCTGCTGTGGGCCGAGCGCGACGCCAACGGCGGCGTCGACCTGCTGCGCTTCTACGGTCGTCGGACCCTGCGCCTGCTGCCCGAGATGCTGGTGCTGCTGCTGGTCCTGACCTTCATTGTCGGGCCGCTGCTGAACCAGCCGATGCAGCCCCTGCAGGCCCTGGCCGGCCTGACCTACTGGACCAACTATTACATCATCAGCGGGATGGGTGACTGCGCCAGCTGCGCCGTGACGGGACACCTGTGGTCGCTGGCGGTCGAGGAGCACTTCTATCTCGTCATGCCGCTGGCCCTGCTGCTGTGCGGCTTTGCTCCGCGTCGCATGGCGGTACTGTTTCTGGTGGCGATCATCGGAGCGGCCGTCTGGCGAACCTACGCCCTGACCGTGCTGCAGATGCCCGAGGTCTATACCTACAAGGCTACCGAGAGCCGGATCGACTCGATCGCCTGGGGCTGTCTGGCCGCGGTCATCGACCGCGCCTGGCCTGCAGCCATGGACTTCGTCAAGCGGCGCGCCTGGCTGGTCTTCGGGGCCGGCTGCGCCTTGATGCTGGCGTCCCTAGCCTATCGGGATCCGATCTTCCGCGAAACCCTTCGCTATTCGGTGCAGGGCCTGGCCTTGGTCGGCATCGTCCTGCCGCTGGTCGTCGCCCCGCAACTGGGCGGTCTGGTCAAGCTTCTGGAGATCGCGCCGCTGCGCTGGATGGGTCGGCGCTCCTACGCCGCCTATCTTTGGCACATGCTGGCCCTGACCCTGGGCGGCATGATCGTGGGCTTCACGGGCATCATCGAGAACGCCCCCCGGATCACCCAGCTCCAGGCCCTGCCCTTCGTGGTCGCCCTGTCGTGGATCTTCGCCGAACTCAGCTATCGCTTCGTCTTCACACCCGCCCAGAAGCTAAAGCCCTGGGTCACGCCGAAACGCACGCCCGAGTCGAACGCCGCGCGGATCCCCCCGGACCGCGCGGCCGAGGCGGTCAGCTAGCTTCCCGAGCCTGACGTTCCGTCTGGGGCCCGAAAGCCGAGGCCAGCACGAAGGCCACCGCGCAAAGCGGTAGCATCAGCAGCCACACCAGCACGCTGGCGGCCAGGCCCAGACCCGTGGCCACACGACCGGTTGCGTCGAGAATCTTCGTCATCTTCCCCGCTCCTCGAAGCCGGCGTTCCAATTTGGCTCGGAACGCCGGTGTTCTGGAGGAAGGATCGCAAGGCTCGGGCCAGTTAGGCGGCGGTCGCCTCGAAGCCGGCCTTCAGCTCGGCCTCGTCCAGGTCGCGACCGATGAAGACCATGCGGCTGTAGCGCTTGTCCTTGTCGGTCCAGGGACGCTGGAAGTCGCCTTCCAGGATCATGTGCACGGCCTGGAAGACCAGGCGGCGCTCCTCGCCCTGGACGTCGATGATGCCCTTGGCGCGCAGGATGTCGGGACCACGACGGGCCAGCAGGTCGTTGAGCCAGGCCGTGATCTTCTGGCCGTCCACGGGCTTGTCCAGGGTCAGGGAGATCCCCTTGACGCCATCGTCGTGGATGGCGCTGGGGGCGTGACCATCATGGTGGTCGTGGCCGTGGTGATGATCGTGGCCGCAATGCTCATCGTGAACGTGCCCGTGATCATGATCGCAGTGTTCGTCATGCACGTGACCGGCCTCGCCGTGCGCGGGGTTCAGAAACTGGGGCTCCAGCTCGGTGATCCGCTCCAGGTCGAAGCTGTGCTTGCCCAGGATGGCGTCCAGCGGGACGTTAGAGCGCTGGGCGCGGTGGATCGGGGCCAGCGGATTGATGCGGCGGATCCTGGCCTCGACATGGCGCAGGTCGTCTTCCGAGACCAGGTCGGTCTTGTTCAGCACGATCTGGTCGGCGAAGGCGATCTGCTCGACGGCTTCGCGGCTGTCGCCCAGCCGCAGCATGATGTGCTTGGCGTCGACAACGGCGGTGACCGAATCCAGCTGCGTGCGGGCCTTGACGTCCTCGTCGACGAAGAAGGTCTGGGCCACCGGGCCAGGATCGGCCAGGCCGGTGGTCTCGACGATGATGGCGTCGAAGCCGCCTTTCCGTTTCATCAGGCCCGACAGAACCCGGATCAGGTCGCCGCGCACCGTGCAGCAGACGCAGCCGTTGTTCATCTCGAAGATTTCTTCATCCGCCCCGACCACCAGATCGTTGTCGATGCCGACCTCGCCAAACTCGTTGACGATCACGGCATAGCGCTTCCCGTGCGCCTCGGTCAGGATGCGGTTGAGCAGGGTGGTCTTGCCGGCGCCGAGATAGCCGGTCAGCACAGTGACGGGGATCTTGCCGGTTGGAGCGGGAGTCTGGGTCATGGCCGCTATTTAGGGGGTCAAGCGCCCTGGCGGAAGTCTGCTGTCAGGTCTTGAAGAACGCCACAGCCAGACCGACCAGAATCAGGGCCGCGCCGAGGATGGTTTCCTCGTAGCGCTCGACCCATTGCAGACCTAGCCGCTTGAAGCCGGCCAGGCTGAGGCTGGTAAAGATCAGCATGCCCGAGGCCGTGGCCGCCATCAGCACAAGGCTGAGCAGCAGAAAGGCCTGCCAGCCATGCTCCATGCCGGCCAGGTAGTAGGGCAGGAAGGCCTCGCAGGGCGAAAGGGTCAGCAGGGTGACCAAAGCGGCGATTGCGGCCCTGTCAGAGCCGTAGACGCGACGGCTGGCCTCGGGCAGGGCGTGGTTGTGACGCCCGCGGACGACATAGAAGATACCGACCGCCACCATCAGCCCGCCGACGATCCAGTGAAAGACGTGGCCAAGGCTGGGCTGCAGGGCCAGGCCCGCGACCACCAGGGCCAGGCCCAGCAGGATGGTCAGGCCGACATGGCCAAGGCCGGCCAGCAGAGTTACGCCCAGCGTACGGCCCGTGGACCACTTCTGAGCACGGCCAACCAGCACGAACGGCAGCCAATGGGTTGGCAGGGCCGCATGCAGAAAAGCCACGACGAAACCGGTGGCGGCGATAGAGGCGAAGAAGGTCGAATTCACGCTGACGGCTATATACTGTTATATTGTAACGTTCCAGCCCGAATCCATCCTGTGGACCGTCAGGGTTTCATGGTCGGGAATCTGTCGCAGACCGTTGACTCATGATCGACCGGCTGTATAAGTCCGCCCCCTCGCCCGCCGGGTTTCCTTGCGGGCGTTCCCTATTTTGCGAACGCACGTTTCTTAAGGCGCTAACCTATGTACGCGGTGATCAAAACCGGCGGCAAGCAGTACCGGGTCCAAGCCGGCGATCTGCTGGTTGTCGAAAAGCTCGACGGTGAACCGGGCTCGGAAGTCGCTTTCGGCGAAGTCCTGATGCTTGGCGAAGGCGAGGCCGTGACGGTCGGCGCCCCTACGGTGGACGGCGCTGTCGTCTCCGGAACCCTGATCGAAACCCGCAAGGGTGAGAAGGTAAAGATCTTCAAGAAGATCCGCCGTCAGGGTTATCGCCGCACACGCGGCCACCGCCAGACCGAAACGGTCGTGCGCGTGACCTCGGTGTCGGGTGCTGGCTCGGAAACCAAGTGGGACGGCGTCATCGACCTGACCCCCAAGGTTATCCTGAACGCCCGCGCTCGTGGCCTCGGCGACGCTGCCGTCCCCTTCACGATCCCGGTCGCCAAGTCGGCCGCTCCGGTCGCTGAAGCCGCCCCGAAAAAGAAGGCCGCGCCTAAGAAGGCCGCAGCCGCCCCGGAAGACGGCGAAGCCTAAGCGGCTGCGCCTCTAGAGATTAGGAGAGCAAGATGGCTCACAAGAAATCAGGCGGCTCGTCCAGCAACGGTCGCGACTCCGACGGCCGCCGCCTTGGCGTGAAGAAGTTCGGCGGCGAGAAGGTTCTCGCTGGCAACATCATCATCCGTCAGCGCGGCACGAAGTTCTGGCCCGGCGCCGGCGTCGGCATCGGCAAGGACCACACCCTCTTCGCACTGGTCGAAGGCGCGGTGAAGTTCGTGACCAAGAAGCATGACCGCACCTACGTGACGGTAGCGCCCAAGGCGCAACCCGCCGAGTAGTACGCACTCGACTTTTTCGGGTCGTGCTTCTCAGCCGAGAAGTCGACCCGGACAGACGAACCTAAGCGGGGAGTCCGGGAAACGCCGGGCTCCCCGCTTTTGTTTTGCCTGCGACGCCATGAAGCACCGAAACGCCATGGCGGCGTCACGGTCCCCGAGCAAAGAGGGGCCGAGAAACGGGGGAGGCGTACAATGTGCGTCATCGATAGCAGTCCCATGATCGAGACGCGGCGGACCACCCTGCGCGCGCCCGCGATCTCCGACGTCCAGCGCCTGGCGGCCCTGGGCGGCGATCGGGAGATTTCTCGCATGACCACGCGCATGCCCTGGCCCTATGGCCGGACGGACGCGGAAGATTTCGTCGGCCGCTGCCAGGCGCAGGATCGCCGCAGCGACAACACCTTCGCCATCGAGCTGGAAGACGAGGGCGTCATCGGCGTGCTGGGCCTGTTCACCCCGCCGAACGGCCATCTGGAAATCGGCTACTGGATCGGCAAACCCTTTTGGGGTCGGGGCCTGGCGACGGAGGCCTGTCAGGGCGCGCTGAACTGGGCCAGACAGGACTGGCGCAAGAAGCTGGTGGTCGCCGGCCACTTCGCCGACAACCCGGCCTCGGGCCAGGTGCTGATCAAGGCGGGCTTTCTCTATACGGGCGTCGTCGAGATGAAGCCGTCGGTCGCGCGCGGTGAACCGGCGGCGACGCGGATGATGGTGTGGCTGGCCTAGAGCAAACGTCGCCATGATTGAATCATGTCGTTTGCTCTAGATTCTTGTTTTGACGCGTTATTTCGGCGGCGAACCGGTGTCCACTTCGCCGAATAACGCTCTAGTGCCTCAGGCCGCGCGGTGGGTCGCGATAACCTTCTGCGCGCCTTCGCGGAACCGCTTTTCGGCGGTGACGATGCGCTCGCAAAGGGCGTCCAGGTCCGACAGCAGCGAATAGGTGGCGTAGATGGGGATTTCCATCAGCGCCACCTGCGCCCGGGGCATGAACTCGCAGTACTTCTTCCAAGCAGCGTGGCCGTCGCGCGCGCTCATCGCCCTCTGGCCCAGCGGGTTCCAGAGATCCAGACCCATCAGCTCGTCCCGGCACTGCTTCATCACCGGCAGGGCGATGTAGAGGAACAGAAAGGTCGGGGTCGCGGCGCGGCTGAACTGCGGCTGGACCTGCATGTGCCAGATCCGGAAGGCTTCGAAGAAGCCGGCCTTGCGCTTGGGGTCCGGCGGCAACCACGTGGCGTCCTGATTGATCAGTTCGACCGCCGAAGAGGCGCGCTTGATCAGTTCATCGGCCGAGCGGCCATCGGCCATGGTCTTGGACAGGGCCATGATCGGAATGTTCAGCTTCTTGGCGACATCGCCATAGGTGACCTGCTGGCCCTGCATGGGCGTCCACTGGCCAAACGAGGCCGCCTTGGGGTCCTTGGCACGCTTCATCGCGGCGGCGTGATGCATCAGCAGCTGCTCTTCGCGCTGCTTTTCTGCGCGCTCCCGGTCGAACTCGACCTCGTGAACCGCCTGTTCCTCGGCGGTCATCCAGCGCGCGCGGCCGGGGCCGTAGGTGCGCTCATGCCGGTTGATCAGGACCAGAAGATGATCGGCGCTTGGCCGCTCGCCGATATCGGTGAGAAAAGCGCGGAAGTCACGCCAGGTGCCGGTCACGCCCGTGCCGCGGCTCATCAGAATGTTGCGATGGATCGAGGCCTCACCAGCGTACTTCTTGCAAAGCGTCTGGAGCGTCAGGTCCCGCAGGTCCTTCGCAAGTTCCTCTCCAAAGCCCTGTGTCGTGGTCAACGCCAGCCTCCCAGTCCACCGCGCCAAAAACGGTGGTTTCATTGCATGACCCTTTGTCGCACAACGTGTTTTAACATTTCGTCACAGGACCGAACAGTGTTCTGATCAACAGCTTGGAGCTTGCGACGCCATTTCGGCTCGACGCGGCAGGCGCCTTGCGACAAAAGACGCAGATGAAATTTCTGGACCAGTGCAAGATCTTTATCCGCTCCGGCAACGGTGGCGGCGGCGCGGTCTCGTTCCGACGCGAGAAGTTCATTGAATACGGCGGCCCCGACGGTGGCGACGGCGGCCGGGGCGGTGACATCTGGATTGAGGCCGTGGACGGGCTCAACACCCTGATCGACTTCCGCTACCAGCAGCACTTCAAGGCCGAGACCGGGATTCACGGCATGGGCCGCGGGCGTCATGGCGCGGCGGGCAGCGACATCACCCTGAAGGTCCCCGTCGGCACCCAGGTGCTGGAAGAGGACAAGGAAACCCTGATCGCCGACCTCGACACGGCCGGCATGATGGTGCGCCTGTGCCAGGGGGGCAACGGCGGATGGGGCAACCTGCACTTCAAGGGCCCGGTCAATCAGGCCCCGAAATACGCCAATCCCGGCCAGGAAGGCGAGGAACGTTGGGTCTGGCTGCGCCTGAAGCTGATCGCGGACGTCGGTCTGGTGGGCCTGCCCAATGCCGGCAAATCGACCTTCCTGGCCGCCGCCACCGCCGCCAAGCCCAAGATCGCCGACTACCCCTTCACTACCCTGACGCCGAACCTGGGCGTGGTCGATCTGTCGACCAGCGAGCGGTTCGTGCTGGCTGACATTCCCGGCCTAATCGAAGGCGCCTCGGAAGGCGCCGGCCTGGGCACCCGCTTCCTGGGCCACGTCGAACGTTCGGCGGTGCTGATCCATCTGGTCGACGCCACCCAGGACGACGTCGCCGGCGCCTGGACCACCATCCGGGGTGAGCTTGAAGCCTATGGCGACGAGTTGGGCGACAAGTCCGAGATCCTGGCCCTCAACAAGATTGACGCCCTCGACGAAGACACGATCGCCGAGAAACTCGCCGAGCTTGAGGCTGTGGCCGGCGTCACGCCGCGCCTCGTCTCCGGCGTCTCCGGCAAGGGCGTCAAGGACATGCTCCGCGCTGCCTATCGCGAGGTCCGCGTCCGTCGCGGCGACGAGGTCGAGGAAATCGACGAGGAAGAAGACCACATCCCGGAGACCCCCGGGGGCTGGAAGCCGTGAGTCAGGCTGCCGCCGGGCCACTGGCGTCGGCAAAGCGCATCGTCTTCAAGGTCGGCTCGGCCCTGCTGGTCGATGCCGAAACCGGCGCGGCCAACCATGCCTGGCTGAAGGCCTTCTGCGACGACGCTGCGCGCTTGCGCGCCCGGGGTCAGCAGGTGGTGGTGGTCTCGTCCGGGGCTGTGGCCCTTGGCCGCCGCCGCCTGGGCCTGACCGGCCGCAAATCGCTGACCCTGCCCGAGAAGCAGGCCGCCGCCGCCGCCGGTCAGTCGCTGCTGATGCGGGCCTGGGAAGAAGCCTTCGAGCCGCACGGCGTCGGCGTCGCCCAGATCCTGATGACCCGCGACGATACCGAGACCCGCCGTCGCTGGCTGAACGCCCGCGCCACGGTCGAGACCCTGCTGGGCCTGGGCGTCGTGCCGGTGGTCAACGAGAACGACACCGTCGTGACCGAGGAAATCCGCTACGGCGACAACGACCGCCTGGCCGCCCGCGTCGCCCAGTTGGCCGGCGCGGACCTGCTGGTGCTGCTGTCTGACATCGACGGACTCTACACCGCCGATCCCCGCCGCGATCCCGGCGCGACCCATCTGGCGACGATTTCCGAGATCACGCCGCAGATCGAGGCCATGGCCGGGGGCGCCAATGCCGCCTCGGGTGTCGGCACCGGCGGCATGGCCACCAAGATCGCCGCTGCGCGCATCGCCCGCGCCGCCGGTTGCGCCACCCTGATCACCCTGGGCTCGCGCCCCCATCCACTGAAGGCGATCGAGGACGGCGCCAAGGCCACCCTGATCGAGGCCGGGGCCAGCCCCGCCGCCGCCTACAAGGCCTGGATCGCCGGCAGCCTGGCCCCGCAGGGCTGGGTTTCGGTCGACGCCGGCGCCGCCGCCGCCCTGGTCAAGGGCAAGAGCCTGCTGGCCGCCGGGGTCCGAGCCGTGGAAGGCCCCTTCGACAAGGGCGACGCCGTTCGGGTGCGCGACGAGACCGGCCGCGAGGTGGCCCGGGGCCTGATCCGCTATGACAGCGCCGACGCCCACCGCATCGCCGGGCTGCGCTCTGACGCCATCGAGGCCGAACTGGGCTTTACCGAAGGTCCGATGATCCATGCCGACGACCTGGCGGTCGCGGACTAGCCGATGCCCCTGGGTCCCGCTCCGTTCCGAACGGCCGAATGGCGGGGCGTCAGCCGCGAAATCTTCCGCGACCAGATCGTGCCGGCCGGCCAGCCTGCCGTTCTAAAAGGCCTGGTCGCCGACTGGCCCGCCGTGGCGGCAGGTCAGGTCTCCGATCAGGCCATGGCCGAATACCTGCTGGGTCTGGACGCCGGCGGGCCAGTCACAATTCTGCACGGCGGGCCCGAGATCGGCGGACGGTTCTTCTATACCGACAGTCTGGACGGCCTGAACTTCCGTCGCCGCACCGTGCCCCTGCGCGAGGCCCTGGGGGCCCTACTGTCGTTCCGCGACGCCGCCGAGCCACCGGCCCTGGCCGTACAGTCCACCCCGACCGCCAGCGCTCTGCCCGGCTTTAGCTCTGCCAATCCCCAGCCCCTGCTCGAGGAGGCGGTGGGTCCGCGGATCTGGATCGGCAATGCGATCATCACCGCGACCCATTTCGACATGAACTACAATATCGCCTGCGCGGTGGCGGGCCGGCGGCGCTTCACCCTGTTCCCGCCCGACCAGCTGAGGAACCTCTATCTGGGACCGCTGGAGTTCACCCCGGCCGGCCCGCCGGTCAGCATGGTGGACATTGCCGCCCCCGATCTTGACCGCTATCCGCGCTTCGCCGAGGCCTGGACCACCGCCCAGGTCGCCGAACTGGAGCCCGGGGATGCGATCTACATCCCCTATTTCTGGTTCCACAATGTCGAGTCGCTCGACCCCTTCACCGTACTGATCAACTACTGGTGGGCCGAGCCGCGCGCGGTTCTGGGCCGGCCCCTGGAGGCCCTGCTGCACGCCATGGCCTCGATCCGCGAGATGTCAGCCAGCGAGCGGGCGATCTGGCGCGACGTCTTTGATCACTTCGTCTTCAAGACCGACGGCGACCCGGTCGCCCACCTGCCGCCGGACCGGCGCGGCTCGCTGGGCGAGATGACCCCCGAGCATCTGACCCGCATCCGCGGAATCCTGCTGCAGGCCCTGGGCAAGGCGTAGCCAAGCCTGAAAAAACCACTAGGTTCCGGCCTCCAAGGAGCACCTCATGGCCTATCGGTCCCTGCGCGAATTCATTGACGTCCTCGAGGCCAAGGGCGAACTGGTCAGGGTCACCGAGCCGGTCTCCACCGTTCTGGAAATGACCGAGATCCAGACCCGCCTGCTGGCCACGGGCGGCCCGGCGGTGCTGTTCGAGCATGTGCTGATGCCCGACGGCACGCGCTCGCCGATGCCGGCCCTGGCCAATCTGTTCGGCACGGTCAAGCGGGTGGCCATGGGCGTGACCCTAGGCGGCGAGCCGCGCACCACCGCTGGCGAACTGCGCGAAGTGGGCGAGCTTCTGGCCTTTCTGCGCCAGCCCCAGCCCCCCAAGGGCCTGAAAGACGTCATCGACATGCTGCCCCTGGCCAAGACGGTGATGGCCATGCGTCCCGGTACGGTGAAAAAGGCGCCCGTGCAGGAAATCGTCCTGACCGGCGACGATATCGACCTGTCGAAACTGCCCGTCCAGACCTGCTGGCCCGGCGAGCCCGCGCCGCTGATTACCTGGCCGCTGATCGTCACCAAGGGTCCGGGCAAGGACCGCGAGGACGACTTCAACCTGGGCATCTATCGCATGCAGGTGATCGGCAAGGACCGCTGCATCATGCGCTGGCTGGCCCATCGCGGCGGGGCCCAGCACTATGCGCGGCACAAGCAGGCCGGCAAGCGCGAGCCCCTGCCCGCCTGCGCCGTGCTGGGCGCCGATCCCGGCACCATCCTGGCCGCCGTGACGCCGGTGCCCGACACCCTGAGCGAGTACCAGTTCGCCGGTCTGCTACGCGGGGCCAAGGTCGATCTGGTCGCCGCCAAGACCGTACCGCTGATGGTGCCCGCCCACGCCGAGATCGTGCTGGAAGGCCACGTCCTGCTCGATGAATATGCCGACGAAGGCCCCTATGGCGACCACACCGGCTACTACAACAGCGTCGAGAAGTTCCCGATCTTCCAGGTGACAGCGATCACCATGCGCAAGGACCCGATCTACCTGACCACCTTCACCGGCCGGCCACCGGATGAGCCCTCGGTGCTGGGCGAGGCGCTCAACGAGGTGTTCATCCCGCTGCTGCGCCAGCAGTTCCCCGAGATCGTCGACTTCTGGCTGCCGCCCGAGGGCTGCAGCTATCGCATCGCCGTGGTCTCGATGAAGAAGGCCTATCCGGGCCACGCCAAGCGGGTGATGCTGGGCGTCTGGAGCTATCTGCGCCAGTTCATGTACACCAAGTGGGTGATCGTCGTGGACCACGACATCAATGCCCGCGACTGGAAGGACGTCATGTGGGCGATCAGCACCAAGATGGACCCAGCGCGGGACATCACGCTGATCGAGCACACCCCGATCGACTATCTCGACTTCGCCAGTCCCGAGAGCGGCCTGGGATCGAAGATCGGCCTGGACGCCACCGACAAGCTGCCGCCCGAGACCCACCGCGAATGGGGCCAGGAGATCCGCATGGATCAGGCCGTGGTCGACAAGGTCAGCGACATGTGGGGCCGGCTGGGCCTGCCGGGTGACGGCAAGCCGATCTGGAAGACGTGATCTGACGGCATGGGGCGTTGAGAATGCGGCACCTAACCCTGGCGGCCCTGGCCGCGCTTTTGATGACGAGTACGGCGATGGCCCAGACCCCTTCCGCAAAAGCCCCCTGGGACCAAGCCTTCCTGCCGCCCGCGCCTCAGTGGCAGGGCGCGAGCCAGGCGCTGATCCGCGACGCATCCGATCCGTGGGTGACGGCGTTCGAGGCCGATCCCGCGCATGACTTCAGCCCCAACTATGTCGACACCCGCAAATGGTTCGACAGGCTGGACAAGGCCTCAAGCCTGATCCGCATCGAGGAGTTCGGCGTCTCACCGGAGGGGCGGCCGATCTATGCGGTGATCGCTTCCAAAGATGGCGCGAAGCTTGATCCGAAAAAGCCCCTGCTGCTGGCCCAGGCCGGCATCCATCCGGGCGAGATCGACGGCAAGGACGCGGGCATGATGCTGCTGCGCGACATCGCTTTCAACGGCAAGGACGGTCTGCTCGACAAGGTCAACCTGATCCTGATCCCGATCCTCAGCGTCGACGGCCATGAGCGTTCCGGCGCCTACAGCCGCCCCAACCAGCGCGGGCCGCGCATCCAGGGCTGGCGCAACACGGCGACCAACCAGAACCTCAATCGCGACTTCATGAAGCTGGACCAGCCGGAGATGCAGGCGCTCAAGACCCTGCAGGCCCGCTACTGGCCCGACCTCTATGTCGACATCCACGTCACCGACGGTATGGATTACCAGTACGACGTCACCTACGGCTACAATGGCGAGAACGGCGTCTGGTCGCGCTCGCCGGCCATCGCCAAATGGCTGGACGCGACGTTCAAGCCGACGATCAACGACGGCCTGGAAGCCCAGGGCCATATTCCCGGCGAGCTGGTGTTCGGCATCGACGAGCACGGCCCCAAGGCCGGCCTGTCGGACGGCGGTCTGGGCGAGCGGTATTCGAACGGCTGGGGCTCGGCGGCCCATATCCCGACCATCCTGATCGAGAACCACAGCCTCAAGCCCCACGCCCAACGGGTGCTGGGAACCTATGTGTTCCTGGAAACGGCGATGAAGCTGCTGGCGCAGAAGGGCGACAGCCTGCGCGCCGCCATCAATCAGGACCGCGCCCTGCGCCCGGCCGAAATCCCGGCCAACTTCGTCGCCGAGGACAAGCCCAGCGCCACCCGCGCCTTCAAGGGCATCCTGTACGAAACCTATGAGAGCCCGGCTTCCGGCCGCACCGAGATCCGCTGGCTGGGCCAGCCCGATCCGCAGGTCTGGTCCCTGCCCTTCTACGGCTCACGCCCGACCCTGACCCTGAAGCGCCCGGTCGCCTACTGGGTGCCCAGCTATCGCAAGGACCTGATCGAACGGCTGAAACTGCACGGGCTTAAGGTGGAGCCCTTGAGCGCGTCCAAGACCCTGTCGGTCGAAATGCTGCGCCTGACCGACCCCAAGCTGGCGACCCGCGCCAATGAAGGCCACGTCCAGATCAGCGTCAGCCAGGTCAAGGCCGAGACGCGCGACTGGACGTTCCCGGTGGGTTCGGTGCGCGTGCCGACCGACCAGCCGCTGGGCGATCTGGCCGTGCTGCTGCTGGAGCCGCAGTCCAGCGAGAGCTTCTTTGCCTGGGGCATGCTTCCCGAGGTGCTGAGCCGCGTCGAGTATATCGAGGGCTACGCCATCGCGCCCCTGGCCGAAAAGATGCTGGCGGCCGACCCCGCGCTGAAGGCCGAGTTCGAGGCCAAGCTGGTCGCCGAGCCGAAATTCGCCGCCGATCCGGAGGCGCGCCTTGGCTGGTTCTATCGCCGCACGCCCTTCTATGACGACCGCCACCTGCTCTATCCGATCGCCCGGGAACTCGCCCACTAGAGCAGATCGCTTGCATGCCGGCGCGCGAGAGGGCTTTTATGCCGCCTCGCGCGCCCGGCGTGTTTGATATTGCAAGGTTCTCTGATGGATACGATCACTTCGGGTCACGCCGCCGCCCTCTGGGTGGGGCTGCATGTCTTCCTTATGCTGACCCTTTCGCTGCTGGTTGTGCGCCTGCGCCAGAAGCACAAGGTGGCCCTGGGCGACGAGGGCATTCCCGAACTGGCCCGCGCGATCCGCGCCTTTGGCAATGCCAGCGAATATATCCCCACCGCCCTGATGGCGATCGTCGTGCTGGCCGTGGTCGAGGCCCCGCCGCTGGCGATCCACGTGGCGGGCTTCGTGCTGTTCTCCGGCCGTCTGGTTCACGCCGTGGGCCTGTCCAACAGCGGCGGCGCCTCGATCCCGCGCGCCATTGGCATGGTGGCGACCTGGATCGCCTATATCTTCATGGGCGTGGCGCTGATGTTCTACGCCATCGCCTGATGCGGCAAGCGCGCCGCGCTTGCCCGGGGCCGTCGCCCTCGTCCATAAGACCCCATGGACGATAATCTGCTGAACGACATGGTCTCGGCCGCGCTCAAGGCCGGCGCCGATACGGCCGAGGCTGTCTTTGCCCAACGGCAATCCCTTTCCGTCAGCGTTCGCCTTGGCGAGCTGGAAGAAGTCGAGCGCGAGGAGGCCCGGGATCTGGGCCTGCGCGTCTTCGTCGGCAATCGCAGCGCCACGGTTTCCGGTTCGGACATCTCCAGCGAGGCCCGCGCCAAGCTGATCGAACGCGCCGTGGCCATGGCCCGCCTGGCCCCCGAAGACCCCTATGCCAGCCTGGCCCCGCGCGAGCGCCTGGCCAGGGGGCCATTCCCCGACCTCGACCTGATCGACGTCTATGAGCCCACCGCCGAGGCGCTGGAGGGCCAGGCCCGCCTGGCCGAGGACGCCGCGCGCTCGGTCGACGGCGTGACCAATTCCGATGGCGGCTCTGCCAGCTGGAGCTCGGCCTCCTGGCGGCTGGTCACCAGCGACGGCTTCTCCGGTAGCCACGCCGCCACCGGCCACTCGCTGTCCTGCTCGGCCATCGCCGGCGAGGGCGCGGGCATGGAGCGTGGCGGCGAAGGCCGTTCAGCCCGTCACTTCGCTGACCTGCCCGGCGCGGGCGATATTGGTCACGAGGCCGGGCGCTCTGCCGTGGCCCGCCTCAACGCCCGGAAAATCGCCTCGACCACCGCCCCGGTGATCTTCGAGAATCGCCTGGCCATGTCGCTGATCGGCCCGTTGCTGGGCGCCATCTCGGGCCCGTCGATCGCCCGCGGTTCCTCGTTCCTGAAGGACAGGCTGAACCAGCAGGTGTTTGCCAGAGGCGTCAGCCTGGTTGAGGATCCGCACCGCGTGCGCGGCCTGGGCTCCGCGCCCTTTGACGACGAGGGCGTGCCCACCGTGCGCCGCGCCCTGATCGACGACGGCATGCTGACCACCTGGCTGCTCAATACCAGCAGCGCCCGGCAGCTGGGCCTGGAAACCACCGGCCACGCCTCGCGCGGCCTAGCGGGACCATCCGGCGTCTCGACCAGCAACCTGACCCTTTCGACCGGCACGCGCGACCAGGCAGGCCTGATGGCCGACGCCGGAACGGGCCTGCTGGTCACCTCGATGTTTGGCCCCTCCCTGAACGGCAATACCGGCGACTGGTCCGTGGGCTGTTCGGGCCTGTGGTTCGAGAACGGCGAGATCACCGGTCCCGTCACCGAGATCACCGTGGCCGGCAACCTGATCGACATCTATGCCCGTCTGATCCCCGGCTCGGACCTGGAGATGCGCGGCGCCAACAACGCGCCATCCATCCTGGTCGACGGGCTGGCGATCGCCGGCAAATGACCGATCTGGACCTGATCCTCGACGCTGCGCGCGAAGCGGGCGAACTGGCCCTCAAGGCCCGGGCCGGTGGTCTGAAGATCTGGTCCAAGGAAGGTGGCTCGCCGGTCACCGACGCCGACCTGGCGGTCGATACCCTGCTGAAGGATCGCCTGCGCGCCGCCCGGCCCGACTATGGCTGGCTGTCGGAGGAAACGATCGACGACCCGGCCCGCCTGACCACGACGCGCCAGTTTGTGGTCGATCCGATCGACGGCACCGCCGCCTTCATGAAGGACAAGCCTTGGTTCGCCGTCTCGATCGCCGTGGTCGAGAATGGCAAGCCGGTCGCGGGCGTGGTCCATGCCCCGGCCCTGAGCGAGACCTATGCCGCCATGGCCGGCGGCGGGGCCACCTTGAACGGCGCGCCGATCACCCCCAGCCTGACGGCCACCCTCGACGGCGCGGCCATGCTGGGCGACGCCAAGATGTTCGCCTATCCGGGCTGGCGCACGCCCTGGCCGCCGATGCGCATCGAGGCCCGCAACTCGATCGCCTACCGCATCTGCCTGGTGGCCGCCGGCGCGTTCGACGCCGCCATCGCTCTGTCACCCAAGAGCGAGTGGGATGTGGCCGCCGCCGACCTGATCCGGGCTGAGACCGGTGCCTGGCTGACGGACCACAAAGGTCAGGGTTTCAGCTATAATCGCCCTATTCCGCTGGTTCCGAGCCTGGTTTGCGCCAATGCGGCGCTTGCGCCATTGATCCTTAACCGTGTCGGGCATATCGACCTTCCCTAACGACAATTCCTCGCAGGAACGTGCCCCATCATGCCCGACAAGCAGCTTCTCCATCTCGTCATCGGCGGTGAACTGAAGGATGTCTCCGACATCGAGTTCCGCGATCTCTCCCAGGTCGAGTTTGTCGGGGCCTATGCCACCTATAGCGACGCCCACAAGGCCTGGAAGGCCAAGGCCCAGGCCACGGTCGACAATGCCCACGCGCGCTATTTCATCATCCACGCCCACAAGCTGATGGATCCGAGCCTGGGTTGATTTCAGATCCTCCCCCTCTGGGGGAGGTGTCGGCAAAGCCGACGGAGGGGGAATAGACGGCACACGCGTTGCGGTCTTCCCCCACCGGCCTGCGGCCGCCTCCCCCGTCAGGGGGAGGATGGGCCCCTACTCCCGACGCAGCAGCTTGTCGGTCAGCAGCTTCCCCAGCATCCCGGCCCGGAAGGTCTTTTTCATCGCCACGGGATCGTAGTCGTCGCTCTCGACCCAGTCGGTGAAGCTCAGACCCTTGGGCTCGCCGCGCTCCAGATACTGCTCGAAGACATAGTCCAGAACGCCGGTGTTGCCGGCCCTGATGTGGAGATAGCGCGGCGACAGCTCCTTCATCGCCTCGCGGATCGGCAGGCCAAGGCGATAGTGGGCATAGAGCACACTCATGATCCCGGCCCGGTCAGCGCCCGACTTGCAGTGGATCAGGGCCGGATATTCGAGCGTTTCGAATAAGAGTTTGGCCCCGCGCACCCGCTCGCGAATCGGGACCTCTCGCGACGTGATGGTGAAATCGACCAGGTTCAGGCCCAGCCGCTGGCAGGCGTCCTTTTCGAGGGCGTAGAAGCTGCCGTCGAAACCGCCGCGCAGATTGACGATGGTCTTGATGCCCCGCTTCTTCCACCAGGCCAGCTGGAACGGCCATGGCTGATTGGCGCGCACCAGCTCCGGGCTGACCCAGTGGGCGTTGGAGAAGCCGACCCGCAGATAGGCGTGGTCGTTCCACATGTAGTGGAGATAGGTGCGCAACCGCCCCCAGCGGGTGGAAAGGTCGAATCCGGCCAAGTGGCGATCCCCTCAAAGTCCGCGCCTAGGTAGGATGGACCGCCGCCAATTGCAAAACGTAGGCGGATTTTCCGCGCCTGGTGATGCGCCCGCGTCCTTGACAGCCCGCCCGTGACATCCGACCCCTCGCCCATGACTGACGCCGCCCCGCCGCAAGCGACCAACCGCGCCCTCGCGATGCGGATCTGGCGCGACTATCTGCAGCCGCGCTGGAAGGGCCTGAGCGTCTCGATGGTCAGCGCCGCCATCGTGGCCGGGCTGAGCGCCCAGCTGACGCGGATGATCCAGCCCGCCGTGGACCAGTTGATCACCAACCCGCGCCCCGGCGCGATCCTGGCCATTCCCGCCGCCATCGCCGTGATCGCCATCCTGCGCGGCCTGTTCCAGGTGCTGCAGGCGACCTTCATCAACCGGATCGGCAATGGCGTGGTCGGCGACGTGCAGGTGCAGCTGTTCGGCAAGCTGGTGCGCTCGGACCTGGCCCGGCTGCGCGCCGCCCATTCGGGCTCCTATGTCTCATCCGTGCTGTACGACGCCAGCCTGATCCGCGAAGCGGCGACCAGCGGCGTCGTCAACTACACCCGCGAGTTCCTGACCGTGATCGGGGCCCTGGCGGTGATGTTCAGCCTCGACCCGCTCCTGGCCGCCGGGGTGCTGGTGATCGCCCCGGTCGCCAGCCTGATCATGCGGCAATTTTCGAGAAAGACGACCAAGGCCGCAAAGGGGGCCATGGGCGAGACCTCCAACCTGTCGACCGCGATCATGGAGAGCCTGGACGGGGTCAAGATCGTCAAGATGGAGAACCGCGAGGCTTATGAGGAGGCCCGCGTCGCCGCCGTGGTCGACCGCCGCCAGCATCACCTGATCAAGGGCTCCAACGCCCGGGCCATGGCCGCGCCGGCCACCGAGACCTTCACCACCCTGATCACCGCCGGGGTCTTCGTCTATGCCGGCTGGCGGGCCACGACCGGCGACATCACCGCCGGCGCCTTCTTCGCCTTCCTCAGCGCCCTGCTGATGGCCGCCCAGTCCCTGCGCCAGGTCGCCAATCTGCAGACGGTGTTCAGCGAGGGCCTGACCGCCGCCCGCCGGCTGTTCGAGGCCCTGGACGTCGCCCCAACCATCATCGATCCCGCCGACGCCCGCCCCCTGCCGCCCGGCGACAGCGCCATCGCCCTGAAGGGCGTGAGCTTCTCCTATGGCGGCGACATCCCGGCCCTGACGGATGTGTCGCTGCAGGCCCGGCGCGGCGAGACGGTTGCCCTGGTCGGTCCGTCCGGCGGCGGCAAGAGCTCGATCCTCAACCTGATCCCGCGCTTCTACGATGTGACCGCCGGCGCGGTGACCATCGACGGCCACGACGTGCGCTCGGTGACCCTGGCCTCCCTGCGCGACCGCATCGCCCTGGTCACCCAGGAGCCCTTCCTGTTCGACGACACCATCCGCGCCAATATCGCCTATGCCCGGCCCGAGGCGACCGACGCGCAGATCATCGCCGCCGCCCAGCAGGCCGCGGCCCATGACTTCATCAGCGCCCTGCCCGACGGCTATGACACCGGCGTCGGCGAGGCCGGAGCGCGGTTGTCGGGCGGCCAGCGCCAGCGCATCGCCATCGCCCGCGCCTTCCTGAAGGACGCCCCGATCCTGCTGCTGGACGAGGCGACCAGCGCGCTCGATACCGAGAGCGAGGCCCAGGTCCAGATCGCCCTGGAGCGGCTGATGGCCGGCCGCGCCACCATCCTGATCGCCCACCGCCTGTCGACCGTGAAGGGCGCCGACCGCATCTATGTGATCGACAGGGGGCAGGTGATCGAGACCGGAACCCACGCCGAACTGGTGCGCGCCAAGGGGCTCTATGCCCGCCTCGCCAAGGCCCAGGACCTGGACCATGCGCCGGAGGACGCCGCGTGAGGCCCCTGCGCTCGCCGTGGGTGATGAGCCTGCTGGTCAATCTGATGTCGGGCTATCTGGCCCTGACCTATCGCACCCTGCGCTGGACGCGAGAGGGTCAGCAGATCGCGACCGACGTCCAGGCCAGGGCTCTCGCGCAGCGCTCCGGCGTGATCCTGGCCCTGTGGCACTCTCGCGTTCCCGTCGGCCCGGCGACCTGGCCGCAAGGCGCCGACAAGCCTGAGATCCGGGTTCTGGTCAGCCAGTCGCGGGACGGCGAATTCATCGCCCGGGTCATCGCCCGTCTGGGTCTGCCCTCGATTCGCGGCTCGTCTCTGAAGAAGACCGACACCGCCAAGAACAAGGGCGGCGAGCAGGCCTTCCGCGACATGGTCAAGTGGGTGAAGGACGGCGGGGCCATGGCCATCACGCCCGACGGCCCGCGCGGTCCGGTCGAGGTGCTGCAGAAGGGCGCCGTGGCCCTGGCCCGGGTCAGCGGCGCGCCGGTGCTGTTCGTCGGCGTGGCCATGAAGCCCTGCCTGCGTCTGGGCACCTGGGACCGCACGATCATCCCCCTGCCCTTCGCCCGAGCGGCCATGGTCTGGGACGGGCCGGCCACCGCCGGCCGCGAGGACGATCCTGACGCCCTGGCCGAGGCCTGGGGCCAGCGTCTGTCGGCCGTGTCGCGCCGGGCCGAACAGATCGTCGGCGAAACGGACGGGGCGCCGGTCCGCCATTGATCCAGCCCGTCCATGGTGGGATGTAGGGCCATGCCGCACGACCATTCGGGCCACGCTCACGATCACCATGATCACGCTCATGGACATGACCACGCTCACGACCACGGGCATGGCCATTCGCACGGGCACGGCCATCACCATCACGTCCCCAAGGACTTCGGCCGCGCCTTCGCCATCGGCACCGCGCTGAACCTTGGCTTTGTGCTGGTCGAGTTCGCGGCGGGCCTCTTTACGCACTCGCTGGCCCTGCTGGCCGACGCCGGTCACAATCTGTCGGACGTTCTGGGCCTGATCCTGGCTTGGGGGGCGGCGACCCTGGCCAAGCGCGCGCCGAGCGGTCGCCACACCTATGGCCTGCGCAAGGGCACGGTACTGGCCTCGCTGGCCAATGCCGCCCTGCTGCTGGCCGCCACCGGCGCCATCGCCTGGGAAGCCATTCGCCGCTTTGCCGCCCCGACCCCGGTCGAGAGCGGCCCGGTGATGATCGTCGCGGCCATAGGCATCGTGATCAACACCGCCACCGCCCTGATGTTCATGCGCGGCTCCAAGGACGACCTGAACGCCCGCGGCGCCTTCCTGCACATGGCCTCCGACGCCGCTGTGTCGGCCGGGGTGGTGCTTGCCGCCCTGCTGATGATGCTGACCGGCTGGCTGTGGATCGACTCGGTGACCAGCCTGCTGATCGTCGCCGTGATCGTCCTGGGCACCTGGGGCCTGCTGCGCGACTCGCTGGACATGGCCCTGGACGCCGCTCCCCGCGGCATCGACCCCGCCAAGGTCCGCGACTGGCTGGCCGCCCGTCCCGGCGTTGTCGAGGTGCACGACCTGCACATCTGGGCGATGAGCACGACCGAGACGGCCATGACCGCCCACGTGGTCCGCCCCGCCGGCGAGGATCACGACGAATTCCTGCACGAGGTCTGCGCGGCGCTGAACAGCCAGTTCAAGATCGGTCATGCCACCGTGCAGATCGAGCACAGCGCCGGCGCTCATGCCTGCCGCCTGGCGCCAGCGGACGTGGTGTGAGCCTTCCGCTCTCACTCGCCCTCTACCGCGTCGCCACGACGGCGCTGGAGCCCTTCGCGCCGCTGCTGCTGAAGCGCCGGGCCGCCACGGGCAAGGAAGATCCGGCCCGCCTGCACGAGCGCCTGGCCCGGCCAGCACTGCCACGCCCGCCAGGTCGGCTGGTCTGGCTGCACGGCGCCAGCGTCGGCGAGAGCCTGTCGATCCTGCCGCTGGTGGAACGCCTGCGGGCCGAGCGGCCGGACGCAGCCCTGCTGGTGACGTCTGGCACCGTGACCTCGGCGCAACTTCTGGCCCAGCGGCTGCCCAAGGGCGTGATCCACCAGTTCGCGCCGGTCGATACGCCCGGCGGGGCCGAGCGGTTCATCGGCCACTGGCGGCCCGACCTGGCCGTCTTCGTCGAGAGCGAGCTGTGGCCCAACCTGCTGCTGGCCGCCAAGGCGGCCGGGACGCGGCTGGCCCTGGTCTCGGCCAAGCTGTCGGACAAGAGCTTCGACGGCTGGAAGACGAGGCCGTTCGCGGCCCACCGGCTGTTTTCCGGCTTCGACCTGATCCTGGCCCAGGACGGCCGGGCCGCCGGCCGCTTCGCCAGCCTGGGCGGGACCGTGTCCGGCGAGGCCGACCTGAAGTTCGGGGCCGCGCCTCTGCCGGCTGACGACGCCGAGCTGGCCCGCCTGAAGACGGCGCTCGAAGGCCAGCCCCTGGTGCTGGCCGCCAGCACCCATCCGGGCGAGGACGAGATCGTGCTGGACGCCTTCGCCGCCCTGCCGGGTCAGGCGCGTCTGGTCATAGTGCCCCGCCATGTCGAGCGCGGCCCGGCCATCGTCGAGATGGCGAGAACGCGCGGCCTGGCCGCCAACCTGCGGAGCGCCGATCCCCATGCGGCGCCGGCTCAGGTGTTGGTCGCCGACACCCTGGGCGAACTGGGCCTGTGGTTCCGGCTGGCCGACCTGGCCCTGGTGGCCGGCAGTCTGGTTCCCGGCATAGGCGGCCATAATCCGCTGGAGCCGGCGCGGCTGTCCTGTCCGATCCTTTCGGGTCCGCATGTCGAGAACTGGCTGACGGCCTTTGCCGAGCTGTCCGCCATCGACGGCATGGCCCTGGCCGACGAGAGCGTGCTCGCCGAACGCCTGGCCGCCGCCCTGGCCGATCCCGCCGCCGGCAAGCTCCGGGCCCAGCGCGCGGCGGCCTTTGTCGAGACCCGCGACGGCGAGGCCCGCGCCGGCCTGACCCGCATCATCGAGCTTGTCCCATGAAGCTGTCGACGCCCCGCTGGTGGTACGTGAAGTCCGGCGCACCTTCGCCGGTCACCCGCGCCCTGCTGACCCCGTTGTCGTGGATCTGGGCTGCCGCCACCGCCCGACGCATCGCCAAGGGTCCGGGCAGCGAGATCGGCGCGGCGGTGATCTGCGTCGGCAATGTCACAGTGGGCGGAACGGGCAAGACGCCCATAGTCCGCGAACTGCTGCTGACCCTGAGCCAGCGCGGCCTTCAGGCCCACGGCCTGGCCCGGGGTCATGGCGGCAAGGACAAGGGCCCGACCCGGGTCGACAGCGCGCGCCACACCGCCCTGGATGTCGGCGACGAGCCGCTGATGCTGGCCCAGGACTTTCCGATGTGGATCGCCAGAGACCGGGTGGCCGGAGCCCGCGCCGCTTCGGCCGCCGGGGCCCAGGCGATCGTCATGGACGACGGCCACCAGAATCCGGACGTCCGCAAGGCGCTGTCGCTGATCGTGGTCGATGGCGAGACGCGGAACGACGAGTGGCCGTTCGGTGATGGCAAGGTGTTCCCGGCCGGGCCGATGCGCGAGCCGCTGAAGGTCGGACTGGCCCGGGCCGACGCCGTGGTGCTGCTGCTGCCCGCCGACCTGCCCGCCGGCGATCCGGCCCTGCTGGCCCTGTTCGGCGACAAGCCGGTGCTGGTTGCCCGGCTGGAACCGGTCGGCCGTCCGCCGCAGGGTCCCCAGCTGGGGTTCGCCGGGGTGGGCAAGCCGTGGAAGGTCGAGCGCGCCCTGCTGGCCGCCGGCTGCAAGCTGGTCGACTTCGCGCCGTTCCCCGATCATGGGGTCTATGACGAAGGCACATTGAAGATGCTGGCCGACCGCGCCGCGCTGTTCGACGCCGGTCTGGTCACCACCGAAAAGGACTGGGTGCGACTGTCGCCCGCCTGGCGCGCCAAGGTCACGCCGTGGCCGGTGCGGGCCAGGTTCGAGGACGAGGCGGCGTTGGCGGCCGTGCTGGCGAAGGCGGGTCTGTAGGTAGGAAGATCCCCCCCCCTGAAGGGGGAGGCGGCCGTCAGGCCGGCGGGGGAAGACGCCGCCGAGGCAGCAGCACTTCCCCCTCCGATCGCTTCGCGATCTCCTCCCCCTTCAGGGGCAGGACTTGATCAGCCTACTTCACCACAGCCCCGCCCTTGATCACCGACGTCACGCTCTGCAGCACGGTCACGTCCGTGAGCGGGTCGCCCTTCACCGCGATCAGGTCGGCGGCCTTGCCGGGGGCCAGCGAGCCGATCTCGGCCGAGAGGTCGAAGTGGGCGGCGGCGTTGACGGTGGCGGTCTGGATGGCTTCCAGCGGGGTCAGGCCGGCCTTGACCAGCAGGGCGAACTCGCCGGCATTGTCGCCGTGGGCCGAGACGCCGCTATCGGTGCCGAAGGCGATCTTGACGCCGCCCTCGTGGGCCCGGCGGGCCATGGCCAGCATCTTGGGACCGGCGTCCAGCGCCTTGGCGGTCTGGGCGGGGGTCAGGAAGTTCTTGGGACCCGAGGCCACCCGATAGACGAAATCGCCCGCCATCAGGGTCGGCACCAGATAGCCGCCGTTCTTCTTGAACAGGGCGATGCTCTCATTGTCGAGATAGGTGCCGTGCTCAATGGAGTCGCCGCCGGCTTTCAGGAAGGCGTTGATGCCGTCGACGCCGTGGGCGTGGGCGGTGACCTTGCGGCCCATGCGGTGGGCGGCGTCGACGATGGCTTCCAGCTCGGCGCCCGAAAACTGCTGGGCCAGGCCCGCCGCCGTATTGGAGAGCACCCCGCCGGTAGCGGTGATCTTGATGATGTCAGCCCCGCGCCAGACCTGCTCGCGCACGGCCCGGCGACAATCGTCAGCGCCCGAGCACACCGAGCCCGGCCGCAGGGCGTGCATGACCTCTTCGCTGAAGCCGTTGACGTCGCCGTGGCCGCCATGGATCGACACCGCCGAGCCTGAGGCCAGGATGCGCGGCCCGATCACGTCGCCGCGCTTGACCGCCCCCCGCAGCGCGAAGACCGCCGCGTTGTCGGCGCCCAGATCGGCCACGGTGGTGAAGCCGGCCATCAGGGTCTTGCGCGCAAAGCCGGCCCCGACCATCGCCTGGTCGGCCGACGACTGGGTGACCTCTTCCAGCCGCGCATTGGGGTTCTGCTCGCCGGTCAGATGGACGTGGCTGTCGATCAGGCCCGGCAGGACGAAGCTGTCCTTCAGGTCCACGACCCTGCCGCCGGGTTCGGAGACATAGCCGTCGACGATGCGGACGACCTTGCCGCCATCAAGCACCAGGGTCTTGGCGGTTTCGACCTTGCCGGTGGCCGGATCGGCCAGCAGCTTGCCGGCCTGGACGAACAGGGTTTCGGCGCAGGCGGCGCCAGACAGCGCCCCGGTCACAGCCAGGGCGCAGACGCCCGCGAACAGTTGACGCATCAAGGTCTCAGGCCCCCGCCTTCTGTGCAAAGGTCCAGGCCCCCCTGGCCAGAACCGGCACACGCGCTTCCATTGTCTGCGCATGGGCGCTGGCGGCGGTGCCATCGCGAACGCGGCCGACGATGCCCTGGCAGATGCCGGCCAGTCTGAAGAGGTTGTAGCTGAAGTACCAGTCCAGATTGGGCAGGCCGTCGCGGCCGGTGGCCTTGCAGTAGCGGGCCACGGCCTGCTCGATGGTCGGCACGCCATAGGCTTCCAGGTCCTCGACATCGGACAGGCCGCCGCGCTGGTCGGACGGCATCACCCAGTTCATCAGGAAGTAGCTGAAATCGGCCAGCGGATTGCCCAGCGTCGACAGCTCCCAGTCCAGCACCGCCACGACCTTGGGCTCAGTGGCGTGCAGGATCATGTTGTCGAGGCGATAGTCGCCGTGCACGATCGAGGTGCGATCATCCTCCGGGGCCGTGGTCGGCAGCCAGGCCATCAGCCTGTTCATGTCCTCGAGGTTCGAGGTCTCCGAGGCCTTGTACTGCTTGGTCCAGCGGTCGATCTGGCGCGAGAAATAGTTGCCCGGCTTGCCATAGTCCGCCAGGCCCACGGCGGCGTAATCCACATTGTGCAGGGCGGCCAGGGTGTCGATCTCGGCTTCATAGATCGCCCGGCGCTCGGCCGGCTGATAGTCGGGCAAGGTGCCGTCCCACAGGATGCGGCCCTCCACATTGTCCATCACGTAGAAGATCGTGCCCAGCACGTCCTCGTCCATGCACAGGGCGTAGGCCTTGGCGACCGGGAAGTGGGCCTTGTTCAGGCCCGAGATCACCTTGAACTCGCGGTCCACCGCGTGGGCGCTGGGCAAGAGCTTGCCCGGCGGCTTGCGGCGCAGGACGTATTTCTTCGTCGGGGTGACCAGCTGATAGGTCGGGTTGGACTGGCCACCCTTGAACTGGCGCACCTCCAGCGGACCTGTGAAGCCCTCGACATGGGCCGCAAGCCAGGCGGCCAGCTTGCCCTCGTCGATCGCATGGCGCGGATCGACCGGCTTGGTGCCCGAATTCAGATCCTGGGCGGACTCGGCTTCAGCCATGCGATTTCTCCCCAACGCTTGTTTGAACGGGAGTTTAGAGGGTGGGGCGCGGGGTGCAAGCATCGATCCTCCCCCTGAAGGGGGAGGCGGCCGTCAGGCCGGTGGGGGAAGACCCCGCCGAGCCAGCAGCACTTCCCCCTCCGTCGCCTGCGGCGACACCTCCCCCGCTAGGGGGAGGACTTCAGAGCGCCCGCCAGCCGATATCGCGGCGATAGAACCCGCCCGGCAGGCTGATGGTCTCGATCGCCGCATAGGCCGCCTCGCGCGCCTCAAGCAGGGTCGCCCCCAGGGCGCAGACGTTCAGCACCCGGCCGCCGGCCGCCACCAGTCGCCCTTCGAACTCGCGTGATGTACCGGCGTGGAAGACCACGACCCCGGCGCCGAAATCAGCATCGGCGCCCTGGATCCGGCCGCCGGTCACCGGCGCGTCGGGGTAGCCTTCAGCCGCCAGCACCACGCAGATCGCCGCCTCGTCGCGCCACACCGGCTTGGCCGCCCCGGCCAGTTCGCCCTTGGCGGCGGCCAGCAACAGCGGCACGAGATCGCTTTGCAGGCGCAGCATCAGGGTCTGGCATTCGGGATCGCCGAAGCGGGCATTGTATTCGACCAGCTTGGGCCCGGTCGGCGTCAGCATCAGGCCGGCATACAGCACGCCCACATAGGGATTGCCCTCGGCGGCCATGCCCCGGACGGTGGGCTCGATCAGCTCGATCCAGGCCTGGCGGACCAGGGCGTCGGTCAGGACGGGCGGCGGCGAATAGGTGCCCATGCCGCCAGTATTGGGGCCTTCGTCGCCGTCATAGGCGCGCTTGTGATCCTGGGCGGCGCCGAACAGCATCGCCGTCTTGCCGTCGCAGATCGCGAACAGCGAGGCTTCCTCGCCGTGCATGAATTCCTCGATCACCACCCGCGCCCCGGCCGTGCCGAACCGGCCGCCCAGCATATCGAGCACGGCGGCGTCGGCCTGGACCCGGTCGGCGGCGATGACCACGCCCTTGCCGGCCGCCAGGCCGTCGGCCTTGATCACGAAGGGGGCGGCCAGCGTATCCAGGAAGGCGCCGGCCGAGGCGGCGTCGGTGAACACGCCATAGGCCGCCGTCGGCAGGTCGTGGCGGGCGCAGAAGTCCTTGGTGAAGGCCTTAGAGGTCTCCAGCCGCGCGGCCCGCTGGCTGCCGCCGAAACAGGGGATGCCGACTTCGGCCAGACGGTCGGCCAGGCCAACCTCCAGCGCCGATTCCGGGCCGACCACCACCAGATCGGCGGCGATCTCCTGGGCCAGGGCGACCAGCCCCTCGACGTCCAGCACCTTGACCGCGCACAGCTGCGCGACCGCCGCCATGCCCGGATTGCCGGGCGCGGCCACAAGGCGTCCGCACAGCGGCGATTGCGCGATCTTCCAGGCCAGGGCGTGCTCGCGCCCGCCCGACCCGACGAGGAGGATGTTCAGCTTTTCCATGAGGCCGGGGTGTGGAACCAGAGGGCGGCGGGGTCAAGGCGCCCCGCGCACGGGTTCGCATCCTCGCCGGTTTGAGCGGCAAGTGTGGGGAGGCGGCGGAGCGTCCGGGCCAGGCCCGGATGGGGTTGTCGTGGAGTACCGTTTCGGCCGTGGCCGGAGCGCTCCGCGCGGTTGTTGGTCAGGAGCATCGCCGGGCTGGCGGGGTTTTAACCCGCTCCGGTAGCTAGGCCCCTGGCGGGCGGAAGGGATAGCGACCCCTCCGGACCGCGCGGGCGATTTCAGTCCGCGCCTGGAGTGCTCGCCGCCGTCGCCGAAGGGGTGTCCCGCGAGGCTGGGGCCCGGTCCGGAGCGCCCGCCTCCCCGATGAGGGGCTAGCCACGCTCCGCCGACCAGACCCGAGCGGGTCCTTCGACAACGGTCAGGCGAGCACGACCCGCACAACCACCCCCGCCACCCGTCAGGTCGCCAGCTGGACGGCCTCCCCAGTGGCGGGACGAGGATGATTATGCGGGAGGTTTGCGGGGGGCTGCGTCGATTTTGGATCGTGACGCTGGGTGGGGCGGTCAGGGCGTTGATTTCGTTGGGGGCGGGGGGCGGTTATACCCGAGCGGGCACGGGGATAGAGGCCGGCGCACGGAACCCCTCTCTCTTTGAGAGAGGGCGGGGCCCGCCGCGAAGCGGTGGGAGGGTGAGAGGTTACACCCTGTCCGAACGAAGCACCGCCAGGATGTCCTCCGACACGCCGCCGGGGTCGGCCAGCACCCGCGCGTTAGGAAACCTCATCACAACATAGCCATACAGCTCCAGCGTCTGGGTGCGACGCTCGTCATAGTCCTCGCGCCCCTCATGGGCCGCGCCGTCCAGCTCCACGATCACCTTGGCCGCTTCGCAGACGAAGTCCGCGAAGTATCGATCAATCGCGACCTGCCGCAGAAACCTGAACCCGCCCAGGCGGCGGTTACGGACAAGGGTCCAGAGCGTCTTCTCGGCCAGGGTCTGGTTGCGGCGAAGGCGACGGGCGTTGGCGGTCTTGTCCATGGGCAGAGCATGGCCTTGGGCGCCCTGCGCGCTCAACGACAGGAATCGAGATTTCTCCGGCCGGCGGTGAAACCTCTCACCCTCCCACCGCCTGCGGCGGCGGGCCCCTCCCTCTCTCAAAAAGAGAGGGGTTCCGTGCGCGCCGCCTCCGCGCCGGAGGGAGCCATCCTTACATCTCACGGCGAGACGATCGCCGGTCTGTCCAGGTTGCTCAAGGACGACGCTCTCGCGTCGCCGCGGAGCGGCTGGCCGCAGGCCAGTCCTTGACCAACCTGGACAGACCGGCACGCTGCAGCCTCCAAGAGATGTAAGGCTTGGCGCGACGCGGGGGCGTCGGCTTGTGACATTGCGCCTTCAACCCTTGGGAGGCGAGGCGAAGACGTGAGAGATCAACGTCGAAATTGAGCAACTCCACCTTGCAACTCAGAGCCACATCACCACCTCCCACCAAGGGAGCTGATCATGATCATCCTGACTGTAGTTTTCGCTATGGCGTTCGCCCTCGTCCTCTTCTGCAGGGGGACCTGGCTTGGCGATGGGCTTCACAGGGCCTTGGTGGAGAAACCTGCTGGAGCTCTGAACCGGGGTCCGATGGCCCTGGCAGCCTCTGTGGTCGCGATGTTGATGCTCGCGGGTTTCGCGGCCGTGGCGCCCGAACTCATCCCGTTGGCGGCAGCGGTCGATTTCGCGCTTGCCATCGAACTTGCAGCCCTTGTGTTCTTAGCCCGGGCCAGCGGCTGGTCCCGGGTTGCAGGACGGTTTGTGGTGAACCGACCAAGGCAGGTCGCGAGGCGGCTGGTTCGCCGCTGTTCTCGAACGCGCCGGCATCGGCCCAGGCGCCAGCGCCCGGGCTCTCGTCAGAACGACCCCGAGGCCTGGCGACGGCTCGCCGCCTAACCCCTAAGCCGCCTCAACATCCAGCGAATACCCCGCCGAGCGCACCGTCCGGATCGGATCCCCGTCGGCCGAGCCGTTCAGGGCCTTGCGCAGGCGGCCGATGTGGACGTCGACCGTGCGGGCTTCGACATAGACGTCCGAGCCCCAGACCGCGTCCAGCAGTTGTTCGCGGCTGAACACCCGGCCGGGGTGCTGCATCAGATAGTCGAGCAGGCGGAACTCGGTGGGGCCCAGATGGACCTCCTTGCCCAGACGCTTCACGCGGTGGGCGACGCGGTCGATGATGATGTCGCCGACCGTGATGCGGTCGTCGGCCAGGCCCGGGCGGATCCGGCGCAGCACCGCGCGGACGCGGGCGGTCAGTTCGACCATCGAGAACGGCTTGACCACATAGTCGTCGGCCCCGGTGTCGAGGCCGCGAATCCGGTCGCTCTCTTCGCCGCGGGCGGTCAGCATGATGATCGGCACGTTGCGCGTCTCGGCCCGGCCGCGCAGGCGGCGACAGACCTCGATGCCCGAGACCTTGGGCAGCATCCAGTCAAGGATCACCAGGTCGGGGGCGCGCTCGCTGGCCATGGTCAGGGCTTCTTCGCCGTCACCGGCCAGGCCGACCTGATAGCCTTCCTTGTCGAGATTGTAGTGCAGGAGGGTGGCCAGGGCGTCCTCGTCCTCGACCACCAGAACATACGGAGTCAAAGCCTGGGTTTCCTTTAGCGCGGCGTGTCGAGCTTGGGACGCTTGGAGACGATCTCCTCGCCCGTGATCTCGAAGTGAATGATCTCGGCGATGTTGGTGGCGTGGTCGCCGATGCGCTCGAGGTTCTTGGCCACGAACAGCAGATGGGCGCAGGCGTTGATCGTGCGCGGGTCGCCCATCATGTAGGTCAGCAGTTCGCGGAAGATGGCGTTGTAGTGCTCGTCGACCTCTTCGTCGCGGCTCCACACGCCGTTGGCGCGTTCCAGGTCCGAGGCGCTGTAGGCGTCCAGCACGTCCTTCAGACGGCTCTGCACCAGCTTGCCCATGCGCTCGATCGAGCGGGTCAGGGCGGTCATGGGCTCGGCGTCGGTCAGGATCAGGGCGCGCTTGCCGATGTTCTTGGCCATGTCGCCGCAGCGTTCCAGGCTCATCGAGATCTTCAGCGCGGCGACGGCGTGGCGCAGGTCCACGGCCATCGGCTGACGCAGGGCGATCAGCTTGAAGGCCTTGCGCTCGATCTCGCCCTGCAGGGCGTCCAGGCGTTCATCGCGGGCGACGACCTGCTGGGCCAGGGGGGCGTCGCGGCGGGCGATGCACTCGACGGCGTCGGCGATCTGGGCCTCGGCCATGCCACCCATACGGGTGACCTCGGCCGTGAGGTGGTTCAGCTCTTCGCCGTAGGATTTGACGGTATGCTCGGTCATGTCGTGGTCGTCCCTAGCCGAACCGGCCGGTGATGTAGTCTTGCGTGCGGCTGTCGCGAGGATTGGTGAACATCTCCTCGGTCGTGCCGCTCTCGACCAGCTTGCCCAGGTGGAAGAAGGCGGTCTTCTGCGAGACGCGGGCGGCCTGGGCCATCGAGTGGGTGACGATGACGATGCAGAACTGGTTGCGCAGCTCGTCGATCAGTTCCTCGATGCGGGCGGTGGCGATGGGGTCCAGGGCCGAGCAGGGCTCGTCCATCAGGATCACTTCGGGACCGACGGCGATGGCGCGGGCGATGACCAGGCGCTGCTGCTGGCCGCCGGACAGGCCGGTGCCGGGCTGGTGCAGGCGGTCAGCGACCTCGTTCCACAGACCGGCCTTCTTGAGGCTGCTCTCGACGATGGCTTCCAGCTCGGCCTTGCTGCTGGCCAGGCCATGGATGCGCGGACCGTAGGCGACGTTCTCGAAGATGGTCTTGGGGAACGGGTTGGGCTTCTGGAACACCATGCCGACGCGCGAGCGCAGGATCACGGGATCGACGCTCTTGAGATTGACGTCATTGCCGTCGATGGCGATCACGCCCGACACCTTGGCCGACGGGATGGTGTCGTTCATGCGGTTGATGCAGCGCAGGAAGGTCGACTTGCCACAGCCCGACGGGCCGATGAAGGCGGTGACCGACTTGCCGGGGATGTCGATGTTGACGTCGAACAAGGCCTGCTTGTCGCCGTAGAACACGTTGACGTCCTTGGCGCGGATCTTGATCTCTTGCGTCGAGGCCGGCGGATAGGTCTGCGCCGAGGCCGTCTTGATGACGGGCGCGGAGACGGAATCGTCGGGGCTGCGGGTGGTCATGGCGTGTCCCTGGACGAGGGGAAGGGCGGAAGGGTTCAGGATCATGTTTCTACCAGCGACGCTCGAAGCGGCGGCGCAGGATAACGGCCGCGGCGTTCATGACGATCATGAAGACCAGGAGGACGATGATGGCGCCGGCGGTGCGCTCGTGGAAGGCGCGCTCCGAAGCGTTCTCCCAGATGAACACCTGCACGGGCAGGACTGTGGCGGCGCCGGTGAAGCCCTCGGGCACGCCGGGCACGAACGAGACCATGCCGATCATCAGCAGCGGCGCGGTTTCACCCAGGGCGTGGGCCAGCGACAGGATGGCGCCGGTCATCACGCCGGGCATGGCCAGCGGCAGCACGTGGTGGAAGACGGTCTGGGTCTTGGACGCGCCAACGCCCAGGGCGGCTTCGCGGATCGAGGGCGGCACGGCCTTCAGCGCCGAGCGGGTGGCGATGATCACGGTAGGCAGGGCCATCAGGGCCAGCACCAGGCCGCCGACCAGCGGCGATGAGCGCGGCACGTGCAGCCAGTTGATGAATAGCGCCAGGCCCAGCAGGCCGTAGACGATCGACGGCACGGCGGCGAGGTTGTTGATGTTGACCTCGATGACGTCGGTCCAGCGGTTCTTCGGCGCGAACTCTTCCAGATAGACGGCGGCCATCACGCCCATGGGCACGGCGATCAGGGCGGTGATCAGCAGCATCATGGCCGAGCCGACCACGGCGCCCAGCACCCCGGCCTGTTCCGGCTCGGTGGAGTCCGAATTGGTGAAGAAGGCGAAGTTGAAGCCCGACTTGACCGAACCGTCCTTCTCGAGCTGGTCCAGCCAGTCCAGTTGCTGGTCGTCCAGCTTGCGGTCTTCCTGCACGGTCGAGCGCTTGATCTCGCCCTTGTAGTACAGGTCGGCGTCAGCCTTGAACGGGCCGGTGACAGTGACGGTCTTGCCGACCAGCGACTTGTCGGCCTTAAGCTGGTTGAGCAGCTGGAAGCCCAGGTCGCGCGAGGTGAGATCCATCACCTTGCCCGAGACCAGACCCAGGTCGTCATCGACCACGCCCAGCTTCTTCATCATCGCCTCGGCGACGATGTAGTCATAATTGACGCCCTCGAGGTCGGCGACATCGATGCGCTCGGGGTTCAGATAGACCGGCACGCTCAGCGTGTGGGTCTGGAAGGTGGTGTAGCCCTGGCCGACGATGCGGCCGACCAGCACCACCAGGAAGATCATGGCGATGGTGATGGCCATCAGGCCCTGGGCCTTGAACCACTTCTCGGCGCTATGGCGCTTCTTGAGGCGGGCTTCCATGGCGATCTGAGCGGCGGTCAGCGGGGCGCGAACCGAACCAGCGGGGGCGGCGGCGTCAGTCATACTGTTCCCGATACTTCTGGACGATGCGCAGGGCGATGATGTTGAGACCCAGGGTCACGACGAACAGGGTCAGGCCCAGACCGAAGGCCGCGAGGGTCTTGGGGCTGTCGAACTCCTGGTCGCCGGTCAGCAGGGTGACGATCTGGACGGTCACGGTGGTGACCGTGTCCAGCGGATTGGCGGTCAGCTTGGCCTGCAGGCCGGCGGCCATGGTGACGATCATGGTCTCGCCGACGGCGCGCGAGATGGCCAGAAGCATGGCGGCCATGATGCCCGGCAGGGCGGCGGGCAGAACCACCTTCTTGACGGTCTCGGACTTGGTGGCGCCCATCGCATAGCTGCCGTCGCGGAGCGCCTGGGGCACGGCGTTGATGATGTCATCCGACAGCGAGGAGACGAACGGGATCAGCATGATGCCCATCACCACACCGGCCACCAGGGCCATCTGGTTCTGAACTTCCATCAGGTACTGGCCGACGCCGTCCAGCGGGCCGCCGATCATGGTGGCGCCCAGGGCGTTGAAGCCGGCGCGGAACAGCGGCCCCACGGTCAGGGCGGCGAAGAAGCCGTAGACCACGGTCGGCACGCCGGCCAGGATCTCCAGCAGCGGCTTGATGGTCGCGCGCACCGGGCGGTTGGCATATTCGGAGAGGTAGATCGCCGAGTAGAGGCCCACCGGAGCGGCCACGGTCATGGAGATCATCATGATCAGGAAGGTGCCGGCGAACAGCGGAACCGCGCCGAATGCGCCTTCCGAAGCCACCTGGTCTTCGCGCATGGCGATCTGCGGGCTCCACTCGGTGCCCAGCAGGAACGACAGCGGCGAGACGCTCTGGAAGAAGCGCCAGCTTTCCCAGACCAGCGACAGCACGATGCCCAGGGTGGTCAGGACGGCCAGGATGGAGCAGCCCATCAGCAGGCCGCCAACCCAGCCCTCGACCTTGTTGCGAGCCCGGAAATCAGCGGAAAGACGGGGGAAGGCCAGCAGGAAACCGGCCAGGGCGACCACGCCGGCCAGGCCCAGCACGCTGTAGCGGATCAGGGCGTCGATGCGGCGGGCCTCGGCGACCTTGGCGTCGAGCGCGACCTTCAGTTCGCCCTCATAGGCGATCTCGCTGGGCGAGATGCCCTGGGCGATGGCCTGGGCGTCGCTGAAGAACACCGCCTGGCGATCGACATCCTGGGTCTGCAGGATCGCAGGGCGCTGCGCCTGCAGCATGGCATCCTCGACCCGGTCGCCGAACATCGCGCCCAGCAGCAGGAGCAGGGCGGCCGGCGCCCCGGCCCAGAGGGCGGCGTAGCTGCCGTAATAGCCGGGAAGCGAATGCAGGACGCGCTTGGCGCCGCCGGAATTGGCCACGGCCCGGCGCTTGCCGAGCATGAAGGCGATGCCGGAAAACAGCGCCAGAAACAGGAGCGAGAGCCAGGTCAGCATGCGTGCGGCGGGGTCTTGCGCGAGAGGTTGCGATGACGACGCCCAACGCGTCGTCCCGCCCGGAAGGAGCTATGCCCACCTGGCGCTGTGCTTATGCGACGCTTCAATGACAGTTTAAAGACAGCGGCCAGCCCCAATCTCGCCCCGCCAACATGGCCAGGCTGAAACAGATCGAGGCGGTCCTGTAATCGCAACGCAACGAAGCCCCGGCATGACCGTTCCGGCCCTGGTCGTGGTGCGCGCCGTCTTTCGCGCGCCCCTCTTTCGCGCCATGGGACCGTCTGGAGATCTGACTTGAACATCTATGTGCCCCCCCGGCCCGACGACATCGCGGCGCGCCACTTGCGAACCGCCCTGATGCTGGGCGCCTGCGCCGCCCTGATGGCCGCCCCGGCCATGGCGCGGCAGGCCACGACGCCGGCCGCAGCGGTCGCGTCGCCCGAGGCGGACGACTACGCCTATGAAGTCGACGCCCTGACCGTCACCGCCTCGCGCCAGCAGCCCGGCGCAGTGATTGGCGACATTCCGCCGGAACTGCAGCTGTCGCCGCGCGACATCCGCGCCTATGGCGTCTCGACGGTTTCCGAACTGATCACCGCCCTGGAGCCCCAGACCTCGTCGGCGCGGGGCGGCGCGGCGGGCGGTCGTCCGGTGATCCTGGTCAATGGCGGCCGCATCTCCAGCTTCGGCGAGGTGCGCGACCTTCCCACCGAGGCCATCGCCCGGGTCGACATCCTGCCCGAGGAGGTCGCGCTAAAATACGGCTATCGCGCCGACCAGAAGGTCATCAACCTGGTCCTGCGCCGCCGCTTCCGCGCCACCACGGTCGAGGCCGGTGCCAAGCTGCCGACCCAGGCGGGGGGCGCCGACACCGTCGACGCCCGGCTCAACCACCTGCGCATCCAGCGTGACACCCGCGTGATGGTCGACGCCAAGATCAGCGACCAGAGCGCCCTGTACGAGAGCGAGCGCGACCTGGACCCGCCGCGCTCGGACGCGATGTTCCGAACCCTGGTTCCGGACCAGAGCACCTGGGCTGTCAACAGCGTGTTCTCACGTCCGATCAAGGACGGGGTGTCGGGCACGGTCAACCTCCGCCTCGAGGGCAGCGACGCCACCAGCTGGCTGGGCCTCAACACGCTGGCGACCGGTCCGCTGCGCCGTCAGGCCGAAAGCCTGACCGGACATCTGGGCGGCGGCCTGATCGGCGCGGTCAAGGGCTGGCGCTGGAGCGTCACCGGCAATGCCGACCGCGCCAGTAATGACAGCACCACCGAGCGGGTGATCAGCGGCCTGGCCTATCGCGACATGTCCAACGCGATCTCGACCTCGGCCGATGTCCAGGGCGATTTCAGCGGAACCCTGCTGCGCATTGCGGCCGGCGCCGTCACCTCGACGGTCACGGGCGGGTTCGAGACCGTCAAGCTGGAGAGCGATTCGGTGAGGGCCGGCGTCGCCCGGTCAGGCCAGCTGTCGCGCGACATCGGCAGCGCCAAGCTGAACCTTGACCTGCCCCTGACCAGCGTACGCAACGACGTGCTGCCGGGGCTGGGCAATCTGTCGCTGAACCTGAATCTCGCCGCCGACAGGCTGTCGGACTTCGGAACCCTGACCACCCTCGGCTACGGCGCCAACTGGTCCCCCATCGAGAAGCTGCGGATCATCGCCTCGGTCACCCGCGACCAGGGCGCGCCCAGCCTGCAGCAGATCGGCGATCCCGAGCAGCTGACCCCCGGCGTGCAGGTCTATGACTTCCGGCGCGGCGAGACGGCGGTGATCTCGCGCCTGACCGGCGGCAATCGCGCGCTGCGTGAGGAAGAGGGCCGGGTCATCAAGCTAGGCCTCAGCCTCAAGCCGTTCGACAAGACCAACCTGACCCTGACCAGCAATTACACCCATTCCCGGACCGACGACCTGATCTCCAGCTTCCCGACGGCCACCAGCCAGATCGAGGACGCCTTCCCCGAACGCTTCGTGCGCAATGCGTCAGGCCGGCTGGTCCAGATCGACGCGCGGCCGATCAATTTCGACCGCCGCCAGACCGACGAGCTGCGCACCGGCTTTACCTTCAGCAAGGCGTTTGGCCCCCAGCCCCAGCCCGGTCAGTGGCGCCAAAGGGCCCAGTCTCAGGCTTCCGGTTCGGGCGCGACGCCCGCCACGGGACAGGCCGCGCAGGCCGCCGGCAAGCCGGGCGCCACGACCGAGCCGGGTCCCCAGCCCGGCGAGGGCCTGCCACCCCAGTCAGCGGCGGCTGCCTTCGGCGGTTCGGGCGGGTTTGGAGGTCGTGGCGGCCCTGGCGGGGGCTTCGGCGGCAGCGGTTTTGGCGGGGGCGGTTTTGGCGGGGGCGGTTTTGGCGGGGGCGGTTTTGGCGGGGGCGGCGGGCCACCCGGCGCGGGAACGTTCCAGATCAGCGTCTACCACACCGTCAAGTTCACCGACGAGATCACCATCCGCCCCGGTCTGCCGACCCTGGACCTGCTGGACGGCGCCGCGCTGGGTTCGGGCGGCGGTTCGCCAAAGAACCAGATCGACGTCCAGGGCAATCTCTCGCGCAGCGGCCTGGGCGCCAGCTTCAACGCCCGCTGGCAGGAAGGCACCGTCGTTCGCGGCTCGGGCGCGGTCGGTGCCCAGGACCTGTCGTTCTCGGCGCTGACCACCGTGAACCTTCGCCTGTTCGCCGATCTGGGGGCTCAGCCGGCCCTGCGTGGCAAGCCGTTCTTCCGGGGCGCGCGGATCAGCGCCTCGGTGGACAACCTGTTCGACGCCCGCCAGACGGTCCGCGCCCCGGACGGCACGACGCCGATCACCTATCAGGAGGACTATCTGGATCCTCGCGGACGGGTGATGCGGGTTTCGTTCCGCAAGTTGTTCTGACGACGGCGCCCGCGTCCCGGAGGCTCCGGGAGGCGGGCCTCAGGCCTGCGCCTCGGCGACAACGGTGCGCTGGGCCGCGGCCTTGGCCATCGGCAGATAGACGCCGAAGGTCGCGCCCTCGCCCAGCACGCTCTCGACCGTCAGGCCGCCGCGGTGGCGGTTCATGATGTGCTTGACGATGGCCAGGCCCAGGCCGGTGCCCGAGCGATCGCCGCTCTTCTGGCCCTCGACACGGTAGAAGCGCTCGGTCAGGCGCGGCAGGTGCTCGCGGGCCAGGCCCGGCCCCCGGTCGGTGACCCGCAGGGCCGCATAGCGCTCGCCGGCCGCGTGGTCGGGGGTCAGCAGCGACATCCTCGCCGCGCCAGGATCACGCGGGGTCGCCGCCGCGTCGGCCGACAGCCCGGGATAGATCTCGACCCGCACCACACCGTCGCGCGGGGTATATTTGATAGCGTTGTCGACCAGGTTCTGGACCACCTGGATGATCTGGTCGCGGTCGCCCTCGACCACGGCCGCGCCGCGTGGCGGCAGGATGGGATCGAAGCCGACCCCCTTTTCCTTGGCCTGGGGCGCCAGGGCGTCGATCACGTCGATCGCGGCCATGGCCAGGTCCACCCGGCCCAGTGGCGCGATGTGTTCGTTCAGCTCGATGCGCGACAGGCTCATCAGGTCGTCGATCAGCCGCGACATCCGCTCGGCCTGGGCCAGCATGATGCCCAGGAATTTGTCGCGCGCGCCGGGATCGTCCTTGGCATGGCCGCGCAGGGTTTCGATGAAGCCCGACAGCGAGGCCAGGGGCGTGCGCAGCTCGTGGCTGGCATTGGCCAGGAAGTCGGCGCGGGTGCGCTCGCTGCGGCGCGCGTCGGTCTCGTCGCGCAGCACCAGCATCGCCAAGCGAGCCCCCTCGGGCCCTTCACTCAGCGGCCGGGCCCAGGCGATCCATGAGCGGCCCTGGGTTCCGCCGGTCTCATATTCCACAGCCCGCTCGATGCCACCGAACAGGGCCTCGTCGACCGCCTCCAGCACCCGGGGGTTGCGCACGGCGGTGACCAGCAGGGTCCCCTCGCGCTGGATCCGGAAAAGTTCGCGCGCGGCGGCGTTGGCGAACACGAAGCGACGGCCGGTCAGATCGTCGGCCTCTTCGGCGGAGATCACCATCAGCGGATCGGGCAGGCGCTCCAGGATCACCCCGTAGGGCGGTCCGCTGCGCTCGGCGACGGGGGCAAGCGTGGTGACCGGACGCTGGCGCGCCTGCGCCGCCTTGTGTCTGGCGCTCAGATAGAGCCCGCCTGCGGCCGTGGCCATGGCGGCCACGATAGCCGGTCCCATCTGTGCCGCGCCGGTGGCCGCCAGGGTCAGAATCGCGGCGGGTCCGACGATCAGAGGCAAGGCGGCGCCGCCCAGCATCCGCGAGACCAGGGGAACTGAATATTTCTCCGGCGACATGGACCAGTGCCTCGTTTTTCGCCGCTGAGGGGATTCGACGAACCAGATATGGCGCCCCGGCATGCCATGCGATAGACGGTTGGCCGCTCTAATGCGTGTCGTTGGCGTTGCTCACCGCAATTTCGCCGCAACGTGACGCAAGTTAGGGGCTGGGTTCTTATCCGAGGTGGTTGTTCGTAATGCAGCGCAAGGTCCTGGTCGCGACAGTCGCAGCCGCTCCTCTCCTGGCTTTGGCGTTTGGCGCTTATGCTGAAACCTCGGTCACGACGGCCCGTACAACGCCGATCGCGACGTCGACCGCCAACAATGGCGCGGCCGACGACGTGAGGGTGACGGCGGACGGCTCAATCAAGCCGACCACGTCCGGGGCGCTGATCACGCTGGACAGCAATCACAAGGTCACCAGCCTGGGGACCCTGGCCACGGTCGGCGTCAACAACTCGACCGGCATCCTGATCCTGGGCGGCACGACCGGCTCGGTCAGCAATGGCGCAGCGATCACGCTGAACGAAGACTACACGCCCACCGACACCGATGCCGACACCGATACCGACGGTGCTTTCGCCACGGGCTCCAACCGCTACGGCATCCGCCTGACGGGCCCCGGCGCCTTCACCGGCAACATCGTCAATGAGAGCAACGGCGTCATCTCGATCGAGGGCAACACTTCGGCCGGCGTGTCGCTGGAAAGCGCCCTGACCGGCAACTTCACCAATAACGGCACGATCAACCTGCTGGGCGACAACGGCGCCGGCATCCGCGTCGCCGCCCCCGTGACCGGCAAGGTCACCGTCAATGGCGGCGTCTCGGTGATCGGCAAGAACTCGGTCGGCGTCGCGGTCGACGGCGATGTCGGCGGCGCCTTTGTGGTGCAGGGCGGCGTCAACGCCACCGGCTACCGCTACACCACCCGCCCCGCGCTCGCGACGGACCGCGCCAAGCTGGACGCCGACGATCTGCTGCAGGGCGGCTCGGCCGTGCGCGTCACCGCCAATGTGGCCGGCGGCGTGCTGCTGGACATCCCGCCTAAGGACACCGACACCACCAAGGCCGACGAAGACGGCGACGGCATTGCCGACGCCAGCGAAGGCGCTGCGGCCCTGACGACCTTCGGCGCGGCTCCGGCCCTGCTGATCGGCTCCGACACCCGCACCGTCACCCTCGGCGCGGTCGGAACCGGCGACAACGCCTATGGCCTGGTCGTGCGCGGCGCGATCAGCGCCGGCGGCGTCTATGACGGCGTTACCGGCACGGCTATCCAGATCGGCGGCAATGCCGGCCAGGCCACCACCCTGGCAGGCGGCGTCAAGCTGTCCTCGACCCTGGCCTCCAGCGCCTACGAGGCCAACGCCACCGGCGTGCAGCTCAAGGCCGGGGCCACCGTTCCCACCCTGTGGAACCAGGGCTCGATGTCGGTCTTCACGGTGTCTGAGGGCGCCTTCGATTCGCGGGCCGTCGTCATCGACGCCGGCGCTTCGATGACCGCCTTCCGCAACGACGGGGCGATCACCTCGACGGTCGGCGGCGAAAAGGGCAATGCCTATGGCGTCATCGACTATTCGGGCCTGCTGACCACCATCACCAACAACGGCAAGATCTCGACCTCGGTGGTCGCCACCGACGACGCTGCCGACACCGACGATACGGACCTTCTGCCCGGCAACGAGACGGTGACCGGCAAGTCGGTGGCCGTCGACGTCAGCCGCAACACCACCGGCGTGACCCTGATCCAGGCCGGCCTGACCGATGGCGACGACGGCGCCGACGGCGTGGCCGATCCGGACGCCGACGGCGACGGCGTGGACGACGGCGACGAGCCCTCGATGCTGGGCGCGATCCGCTTCGGTTTGGGTGCGGATACCTTCAAGGTGCTGAACGGCTCAGTCATCGGCGACATCGCGTTCGGCGCCGGCGCCGATACGTTCGTGGTCGACAACGGCTCGCTGGTGCTGGGCGCGCTGACCGACACCGACGGCAAGCTGGCGATCACGATCGGCAAGGGCAGCCTGGGCATCTCCAACGCCGCGACGATCAACGCCACCAGCCTCAATGTCGGCTCGACCGGCAAGATCCTGTTCACCGCCGATCCGACCGCCGGGACCAACACCCGGCTTCAGGTGTCCGGCGCGGCCACCATCGCCAGCGGCGCCGAGCTGGGCATCCGCCTGACCGGTCTGGTCAAGCAGCCCACCGCCTACACGGTGATCTCGGCGGGCAGCCTGACGGTCGGCTCGATCGGCCAGGCCCTTCTGGCCGATTCGCCCTATCTCTATGTCGCCTCCAGCCGGGCCGACGCCAACAACGTCTATATCGACGTGCGTCGCCGCTCGGCCGCCGAGATCGGCATGAGCCGCTCGCAGGCCGGCGCCTATGACGCGGTGTTCACAGCCCTGGGCGACAATAAAGACCTGTCGACCGCCTTCCTGGCCCAGAACGGCAAGGACGGCTTCCTGGGCCTTTACGACCAGATGCTGCCCGACCAGGGCGAGGGTCTGTTCTCGTCGCTGCAGGCGGCCAACCAGATGATGTCGGCGGCCACCGCCGTGCGGCCCGATCCGGGCGAGCGCTATGGTCCTGACAGCCTGTGGATCCAGGAGATCAACTCGCTGGTCCGTCGCGACGCCGGCGACACGGCGGGCTCGGACAACCAGGCTTTCGGCTTCGTGGCCGGCTATGAGGCCATGGGCGACGCGGGCGGGGCCCTGGGCCTGACCCTGGCCTATGTGAACGTCGAGGAACACGACATCGTCGCCAAGGTCGGCGAGCAGACCACCGCCTCGTTCGTGCAGGGCGGCGCCTATTGGCGCCGGTCGGTCGGCGGCTGGCGCCTGAACGCCGGCGGCGGCGCCGGCTTTGGCTGGTTCACCGGCGATCGTCGCTTCATCGCGCCGGACGCCAATGCCGACGGCGTGGCCGACCTGGTCCTGGCCAACAGCGCCGACTGGAACGGCGCGACCCTGAACGCCTTCGCCGGCGGCGGCTATGAGCACAAGATCGGCCGCTATTTCGTCCGTCCTGAAGGCCGGGTCGACTATGTCTGGCTGCGCGAGGGCGAGCGCAAGGAAACCGGTGGCGGCGCGGGCTTTGACCTGACGGTCGAGGAGCGCACCTCCAGCAATCTGAGCGGCGAGTTCGGCATCGCCTTCGGCGCCGACTTCGGCAAGGACGTCTGGTGGCGTCCGGAAGTGCGGGTCGGCTATCGCCAGACCCTGGCCGGCGAAACCGGCGACACCGTCGCAAAGTTCAACAACGGCAACCCCTTCACCCTGGCCGCCCTCGACGACAAGCAGGGCGCCGCGACCCTGGGCTTTGCGATCAAGGCCGGCACGCCGATGTCGTATCTGGCCCTCGAAGGCGGCGTCGAAGCCGCCAAGAAACAGAAGCGCTACAACCTGCGCCTCTCCGGCCGGGCGATGTTCTAGCCCACCATCCCAGCGCCCCACACGGGCGCTGGTCGGTCGATTTCGAACCTCCCGTCGCGCCCTGCGGCGGGAGGTTTTTCGTTTCGGCGATCGGCCAAGCTGCACTGTGACGAATTGTCCCGCCAAGGCTAACGGTGCGTTAAGCCTATATCTCGTTGTGTCGATTGACGTTTCCCGGCCTGGCCCGGGAGGCTAAACCGCGCCTGCAGTTTTTCTCACGGCCGGTTTTCCTAATCTCTATTCACGGGCTAGGAATAATCGTTTTCCCTAGCTCAAGCAGGACGGGCCGCCCCGGCGGCTCGAGAGGGGACTACGATGACGACCAACAAGACCACCCTGCGGACGGCGCTGATCGCCGGCGTTTCGTTCCTGACCATGGCCGGCGCCGCCAACGCCCAGACCCCCCAGGACGCCGAAGCCCGTATCGCCGCGCTGGAAGCCCAGTTGGCCGCCCTGTCTGGCCAGATCGCCGATCTGAAGGCCGCCACCGCCGCCAACGTCAAGGACGTCCGCGCCGCCCAGTCGGCCACCACCGTCACCCTGGCCAATGCCCGTCCGACCATCGCCACCGGCGACGGCGCCTTCACGGCGTCGTTCCGCGGCATCTTCCAGGCCGATGCGGCGATCTATGACCAGCGCGACGCCGGCCCGCTGTCGACGGATTTCCGCCGCGGCTCGTTCGGCGACGCCGCCGAGAACGACCGCGCCCGCGACCTGGGCGACGGCGCCAATATCCGCCGCGCCCGCTTCGGCATCGAGGGCAAGGCCTTCGGCGCCTTCGATTACAACATGATCTATGACTTCGGCGGTTCGGGCACGGAAGAAGCCGGCAAGATCTCGTCAGCCTGGGTGCAATACAGCGGCTATCCCGTGAAGGTCCGGGCCGGCATCTACGCCCCGGTCACCAGCCTGGAAGACGCCGCCAACAACACCGGCTCGCTGTTTGTCGAACGCGCCTCGGTCGCCGAAACCGTGCGCGGCCTGGCCGGCGGCGATGGCCGCGCGGCCGTCGGCCTGCTGGCCAATGGCGAGCGCTGGAACGCCTCGGCCGCCGTCACCGGCAACACCGTCACCACCCAGACCTATGACGAGCAGCTGGGCTTCATCGGCCGCGTCGCCTATGTGCCCTTCAAGGGCAAGGACTGGCTGATCCATGTCGGCGCCAACGCCAACCTGATCATCAACCCGGCCGCCGGCGGTCCGGACGTGGCCTCGGCCGGCGGCGCGGTGACCAATGTGCGCCTGCGTGATCGTCCGGAACTGCGGGTCGACGGAACGCGCCTGATCGACACCGGCAATATCGACGCCGACGGCGTCACCGCCCTGGGCCTGGAACTGGGCGCCCAGCACAAGAACCTGTACGCCCAGGCCGAGTATTTCCAGATCGATGTCGAGCGTCGCACCGGCGCCCTGAGCGATCCGAAGTTCGACGGCTGGTACGTCCAGGCCGGCTGGACCCTGACGGGCGAGCCGCGTCGCTACAACACCGCCACCGCCGGCTTTGACAATCCGCGCCCGGCCAAGCCGTTCAATCCCAAGAAGGCCCAGTGGGGCGCGGTCGAACTGGCCGCCCGCTACTCGACCTTCGACCTCAACCACCTGGCCGGCGGCCCCGGCAACCCGGCCCTGCCCGGCGCGATCCGCGGCGGCGAACAGAACATCCTGTCGCTGGGCGTGAACTGGTACCTGAACAACGTCGTTTCAGTGTCGGGCGCCTATCGCAATGTCGAGGTCCGTCGCCTGTCGCCGGGCGGCACGGCCTTCGTGGCCGGCTCGACCCCGGTCGCCGGCGCGCAGGTCGGCCAGGATCTGGATATCTGGTCGCTGCGAACCCAGTACGCGTTCTAAGTCAAACCCTGCCAAACCAAGGATGCCCCATGACCCGTCGTTTCGAGAAACCCACGCGTCGGGGCGTCCTTGGCGCAGCATCAGCCGGCGCGGCGGCCTTCGCCGCGCCGGCCCTGATCGCTGGCCAGTCCCAGGCCCAGGGCGTCAGGGGCCTGACCCTGCTGCACGTCAGCTATGACCCGACGCGCGAGCTCTACAAGGACATCAACGCCGCCTATGCCAAGTACTGGAAGGAAAAGGTCGGCCAGACCCTGACCATCAACCAGAGCCACGGCGGTTCGGGCAAGCAGGCCCGCTCGGTGATCGACGGCCTGCAGGCCGATGTCGTCACCCTGGCCCTGGCCTATGACATCGACGAGATCGCCGCCCGGGCCAAGCTGCTGCCCGCCAACTGGCAGTCGCGACTGCCCGACAACTCCACGCCCTATACCTCGACCATCGTGTTCCTGGTCCGGAAGGGCAACCCGTGGAAGATTCGGGACTGGAGCGACCTGGTGAAGCCGGGCATCGAGGTCATCACCCCCAACCCCAAGACCTCGGGCGGGGCCCGCTGGAACTATCTGGCCGCCTGGGCCTGGGCGCTGAAGCAGCCCGGCGGCAACCCGGCCAAGGCCCAGGCCTTTGTCGAGCAACTGTTCAAGAACGTGCCGATCCTCGACACCGGCGCGCGCGGCGCCACCACCACCTTCAGCCAGCGCGGCATCGGCGATGTGCTGCTGTCATGGGAGAACGAGGCTTATCTGGCGCAGGAAGAACTGCCGGGCAAGTTCGACATCGTCTATCCGTCGCTGTCGATCCTGGCCGAACCGCCCGTCGCGATCGTCGACAAGAACGTCGACCGCCACAAGACCCGCCTGGCCGCCCAAGGCTATCTGAACTTCCTCTACAGCCCCCTGGCCCAGGACCTGATCGGCAAGCACCACTACCGCCCGCGCAGCGCGGCGGCGGCGACCAAATATGCCGGCAAGTTCAAGAAGATCCCGCTGGTCACCATCGACGACACCTTCGGCGGCTGGAAGAAGGCGCATGCCACGCACTTCGCCGACGGCGGCGTCTTCGACAAGATCTACCAGCCCAGATAACCGCCATCGCGGGACGCTCATCCTCCCCTTTGTCGTCCCGCGCACGCGGCGTGAACCCAAGGCGGGTTCACGCCGCGCCTGTTTTGGGAGACTGTTGGCCCGCCGACACGATCCGGAACCCGCACAAGGTCGGTACGTTGAGGCGGGTGGGGGGCTGATGGATGTCGGGTCGGGCGATCGCATGACGGACTATTCGCAATCCCAACGCGCCGCCGATGCTCTGGCGGCCGGCCATGGCGCCGAAGATCCGTTCGCCACGGCGATCCGGTCCATGCCCATGGCCACGGTCGTCACCGACGCCACCCAGGCCGACAACCCCATCATCTTCGCCAACGACGCCTTCCTGCGCCTGACCGGCTATCCCCGCGACGAGGTGATCGGCCGCAATTGCCGGTTCCTGCAAGGCGTCGACACCGATCCACTGGAGCGCGCCAGATTGCGCGCGGCGATCAGCGCGGGTCAGGACATCACCTGCGAACTGCTGAACTATCGCAAGGACGGAACGCCCTTCTGGAACGCCCTTTATCTGAGCCCGGTGCGCGACAGCAGCGGAACCATCACCCACTTTTTCGGCTCGCAGCTGGATATCAGCGACAAGAAGCGCGTCGAGCTCCAGTGGAACGAACGGCAACATGACCTCGAGCAACTGGTGGCGGATCGCACCCAGGCGCTGACCCAGGCCCTGGAGCAGAAGACCGCCCTGCTTCACGAGGTGGATCACCGGGTCAAGAACAACCTCCAGCTCATCTCGTCCCTGCTGCTCCTGCAAAACCGCCGGGTGGCCGACCCGGCCGTGAAGCAGGCCATGCGCGGCATGCTGGAGCGGGTCAGCGCCATCGCCACCGTGCACCGGCGGCTGTTCCAGAGCGACGATGTCGAGCGCTTCGACGTTTCGGCCTTCGTGCGCGACCTGGTGGCCGACGTGATTGGATCGTCAGGCCGCGACGATATCCAGTTCAGCCTCGACCTAGAGCGGGTGGATGTGGCCGCCGCCAAGGCCGCGCCCCTGGCCCTGGTGATCAGCGAACTGCTGTCCAACGCCATGCGCCACGCCTTTGTGGAAGGCCGTCCGGGACGGATCTTCGTCGGCATCAGTCGAATCGACAGCGAGCTCCGGATCGAAATCACCGATGACGGCGTTGGGGTGGAGACTTCAACGAGGTCGTCCGGGTTTGGACTCACGATCGTCCAGCTGCTGTGCCAGCAGCTGAAGGCGAGCTGCCAGACCACCGACGCCTCCCCAGGTACGCGCGTTGTGATCAGCCTGCCCGTGAACGGCGCGCCTCACGAGCACGGGTGAGGATTGAGTGATGACCGCGCAACCGCTCGGCGTTTTGATTGTCGAAGACGAGGTTCTCCTCGCCACCGAGCTGGAATTCCTGCTTGAGGAAGCCGGCTGCTGCCCGGTGGGTCATGCCATGAGTTCGGACGAGGCCATGACCCTCGCCCGCGACCTGAAACCGGATCTGGCCCTGGTCGACGTGCACCTGTGCGACGGCCCCACGGGCGTGGACGTGGCGCGGCGCATCCACGACGACTGCGGCGCCCTGGCCCTGTTCATGACCGCCAACGTCAAGCGCCTGCCCGCTGACTTCGCCGGCGCCTGCGGCGTGATCGGCAAGCCCTATTCCGGGCACGGCGTAAAGACCGCCCTGGAATATCTGACCCTCTGCATGCGCGGCGGCCGCGCGCCCGGTCCGCCGCCCATCGGCCTGACCCTGTCGCCCGACTATCTGGCGCTGTGGGGTCTTTTCGACAGACCCAAGGCCGGCTGACCTTGGCCGCTTCGCCTGCGGCCGTCGCGGTCGGGGTAGCGGCCGCCCTGCTGTCGATCAGCAGCTTCGCGCCCCAGATGGTCAAGATCTGGAAGCAGCGCGACGCCTCGTCGGTCTCCCTGCGCACCTGTCTGATCACCGTGGCCGGCTTCACCTGCTGGACGCTGTATGGCGTGCTGATCGGGGCGTGGCCGGTGGTGGCCTCCAACCTGGCCTGCCTGGCCATGTCGTCGGGCGTGCTGGTGATGAAATGGCGCTTCGATCGCAAGGCCAGCTGACCTCTTTTAAGTGACAGGGGGAACGGGGTCCGCTATCGAGACGCGCCCTTTTCCGCATAGGACTTCAGCCTTGACCGACGCCGCCGAGGAAGCGGGCTGGGCCACCGCCAAGACCCTGGCCGAGGCCCTGCCCTACATCCAGATCTATGACCGCGAGACGGTGGTGATCAAATACGGCGGTCACGCCATGGGCCAGGAAGACGTTGCCAAGGTGTTCGCCGCCGACGCGGTGCTGCTCAAGCTGCTGGGCGTCCATCCGGTGGTGGTGCACGGCGGCGGTCCGCAGATCAGCCGCATGCTCGAGCGGGCCGGCGTCAAGTCGACCTTTGTAGACGGCCTGCGCGTCACCGACGAAGCCACCATGGAAGTGGCCGAGATGGTGCTGTCGGGCGCCATCAACAAGGAAATCGCCAACTGGATCACCCTGGCCGGCGCCGAAGCCGACGTCCGGGGCGTGGGCCTGTCGGGCAAGGACGCCCGGATGATCACCGCCGAGAAGGTGACCCGAACCAAGCGCGATCCTGACAGCAATATCGAACAGGTCGTCGACCTGGGCTTTGTGGGCGAGCCGACCAAGGTCGATCCGCACATCATCCAGGCCCTGCTGTCGTCGGAAACCGACTACATCCCGGTCATCGCCCCGATCGGCGTCTCCGAAGCCGGCCAGACCTTCAACATCAATGCCGACACCGTGGCCGGCGCGCTTGCCGGCGCGCTGAAGGCCAAGCGGATGCTGATGTTGACCGACATCGCCGGGGTGCTGGACGCCGACGGCAAGCTGATCCGTCAGATGACCCTGGACGAGGCCCGAGCCCTGATCGATAGCGGCGTCGCCAGCGGCGGCATGATCCCCAAGCTGGAAAACGCCATCCACGCGGTGGAGTCCGGCGTCGAGGCTGTGGTCATCCTGGATGGCCGCCGTCCCCACGCCATGCTGGTGGAACTGTTCAGCGAACACGGCGCAGGGACGCTGATCTCGAAATGACCGCAGACCTAGCCCACGTCGAGACCTGGCTCTTCGACCTCGACAACACCCTGTATCCCGCCGAGTGCGAATACATGGCCCTGATCGAGGGCAAGATGACCGACTTCATGGAGAAGGCCACCGGTCTGCCCCGCGAAGAGGCGCGCGCCATCCAGAAGAAATACTATCACGAGCATGGCACCACCCTGGCCGGGCTGATGGCCAACCACGGCATCGCGCCAAAGGCCTTCCTCGACGAAGTGCATGACGTCTCGATGGATCGGCTGATCCCCGATCCCGTCCTGCGTTCGGCGATCGACGCCCTGCCCGGCCGCCGCCTGATCTTCACCAACGGCTCGCTGGGCCATGCCGAGCGGGTGCTGGGCCATCTGGGCCTGGACCACCTGTTCGAGGACGTCTTCGCCATCGAGACGGCCGAATATCTGCCCAAGCCGGCCATGGCGACCTTCGAGAAGATCGTTTCGCGCCACGCCCTGACCTCGCCGCTCACCGCCTTTTTCGAGGACAGCGAGAAGAACCTGGCCCCCGCCGCCGTGCTGGGCATGACCACGGTGCTGGTCGGGGCCCATGCGGCCGCCTCGACCGCCGACTTTGTCCACCATCGCACGCACGACCTCGCCGGGTTCCTGACCTCGGCGCGCCTGAAGGACCTCCTGCCATGACCACCGTCAGCCTTCTCGACCTACAAACCGAGATCGAAGCCGCCTGGGAAGCCCGCGACAGCGTCTCCACCGCCACCACCGGCCCCGTCCGCACGGCGGTCGAGGAGGCCCTGCTGCTGATCGACGCCGGCAAGGTCCGCGTCTCGGAAAAGATCGACGGCGAATGGACCACCCACCAGTGGCTGAAGAAGGCCGTGCTGCTGTCCTTCCGCCTCAACCCCAACAGCGTCATGCGCGCCGGAACCCTGGGCGACGCGGTCGGCCCGTGGTGGGACAAGGTGCCCAACAAGTTCGACGGCTGGGACGCCCCCAATTTCGAGGCCGCCGGCTTCCGGGCCGTGCCCGGCTCCGTCGTCCGTCGCGGCGCCTTCATCGGCCGCAACGTCATCCTGATGCCGTCGTTCGTGAACATCGGCGCCTTCGTCGATGAAGCCACCATGGTCGACACCTGGGTGACGGTCGGCTCGTGCGCCCAGATCGGCAAGCGCGTCCACCTGTCGGGCGGCGTCGGCATCGGCGGCGTGCTGGAGCCCCTGCAGGCCAACCCGACCATCATCGAGGACGACTGCTTCATCGGCGCCCGTTCTGAAGTCGTGGAAGGCGTGATCGTCGGCGAGGGCAGCGTCCTGTCGATGGGCGTGTTCATCAGCGCCTCGACCAAGATCGTCGACCGCAAGACCGGCCAGGTCCACATCGGCAAGGTGCCGCCTTACAGCGTCGTGGTCCCCGGCAACCTGCCCGACCCCAACGGCGGCCCGGGCCTCTACTGCGCCGTCATCGTCAAGACGGTGGACGCCCAGACGCGGTCGAAGACCTCGATCAACGAGCTGCTGCGGGACTAGTCACGGCGCTCGGCCTGACCCCGTCAGGCCGAGACCCCGAACACCGCCCCGACCCCGGCGGTCAGGGCCATGGCGATCGCGCCCCAGAAGGTCACCCGGACCACGGCCTTGACGATGGGCGCGCCGCCCGCCCGCGCGCCGACCCCGCCCAGCAGGGCCAGGAACAGCAGCGAGGCGACCGACACTGCCACGACGATGGCGCCGGGCGGAACCACGATCGCCGTCACCAGAGGCAGGGCCGCGCCGGTGGCGAAGGTCGCGGCCGAGGTCAGGGCCGCCTGAATGGGCCGGGCCGTGGTGATCTCGGAAATGCCCAGTTCCTCGCGGGCATGGGCGCCCAGGGCGTCCTTGGCCATCAGCTGGCCAGCGACCACGCGGGCCACGTCAGGTTCGACCCCGCGCGCCTCATAGAGGCCGGCCAGTTCATCGAGTTCAAAGTCCGGCTGGATCTCCAGCTCGGCCTTTTCCCGCGCCAGATCGGCGCGTTCGGTGTCGGCCTGCGAACTGACCGAGACATATTCGCCGGCCGCCATCGACATGGCCCCGGCGACCAGCCCCGCCACCCCGACGACGAGGATCTCGCCCCGCCCCTGCGACGCGGCGGCGACGCCGACGATCAGGCTGGCGGTCGAGACGATCCCGTCATTAGCCCCCAGCACGGCGGCGCGCAGCCAGCCGACGCGTTCGATCAGATGGCGCTCGCGGTGAGGGATCATGGGGCATCTCCTGGGGGCCATCAGCCAAGGCCCGTCAGGCCCGCCGCGCCTTGACCTGCATCAAGCCCGATCGGCTAACGCTTGCGCCCGCCGTCGAGTTCATAGGGTGTCCCGTCCCGATGCCGGTAGCCCTCCTCGCCCTCGCGCAGGATCAGGTCGATGTCGGGATAGTCGCAGCCGTCGGTTTCCGGAGCCCGCGTGCCCATTTCCAGCAGCACGGCCACCTTGTCCGAGCGGTTCTGGATGTGATGGCCGTTGGCGACCCCGGCCTTGAAACCCGCGCAGTCGCCGGCCCGCAGGAGGGTCTCGCCCTCATCCTCGACCAGCACCACCTCGCCCTCGACCACCCAGGTGAACTCGTCCTCGGCGGTGTGCCAGTGGCGCTGGCTGGTCCAGCTGCCCGGCGGCAGGCGCATCAGGTTGACGCCGAACTGGGTCAGGCCCGCGGCGTCGCCCAGTTTCCACCGCTGGCGGCCCTGGCACGGCGCGTCGTAGGGCGGCGGATAGGCCGTGCCGAAGCGGGTCGGCGCGGCGTCGATGTCGATCTTGGGCATGGGCGCTCTTGGAAGAAGCTTGCGTGGTTTGCGTCGGGCCGGAGGGAAGCTTAAAGCCAGCATCATGACCAGCCCCGCGCCCGAACCTGTCAGCATCGACCCCGTCGACCTGGCTCAAGCCCTGATCCGCCGACCATCCGTGACCCCGGCCGACGAAGGCGCGATGGATCTGCTGGAGCGCCAGCTGGACGCCCTGGGCTTCACCTGTCGCCGGATGAAGTTCGGCGAGATCGAGAACCTCTACGCCCGGCGCGGGACCGCTCGGCCCAATCTGTGCTTCGCCGGCCATACCGACGTGGTGCCGGTGGGCGACAACGCGGCCTGGACCGCCGGCCCGTTCGAAGCCGAGATCAAGGACGGCGTGCTCTATGGCCGCGGCGCGGTCGACATGAAGAGCGCCATCGCCGCCTTTGTCGCCGCCGTGGCCGCCAGCCCTGAGCCCGCCGGCTCGATCAGCTTCCTGATCACCGGCGACGAAGAGGGCGTGGCCGAGGACGGCACGGTCAAGGTCGTCGAGGCCCTGGCCGCCGAGGGCGAGATCATCGACCACTGCATCGTCGGCGAGCCCACCTCGGCCAGCATCTTTGGCGATATGGTCAAGATCGGCCGGCGCGGCAGCATCAATGCCTGGATCACGGTCGAGGGCCAGCAGGGTCACGTGGCCTATCCGCACCGCGCCGCCAACCCGATCCCTGTGCTGGTCTCGATCCTGTCGCGCCTGCAGAGCCGGGTTCTGGACGACGGCTATGAAGGCTTCCAGCCCTCGAACCTGGAAGTCACCACCATTGATGTCGGCAACACCGCCACCAATGTGATCCCGTCCACGGCCCGGGCGCGGGTCAATATCCGCTTCAACCCGGCCCACAAGGGCAAGGACCTGCAGGCCTGGATCGAGGGCGAATGCGCCGCTGCGGGCGAGGGCTTCAAGGCCCGCGCCGAGGTGATGTGCAAGATCAGCGGCGAGGCCTTCCTGACGCAGCCCGGCCCCTTCACCGAGGTGATCGTCGCCGCCGCCCAGGAGGCCACCGGCCGGGTCCCGGAGCTGTCCACCACCGGCGGCACCAGCGACGCGCGGTTCATCCGCAGCCTGTGCCCGGTGGTCGAGTTTGGCCTGGTCGGCTCGACCATGCACCAGGTCGACGAGCGGGTTCCGGTGCAGGAGATCCGCGACCTGGCCAAGGCCTATGAAGCCCTGATCCGTCGCTATTTCGAAGCCTTCGCGGTCTAGGGTTCGCCGCATGGCCACGATGGACGAGTTCTCGATCGACGACGTCCTGGCCGAGGTGGCCGTGCTGGTGAAGCCGCACTTCGGCAAGGGCCGGCCGGCCGACTATATTCCTGAGCTGGCCAACGTGCCGGGCTCCAAGTTCGGCATGGCCGTCTGCACCCTGTCGGGCGGCGAGCACGTGATCGGCGACGCCGACGAGCCCTTCTCGGTGCAGAGCATCACCAAGGTCTTCGCCCTGGGCCTGGCCCTGAACCGCTTCGGCGACGAGGTCTGGCGGCGGGTGGGCAAGGAGCCGTCGGGCACGCCGTTCAACCACCTGTCCCAGCTGGAGGCCGAGGCGGGCGTGCCGCGCAACCCCTTCATCAATGCCGGGGCCCTGGCGATCACCAATCATCTGCTCGACACGGTCAGGGATCCCGCCGCCCTGGTCCGCGGCTTCGCCAGCGTGCTGGCCGACGAGGCCGTCGAGATCGATGAGGCGGTCGCCGCGTCCGAGCTGGCCACAGCCCACCAGAACCGCGCCATCGCCAACCTGATGCGCGGCAAGGGCACCATCACCCATGATCCCGAGGCCGTGGTCGCCGCCTATTGCCGCCAGTGCGCCCTGACCATGAGCTGCCGGCAGCTGGCGCGGGCCATGCTGCCCCTGGCGGCCGGCGGTTTCTCGCCGGTGATCCAGGAAACCATCTTTCCCGAGCGCCTGACGCGGCGTCTGAACGCCCTGCTGCTGACCTGCGGCATCTATGACAGCGTCGGCAGCTTCGCCTATCGCGTCGGCCTGCCGGCCAAGAGCGGGGTCGGCGGCGGCATCGTCGCCGTGGTCCCCGGCAAGGCGGTGATCGCGGTGTGGTCGCCGGAGCTGGATCGCTTTGGAACCTCCGTGGTGGGGACGGCGGCGCTGGAGGCCTTCGCGCAGCTGACCAACTGTTCGGTGCTGTAGAACCGGGCGCTTGAGCCGCATCAAGGCGGCGGTGGGACGATCCTGCGCGTTATCCCCACAGGAGGCGCCATGACAAAACATATTCTGGTTCTGCTGGGACATCCCGACTGCCGCCCCGAACGCTTCGGCTCGGCCCTGGCCAGCGCCTATGTCGAGGCCGCGAGAGCGGCCGGGCATGAGGTGCGGCGCATCGATCTGGCCGACCTCGACACCCCCTTCCTGGGCGGTCAGTGGGAATTCGAGAGCCCGCCGCCGCCACCGATCCAGGCCGTGCAGCAAGACATCCTGTGGGCCCAGCATATCGTGGTGCTGTTCCCCCTGTGGCTGGGCGCAACCCCGGCCAAGCTGAAGGCCCTGCTGGAGCAGGTGTTCCGCGCCGGCTTTGGCATGGCGGAAAGCCCCAGGGGCCCTGTCCCGCAACTCAAGGGCCGGTCGGCCCGTCTGGTGGTGACCATGGGCATGCCGGCCATCGCCTTTTGGCTGATGTTCGGCGCGCACGGCCTGCTGGCGCTGGAGAAAGGGATCCTGGGTCTGGCCGGCATGTCACCCATCCGCAAATCGGTGATCGGCGGTGTCGAGGGGATCGGCGGCCAGGGGCGGCTGAAATGGCTGGCCCGGATGCGGCGGCTGGGGACGCTGGGGACCTAGTCCCCGTACCCCACGCCCACCAGATAGAGCCCATCCGCCGGCGCGACCGGGCCACAGGCCGTGCGGTCCTTCGCCTCCAGCGCCTCGCGGACATCGTCCGCGCTCCACCGCCCGATCCCGACCTCGACCAGGGTGCCGGTCATCGACCGTACCTGGCGATGCAGGAAGCTGCGCGCCTCGAACGCCAGACAGACCGCCTCGCCCTCGCGCCACACCCGGGCCACGTCGAGGGTCTTGAGCGGCGACTTGGCCTGGCAGTGCATGTCGCGGAAGGTCGTGAAGTCGTGCAGGCCCACCAGATGCTGGGCCGCCGCATGCATGGCCTGCGCATCCAGCGGCTTCTTCACATGCCACACGCGGCCCTTGTCCAGGGCCGGCGGGGCGGGTCGGTTGAGGATGCGGTAAAGATAGCGCCGCTCATTGGCCGAGAACCGGGCGTGCCAGTCGCCCTCCGCGATCTCGCAGGCCAGGATGCTGACCGCCTCGCGGGTCAGGTGGGCGTTGAGGGCGTTCATCACCGTCTGGGCCGGCCAGTCGCGCTCGAGATCGACATGGACCACCTGTCCCGTCGCATGGACCCCGGTGTCGGTGCGGCCCGCCGCCGCGATGCGCAGCTCCTGGCCGCAGAAGGCCTTCACCGCTGCCTCGATCGCGCCCTGCACCGAGGGCAGGGTCGCCTGGGCCTGGAACCCGTTATAGGGCCGGCCGTCATACTCGACGAGGAGGCGGTAGCGGGGCATCAGGCCAGAACGGTTCCGGCGGCCTGCGGGAAGCCCCGGATGAAGTCGCCGGCGTCCTGGGCGCCCTTGCCCTCGCGCTGGGCCTTCAGCAGACGCACCGCGCCCTCACCGCAGGCGATCAGCAGGCTGTCGTCAAGTACTGTGCCGGGCTCTCCGGCTGCGTCTTCCACCCGAGACAGCAGGGCCTTCACGCGCACCGGGCCCTTCTCGGACGGCGCCTCGAACCACGCGCCGGGGAAGGGCGAGAGGCCGCGAATGTGGCAGTCGATTTCGGCGGCGGGCCGGGTCCAGTCGATGCGGGCCTCGGCCGACTTGATCTTCTTGGCGTAGGTCACGCCGTCTTCGCTCTGCGGCGTCTCGCGGGCCGCGCCGCGCTCGATGGCGCCCAGGGCGATCGGCAGGATGCGCGCGCCGACCTCGGCCAGCTTGTCGTGCAGCGACCCGGCCGTCTCCAGGGCGTCGATGCGCACCTGTTCGGACATCAGGATCGGACCTTCGTCGAGGCCCTCGCTCATCCGCATCACCTGGACGCCGGTCACCTTGTCGCCGGCCATGATCGCCCGCTGGATCGGGGCGGCGCCGCGCCAGCGGGGCAGCAGCGAGGCGTGCAGGTTGAAGCAACCCTCGTGGGGAGCATCCAGCACCGCCTTGACCAGGATCTGGCCGAAGGCGACGACCACGGCCGCGTCGAGATCCAGCGCCTGGAAGGCCGCGATCTCTTCGGGCGTCTTCATCGAGACTGGCGTGCGCACGGGCAGGCCCAGGCCTTCGGCGAAGGCGTGGACCGGCGAGGGCTTCAGGTCCTGGCCGCGACCGCGCGGGGCGGGCGGCTGCGAATAGACGGCCACGATCTCGTGGCCCGAGGCGACCAGTTCGGCCAGACAGGCGACGGCGAAATCGGGGGTGCCGAGGAAAGCGATGCGCATGGGCGCGGTTTAGCGGTCCGGGCCCCGCATTGAAAGCCGCCGTTGGGGAAAGCCGCCGGCGGAACCTTGACCGTGGGGAGTCGTTATCGGACCGACACTTTTTCCAGGAGCACCACCATGCGTTCCCCCCTGATCTTCGCCGTCTGCGCCGCCGCCCTGTCGCTGGCCGCCTGTTCGGACCAGCACGCCACCGAAATCAAGGAGGGCGCCAAGGCCGCCGCCACCGACATCAAGGACGCGGCCAAGGAAATCTCCAGCGATCCCGACGTCAAGGAAGCCGGCACGGCCCTGAAGGAAAGCGCAAAGGAAGCCGGCGCCGACCTGAAGGAAGCCGCCGGCGACGCCACCGACGCGGTCCAGGCCGCCGGCGAGAAAGCCGGCGATGCGGCCAAGGACGCCGGCACAGACATCAAGGCCGGCGCCAAGAAGGCCGGTCAGGAAACCAAGGAAGAGGTCCACGAGGCGACGCGGTAGGGCTGCGAAGTAGATCCTCCCCCTTTGGGGGAGGTGGCCCAGAGGGCCGGAGGGGGCAGCGCGGCCTAAGCGGAGAAGCCCCCTCAGTCGGCTTTGCCGACAGCTCCCCCAGAGGGGAGCATCTGTCAAGCCGCGCGGCGCGCCTTCTTGACCTTGGTAATCGCCCGGTCGCGGCGCAGGCGTGACAGGTGGTCGATGAACAGAACGCCTTCCAGGTGGTCCATCTCGTGCTGGATGCAGACGGCGAACATGCCCTCGGCCTCCTCGACGACGGTCTCGCCCGTATAGTCCTGATAGCGCAGCGTCACCTTCGAGGGCCGCTCGACCTCGTCATAATAGTCGGGGACCGACAGGCAGCCCTCTTCGTAGCCTTGCGTCTCTTCCGAGGCCGTCAGAATCTCGGGATTGACGAAATAGCGCGGGGCCGGCTCTTCGCCGTCGCGGGCCAGGTCCATGACGATGACGCGGATGGCCTCGCCCACCTGTACGGCGGCCAGGCCGATGCCGGGGGCGTCGTACATCGTCTCCAGCATGTCATCCATGAGGTGACGCAGATCGTCCGTCACCGCCGCAACGGGGGTGGAGATCTTCTTCAACACGGCCATATCGGCGGCGTTATCGACGGTGAGGATGCGACGGATAGCCATAATAGGTGTCAGGTAAGGGTCTCATTCCCGAGCGTCAAGGTGGGGGATTGCCCTATCCCCACTTGGGGGGCCAGCTTGTTGAGGGCCCGAACCCCGCCTTCGACCGGGGTCAGCTCGGCGATTTCCTTGCCTTCGTGGTCAACCGAAAGCTCCTCGAAACGGCGGGCCTGGGTCAGGACCTGGCTCTCCAGCGAGCCGACAAACTGGTTGTATTTGCCCACCGCGCTTTCCAGCGCCTTGCCCACGGCGCCGGCATGGGCGCCCATCACCGCCACCCGCTTGTAGAGCTCCCGGCCCACCGCCACGATATTGGCGGCGTTCTTGGCCTGGTCCTCGACCCGCCAGCCATAGGCCACAGCCTTGCACAGGGCGAACAGGGTGGTGGGGGTGACCAGCAGCACCCGCTTGTCCATGGCCTCGGTCATCAGGTCGGGCAGGCGTTCCAGGGCGGCGGCCAGGAAGCTGTCGCCGGGCACGAACATGGCCACGAAGTCGGGCGAGCCCTCGGCGGCGAACTGGTCCCAGTAGGTCTTGGCCGACAGGCTGGTCATGTGGGCGCGCACGCTCTGGGCGTGACGCAGCAGGGCGGCCTCGCGCGGCAGCTCCTCGGTCATTTCCTGGGCTTCCAGAAAGGCGTTCAGCGAGCACTTGGCGTCAATGACAAACACCGCCCCCCCGGGCATGCGCACCTTGACGTCGGGCCGGCGGCGGCCCTCCTCGGTGTCGACGCTGAACTGCTCCTCGAAGTCGAAGCGCTTGTTGAGGCCGGCGGCCTCGAGAACATTGCGCAGGGTCTGCTCGCCCCAGCGACCCTGGACGCCAGCGCCGCGACGCAGGGCGGCCGACAGCTTGCGGGCTTCGAACTGGGTGGCGACCGAGGCCTCCATCAGGGCGGCGATCTGGGCCTTCAGGCCGCCGGTCTCCTCGGCGCGGGATTTCTCGACGGCAGTGACCTGGGCCTCGAACTTGGCCAGGGTCTCGGCGACCGGCTTGAGCTGGGCTTCCAGGCGGGCCGTGGCCAGGGCCTCGCGGCTCTTGAAGTTCTCGTCGGCGCGCTTGATCAGGGCCTCGGCGACGGTGTTGGCGGTCATGTTGGCCTGCTGGGCGGCCTGGGCGCGGATCAGCTCGCCCTGGGTGGCGGACTGGTCTTCCAGCAGGCGAGCCCGCTCGTCGGCCTGGGCCAGGCGCTCGTTCAACTGCCAGGCGCGGGCGTCGGCGGCGCTGGCCCGCTTTGAGGCAGCCAGGGCCCAAAGCATGGCGGCGACGGCCATCAGGGCGAAAACGATGGCGAGGATCAGGAACGGATCGGAAAAGTTCATGCTCCGTTCCTAGCCGGAGTCGGGGGCGCGGGGAAGGCGGCATCCAGATCCGTCAGCAGCGCCACGACCGCTTCAGACGCAAACCTAGCTTGTCATCCCGGCCGCAGCGAAGCGGAGAGCCGGGACCCAGGGGGCCAAGGCAGTGCGGTTGCCCCTGGGTCCCGGATAGCCTCTGCGAGGCTTCCGGGATGACAAGGTTATTGAAGGCGGAAACCTAGTAAGCGCAGTCGGTGAACACTCGGCTGATGTCGCCCTTCCAGGCGCCGTGGTACAGTTCCAGCAGCTTGTCGGCCCGCGTGCGGCCGCTGTCGGCGATCTCTTCGAGTTCGCCCATATAGATCGTCTCGTCCAGGAAGCCGCCGTTCATGTGGGCCCGGCCCTTGAGGCCCGACTTGGCGATGGCGACCAAGTCCTTGGCCACGTCCTGGGCGGTGCGCCCGGCGATCGGCGCCTGCAGACCCAGAACCGGCACGTCGCGGCGCAGCTGGGCGCGCTCCTCAGCCGTCCAGTCCTTGCAGAGGTCCCAGGCGGCGGCCAGGGCGGCGTCATCATAGAAGACGCCGGTCCACAGGGCCGGCAGGGCGCAGAGGCTGCTCCACGGGCCGGCGTCGGCGCCGCGCATTTCCAGATAGGTCTTCAGGCGCACTTCCGGGAACAGGGTTGTGGTGTGGTCAGCCCAGTCCTTGATCGAGGCGCGCTCGCCGGGAAGCTCATCGATCTTGCCATCGATGAAGTCGCGGAAATTGCGACCGGCCAGATCGATATAACGGTCGCCGCGCTTGGCGAAATACATCGGCACGTCCAGGGCGTAGCGGGCGTAGCGCTCGAAATCGAAGCCGTCCTCGAACACGAAGTCCAGCAGGCCGGTGCGGTCGGCGTCGGTGTCGGTCCAGACATTGGCCCGGCTCGACAGGAAGCCGTTGGGCTTGCCTTCCGTGAACGGAGAATTGGCGAACAGGGCCGTGACGATCGGTTGCAGGGCCAGGCTCATGCGGAACTTGGCGACCATGTCGGCTTCGGACGAGAAGTCGAGATTGGCCTGCACCGTGCAGGTGCGCAGCATCATGTCGAGGCCCATGCCCCCGACCTTGGGCATGTAGTTGCGCATGATGACGTAACGCCCCTTGGGCATCACCGGCACCTCTTCGCGCTTCCAGACCGGCGAGAAGCCCAGACCCATGAAGCCCAGGCCCAGCTCGTCGGCGACGGTCTTGACCTCGTCCAGGTGCTGGCCGGTCTCTTCGCAGATGTCGTGCATGGTCAGCAGCGGCGCGCCGGACAGTTCGAACTGACCGCCGGGCTCCAGGCTGACATTGGCGCCGTTGCGCTCCAGCCCGATGATCACTTCGCCTTCCATCACCGGCTTCCAGCCAAAGCGCTGCAGGCCGACCAGAAGGGCGTGGACGCCGGTGTCGCCGTAGTAGGGCACAGGCGCATGCGAGCCGAGATAGAAGCCGAACTTCTCGTGTTCGGCCCCGACCCGGAAGGCCTCCTTGGGCTTGGAGCCCGAGGCGAAATAGGCGGTCAGGTCGTCGAGCGTCAGCGGACGCTCCTGCAGGCTAGCGGTGTCGGCCATGAGCCGTCTCTCCCCAAGATCCGAACGCTACAAGCCGGGAGAGGCCCATGTCCCCCGACCAGCCGCATACTATCGTGCTGCGCAATTGGGCGTTTTCTTTGCGAACCTCAAGAGGGCGTCTCTGCTTTAGGTCTCCCGCCAGTCGCCGGCGGCGGCCTGCCAGAGGGTCAGGGCGCTGATGGCGGCGGTGTCGGCGCGCAGGATGCGAGGGCCAAGCGACACCGGTGTGACGAACGGCAGCGACCGCAAACGCTCGCGTTCCTCCGGCGAGAAACCGCCCTCCGGACCGATCAGGATAGCAGCAGGCGCGGCGCTGCCGGCCAGGGCCTCGAAGGCCGGACGCGCGTCGCCGCCCTCGTCGCAGAACACCAGCTTTCGGGCCGGATCCCAGCGGTCGAGGATATCGGCCAGCTTTTCGGGGTCTTCCACGGTCGGCACGTCCAGGCGACCGGTCTGCTCGGCGGCCTCGATGGCGATGGCGTCCAGCCGCCCCAGCTTGACGAAGTCGACATTCGTCCGCCGCGTGATGGTCAGCCGGACCCGGCGCACGCCGAGCTCGGCGGCCTTTTCGACGATGGTCTCGACCCGGCCGCGCTTGACCAGAGCGATGACGAGGTCGAGGTCGGGGCCCAGGGCCATGGGCCGGACCTGCTCGTCGACCTTGAGCAGCGAGCCGCGCTTGCCGGTCTCGGTCAGGGTGGCGGTCCACTCGCCGTCACGGCCGTTGAACAGCGCAACCTGGGCGCCGATGGCCTGGCGCATCACCGAGGTGAGATAGCGCGACTGGTCGAGGGTCAGGACGACGCCGTAGCCGGGGGCCAGGTCCTGGGGAACGAAAAGACGGATCATGTCGCTCTTCTAGCGCGACTTGTGGTTTCAGCGGTAGGCTCCCCCCATGACCAAAATCCGCGACTATGATGAAGAGCTCGCCCACCTGCAGCTGGCCCTGATCCGGATGCAGCAGAAGGCCATCAAGGAGGGCTCAAAGACCCTCACCGTGTTCGAGGGCCGCGACGCCGCCGGCAAGGATGGCGCGATCTCGCGGATCACCCAGCATCTGTCGCGGCGCAACACCCTGGTCGTGGCCCTGCCCAAGCCATCTGACCGCGAACAGGGCGAGTGGTATTTCCAGCGCTATGTCGAATGGCTGCCGGCCGCGGGCGAGGCGGTGCTGTTCAACCGCTCCTGGTACAACCGCGGCGGCGTCGAGCCGGTCATGGGCTTCTGCACGCCGCAGCAGCATGCCCAGTTCCTCAACGACGTGCCCGCGTTCGAGAAGATGCTGGTCGACAGCGGCATGCGCTACGCCAAGTTCTGGCTGGATATCAGCCGGGAGACGCAAGGCGAGCGGCTAAAGGCCCGATCGGAAGATCCCCTGAAGGCCTTCAAGATCAGCCCGCTGGACGCCGTCGCCCAGGAAAAGTGGGATGACTACAGCGCCGCCCGCGACGAGATGCTGACCCGCACCCATACCGAAGCCGCGCCCTGGATCTGCGTCCGCGCCGACCACAAGAAGGCCGCGCGGCTCAACATCATCCGCTGGCTGCTGCACGCGGCCGGCGACAAGACGCTGGTCAAGGGCGTGGCCAAGCCCGACCCCGAGGTGATCTTCCCGTTCGATGTGGCGGCGCTGAGCGACGGGCGACTGGCGCGGTAGGGCGCCTTGGATCCCTCTCTCATAGAGGGAGGGATCCCTTAGCGCCGTTTCCGCGCCGCGCGTTCGGCGGCGATCTCGAGGTTCTGGACGACCCGATACTGGACGATCTCGCGCACCAGCGCCTCAGGCAGCGGCGCAGCCGGCTGAAAACGGATCGTGCCCTTGCTGGTGTCATAGGCTTTCAGCCGGTCGGCGAAGGGTTCGATCACGTTGTGCGGATAGAAGGCGCAGTGGCGCTTGGCGGCGCCGAAATGCACCAGCAGGCCGTTCAGGCGGAAGCTGGGCAGGCCATAGCTGATGCACTCTTCCGCGTCCGGAGCCGCGTCGCGGATCTGGCGGCGCAGGGCTTCCAGCGCGGCGCGCTGGTCGGGCGGAACCTCGGCGAGATAGGCGTCGATCGAGGCGGCGGCGGCTTTCACGGCGGTTCCTCCCTGAGGGTCTTCGCGGACGTGCCGCCACAGCCTGGTCTGACATCCGTTCCGGAGCAATCGCCCGGCGACAGACCCGCACGCACCGAGGCGGAAAATGTGCGCCCGTCATCGCCAGCTTCACAACGGGCTCAGGGCGTGGTCCTGTCGCGGCGCAGGTGAGGACACGGCTATGGACCATACGACGAGCCAATCAGCCCGGACCACCACCGCCATCCGGCTGGGAACGGGGCTGCTGCAGGGCCTGGCGCTGTTCCTGCTGCACCAGGCGCAGGAGGCCAAGGTCTGGCCGGCCACCCAGCCCCTGGCCTTCGCGCCGCTGGTGCTGGTGGCGCTGTTTGCGCCGTTCGTGGTGCTGGCCGGGATCGGGGCCCTGCGTCGCAACAGCCTGATCGTCTGGGCGCTGGGGGCGGCCGCCTTCGCGGCGGGCCTGGCCTCCTATGGCGCCTGGCAGGGCGTCGACGCCGACAAGATGCCCGACTTCCCGGTTTTTGCGGCCATCGCCGCCGGCCTGTTCATCGCCCACCACCTGATCCAGCCGGCTGAGGCCGAGCGGCGGGTCGTGGCTCACTATCCGGCCTATTTCGACATCACCTGGATGCACGGGGTGCAGCTGGCCCTCTCGGCGGCCTTTACCGGGGCGTTCTGGATCCTGCTGTTCCTCGGCGCCTCGCTGTTCAAGCTGATCGGCATCGAGGCGTTCCAGAAGCTGATCGCCGAGGAGGCCTTCGCCTTCCCCGCCACCACGGTGATGTTCGCCGCTGCGGTTCAGCTGACCGACGTGCGCTCGACCCTGGTGCGGGGCGTGCGCACCGTGGCCCTGACCCTGCTGGCCTGGCTGCTGCCGCTGATGACCCTGATCGCGGCGGCCTTCCTGGCCAGCCTGCCGTTCACGGGGCTGGAGCCGCTGTGGAAGACCAAGGCCGCCACCGCCCTGCTGCTGACCGCCGCCGCCCACCTGATCGTGCTGATCAACGCCGCCTATCAGGACGGCGAGGACGCCCCGCCGGTGGTCCTGAAATGGGCCGCGCGGATCGCCGGCCTGCTGCTCGTCCCGATCAGCCTGCTGGCCGCCTATGGCCTGGCCCTGCGCATCGGCCAGTACGGCCTGACGCCCGAGCGCGTGTTCGCCGCCGCCTTCGTGGTGGTCGCGATGGGCTATGCCGTGGGCTACACGATCGCCGCCGTGCGACCGGGCGCCTGGATGAAGGCCCTGGAGCGGACCAACATCGTTCAGGCCTTCGTGGCCATCGCCCTGATCCTGGCCCTGTTCACCCCGATCGCCGATCCGGCCCGGCTGTCGGTGCAGGATCAGGTGGGGCGGCTGGAGCGGGGCAAGGTCAAGGCCGAGGCCTTTGACTTCCAGTTTCTGCGCTTTGACAGCGGACGCTATGGCAAGGCGGCGCTGGAAAAGCTGAAGGCGAGCCAGGACGCGGCGATCGCCTCCCGCGCCAAGACGGTGGCGGCCCAGGCGACCAAGATTGCGCCGGTCATCGAGAAGATCGATCTGTCCAAGCTGGCGGTCTATCCGGCCGGCCGCGCCCTGCCCGAAAGCTTCCTGCGCCAGGACTGGCGCGACGACTCCGGATCGGGCTGCATCGGCCAAGGCTCGCAGTGCCAGGCCCTGCTGCTCGACGTCAATGCGGACGGGAAAGACGAAGTCCTCCTTGCCGGCGGCGCCAGTTTCGACGTGTTCAGCTTCGACGGCGCGCGGTGGCGCAAGACGGCCGAGACGCCTTATGTCTGCGACACCGTCGATCTGGCCGCCGCTCTGAAGGCGGGCACTGTCCTGCTGGCCGAGCCCACGCCGCGCCGGGATATCCTGGTCGGCGGACGCAGGCTGTTCCTGGTTCCGGCGGGTGACGGCTGCGCCAGCGCAGAATCCAAATCCGACCGCCCGAAAGGCCCGCCGGTCGCGCCAAGCCCGCTCAGCAACGCGGCCTTCTAACCCACCCCCTCGCTGACCGCGTTGAGCCGCGCATAGACCCCGCCCCTGGCTTTCAGCTCGGCATGGCGGCCTTCCTCGACCACCCGGCCCTTCTGGAACACCAGGATGCGGTCGGCGCCGCGCACGGTCGACAGGCGGTGGGCGATGACGATGGTGGTGCGGCCGGCCATCAGGCTCTCGGCGGCGATCTGGACCTCGGCCTCGGTCTCGACGTCCAGCGATGAGGTCGCCTCGTCCAGCACCAGGATCGGGGCGTCGGCCAGGAAGGCGCGGGCGATGGCCACGCGCTGGCGCTCGCCGCCCGACAGCTTGACGCCGCGCTCGCCGACCAGGGTCTCGTAGCCCTTGGGTAGTTGCAGGATGAAGTCGTGGGCGTGGGCCTTGCGGGCCGCGTCCTCGATCTCTTCGCGGGTGGCGTCCGGCTTGCCGTAGGCAATGTTCTCCAGCAGCGTGCGGTGGAACAGGGCCGGGTCCTGCGGCACCACCGCGATGGCCCGGCGCAGGGAGCCTTGCGTCACCGCCGACACGTCCTGGCCGTCGATGACGATGCGGCCGCCCTGCAGGTCGTGCAGGCGCTGGATCAGCTTGACGAAGGTCGACTTGCCCGAGCCCGTCGGTCCCACCAGCGCCACCCGCTCGCCGGGCGCGATGGTCAGCGAGAACTGGTCATACAGCGGCGCGCCGGCCGCCTTGTAGCGGAAGGTCACGGTCTCGAAGGCGATCGCGCCGGGACCCTCTTTCCCGATATTGGGCTTGAAGGCCGGAGCCTCGGGCGCGTCGGCGATCTGCGGGGCCAGACGGTCCCAGGCGGCGACGTCCTCGCTGTCGTCCAGGCCCTTCTGCAGCATGCGGATGTTTTCGCCCAGATTGCGCAGATAGCCGCTCATCAGCATGAAGGCGGTGATGGCGAAGGCCACGTCGCCGGGGCCGGCGGTGCCCTGGCTCCAGCCCCAGACCATCGAGCCGGTCAGGCCGGCCTGCAAAACCACCAGCAGCAGGTTCTGACCCAGCCACACGTCGGTGAAGCGGTTCCAGGTGACCATCACCGCGTCGCGCCACTGGGCGGTGACCTGGGCGATGCGGGCGGTCTCGCGGGCCTCGGCCCCGAAGCTCTTGACGGTGGGGTTGGAGGTTATGGCATCGGCCAGGGCCCCGCCGATCTGCGAGTCCAGGGCGTTGGAGCGCAGGTTGCTGGGCCGCACATAGCGCTCGATGACGATCAGGTTGGCGGCCAGATAGGCGACGATCACCACCAGCGAGATCACACCCGCCATCGGCTGGCGAAACAGCATCATGATCGACAGGCCAAACAGCACCACCAGGCCCGGACCCAGCCAGATAGTCACCGCGTCGGTGACGCTGTCATAGCCCCACATGGCCCGGGTCAGCTTGCGCACCGTGGCCCCGGCGAAGCTGTCGGCGTGCCAGTCCGACGAGAAGGCCTGCACCTTGGCAAAGCCCTCGTTGGTCATCTCTTCCATGTTGCGGGCGGCCAGCGGAATCCAGAACCGGTGCGAGATGTTGCGCACCACCGCAAAGGCGAAATAGACGCCGACGAACAGCCACAGCGCCGACCAGGCCGCCGGGTCGCCGCGCGGCTTTTCGACCACCGCATCGATCAGGTGTCCCGAGGCATAGGGCAGGGCCAGGTCGAAGGCCACGGCGGCCAGGGTCAGGGCAACGCCCAGCCCAAACAGCACCGGCCGCCGCTTCCAGAACTGCGCGATAAAGCCCAGCACCTGCCCGTTGGACAGCACCCGCTTGCGGTTTCCCGCTTCGTCTTCGTCGTCGATGAAGTCGCTCATGATGGGCGGTAGATAGGGGGTTTGGCGCTCTGAGGCGAGAACCTAGCGCCGTCTGAACGGCCGCCACCTCAGAAAGCCGATGATCGCCGGGCCGACGATCGGTGTGCGCAGCAGGGGCCGCACCACCAAAGGCCGGGTCTTGAGAAAACAGACCACCGCCCCGATCCAGAACACCGTGGTCGGCATGCCCGGCACCACAATGCCTACCGCGCCGGTGGCGACCAGGGCCCCGCCCAGACCGTCAAGCGCCCAGCGCTCGGCGCGGGTCAGGCGGCGGCGGGCTTTGCGATCGGGATCGACGCTCATCCGGCAACCATCGCGCCTCTGACGGTTGCTGTCGAGCGCGGCCGCCGTCTCTGGCCGCCGCCGCGTGACGTCTTTCCGGTTCGGCGGAACCTCGCTAAGCCTTGGCCCCATGACGACCATCCTGCCCGACGCCGCCCCGACCAACTGGGTCGACCGCCATGCGCCGCCGGCGCTGCGCCCTTGGCTGAAGCTGGGGCGTTTTGACCGGCCGGCCGGGATCTGGCTGCTGATGCTGCCCGGCTGGCAGGGCATCGCCCTGGCCGGGGCCGAGAAGGGCCAATGGCCCAACCCGTTGCTGCTGATCGCCTTCTTCGTCGGCGCGGCCCTGATGCGGGCGGCCGGCTGCGCCTTCAACGACATCATCGACCGCGATTTCGACGCCCAGGTCAGCCGTACCGCCATGAGGCCGATCCCGGCGGGGCAGATCAGCGTCAAACAGGCCTGGGCCTTCGTGATCGGCTGCTGCGGGGTGAGTTTCCTGATCCTGGTCTGCCTGGGCTGGCTGGCGATCGGGCTGGGCGTGCTGTCGCTGGGCCTGGTCGCCGCCTATCCGTTCATGAAGCGCATCACCTGGTGGCCGCAGGCCTGGCTGGGCCTGACCTTCAACTGGGGCGTCCTGCTGGGCTATGCCGCCGCCACGGGACATCTGAGCTGGACCGCCGCCCTGCTCTACGCGTCGGGCATTTTCTGGACCCTGGGCTATGACACCATCTACGCCGTGCAGGACCTGGAAGACGACGCCCTGGCCGGGGTGAAGTCCTCGGCCCGCAAGCTGGGCGACAAGGCGCAGTATGGCGTCGCGGCCTTCTATGCGGCGTCGTTCGTGCTGGCCGTGGCGGCGGCCTGGGTTGGCAATCTGGGGGCGCTGTTCCTGCCGCTGGTCGCGCTGTTCGCAGTGCATCTGTCACGGCAGGCTGCCGCGCTGCGGCTGGACGATCCGGCGGGCGCGTTGAAGCTGTTCAAGTCCAACACCCTGGCGGGGCTGGTGTTGTTTCTGGCTCTGGTGGCGGGGCTGTGGAAGCCGGAGACGCGGTTTTAGGCCTTCCAATCCCCGTCATCCCGGGACTTGTTCCCGGGACCCATTTGTCCGCCGCAGGGGCGGAGCCCAAAAGCGCGCTCACGATGAAGCTGAACCATGGGTCCCGGGAACAAGTCCCGGGATGACGGTAAAAGGTGGATCCGGTCAGAACGGCCCGCTGCTGTAGATCCGCTCCATGCCCTTCTCGAGCTCGGCCAGCCGCCCGTCATAGGCGCGGTTCAGGCAGGCCTTGTTGCTTCCACACTTGTGGCGACCCTGCAGCCAGTCGCGCTGCTGGTCCTGAAGCGCGCCGCGTCCGCCCATGGCCAGGGTGCGTTTGTTGATGCCGTAGAGTTCGTTCATCCGCACGTCCTTGTCGTTGAGGGCGCGTTCGGCGCAGATCGCCTTCTCGTCGGCCGTGCGGGCCTTTTTGCAGTCGAAGCTGGCGGCGCTGGCCGAGCCGGCCATGCAGGTGATCGCGAGAATGAGGCCGAGGGACACGAGACGCATGGGGAAATCTCCGAAAGGGCGATGACGCCACGTCATCCTTCATGACCCAAGCTGAATGTGAGATGATGGTTCCATGACCGTTGCCTCACGCGTCAAGCCGCTGGACCTTTTCACACTCGAGGAATGGGCGAGGGTCTCGGCGCGCTCGTCATGGCGCGGGATCTGGATGGTGGCCCACGCCTGGGGCACGATCCTGCTGGCCGGCGCCCTGTTCGTGGCCTTCCCCAATCCCCTCACCTACCTGCTGGCGGTGATGATCATCGGCGCGCGGCAGCTGGGCCTGGCGATCCTGATGCACGAGGCGGCCCATGGCGGCCTGCACCCCAGCCTCAAGGTCAATGACTGGATCGGCGAGTGGCTGTGCGCGGCCCCGACCGGCGCGTCGCTGAAGAGCTATCGCCCCTATCACCTGACCCACCACAAATACGCCCAGCAGGCCGAAGACCCCGACCTGATCCTGTCGGCCCCGTTCCCGACCACGCGGCAGTCGCTGAACCGCAAGATCATCCGCGACCTGACCGGCCAGACCTTCTTCAAGCAGCGGTTCGGCCCCCTGCTCGGCAAGCTGAAGGGCTCGAAAGCCATTGGCCAGCCGAAAGGCGCGATCTTCAGCGGCGAGATCGCCCGCCAGAAGCCGTTCCTGCTGTGGAATCTCGGCCTGCTCGTCGCCCTGTCGGCGGTAGGTCTATGGTGGGCGTGGCTGGCCCTGTGGATCGTGCCGATGGCGACCTGGTTCCCGTTGGTCACCCGCCTGCGCAACATCGCCGAACACGCTCTGGTGGCCCGCGACGAGCCCGACCCGTTCCGTCACGCCCGCACCACCAAGGCCAACGGGATCGAGCGCCTGCTGATCGCGCCCTACCAGGTCAATTTCCACGCCGAGCACCACATGTTCATGCACACCCCGTGCTGGAACCTGCCGCTGGCGCACCGGCTGCTGGAGCAGAAGGGCCTGACGGGCGGGATGTTGACCGCGCCGGGGTATCTGAGCGTGCTGAGGGAAGCGTCGAGCAAACCGGTCGCCGGCTAAACTCAGTCCGTCATTCCCGCCCTTGTGGCGGGAACCCCTGGTTCAGCTGACACGTGAAGCGCATTCGGACCGCCAGCGGTCCGCCCTTCCGCACCTGCGGCGGACAGAGAGGTTCCCGCCACGAGGGCGGGAATGACGGAAGATAGATGGGCATGTTGGCTTGATGGTCTCGGTAGTGCTCTAAGCGCGCGATGATCGACCAGACGCTGGAAGGCCGCCGCGCCTTCATTCTTCAGAACACCCGCGTCCAGGCGCCGCCGCATGCGCCCGAGCTTTCCCTGCATCTGGCCGACGAGATCACCCCGATCTGGACGCTGACCGAGGAGGCCCTGGAAGAACTGGGCCTGGCCCCGCCGTTCTGGGCCTTTGCCTGGGCGGGCGGACAGGCCCTGGCGCGCTACATCCTCGACAACCCCACGAGCGTGGCCGGCAAGACCGTAGTCGACTTCGCCACCGGCTCGGGGATCGTGGCCATCGCGGCGATGAAGGCGGGCGCCAAGAGCGTGCTGGCCAATGACATCGACAGCTTCTGCCAGGCCGCCGTCAGCCTGAACGCCGGGGTCAACGGGGTCGAGATCGCCTTCACCGACGCCAACCTGCTGGACGGCCCGCCGCCCGCCTGCGACGTGCTGCTGGCCGGCGACATCTGCTACGAGAAACCGATGGCCGAGGCGGTGATGGCCTGGATGCGCCAGGGCCGCGCGGCTGGATCGGCCGTGCTGATCGGCGATCCGGGCCGGACCTATTTCCGCAAGGACGACCTGATCAAGCTGGCCGAATACCAGGTCGAGACCACCCGCGAGCTGGAAGATTTCGCCGTCAAGCGCACCTGCGTCTGGACTCTGCCGTGACGGCATTTTAGAACATTAGCGGAACATTTCAGGAGGCCCTGACCATGCGCGAAGACGGCAAGATCGACTATATCGAATGGCCTTCCGGCGACCTGCCGGGCACCAAGGCCTTCTACCAGACCGCCTTCGGCTGGACCTTCGCCGACTATGGCCCGGACTATGTCGCCTTCGAGGACCAGGGCACACACGGTGGGTTTTTCACGCCCGAGACGACGCCGCCGCCCAAGCCATTGGTGATCCTGTACGCGCACGACCTCGAAGCCATGGAGGCCCGGGTTGTCGCCGCCGGCGGGGTGATCAGCACGCCGATCTTCAGCTTTCCCGGCGGCCGCCGGTTCCATTTCATGGATCCGGGCGGCAACGAACTGGCCGTCTGGACTGAGGGGTAGTTTCAGATCCCCCCCGTTGGGGGCCTATCGCCTGTGACCAAAAAGCGGCTGTCATCCCGGACGAGCGCGCAGCGCGAAGATCCGGGACCGTCGCCTGAGCGCCGCGTTCCTGGTCGGTCCCGGATCTGCGCCCGGCTTCGCCGGGCTTGTCCGGGATGACAATTTAGGGATGCGGTCCATGGGCGGTAGCCCTCCCCCAAGGGGGAGCCTCTAAAAAACCGTCACACGCCGTCGCTAATGTCCGGCCCCGGAGTATCGGGGCCAGATCAGATGAGCGAGCGAAGCTGCGGCGATTGCGGAATGTGCTGCAAGGTCCTGCACATCAGCGAACTGGAAAAGGCCGCCGGCGTCTGGTGCGGCCATTTCAAGAAGGGCGGCGGCTGCGGCAATTACGAGGCCCGCCCCCAGGCCTGCCGGGGCTTTACCTGCCTGTGGCTGGACTCGGTGCGCCTCGACGACAACTGGCGGCCCGACAAGGCCGGGTTCCTGATGTATCCCGACAAGGACGGCAAGCGCCTGAACGTCGTAGTCGACACCGGCAAGCCGACCTCGTGGAAGCGCGAGCCCTATTATTCCAAGCTGAAAGCCATGTCGCAGCGGGCCTATGACGGCTTTGAGCTGATGATCTGCATCGGCGATCGCCGGGTGGTGATGTTCCCGTCCGAAGACGTCGACCTGGGCGTGCTCAATCCCGACCACAAGGTGGTCAGCGGCTATGTCGAACGCGACGGCCTGCAGGTGCCGTTCGCCATGGTGCTAAGCGACGTCTGAACTCCCCTTCTCCCCTTGCGGGAGAAGGATCAGAACTTCGGCCGGAAATCCCGCGGCGCCCAACCGAAATCCCGCGTCGCATCCCTGCTGTCGAAGGTCAGGTCCACCCCCATCCGCGCGCCCATGGCCGCCGTGGCCCCGGGCAGGAACGGCGAGGCCGCCTTCAGCATCAGCCCGAACAGAGCCGGCGGCAGAGAGACCACCACCGGCCGCCGCCCCAGCCCCTCGAACACCCGCGTGGCCATCTGGCGATAGGTCAGGGTCTCGCCGCCTACCAGGTCATAGGCCCGGTTCTGCGCGGCCGTGGCAGTCGCCGCCGCCAGGGCGCCGATGGCCAGGTCCTGGGCATGCACCGGCTGGCGCAGGCCCTCGCCCTGGCCCGACAGCGGCAGGACGCCGAACCGACGGATCAGGCTGGCCAGGCGGCTGACATTGCCGTCGCGGCCCTCGTCATAGATCAGGGTCGGCCGCAGCACGGTCCAGGCCACGCCCTGGCTGGCGCAGAACCGCTCCACCGCCGCCTCGGCGTCGGCCAGGCTGGCGGCCACGGCGCGCTCTGCGGGAACGTCCGACGCCTGTTTGGTGAAGCGGCTGGTCGAGGAAAAGGCCACCAGCCGGGTCATGCCCCGGGCCTTCAGGGCCGGCAGGGCGGCGGGCAACAGCCAGATCGGCGACAGCGAAAACACCGTCGCCACCGGCGGCAGACCGTCTTCCAGATGCGGATCGGACAGGTCGGCGTCCAGCCAGCAGGCCTCGCCGGACGGCGGCCGACGGCTGACCGCCACCGGGTCGACACCGGCCGCGCGCAGGCGATCCAGCAGATAGCCGCCGATCAGGCTGGTCGCGCCCAGCACCAGCACCGGCGTCTTCAGGGTGTTCGAAACGGTCATCGTGTTTCTATAGTCCAGCAGGGAGAAAAACGCCCATGGCCATGAGCTTTGACGCGGTGCGCGCCTTCGCCTTCACCCTGCCCGGGGTCGAGGACGGCACGGCCTATGGCCGCCCCTGCCTGAAGGCCCACGGCAAGTTCCTGACAAGGCTCTACGAGGACGGCGACACCCTGGTCTGCCCCGGCGTGGCGTTCGACGAGCGCGAGATGCTGATGCAAGCCGAGCCGGACACCTTCTATGTCACCAATCACTTCCGGAATTATCCGTATGTTCTTGTTCGTCTGTCACAGGTTCACCCGGGAACGGTGGAACGGCTGATCGAACGGCAGTGGCGCGCGACCGCCCCCAAGAAGGCGCTCAAAGCCTGGGACGCCGCAAAAACGGAGACCGCATGAGACCCTGGCGCATCGTGATCGCCGCCCTGGCCTGCCTGGGTCCGGCGCTGCAGTACGTCCTGATGGTGTACGATGAGACCCTGGCCTCGGGCTCGGTCAAGTCGGTCGAGTTCTTCAGCTACTTCACCATCCTCAGCAACATCCTGGCCGCCGTGGTCCTGACCGCGCCGCTGGTCGCCCCGACCTCGGTCGTGGGGCTCTGGGCCGAGCGCTCCTCGACCCGGATCAGCGTGGCCGTCTATCTGTCCATCACGGCGGCGATCTATCACACCCTGCTGGCGGGCCTGTGGGACCCCCGGGGCCTGCGCCTGGTGTCGGACATCATCCTGCACACGATCACGCCCACCCTGTTCCTGGTCGACTGGCTGATGCGCGGCGGTCAGGGCGAGACCGGCCGGGCCACGGCTGCCAAGGCCCTGGTCTTTCCGGCGCTCTATGGCCTCTGGACCCTGGCCCATGGCGCGATGTCGGGCTTCTATCCCTATCCGTTCTTTGATGTCGGCAAGCATGGCTACCTGTCGGTGATCGTGACCATGCTGGTGATGGCGGGCGGCTTCCTGCTGGTGGCCCTGGCCTTCAGCCTGATCCATCAGGCCCGGGCCAAGCTGGCCAATGGCCGCGGGACGCCCATATCCGCCTAACGCGTCGTCCGGAGTTTCCGATGTCCAAGCTCGTTCCCGCCGTCCGTTCGGGCGATGTCCTGATGCCCGCCCTGGGTTTCGGCACCTGGCAGCTGGACAACGGCTCGGCCCAGCCGCTGGTCGAGCAGGCCCTGGAGATCGGCTACCGCCACATCGACACCGCCCAGATCTATCGCAACGAGCGCGACGTCGGCGCAGCCATCGCCGCCAGCGGGATCAGGCGCGACGAGATCTTCCTGACCACCAAGGTCTGGGTCGACCACTTCGCCGACGGCGACCTGCAGCGCTCGGCGGAAAAGAGCCTGGAAAAGCTGGGCGTCGACCATGTCGACCTGTTGCTGCTGCACTGGCCCAAGCCCGACGTGCCGCTGGCCCAGACCATGGCTGCCCTCAACGACGTGCGCGACCGCGGCCTGACCCGCGCCATCGGCCTGTCGAACTTCCCCTCGGCGGTGATGGCCCAGGCCCAGGCGCTGTCAAAAGCGCCGATCGCCACCAACCAGGTCGAGTACCACCCCTATCTGTCGCAAAAGACCCTGATCGCTGCCGCCCATGCGGCCGGAACCTCGATCACCGCCTGGTCGCCCCTGGCCCAGGGCAAGGTCGCCGAAGATCCGGTGCTGATCGCCATCGGCGCGGCCCACGGCAAGACGCCGGGCCAGGCTGCGCTGCGCTGGCTGATCCAGCAGGGCATCATCGCCATCCCGCGCACCAAGACCCCGGCCCGCATCGCCGAGAACTTCGACGTGCTGGATTTCGAGCTGACCGACGCCGAGATGGCGGCGGTGTTCGCCCTGGCGCGGCCGGACGGGCGGATGGGGAACTGGATCGACCCGGCGTTTCAGTGGGATGTGGGGTAGGGGGCGGGCTTCTTGAGTGTCCTCCACGGGTGGGATTTGGCCCTTGGCCCCGCTGATCCTCCCCCTCTGGGGGAGGTGGCCCAGAGGGCCGGAGGGGGCAGCGCTGCGCTGGCCCAGATAGAACTCCACTCAAGTCAGGCCAGCGCTGCCCCCTCAGTCGCTCCGCGACAGCTCCCCCTGAGGGGGAGCAGCTTGCATCCGCTATGGATCGAACCCCGACCCCAGGCTCGACGCGAAGGTAGGCAGTGCCCCTCGGCGCAACCCGCTATCCGTGCGCCGCCGCGCGCTGCCGCCCTTGACCCTCCAGGGCGTAGTACAGCCCATCAATGAGCACGGCGGGGGCGATGGGTTTGGCGATGGTGCCCGAAAATGGGCCAGAGGGCTCAAACGAGGTCGCGAGATCGGCGCTGAAGGCCAGGATGGGCGTATCGGTGTTTGGTCCCGCACCGTCGACGATGGCGCGCGCGGCGGCTTCCCCGCCCATGCCCGGCATCCGGATATCCATCAGGATCAGATCAAACGGTTGCCCGCGCGCCAGGCTGACGGCGACCTCACCGCAGTCCGCCTCGACCACCTCCAGGCCGACGCTCTCGCTGATCAGACGCACGAGCTCCCGGTTGGCCTCGTTGTCGTCCACGATCAAAAGGCTGAGCCCCTGGATCGTATCGGCGTCGTGTTCGGCGTGATCGGGGTCTGGCTGCAAGTCGACGTCGGCCCTGACCAGCGGCACCTCGAAGAAGAAGATGCTGCCTTCACCGAGAGTACTGGTGACGCCGATGACGCCGCCCATCGCCTCGACCAGCCCCTTGCAAATGGCCAGGCCAAGCCCCGTGCCGCCGTGCAGCCGGGCGGTAGAGGCGTCCACCTGTGAAAACCGTTTGAACAGCCGATCGATGCGCTCCGCCGGGATGCCGCTGCCGGTATCGCGCACCTCAAAACGGAGCCATTGATCTTGTGCGATCGGCGCGACTGAAACCGTGACAGAGCCTTCGCCCGTGAACTTTACGGCATTGCTGGTCAGGTTGAGCAAGACCTGGCGCAGCCGCGCCCCGTCGAGCATGAGCGCCCCGTCTGGCGCCCGGTCGATGTCGCAGATCAGCGCCAGCGCCTTCTCGGCAGCCTGGGGAACCATAAGTCCGACCGAATTTTCCAGGAACGCGCCGACCTGAACAGGGTGAAGTTCGATCTCCACCTGCCCAGCCTCAAGCTTGGAAAAGTCCAGTATGTCGTTCACTTCCGTGAGCAGAACCTCAGCCGCGTGACTGATGCGGGTGGCATAGTGGTGACTTTTCGGATCATCCGTCAGGCAGGGCTTCAACAGTTCAGAGAAGCCGATAATGCTGTTGAGTGGCGTGCGAAGCTCGTGGCTTATGTTGGCCATGAACTCTGCCTTCACGGCCGTGGCGGCTTCAGCCTGATCGCGCGCAGCCATCAAAAGGGTATTGGTTTCCTGAAGTTTTTCTTCAGCAATCTTGAGCGGCGTGACGTCGCTCACCAGCACATAGAACCCCTGGGTCTGCCCGGATGAGTCGATGTCTGGAATGTAGTGACTTAAGGTGTGACAGATCTCTCCGGATGGCTTGACCAAAGTGCGTGGAAATGTCTGCCGTTGGCCTTCCAGTACGCCGCTGATGTGCCGTTCGTTTTTCTCAAGTAGTTCAGGGCCCAGAAGTTCTGGCAGTGTAATGTTGAGCATCGTGGCTGGAGAGACGCCAAACCACTCCAAATAGGCGGCGTTTGAAAATTGACAACGCAGTGTGCTGTCCCAATAGGCGACCAGGCCAGGCAGATTGTCGGCCAGGGTGCGGATGAAACGCGACGTCGTCAGATATTCGGTGATGTCCTGAAACGTGCCGACAATCGTGCTGATCGCGCCGCCTGCATCTCGCAGACAAGCGCCGCGAGCGATGACTTGCCGCTCTGCGCCATCGGGCCGGTAGATCCGAGCCTCCAGGGCGTAGTCGCACCCCTCGGAGACCGCGCGCTGCACACAGTCGCCCAGCAATTTCGCATCGTCAGGATGGTATCGGGCGAGAACACCTTGCAGAGGCGGCGGTTCGACGCCGATCGGGTAGCCGTGAATTCGGTAGACCTGATCCGACCAGGTAGTGCGATCGGTCGCCACATCCCATGACCAGGTCCCAACGCCCGCCATATCCTCGGAAAGCTTGAGCATGGTCGCGTGTTGGGCGGCCTCAGCCGCGGCGGCGGCCAGTCTTAGCTCCGCCTCCCTGCGCTCGCTGATGTCACGCGTGATCTTGGCAAACCCGACAAGTTCAATCCCGTCATGGATGGGCGTGATCACGACACTGGCCCAGAAGTGGCTCCCGTCCTTGCGGACCCGCCACCCCTCGCACTCATAGCGGCCGCGTCCCCGAGCCGTTGCGAGGGCTGCCTGAGATTCGCCTCTGGCCTGGTCCTCGGCGGCGTAAAACATTGCGAAGTCACGCCCGATGACTTCGCTGGCGATGTAGCCCTTGAAACGTTGAGCCCCGGCGTTCCAGCTTGTGACGATGCCCGCGGGGTCGAGCATGTAGATGGCGTAGTCGGTCACGGCGTCGAGAAGGATTCGGTACTGTTGATCGTCGACTGGGGGCATGGCGGATCGGTCAGCGCTGGACATGCAGACCATACGAAAAATCCTGCCCTGCCGGATGGGTCAAAACCGACATAATCTTTCCGGCGATTCAGTCGGACGCCAGCATGGACTGTGGAGCGCTTTCGCGAAAAGGAAACGGCATTCGCTGTGTCAAATCGACGCGAGGCGGCGGCTTTGCCGGGCCGTCCGCGAGTGACCTGATCCGCCCTGCGATCGTTTCGACGTGAGCTATGAGGATGGCCCTGCCCGGGAAGGGCGGCGGCTTCGTACCCGGAACCCATAATCCTCCGTCATCCCGGGACTTGTTCCCGGGACCCATCCGTCCACCGCACGGTCGGCGCACGGATGATCGAAGGCGGGCCGGCTGAACCATGGGTCCCGGGGACAAGCCCCGGGATGACGGGGTTTGGTGGAGGTGGGCGCGGGCCTGTCCACGACTTTCGAAGTCAAAACACAACCCTTCCCCCTTTGATGGGGGAAGGGGGCAGGGATGGGGGTGACCCCGCTGGACGATTTCACACCGGCCGCGCCCCATCCTGAACCGCTGCCACCCCCATCCCCAACCCTTCCCCCATCAGAGGGGGAAGGGGGCAGGCCTTGCGCCCGGCCTCCATCCCCTTACTCGCACGGGGATAGCCCTGCCCCGCCCCCAACACATTCAACGCCCTACCTCTCCCACCCACCGTGACGATCCAGAATCGACGCAGCCCCCTACAAAACGCCCGCATACTTCTCCTCGCCCCGCCACTGGGGAGGCCGTCCAGCTGGCGACCTGACGGGTGGAGGGGGCGGTTGAACGGGTTCAGAGGACAGGGGACGTAAACCTGTCCATCGGGGGAAGGCCAAAGCCTCCGCCCGTCCGAAGGTCCGCTCCGGGTTCCTCCGGAATCGGCGTGGCTTCAGCTCAGGGCTGGGGTCCGTCGCGAGGAGGGCAAAGCCCGGGTGGGGCATAGGGTTGAACTAGACCCGCGCGCCCCGGCCAGAGGGATAACAACCGCGCGGAGCGCTCCGGCCACGGCCGAAACGGTACTCCACTCCACACTCATCCGGGCCTGGCCCGGACGCTCCGCCGCCTCCCCAACCTTCAGCGGGTCGACCGCGTGAAGCGGCGAAACCGTGTCCCGGGTTGGCCTTGTCGCGCGCCAGGCGCAACGAACCTGCGTCCGCCTTCAGACAATCGCGGTTCCCCCTCGCGGCGAAAGCGCCTAGGTAAGGCTCAACCTGAGCATATCCGGATCGGATCGGACTTATGGACGACGCGGGCGTCAGCTTGCAGGCCAAGATGATGGCGATGGGCGAGGCCGCCCGTGCGGGCGCGCGCGCCCTGCGTCTCGCTTCGGCGCAGCAGCGCACCGCCGCCCTCCAGGCCATGGCCAAGGCGATCCGCGAGGACGCCGCCCGCATCCTGACCGCCAACGCCAAGGACATCGAACAGGCCAAGGCCAATGGCGTGCCCGGCCCGATGCTGGATCGCCTGCTGCTCGACGACGACCGTCTGGACGCCATGGCCCAGGGCGTCCAGACCGTGGCCGCCATCGCCGATCCGCTGGGCGTCGCGACCTCGCGCTGGACCCGGCCCAACGGGCTGGACATTTCCCGGGTGCGCACGCCGATCGGCGTGATCGCCATGATCTATGAGAGCCGGCCCAACGTCACCGCTGACGCGGCGGCGCTTTGCGTGCGCTCCGGCAACGCCGTGATCCTGCGCGGTGGGTCGGAATGCCTGGCCTCGAGCCTGGCCATCCACGCCGCCATCGTGCGGGGCCTGAAGAGCGCCGGCCTGCCCGCCAGCGCCGTCCAGGCGGTGGGCACGGCCGATCGCGCCGCCGTCGGCCACATGCTGACGGGTCTGAACCGAACCATCGACCTGATCATCCCGCGCGGCGGCAAGAGCCTGGTGGCCCGCGTCCAGGCCGAGGCCCGCGCCCCGGTGCTGGGCCATCTGGAAGGCCTCAACCACGTCTTCGTCCATGCCGGCGCCGATCCGCGCAAGGCCATCGACATCGCCGTCAACGCCAAGATGCGGCGGGTGTCTGTCTGCGGTTCGGCCGAGACCCTGCTGGTCGACCGGGCCATCGCCGAGCGCCTGCTGCCCCTGCTGGCCGACGCCCTGATCAAGGCCGGCTGCGAGCTGCGCGGCGACGCGGCCGCCCTCGCCATCGAGCCGACGATGAAGAAGGCCAAGGACGCCGACTGGACCACCGAATATCTGGCCCCGATCCTGTCGGTGGCCATTGTCGACGGGGTGGCCGGCGCGGCTGAGCACATCGCCCGCTATGGCTCTGGCCACACCGACGCCATCGTCACCGAGGATCCCGCCGCCGCTGAGGCCTTCGCGGCCGAGGTCGACAGCGCCATCGTGCTGATCAACGCCTCCACCCAGTTCGCCGACGGCGGAGAATTCGGCTTTGGAGCCGAGATCGGTATCGCCACAGACAAACTTCATGCCCGCGGTCCGGTTGGGGCCGAGCAATTGACGACATTCAAATATGTGGTTCGCGGGACCGGCCAGACTCGTCCCTGAGGCCGGCCGGCCAAGCGCGCAGCGTCTCGGATTCCATCTGGAGCCGGGCATGCGCGTCGGGCTGTTCGGCGGCAGCTTCAATCCGGCGCACGAGGGTCACGCCCACGTCGCGGAGACGGCCCTGCATCGCCTGAATCTCGACAAGGTGATCTGGCTGGTCTCGCCGCAAAATCCGTTGAAATCCTCGGCCGAGACGCGGCCACTGGCCCAGCGCATGGCCGCCGCCCGGCAGTGGGCGCGGGGAAGCTCGATGATCGTCTCCGACGCCGAGACGCGGCTGGGCTCGCAATACACGATCGACACCCTGCGGGTGCTGCGGGCCCGCTACCCGGGCGTGAAGTTCGTCTGGGTGATGGGCGCCGACAGCCTGGCCACCTTCCATCGCTGGCGAGGCTGGACCCAGATCATGCGCGAGGTGCCGGTGGCGGTGATCTCGCGGCCTTGGGCGGGCCTGAAGTCGCGTACATCGCCCGCCGCGCGGCGTTTTGCCCATGCCCGCAAGCCCGCCAGCGCCGCCACCACCCTGCCCGATCAGGCCGCCCCGGCCTGGGTTTATCTGACCGGCCCGCTCAATTTCGCCTCGTCCACGGCCATGCGCGAACGGCTGAACAAAGCGCCGTAACCGGACGTGAACGGACCGCGCTTGGCCAAACGCACGCAACCCCTCACCTTTTCGACTCATCCATGCTATGAGGAGAACCCGCGCGACCCCATAAGGAGTACTTCCGCTGCGTAGCGACCCCGCGCAAATTGCGCACGATGACACGGCGACCGCCGAGTCCTCGACCCACAAGCCAGACCTCAGTCTGGACCAGAGCATCAAGGCTCTGGAGACCCTGATCCTGTCGCGCCTCGACGACGACAAGGCCCAGGACATCGTCCACATCGATCTGACGGACAAGAGCTCGGTGGCTGACAGCCTCATCGTGGCGTCTGGCCGTTCGCACCGTCACGTCGGCGCCCTGGCCGATCACATCATCCGCGCCCTGAAGGAAAACGGGTTCGGCAAGGCGCGGGTCGAAGGCCTGCCGCATTGCGACTGGGTCCTGATCGACGCCGGCGACGTGGTCGTGCACCTGTTCCGCCCCGAAGTGCGCACCTTCTACAATATCGAGAAGATCTGGGCGATCGACGCCCCGCACCGCATCGCCACCTCGGCGAACTAGCCCTTATCGCGTCATCGGCCTTTGATCGCCGGTGACGCGGGTTGGCGCATGAAGCTCACCATCCTCACCGTTGGCAAGCTCGGCCGCATGGTCGAGGCGCAGATGGCTCTGGACTACATGTCCCGCGCCACGGCGTCCGGCCGCGTGCTGGCCCTGGGTCCGGCCGAGATCATCGAGGTCGAGGCCAGGAAGCCCGGCAAGGCCGCCGAGGCCGAGGTGCTGCGTCCGCACCTTGAGGGCGCCTATGTCATCGCCTGTGACGAGCACGGCAAGGTTCGGCCCAGCCGGGCCTTCGCCGAGCATATCGGCCGGCTGCGCGACGATGGGACGCGGAAGGTCGTGTTCCTGATCGGCGGGGCCGATGGCCTGGATCCCGCGATCCTCGCCAACGCCAATGAAACCCTGGCCTTCGGGCCCCAGACCTGGCCCCACGCCCTGGCCCGGGCGATGCTGGCCGAGCAGATCTATCGCGCCGTCACCATCCTGGCGGGCTCGCCCTATCACCGCGATTAGGTTTAGACAGCGAGAGATGTTTCGCCGTCCCTCGCCCGTCGCCCTGTCCGCCCTTGCGCTGGTCATCGCCCTGTCGGCGGGCGGCGTGGTCCTGGCGCGTCAGGACCAGCAGCGGATGCGCGACCGCCAGACGGCCATCGACACCCGCCGCGAAATCGAGGACCTGCGCCGCGAACTCTCGCGCCTGGACAATGCCCGGGTCTCGGCCGGCGAGAACGTCGACCTCAAGCGCGCCCGGCTGGAAGCCCTGAACTACCGCGAAGCCCGGGTGCTGGCCGATCTGGGCCGCGACCGCCATCGCATGGCCAGGCTGCTGTCGGCCCTGCAGCTGTTCCGGCGCAATCCGCCGCCGGCCCTGCTGGTCAGCCCCGGCGACGCCCGCGACGCGGTGCGGGCCGCCATCCTGATCCGCGCCATGACCCCGGACCTGCAGCGCCGGGCCGATACCTATTCACGCCAGGCGGTGGCGGTGCGCACCCTGCGCCGCGAGGCGGCGGCGGCGGCGGCCGAGCTGTTCACCGCCGAAAGCGTGGTCGCCGACCGCAAGGGCGAGATCGAACGGCTGATCATCGAGAAGACCCGGCTGGAACGCGCCTTCGCCCAGGAAGCCCTGGTCGAGGCCAGCGAGTTGCGCACCCTGGGCGCCCTGACTGACGCCCTGACGCCCCGCGCGCCCACCGGTCCCCTGACCCTGGCCTCGCCCGCGCCGGGCGGCATCACCAGCCGCTTTGGCTCCACCCTGCCGGCCGGCGGCCGCGCGGCCGGGGTGTCGATCCGCACGGAAAAAGGGCGGACGGTGACCAGTCCGGCGGCGGGAACCGTCGAGTATGCCGGCGCGCTGAATGGCTGGGGCATGGTGCTTATCTTGCGAGCCCAGGACGCCTATCTTCTGGTGCTGGCCGGCCTGGATCAGGTCTCGGTCGCTCGCGGACAATCCGTCGCGGCCGGCGCCCCGATCGGAAAGATGGCAGATCGTGTATCCTCCGAGCCGGAGCTCTATCTGGAGGTCCGCGAGGAGGGCGTTCCGGTCGATCCGGAGCGCTGGTTGAAGCAAGGGTCGCCGTAGACGGCTTTTTCAGTAATGATGGCCGTAAATAGAACGTTCTCGGCTGGGATGGTCGGGAACGAGTCATAAAAACAGCGGCGTTTCACGCGTCGACAGGGAGCCTCCAAGGCCTAATGCGCAAGTACCTGCTCATCGGAGTTTCGGCTTTTGTCCTCGGCGCGGGGACCATGGCCTATCTGAGTCCCATCGCCCAGGCGAACATCCCGCCCAAGACCAAGACCTACAAGCTGCTGGAACTGTTTGGCGACGTGCTGGGCACGGTCGAAGACCAGTATGTGGCCGAGGTGGACGACAAGAAGCTGATCGAGGCGGCCCTCGACGGCATGCTGACCAGCCTTGACCCGCACTCGGGCTACCTGTCCCCCGACAGCTTCGAGGACATGCAGGACACCACCCGCGGCGAATATGGCGGCCTGGGCATCGAGGTCACCAGCGAAGAGGGCGTGGTCAAGGTCATCTCGCCGATGGACGGCACCCCCGCCTCGCGGGCCGGCATCCAGGCAGGCGACTACATCACCGCCGTCAACGGCCAGAGCGTTCTGGGCCTGACGGTCAGCGAAGCCGTCAAGCAGATGCGCGGCGCGCCCGGCGAGGCGGTCAACCTGACCATCGCCCGCGAAAAAACCGACCCCTTCGACGTCAAGCTGATCCGCGAAGTGATCAAGCCCAAGGCCGCCATCGCCCGCATGGAAGGCGACTATGGCTATGTGCGCCTGCCCGGCTTCAACGAGAAGGCCACCGACGCCCTGGTGTCGTCGATCAATGACCTGAAGGCCAAGAACCCGAAGATGAAGGGTCTTATCCTGGACATGCGCAACAACCCCGGCGGTCTGCTCGACCAGGCCGTGGGCGTGGCCGACGTGTTCCTGGACGGCGGCGAGGTGGTCAGCCAGCGCGGCCGCGATCCCCGCAATATCCAGCGTTACAACGCCCGTCCCGGCGACCTGCTGAACGGCCTGCCCGTGGTGGTGCTGATCAACCAGGGCTCGGCCTCGGCCGCTGAAATCGTCGCCGGCGCCCTGCAGGACCGCAAGCGCGCCGAACTGGTAGGCCTGACCAGCTTTGGTAAGGGTTCGGTCCAGACCGTGATCCCGCTGCGGGGCGGCGCCGACGGCGCCCTGAAGCTGACCACGGCCAAATATTTCACGCCGTCGGGTCGCTCGATCCAGAAGACCGGCATCGCGCCGGACCTCGAGGTCGCCCAGACCCGCGACCAGGCCCAGGACATCGCCAACCGCGTCTGGTTCAGCGAGGCCAGCTTCAAGAACGCGCTCAATGCCGACGAGGGCAAGACCCGCCAGGGCGCCCACATCCCGGCCGAAGCGCCGCCGACCGCCTTCGACGACAAGAAGGGCGACTTCCAGCTGCAACGCGCCCTGGCCGTGCTGCAGGCCGGCTCGGTCGCCGCGACGCCGAAAATGCCCAAGCCGGCCGCCAAGATCGCCGAGGTCACGGCCAAGGCCGCCGCCATGGGCAAGCCGGTCGTCGAGAAGAAATAGCCTCGCGTTTCGGCCCCCATCTTCGCGATGGGGGCCAATTCGCCGCAGCGCTTTGTTAACCATAAATTTGAAGCTTGCCGGCTAGGGTCCCGTCCATGGCCGCCATGTTCTCCCGCAAGCCCGCCTATGCCGCCTCGCCCCCCCCGCCCGAGGCGAGCGGTGACCTGCGCGCTCGCCTGATGGCGGCTGTGTCCAATCCCTATATCGCCGCCAGCGGCGCGGCCTGCCTGTTCATGGTCACCCTGGCGGGCCTGGTGCTGGTCACCGGCGATCCCAAGGCCGGCGCGCCGATCATCCGGGTCGAGCTGACCAAGATCGGGGCCACCAAGAATGCCCCTGAAGGCTGGAAAGAGGCGCTCGCCGACGAGGGCGAGCACGAGGCCCCCTTCAAGCCCGACACCTTCGACCTTTCGGCCAAGCCCATTGTCGACAGCCCGGTCGAGGCCTCGATCTCGTTCCCAGGCGAGACGGCTCCCGGCGAAGAAGCCCCCGGCATGGTGCACGCCGCCGGCGGAGCCCTGCCCCAGGCCCCGATCGCGGGCCTGACGGTTCCAGGTCCCGGCGGCGCGCCGCTGCCGATCATCGCCGCCAATGGCCGCTCCGCCGCAGAGGCCTATGCCCGTCCGTTCACCGCCACGGGCCGCCCCAAGGTGTCGGTCGTCATCGGCGGCCTGGGCCTGAACCCGCAGACCACCCGCGCGGCCATCGAGACCCTGCCGCCCGAAGTCACCCTGTCCTTCGCGCCCTATGCCGAAGGCCTGCAGGGCTGGATCGACCTGGCCCGCGCCAACGGCCACGAGGTGCTGCTGGAAACCCCGATGGAGCCGGCCGACTATCCGGCCAATGATCCGGGTCCCTATACCCTGATCGCCGGCAACCGGCCGGAAGACACCGTGCGCAAGCTGGAATGGCTGATGTCGCGCGCCACCGGCTATTTCGGCCTCAGCAACTATCTGGGCGCACGGTTCATCGACTCCGACGCGGCCATGAACACCTTCAACACGGCCCTCAAGGCCCGCGGCCTGGCCTTTGTCGATGACGGCCTGGCCGCGCGGCGCGGCGGATCGATCCCGCGCGCTTCCGCCGATCGGGTGATCGATGATGAGCTGTCGGCTTCCGCCATCGACGCCCAGCTGCGCGCCCTGGAGACCGGGGCCAGCGCCCGGGGCCAGTCCATGGGTTCGGGCTTCGCCTATCCGGTGACGATCAACCAGGTGCGGACCTGGGCCAACGGCCTGTCGGCGCGGGGGATACAACTGGCCCCGGCCTCGGCGCTCACCCGTCGATGAGCCAGGACCCTCTGGCCCACCACCGGCCCAATGTGGGCGTGGTGCTGTTCCATCCCGACGGCCGCGTCTGGTTGGGCCGTCGCAACCAGCAACCACCGCCCCATAACTGGCAGTTCCCACAGGGGGGTGTCGACGACGGCGAAGACCTGCTCGACGCCGCCAAACGCGAGCTGGCCGAGGAAACCGGCGTGGTTTCCGCGACCCTGCTGGGGCGCACCGAAGGCTGGATCGCCTATGACTTCCCGCCCGAACTGGTCGGCTCCAAACGCGCGCGCGGCTGGGCGGGCCAGAAACAGGTGTGGTTCGCCTTCCGGTTCATCGGTGAAGAGACGGAAATCGACCTCGAAGCCCATGGCGAGGTCGAGTTCGACGCCTGGATGTGGGGAAAGCTCGACGAAACCCCCGAACTGATCGTACCCTTCAAGCGCGGGGTCTACGAACACGTGGTCGCTGCTTTCGGAAAATTCGTGGCGAGCGACTGATCGCTCCCACAGGGAGTGCGATCGGCATGGCCAAGACCGTCCTGATGATTCATGGCTATGGCTGCGCGGGCAGCTGCTGGGGTCCCGCCGCCGAACGCCTGACCGCCGAGGGCTACAGGGTCGAGGCGCCCACCATCCGCGCCGACCAGCGCAAGGTCGCCGCGCCGGGCGCGGGCCTGGCGGGTCTCAGCCTGGCCGACTATGTCGCCGACATGAGCGCCCTGGCCGCCGCCCTGGCCAAGCAGGACGGTGAAGCGCCGATCGTGTTCGGACATTCGATGGGCGGCCTGATCGCCCAGAAGCTGGCCGAGGCCGGCCTGGTCTCCGGCGCCGTGCTGTTCTCGCCCGCCTCTCCCGCCGATGCGCGGGGCAAGCCCAAGCTGTCGCCGGTGTTCGCCTTCCTCAACGCCGTGCTGATGTCCAAGCCCGAGACCCGGACGGTCAAGCAGTGGAAGACCGGCTTCAAGCTGTGCGTGATGAACGCCGTGCCGGCCAGCCGGCATGACACCCTGTACGCCAGGATGGTCTACGACTCGGGCCGCGTGCTGGCCAATCTGGCCTGGCCGGACAAGGATCCCAACAAGACCGCCCATGTCGATGTCGACAAGATCACGGTTCCCATCCTGGTGGTGGCCGGCGCCCTGGACCGCACCACGCCTGTCGATGACATGCGCCTGGTGGGCCAGAAATATTCCGCCGTCGGCGGCGACTATGTCGAATATCCCAACAACGCCCACTGGCTGATCGACGAGCCGGGCACGGACGTCATCCTGGGCGATGTGATCGGCTGGCTGAAGACCAAGGCTCTGACCGTCGCGCCAGCCAAGGCCGCACCGGCTGCGGTCAAGCCCGTAGCGGTCGCCGAGGCCCCGCCGGTGAAGGCCGCAGCGCCCACGCCTGCCCCCAAGGCGGCCAAGCCTGCTGTCGCACCGAAAGCCGCGGCGCCCAAAGCGGCGCCCGTGAAGGCGGCTCCGAAAGCCGCCGCCGTCGCCAAGGCGACCCCGGTCAAGGCCACGGCAAAGCCGGCCCCGGCCGCCAAGGTCGTCGAAGCCAAGCCGGCCGTTAAGGCCGCCGCCAAGGCGAAAGCTCCGGCCAAGGCCGCGCCCGTCGCCGCACCTAAGCCCGCTCCGGCGGCCAAGGTGACAGCTGCGAAAGCCGCTGCGCCGAAGGCTCCGGCCAAGGCGGCTGTGACCAAGGCGCCGCCGGCAAAGGCGGCCGCACCTGCGAAGGTCGCGCCGAAGACGGCTGCCAAGCCGGCTGCGACAACGAAGCCCGCCAAATCTTCGCCTAAGCCCAAATAGAGCGTGTAAGCTCGCGCCGTCGGCTGCTTCGCCGACGGCGTTCGAAAGGCGCCCATGCCCGCACCGGTCATCATGGTCCACGGCGCCTTCTGCGGCGGCTGGACATTCGACAGCTTTCGTCAGCCTTTCGAGGCCGCCGGTCACGCGGTGCTGACGCCCGACCTTCTGGGACATGACGGCAAGGTTTCGGTCGCCGGCCGCTCGATGACCGACTACGCCAAACAGATCGCCGAACTGTGCGCCACCTGCGAGGAGCCTCCGATCCTGATCGGCCACTCGATGGGCGGCCTGGTCGCCCAGATGGCGGCGGCGCGGGCCAAGGTCTCGCGCCTGATCCTGCTGGCTCCCTCGCCGCCCTGGGGCGTGCCGGGCGCCAGCCTGGAGGAAGCGGTCTCGGCCGTCAGCCTCTATGCCCTGGGCCCCTACTGGCTACAGGCCGTCGATCCCGACTACAGCGTCGTGGAACGCTACAGCCTGGACCGGATGGAGCGCGCCGATCGCAAGGCCCTGTATGCCCGCATGACGCCCGAAAGCGGTCGCGCTCTGTGGGAGACCCTCAACTGGTGGCTGGATCCGTTCATGACCACCAGCGCCACGCCCTCGGGCGCGCCGACCCTGGCCATCGCCGGCGGCAAGGATGTCATCCATCCCACGGCTACCGTCCGCCAGACCGCCGCACGGCTGAACGGATCGGTCGAGGTGTTCGCCCAGATGAGCCACTGGCTGCCAGGCGAACCGGGCTGGGAAGCCGTCGCGGAGCGCTGCCTGGACTTCATCATCGCCGAGGGGCGCGCGGCGGCCTAATCAGGCCGGCGGCGAGAACAGCTTCAGCCCCAGGATTCCCGCCACGATCAGGCCCAGGCAGACCAGCCGCGCCGCCGTGGCCGGCTCCTTGAAGACCAAGATGCCGACAATGGCCGTGCCGACCGCGCCGATGCCGGTCCATACAGCATAGGCCGTGCCCAGGGGCAGGGTCTTCACCGCCCAGCCCAGCAGGCCCATCGACAGCACCAGGCTGATCGCCGTCAGGACCGTGGGGACGGGCCGGGTGAAGCCCTCGGTGAATTTCAGGCCTACGGCCCAGCCGATCTCGAACAGACCCGCGATGAAAAGGATGATCCAGGCCATGACCTGCTCCACTTTTTTGAGCGGGGCCGTCCCCGGAAACAGCAAAAGGCGCGGAGCCGTCCCCGCGCCTTCCGTTGATATGAGACAGCATGGCGGGAGGGCAAGCCTCCCGCTCCGGCCTTAGCGGCTGGTGGTGCTGTACAGGACCTGAGCCTGTTCGAAGGTCTTGCCCACGGGCGAACCGTCGGTCTTCTTCAGGCGCATATAGACCAGACCGGCGTGACCGCCGGCCCAGTTGTCATCCCAGGACACCGTGAAGCGACGGAAGTCGCTGCTGACCACCTGATCGTTGCGGATCAGGCGCAACTGCGGGCTGTTTTCCCAGGTGGCCCAGTCATGCAGGGCGCTGGCCAGAGCCTGGGCCTGAACGTCACCCAAGGCGTACTGGATGGTGATGGTGCAGACGTTCTTGTTGGAACCCGGGTTGTCGAGCACGATCTGGAAGGGCTTGCCCAAATCCAGGACCCACTGTTCCTTCTTCTTCTTAAGACCGGCCGCCTTGACCAGGGCCTGGAAGTCGCCGCCGACCACGGCGGGCTTGCAGATACGATCCAGCACGCTGAGCAGCTGCAGCGAGACGGGGTCGGTGGTGGGCGGCGGACGGACCGGTTCGACATAGGTGTCGGCCGGAACCGTGCCGGCGGCCGGAGCCGGGACAACGGGAACGGCGGCCGGATCGACGGGCGCGGCCGGAGCAGCGGGAGCCGGTTCCGGCGTCTGGGCCGGAGCCGCAGCAGGCGCTGCGGCGGGAGCCGGAGCGGTTTGCTCCTGGGCGACGGCGGCGGTCGAAACCACACCGAGGGCGATCAGGCTGGCGAGCGCGAGGCGCATTATCGAGATATCCCCATCAGGCTAGAGATCGGCATTAAAGCCGACAGACGGTCCCTCGCAACCCTTATGGCGACAGATTGCGACGGAGATTGGGCCACAAGTGTAATTTCCTGCGTCGATACGTCGCGCAGGTTCCCCCCAGACGCGAAAACGCCTCCGCCCTGGGCAGGACGGAGGCGTTTCTTCGAATCAGTCTGGAGCCGATCAGGCCGCTTCGACAGCGTGCTCGGCCAGGATCGTCAGGCCGTCCGGCCCCACGTCGGCGAAACCGCCCTGGATGTCGAACAGCTTGGTGCTCGCGCCGTCCTTCACGGTGACGCGGCCTTCGCGCAGCGTCGTCATGAACGGGGCGTGGCCGGCCAAGACGCCGAAGTCGCCTTCGGTTCCCGGGGCCTGGACCAGATCGACCTCGCCCGAGAACAGTTCGCGTTCCGGGGCGACGAGCGAGAAGTGCAGCTTGGCCATTATTCCACGATCTCCACGTCGCCGAGGGCCGCCTCGACGTCTTCGTCGGTCTGGATCTCTGTGCCGCAGAACGGGCAGAAGCGAATGGTGGCCAGCACGACGCCGGTCTCGCCCTCTTCTTCCCGCTCTCCGAGATTGAGCAGAATCAGGCCGCTGTCATGCTGGACAAGCGCGTCGGCCGGGTCCGAAGAGACCGCGTCCTCAAGCTCTTCGCAGCAGAAGCCAACCAGGTCGTTGTCCTGTTCGTCGGTCATCAGGCTTCGCTCGCCAGCTTCTCAGCCTTGGCCACGGCTTCTTCGATCGTACCGACCATGTAGAAGGCGGCTTCCGGCAGGTGGTCGTATTCACCGTCGACGATGCCCTTGAATGAGCGGATCGTGTCCTTCAGCGCCACGAAGGCGCCGGGGGTGTTGGTGAACTGCTCGGCCACGTGGAAGGGCTGGCTGAGGAAGCGCTGGATCTTGCGGGCGCGGGCGACCGTCAGCTTGTCCTCTTCCGACAGCTCGTCCATGCCCAGGATGGCGATGATGTCCTTCAGCGACTTGTACTGCTGAAGCACTTCCTGGACCGAACGGGCCACGTTGTAGTGCTCTTCGCCGATGACCAGCGGGTCCATGATCCGCGAGGTCGAGTCCAGCGGATCGACGGCGGGGAAGATGGCCTGGGCGGCGATGTCGCGCGACAGAACGGTGGTGGCGTCCAGGTGGGCGAACGAAGCGGCGGGCGCCGGGTCGGTCAGGTCGTCGGCGGGCACGTAGATGGCCTGGACCGAGGTGATCGAACCCTTGTTGGTCGAGGTGATGCGCTCCTGCAGGTTACCCATCTCGGTGGCCAGGGTGGGCTGATAGCCCACGGCCGAGGGGATGCGGCCCAGCAGAGCCGACACTTCGGCGCCGGCCTGGGTGAAGCGGAAGATGTTGTCGACGAACAGCAGCACGTCCTTGCCTTCTTCATCGCGGAAATATTCAGCGATGGAGAGGCCGGTCAGGGCCACACGGGCGCGGGCGCCGGGGGGTTCGTTCATCTGGCCGTAAACGAGGGCGCAGCGGCTGCCTTCGGTCGAGCCATTGATCTTCGGGTCCACATTGACGTTGGACTCGATCATCTCGTGATAGAGGTCGTTGCCTTCGCGGGTGCGTTCGCCCACGCCGGCCAGAACCGAATAACCGCCGTATGCCTTGGCGATGTTGTTGATCAGTTCCTGCATGGTCACGGTCTTGCCGACGCCGGCGCCGCCAAACAGGCCGATCTTGCCGCCCTTGGTGTAGGGGCACATCAGGTCGATGACCTTGATGCCCGTAACCAGCACTTCAGCGGTGTTGGTTTGCTCGGCGAACGACGGCGCTTCGCGGTGGATCGAGCGGAAGATGTCCGACTTGATCGGGCCCTGCTCGTCAATCGGCTCGCCGATGACGTTCATGATGCGGCCCAGAGTGCCGGGGCCGACCGGAACGCGGATGGCTTCGCCGGTGTCGCGCACGGCCTGGCCGCGAACGAGGCCTTCGGTGGCGTCCATGGCTATGGCGCGGACAGTGTTCTGGCCCAGGTGCTGGGCGACTTCGAACACCAGGCGCTGGCCGGTCGCGATGTTGATCGTTTCCAGGGCGTTGAGGATCGCCGGCAGTTCGCCGGTGAACTCGACGTCGACGACGGCGCCGATGACCTGCACCAGCTTGCCGGTGGCGGCGCCGATGGTGGCCGGAGCAGCCTGGGTCGACTTCGGCGCTGCGGCCTTGGGGGCGGCAGGCTTCTTGACGGCCGGAGCCTTGGGGGCGACAGCGGGGGTCGCGGCGGCGGCGGGCTTCTTCACGGCGGCCGGCTTTTCAGCGGCGGCGGCGGGAGCCTTAACGGGGGTCTTGGCCATGGCGTGCGGGTCTTTCGTGCGTGCTCGTGCGTGCGTTTTTTACGTTAGGCTTTTGATCAGACGGCTTCGGCGCCGGAGATGATCTCGATCAGCTCCTTGGTGATCTGGGCCTGGCGGGAACGGTTATATTCGAGGGTGTAGCGCTTGATCATGTCGCCGGCGTTGCGCGTGGCGTTGTCCATCGCCGTCATCTGGCTGGCATAGAAGCCGGCCATGTTGTCGAGCAAGGCCGACAGGATCTGGACCGTCAGGTTGCGCGGCAGCAGGGTCTCGAGGATGGCCTCTTCCGAGGGCTCATACTCATAAACGGCCGAGACGCCTGTCGCTGGAGCAGCGGCAGCGCCGTCGACAACCGCCGGGATCAGCTGCAGCGCGGTCGGGGTCTGGATGACCACCGACTTGAAACGGCTGTAGAACAGCGTGACCACGTCGATATCGCCGGCCTCATAGAGGCGCGTGACGACGTCAGCGATCGGCTGGGCCACCGACAGGGTGAACTGGCGATAGGCCGACAGATCGAAATTCTCGACGATGCGATCGGCATACAGCCGGCGCAGCTGCACGGTCGACTTCTTGCCGACGCAGACGATCTTCACGTCCTTGCCCTGGGCGATCAGCCGGTCGATGTGCAGGCGCGCGGCCCGCACGATCGACGAGGTAAAGCCACCGGCCAGACCGCGATCGGCCGCCGCGACGATCACCAGGTGGCGATCATCGCGACCGGTGCCGGTCAGCAGGGCCGGAGCCCCGTCGCCCGACACGCCGGCCGCCAGGTTGGCGATCACGGCCGCCAGACGCCGGGCGTAGGGACGGGCCGATTCAGCCGCGTCCTGGCTCCGGCGCAGCTTGGCTGCCGCCACCATCTGCATCGCTTTCGTGATCTTTTGCGTCGCTTTGACGCTCGAGATCCGATTGCGCATTTCCTTCAAGCTGGCCATTCGGCGCGACTCTCTCCGAGCGTTCCGAGGGGCTTAGGCGAAGGTCGACGAGAAGCTGTCGAGCGCGCTTTTCAGCGTGTTCTCCAGATCCTTGTCGAGGGCCTTCTTGGTGCGGATGCCGTCCAGCAGATCCTTGTGCTGGCTGTGCAGCCGCGCCAGGAACTCGGCCTCAAAACGACGAACCGACGAGGTCGGAATGGCGTCCAGATAGCCGCGCGTGCCGGCATAGATCACGCAGACCTGCTCTTCGACGGACTGCGGCGAATACTGCGGCTGCTTGAGCAGCTCGGTCAGACGCTCGCCGCGGGCCAGCATCTTCTGGGTCGAGGCGTCGAGGTCCGAACCGAACTTCGCAAAGGCGGCCATTTCGCGATACTGGGCCAGTTCGCCCTTAATCGCGCCGGCGACCTGCTTCATCGCCTTGATCTGAGCCGACGAGCCGACGCGCGACACCGAGATGCCGACGTTCACGGCGGGGCGGATGCCCTGATAGAACAGGTCGGTTTCCAGGAAGATCTGGCCGTCGGTGATCGAGATCACGTTGGTCGGGATATAGGCCGAGACGTCGTTGGCCTGGGTTTCGATGATCGGCAGAGCCGTCAGTGAGCCCGAACCGTTTTCTTCGTTCAGCTTGGCGGCGCGTTCCAGCAAGCGGGAGTGCAGGTAGAACACGTCGCCCGGATAGGCTTCGCGGCCCGGCGGGCGGCGCAGCAGCAGGGACATCTGGCGGTAGGCGACGGCTTGCTTGGAAAGGTCATCATAGATGATCAGGCCGTGCAGGCCGTTGTCGCGGAACCACTCGCCCATGGCGCAACCCGAGAACGGGGCCAAGTACTGCAGCGGGGCCGGCTCGGAAGCCGAGGCGACGACGACGATGGTGTATTCCAGGGCGCCGTGCTCTTCGAGCGTCTTGACGATCTGGGCGACGGTCGAACGCTTCTGGCCGATGGCGACATAGACGCAATAGAGCTTGGCGCTCTCGTCGGTGCCGGCGTTGGCGGCCTTCTGGTTCAGGATGGTGTCGATGGCGACGGCGGTCTTGCCGGTCTGACGGTCACCGATGATCAGTTCGCGCTGGCCGCGGCCGACGGGGATCAGGGTGTCGATCGACTTCAGGCCGGTCTGCACGGGCTCGTGCACCGACTTGCGGGGGATGATGCCCGGGGCCTTGACGTCGACGCGGCGACGCTCGGTCGAAACGATCGGGCCCTTGCCGTCGATCGGCTCGCCCAGCGGGTTGACGACGCGGCCCAGCAGGCCACGGCCGACCGGAACGTCGACGATCTCGCCGAGGCGACGGACTTCGTCGCCTTCCTTGATGGCCTGGTCCTGACCGAAGATCACGCAACCGACGTTGTCGCGCTCGAGGTTCAGGGCCATGCCCTTCACGCCGGCCTTCGGGAACTCGACCATTTCGCCGGCCTGGACGTTGTCCAGACCATAGATACGGGCGATGCCGTCACCGACGGACAGCACCTGGCCGACGTCGGAAACAGCGGCATCTTCGCCGAAATTGGCGATCTGCGACTTGAGGATGGCCGAAATCTCGGCGGCGCGGATGTCCATGGCTGTCTTGGGCTCTCTGCGATTTTTGTCTTTTGACGCGCTTATAAGGCTTTAGGCGCGCTTGAGGGCGAATTTCAGGGAATCGAGCTTCGAACGGAGCGAAGCATCGAACAGGCGGGAGCCGACGCGCACCTTGAGGCCACCCAGAAGGGCGGCGTCGATGCGGGTCGAAAGTTCGGGGGTCTTGCCCAGCGCCGAAGCCAGGGCGGCTTGCACGCCCTTAAGCTGGGCGGCGGTCAGTTCAGTGGCCGAGGTGACCTCGGCCGAGACGACGCCGCGATGCTTGGCCGACATTTCGGCGAAGGCCGTGATCGCGCCCATCAGGTCGCCGGCGCGGCCATTGGTGGCCACCAGGCCGATGAACTTGCTGGTCAGGGGCTGGAAGCCCGCCTTCTTGGCGATGGCGGCCAGGCCCTTGGCCTTGTCTTCAGACGAGAATGCGGGCGAGGCGACAAGGCGGCGCAGGTCGGCGCTGTCGGCATACATCGCCTTCAACGACTTCAGGTCGGCCTCGACCTTGGTCAGTTGATTGCCTTCGATCGTCAGTTCGAACAGGGACTGCGCATAGCGCTGACCCGCATCCGTCGCCTTGGTTTCGTCCGCCACTTGGTATCCGCCCGGTGCGTTGCAATGGCCGCGGACAAGAAGATTAACCCTTGTCCCGGCTTAAAGGCTTGAGCGCGCTTGGAAAAAGCACTTGGTGAGCCGGTGCTGATGCGCCGGCTCGTCTGAAGCCGCGCGCCTGATAACACGGGCTTTTCGCAGTCGCAACCAAACCGGCGCGATCAGACCCCGACGCGGCGAAACACCGCCGAGGCGGCGGCGGCGAGGGTTCCGTTACGGCGCCGCACTTCGCCCTGCGCGAACACCAGGCTGCGGGTCGACCGTTCCACCCAGGCGCGCACCGCCAGGTCGTCGCCAGGCTCTTCCTCGGGGCCGTCCGGGCCGTAGTCGACGGTCAGGGACGATGGACGGGTTTCAGCCCCGGCGATATCGCGCAGGGCGGCTTCCAGCTGGGCGGCGAGGGTCGTGCTCATGGACGTTCAACTACGCAGGATCGGCGAAAAGAAAAAGGGCGGCGGGACAAGCCCGCCGCCCTATCAGGCAAATGCTCGAGGAAACAGCCAGACAGGGCGACGATCGCCCCAACGCGTCCGGGTACTAAAACAGAGGTGGCTCAGGCGGCCTTGGCCGAGGCGTTGCAGCGCGCCAGGTCTTCGGCGTCCAGCGACTTGGTCTCGCCGCCAAAGGCCGAAACGCGGCCGACTTCCTTGACCAGGGTCTTGCAGGACGCGGCCGTGATGGCGCGCGAGGGGGCCGAGGTCGCGACGCACTCAGCGCCGTCACAGACGAACACCGCGCCGCCGGCGACGATCTTCGACTTGGCGGCGACCGGGGCTTCCAGAGCGGCGGCGACGCGGCCATCGGCCAAGGCGGCGCCAGCAAACATGGAAACGGACAGGGCGGCGACAGCCGCAAGGGTACGGAGCTTCATAAGGGCCCTCCAACGTTCAGGGGAGTTGTGTGAAAATCGATGATCGGCGAAAAGCGTACTGGTCGTTCAGGCTTTGGGAACGCAAGCATCGGTATCCCCACCGACGCGACAAAGCTGAACTAAGCACTGCTAAGATATCAGTGATAAGCGATTGCGCAAGCAGTATTTGATTCGCATGAGCAATTTGTAATGAAGCCCGGCGGTTTTCAGAATCGACCAGCGCGCCCGTTCGGGAGGGCGGCGCCGGTCTCTTCCGGATTGGCGGCCGGGCTACAGGCCCAGGATTGAGTCGATCCGGCTTTCGGCCTTGGCGTGGATCTGCCGCTCTTCCACCATGCCCTCGAGCCGCGAATAGCGCCCGTTCTTGCCGGCCTTGCGACGCAGCTGGTCGGCGGTCAGGAGGACTGGCGAGACGGCCGGGTCCGAGAAGCTGCCCATGAGGGCCGACAGCGTGGCGCCGATAAAGGCCGCCGCGACGGGTCCGGCCGCACCGGTGACGCCCTCGCCGAACACGGCCTCAAGGCGGGCGATCAGCAATTCGCGGTTGGGCTGGTCGTCAAGCATGCCAATCAGCATCAGCACGCCGCCCTCGATGGCGACGGCCAGCACCACAGCCACCAGCACGCCCAGCAGTCGGGGCCGGACGAAAAGTCCGAGCGCCGCGCCGATGATCGCTGCTGTGGCGATGGTGAACATGCGACCAGCCTAGCGGGGGTTGGTCAAAAGCCCGTTAAGAACGCCGATATTCCCAAGCGGCAGGCTTGGCTGCAACCCGACGCCGCGCATACTCGCCCGCAAGACAAAGAAAACACTGCAGGGAGGCTAGGCCATGGACTTCACCCTACCGCCGGAACTGACCGCCTATCTGGTCGTGCTCGACAGGTTCATCGCCGACGAGATCGCGCCCTTGCAGGCCCGCGATGACAACGAGCGCTTCTTCGACCACCGCCGCGAATGGGCCCGCACCGACTGGGACGGCGGCGGCCTGCCCCGCCACGAGTGGGAGGAGCTGCTGGCCAAGGCCCGCAAGCTGGCCGACGCCGCCGGCCACTATCGCTTCGCCCTGCCCCGTGAGTTTGGCGGCCAGGACGGCTCCAACCTGTGGATGGCGGTGATCCGCGAGCATCTGGCCAGCAAGGGCCTGGGCCTGTTCAACGACCTACAGAACGAGCACTCGATCGTCGGCAACAATCCCTTCGTGCTGATGATCCGCGATTTTGGCCGGCCCGATCAGCAGCACCTGATCACCGACATGCTGGACAAGGCGGCCTTTCGTCCGACCTTCGGCCTGACAGAGCCCGAGCATGGCTCTGACGCCACCTTCATGGAGACCCGCGCGGTGCGCGAGGTTCACAAGGGCGAGGCCGGCTGGCGGATCAATGGCGAGAAGATGTGGACCACCGGCATGCACGCCGCCACCCACTGCTGCCTGTTCGCCCGCACCTCCGGCGAGGACGGCGAGGCCAAGGGGATCACCGCCTTCCTGGTGCCCGCCCATGCCCCCGGCGTGAAGATCGAGGAGTATCTCTGGACCTTCAACATGCCCACCGACCACCCCCGGGTCAGCTTCACCCAGGTGTGGGTCCCCGACAGCGCGATGTTCGGGCCCGAGGGCGGCGGCCTGGCCCTGGCCCAGCACTTCGTGCACGAGAACCGCATCCGCCAAGCGGCTTCAAGCCTGGGCGCGGCGACCTTCTGCATAGAAGAGAGCGTCAAGTATGCCCGCGTCCGCAAACCCTTCGGCAAGCCCCTGGCCGAGAACCAGGCCATCCAGTTCCCGCTGGTGGAACTGGCCAGCACCGCCGAGATGCTGCGCCTGCTGATCCGCAAGACCGCCTGGGAGATGGACCAGATGACCAAGCCGGAGGTGGAAAAGCGCCTCTCCGACAAGGTCTCGATGTGTAATTACCAGGCCAACCGCCTGGTCTGCGAGGCCGCCGACCGGGCCATGCAGGTTCACGGGGGATTGGGCTATTCGCGCCACAAGCCGTTCGAACACATCTATCGCCACCACCGCCGCTACCGGATCACTGAAGGGTCCGAGGAGATCCAGATCCGCAAGGTGGCGGCCTGGCTGTTCGGCTATCTGGGCCCCCGACGCAAAACCTTCGCGGAAATGGAGAAGGTTTAATCCCGGCCGACCTGACGCGGGTCGCGGGACGCGCTATCTAACGACGGTATGCGAGCCGTGATGCTCGTATTGGAGGGCTGAATGAACCGTTTCGCCAAATCTTTCTCGCGCCTGGCGCTGGTCGCCGCGCTCGCCGCCGGCCTGGCCGGCTGCGGGGTCAACACCATCCCCACCCAGGACGAGGCCACCAAGACGGCCTGGGCCGAGGTGCAGAACCAGTATCAGCGCCGCGCCGACCTGGTGCCTAACCTCGTGGCCACCGTGAAGGGCTACGCGGCCCAGGAAAAGGGCGTGCTGGTCGAGGTCACCGAGGCCCGCGCCAGCGCCACGCAAGTGAAGGTCGACGCCTCGACCATCACCGACCCGGCCACCTTCGAAAAATACGCCGCCGCCCAGGACAAGCTGTCGGGCGTGCTGGGCCGGCTGATGATGATTCAGGAAAACTACCCCGACCTGAAGTCGAACCAGAACTTCATGGCTCTGCAAAGCCAGCTGGAAGGCACGGAAAACCGCATCACCATCGCCCGGCGCGACTACAACCAGACGGCCCAGAAATACAACACGACGCTGCGGACCTTCCCCAGCATCATCTGGGCCAAGACGATGTATTCGAGCCAGAAACCGGCCGTGCTGTTCCAGGCTACAGCTGCGGCGCAGTCGGCCCCGACCGTCAGCTTCGACGCGGCCCCGCCGGCCTCGGCTCCGGCCCAGTAGGTTGAAGACGACCAGCCCTGTCATCCCGGAAGCCTCGCAGAGGCTATCCGGGACCCAGGGGCCGGCGCACAGCGCTCGCCCCTGGGTCCCGGCGCTCCGCGCTCCGCGCTCCGGCCGGGATGACAAGAAGGGGTTTGGCGCGCTGGTGATCACGACCTTTGCCGCGCTCTGTCTCGCCCTCGCCCTCCCCGCGTTTGCCGCGCCGAAGTTCCCGCCCCTGTCGGGCCGGGTGGTCGACGAGGCCAATATCCTCTCGCCCCAGGTCGAGGCCGACCTGACGGGCAAGCTGAAATCCCTCGAAGACTCCACCGGCCGTCAGCTGGTGGTGGCAACGGTCCCGACCCTGCAGGGCTACGAGATCGAGGACTATGGCTACCAGCTGGGCCGCAGCTGGGGCCTGGGCGCCAAGGACCGGGATGACGGCGTCATCCTGCTGGTCGCCCCCACCGAGAAGAAGGTGCGCATCGAGGTCGGCTATGGCCTGGAGCCGGTGCTGACCGACGCCCTGTCCAGCGTCATCATCCAGTCGGCCGTCCTGCCGAAATTCAAGGCCGGCGACCTGGAGGGCGGCGTCCTGGCCGGCGCCGACGCGCTGGTCAATCAACTGGCCTTGCCCGAGGACGAGGCCAAGGCCAAGGCGGCCCAGGCCTTCACGGTGCAGGAAGCCAAGAAGGGCGGCGACGTCCCGCTGATCTTTCTGATCTTAATCGGCATGGTCGCGATCCCCCTGATGGTGCGGGTGATCGCCGCGCTGATGCGGGCGCTATTCGGCGGGCGAAGAGGTCGCAGCGGCCTGGGCAGGGCCCTCGGGTTTATCATTCTCGATAGCCTCTTCAACAGCGGCATATCCGTGGGCGGGGGCGGTCGCGGCGGCGGCGGGGGCGGTTTCAGTGGCGGCGGCGGCTCGTTCGGCGGCGGCGGATCCTCGGGGAGCTGGTGATGATCAAGATTTCAAACGCCGACCAGGCCCGGATCGCCGAGGCCGTGGCCCGGGCCGAGACCACCACCTCGGGCGAGATCTATTGCGTGCTGGCCCCCGAGGTCTCGACCGATGGCGAGACGCCCCTGATCTGGGCGGCGGCCATCGCCCTGCTGCTGCCGGTCCTGGCGCTGCTGGCCGGCTTGCGTCCCGCCATGCTGACCGCCCTGTTCGGCGGCTGGACCATCGGCCATGCCGGCGCTGTCGACGGCGCGATCCTGTCGGCCCTGATCACCTATAGCGGTCTGCAGGCGGCGGTGTTTGTCGTCGCGGCCCTGGTGGTGTCGATCCCGCCGATCCGCCGCGCCCTGACGCCCCGAAGCCTCAAGGTCGCACAGGTGCGTCGCGCGGCCCTGGACCTGTTCCTGGCCAAGGACCTTCACCGCACCCGCGACCGCACCGGGGTGCTGATCTTCGCCGCCCTGGCCGAGCATCGGGTCGAGGTCATCGCCGACGAGGGCATCTATGCCGCCGCGCCGCACGCGGTCTGGGACGAGGTGGTCGCCGACGTGGTGGCCGGCATGAAGCGCGGCAAAGTCGCCGACGGCTTCGTCGCGGCGGTGACCCGCACCGGCGCGATCCTCGCCCAGCACATGCCGCCGCGTGCCGGCGACACCAATGAGCTTCCCGACGGCCTGACCGTCGTGCCCAAGGGCTGACGCTGTGACCGGGGAAGCCAGCCGCCGGGAGTTCCGACGCGTCTGGCTCTTCCTGGGCTTGGTCTTCCTGATCAGTTGGGGCGTCGGCGGCCTCTACCTTTTTTTCCCCGCGCCCTTGACCGCCGCCTTCGGTCCCTTCGCCTATGGGTCTGCGGCCTATCTTCTGGCCGCGTGCTCGCCGACGCTGGTCGCTGTGGGACTGACCCTGGCCTACGAAGGACCGGCCGGCCTGGCGCGACTTGGCCGGCGGTTGCTGCAGGCGACGCCGCTCTGGGCCGTGGCCCTGGCGTTCCTGGCCCTGCCGACCATCGCCCTGGGCCTCAGCCTGCTGACCCCGTGGTTCGGCGCCTGGTCGGTGCGCCCCGCCGACGTGCTGATCGCCACGCCGCTGATCCTGTTCACCACCGCACAGATCCTCACCAATTCCGGCCCGCTGGGCGAGGAGCTGGGCTGGCGGGGCTATGCCCTGCCCCGGCTGCTGGACCGCTGGCCGCCCCTGATGGCGGGCGGCGCATTGGGCATCATCTGGACGATCTGGCACATCCCGGCCTTTCTGTTTTCGGGCATCGTCGCCACACCGCTATCGGATCTGGGCTGGTACGCGCTGGGCACGGTCGCCCTGTCGCTGCTGATGACCTGGCTGTTTCTGCGGACGCGGGGCAGCGTGCTGATCGCCGGGATCATCCCGCATTTCGTGATCAATGGCCTGGGCGCGGTCGGCGCCTGGCGGACAAGGCCCGCCGAAGCCATCGCCTTAGCCCTGCTGGCCATGGCGCTTTTCGTCGTTTGGCCGCCAAATAGGCGCGAGCAACACTAGGGAGGACACGCCATGTCCAGCATCGATCCAACCCGCGAGCAGTTCGACGCCTTCAAGGGCCTGCCGCGCGACACGCCGATCCAGATGCTGAACCTGGTGCGGCTTAAGGCCATGGCCGACTATGCGGTCGATCATCCCGAGCACGGCAAGGGCCGGTCGGGCCTTGAGGCCTACCGCGCCTATGGCCGCGAGACCGCCGCGCTGTTTGCGAAACTGGGCGGCCGGCAGATCTGGGCGGGCAAGCCGGAACTGGTCCTGACCGGCCCGGCCGACGAGCGCTGGGACCTGGCCTTCATCGCCGAGTATCCCAATGCCGGGGCCTTCTTCGCCATGGTCACCGACCCGGACTATCGCGAGTGGGTCAAGCACCGGCAGGCGGCCGTCCAGGACTCGCGGCTGATCCGGCTGGCGCCGATGACCCCGGGCGAGGGCTTCGGAGAATAGCAGATCAGCCGTCTCTGCTGACAGGATGCGGCGCCGCGTGCTGCTACCTCCGCCTGCGTCGCGCGTTCCCGCACGACGCCAGGAGTATCCGATGAGCCGGCAGACCGATTTCGATGCCTTCCTTACGCAGCGCCGCGCTGTAGCGCAGGCCTATGTCACCGGCGACGCGACGCCCCTGGGCGAAATTGCAGCTATCCGTTCGCCCGCGACATTCTTTCCGCCCGGCGGCGGTATCGAGGAAGGCGCGGCCCATGTGACGGCGATCAACGCCAAGGGCTCCAGCAACTTCGCCCCTGGCGGCGAGACCAATCTGGAGATCGTCCATAGCGGCGCCAGCGGCGACCTCGCCTATTGGACGGGTTTACAGCACGCCAGGGTCAGGATGGTCGGGCGCGACGAGCCGATGGATATGCACCTGCGGATCACCGAGATCTTTCGCCGGGAAGACGGCGGCTGGAAGATGATCCACCGCCACGCCGACCCGTTGGCCGAGGCCAAGCCGCCACCCGGCGCCTAGAGCCCTTTTTGCTCCATATGGAATGATAAGAAGCGCTCAAATAGGCTCCAATTCATGCACTTAGAGCGCGATCGCCACCGACACCGCCTGCACTTTCGGCAATCGCGCTCTAGCTACTCGGCCGCCAGGGCCATCGGCGCGGACTTGGCCCCGCGCACCAGCCGTCCCGGCAGGGCGCCGGTCGGCTCGCCGTCGCGATAGGTCAGGACACCGCCGACGAGGGTCGCCACATAGCCGTGGGCCTTCTGGGTCAGCCGCCGACCGCCGGCCGGCAGGTCGTAGGCGACGCGCGGCGCCTCCAGGCTCAGGGCCTCATAGTCGATGACATTGAGATCGGCCCGATAACCCGGTGCGATCAGGCCGCGATCCATCAGCCCGACCGTCATGGCGGTGTCGCGGGTCTGCATCGCCACCATGGCCTCCAGCGCGATGCGCGGGCCGCGCGTGCGGTCGCGGGTCCAGTGGATCAGGTTGCTGGTCGGGAAGCTGCCATCGCAGATCATGCCCACATGCGCCCCGCCGTCCGACAGGCCCGGCACGGTATCCCTGTGGTTCAGCATGGCGAAGCTGGGGTCCAGCGAGCCGCCCGCATAGTTCAGGAAGGGGTGATAGAGCATGCCGCGCCCGTCGTTCTCGAGCATGGCGTCCAGCGCCACCTCGGCCGGATCGCGCCCTGAAGCGGCCGCCCGCGCGGCCACCGTCATCTCGGCGGTCGGCTCGTAGTCAGGAACAGCGCCCATCGGGAACAGATTGTCCCAGGCGCGCAGGGCGCTGCCGGCGAACGGGCCCTGCGGGTCGCCCTCCTCGGCCAATAGGCGGGCGCGGAATTCGGGATCCCGAAGGGCGGTCACGCGCTCGGCCAAGGGCAGCCTGGCGATCTCACCATAGACCGCGCTCTGGCTGAACGGATTTAGCGTCAGCTCCAGGCCAAACAGCACTCCCACCGGACGCCCGCAGACCTGGGCCTTCATCGGCAGACCCGCGTCGGCGGCGTCTTGCAGACCCGCCAGCATCAGTTTCCAGCCGTCCGGCGACTTGGGGCTCTGGACCAGCGAGAACGACAGCGGCCGGCCTGAGGCCTCGACGATCCGGCGGACCATGGCCAGCTCGGCCAGGCCGTCGGGGTGGAAGTCCGAGACCAGTTGCAGCACGCCCTTGCCGGCGGCGGCCAGGCCCAGGGCGATGCCGGTCAGCTCGTCCTCGCCCGCCGTCAGGGTCGGGGTGGGCTGGCCATCGCTGGTGCGGTGATTGAGGGTGCGCGAGGTGGAAAAGCCCAGGGCGCCGGCCTCGACGGCCCGTTTGGCGATGGCGGCCATGGCGGCGATGTCGGCGGGCGTCGCCGGCTCGCGATTGGCCCCGCGCTCACCCATCACGAACACCCGCAGCGCCGCGTGCGGCAGCTGGGCGCCGATATCGACGTCGAAGGCCCGCGCCTCCAGCGCGTCGAGATAGTCGGGAAAGCTCTCCCAGTTCCAGGGCAGGCCCTCGGTCAGGACGGGGAAGGGAATGTCCTCCACCCCCTCCATCAGGCGGATCAGCCGGTCGCGATCCTCCTGCCTGCAGGGCGCGAAGCCGACGCCGCAATTGCCCATCACCACCGTGGTGACGCCATGGCCCGAGCTGGGCGTCATGCGCGCGTCCCAGGTCGCCTGGCCGTCATAGTGGGTGTGGATGTCGACAAAGCCGGGGGTGACGATGCGGCCGCGCGCGTCGATCTCTTCTGCGCCCGCCGCCAGGTCCGGGCCGACGGCGACGATCACGCCATCCTTGACCGCAATGTCGGCGAAGACGGCCGGCGCGCCGGTCCCGTCGACAACCTGACCACCGCGCAGCACGAGATCATAAAGCCGACCCTGCATCCTGGCCTCCCGCCTCTATCTTTGGTGGCAAGCGTCCGTTGGGTGGCGGCCCTGGTCAAGGCTTCCGCCCCGGAAAGCAGAACGGGGCGACCAGTCTGGCCGCCCCGCACCACCCATCCCGTAAGGTCGAGGACGGACTAGAAGCTCCGTCGCACCGTCACGCCCATCGTGCGCGGCTGGCCGACCGTGTAGCCCAGACGCGCCCGGCCGCCGCGTTCGCGATCGAACGACAGCAGCGGGTTCTCGTCGAACACGTTGTTGGCGTAGGCGATGAGGTCGACGCCGTTGTCCATCTCCAGCCCGATGCTGAAATTGACGATCTCGTAGCTGGGCAGCTGCAGATTGACGAGCGTCGGCACGGTTCCGGTGGCCCCGCCGAACGCCAGGCGCGAGGTGAAGGAGCGCGGATTGTTCTCCTGGTCGCTGGCCTGGGTATAGCGGTTGCCGATGTGCTGCACCGAGGCGGTGACATAGGCTTCCATGCCCGAGCGGACGGTCCACGAATAGGTGGCGTCGGCCGAGATCTGGAACTTGGGCACCGACGGCAGGCGGTTGCCCTCGCGGATGCCGCCCAGCACTGCGCCCGTCCCGTCCTTCACGGTCGAGTCGAACTCGGCTTCCAGCAGGCTGCCCGAAATGCCGATGTCGAGGCCCGGCGCCAGACGCGCGGAGAACTCGGCCTCGATGCCCATGGTGTGGGCCTTGGGCACGTTGAACACCACGCGCGAAGAGCACGAGCCGGCGTCCAGGGTCGTCTGCAGGTTCTTGATGTCGGTATAGAAGACGGCGCTGTTGAAGCTGATCCCGCCGAAGCGCGACTTCACGCCGGCCTCGTAGTTCCAGAGCGTCTCGTCGTCATACGACTGGAAGCCGCCGAAGATCGCCTTGTCCTGTGGAGAGCAGAGCGGCAGGTTCAGCGGGTCGTTGACGCCGCCGAGCCGGAAGCCCTGGGCCGCCTGGGCGTTGAAGGTGACCGTGTCGCTGGCCTCATAGGCCACCAGAACCCGCGGCGTGAAGCCGTCGGACGCGGTCTTGTCGACCTGGTTGTCGCCGTTGGCGAACAGGCCGCCCGACTTGAACTGGCGGGTTTCCTCAAAATCATAGAACCGCCCGCCGGCCGTGACGGTCAGCTTGTCCAGCTTGTAGCTGGCTTCGCCGAACAGGGCCTTCTGCTTGATGTTGTAGGGCAAGGAGGCGTTGTAGGGCGAGTTGCGGGGGAAGCCGTTGGCCACCGCCGCCGAGGTGCCGGCGCCCAGGGTGGCGTCGGTGAAGGCGTCATAGCCGGGGGTTGGCAGGCGCTGGTTGTAGATGCGGTCGACCTCGGAATAGAAGCCGCCGAACACCCACTGGAACGGGCCATCGCCGGTCGAGCCCAGCCGCAGCTCCTGGGTGAACTGCTCGAGGTCCGTGGTGTCGACCAGCTTGGACGGCAGCAGCACGGCCGCCGACGGATAGCCCAGGTCCACCGAGACGCTGCCCGTCAGGGCGCTGGCGTCGCGGTCGATGTGGATCTTGCGATCGACATAGCTGGACACCGAGGTCAGCTCGACGGCGCCCAGGCCGATCGAGGCGGTCAGGTCGGTCAGCAGGGTGTCGTCAGCGAAGCTTTCATCCAGCAGCAGGTGCTGTTCGCGCTCGCCCAGGCGCACCGGCGTGCGGCTGGTGGTGTTGGGGTTGGCGAACAGGTTGAAGGCTTCCTGCCGGTTGAAGCCGTTGGCCCGGATTTCCTGATAGACCACCCGCGGCGTGATGCTGATGTTCTCGGTCGGTTGCAGCAGCACCGACACGCGGCCGCCGGTGCGGCTGCCGTCATTGACGTTCTTCTTGCGACCACCGCCCTCGGTGCGGGCGTCGATGAAGCCGGCATATTTGGTGTAGTAGCCCACCGCGCGCACGGCCACCTTGTCAGAGACCGGCAGGTTGATCGCGCCCTTTACATAGCCGCCGGCGTCGTCGCCATCGACCATGTTGGCATTGGCCTCGATCACGCCCTCGGTGACGCCGATCTTGGGCTGGTTGGTGATGTAGCGAATGGTGCCGCCCACCGAACCCGAGCCGAACAGCGTGCCCTGCGGGCCGCGCAGGGTTTCCACCCGGTTCAGGTCAAAAAGATCGACGTCGGGCGTGAACAGCGACAGCGAGATCACCGATTCGTCGAGATAGACCCCGACCTGTTCCTTGACGCCCGGCTGGTCGCGGACCACCTGGCCGGCCGAGACACCGCGTACCGAGACCTGGCTCTGGCCAGGGCCGAGGTTCTGGATCGTCAGGCTGGCGACATTGCGCGACAGGTCTTCCAGGGTGACCGCGCCGGAGCGCTGGATGTCCTGCTGGGTCTGGGCGTTGATCGAGAACGGCACATCCAGAATGGTCGAGTCGCGCTTGGTGGCGGTGACGATGATTTCCTCGACGGTGGAGTCCTGGGCCGCAGCCAGGGTGGGCAGGGCCACAAGGCCCGCCAGGGCGCTGGCGGCCAGCAGCGCATGGCGCGTGCGGGGGCGCCGGGTCGATAAGGTCATGTGTAGTCCTCCCAGGTGTTTTTCGCGGTCTCTGGGCCAGGCCCGGCCGCAACCTGAGGGTTCATGGTCAGGCCAATCAAAGTCAACGCCGATTCAGGACGTGCCCGGACAAGTCTCCCGCCGTGTGTCCCGGCTGGCGCACATCCGCAGCGTGGAGGCATGGACGGGGCACGGGAGGGTAAAATCAGGGTCAAGGATTGCGCGTCAAAGCGGAGACACCGGTGTCATGCCCCGTCCGAACGCGCAGGCCACCCGCGCCGTCCGCGCCAAAGCGGCTTTACGTGCGCGTGACCTTTCGCCAGCGGGATTCCGAGTCTAGGGTGGCCGCCAATTCAAACTAACGTTTAACGGGGAGAAGCGCCCAATGCGCGAAGCGGTCATCGTCTCTTACGCCCGCACCGGTCTGGCCAAGTCAGTCCGCGGTGGTTTCAACAACACGCATGGCGCGGCCATGGCCGGTCACGCCATCCAGCACGCCGTGTCGCGCGCCGGCCTCGACGGCGGCGAAGTGGAAGACGTGGCCCTGGGCTGCGGCGGTCCTGAAGGCGCCACCGGCATGAACGTGGCGCGCAACGCCGCCATGTGGGCCGGTCTGCCGGTCACCGTTTCGGGCCAGACCATCAATCGCTTCTGCTCGTCGGGCCTGCAGGCCATCGCCACGGCGGCCAACTATGTACGCAACGACGGCGCCAATGTCGCCATCGGCGGCGGCGTCGAGTCGATCTCGCTGGTCAATGCGGGCGGTCACATGAACCGCCACCACATCACCGAAGAAAAGCTGATGAAGAGCCATCCGGCCCTGTGGATGGCGATGATCGACACCGCCGACATCGTGGCCAAGCGCTATAATGTCAGCCGCGAGTACCAGGACGAATACGCCCTGCGCAGCCAGCAGCGCATCGCCGCCGCCCAGGCCGCCGGCCTGTTCGCCGACGAGATCGTGCCGATGGCCACCAAGATGAAGGTGGTCAACAAGGAAACCAAGGAAGAAAGCCTGGTCGACTACGTGGTCGACAAGGACGAGTGCAACCGCCCCGAAACCACGCTCGAAGGCCTCAACAGCCTCAAGCCGGTGATGGGCGAAGGCAAGTTCGTCACCGCCGGCAACGCCAGCCAGCTGTCGGACGGCGCCGCCGCCGTGGTGGTGATGGAAGCCGCCGAGGCCGCCCGTCGTGGCCTGACCCCGCTGGGCGCCTTCCGCGGCTTCGCCGTCGCCGGCTGCGAGCCCGACGAAATGGGCATCGGCCCCGTCTATGCCGTGCCGCGCCTGCTGGAACGCCACGGCCTGAAGGTCGATGACATCGACCTGTGGGAACTGAACGAAGCCTTCGCGTCGCAGTGCCTCTACAGCCGCGACAAGCTGGGCATCGATCCGGAGAAGTACAACGTCAACGGCGGCTCGATCGCCATCGGCCACCCCTTCGGCATGACCGGCGCCCGCTGCGCCGGCCACCTGCTGATGGAAGGCAAGCGTCGCGGCGCCAAGCTGGGCGTGGTGACCATGTGCATCGGCGGCGGCATGGGCGCGGCGGGTCTGTTCGAAATCTTCTAGCGTGAAATGAGCCCTCCCCCTTGATGGGGGAGGGTTGGGTGGGGGTGATAGGGCGCTTGCCGGCTGAACCGCCGCATCACCCCCATCCCCGCCCTTCCCCCATCAAGGGGGAAGGGAGAAGAGATAGAGCCCAGTGGGGCCGGAAACCTTCAATCGGGTTTCCGGCCCTTTCTGCATCCTGACGGGACGTTCGGCATTCTTTTGCGGGCGCCACTTGAACCCCGGTCTTTGGCAACCATCTGTGTTGCTGAAAGCGCATCCCGCGATTGCCGCGTGACGCCAGACCAGAGACCCGCCATGGCCATCAAGGCCTTCTTCGCCCTCGCCCTTGTCCTCGCCATCACCATCGGCCTGCTGCTGCCGACCCCCGGCGCCAACAAGCCCCGCCATGCCCAATCGTCGATCGAGACGATCGAACTGCGACGCGGCTAGGGCTTGGGCTGAGCCGCCAGGATCGCGGTGTGCTCGGCGCAGCCCTTGAGCGTCTCGCCGTCGATCCACACCTCGGCATAGAACCGGTAGACGCGGTCCGACATGCCGTCGGTGCAGACCCCCGGCGTCAGGCGCACGACCACCCGGCCCTTGCCTTCCTCCACGCCGTTTGAATCCCAGACGCCCTGCTGGCCGTCGATCCGCACGCCAGGATTGGCGTTGCTGACCTCGGGCGCGTCGGGACGGGTCAGGGCGACGCTGGCGGCGCGGATCTTCACCGCCCAGAACGGCTCTGTGCCAATCACGTCGATATCGCCGGAATAGTCGGGCGCCCTGGCCGAGGCCGGGGCGGCGGCCGGCGGCGCGGGCTCTTCAGAAGCGCCCATCGGCGCCTCGCCGCAGGCGGCCAGGGTCAGAAGCAGGATCGACAAGGCGGCTGTGCGAAGCATGGCGGCGGCTATTCCCTGTTGCACGACGAGGCTAGTCTCACACGGCATGACTCGAAAAGCCTCTCCCGCCTTCCTTGAATTCTTCGCCGGCGGCGGCATGGCTCGCATCGGGCTGGGAGACGGCTGGACCTGCGCCTTCGCCAACGACTTCGACCCGCTGAAGGCGGCCGCCTATCGCGCCAATTTCGCCGACGCCGGCTCTTCCAACGGGGATGGACACTTTCACCAGGGCGACGTCTGGGCCATCGAGGCCGACACCCTGCCGGACGCCGACCTGGCCTGGGCCTCCAGCCCCTGCCAGGACTTCAGCCTGGCCGGGGCCCGAGCGGGCCTCACAGGCGGGCGCTCCTCGGCCTTTTTTGGCTTCTGGAAGCTTATGCAAGCGTTGAACGCCGCCGGTCGCGGACCCGACACCATCGTCGTCGAGAACGTGGTGGGCCTGCTGACCTCGCACGAGGGCCGCGACTTCACCGCCCTGTGCCAGGCCCTGGCCGACGAAGGCTATCGCTTCGGCGCGCTGGAGGTCGACGCGGCCCGGTTCACGCCGCAGTCGCGGCCGCGGGTCTTCGTGGTCGCCACCCGCCGGCCGGCCGACGCCCTGGCCGGACCCAGCCCGTTCCACAGTCGCGCGGTCAAGGCCGCCCAGGCGCGGCTGCCCGACGCTCTGCAGGCCGCCTGGATCTGGTGGGGTCTGGAGGCGCCACCGGCCCGCAACACCGACCTGGCCGCCCTGCTGGAGCCCGACGACGACGTCACCTGGAACGCGCCCGAGAGGACGCAAGCCCTGCTGGCCCTGATGGCCCCGGCCCATCGCGCCGCCGTCGAGGCCCACGTGAAGCGCGGCCAGCGCGCGGTCGGCGCGGTGTTCAAGCGCATGCGGGACGGCCAGCAGCGGGCCGAGGCGCGGTTCGACGGTCTGGCCGGCTGCCTGCGCACCCCGCGCGGCGGCTCGTCGCGCCAGACCCTGCTGGTGATCGATAGGGGTCAGGTGCGCTCGCGCCTGATCAGCCCGCGCGAGGGCGCCCGCCTGATGGGCCTGCCGGACGGCTATGTGCTGCCCGGCAGCCAGACGGCCGGACTGCATGTGATCGGCGACGGCGTGGCTCCGCCGGTGGTGCGCTGGCTGGCAGCGCGCCTGCTGGAACCGCTGGTCGATAGCAAATCTGCAAGCCTTGCCGCCGAATGACCCGCTGACAGGCCAAAACCCACGCCGTAAGGTGGCTTTTGACCCGCCAACCTTTCGCGAGAACCCCCATGGCCGATGGCGCCTCCGCCTATGATGCCGCCCGCTACAAGCGTTCCGGGCGCGGCAAGATCTATGACTCGATCCTCGACACCATCGGCGACACCCCGCTGATCCGGCTGCCGCGCCTGTCGGCGCAGATCCAGCCCAAGGGCGAGGTCGTGGCCAAGCTGGAGTTCTTCAATCCGCTGGCCTCGGTGAAGGACCGCATCGGCGTCTCGCTGATCGAGAGCCTGGAAGCCCAGGGCGTGCTCAAGCCCGGCGACACCATCGTCGAGCCGACCAGCGGCAATACCGGCATCGCGCTCGCCTTCGTGGCCGCCGCCAAGGGCTACAAGCTGATCCTGGTCATGCCCGAAAGCATGTCGATCGAGCGCCGCAAGATGCTGCTGCTGCTGGGCGCCAAGCTGGAGCTGACCCCGGCCGAGAAGGGCATGCGCGGCGCCGTCGCCCGCGCCCAGGAGATCATCGAGGCCACCCCCGGCGCGGTGATGCCCCAGCAGTTCGAGAACGCCGCCAACCCGCTGATCCACCGCGTCTCGACCGCCGAGGAGATCTGGAACGACACCGCCGGCGCCGTCGACGCCGTGGTCTCGGGCGTCGGCACCGGCGGCACCATCTCGGGCATCGGCCAGGTGCTGAAGGCCCGCAAGGCCTCGCTGAAGATGGTCGCCGTCGAGCCGGAAGCCTCGGCCGTGCTGTCGGGCGGCGCGCCCGGTCCGCACAAGATCCAGGGCATCGGCGCCGGCTTCGTGCCGGGCATCCTGGATCGCGGGGTGATCGACGAGATCGTTCAGGTCAGCAATGACGACGCCTTCGCCATGGCCCGCCGCTCGGCCGCCGTCGAGGGCCTGCCGGTCGGGATCAGCTCGGGCGCGGCCCTGACAGCCGCCTTCGACCTGGCCCTGCGCGACGACTATGCCGGCAAGCTGATCGTGGTCATCATCCCCAGCTTCGCCGAGCGCTACCTGTCCACGGCGCTGTTCGACGGGCTGTAGTCTAGCCGCGGTGACCGACGTCTATGACCAGGCCAAGCGCTCCGCCGTCATGGCGCGGGTCAAGAGCCAGGACACCGGCCCCGAGCGACTGCTGCGCAAGACGCTGACAGCGCTCGGGGCCCACTATCGCCTGCATCGCAAGGACCTGCCGGGCAAGCCTGACTTGGTGATGCCGGGCAGGAAGCTGGCCTTCTTCGTCCACGGCTGTTTCTGGCACGGCCATGACTGCGCCCGGGGATCGCGCGTGCCCAAGGCCAACCGGGACTACTGGCTGGCCAAGGTGGCGCGCAACAAGGCGCGCGACGCCGCCGCCGCCCAAGCCCTGACAGCGGCCGGCTGGCGGGTCGAAACGCTCTGGGAATGCGAGATGAAGGACGCCGGGGCGCTGAAGGCCCGCCTGGCCCAGACCCTGGATCAGGCCGCGGCGCGGACGCCGCCGGCCAGTACCTGGGTCAGCGCCGTATAGAGCTCGATCGGATCGATCGGCTTGGCGACGTGGGCGTTCATGCCGGCGGCCAGACAGGCTTCCCAGTCCTTGGGCGTGGCCGAGGCGGTGACGGCGACGACCGGGGTGTCGCGGTTGGGGCCAGAGCCGGCCCGCAAGGTGCGGGTGGCTTCGCGACCGTCCATGCCCGGCATGTAGACATCCATCAGCACCGCGTCGAACACCTCGGTTCCCAGCAGTTCCAGGGCCTGCTCGCCAGACTCGGCCAGGGTGGCCTCGACGCCGAAGGGCTGCAGCACCAGTTCGATGGCCCGGCGGTTGACCACGTGATCGTCGACCACCAGCACCCGCGCACCGGCGATGGACGGGCCGCTGTCTTCGGCCGTCGGCGCCTCGGCGGCCTCGACGGTCAGGGTCAGGGTAAAGGTCGCGCCCTGCCCCTCCACGCTGCTGACGGCCAGATCGCCGCCCATCAGGCGGGCCAGTTCACGGCTGATCACCAGCCCCAGTCCCGAGCCGCCATGCTGACGAACCACACTGGCGCTCAGCTGCTCGAACGGTGTGAACAACCGCGACAGATTGGCCGAGGAAATCCCGGAACCGGTATCGGCGATGGTGATCGTCAGACGCTGCTCGACACCATCGCCCCGATTGTCGAACCGCACCGTGATCACGCCCCGGTCGGTAAACTTGATGGCGTTGGAGAGCAGATTGTTGAGCACCTGGCGCAGGCGCAGCGCGTCGCCCGCCACCCATCTGGGCAGGGTCGCGGCGCCTTCGATCCTGAGGCGCAGGCCCTTCGTGGCCAATTCAGGCCTCCATAGGCGCAGGGTATCGGCCAGGGTCTGGCGCAGGTTGAACGGCGCCTTCTCGACGGCCATGCGGCCGACCTCCAGGCGGGAGAAGTCCAGCAGGTCGTTGAGCAGGGCCCGCATCAGGCCGCCGGCGTCCGAGATCAGCTGGGCGTGGATCTTGGAACTGGCCTCGGGGACATCGCTGTGAAGGCGCGCCGCCCCGGCCAGGATGGCGCTGATCGGGGTGCGGAGTTCATGGCTGATCATGGCCACGAAGGCAGACTTGGCGGCCACAGCCTCCTCGGCCTCATGTCGACGCAGCTCGGCCTCCCGCTTGGCGTCGGCCTCGGCCTTCAAGGCCGCTGTCAGGGTCCGGCTAGCGACGGCGACCGAGACGATGAGCAGAGCGGAGCCGATCCACAGCACATTGGCCAGGGGCGCGCCTGGATTGGCCATCCGGGCAACCATCGGCGCAGCCAGCAGATAGAACACATGGGGTGCGGCGGCCGACAGGGTCGCCGACCTCAGACTGCCATTGACGACCACGACATTGAGCAAGGATCCGGCAATCAGCATGCCCCCCAGGGTCGGCGCAAACCGCACGGGTGAGGCAAACAGCGGCAGGGCAATGAATCCGAAGACGGCAGAGGTAACGAAGGGCGAAACCGCCAGAGCCAAGCGTCGCCCGGCCGACGGGGTCGCGTCAGGATTAGCAACCACCGGACGGCTGGCCCATTGCTCGCCGACCAGGGCCAGGAGATAGAGCCCCGCCCAGATCCAGACCCAGTTCAGGTCGATGACAAGGTAAAGCACCACAGCGATCGTCACCGTGGAAAACAGCCGCAGATAGACGTTGGCCAGACGCGAAGCTGCAGCACGCGCCAGGTTCTGCTGCGTTTCGCTCACCCCCATCGACGCCTCATCCCCCCGTTTGACGCATGCGTTGTGCTCACGGCCAGTTTCAGCGCCGAAACCTGAGATGACGCGAAGCACCAGCATCCCGTCAATGGTCGAGTTGTCGGCGTTTCCGTGGGGCAGCCGCAATTTTCGTGGCGAACCCGGCCTTTACGGGATTCACCAGAGGCAAATTCTACCCTAGCGGCGCGCGGCGCGCCAGTACCTGCCGATCAGGGGCGGGGTCCAAACACGCGCTCGAGATCCGCCTCTTCAACGCCGTCGATCTCAAGCCGCTTGAGACGCGCGGTCGCGCCCGCCGCCAGCCGGACGGCGGATTTGGGAAGACGCAGGCTCTTGGCGACAAAGGCGATCAGGGCGGCATTGGCCTCGCCCTCTACCGGAGCGCTGGTCACGCGCACCTTCAGATAGGGCCGGCCGTCAGCGTCCACAGCCCAGCCGTCTGCGCCGTCGCGCCCGCCGCGTGGCGTCAGGCGGACGGCCAGCAGCATGGATCAGCCCAGCAGGCCGATCAGCGCAAACTTCAGTGACGGCAACAGGATGTCTTTGACGCCGGTGATCAGCAACAGGACGATGATCGCGCTGATATCCACCCCGCCGAGCGGCGGAATGATCCGCTGGAAAGGCCGCAGCACCGGACCGGTCACCCGGTCCAGGAATGTGCTGATCTGATAGACGGCGCTATTGCGCAGATTGATCACGTCGAACGCCACCAGCCAGCTGAGCACAGCCGAGATGATGATGGCCCACCAGAGCAGGCTGAGCAGCGCGGAAGCGATGAAGAAGACAAAGGTGATAATGGCGGCCATGGGTTTCCCGTCCGAGTCTCCCGCTTCTTGCCGCGCCTTGCCCTCGCTGGCAAGCCAAGCTGAATTGCCCCGCTTGACGCAGGCCCCGCCCCGCCTTATTCCCGCGCTTCCTTGGGGCCGTAGCTCAGATGGTAGAGCGCCTCGTTCGCAATGAGGAGGTCAGGGGTTCGATTCCCCTCGGCTCCACCAAGGACCTCTCTCAAAAGACCCCGCCGCAGCCTGCTGCGGCCCGGACGCATGGCTAGCCCGCCTTCCGGCCTCGCAAGACATGTTCATGCCCTGCCACCCTGCCGAAGCGTCATACTGACGCAGGTCGGACCCCAGGCCGTGCGCGACGACGCGTCGCAGGCGTCCGCACGGGTCGGTTAACGGGATATCAGTAGCCACGCGCCATCCTCATCAAGCGTTCGACAGACTTTCGACGCGCTGGGGCAGGCAGATGCACGCACAGTTCAGGACCAGCGTTCGCCGGCGCTGTCGCGCCCTCGGGATCGGCTCCATAGCCGCCGCATCTGTGCTTGGCGCATCGAGCCTGGCTCTGGCAGACGACGCCCAATCGCCCGCTCTTGACCTGAGCCTCGGCTACACCGCCGACGTCACAGGCGTGGTCGACGGCGGGATTTCGCGGCGCGGCCGCTTTCTCGACAATCTCGAGCTGGGCCTCGATCTGGATCTGGACAAGGCTTTCGGCTGGACCGGCGGATCGGCCCATCTGCTGGTGCTCAACAACAGCGGCGGCATGCCCAATGACGACGCGGGGACGGCCCAGGGCGTCGACAATATCGAGGTCTCACGCCAGCGCACCCGCCTGTTCGAGGCCTGGGTGCAGCAGAGCTTCGCCGCCGACAGCGCCTCGGTGCGGATCGGCCTCTACGATCTCAATAGCGAATTCTACGCCAATGACAGCGCCGGGCTGCTGATCGCCCCGGCCTTCGGCATCGGCTCGGAACTGGCCGCCACCGGCCCCAACGGCCCGTCGATCTTTCCCTCCACCGCCCTGGCCGTCCGCCTGAAATGGGCGCCGCGCGAGGATCTCTACGTCCAGGCCGCCGCGTTGAACGCCAAGGCCGGCGTGCCGGGCGACCCCGACGGGATCGACACCTCCTACCATGACGGCGCCCTGCTGATCGCCGAGGCGGGCTGGGCCGGCTCCGGCAAACTGGCCATCGGCGCCTGGCGCTACACCCGCAAGCAGGACGACATCCGCGACCTGGACCCCGCCGGCGCCCCGGCGCACCGCAACGCCCAAGGCGCCTATCTGCTGGCCGAGCATCCGCTGGACGCGCGAGCCGAAGGTCCGCGTCGTGCGGTCGCCTTCGCGCGCCTGGGCCTGTCAGACGGCGCCACCACCGACTTCTCGGGTGGCTGGCAGGCCGGGATCCTGATCCAGCAGGTCTTTGCAAGTCGCCCCGACAGCGCCCTGTCGTTCGGCGCCAACCAGGCTTGGTTCAGCGACAGGAGCCGCGCCAACGCCCTCGACGCCGGCGCGCCCCTGCGCCGCTCTGAAACGGCCCTGGAACTGACCTACGCCGATAGGTTCGGCCCGATCACCCTGCAGCCCGACCTGCAATATGTGATCAACCCGGCCGGCGACGCAGGCATCGGCCACGCGGTCGTCGCGGCCCTGCGGATCAGCGTCGGGTTCTAGCTCAAAGGCGACGACCCAACGCCGGAATCTTGAATGTAAGGCATTTTTGCCTTATATTCTTGAGGCACGGAGGCGCGGGATGCAGACGCTTACAGTCACCAGCAAGGGTCAGGTCACCCTTCGCAAGGGATTGCTCGACCATCTGGGCATCGGACCCGGCGACAAGATCACGCTGAGCAAGCTGCCCGACGGGCGGATTGAGGTGAGGGCCGCGAAACCTGCCGGCGACATCGCCGATGCGTTCGACTTCCTCAAGCGCCAGGGCGGGCCATCCCTCTCCATAGAGGAGATGAACGCCATCGCCGCCCGCGGCTGGGCCGGCAAGCGGTGAAGATCACCGCCGACACCAACATCCTCGTCCGGGCGATCACCGGAGACGATCCGCAGCAAAGCCCTCGGGCCCAGGCCGAACTGGCCAAGGCCGAGCTTATCGCCCTGACCCTGCCCGCTCTGTGCGAACTGGTATGGGTGCTGTCCAGGGGTTACAGGGTCCCCGCTTCAGATATCGCCGAAGCCATCCAGCGGCTGATGAACGGTGCCAATGTTGTCGTCGACCGCCCGGCGGCGGAGGCTGGCCTGAGCGTGCTCAGGGCCGGCGGCGACTTTGCCGATGGCGTCATCGCCCATGAAGGCGGCTGGCTGGGCGCCGAGACCTTCGTGTCGTTCGACGACCAGGCCGTGAGGTTGCTGGACGCCCAGGGCCTGAGCGCGCGCTTCCCCGCGTGAGGCGGAATTTCGCGGGCTGGAACGGTCTCGATGCAAAGCGGGCCCGCCGTGGATGCAGCGAGCCCGTTTCATAGAACCTTTATCGGAAGCGTTGAATCAGAACTCTTCCCACTCTTCCTTGACCGCGACGGCGGCCGAGCTGCGGCCCGGACGGACGGCGGTCTGCGGACGGGCGCGCGGCGGTGGCGCAGCGCGGTTGGCCGCCTGGGGCGCCGCCTGGGAGGCCGCTTGGGCCGCGCCGCCGGCGGACACCTTGAACCGGCCGACCAGATTGGCGAGTTCGCTGGCCTCGCCCTTCAGGGCGTGGGTGGCGGCGGTGGCCTGCTCGACCATGGCGGCGTTCTGCTGAACCACCTGATCCATCTGGTTCACGGCCTGATTGACCTCGTGCAGACCCGTGGACTGCTCGGTGGCCGAGGCGGAGATCTCGTTGACCAGGGCGTCGATCGAGGCGACCTGGGTGACGATGCGCTGCAGGGCCTCGCCCGTCTGGCCCACCAGGCTGACGCCTGTGCCGACCTGCTGGGTCGAGGTCGAGATCAGCACCTTGATCTCCTTGGCCGCGTCGGCCGAGCGCTGGGCCAGCGCCCGCACTTCCTGCGCCACGACCGCGAAGCCGCGACCCGCCTCACCGGCGCGCGCCGCTTCGACGCCGGCGTTCAGGGCCAGGAGGTTGGTCTGGAAAGCGATCTCGTCGATCACCCCGATGATGTTGCCGACCTTCTGCGAGGACCCCTCGATCTCGGTCATGGCGGCGACGGCCCGGCTGACGATCTCGCCCGAGCGCTGGGCGTCGGTGCGGGCATTGGCCACCACCTGCGAGGCTTCCTTGGCGCCCGAGGCCGTCCGGCGGACCGTGGCGGTAATCTCGTCGAGGGCGGCGGCGGTTTCTTCCAGGCTGGCGGCCTGCTGCTCGGTGCGACGCGACAGGTCGTCAGAAGCCCGGGCGATCTCGTCGGCGCCGGCGCTGACGCCGCCCGTGGTGGCGGCGATCGCCCTCATCGCATCCAGCACCCGTTCGGCGGCGGCGTTGAAATTGGTCTTCAGGCTCTCGGCCTTCGGCGAGAACGGTATCGTGATGCGGTGCGTCAGGTCGCCTGAGGCCAGGTGATCCAGGGCCTCGTTGAGGGCGGCGAAATTGGCCGCATCGCTGCGGGCCGCCGCGGTTTTCTCGTCCTCGTGGGCGGCGCGCTCGGCCTCGACGGCCTGGCGCTGATGAGCGGCGTCGGCTTCGAGGCGGATCTTCTCGAGCGCGGCTTCCTTGAAGTGGCCGACGGCGGCGGCCATCTGGCCGATCTCGTCCTTGCGGCCGGCGGCTGGCACGGCCACCGAATGGTCGCCCGAGGCCAGCCGGCGCATGGCGCCCGTCATGGCGGCGACGGGACCGGCGATGCCGCTGGTCAGCAGCAGGCCGCCGGCCAGGGCGATGGCGGCGGTGACCAGGATGCCGATGGCCAGGGTCAGGGTCGAGGCGGCCGAGGTCTTCTTCTGGGCGGCAGCTTCGGCGGCGACAACGGCCTCGGAGTCGTCGACGATGGCCTGGATGGCGTTCTCGACCGGCTCGACAGCCTTGTCGGCGACGCCGTCATGCTTGACCAGGTCGATGGCCTGCGGGCGGGTCAGGGGATCGCGGCCAAGGCTCAGGGCGGGCTCGATGGCCTGCGAGCGATAGTCGGCATAGGCGGTGTCAACGGCGGCGATGCGGGCCAGATCGGCCTCGTCGCCCTTGTTCAGTTCACGCAGCTTGTCGAGCGCCGCCAGGAACTTGGGCTTGTGGGCCTCTTCCAGACGCTTGACGTAATACTCATCGCCCGACAGCAGGAAGCCCCGCAGCGAGTTTTCCTGCCGGGTCAGACGGAAAGCTGCAGTGTCGGCCGCGCGCAGCGACTGATAGGCCCGCTCGGTCCGTTCGACCGATCGGGTCAGGCTCAGCGTGTTGGCGTACAGCGCCGCGCCCATCAGCATGATCGTGGCCAGCATGACGGTAAACACCGTCATCAGCTTTTGCGGAATTCTCAGATCGCCGAACGACACAGCCAACTCCTGGACATTGTGACGGCGCCATCAAACCTTAGATATTACAGGCATTTAAGCCTGAATTCGAGTCAATGCGCCAGCCTTAGCCATGCCCTGTAATCCGTTTCCACGCCATTAACGTTGACGCAACGTAGTGTCGCACAGCGGCCCGTTCCGCCGCTTTTCTGATCAGTGGGCCTCATCCCAGTTGAGCGCCGCGCGGGCCTCGACGGTCAGGGGTACGGAAATGGCCACCGCCGGCTCGGCGGCGCCTTCCATCACCCGACGCGCCACAGCGCAGGTCGCTTCAGCCTCGGCCTCGGGGGCTTCAAAGACCAGTTCATCGTGCACCTGCAGCAGGACACGCGCCGACAGGCCGGCCTCGACCAGGGCGCCCGGCATGCGGATCATCGCCCGCCGCATCACATCGGCCGCCGCCCCCTGGATCGGCGCATTGATCGCCGCTCGCTCGGAGAACTGCCGCTGGGCCGCCGACTTGGCGTGGATGTCGGGGATGTTGATCTTGCGGCCGAAGATCGTCGTCACGAAGCCGTTCGCCCGCACAAAGGTCTTGGTGGCGTCCATATAGGCCTGGATGCCGGGGAAGCGCTCGAAATAGGTCTTGATATAGGCCCCGGCCTCGCCCTGACCGATGCCCAGCTGGTTGGCCAGGCCAAAGGCGCTGATGCCATAGACGATGCCGAAATTGATCGCCTTGGCCCGACGACGCACGTCGGACGGCATGCCCTCGATCGGCACGCCGAACATTTCCGAGGCGGTCATGGCGTGGATGTCGAGGCCCTCCTGGAAGGCCTTTTTCAGCTGCGGGATGTCGCCGATATGAGCCAGCAGGCGCAGCTCGATCTGGCTGTAGTCGGCGCTGATCAGCAGTTTGCCCGGCGCGGCCACGAAGGCCTTGCGGATCTTGCGGCCTTCCTCGGTGCGGATCGGGATGTTCTGCAGGTTGGGGTCCGATGACGACAGCCGCCCCGTCGTCGTCGCCGCCAGGGCGTAGGAGGTGTGGATGCGGTTCTCGCTGCCCGGCGCGATGGCGGCGATCAGGTTGTCGGTATAGGTGCCCTTCAGCTTGGACAGCTGGCGCCAGTCCAGCAGCACGCGCGGCAGCTCGTGCTCCAGGGCCAGGCTTTCCAGCACGTCGCTGTCGGTCGACCACTGGCCGGTGGCGGTCTTCTTGCCGCCCTTCAGCGCCATCTCGCCAAACAGCACCTCGCCCACCTGCTTGGGGCTGCCCAGATTGAACGGATGGCCAACCAGTTTCTGGGCCTGGGCCTCGAACTCGGCCATGCGCATCGAGAACTCGTTGGACAACCGGCGCAGGGTTTCGGGATCGACCCGGATGCCCTCGTTCTCCATCGCCGCCAGCACCGGCGGCAACGGACGCTCCAGGGTCTCATAGACCGTCAGCAGGCCCTTGGCGGCCAGCTGGGGCTTGAGGATGTTGTAGAGCCGCAGGGTGACGTCGGCGTCCTCGGCCGCATAGGCCGTGGCCTCGACCAGACCTACATGCTTGAAGCTGATCTGGGCCTTGCCCGTCCCGGCCACCTGCTTGAACGGGATCGGCTTGTGGCCCAGCCACAGCTCCGACAGCTCGTCCATGCCATGACCGTGCAGCCCGGCCTCCAGCACATAGCTGATCAGCATGGTGTCATCGATCGGCCCGACCTGGACGCCGTAGCGCGACAGCACGGCGATATCGTACTTGCCGTTCTGGGCCACCTTCAGCACCGCCGGGTCTTCCAGCATCGGCTTCAGCACGGCGATCGCCTCGGCCAGCGGGATCTGCTCCAGGCTGGCGGCGGTCTCGAAGGCCAGGCCCTCGGCCTTTTCCTCGTGGGCCAGCGGAATATAGCAGGCCTCGCCCGGCGCCAGGGCCAGGGACACGCCGACCAGACCGGCCGTGGCCGAACCCAGGGCGTCGGTCTCGGTGTCGAAAGCGACGACGCCCTTGGCCGTGGCCCGGTCGACCCAGGCCTGCAGGGTGGCCAGATCGCGCACGCAGGCATAGACGCTGGTGTCGATGGCCACAGGATCGCTGGCCGGAGCCGCCGCCGCCCGGGCTGCAGCGCCGGCATAGGACACGGTCGCCACCGGCGCACTGGGCGCGGCGCCCGGCCCTCTTTCACCCGGCGGGCGATCCAGGGTGCGCGGCGCGGCGGCGGCGCTGCCGTCCCCGACCCGGCGGGCCAGGCTGCGGAACTCCATCGCCTCGAGGAAGGCCTGCAGAACCTCACTGTCGGGCTCGCGCAGGGTCAGGTCGCTGATCGGCTCGGGCAGGGGCGTGTCGCAGTCCAGCTGCACCAGCTGGCGCGACAGGCGGATCTGGTCGGCGAAATCGATCAGGGTCTCGCGGCGCTTGGGCTGCTTGATCTCGCCGGCCCGGGCCAACAGGGTGTCGAGGTCGCCATATTCATTGATCAGCTGGGCGGCGGTCTTGATGCCGATGCCAGGAGCGCCGGGCACATTGTCGACGCTGTCGCCGCACAGGGCCTGAACATCGACCACCTTGTCGGGATAGACGCCGAACTTCTCGAACACCTGCTCGCGGTCGATGCGCAGGCCCTTCATCGGGTCGAACATCGAGACGCCGTCGCCGACCAGCTGCATCAGGTCCTTGTCGGACGACACAATCACCGTCTCGCCGCCCTGCTCGCGCACCCGGCAGGCATAGGCCGCGATCAGGTCGTCGGCCTCATAGCCGGGCAGCTCGATGGCCGGCACGCCAAACGCCAGGGTCGCCTCGCGCACCAGGGCAAACTGCGGGATCAGGTCCTCGGGCGGCGGCGGGCGGTGGGCCTTGTACTTGTCGTAGAGCTTGTTGCGGAAGGTCTTTTCCGAGTGGTCCCAGATCACCGCCAGGTGGGTTGGGCTATCGCCCTGCATGTCGCGCAGCAGCTTCCACAGCATGTTGCAAAAGCCCTGCACCGCGCCCACCGGCAGGCCGTCGCTCTTGCGGGTAAGGGGCGGCAGGGCGTGATAGGCGCGGAACAGATAGGCCGAGCCGTCGACCAGGAACAGTCGCACGGCAGGGCCGTCTGCAGGCATGGTCGGGGCGGTAGCAGAATCGGCGGGCGCAGCGGTGTCGGTCATGGCCGGACCATAGGCTGGCGACCGGGCGGCGGGAAGACTTGGCGGGGTCGGCACGTCAACGGAGGACGGAGATGCTCATGGGCCGTTTAGGATGGAACTTGGCCACTTGAGATTTGACGTCGAAGCTGCGCGCTGTGGGCAGGGATATGGGCGGCGATTGGGCGAAGCAGGACCCACACGTGTCATGCGGCGCTGGGCGCTAGCCCCGCCTCCACCGTAAGGTCGCGCATCATCAAGGTCGCGCTGCCAGGACAGATGCCGGCAAACTGCAGAGTCGCTGAGATAACAGCCGGGGCGTTTGCGCGATCCACTTTCTCAAAGCCGTGGCGCGCAAAAAATGTCGCGGCGTCGGTAGTGAGAAGCCAGGCTTTAAGGGCTCCGTGTGATTGGGCTTGGTCTGATAAACACTTCAAGATCTGACCGCCGACGCCTGTTCCGCGAAGGTCGGCGTCAACGGCGATAGACCTAAGCAGTGCGTGCTCGCCGGCGATCAGGAGGCCTCCGCACCCAATCGCGCGCGCCGCATTTTCAAAGGCGAAGAAAAGCTGCCCCGGCTCTCCAAGGTCGGAGGTCGGGAGGTGAGCCGCTGCGAGCCGCTTCAGAAGATCTCTGTCGGTCGCGGGGACGGCGCGCGCGTCGACCGCCATACCTGGTTCGCCTTTCGAGTTTGGAGCCTCACGTTGTGCCGCACGGGCGGTGATTTCGGCTAGGGCCATCTGAATATCATCTGGAAAAAGATTGTACGGAAGGATGGCAGGGTCAGCGGAATAGATGGGAGCATCGACCCCGGCCAAGGTCCGGTTAGGGTCGGAAGCGCCCCCTGCCTTCCCTGCCGAAAGCGGACGCCCCGCATCCCGCTCATCCATAAATCTCTTGAAGGCTGCAGCGTGCCGGTCTGACCAGGTTGGTCCGCCGACACTGGCCTGCGGCCAGCCGCTCCGCGGCGACGCGGAGCGTCGTCCTTGAGCAACCTGGACAGACCGGCGATCGTCTCGCCGTGAGATCTAAGGATGGCTCCCTTCGGCGCGAAGGGGGGCGGGACGCGCCCAAATCGAACCCTTCCCCCAAAGGGAGAAGGAGGGGCCCGCCGCGTAGCGGTGGGAGGATGAGGGGTTACGCTGGTGGCCGGCGTGCCGGCACGCCGTCTGACGCCGTAACCCCTCACCTCCCACGCCTGCGGCGCGGGTCCCTCCTCTCCCTCTGGGAGAGGGTTGGGGAATGGGGGTAGCGCGCAGTTTATCCCCGTACTTTCCGAAGCAAACTCAAGCCCAATCAACGACTTGTAAAATAGCTGATCGCGCCCGTCAGACGCGCCGAAACCTCCCGCATAATCATTGCTGTCCCCGTCGCAAGGGGAGGGCGCCTGGTACCGGCCCAAAGCGGCGACGGGGATGGAGCTGAGCGGGGCCGCGACGCCCTGGAAGGCGGGTCGAGGTGTGCGGGCTGTCTCAGAAGGACGGACCAAACGCTGAGTGGCTTGTCGGCCGGGCGAGCGCGGGTCGAAGAGGGCGAGGGATCGTAAACCCGCCTATCGCGCATCGTCGGCGTCGAGACGGTTAGCCGATCGACGGGATGCGCGCCCGTACGGGGGCTCTTGGGTATCAGAGCTGAAAGACGCTCGCTTGGCCCGATCCTCACGCAAGAACAGCTTCTGCGAAGCGGACAGGTCGAGCCGAAACGCAAAACACACATCACGGTCATCCGGGGTCGCCCCGGCCGCTTCGCGCCTCCCCAACCCCTTCAGTGGCTCATGCCGCGTGAGGCCGAGACCTCATGTCTTCTCCCTTCCCCCTTTGATGGGGGAAGGGCGGGGATGGGGGTGACCCCGCCAGACGATTTCACGCAGGGCCAGTCACATCCTGAACCGCTGTCACCCCCATCCCCAACCCTTCCCCCATCCGCCGACGGCAAGGGGGTCGAAAGGAGAACGCCCCCATGCCCAAGTCCAAACCACCCCGCAGCCGCTATCGCCCACTTCGCCGCGTCAACAAGACGACCGAGCGCGCGATGATGATCTATGACCGGCTGGAAGAGTTCACCGAAAAGCTGCATCGGCAGATCGCGCCCTTTCTCGACCAGATCCCGGCGCGCGAGCGGACGCTGATGCTGACCCTGCTGGCCGACAACCGCGCCCAGATCGCCGGCGGTCGGGCCGACATCCTGCAGCCCAGCGCGACGCCCGTGCTGGACGAGCTGATCCGGCAGGACACCGAGCGTCGGCGGCGCGCGGCAAGCCGTCATTGACTCCCCCGCCCCCGCCCGTATTTTCCGCCCGTTCGCGTAACTGGCGCTAGTGATGGGCAACCATCGGGGAGCGCGGACCTCATCCGCCGCGCGCCTGGGCTCCCTCACCGTCTTCCACCAGACCCGGAGTCCCGCCGTGCCCGCCGCCCCTGACTATCCGTCCGCCCCCGATCTCGTCATCCCCAGGCGCGCCCTGCTGTCGGTTTCCGACAAGATCGGCCTGGTCGAGGCGGCGAAGGTCCTGCACGAGGCCGGCGTCGAGCTGGTCTCGACCGGCGGCACCAAGGCGGCGATCGCCGCGGCCGGCCTGCCGGTCAAGGACGTGTCGGACCTGACGGGCTTTCCCGAGATGATGGACGGCCGGGTCAAGACCCTGCACCCCATCGTCCACGGCGGGCTTCTCGGGGTTCGGGATGCTCCCGAGCACGCTCAGGCCATGACCGACCACGGCATCGGCGGCATCGATATCCTGTATGTGAACCTCTATCCGTTCGAGGCCACGGTCGCCAAGGGCGGGTCCTACGCCGAATGCGTCGAGAACATCGACATCGGCGGCCCGGCCATGATCCGCTCGGCGGCCAAGAACCACGGCTATGTCGCCGTCTGTACCGATCCTGCCGATGTGGCTGAAGTGCTTGAGGCCCTGAAGACCGGCGGCACCACCCTGGCCCTGCGCCAGACCCTGGCGGCCCGCGCCTATGCCCGCACGGCGGCCTATGACGCGGCGATCTCGGCCTGGTTCGCCCAGGCCCTGGGCCAGGACTTCCCGGCCCGCAAGGCGATCGCCGGCGAGCTGCGCCAGGTGATGCGCTATGGCGAGAACCCGCACCAGAAGGCGGCCTTCTATGCCTTCCCCAATCCCCGCGTCGGCGTGGCCACCGCCACCCAGCTGCAGGGCAAGGAACTCAGCTACAACAACATCAATGACACAGACGCGGCCTTTGAGCTGATCGCCGAGTTCAACCCGGCGGCCGGCCCGGCCGTGGCGATCATCAAGCACGCCAATCCCTGCGGCGTGGCCGTGGGCGGCTCGCAACGGGAAGCCTATGAGCGGGCCCTGGCCTGTGACCCGACCTCGGCCTTCGGCGGCATCGTGGCGGTCAACAGCCGCCTGACCCGCGAGGCGGCGCTGGCGATAGTCGAGATCTTCACCGAGGTGGTCATCGCCCCCGAAGCTGACGATGACGCCATCGCCGTGTTCGCGGCCAAGAAGAACCTGCGTCTGCTGGTGACCGGCGGCCTGCCCGACGCCCTGTCGACCGGCGATACGTTCAAGAGCGTGGCCGGCGGCTTCCTGGTGCAGTCGCGCGACGACGCGCGGATCACGGCCTCGGATCTGAAGATCGTCACGAAACGTCAGCCGACGGACGAAGAGGTGCGCGACATGCTGTTCGCCTTCACCGTGGGCAAGCACGTCAAGTCCAACGCCATCGTCTATGCCCGCGACGGCCAGACCCTGGGCGTCGGGGCCGGCCAGATGAACCGCAAGGACAGCGCCCGGATCGCGGCCCTGCGCGCCGCTGATTTCGGCCTCGACCTGAAAGGCTGCGCCTGCGCCTCGGAAGCCTTCTTCCCGTTCGCCGACGGTCTGATCCAGGCCGCCGAGGCCGGGGCCACGGCGATCATCCAGCCGGGTGGCTCGATGCGCGACGGCGAGGTGATCGAGGCCGCCGACCGGCTGGGCCTGACCATGGCCTTCACCGGCGTTCGGGTGTTCAGGCACTAGGATCCGGATGATGCAAAGCCACACCTGGGGAACCAAGGTCGCCAACGCCTCGCAGGTGTTCAAGCCTGACGGGCCCGGTCCGTTCCCGGTGGCGCTGATCCTGCACGGCTGCGGCGGCAAGACGCCGTTCCTGGAAGCCTATGCCCAGACGGCGGTCGAGGCGGGCTATGCCGCGATCGTCGTCGATTCGCTAAAGCCGCGCGGCATGTCGACCCTCGACGCCAAGCTGATGGTCTGCACCGGCGTGCGGCTGCATGGCCTGAAACGCGCCGCCGACCTGTTCGGGGTGATGGCCTGGCTGGAGCACCAGACCTGGGCCGATCACGAGCGGATCTTCCTGGCCGGCTGGAGCCACGGCGGCTGGACGATCATGGACGGCTACGCGATCGGGGCCAACGCCGCCCGCGTCACGGGTCTGGTCGACGCCGATCCGGCCCGGCTGCGGGCCCGGGTCAGGGGTGCCCTGCTGGTCTATCCGTTCGCCGGCTATCCCGCCCTGACCACCCGCCACGGCTGGGGCGCGGTCGGGCCCCGGGTGTTTTCGGTGCTGGCCGGTCGCGACCAGGTCGTCGGCTGGAAGGCGCCCCAGCGGGCGCTGCAGCGTCTGGCTCTGGACGGTCTGAGCGTCGACACCGTGTTCCACGCCGACGCCACTCACGCCTTCGACGACGACGAGGCCAATGACCCGCGCGCGCGGTATCGTCCGGACCTGCTGGCCCAGACGCGGGACTATTTCGGGCGGGCTCTGACAGAGACCCTGGGCGACTAGGCGCCCGCCCGGGCGGTCGATGCGCCGGCAAAGCACCAGTTCAGCGTCTCACCGGCATGAAACGGCACCAGGCTCTCCGATCCCGGCGTCATCTTTTCAGGAACCGGACAGGATCGAAGCTCCAGATCAATGACGCCCTCGTTGAGCGGCAGACCATAGAAGCGTGGGCCGTTTTCAGACGCAAAGGCTTCGAGATGGTCCAGCGCCCCCTCCTCGTCGAAGGTCTTGGCATAGCTTTCCATGGCGAAGGGCGCATTGAACACGCCCGCGCAGCCGCACGAGGATTCCTTGTCGCCAACGGCGTGCGGCGCCGAATCTGTGCCCAGGAAGAACTTGGCGGAACCGGACGTCGCCGCTCGGCGCAAGGCCAGCCTGTGGGTCTCGCGCTTGGCGACCGGCAGGCAATAGAAGTGGGGCCGGATCCCGCCATCGAACATGGCGTTGCGATTGATCGCCAGGTGGTGCGGCGTGATCGTCGCCGCCAGATTGGGGCCGCCAGCCTCCACGAACGACACGGCGTCTGCGGTCGTGATGTGTTCGAACACCACCTTGAGCGCCGGGAAATCCGCGATCAGCTTGGCGAGAATACGCTCGATGAAGACGGCCTCACGGTCGAAGATATCGACCTCGCGATCGGTCACCTCTCCATGGATCAGCAGGGGCATGCCGATCCGCTGCATGACCTCCAGCACAGGCTGGATGTTGCGGATGTCGGTGACGCCATGGGCCGAATTGGTGGTGGCGTTCGCGGGGTAGAGCTTGCAGGCCGTGAAGACGCCTTCTGCAAAGCCGCGCTCGACTTCGCCTGCATCGATGGTGTCGGTGAGATAGCAGGTCATCAGTGGCTCGAAGGCCAGGCCCGGCTCAACGGCGGCGAGGATGCGGTCGCGATAGCCCTTGGCGGCCGCGACCGTCGTGACCGGGGGACGGAGATTGGGCATGACGATGGCCCTTGCGAACTGTCTGGCCGTAAAATTGACGACGGAAGACAGCATGTCGCCGTCACGAAGGTGGACATGCCAGTCGTCGGGTCGGCGAAGGGTCAGGCGTCTCACCGCTGCAGGGTGGGAGCCGGCTTCGGTCACAGGCCTGTCTGGGATCGTCATTCATCGGCTCCTTGGCAGGCGTGGCGGGTATCAAGACGCAGCGGTATTGGGCTTCGCGCTCTCATATCGCGTCAGCAAGTCCGCGAGCAATGCGTTTGGGAACCGACGGTTCTGAATGATGGCGTAGAAGCTTTCCGTAAGCTGCGGGATCTTGCAGTGCTCGACCAGCACGCCGGATGCCAGCTCGTCGCGGACGACGATCGGCGGCACCAGCGTCACGCCTTCGCGCTCGCGGGCCAGCAGGCGCAGCATCGCCATATCGTCGACTTCGGCCAGGATGATCGGCCGGATGCCCGCCAGATCGAGCAGAAGGTCGAATCCGACCCGGATGTCGCTGTCGAGGCTCGGAAGCAGAATGGGCTCGCTACGCAGATCCTCCGGGAAGCGGAAGGGTGGCCTGCCGGGCCGGGGCCGACCCACCAGGCTGACGGGCTGCTGGTTGAGCAGGTGATTGCGAAAGGGCGCGCGGGCGTCGCGCGGAGCGGCGCTGTTGGACAGAACCACGTCGAGGGCGTGCGCTTCGAGCTGGGCGAGCAGGTCGCGTGTCGTGCCGGACCGCACGATCAGCTCCACATCCGCGCGGCCGACCAGAGGGCGCAGGAACTCAAGCTGGAAGTTGCGCGACAGGGTCGTAAGCGCGCCGACCCTCAAGACCTGGGCGCTGGCGAGAGGCCGCCCTTCAAGGGTGGACATCAACTCGTCTCCGGCCTGGAACACGGTGTCCGCATAATCCAGCGAGATCTGACCCGCCTCGGTCAGGACAAGCCGCTTGCCGACTCGCTCGAACAGGGCGTGCCCCATCTGGTGTTCGAGTTTCTGGATCTGCACCGAGAGCGCCGACTGCGAAACATTCAGGCGCTGAGCCGCTCGGGTGAGGCTGCCTTCATGCGCGACCGCCCAGAAATAGCGGAGATGATTGAAGTTCAGGGTCTTCATATCGTTCTGTAAAACAGAATGATGTCACCGGAACAATGAATTTTCCGCATGCTCCGGAACGATCTAACTCGGCACCCGGCCCGCAACAGGCGGTGAGTGGGGAAGAACCAGTGCCAATCGATCTCCTGCCGTTTGTAGCGCCCCTGGCGCTGTTGATGTGCGCCGCCGTCGGCGTCATCACCCCTGGCCGCAGGCCTCGCGTCCTTCCCCGGCTGGCTGAAGCCGCGGCCCTTGTCGCCCTGGTAGTCGCGGCGATCTCAGCGGGAGGGCTCGTCCTGCACGGGTCGGGAGACAGCCGCCTGATCGGGTTGCACGGCATCGGCCTGTCCCTCCGGCTCGACGCCGTCAGCGCCGCGATGTTCCTGCTGGTCTCGTTCATTGGCTGGATCGTGGTGCGCTACACCGCCACCTATCTGGACGGCGAGGCGCGACAAGGTGCGTTCACCGGCTGGCTCTGCATGACGCTGGCCTCGGTGCTTCTCTTGGTGCTCTCGGGTAATTTGGTCCAACTTGTTCTGGCCTGGGTTGCGACGAGCCTCTCTCTGCACCGGCTCCTGCTGTTCTATCCGGACCGCGTCGCCGCCCAGCGCGCCGCCGCCAAGAAGCGCGTCACCGCGCGGCTCGGCGATGCGGCCCTGATCGCTGCGGCGGTGTTACTGGCCCTGGCCTACGGCACAGCCGACATCTCCCAGATCCTGAGCAGCGCGCGCGCCGGGAACGGCGGCGGACTCGCGATGACGGCCGCGGGCTTTCTGGCGGTGGCGGCGCTCCTGAAATCGGCGCAATTCCCTCTGCATGGCTGGTTGACCGAGGTCATGGAAACCCCGACTCCAGTGTCTGCACTCCTGCACGCGGGCGTCATCAACGCCGGCGGGTTTCTGCTGATCCGCCTCGCTGACGTGATGTTGCTGGCCCCGGGCGTTCTGGCGGTCCTGGTGGTGGTCGGCGGGTTCACCGCGCTGTTCGGCGGTCTGGTGATGCTGACCCAGCCTGCGGTGAAGACCTCACTGGCCTGGTCGACGGTCGCCCAGATGGGCTTCATGATCCTGGAGTGCGGGCTCGGGCTGTTCCCGCTGGCTCTGCTGCACATCGTGGCTCACTCGCTCTACAAGGCCCATTCCTTCCTGGCCTCCGGCGGGGCGGTCGACCTGATCGCCGCCAATCGCAGGCCTGGCCCCGTGGCCATTCCCAAGGCCGGTGCGGTTGGCCGCGCCTTTCTCCTGGCGCTGGCGATCTTTGGCATCGTCGGGTTCGCGTTCGGCTTCCAGCACAAGTCGCCGCAGGCCATCGCCCTGGGCGCCATTCTGATCTTCGGCGTCGCCTACATGCTGGCCCAGGGTCTGGCTGACGCCGCGCCGCGGGCCCTGACCCAGCGCACGATCGTCTATGCTGTCGCGACCTCCGTCAGCTACTTCGCGCTGCAGGCCCTCGCCGTCTGGCTCACCTCAGACGCGTTGCCCGAGGTCCCCGCGCCGGGCCCGCTACAGTGGGCGCTGATGGTGCTCGCGGTCATCAGCTTCGGCCTCGTCGCCGTGGTCCAGGCGATGTTTCCGCTCTGGGCTTATCACCCGGCGGCCGCAGGGCTGCGGGTGCATCTCTCCAACGGCTTCTACGCCAACGCGGTTTTCGATCGGCTGCTGCGCGGCTGGCGTCTGCGCAACGCAACTTGATCCGCCTGGAGGGCAAAATGATGAATTCAGAGACTCCGATCATGCTCGACACCCCAAGGCTGGATGCCGCCGCTGATCGCGCCGCCCGGGCGATCCCTCCGGTCTGGCCGCTGGCGTCGAGCGTTGCGGTCAATCCGTTCCTCGGCCAGACCGGTGAGACCCTCGCCACAGTCGCCGCGCGGTTGGCGCGGGTAGCAGGCGTCGCGGTGACCATGCCCCGAAGCTGGTACCAGGAGCGGATCGCCAGCGGCGTCATCACCGACGGCGATCTGTCGGAAGCCTTGGCCAGCGCGCTGCAGACGCCGCGTCCAGAAAGTCTCGCCGCACTCAAGTCAGCCGCCCTTGTCTCGAAATCGACTGAAGGAGCGCTGCCGACGATCGCCGACCTCGCCGCCGAGGTGTCGGGAATCGACTGGCCAGGGCTGATCGCGGAGCGCTTCGGGGCGTGGGCGGCAGGATATTTCGATGAGGGCCAGGCGCTCTGGGCCGCCCCACGCGGTCGAGGCGCCTACGCTGCCTGGCGCGCCGTAGCCACCCATGATCTGACGCCCGAGATCGTCGGCCTGGCAGGCTTTGCCACCCGTGTTTCGGAGGCCCCGGAAACGGCTTCGGGCGCGATTGCGAGCGTGGCGCAGCAGATCGCCATTCCGGCTGAGGCCCTGGAAACCTATTTCCACCAGATGCTGATGACACTGGGCGGCTGGGCGCAATATGCCCGCTACCGGCTCTGGCAGGCGGAGCTGGGCGGGGCTGAAGACCCAACCATAACCGACTTTCTGGCGATCCGTCTGATCTGGGAAGCGGCCCTCCTCGAGCGTTACGAGGACAAGATTGCCGATCGCTGGAAAGCGGTTATCGCCCATCATGCGGCGCCTGTCAGACTTACGGCCGACCATGTGGTGGACGCCATCCTGCAGGACGCACTGGAGCGCTCGGCGCAGCGGGCCCTGGCTGAAACGCTGGCGGCGCCGGGGACACTTGCGACCGGCAAACGCCCCGCGCTCCAGGCCGCTTTCTGCATCGATGTCCGGTCCGAGGTTTTTCGGCGGGCGCTGGAGTCGGTCAATCCGGATGTCCAGACCCTGGGGTTTGCAGGGTTCTTCGGGCTGACGGCCTCCCATCGCCGCTTTGCATCCGATGTGCAGGAGCACCGGTTGCCCGTGCTGCTCAATCCGGGCGTGACCACCTGTTCTGGCGGCCCCGATGACGCCGAGGCGGACCAGTCGGCGCGGTTCAAGGCTCGCGCGAAGCGGGCCTGGGGTCGCTTCAAGCTCGCCGCCGTTTCTTCCTTCGCCTTCGTCGAGGCGACGGGCCCGGTCTATGTCAGCAAACTCGTCAGCGATGCGTTGGGACTTCACCCCACGGCCGCGCCCCATGATCCCGCACCCCGTCTTGATCCCGCTCTCGATCTCGCAACGAGAACCAAGGCCGCCGAGACTGTGCTGCGGGCCATGTCGCTCACAAGCAACTTTGCACGCCTTGTGCTTCTGGCCGGACACGGTGCGAACGTCGTCAACAACCCCCACGCCAGCGGTCTTCACTGCGGGGCCTGCGGCGGCTATTCCGGCGAGGTCAATGCGCGGCTGCTGGCGGCGTTGCTCAATGACCCGGAGGTGCGAGCGGGCCTGTCGCCGGAAGGGATCGAGATCCCAGCCGACACGCTGTTCCTCGGCGCCCTGCATGACACCACGACGGACGCCGTCACACTCTATGCGGACGATCAGTCCTCGGCGCCGCATCAGTCCGATATTCGCCAGGCGAAGCTTTGGCTGGAGGCGGCAGGCGTTATCTCAAGAGGCGAACGGGCGCTACGCCTGCCAAGAGCGGAGGGCGAGGGTCGTGTTGAGCGTCGGAGCCGCGACTGGGCTGAAGTGCGGCCCGAATGGGCGCTGGCCGGTTGCAAGGCGTTCATTGCAGCGCCGCGTCGCCGGACAGCGGGCAAGACCCTGGAGGGACGCGCCTTCCTTCATGACTATGACTGGAAGATGGACCGGGACTTTGGCGTTCTGGAACTGATCCTGACGGCGCCCGTGGTCGTCGCGAGCTGGATCAGCCTGCAGTATTATGGATCCACTGTGGCGCCGACCGTGTTCGGCAGCGGCAACAAGCTCTTGCACAACGTCGTCGGTGGCATCGGCGTCGCCGAGGGGAACGGCGGCGTAATGCGTGCCGGTCTCCCTTGGCAATCCGTGCATGACGGCGAGCGCTACGTCCATGAGCCGCTTCGCTTGTCTGTCTGCATCGAAGCGCCGCGCGAGGCGATGACCGAGATCCTCAAACGTCATGAGAGCGTTCGCTCGCTGTTCGACAATCGCTGGCTGCACCTCTTCGCCCTCGATGAGGCCGGCAGGATGGCGTGGCGCTACGCCGGCGATCTGCAATGGACCGCGATGAGCGTCGCGCCCGATCCAGCCATTCCTCTGAAGATGGCGGTCTGACCTGTAAAACGCGTCGGCTTTTACCTGTGCTGGCTGGAATCGGAGACCCTCCACACCCTGCGCGCAGCGGCCGAAACTGGAGTCCTGCCCCACTCAAAAGCTGCACGATCCTGAAAAGTCGCTCAGGTGGCGGCATCTTCATGTCAGTCTCTCTGCCATCGGCGCTCCCCTTCACGCCTGGACGAAAACGCCCGGCCGCCTGCCGCCCTTTGGCGGCCATAGCTGTTGCTTGGCATGAGCGATGCGCCAGGGACGAGAATGTGGTTAGGATCAGGCTCCGTTTGAGGGTCTGCGCCAGACTATCGAGCGGTCAGGGAGCGCAATCGTGTCTGAACAATTTGCGGCCTGGATCTGGATGGGCTTCGCCGCATACCTGTCCTTGGGCGCCCTGCTCTGGATCGTGCTCACCCTGGGCCTCATGAAGCGGCTGGATGCGTCGGCTGCCGTCGCGCCCTGGCCGGTAAAGGCCATCCTCGCACCCGGCCTGATCGTGCTCTGGCCAGCCATCCTGGTGTTGCTGTTCAAGCCACGAAAGCTTGCCGCATGAACCTCGCACAACGCAAAGCCCATGCGCGCATCTGGCCTCTGATCGCCCTGGCGCTGATCGTCATCCTCGGCGCGTCCATCGCGGTAAAGCCACAGGTCTCCAGCCCTAGCCCCGCCGCGCAGGACGAGACGCCCCGCTGATGGCTCATGACTACAAACCCGTGCAATGGACGCCGTACAAGAAGGCGTTCGACGCCGTGCTCGCCTTTGGCGTGGCGGCCTTCATCGCCGCCTTCGTGGCGTCCGCGATCACCGCTTTTCCGGGCGAGCGTCCCTTGCTCATCCAGATCCTGATCCGCGCGTTTGGCGCCGCAGCGCTGGCGCTGCTGACCTTCATTCTGATGATCGGCCCGCTGGCGCGGCTCTCCACGCGCTTCTTGCCGATCCTCTACAATCGCCGCCACCTTGGTGTGGTTTGTTTCGGTCTGGCCCTGACGCACGCCGCTCTGGTCGTCGTCTGGTATCATGGCTTCTCCGACATCAACCCGCTGGTCTCGCTGCTGACCTCGAACCCGCGCTACGTTGCCCTGCAGGGTTTCCCGTTCGAGAGCCTGGGACTGATCGCGCTGCTGGTGCTGTTTGTGATGGCCGCCACAAGCCACGACTTCTGGAACACCAATCTGGGGCCTGTGCTCTGGAAGGCCATCCATATGAGCGTCTACTGGGCCTACGCCCTGGTCGTGGCCCACGTCATGCTCGGCGCGGTCCAGGGCCAAAAGGGCATGGCCTACGCCCTGATCGTCGGCGCCGGCGCCGTCTTGGTGACGCTGCTGCATGGTCTCGCCGGGCGCCGAGAAGTGCGCTTTGACCTCGAAGCGGCCAAGCCCGATCCTGAAGGCTGGCTTCGCGTGGGTCTGCCCCACGACATCGAGGATGGCCGCGCCAAGATCGTGGCCGTTGCGGATGGCGAACGCATCGCGGTGTTTCGCGATGGCGAGAACCTGTACGCCGTTTCCAATCTTTGCGCCCACCAGGGCGGCCCTCTGGGTGAAGGCCGGGTGCTGGACGGCTGCGTCACCTGCCCCTGGCACGGCTTTCAATTCAGACTCACCGACGGCCGCGCGCCCGCGCCCTACACAGACCGCGTGGCCACCTACGCCACGCGTGTCCTTGACGGCGTCGTCTACGTGCGCACGACGCCAGAGGCCGCCGCATGAAAAAGCCCCCTTCATTCTTCATTGGCTGGTCGAGCGACATCTCCAGCGTCGATCGCCGTTTCATGATCGGGGCTGGCGTGGCGCTGGTTGCGGGTGGGGCTGGGCTTGGAACAGCCCTGGGGCGCCTGCAAAACGCGCCTGGCGACGGCGTCTGGGCCCAGGGCGCGGTGCGGGCCTGGACCGGACTGCTGCTGGCAACCCCCTATCCCATGCTCCGAACGCTCGATCTGGATGGCGCGCCGCGCACCGCGTTTCTCGCGACCTCGGGAAAAACTGCCGTGCAATTGCCGGCAAGCCTTATCGGCCAAACGGTCACCGTCACTGCGAGCCTGATCGAACGCGGCGATCATGCGATGCTGGCCGTCGCAGATGGCCGCGACTGGATCGCGCCCGTCACCCAGGCGCCCGCAACACCCCTGGCTTTCAGCCCTGAGCAAGACCTCGGGCCGATGGGGCTGGTCGGTGAAATCCTCGACGCCAAATGCTGGTTCGGCGCCATGCGCCCCGGTTTTGGCAAGACTCACAAGGCCTGCGCCACACTGTGCGTGCGGGGCGGTCTCCCCCTGGCGTTCTGCGCCGATGCGTGCGGCGATGCACAGGCCCCGCTGTTCCTCGACGAGACCGGTCGCCGCCACGGGCGCGCGATCCTGCCCTATGTCGCCGATCGGGTCTTCGTAAGCGGACGGCGCGTGCAGGTTGGCGACATAGTGCAGTTTCGCGCGCCCATCACCTCGATCCGCCGGGTCTGAAGGACTTACGCTGATCAGTGCCGACCAAGATCAGCAGACCGAGCAGCACCATCGAGCCTCTCCCGTCCCAGTTACTCGCTCCGGCCCTGACAGCGCGGCGCGAGCTCGCCGGTCTAGGCCAGGGCCTGGATCAGCGCGTCGAACGCGGCGGCGTGCAGGGCGTCGGTCGGGGCGCTGCCGGCCTCGGGATGCGATCCAAGCCGTACGATGGCCACTTGATTGACCGGGTCGATGAACAGCCTCTGGCCATAGACGCCTAGGGCGCAAAAGGCGCTCTGGGTGTTGTGCGTGTGCCACCAAAGACTGCGATAGGACCAACCGGATCGGGTCGGCTGGCCGGCCGCCGCGAACAGGGCCTGGTCACCGCCGCGCCGCAGACTGGCCAAGGCGCCTGCGGGCACGACGCTCAGATCCCCAACCTTGCCGTCCTCCAAGAGCATCAGCGCCAGGCGAGCCAGATCGCGGGCGGTGGCATTGAAGCCCGTCGCGGCGATCTCCTGACCTGCGGGATCCACGATCAGATAGGCGTCGTGCTCGGCGCCGATCGGCCCCCAAAGTCGCGTCGTGATCAGATCGCTCAGCCCCTGGCCCGTCGCCCGTTTCAGCACCCAGCCGATCACGTCCCCGACCGGCGTGCGATAGGCGAAGCGGGATCCCGGCGGGGCCGCCCGGCGGGTCAAACCGATCAGGGCTTCATAGACGCCGACGGAGGGCGGCTGGCCGGTCTTCGGACCCCAATAGGCCGGCGACCAGGTATGGATCTCGGCGTCGGGATTGGCATAGGTCTCGTCGAACGCCGCCCCGTCGACCATATCCAGCAGATCGCGGATCGAAGCGCCCGCGAAGGCGCTCGTGGCCAGTTCCGGCACATGGTGATCGACTAGGTCAGATAGGTGGATTGCACCTTCGGCCGCCAGGATTTCCGCCAGCAAGCCAACAATGGACTTGGTGATCGAGAACACCATGTGCGGCGTCGCCGCCGTCATGTCACGCCCATAGCGCTCCTCCACGATCACCCCGCGATGCAGGACAACCACCGCATCCGTGTGAGTGGTCTCCAGATAGTCGCGCCAGCTCATCCCCTTGCCGACCGGGCCGGGAATGCGCAGCGGCTTTAGATCCGCCAGGGCCACTGGCAAGGCTCGCGGGTTTTGCGACCGGGCGACTCCGCTGCTGCGAAACAGCTGCCGCGCATGTTGGAACGCCCAGATTGACTGAGGAAACCGGTTCCAGTTGTCCCGCGTCACACGCTCAGCGGGGTCGGGCGGGAAGCCGGTCATCAGGTGTCGATCGCGCCAGCCCGGTTGCGGGCTCAGGACCACGCGGCCGACCTTCTGGCCTCGACTTCGCCTGTCAGATCATTCGGGGCGACCGTCCGGTACACCGAGCCTATCGCTGGAGCTCCCTGGCAATCCACAACACCGCGCCGAACCAGTTCGATCAAATGTGCGAGCATGGAATGAGACGCAGCCGGGTAGAGGCGTGTTTCCAGCCCGGCATAGAGTTCGGGGACCATGCACCGGATCGTCGCTTCGCCGCGCTGCTGCAACGCCTCGACGATCTGGGCCTCGCGCTGCCGCCGGTGGGCGATATAGGCGTCCAGGAAGGGGCCCGGCTGGGTGATCGGCGGACCATGGGTCGGCCATAGCACCGCGAATTGTCTGGCCCGGATGCGGGCCAGGGTGGCCATATAGGCGCCCATGTCGCCGTCGGGCGGGCTGATGATTGTCGTGGACCAACCCATCACGCAGTCGCCGGGAAACAGCGCCTGCTCGTTCTGCAGGACGTATCCATAGTGGCTGGCAGTATGACCGGGCGTCGCCAGGGCTTCCAAGGTCCAGCCGTCGGCAGAGAATAGCTCGCCATCATGAAGCGGAACATCGGGCGTAAAGCTCAGATCGTCTCCCGCCTCCAACCGAATGCCTCCATTGGAGGCCTGACAGGGCTCGGGACCGGCATAGATGACCGCGCCCGTTCGCGCGGCCAGAGGACGGGCCAATGGCGAATGGTCCATATGCGCATGGGTCACGAAGATCCGGGTCAGTCTCTGACCCGCCGTAGTGGCCAGGATCGCGTCCAGATGCTCCTCAAGCTCAGGACCCGGATCGATGACAAAGATTTCCGCGCCGGGCTCGTCGCGACCGATCAGGTACGTGCCCGTCCCGGTAAAGGTGAAGGGCCCGGGATTGCGCGCAACGATGCGGCGGATCAGCGGCGACACCGATTTGACCTGCGCATAGTCAAAATCAAAATCGCGAACGAATGGAATCACGGCCTTGCGCCTTGCAAAAGGGGTTTGAGCGCCCTCGCGATCGTCCGGGTCGATCTCAGCTTGTCCAGCCAAGGCAGGGCCAGCGGTGGCCCCATGTCGGTCTTGTTGACATCGACCACATAAAGCCGCCCGTCTGCCCGATCGCGCAGCACGTCCAGTCCACCCCAGTCCAGATCCATGGCCTTGGCGAAGGCCACCAGCGTGGCGACCTCGGCCGATGAAAACACGGCCTCTACCGTCGTCAGACGTACCCGACTGTTCATGTTGGCGAAGCGCGCGGCCTGCGGCCGTTGCTTGATGTAGACCAAGGCGGGAACGCCGCCGACAAACGGGGTGCGCAGGTCGGTAGACAGGCCGTCCTCGATATTGTCGATCAGGCGCTGGTAGGTGCGGCCGGGCAACCGCTGGGTGGGACACTGAACGATCCGGCCGTCGTGGACGCCATTGGCCTCGCCCTTCTCGACAGCCAGGCCCTGATGGACCTCCGGATCGATCGCCAGCGCATAGCCGAACACCGCTTCGAAAACCTTCGCTACCTTGGACTTGGAAACATCCAGGCAAGCGCCATTGATCGCGCCAGCGTCGGCCGGCGAAGGCTCGGCAAGGGTCTGATCCTCGAACCTGAACACGACGTCGGCGGCCGCCGGATCGCGCACAAAGCGCGCGCCGGCCCAGGCCGAGGCCACCCAGATCAGGTACCAGGGACGCGGGGCGTGCGGCGTGAACGCCACCCGCGGCCCGGGCTTCACAAGACGATGAAGTCCGGCCTTGATCCGCACGGGGAGATAGAAGGCCAGCCAGCGCGCCACATCCCACGCCAGGGCGGCGTCAATGGGCACCGCCGCGCCGGTGGTCCTGACCTGGACGACACCGTTCTGAAAGGCCAAATCATCAGTCCACAGATTACCATGCAGAGCGGGAGGGGCCGAAGCCCGCCTGCCACCCCGCCGCTGCGCTGGTATCATGGTCATCAGGGCTTTCCGCTCGGTGCGAAGATCGACAGCACGCGTTCGCCCAGGACAAGCAACTGCTGACGCCGGAACACCGCCAGCAGACCGACCGCGAAAGCCCAGTTCAAGCAGGCGGCTAGGAACAGCCCCGCGCCGTCATTATTGGGATCCACGCCAAGCGGGGTGAAGAGATGGAAGCTGATGGCTCCCGTCATCACGAGCAGACCCGCTAGGGCGCCGCCGGCCTGCAGATGGCGATAGCGCGGCATAATCCCGATCAGCAGCAGGCTCGCGGCCAGCAGCTCAATCGCGCCGATGACATACTGAGAGAACAGGCCCGTCTGGGCGAACAGTCCCTCCGCGCCAAGCGTCGCCGCCCAACCATCCAGCCGACCAAAGATCACTTGGGTCTGCGGCAGGTTGAGAAACTTGAAGCGAAGGCTGTCTAGAAACACGGCTGACATGAAAACCGCCATCACGTGCGGCAGAAAGCGAATTATTTGTGACACAGGAATCTCCCTGGATTGCATCGGATAGTATCCACTGAGCGCCATCGGCGTCTGGACTATTTCTGAAGCACGTTCGGCCAGTTGTTATTGCCCTGGGCGATAAATCCAGAAGTGTTCTTTTCCCACTTTTTTTGAACATCGGCATTGTAGTTCAAATACAGCTTGCCGTTGATGATACGCCAGTACTGGGCGTCACCCTTGGCAGTGTAGTTCTGCGAGACGGCCCATGCGCAATATCCACCAAATTGTGGGGCGTAGGCGCCGGGGCTGGCCTTGAAGCGGGCGAGGTTGGCCGCCGAAGAGAAGCGATACTCCGCGCCCTTGTACGTGGTCGTGAAGGCGTCAGAGCCCTCCACCGCCTTGCCCTGGGTGAAATAGGCGACGGGATCGTAACCCTCGACCGCGACCTTGGAGAACGCTGGGGTATAGATTTCCGGCTTGGCTGCGAGCGCAGCGCTCGGGAGCGTGGCTAGGGCCAGAGCGACCGTGGTCGCAAGGATGACGGCTTTCAACATTGGCTTGATCCTGCATGTTTTTCGACAGCGCCCGCAGACGCGACAAATGTGGATCGAAAGCCCCGACTGAACCGGACGCTTGCGCGGCCGATCCAACGGAGATCTTCGATGTATGAGCCAGTACGTCGGGAGTGGGTCAAAGGTTACATCGACCGCCTCCCAGGGGGCCAAATCGTTACGCGGCGATTTGGAGTGGCGTCGGTTTGGCTCCTGGGCCAAGCCTAGGCGCCGTCGGATATGAGGCTGCCGGAGGAGCGATGAGGATGCGGAAGCTCGGGCTGGGATTGTTCGCACTCTTGGCGACGGTGGCCGTAACCCGCGTCAGCTACTCTCAAATCTTCCCCAGGGTCCTTGACGTCATCGGCGGGCCGCCGGCCTCGCCATCCGTCCTGGGCCCGTTTGGCGATGACCCGCCCATCACCGCCGCTTCGGACTGGCAAGCGCGCAGAGCGCCCCTGCTCCGGGCCGCACTGGCCCAATCGGTCTATGGGGAAATGCCCCCCGCGCTTCCCAGCCAGGTTTTGGCGCGTAGGCCGCTTGCGGCCGACCGTGTCGCGCCTGGAACCCGGATGCAGCAATTGACCATCGGGTTTGGCCAAGGCGGCGACCGCGGCCGGGTCAATGTGGTGCTGGTTCAACCGGGTGGCTCGACCCCGCCCCGGGCGCTGATCGTCATCCAGAACTTTTGTGGCAACGCGGTCGCCGTCCATAACCGCCTAGCCGACGTGCGGTCGCTGACCGATCCTCCCGGGCCTTGCCGCGATCCGATGGAGACGCTCAGCCACATCATCCTGGGTCGCTACCCGCACGCGCCGCCTCTGAGCCTTGTCACCGAGCGTGGCTATGCGGTCGCCCTGGTCTATGCCGGCGATCTTGTGCCCGATGATCCCAAGATGGCGTCGGCCGCGCTCGCCCGGCTCTATGGCAACCCCTCACGCTCCGCGCCGGGTGGGGCTCTGGCGGCCTGGGCGTGGCTATACTCCGCTCTGGGCCAGAGTCTGAACCGCGAGCCAGGCCTGCAGAACGTACCCGTCGTCGCGTGGGGCCATTCCCGAAACGGCAAGGCGGCGCTACTGGCCGCTGCAACCGACCCGCACATCGCCGCCGTGATCGCCCACCAGTCCGGTCGTGGCGGAGCCGCCCTGACCCGCAGCAAGGCGGGCGAAAGCGTAGCCCAGATCACCAGGACCTTCGGGTTCTGGTTCACGCCGCGTTTCGCCACCTATGCCGGGCGCGAAGACGAGATCCCCGTCGATCAGCACCAGCTCCTGGCGCTCATCGCGCCGCGTCCTGTGCTGATCGGATCTGGTGACCGAGACGCCTGGTCTGACCCGGCCGGCGCCTTTCGGGCGGTGCAAGCGGCCTCGCCGGTCTACCAATTGTATGGAGCGCAGGCCTTCGAACAGACTCGTATGGCCAAGCCTGACCTTGTGCGGACCCAGGCCTTTTTTATGCGGCGGGGTACGCACGGTGTGACGACGGAAGACTGGGCCCTGTTCCTGGAGTTTCTGGACGCACACTTCCCAGAACCGACTTAGGCCACCGTGACCGCATCGCCGCAAGGTCCTTCGAGGCAACCCATGACGGCCAGGTCGCAGTGACTTTTGGCGGCCAGCTAGCCGCCTCCGCCCAGACCGCTTCCGTAAGACAACCCGTCGGCATCGCCGCAGGCTCTCGCGTCGATATCTCGGTCTAGAGCCTTCTGCGACCTGACTGAGTCGTCAGAGATTCCCATGCGGCTTGGATATCCCCGGCGCTTCAAGGAATTCTCTAGGCTCCCGCCCGGCTCCGCAGGATCGGGGTCGGGCCGCGATAGAGCCGGCGCCAGAACCACTCCAGCGGGCCCATGCTGAAGTGGTCCATCCACCACTTCGACCATAGGATCTGGACGATCCAGATGGCCACGACGATCAGGGCCAAGCCGGGCCGGTCGACCTTGCCATGCAGGCTCAGCCCCCGGCCGCCATAGAAGATCGCGGTCATGATAAACGACTGGGTCAGATAGTTGGTGAAGGCCATCTGGCCGACGGGGGCGAGGATTTCGGGGATCTTCTTCCAGAAGCCCGCCGACCGTGAGGCGAACACCACCAGGCTGACATAGGCCAGAGTGGTCAGGGGCGCGGTGGCCATCTGGACCACGCCGGCGGCCATGCCCAGCGGCTTGGACAGTCCGGTCAAAGCGCAGGCGATGAACAGCGCGCCGGTGACCGCCAGGGCCAGCAGGCCGACAAGCGTCAGGATGACATAGGTCTTCTTCGAGGCCTCGCCGGTGAGGACCCCGGTTTTGAAGCAGCCCAGGCCGATCAACATCAGGCTGCCCGTCATCATGACGATGACCGGCTCGCCGGCCAGCAGCGGCAGGCGGTCCTTGGCGTTCTGGATCAGCGACTGCATGAAGGTGCCGGCGTACTGGGCGGCGGCGGCGCTGTTCTGGGCGGCTTCCTCGGCGGTCTGGGCCGCCTCCTTGGCCGCGTCGTGCGGCATCAGCAGCGAGGCGGCCATGCCGGCGGCCATCAGCAGCGAGAAGCCGATCCAGATGCCGATCCCCACCTTGAACAGCCGCTTGGGCGCCCAGGAGCGGGCGAGCATTACCATGAAGCCGGCCAGGGCGTAGCTCAGCAGCACATCGCCGAACCAGATGGCGAAGCCGTGCAGGAGGCCAAAGACCACCATCCACATCAGCCGCTTGCGCAGGATCGCACCGCGCTCGGTCTCGGACCGCTCGCCACCGATCAGGAAAATCGAGACGCCGAACAGCATGGCGAACAGGGTGACGAACTTGCGCTGAAACAGCCACTGGGTGGCGACCCAGACCGAGACCGTGTCGGCTCCGGTCCCGTGCGGCCAGTGGCGCACAGACTCTGCCAGGCCCGCCGTGACCGCAAAGTCCGGCGCGTTACACAGCAGGATGCCCAGCACCCCCAGACCCCGCAGGGAATCCAGCAGGACGATGCGAGTCTTGACCATGAGCCCCCCAAGGCGTTGCCGCCGGAGCCTAGTCCCACCGGGCCTCGCTCCACAACCTCAAGTCGGGGTCAAGTCAGGGAGTCCGGCGACCTCTCCGGCGTCTGGATGATAAAGGTCGCGACCAGCGTCCATTCATAGCGACACGCTGCCGATCGCCCTTTCCATGTCGCCGACTTCGGCCTCCCCCTCACGGCGAGAGAGGCCGCGACTAGGCCCTAACCCGCGCTGGCCAATTCGCGCAGCGCGGCATTGGCGATGGTCAGCTTGGCGAAGGTCCAGCCACCGCCGGCGTTCTCAATATCCTCCACCGTACGCTTGGCCGAGCGGACAGGCCCCATACGCAGGGCGGCCCAAGAGGTTACCGCCGCCTTGGCTGACAGCTCGTCCTCGCCGGCCTGGGCGTTGGCCGAGAACTTCAGCACCGCCTGGGTGATGGACGTCTGCTCGCTGAGCAGGTCCTCGATCAGGCGGCGCACAGCCAGGCGTTCGAAGGCGTCGCCGCCGACGAACGAACCCGCCGCGCCGCGCAATCGGTCAAAGCCGAAGGCCGCTCCGGTCTGGTGATAGAGGCGGGCGACGTCCTTGACGGTCCAACTGGAGGCGTTGGCCAGATCGACCAGATCGGCGGCGATGGTCAGGGGCTGCAGCGCCGCCACACCCTGGGCCAGGGCCTCCGGCGCGCCATCGGCGACATAGGCCTTCACCCGCTTGGCGACAGCCTTTTGCTCGAAGGCCGACAGGACGGCGGGGGTCATGCCCCTCAGTTCGGCAACGGACGGGCCGTAGTTGTCGACCAGGGTCTTGACCGAAGCCTTGTCGCGGAACGCCCGGCGGGCCAGCCAGAAGGTCAGGCTGCGCAAGGCATAGGCCAGGGCCTTGTAGAGCGCGGTCTGGCCCGCGGCCGAGGCCTGGTTGTCCAGAGCCGAGACCTGATCCCACAGGGCGTCGACGCCCAGGATTTCCCGGGCGGCGGTGAAGCCTGTGACCAGAGCGTCGACATCGCAGCCGGCGGCGGCCCTCAGGCGGGTCGCGAAGGTCGGGCCGCACATGTTGACCATCTGATTGCCGACCACCGTGGCGATGATCTCGCGCTTCAGCCGGTGCGTCTGCATCTGGTCGGCATAGCGGTCGAGGCCCTTGGGGAAGTAGCCACGCAGAGTCTTTTCGAACCACGGATCGTCAGGAGAGTCCGAGGCCACGATCTCATCGAACAGGTCCAGCTTGCCATAGGCCAGCAGCACCGCCAGCTCCGGTCGGGTCAGACCCTTGCCGGCCTGCTTGCGCTCGAGGAGAGTCGTATTGGTCGGCAGACCTTCGACCTTGCGGTCCAGGCGCCCGCGACTTTCCAGATCGACCATGTAGCGGATCTGGGAGTCGACCTCGCTGGTGGCGTCGCTTTCCAGCAGGGTCAGCGCGAGGGTCTGGTCGTAGTTATGCTCCAGCACATGTTGGGCGACGTCATCGGTCATCGAGGCCAGCAGCGTGTTGCGGCTGGGACGATCCAGCTCGCCGCCGCGCTCCAGCAGGCCCGTGAGGATCTTGATATTGACCTCATGGTCGGAACTGTCGACGCCGGCCGAATTGTCGATGGCGTCGGTGTTGATATGACCGCCAGCGGCCGCGAATTCGATGCGGCCAGCCTGGGTCAGGCCCAGATTGGCGCCCTCGCCCATCACCTTGACCCGCAGGTCCGCGCCGTTGACGCGTACGGAGTCATTGGCCTTGTCGCCGGCGTCGGCGTTGCTCTCGCCCCGGGCCTTCACATAGGTGCCGATGCCGCCGAGATAGAGCAGTTCGGCCTTGGACTTCAGGATCGCGGTCATCAACTCGGCCGGCGAGACGGCCTCGGCCTTGATCTCGAACAGGGCCCGGACCTCGGCTGTCAGCGGGATGCTCTTGAGGCTGCGGGCGAAGACGCCGCCGCCGGCCGAGATCTTGCTGCGGTCATAGTCGTCCCACGAGGAGCGAGGCAGCTTGAACATCCGGTCGCGCTCCGCCCACGAGGATGCAGCGTCCGGATCGGGATCGAGGAAGATATGCCGGTGGTCGAAGGCGGCCAGGAGTTTGGTTTGCTTCGACAGCAGCATGCCGTTGCCGAACACATCGCCGCTCATGTCGCCGACGCCCACGACGGTGAAGGGCTGGGTCTGGATGTCCTTGCCCATCTCGCGGAAGTGGCGCTTGACCGCCTCCCAGGCGCCGCGGGCGGTGATGCCCATGACCTTGTGGTCGTAGCCGACCGAACCGCCTGAGGCGAAGGCGTCGCCCAGCCAGAAGCCATAGTCCTCGGCCACGCCATTGGCGATGTCGGAGAAGGTCGCCGTGCCCTTGTCGGCGGCGACGACAAGATAGGGGTCCTCGCCGTCATGCACGACCACTGAGACCGGCGGCACGACCTTATTGTCGGCGTCGATATTGTCAGTGATGTCGAGCAGGCCCGACAGGAAGGTCTTGTAGGCGCGGATCGCCTCGGCCTGGACCGCGTCGCGATCCCCGCCGCGCGGCAGTTGCTTGGGATAGAAGCCGCCCTTGGAGCCGACCGGCACGATCACCGCGTTCTTGACCTGCTGAGCCTTGACCAGCCCCAGAACCTCGGTGCGGAAGTCGTCGCGACGATCGGACCAGCGCAGGCCGCCGCGCGCCACGGGGCCAAAGCGCAGGTGCACGCCCTCGATGTGCGGGGCCGAAATGAAGATCTCGCGATAGGGCTTGGGGGCCGGCAGGTCTTCCAGCTCGCGCGAGGCGATCTTGAAGCTGATATAGGGCTTGGGCTGACCATCTTCGGCGGGTTGATAGAAATTGGTCCGCAGGATCGCGCCGACCAGGGCGGCGATCCGGCGCAGGACGCGGTCGGCGTCGAGGCTCTCGACAGCCTGCAAAGCCTCGCCGATCTTGGCCTCGACGGCCTTGGCCTGCTCCTGGCGGTCCTTGAGATCGGCCAAAACGGCGGGGTCGAACTTGGTCTGGAACAGGTCAAGGATCAGACGAGCGACGCCCGGATGATCGGCCAGGGCCTGCTCCTGCACACCCTGGCTGGGGTCGAGACCCGATTGCTGACGATAGCGGGCTAGGGCGCGGATCAGGGCCGCTTCGCGCCAGCCGATGCCCAGCTCCAGCACCAGCCGGTTGAAGCCGTCGCTCTCGGCGCGGCCCGTCCAGATGGCGACGAAGGCAGCCTCGAAGGCCAGCTTGACGTCGGCGAAGGTCAGGTGCTCGCCCTGCTCGTCGGCCAGGACGAACTCATGCACCCAGACGGGCGCGCGCGCGCCGCCTTCGGAGGTCGGCGAAACCTTGTGGCCATCCTCGATCAGCGCCTTGAGGCCCATGTGCTCAAGGATCGGCAGAACATCGGCCAGGGGCGCCGCGGCGCCGGGGCGATAGAGTTTGAAGCGGAAGGTCGTCGCGCTGTCGTCGGGACGACGGAAGGCGCGCACGCGAACCGCCTCGCCTTCAGCCAGGGCGTCGACGACCTCGATGTCGGCCAGGGCCTCGGCGGCGTCATACTGGTCGCGATAGCCGGGCGGGAAGGCGCCGGCGTAACGGGCCAGGGTCTCGGCGACCCGCCCCGGGGCGCCGCCGTCACGGATCGCCGCCTCGAAGCGGTCCTCCCAGGTGCGGGCGGTCTCGGCGATGGCGGCTTCTAGCTGAGCCATGTCCGGCTCGTAGTGATCGCCCGGCGTGACGCCGACAATGAAATGAACCCGCGCCAGCGGCGCGTCGGAGAAGCTGGGATAGTAGGCAGAGACCCGGCCGCCGAAGGCTTCGGCCAGCAACTGGCCAGCCCGTTCGCGGACGCCAGAGTCGTAACGCTCCCGCGGCACGAACAGCAGGGCCGAGATGAATCGGTCGAAAGGGTCACGGCGAGTAAACAGCCGGACGCGGGGCCGATCATAGAGGTGCAGAACCCCCAGCGCCATGCTCAGCAGCTGATCGGTATCGGTCTGGAACAGCTCGTCGCGGGGCCAGGTCTCCAGGATATTGCGCAGGCGCTTGCCGTTGTGGCTATCAGGATCCTTGCTGGCGCTGTCCAGAACGTGCGCCACCTTGCGACGGATCAACGGCACGTCATGAGCCGGGGTCTCGTAGGCCTCGGCGGTGAACAGTCCAACGAAGCGGACTTCACCGGAGGGCTTACCGTCGGCGCCGTACCGGCGCACCCCGACATAATCCATGTAGCCGCGACGGTGGACACGCGAGCGCAGGTTGGACTTGGCCACCACGATCGGGTCGCCGATCTCGATATGGCTGAGGACCTGGCGCGACAGGATGGCCGGCTCGCTGCCCCGACGCAGCACGGTGCGGACCTCGTCGCGCAGGACGCCCAGATTGCCCTCCGGCCGATCCAGGGGCTCCTCGGCCGCATAGCCGCCGTCGCTCGTGCGGGGATAGTCGTAAACCCGGGCGCCGAGAAACACGAAATGGTCGTCGGCCAGCCAGTCGAGGAAATCCATGTCCTCGGCCCGGGCCTCCGCCGGAATGGCAACCTTGGTGTCGCGCAGATCGACGATCGTGCGGCGCATCAGACCGCGCATGGCCTCGAAGTCCTGTACGGCCAGGCGAACATCGGCCAGGGCCTCGCCCACAGCCTGGATCAGGGCCGCCTCGCGGTCCTCGCCGACGGAAGCCAGATAGATCTGGATCATCGAGCGGCGCTGGCCGCCAACCTCGACCACCGGGTGGAACATGGCCCGGACCTGAAAGCCCGCCTCGGCCACGGCGCCCATGATGCTGTCGACCAGAAAGGGACGGTCCTGCTGGACGATCTCGAGGAGGTCGCCGCGCAGATAGGTCCCGTCGGGCTTGCGCGCCTGACGCAGACGGATGGCCGGCTCGGCCACATCGGTCACCTCCTGACCGAAGCGCCAGAAATCAGCAAGGGCACGAGCGGTATCGCCGGCGTCGAACCCCGGCATTTCGTCGGCCGACCAGTCGTCCTGAGCCTGGGCGAGGAAATGAGCCGCCTGAGCCGGCAGCGCGTCAGCGGCATGACCCAGGGCCTGGGCGAAAGCCGTCAACAACTGGCCGCCCACCATTGAAGCGTGGGGGTCATTTTTTGCACCGACCATGAGATTTCCTCGCGAATTTTTGGCGATAACCTAGACTTTTCGGGGTGTGATTCAACCAGGACATCGAGAATCCGCCATGGATCTTGCGGATTTCGAACTTGCCGGGAATGTCGGGAGAAAACGGAAGCGCCGCCGGTGGGGGAAACCGGCGGCGCAGACCCGCCCGGGGGGAGCGGGCGGGCATTTTCCGCTTCGGACGCGCCGGAGAACCAAGCTGCGTCGGGCGGGGGTCCGACCGGGGGGTGTCGGACCAAACAGAGATAGGCGCCGCGTTCAGGATTTTAAGTCCCCCTTGGCGACTTTCTGTCGGGCGGCCGACTTTGGCGTCTCAGCCTTCGACGCCTCTCCGCCCAAGGCTACACTCGCTCCCTGCGGATCGCCGTCCTCGGACAGCAGGATGGCGATCCAGCGCGAGCCGTCGAATTGGGCCAGGATCACCATGAAGGCTACCGTCAGCGGGGTTGACAGGAACATGCCGGGCACACCCCACAGGGCGCCCCAGACGGCCAGGGACAACAGGACCACGGTCGGATCCATGTTCAGGCTGTCGCCCTGCATGCGGGGCAAGACAATGTTGCCGACCACGAAATAGATCGCCTGCAGGGCCACAAAAAGGATCGTCGCCGGCAGGAAGCTGTCGGGAAACTGCACGATGGCGAACAGCGGCGGCAGGAAGCAGCCAATGGCGCCGCCCAGGATCGGGATGTAGCTGGCGAGGAAGATCAGGAAAGCCCAAAAGAAGGCGTTGTCGAGCCCCAGCAGCGCCATCACCAGCCAGGCGCCGACCGCGATCATCAGGCCAGTGACAGTCTGGATCCACAGATACTGCTCCACGCCGTCGCGGATACGGTGGAACAGCACCATCGCCTTGTCCCGCTCGCCGCCATGCGGAAACAGGGCCACGATCTTGCGGTTGAACCCCCGGCGCGAGGCGATAATGAAGCCCAGATAGATCAGAACGAGCACGGCGCTGGCGGCAAAGTTCTGCAGGCTCTGGGCCGCAGCGCCGATATAGCGTTGCGGATTGAGCTGGGTGATCAGGTCACTCAAGGTCGGCGCGACATGGATGCCGACCGCGTGGGCCAGCCTGGCGATCACGTCATTGAGCCTGGGCGCATAGGCCTTCAGCTGGTCGAGAAAGCTGGCGCTGTTTTCGGCCACCACCCACACCGAAAGGCCGAAGAGCAGGGTCAACAGAACGAGCGCGGTCGGCAGGGCCACGCGCTTGGGGAAGCGCGCCCTGATGGTCAGCACCCGCGAAAAGCTGTCGATCATCACCGCCAGGAAGACCGCCAGGGCCAGGGGCGAGAGGATGTCGCGCATCCACAGCAGCGCCGCGCCGCCCGCGATGACCGCCAGGAAGACCACGGCGTTGCGAGTGGCGGCGGACGACGAAACGGTCATTCAAAAACTCCTGGAGATCGTAACACTTTGCCTACCGCGATTGGCGCGGCGCAAGGGCGCGGTTAGGGTCAGTGCTCAAGTTTGGAGGATGTTGCATATGACCTTGTCGATTGGTGAAGGCGAAATCCTGATCGGGCTGGGCGAGGGTCCGGTGACCCAGCGACTGGATCGCTCCAATCGGCACGGCGTCGTGGCGGGCGCGACCGGCACCGGCAAGACGGTGACCCTTCAGATCATGGCCCAAGCCTTTTCGGACGCCGGCGTGCCTGTGTTCGCCGCGGACGTTAAGGGCGATCTTTCGGGCATCGCCCTCGCTGGGGCGCCCAACGAGAAAATGCTGGCCCGCGCCGCCTTGATGGACCTGGCCCTGACCCCGGCCGCGCCGCCGACCGTATTCTGGGACCTGTTCGGCCAGAAGGGCCATCCGATCCGCACGACCATCTCGGAGATGGGTCCCGTACTGCTGGCGCGCCTTCTGGAGCTCAATGATGTGCAGGAAGGCGTCCTGACCATCGTCTTCCATGTCGCCGACAAGGACGGCCTGCTGCTGCTGGACCTGAAGGATCTGCAGGCCTGCCTGAAATATGTCGCCGACCACGCCGCCGACATCGGCACGCTCTATGGCAATGTCTCGCCCGCGACGGTGGGCGCGATCCAGCGCAAGCTGCTGACCCTGCAGAGCCAGGGGGCCGACAACTTCTTCGGCGAGCCGGCTCTGAAGCTGGCCGACATCATGCGCACCGACGTCGCCGGCCGCGGCTATGTAAACCTGCTGGCCGCCGACAGACTGATCCAGTCACCGAAGCTCTATTCGACCTTCCTGCTGTGGCTGCTGTCGGAACTTTTCGAGGAGCTGCCCGAGCTGGGCGATGTGGACAAACCACGCCTGGTGTTCTTCTTCGACGAGGCCCACCTGCTGTTCAACGACGCGCCCAAGCCCCTTTTGGAGAAGATCGAGCAGGTCGTGCGCCTGATCCGCTCCAAGGGCGTGGGAATCTATTTCGTCACCCAGAACCCGGCCGATATTCCTGACGCGGTCCTCGGCCAGCTGGGGGCGCGCATCCAGCATGCCCTGCGCGCCTACACGCCCGCCGACCAGAAGGGTCTGAAGGCCGCCGCCCAGTCGTTCCGGGTCAATCCGTCTTTCGACACGGCCGAGACCATTCAAGGCCTGGGCGTCGGTGAGGCCCTGGTCTCGACTCTCGACGCCAAGGGCGCGCCCTGCGTCGTGCAGAAGACCATGATCCGCCCGCCCGCTTCGCGTCTAGGGCCGCTAACGCCGGAGGAGCGCACGGCGCTGATCGCCAGGAGCCCTGTGGCCGGCCTCTATGACACCGCCCAGGATCGCGCCTCGGCCTATGAGATCCTGCAGGGCAGAGCCCAGGACGCCCTTCGCCAAACCGAAGCCGCCCAGGACGCGGCCGAGGCGGAGAAGGTCCGGATCGCTGAAGAAAAGGTTCGGGTCCGGGAAGAGGCGCGCGAGACACCGGCCGCCCCTCGCCCCCGCGCTTCAAGTCACCAGGGCATGGCCGAGACCTTCGCAAAGTCGCTGCTGCGCACAGTTGCCAGTCAGGCCGGGCGCGAGATCATGAGGGGCCTGCTTGGCGGTCTGAAGCGCGGTCGCTGATCGGTCTCAGGCGGCGGAACGCCTGGCGCGCTTGGCCGCCGGGGCGGCGACCGGGGCCGCCTTGGTCCAGGCATCTAGCGTGTGCAGCGGCGCCGGCCGGCCGATGGCGTAGCCTTGCAGCTCTGCGCAGTCCTCGCTGCGCAGGAAGTTGATCTGCTCCTGGGTCTCCACACCCTCGGCGACGACCGGAATCTCCAGACTGCGACCCAGGCCCAGGACAGCGCGGACAATAACGGTCGCGCGGTCATGGCGGTGGATGTTCTCGACGAAGCTCTTGTCGATCTTGATCTTGTCGAACGGAAAGGACTGCAGCGTGGAAAGCGAGGAGAAGCCTGTGCCGAAATCATCCATGGCGATGCGAACGCCCAGCGCCTTGAGCCGGCGCAGGTTGTCGAGCGCCCGCTGATAATCCTTGAACAGCGCGCTTTCGGTAATTTCCAGCTCAAGCCGGTGGGGCGACAGGCCGGTCGCGATCAGCACCTCGTGCACCAGGGTCGGCAGGGCGGGGTTGTTCAGCTGCAGCGGTGAGAGGTTGACCGCGATGCGCAGCGGCTTCTCCCATGAGGCGGCGTCGGCGCAGGCGCGCCGCAGGACCCATTCACCCAACGGGGCGATCAGGCCGTTCTCTTCGGCCACCGGAATGAAATCGAGCGGCGGGATCATGCCGCGGGTCGGATGCTGCCAGCGAACCAGGGCTTCGAAACCGCAAACCTCGCCATCGGAAGCGCGGGCCAGGGGCTGGTAGTAGACCACCAGCTCGCCGTCGGCGATGCCCTGCTTCAGGTCACGGGCCAGCGAGCGGCGCTCACGGATCGACTCGTCCATCTCGCGCTTGAAGAAGCGATAGATCCCGCGCCCGCCTTCCTTGGCGCGATACAGCGCCATGTCGGCATTGGCCATCAGGGACTCTGTCGTGCGGCCGTCGTCGGGGTAGAGGCTGACACCCAGGCTGGCGCCCATGGCCAGGTCCTGACCTTCGAACATGACCGGGGTCGCCAGAATGTCCAGAAGTCGGCCCGACAGCTCGGCGGCGGCCGTAGGCTGGCCGCCCGCTCCCACCTGCACAACCATGAACTCGTCGCCACCCAGCCGTGCGGCGAAGGAGGGCGCCGAGACAGAATCCTGCAGACGGCGGGCCGTTTCAACGAGCAGGGCATCGCCCGCCGGGTGACCGTGCTGGTCGTTGGCTTCCTTGAAATGATCGAGGTCGATACAGATCACCGACAGGGTCTCGCCCGAGGCCTCAACGCGCTCTATGGCGGCGGCCAGGCGGGTCTGCAGTGAGTTGCGATTGGGCAAACCGGTCAGGCCGTCATGCTCGGCCAGATAGCGGATCTTCTCTTCGGCCGAGCGGCGTTCCCGCAGGTCACGGACCGCCAGCACGGTCAACCCCGAGGTCTCCGTGCGGGCTCCGTCGTCCATCAGACGCGAGAACACCTCGACGGGAATTTCGCGGCCGCCTTCAAGCGGTTGCAGAAAGCCTTCGCGGCGCAAGCCGTCGCGGGAGGCCTCGTCGCCGTCGAAGGTGAGGATCGCGCCAAACAGAGGCTTGCCCTTGAGCTCATCAAGCGGCGCGCCGGCCAGCTCGCAGAAGGCGGCATTGGCGTCGTTGATACGGCCGTCCTGGACGACGACAATGCCCTCATAGGCGGCGTTGGCCATGCGGCGAATGCGTTCGAGGGCCGAGCGCGTGGTCTGGGATTCGATCGCGACGGCGCCGAGCCCGCCGAGGATGATCAGACCTGTGATGCTGGTGACGGCCAAGGTCAGGAAGCCGCCCGAAAGCAGTTGCTCGGGAACCACGATCGAAGCGTCGGGCACAATTGTTATGGCGCCCATGCCGGTGAAATGCAGGGCGCAGACGCCCAGGGTCAGTATGGCGCCGCCCAGAATCTGCTTGCCGATACTGCGAGCGCGGCCCGCGAGGATCAACGCGGCCGTGGAGCCCGCTACGCCAAACAGCACCGAGACGCCGACCGTTGCATGTTCCCAGACCAGATGGCCCTGGGTCACGAAGGCGGTCATGCCGGTGTAGTGCATGGAGGCGACGCCCATGCCGAGGATCAGGCCGCCGGCCATGTCATTGGTGCGCGTGCGCTGCGCCGAGGCAATAACAAAGCCAGATCCCACAAACAGGACGGCGATCATCAGGGACAAAAGGGTGCCTGTCGGGCTGAAGCCCGTTTTCAGACCGGGGTCGTAGGCGACCATACTGATGAAGTGGGTAGCCCAAATGCCCGCCCCACACACCAGGCCCGTGAGCAGCAGCCAAGCCGCTCTGACGAGCCCCTTGGCGCCGCGCATGCGTGAGTAGAGTCTGAACGCGGTGAAGCAGGCGGCGAAGCAAACGACCGCCGCCACGCCGACCAACCGATAGTCATGCTCGGTCGTCAGACAGGTCAAAACCTTCAACACACGCGGTTCCCCCGGATAACAGCCCTGATAGGATACCGGGAGAGTTACAAATAAACTCTTTCAACGCGCGGTCGTGCGACACTTGGCCATGATCCCCCTGCATCAGGGGTCGGATCATCCCTGATCAGCCTTCACCGACCCGCGGCCGCCTGGGCCTGATGCCAGCGCCAGGCGCCCTCAAGGATCACGTCGAGATCGCGCGACGGGGTCCAGCCCAGCTCGGCGCGGGCTTTGGCGTTGTCGCCCACCAGGATCGGCGCATCGCCAGGCCGGCGCGCAGCCATCTGCACAGGAAGAGGCTTTCCGGTCGCGCGCTCGACCCCGGCAATCAGTTCCTTGACCGTCGTGCCATGGCCGGTGCCGAGGTTGTAGCTGCTGCTCCCAGCGCCATCGAGCAGTCGGCGCAGCGCCGCGACATGGGCGTCGGCCAGATCCAGAACATGGACGTAGTCGCGAACGGCGGTGCCGTCACGGGTGTCATAGTCGTCGCCAAAGATCGTGAAATGCGAGCGCTGACCCAGGGCCACCTGAATGGCCAGGGGAATGGCGTGGGTCTCGGGCTCGTGCCATTCGCCGATACGGCCCTCGGGATCGGCGCCGGCGGCGTTGAAATAGCGCAGCACCGTGCTGCGGAAGCCGACATAGCGGCCATAGTCGGCCAGGGCCTGCTCGACCATCAGCTTGGTGCGGCCATACGGGTTGAGCGGCGCCTGCGGATGGGTCTCGTCCATTGGCAGCGTCACCGGATCGCCGAAGGTGGCGCAGGTCGAGGAAAACACCATGGCCTCGACGCCGGCCCGGCGGGCGGCCTCGATGAGGTTGATTGTGCCGGCGACGTTGTTGTCGAAGAAGGCGCCGGGATCCTTGACCGACTCCCCGACCTCGATGCGGGCGGCGAAGTGCAGGACGGCGACGGGCTTGTGAGCGGCGAACACCGCGTCCAGCCGGGCGGCGTCACGAATGTCGCCAATCTCCAGCGGCCCCCACTGGACGTGCTCGCGGTGACCATTGGACAGATCGTCGAAGACCACAGGCTTGAAGCCCGCCGCCGACAGGGTCAGGCAGGTGTGGGAGCCGACATAGCCGGCGCCGCCGGCCACCAGAACGGTTTGCATGAAATTCCCCTCGCGACGCAGGCCTCTGGCTATCGGCTTTGGGTCAGGGTTGGAAGTCCAGTGTGGCCCGCCGAGACGTTCGTCATGATGATGTCATGGGTTGAGCGTCTAGGGCAGGCAGCTTGCCTCATCGTCGCAATTGCTGGATTAGGCACAGGCGTCGTCCGTCGGGCGATGATCAATCGAATCAGGATGTTTCGATGCGCGTAGCGATGATTGGCACGGGCTATGTGGGCCTGGTGTCGGGGGCATGCTTTGCTGATTTCGGTCACGTGGTGACGTGTATCGACAAGGATCCGAGCAAGATCGAACGGCTGGAGAAGGGCGAGATCCCGATCTTCGAGCCCGGTCTGGATGACCTGGTCGCCCGCAATGTCCGCGAAGGCCGGCTGTTCTTCACCCTGGAAGGCGCCGACGCCGTCAAGGCCGCCGACGCGGTGTTCATCGCCGTGGGCACGCCCACCCGTCGCGGCGACGGCCATGCCGACCTGTCCTACGTCTATGCCGCCGCCGAAGAGATCGCCGGCCTGATCGACGGCTTCACCGTCATCGTCACCAAGTCGACCGTGCCGGTCGGCACCGGCGACGAGGTCGAGGCGATCATCAAGCGGGTGCGCCCCGACGCCCAGTTCGCCGTGGTCTCCAACCCCGAGTTCCTGCGCGAAGGCGCGGCGATCGAAGACTTCAAGCGCCCTGACCGCGTGGTGGTCGGCACCGAGGACGAGCGCGCCCAGGCAGTGATGCGCGAGCTCTACCGCCCGCTTTCGCTGAACGAGACGCCCATTGTCTTCACCGGCCGCCGCACGTCCGAACTGATCAAGTATGCCGCCAACGCGTTCCTGGCGATGAAGATCACCTTCATCAACGAGATGGCCGACCTGTGCGAAAAGGTCGGGGCCGACGTCCAGCAGGTGGCCAAGGGTATCGGCCTGGACAAGCGGATCGGCGGCAAATTCCTCAATGCCGGTCCCGGCTATGGCGGCTCATGCTTTCCCAAGGACACCATCGCCCTGGTCCGCACAGCCCAGCAGTACGGCGCGCCGGTCAAGCTGATCGAGGCCACGGTGGCCGTGAACGACGCCCGCAAAAAGGCCATGGCGACCAAGGTCGCCGACGCCATCGGCCTGTCCGATCTGACCGGCAAGACGATCGGCGTGCTGGGCGTGACCTTCAAGCCCAACACCGACGACATGCGCGACGCGCCCAGCCTCGACATCCTGCCGGCTCTGCAGGCCATGGGCGCGACGGTGCAGGCCTATGACCCCGAAGGCGCCAAGGAAGCGGCGCACATGCTGCCGGGCGTCGAGTTCAAGGCCGGCGCCTATGAGGCCGCAGAAGGCGTCGACGCCCTGGTGATCCTGACCGAGTGGGACCAGTTCCGGGCTCTGGATCTGGACCGCCTGAAGCTGCTGATGAACAGCCCCGTCGTCGTCGACCTGCGCAATGTCTACAAGCCCAGCGAGATGGTGCGCCACGGCTTCACCTACGCCAGTATCGGGCGGGGATGATGGCTTCACCGATCATCGTTACGGGCGCGGCCGGCTTCATCGGCATGCATGTCGCCGAGCGGCTGCTGGATCGCGGCGAGACAGTGATCGGCGTCGACAACTTCAACACCTATTACGACCCGGCTCTGAAGGCGGCCCGGGCCGCGCGGCTGGAAGGCCGTCCCGGCTTCACGATGGTCCGCCTGGACATCGCTGAGCACGAGGCCTTGCTGCAGTTGGTCAAGACCTCCGGCGCCAAGCGCGTGGTGCATCTGGCCGCTCAGGCCGGGGTCCGCTACTCGATCGACAACCCGTTCGCCTATGAGCGCAGCAACCTTGCTGGCCATCTGGCCGTGCTGGAGGCCTGTCGCCACAGCGGCGTCGAGCATCTGGTCTATGCCTCGTCGAGCTCGGTGTACGGCGATCGGCCGCTCAACGGCTCAGGGTTCAAGGAAACCGACCCAGCCGAGACGCCGGTGTCGCTCTATGCGGCCACCAAGCGCTCCTGCGAGCTGATCAGCCAGAGCTACGCAGCGCTCTACGGCTTTCCCCAGTCGGGCCTGCGGTTCTTCACCGTCTATGGCCCCTGGGGCCGGCCCGACATGGCCTACTACGGTTTCACCGAGAAGATCCTCTCGGGCGAGCCCATCGAGGTCTATGGCGAGGGCGAGATGGCGCGCGACTTCACCTATATCGACGACATCGTCGACGGGATCGTCGGCGTCCTCGACCACCCGCCGGCCCAGGGCGGGCACGAGGTCTACAATATCGGCGACAATGACCCGGTCGGGCTGATGGAGATGATCTCCACGCTCGAAGCCGCGCTTGGCGCCCCGGCCATCAAGATCATGCGGCCCATGCAGCCCGGCGATGTCACCGCCACCTACGCCAATATCGACAAGCTCCACGCGCTGACCGGATACCGGCCCAGGGTCAAGTTGGCCGATGGGCTCGCAAAGTTCGTCGCTTGGCGGCGGGGCTATTCCGGCGACTGATCGACCAGGGCCCTGCGCCTGGACACCTGGTGCTCCCGCCAGGAGATGAACAGGGTCGAGCCCACCACGATGGCCGCCCCGATCAAGGTCGCCGTCTTGGGCACCTCATGGAACAGCAGGAAGCCGACCAGTACGGCGAAGACCAGCCTCGTATAGTCGATCGGGGCCATCACGGCCGCCTCCCCTGCCTGCATCCCCTTGATATAGGCCCCTTGGGTCAGGGTGCCGATCACGCCCATGGCGGCCAGCAGGCCAAGGTCTGGCAGACTGGGCCAGCGCCAGACGAACAGGGCTGGAGGAATCGAAAACACCAGGCCCAGCACGGCCGCATAGACCAGCAGGGTGAACGGCGAGTGGTCGCGGGTCATCACCTTCATGCCGGTGATGGTCAGGGCAAACAGCAGAGCCGCCGCCAGGGCCGCCGCCTGCGGCCAGCCCAGCCAGCCGCCGGACCCATCGGCTCCGGGTTGCAGCATGATCAGAACGCCCAGGAACCCGACCACTGCAGCGCCGATCCGCAAGGGTCCGATCGGCTCCCGCAAGATCAGGCCGGCGAACGGCACCAGCCACAGGGTCCGGGTGAAGGACAGAGCGTTGGCGTCGGCCAGCGGCAGTTCCTGATAGGCGTAGAAGCTGAGGATCAGGGCCAGAACCCCGGCGCTGGACCGGAAGATCAGGATGCCTGGCCGGGTGGTGTAGAACGTGCCGCGCCAGTCGCGCGCCATTAGCGGCAGCAGGATGATCACCCCCGCCAGCTGCCGGTAGAAGGTCTGCAGGGCGGCCGGATAGCCCGGCCCCAGATACTTGATCAGGGTGGTCATCGCCGTGAAGCCGACCGCAGAGGCCAACATCCACAGCGCGCCACGCAGGTTGGGTGTTAGGGCGCTCGCCGTCACCCGGCCGCGCCGCCCTGGTTTCCTTGGGTGGCCATGGCCGTTCGCATCTGCTCGGCCTGTTCCGTCGTGATGCCCATGGCCGACAGAATGGGCGAGGGCGCGTTCTTGTCCCAGCTGCTACGGCCGCCCACCGTGATGCCACCGTCCACCACGATGTGGGTGCCGGTCACGAACTCGGAATCGTCGCAGGCCAGATAGAGGGCTGCGCGGGCGATGTCCTCGGGCAGGCCGGCCTTGGGGATCGGCTGGATCTTGGGACCCACCTCGGCGACGCGGGCGGCCATCTGGTCGGCGACGTCGCGGGGCAGCCCTATCGAGGCGCCGAAGATCGAGGTGGCGATGAGGCCCGGGCAAATGGCGTTGACCCGGATCCTGTCAGGCGACAGCTCGGCCGCAGCGCAGCGGCTCATGTGGATCACGGCGCACTTGGCGGTCGAATAGGCCAGCGGTCCGAAACCCGCCTGCAGGCCGGCGATCGAGGCGGTGTTGATGATCGAGCCACCGCCGCGCTCCAGCATCAATGGCACGGCATATTTCATGCCCAGGGCCGGGCCGCGCACCAGCAGGGCGAAGGTCTGATCCCAGCCCTCGGCGGTCATGTCGGCGACGCCCAGCGGCGTACCGCCATGGCCGGCGTTGTTGAACAGGATGTCCAGGCCGCCAAAGGCGTCCTTGGCCATGTTCACGGCCTTGGCGATGTCCGCCTCGACGGTGACGTCGCAGCGGGCGAAGCGCACGGTGTCGGGGAAACGCTTCTCCAGCATCGCACCCTTGTCTTCCTGCAGGTCGGCGGCGATGACGCTGGCGCCCTCGGCGACAAACAGTTCGACCGCGCCCAGGCCAATGCCCGAACAAGCTCCAGTGATGACGGCGACCTTGCCGTTCAGACGTCCAGCCATAGCGTTGTTCCTTCGCGCTCCCGCCCCGACCTCTGATGGATCGGTGATCAGCGATCATACTCGCGGAGGACGGAGGGCTTGGCTAGCCTGGAAAGGCGCTCGCGCCCTCGATCTGAGCGGATGGCTTGGTCAGGAAGGCCTGGCGCAGGTCGCCCATGGCCGGCCCGACCAGGAACCAGGGCTCGACGCAGTAGCGCGAAAAGAGCCGGCGCGGATCGGCCATGAGGCGAAACAGCCACTCGACGCCGATCTGCCCCATCCAGCGGGGCGCGGCCTTCTGGACGCCGGCCTCGTAGTCAAAGGCGCCGCCGACGGTGAAGTGGGCGCAGGGGCTGGTGATCGCCTTGTGGTTCTCAAACACCCAGATCTCCTGGCGCGGCATGCCCATGCCAACCAGCAGGATGTGAGGCTTGAAGGCGTTGATCTTTGCGACCACGGCCGCATTTTCGTCCGAGCCGGGGCTGGCGTCGAAATAGCCGTGGTGGGTCGAAAGCTGGACGCCCGGATGGTCGCTCAGGATCGTCTCGCTCGCCGCCTCGGCCACGCCAGGGGCGCCGCCGACGAAGAAGACCCGCCAGTTTTCCTGCTTGGCCTTGGCCCAGAAGAAGTCGCGCCAGTCCAGATAGGTGCAGCGGTGGAACTGTCGGCTGGAGCGGCCGATCACGCGAGCCCAGGCCAGCAGCGGCGTCGAATCCACCTCGACCAGATCGGCGACGGTGAAGAAGGCCCGGACCTTGGCGCTCTTGCGGGTCAGGTACAGGCTGTGAAGATTGTGGTTGGCGATGATCGAGGACACACCCCGCGCCAGCCGCGCGCCGACGAAGTGGAAGACTTCCTCGTGGCGCACCAGGTCCATGGTCTCGCCCAGCAGCTTGACCCGCTCGTTGGCCCGCCGCTTGAGGCGGAACGGTCGAGCGGCCTCCTGCGAAGGCGGAACGGAACGGGCAGTCTGCGACATCGGCGGCTTTCGTGAGAACCGCGTTCAGTCTCGGGGATGGCTCGTAAGCATCCCGATAAATTTCGTCCTTAGCGCCCCTTAACCCTGACGACGCAACGGCCGCCGTCAGGGCCCGGAGGGTTTTAGTCGTTGGTCACGACCACCTTGCCCATGGCCTTGCGGCTGGCCAGATGGGCAATGGCGTCGCCGGCCCGCTCCAGCGGGAAGCGCTCGGAAACGTGTGGCTTGATCTTGCCCTCGGCGTAGAGCGCCATCAGTTCCTTGACGTTCTGGGCGTGGCCGGCCGGATCGCGGGCCACCGAGGCGCCCCAGAACACGCCCACGATGTCGCACGACTTCAGCAGGGTCAGATTCAGCGGAATCTTGGCAATGCCCGACGGGAAGCCGATCACCAGGAAACGGCCGTTCCAGCCGGCGGCGCGGATGGTGGCTTCCGAATAGTCGCCGCCGACCGCGTCATAGGCCACGTCCCAGCCATTGGGGCCGCAGGCCTCCTTGATCAGATTGGCCAGGGCCTTCTGGCCGTCCTTGTCGAACGGTCCGCGCGGATAGACCACGCCGCTGTCGGCGCCGTGGGCGATGGCCAGATCGACCTTTTCCTGGCTGGAGGCCGCGGCGATGACGCGCGCGCCGGCCGCCTTGCCCAGCTCCACGGCCGCCAGACCGACGCCGCCGGCCGCGCCCAGCACCAGCAGGGTCTCGCCGGCCTTGAGGGAGCCGCGATCCTTCAGGGCGTAGTACGAGGTGCCGTAGGTCAGGATGAAGGCCGCGGCCTCGTCGAAGGGCATGTTGTCGGGGATCGCGGTACAGCGGGCCTCTTCAAGGGCCAGCTTCTCGGCCATGCCGCCCCAGCCGGTCGAGGCCAGCACGCGGTCGCCGACCTTGAACTTCGTCACGCCCTCCCCGACGGCGGCGATCAGGCCCGAGACCTCGCCACCCGGCGCGAAGGGACGGTTCGGCTTGAACTGGTACTTGTCCTCGATGATCAGCACGTCGGGATAGTTGACGCCGCAGGCCTTCACATCGATCAGCACCTGACCGGGACCGGCCACGGGATCGGGCAGTTCCGACAATTCCAGGGTTTCGGGGCCGCCGACCACCGTGCTGAGAACCGCCTTCATCTGTCTTCTCCCGTCTTTATTCGTTAAGAGGCCGGACGCTAACGCAGGGCGCGCGACCAAGGAAGCGGAATGTCAAACAAACGTTTTAGTCTCGCCCTGCACGGCGGCGCGGGCTCGGCGCCGGGTCATGACTACGGCGCAGAGATCGCCCACATGCGCGGTCTGGTCGAGGCGGCGCGCGACCATCTGGCCGCCGGGGCCAGCGCCCTGGACGTCGCGGTCGAGACCGTCGTGGCTCTGGAGGCCAGCGGCCTCTACATCGCCGGCAAGGGCGCCTCGCCCAATGCGGCCGGGGCCTATGAGCTGGACGCCTGCCTGATGGACGGGGCCACCGGCCGCGCCGGCTCGATCGCCGCCCTGCAGGGGTTCGAGAGCCCGATCCTGGCCGCCCGGGCCGTGATGGAAAAGACCCCGCACGTCATGCTGGCCGGCGAAGGCGCCATGGCCTTCGCACGGTCGCAGGGCCTTGAGGAGATCGCCGATCCGGCCAGCTGGTTCACCCATGCGGGGGCCTTCGAGAGCAACCATCCGCCCGATCACCCGACCGGCACCGTCGGCTGTGTGGTTCGCGACAGCGAAGGCCGGCTGGCGGCGGCCACCTCGACGGCCGGGGTGTTCGGCAAGATGCCGGGGCGCATCGGCGACAGCCCTCTGATCGGGGCTGGCGCCTGGGCCGACGACACCGTTGCCGTCTCCTGTACGGGCCAGGGCGAATATTTCATCCGCACGGCCGTGGCGGTGCAGATCGCCCACCGCATGCGCTTTGGCGGCGAGAGCCTGGAAAGCGCGGCGGCCGCCGCCATAGCCGGGGTCGCGGCTCTGGGCGGTGACGGCGGGCTGATCAGCATCGACCGGGACGGCAGGGTCGCCATGCCGTTCGCCTCGGACGGCGTCAAACGCGCCGCCCTGATGCCGGATGGAACAATCTTCAGCGCCGCGTTCTGAAGACAGCCGTCCAGACTCTGCACCGAATTGAACGCCCCACCTTCGATCGATAGGCTTCCCGACATGCATGCACGCGCTGGCCAGCTGGCCCGACCCGAAGACCTGATCGATCTGGCCGCCCTGACCGGCGCCTATTTTGACCGCAAGCCCGACATGACCAGTCCCGGCCAGCGGGTGGCGTTCGGCACGTCCGGGCACCGGGGCTCCAGCCTCGACGGGGCCTTCAACGAGGCCCACATCCTGGCGATCACCCAGTCGATCGTGGAGTATCGCGCTGCCCAGGGCATCACCGGCCCGATCTTCGTCGGCCGCGACACCCACGGTCTGTCCGAGCCCGCCTGGCGCAACGTGATCGAGGTGCTGGTCGCCAACGGCGTCGAAACCCTGATCGACGACCGCGACGGCTTCACCCCGACCCCGGCGGTGTCGCATGCCATCCTCGCCTTCAATCGCGGCAAGACCTCGGGGCTGGCCGACGGCATCCTGATCACCCCGTCGCACAACCCGCCCCGCGACGGCGGTATCAAGTACAATCCGCCGTCGGGCGGACCGGCCGACGGTTCGGCCACCTCGGCGATCGCCAATCGCGCCAACCAGCTGATTGAAGGCGGTCTGGCCGACGTGCGGCGCATGCCGTTCGAGCGGGCGATCGCCCAGGTGGGGCGCTTCGACTTTCTGGGCCGTTATGTCGACGACCTCCCGAGCGTGCTGGATCTCGATATCATCCGCAGCGCGGGTGTGAAGATCGGCGCCGACCCGCTGGGCGGGGCCAGCGTCGGCTATTGGGGCGAGATCGCCGACCGTCACCGCCTGGACCTGACCGTGGTCAATCCGACGGTCGATCCGCGCTGGGCCTTCATGCCGCTGGACGCCGACGGCAAGATCCGCATGGACTGCTCGTCGCCCTGCGCCATGGCCAATCTCATCAAGGCGATGGCTGGCGGCGCGGGCTATGACGTCGCCACCGGCAACGACGCCGACGCCGACCGCCACGGCATCGTCACCCCCGACGGCGGGCTGATGAACCCCAACCATTTCCTGGCCGCCTCGATCTCGTACCTGTTCAGCCATCGCGAAGGCTGGGGCCCCGACGTGGCCGTCGGCAAGACCCTGGTCTCGTCCTCGATGATCGACCGCGTGGTGGCCGGCCTAGGCCGCAGGCTTCTGGAGGTGCCCGTCGGCTTCAAGCATTTCGTGCCCGGCCTGCTGGACGGTAGCGTCGGGTTCGGCGGCGAGGAATCGGCCGGGGCCGCGTTCCTGCGCCGCGACGGGACCGTGTGGACGACGGACAAGGACGGCCTGCTGCTGGCCCTGCTGGCCGCCGAGATCCAGGGCCGCACCGGACGCAGCGCCAGCAAGCTGTATGACGATCTGGCCGAAAAATATGGCCGACCGTCCTATGCCCGCATCGACGCCCCGGCCGACCGGGCGCAGAAGGCGCGGCTGGGCGCGCTGAGCCCGTCCGACGTGACGGCGACGAGCCTGGCCGGCGAGCCGATCACCGCCACCCTGACCACCGCGCCGGGCAATGGCGAGGCGATCGGCGGGCTGAAGGTAGTGACGCAGAACGCCTGGTTTGCGGCGCGGCCGTCGGGGACCGAGGACGTCTACAAGATCTATGCAGAGTCGTTCTTGGGGGACGAGCATCTGAAGCAGGTACAGGCCGAGGCGCGCGAAGTGGTGGCCGGGGCTTTGAAGGGCTGATCCGGCCACGCCCCTCCACCCGCCGAGTGGCCTAAAGTCGAGCGCGCCAGACTGGCTCCCAAAGAGCCCCCTCAATCCCCGAGCAGCTCACTCACCCATTGGCTCACCTTCTCCGTCGCAGGCCCATAGATCCGCCGGTCGAAAGCATGGGCGTTGTCGGACCGCGTCACATTGATCTCGCAGGTCGGGATGCCCAGGGCCCGCGCCTCGGCCACGAAGCCGGCGGCGGGATAGACCGAGCCCGACGTGCCGATAGCCACGAACAGGTCGGCCTCCTCCAGAGCCTGTTCGATCTGGTCCATGAACATCGGCAGCTCGCCGAACCACACCACGTCCGGCCGGGTGGCGCCCACCGTTCCGCATTCCGGGCAGACCTGGCGGGCGGTCAGCGGGCCCCGGTCGGTCCAGTTGCCCGAACACATCGTGCAGCGGGTGACGGTCAGTTGACCATGCATGTGGACGACCCGCCGGCTGCCGGCCTTTTCGTGCAGGTCGTCGACGTTCTGGGTGCAGAGGAAGATCCATCCGCCCAGGGCGGTCATCTCGCGCTCCAGCCGGGCCAGGGCGATGTGGGCGGCGTTGGGGGCGGCGATCTCGAGGATCTTGCGACGGGCCGAATAGAAGTCGCGCACCCGGGCCGGGTCCCTGGCGAAGCCCTCGGGCGTGGCCAGTTGGGCCAGATCGTTCTGGGTCCACAGGCCGTCGGAATCGCGAAAGGTCTTCAGGCCGCTCTCGGCCGAGACCCCCGCGCCGGTCAGGATGAAGATGTTCAGCGGCTGGACCATTTCAGCTTCCCCCTCTGGCGCCCTCTGGGCGGTCGCCGATGGATCGCCTCTGGAGCGAACCTGACGCGTCCGTCATTTTTAATTTGACCCATCCTCGAGATTGAGTTGACAGTGTTTAGATCGTTGGAAGCTGGCGCAAGACCTGCCCCAAACCAGGCCACCGGAGGAGCCCCCATGACGGACAAGAACATCACCAAGGACGCCATGTACGACGCGGTGGCGCCGGACGACTTCGAGTCGATGCTCGAACTGGACCGCTACAACAACCGCTCCACGGCCTTCGACAAGATCATTTCGGCGACCCATGACCATTTCTGGGATCCGCTGGACAAGGCCTATATCGATTTCGACGTGCCGTTCGACATGGAGAACCAGGCCCTGGTGCCCGAGGATCTCGTGATCGCCCTGTCGACCGACTATGTCTCCAATCACCTCAGCGATCCCAAGACGCGCATCCGCTTCATCAACCAGTCGGTGCTGCGCAGCTTCTCGTCGATCCTGCACGGCGAACAGGGCGCGCTGAACCTGTCAGCCTCGCTGTGCCACGTTCTGAAGGACCAGGGCGCGCAGGAATATGCCGCCAACCAGACCCGCGAAGAGGCCCGCCACGTCACGGCCTTCGCCAAATACATCAAGGCGCGCTGGGGCAAGCCGGTCGAGTGCGGTCCGGCCCTGAAGACCCTGCTGGTCGAGATCATCGGCGCGCCGGAAGTCTACAAGAAGATCATCGGCATGCAGATGCTGGTCGAGGGCCTAGCCATGGGCGCCTTCGCCACCTTCTACAACCAGATCAATGATCCGGTCGGCAAGAAGATGCTGCAGCTGGTGATGACCGACGAGGCCTTCCACCACAAGTTCGGGAAGATCTGGGCCGACCGCACGGTGCCCAAGCTGTCGGCCGAGGAACATGCGATCATCGAGGACTGGGCGGCGCACTGCTTCCAGACCCTGCTGTTCAACCTCGTCTCGCCGCACCAGCAGATGGATCTCTATGCCGAGTTCGGCCTGGATCCCGACAAGGTGGTCGAGGAGTACGGGAAGATCATGACCGACGACGTGCGTCGCGAGGCCATGAAGGAGCAGACCAACATCTTCCGCGTGCTGGTCAAGACCCTGCTGAACGCCGGCATCATCACCGACCGCACCAAGGCCTTCTACGCGATGTATGTCGACATCGAGGAGCTGAGGGGCGAAGGCGATCGCACCGTCGGCGACGACATCGCCGAGGAGGGCATTCGCCACCTGCAGGCCATCAACTTCCGCAATCGTCCGGCCGGCGCGATCGGCATCGCCGCCGAATAGGCTTTCGATCAAGCCAAACAGGCCGCTCGCCCGGAACAAGGGCGAGCGGTTTGCGTTTGAGTTGCCTTGTTGGCAAGGTTTGCTCCATGCGCAGTCTCAACCTGATCTCCGCCGGCGGACTCGCCTGCGCCCTCGGTGTTGCTGGAATGGCGAGTTCGGCCCACGCCGCCGCCAAGCCTCCGGCCAAGGCCGTCTCGGCAGAGTTCTATTCGGGCCAATGGTTCGAGATCGCCCGCACGCCCAATTCAGGCCAGCGCGACTGCGAGGCGGCCTCCACCCAGTTCACCAGCACCGGGGCCAGCGGCTTCAAGGTCGTGCAGATCTGCCGCAAGGGCTCGGCCTCGGGCGCGGCCAAGACCTTCAACACCACGGGCAGGATCGTCGCCGACACCCGCAACGCCAGGTTCTCGATGAGCTTTTTGGGCGGCCTGAGAACCCAGGAGTACTGAGTGCTGGACAGGGCCGACGACCAGTCGTGGGCGATCATGGCCACGCCGGGGGGCAACTATGTCTGGCTGCTGTCGCGCCGGGCGGACATGCCTTCGGACATCAGGGCGGCAGCCCTGTCGCGGGTGAGGGCGTTGGGCTACGCCAAACTCGAATTCCCCGCCCATCCGGACGTCTGATCGCATGAAACCCTGGACCCTCACCCTGACCCTGCCCCTGCTGCTGGCCGCCTGCGTGGCGGGGCCCAGCGGCAATCCCAGCCCGCCCCAGCCGGCCAAGGCCGTGGAACTGGATCGCTATCTGGGCCTCTGGTACGAGGCCGCCCGCTACGACATGCGGTTCGAGAAGGGCTGCGAGGGCGTCACCGCCGAATATTCCAAACGTCCCGATGGCTTGGTCCGGGTGCTCAACACCTGCCGCCAGGGCGCAGTAGACGGTCCGGTCAAAACCAGCGAGGGTCGGGCAAAGATTGTCGATGCGGCGACCAACGCCAAGCTGAAGGTCTCGTTCTTCGGTCCGTTTTGGGGCGATTACTGGGTCATGGACCACGCCGACGACTACAGCTGGAGCATCGTCGGCGAGGGCTCGGGCAAGTATCTCTGGCTTCTGACCCGCAAGCCCCCGACCGGTCTGGAGCGCGAGGCCCTGACCGCCCGGGCCAAGGCCATGGGCTATGACGTCTCGATGCTGCGACCGACCCTGCAACCGGCGCCTTAAGGGCGCTTGCCCGGCCAGGTGAGATAGCCGTTGGCGTCGCGGCCGGCATAGCGGACCTCAGGTGGCGGCGGGGTCCGCGACGGCGGCGCCTCATAGGGCCGGGCATAGGGGTATTCGACATAGGGCGGGAGGGGCTGGGCTGGCGGCGACTCCCAGCGCTCGAACTCGGCGATCGCGACCGGCGCCGCCGCGAGCGGGGCAGGGTTGATCCTTCGCGGAGGCGTTGGAGGACTTGGCGCGGCCTCGAGCCAGACCGGCGGCGCAACCACCGGCGCTGGCGGCGGAAGTGTCGACATCACAACAGCGGCCGGTGTCGCCACCCGGGTCTCGATTGGCGACATCTCGGCGATCGTCCTCGTCTGCGGGAAGGGCGCGATCCCCCGGCCTTCCGGGGGCCGCGCCGACGGAAGGTAGAGGCTTCTGATCGCGATCTTGAACTGACCCAGACAAGCCTCATGGCCCGCCGCGAAGTGCGCCTTGGCGAGTTCCCCGGCGTCCGGGCGATAGAGGGCGCTCTCGCTTTTCAAGAGCGCAGGGGCCTCCCACCGGCAGAGGGTGTTGACCGCGACGGCTCCAGTACGGCCGTCGATGACGTCCAGCTTCGCATAATAAGTCGCGTCCTTTTCGTACATCGCCGAGCCGACCACGCTCCAGCCCATGTTCCGCACATCGACGATGTAGCGGGCGCCGACGGCCATTTTGGCAATCGCCTTGGGCTTCTGGCGCTCGATGGCGATCGGCTGCTCAAGAACGACCGCTTCCCGGCCCTCGGCCAGCGTCCAGGCCAGTTCGCGCGCCAGGTCAGGCGTCGGATCGACGATCTGGTTTTTCCGGGCCAACTGCGCGCCGGACATGTTTTCAACGATAGCCTGGCCGATCACGGCGCCCACCATGCCGGCCAGTCCCATGCCGGGGGGATTGAGGTTGACCTCCACGCCGGAGCGCAGACCGGGCGACTTGCGCTGTGTGAAGGCGATGGTCTCGGTCGAAGGCTCGGCGAGAGCCGCTTCGGCCGGAGGGGGCGTGCGCGGCGCGGCCGTCGCAACGCCTTGCGACGCCAGAGCCACGGTCGTGGCGATCGCCAGAACAGAACACGTCTTCACAGCACCGCCCGCCTAACGCCCCGCTTGATATATTCGGGCTATTGCGCCGAAAGGTTGTGGTCAAAGCGTCGCGCCCAGAGCGGGAACGGGGCTCGCCCGACGCGATGCTTTTTAACCTTGATCCGCGAACAAAGCTGGAACAGGATCAAGCCATGGACGTCGTGATCGACCTGCGCCCATCGCGGCCCGAGACCACCGACGCGGTCACCCGGGGGGCCGCGCGGTTCCTGGTGTCGCTGGGCTATGCGCCCCTGGCCGAGGTGACCCTGCCCAACGGGCGGCGGGCCGACCTGATGGCCCTGGGACCAAAGGGCGACATCCTGATCGTCGAGGTCAAGTCGGGGCTGGAAGACTTCCGCATCGACCGCAAGTGGCCGGAATACGCGCCCTATTGCGACGCCTTCTATTTCGCGGTCGCCCCGCATTTTCCGGACGGTATCCTGCCCGAGGAACCGGGGATGATCGTGGCCGACGCCTTTGGCGGCGCCGTGGTCCGCGAGGCGCCGGTCGCGCCGCTGGCCCCCGCCCGCCGCAAGGCCCTGACCCTGGCCTTTGCGCGGCTGGGAGCGATGCGGGCCTCTGGCGTCAAGGCCGACCAGCTCTAGCTTTCTGTTTTCGCATCGTCTTTGCGGAAAACCGGCATCTACTTTTCCGCACGACGCTCTAGTTCTCGCGAACCACCTTCAGCACCGCCTCGCCATAGCGATCCAGCTTGCCCTGGCCGACGCCGCCGGCCTTGGCGAGGGCCGGCAGGCTGGACGGACGCGCGGCGGCGATCTCGGCCAGGGTGGCGTCGTGGAAGATCACATAGGGTGGCACATGCTGGGACTGGGCCTGTTCGCGGCGCCAGGACCGCAGGGCCTCGAACAGCGCCTGATCTTCCACGGGCACCGTCAGGGCCTTGCCCTCGCGGCGCTTGCGCGGCGCGCCGGAGCGGGTGGTCGGATCGGACGCCTCCACCTGCTGACGCAGGCTGACCTTGCGCTCGCCGCGATAGACGGCCTTGACGCCCTCAACCTCGCCCAGACCGATCAGCGGCCGGCCGTCATTGGGATCCTCGCGCAGCAGCCCTTCGAAGACCAGGGTGTCGAGCAGATCGCGCCAGGTGACGGGGCTGTATTCGCGGCCGATGCCGAAGGTCGACATCTGGGCTTCCTGCGGCGTGACGTCCTTGGTCTTGCCCAGCAGATGGTCGATCAGCCGGCCGCGCCCGAAGCGTCCGCCCAGGCGGTGGGCGGCCGACAGCGCCTTCTGGGCCGCCTGTGTGGCGTCGATCCCCTGGGGCGGCGAGGTGCAGATGTCGCAGACCCCGCAGACGGCCACGCCCTCCTCGCCGAAATAGCGGCGCACGGCGGCGGCGCGGCAGGTGGTTCCCTCCAGCATCGCGTAGAACTGCCGCAGCTTGCGGGTCTGGACCTGTCGGACCTCGTCGGGTGCCTCGCGCCCCTCGATGCGCTTGCCGGCCCAGGCCAGGTCGGCCGAGCCATACAGGGTGATGCCCTCGGCCGGCTGGCCGTCGCGCCCGGCCCGGCCGATCTCCTGCCAATAGGCCTCGATGGCGGCGGGCGGATCGGCGTGGATCACGAAGCGGACGTCGGGCTTGTCGACGCCCATGCCGAAGGCGATCGTCGCCACCATCACCGCCGCGTCGGCCTCGAGGAACTCCTCCAGCCGCCGGGCCCGGACGTTCTTGTCGAGGCCGGCATGATAGGCCAGCGCGGGAACGCCCTGGGCGATCAGCTTCTCGGCCAGCTTTTCGGTGGAGTCGCGGCTGCCGGCATAGACGACCCCGGCCCGGCCCGGGCGTTCCAGCACCAGCTCGACCACCCGGTCATGACCCTTGCCACGCTTGCGCTCGGCGTTCAGGGCCAGTTCGGGGCGAGCGAAGCTGTCGACAAACTCCGCAGCCCCCTCGAGGCGAAGCTCGGCGCGAATGTCGTCGCGGGTCCGGGCGTCGGCGGTGGCGGTGACGGCCAGGCGCGGGACGTTGGGGAAGACCTCGGCAATGCGACCCAGCATCCGGTATTCGGGCCGGAAATCGTGACCCCACTGGCTGACGCAGTGGGCCTCGTCGACGGCGACCAGGGCCAGGTTCAGGCGCGACAGCCGGTCCAGCATCGACGGCTGCATCAGGCCTTCGGGCGACAGGTACAGCAGATCCAGCTGGCCTTCGTCGATGCGCCGCCAGATGTCGGACCGCTCGTCGGGGGTGGTATTGCTGTCCAGGCGCTCGGCCGCCACGCCGGCCTGCTTCAGCCCAGCCACCTGGTCGGCCATCAGGGCGATCAGCGGCGAGACCACCAAACCCAGGCCCGGACGGATCAGGGCGGGGATCTGATAGCAGAGGCTCTTGCCGCCGCCGGTCGGCAGCACGGCCATGGCGCTGCGGCCGGCCAGCAGCTCGCCGATCACCCCGGCCTGCAGACCTCTGAAGTCAGCATGGCCGAACGTCCGGCGCAGGACGTCACGGGCGGTGTCGAGGGGAGCGGAATCAACGATCGTGGGCACGGCGGACTTGTGACAGCGGGGATGCGCAGCGCCAAGGCATTCCTGGCGCGCCGGTGGATTTCAGAACACGTCGCTCAACTTCAAATGGCAATACCACAACTGCGCCGCCGCGCCATAACGGCGCCGCGTTCGGCGTTTACCTCTCGTCAATCTTGTCGCGCGTTTTGTGGGCTTCGGCTAAACGGGACGCTGACGCGCGCCCCCTCACACCCCTTCTGGCGCACCGTGGGATAAGAGACGACATGGCCAACGGCACCTTCGGCGGGAACAGACCGGCGAAGCCCCAACGTACGCCGCTGCAGGCCGCGCTCTATTGGGGCACGGTCGTCGGCGTCTGGGGCCTGATCTTCATCGTCGCCTTCTTCGCCGTGTTCGCCAGCGATCTGCCCGATACGTCCAAGCTCTATGACGTCAAACGCCAGCCCTCGATCAACTATCTGGATCGTTCGGGCGCCCTGCTGGCCGTGCGCGGCAGCCAGTACGCGCCGCCGGTCGATATCGACGCCCTGCCCAAATATGTCCCGGCCGCCTTCGTGGCCATCGAGGACCGCCAGTTCTATCGCCACTTCGGCTTCAACCCCTGGGGCATCCTGCGCTCGGTCGCCTGGAACATGACCCATGACGGCCCCCAGCGCGGCGGCTCGACCATCACCCAGCAGCTGGCCCGCAACCTGTTCCTCAGCCCCGCCCAGAACTATCGCCGCAAGGCCCAGGAGCTGATCCTGGCCGTCTGGCTGGAGCTGAAGTTCAGCAAGAAGCAGATCCTGGCCCTCTATATGAACCGGGTCTATTTCGGGGCCGGCGCCTATGGCATCGAGGCCGCCTCGCAGCGCTATTTCAACAAGCCCGCCAATCAGCTGACCATCGGCGAGAGCGCCCTGCTGGCCGGCATGATGAAGGGCCCTGCCCGCTATTCGCCGGTCAGCGCCAGCGAACGCGCCGCCCGCCGCGCCACCGTCGTGCTGGACGAGATGGTGCGCATCAGGGCCATCACCGCCGAGGAGCGCGACGAGGCCTTCAAGACCCCCGTGCAGGTCTCGGCCACCCTGGCCAACCAACGGGCCCAGTATTTCACCGACTATATCGATGGTCAGGTGCGCTCGCTGGTCGGCGAACCCACCGAGGACCTGGTGGTCGAAACCACCCTGGACCTGCCGATCCAGGTGGCCGCTGAGCGCTCGGTCAAGCTGGGCGTCGAGGGGCATATCAAGCAGGGCGTCGAGCAGGCGGCCCTGGTGGCCATCGACGGCGAGGGCCGCATCCGCGCCTATGTCGGCGGGGCCGACTATGGGGAAACCCAGTTCGACCGCGCCACCACCGCCCGCCGCCAGGCCGGCAGCGCCTTCAAGCCGTTCGTCTATCTGACGGCGATGGAGCAGGGCCGCACGCCCAATGTCATGGTGGTCGACGAACCTGTGAAAATCGGAAGTTGGGAGCCCAAGAACTACACCAACAAGTATCTGGGCCCGATGACCCTGCAGACCGCCCTGGCCCAGTCGATCAATACGATCGCCGCGCGCCTGGCCAATGAGGTCGGCACCAGCAATGTGGCCAACACCGCCCGTCGCCTGGGCATCACCAGCAAGATCCAGCTGGATCCGTCGATGGCCCTGGGCGCGGTCGAGGTCTCGCCGATGGAAATGGCCCAGGCCTATGCCCCGTTCTCGAACGGCGGCTTCCTGGCCAAGGGCTACGGCATCGAACGCATCCGCACCGCCAGCGGCAAGGTGCTGTACGACCACGGCGTCGAGAAGACCTCGCGTCCGGCCGTGATCGGCTCGCCGGGACTGCAGTACATGAACCAGATGATGCGCCAGGTCGTGACCGCCGGCACCGGGACCCGCGCCAAGGTCGCCAGCTATGATGTCGCCGGCAAGACCGGCACCACCAGCGACTACCGCGACGCCTGGTTCGTCGGCTATTCTGGCGGCTTCGTCGCCGCCGTCTGGACCGGCAAGGACGACAATACCCCGATGAAGCGGGTGACCGGCGGCGGCGCCCCGGCCGAGATCTGGCGCAACTTCATGGCCGCCGCCCTGCCGCGCCTCAAGTCCACCCCGATCCCGGGCGGTGTCATCGAACCGCCACCGGTGGTGGGCGAAGACCTGATCGGCGACCTGATCGATCCGTCCGCGCCGCCGGAAGGTCCCGGCGCCGAGGTCCCGGCGTCGACCACCCCGGCGGCGGACAACCTGCCCTATTGACGGCGCTTGGGCGCCCGGCGGCCTTGCCCGCCAGGCGCCCGGCCCCGCTTAGCGGCAAATGGCGCAAACAGACGGGCCGGCGCCGTCGGGCTCTTTACGCTGCGCGCCAAGCCCTTTAGCGGTGGAGCTTGAGGGATGGGGGTCTCTTAGAGTCAGGCCAAACCTGTATGAGCGCGACGCAGACTTCGGATCCGACGCCCAACGCCCGACAAAAGGGCTTTCTGGGCGCGGTCGAACGACTGGGCAATCTGCTGCCCGAGCCCGTGATGATCTTCGTGTGGTTGATCCTGGGGCTGATGGCCCTGTCGGCCCTGGGCCAGGCCCTGGGCTGGTCGGCCTCGATCACCTATGGCGGCGACGAGGCCCCTCAGTTTGGCGAGCTGGAAAACGGCGTCCTGACCTATGCGGCCAGCAGCCTGTTCTCCGAGGCCAATCTGGCCCGGCTGTTCACCGAAATGCCCAAGACCCTGACGAACTTTGCGCCGCTGGGCCTGGTTCTGGTGGTGATCCTGGGGGCGGCGGTGGCCGAACGCTCGGGCCTGTTCAGCGCCCTGATCCGGGCCAGTCTGCGCGAGGCGCCCAAGGCCATCCTGACCCCGCTGGTGGTGGTGATCGGCATGGTCTCGCACCACGCCTCGGACGCCGCCTATGTGGTGTTCATCCCGCTGGCGGGCCTGCTGTTCGCCGCCGTCGGCCGCCATCCCCTGGCCGGCATCGCCGCCGGTTTTGCGGCCGTGTCGGGTGGCTTTGCCGGCAATCTGACGCCGGGCCAGTTCGATGTGGTGCTGTTTGGCTTCACCCAGGAAGCGGCCCGGATCATCGACCCGACCTGGACCATGAACCCGCTGGGCAACTGGTGGTACATCCTGGCCATCGTCTTCGTCTTTACCCCCATCGCCTGGTTCCTGACCGACCGGGTGATCGAGCCTCGCCTTGGGGTCTGGGGCGGACAGGCTGATGACGGTCTCAAGGCCGAGCTGGCCAAGTCGGCGGTGACGCCGCAGGAGAAGCGAGGCCTGAAGCTGGCGGGTCTGGCGGCCCTGGCTGTGGTGGCCCTCTTTGCCGCCCTGACCCTGATCCCCGGCTTTACCCCGCTGATCGACGAGACCAAGACCGGGCCGGCCCAGCTGACCCCGTTCTACAGCGCGCTGATCGCCGGCTTCATGCTGCTGTTCCTGTCCTGTGGCGTGGCGTTCGGCATCGGGTTCGGCACGGTCCGCTCGGACAAGGACGTCGTTAACATGATGGCCGACGGGGTCCGTTCCGTGGCCCCCTATATCGTCTTCGCCTTCTTCGCCGCCCATTTCGTGGCGATGTTCAACTGGTCGCGGCTGGGCCCCATCGCCGCCATCCACGGGGCCGAGTCCCTGAAGGCCATGAACCTGCCGGCGCCAATGCTGCTGGTCAGTGTTCTCGGCTTCTCATCGGTGCTGGACCTCTTCATCGGCTCGGCCTCGGCCAAGTGGAGCGCCCTGGCCCCGGTGGTGGTGCCGATGTTCATGCTGCTGGGCATCTCGCCCGAAATGACCACCGCCGCCTATCGGATGGGCGACAGCTTCACCAATCTGATGACCCCTCTGATGAGCTATTTCCCGCTGGTTCTGGCCATGACCCGGCGCTGGGACAGCAATATGGGGGTCGGATCGCTGCTGGCCCTGATGCTGCCCTACGCCCTGGCCTTCATGGTGGCCGGCGTCGCCATGACCCTGGCCTGGGTGGCCTTCGACTGGCCGCTGGGGCCGGGCGCCCAGGTGCACTACACCCCGCCCGGCGGGCTGTTGAAGTAGGGGCGCGGGCAGACGGCTTCGCCGCTTCACGCGGTGACCGCTGAAGGTGTGGGAAGGGTCGCGGAGCGTCCGGGCCTCGCCCGGAGGATGGGATAGTTGAATACCGTTTCGACGAAGACAGACGCTCCGCGTGATCTTCAGACGGAAGCCTTCGAGGCGCGGGGTTTTAACCCGCTCTCGACCTTCGGCCTCCGGCGGGTGGAGGGGTTAGCGACCCCGTCCAGACCGCATGGGCGATTTCAGCCCATGCCTGCTGCGCATCGTGCGGGCGTCGCCAAAGGGCGTTCCCGGCGGTCCCGGTCCGGCTTCAACGCGTCCGGCCCCCGCAAGGACCGATCCGCTCCACCAGACCCTGCCGGGCCTTGGACGACGGCCGACGGGCGCTTCCCGCTCGACCACCCCTGACAGCCGCAACGGCCGCCGTACGTGCGCCCTTCCCGTGCTGTCAGGTGAGATTGATTATGCAGGCGGTTTGGGCGCGTCTGACGGGCGCGATCAAGTTTTTTGCAAGTTGCTGATCTGGTTGAAGTCTCGCTTTAGAAGAACGGGGATTGAGGGCGCTGTGTCCCCATAGTCGCCGGTCCAGGAGCTGCGGCGTGCGGCGCCCCCTTCCCCAAACCTTGCGCGACGCCCTAGGCTGATCCCAGCAACACATCCCAACAACAGATCAAAGGGAGCGCCGCGCATGTTACCGGGCCTGATGCAGACCACCCCGCTGATGATCAGCGGCATCCTGACCTATGCGCAGCAGGCCCATGGCGCGCGCGAGATCGTCTCCAAGCTGATCGACGAGCCGGTCTGGCGCTATGACTATGCGGGCCTGGCCCGCCGCTCCGCCCAGTTGGCTCACGCGCTGAAGCGGCTGGGCGTTCAGCCCGGCGACCGGGTGACCTCCCTGGCGTGGAACACCCACCGGCATCTGGAGCTGTTCTACGCCGCGCCCGGCATCGGGGCGGTGCTGCACACCGCCAATCCCCGGCTGTTCGACGAGCAGATCGTCTACACGATCAATCACGCGGAAAGCGGCGTGCTGTTCTTTGACCGCAACTTCCAGGCCCTGGTCGAGCGCATCGCGCCGCAACTGAGCACGGTGAAGACCTTCGTGATGCTGTCGGACCCCGAGCGGACGGTCCCCGGCCCGGTGGGCGCGATCTCCTACGAGGCCCTGATCGCCGGTGAGGCCGACACGATCGCCTGGCCCAGCTTCGACGAGAACGCCGGGGCCTTCCTCTGTTACACCTCGGGCACGACCGGCGATCCCAAGGGGGTGCTGTATTCGCATCGCGCCGTGGTGCTGCACGCCATGGCCGGAGGCCTCAACAGCGCTTTTGGGTTCACCGCCTTCGATGTGGTGATGCCCTGTTCCAGCCTCTATCACGCCACCGCCTGGGGCCTGCCGTTCAGCGCCCCGATCTGCGGGACCAAGCTGGTTTTGCCGGGCGACAAGATGGACGGGGCCTCGCTCCACGCCCTGATCGAGGGCGAGGGCGTCACCTTCACCGGCGGCGTACCGACCATCTGGACGATGTACCTGGCCTGGCTCGAACAGACCGGCCAGCGGCCGGACGGCCTCAAGCGGGTCGTCATCGGCGGCAGCGCGGTCCCGCGGGCCATGGCCGAGACCTTCAAGCGGCTCTACGGCGTCTCGGTGCTGCAGATCTGGGGCATGACCGAGACCTGCCCGATCGGGGTCGTCGCGACACCCACGCCCTCGCTGGCCGCCCTGGGCGAAGAGGCCATGGACGAAGCCATCTGGACCCGCCAGGGCCGGCTGCAGTTCGGCATCGAGCTGAAGGTCGAGGCCGATGATGGCTCCGACGCCCCCTGGGACGGCGAGACCTCGGGCGCGCTGAAGGTGCGGGGCCCCTGGGTGGTGAAGCGCTATTTCCGTCAGGACGCCGATGTGGCCCAGGACGACGGCTGGTTCGACACCGGCGACATCGCCACCCTCGACCAGCACGGCTTCATGCGCATCACCGACCGCCAGAAGGACGTGATCAAGTCGGGCGGCGAATGGATCAGCTCGATCGATCTCGAGAACGTGGCCGTCGGCTGCCCCGGCGTGAAAGTGGCCGCCGTGATCGGCGTGCCGCATCCCAAGTGGGAAGAGCGGCCGCTGCTGGTGATCGAGCTGCATGACGGGGCCAGCGTGACCAAGCTCGAGGTGCTGGACTATCTCGCCCCGCGCATCGTCAAATGGTGGACGCCCGACGACGTGGTCTTCGCGGCTGTGCCGCTGACGGCGACGGGCAAGATCGACAAGAAGGTGCTGCGCGCAGCGTGGCGCGAGCATCTGATCGGATGACGGACACGCCGGCGCGGAACGGGTCCGACACAGGCCAGGGGTGAAAAAGTGCCGCATGGGCCAGCTTCTATCGGGCCTGAGAGAAACCCTTGCCTTGCCTATCGCCCCCCCGGGGCGTAACGGGTCGCTTCCCGTCGTTTCAGGGCGGAAAAGTCAGATTGGAGACCGCTATGGGTTACCGGGTCGCCGTGGTCGGCGCCACGGGCAATGTTGGCCGTGAGATGTTCAATATCCTCGAGGAAGTGAAATTCCCCGTCGATAAAATGCACGCCATCGCCAGCCGCAAATCCATTGGCGTCGAGGTCTCGTTCGGCAATCAGATCCTCAAGTGCGAGGATCTGGCCCAGTTCGACTTCAGCACGGTCGACATCGTGCTGATGAGCGCCGGCGGCGCCATCTCCAAGGAATGGGGCGAGAAGATCGGCGCGGCCGGTCCGATCGTGATCGACAATTCCAGCCACTTCCGGATGGATCCGGACGTGCCGCTGGTGGTGCCGGAAGTGAACCCGGACGCCGTTCTGAAGATGCCCAAGAACATCATCGCCAACCCCAACTGCTCGACCGCGCAGTTGGTGGTGGTGCTGGCCCCCCTGCACGCCGAAGCCAAGATCCGGCGCGTCGTCGTCTCGACCTACCAGTCGGTGTCGGGCGCGGGCAAGGAAGGCATGGACGAGCTGTGGGAGCAGACCAAGGGCGTGTTCGTCCTGGGCGCGCCGCCGCCCAAGAAGTTCACCAAGCAGATCGCCTTCAACGTGATCCCCCACATCGACAGCTTCATGGAGGACGGCTTCACGAAGGAAGAGTGGAAGATGATGGCGGAGACCAAGAAGATCCTGGATCCGTCGATCAAGCTGGTCGCCACCTGCGTGCGCGTGCCGGTCATGGTGGGTCACGCCGAAGCGATCAATATCGAGTTTGAAACCCCGCTGGACGAGGACGATGTCCGCGAGATCCTGCGCGACGCCGACGGCGTGGAAGTCATCGATAAGCGCGAAGACGGCGGCTACATGACGCCCAAGGAATGCGCCGGCGAGTTCCCGGTCTATGTCTCGCGCATCCGCACCGATCCCACCGTCGAGAACGGCATCGTGCTGTGGTGCGTGGCCGACAACCTGCGCAAGGGCGCCGCGCTGAACGCCGTGCAGATCGCGCAGCTTCTGCACGACAAGGGTCTGATCAAGCAGAAAACCCCGGCCTGAACCCCCTTCCGCAACAGGCGGGTGGCGGATTTAGGGGCTCCCGGGACTTAAGGTCTCGGGAGCCCTTTTCGTTTGTGATTGAAGGACCAGCGCCATGTCGGCGGACTTGAGCAAGACCCCGGACGAAGCCCGGACAGCCGTGATCGCCGCGGTGGGCTGCTACATGCTGTGGGGCTTCCTGCCGCTGTATTTCCACCTGTTGGCCAAGCTGGGCGTCGGCTCCTGGGAGATGATCGCCCACCGTACCCTGTGGGCGGCGCCCTGGGCCTTCATGGCCGTGCTGCTGGCCAGGCAGGCGGGCCAGCTGGCGGCGGTGCTGCGCCAGCCCAAGACCCTGCTGATCCTGGCCTGCTCGACAGCGGCCATCTTCATCAACTGGACGATCTATGTGTTCGCGGTGAACGCCGGGCAGGTGATCGAGGCCAGCCTGGGCTATTACATCAATCCGCTGATGAACATGGCGGCGGGCGCCATCCTGTTCCGTGAACGGATCAGCCGCGAGGGCGCCATCGCCATCGGCCTGGCTGTGGTGGGCGTGGCGATCCAGACCGCCGCCCTGGGCCATCTGCCGGTGATCTCGCTGGGCTTGGCCCTGAGCTTCTGCGCCTACGCCATCCTGCGCAAGCAGGTGAAGGCCGACGCCCAGACCGGCCTGTTCATCGAGTGCGCCTATCTGGCCGTGCCGGGCCTTTTCTATGTGCTGCACCTGCAATCGACCGGCGCCGGCCACTTCGGCGGCGGGGCGGGCGTGACCACCTTGCTGCTGCTGGCCGGCCCCGCCACCGTCGTGCCGCTGGCCCTGTTCGCCTGGTCGGCGCGGCGCATGCCGCTGAGCGCCATGGGCTTCCTGCAGTTCCTGGCCCCGACCCTGCAGTTCGGGGTCGGAATCGCCCTGGGCGAGGCTGTCACGCCGATGCGGGCGTTGTCCTTCGCCTTTATCTGGGCCGGCGTGGCGGTGTTCGCCTACGGGGCCTGGAAGCGGACGCGGGGGGTGGCGGCGGCGACCTGACCGTCATTAACCGGACCTCAGCAACCCGTTGATAGGTCTGGTGGCCATGTCGGTCATCCTGCGCCTTCTCCTGGTCAGCCTCACTGGAGCCCTGACGAGCTTTTCGTCGGCCGCAGGCCAATCGCTGCTGTCGCGTGAGCCGTTCTCCGGCGTGGCGACTGTGGGACTGTCGGTCGGGGACAGCGAACGATCCTGGGTCGATCGCGGGCTTGGCAAGGCGGGCAGCGGCGAGACGGCGACGGCCGGCGCCATCATCGCCTGGCGGCCCAGCCTCGGCGGCCGGTTCGGGGCCTTGGTCAGCGCCGACGTCCAGTCAGCCCTTTCCCCGCGCGTCGGTCTCGACGAAGCCTATCTGACCCTGCGCCCCTCTCCCGGCGCGCCGCTGCGCCTGTCGGGTCGCGCGGGTCTGTTCTTCCCGCCGATCTCGCTGGAACACGATGGCTCGGAGTGGTCGCTGTCGCGCTCGCTGACCCCGTCGGCGATCAACAGCTGGGTCGCCGAAGAGGTGAAGACGGCCGGTCTGGAACTGACGGCGCGCACCACAGCCATCGGTCGCCCTGTGGGCCTGACAGTGGCCGGCTTCCAGGGCAACGACACCTCCGGCACGCTGCTGGCGTTTCGGGGCTGGGCCCTGCATGACCTGCGCGCCACCTGGAACGGCGCCCTGCCCCTGCCGCCGGTGCCCGGGATGTTTGTGGGGAAACAGGCGACACGAACCCGGCCCGTCGATGAGGTGGACGGGCGTTGGGGCGCCTATGGTCGCCTCGACATCAAGCCGATCGAAACCCTCGACGTTAGCTTGCTGGCCTATGACAACAATGGCGACCGCACCACGGTGGTCAACGGCCAGTACGCTTGGCGGACGCGCTTCATCCAGGCCGGCGCGCGCTGGTCGCCCGACGCCAAGACAGAGGTGCTCGTCCAGGCCATGCAGGGCGAGGCCAGCATGGGGCCACGCCTTCTGGGCCAGACCGTCGCCGATGTCGGCTTTCAGAGTGCCTTCATCCTGATGTCGCGCGACCTTCGCAGCGGCGCGATCACGACGCGGCTTGAGCAGTTCTCCACCGATGATCGCAGCTTCAAGGACCGCGACAACAATGCCGAGCATGGCTGGGCCGCGACGCTGGCCTGGACTCAACCGCTCCGCGCGACGCTGGATCTGGTCGTCGAAGGCGTGTTTGTCACCGCCGACCGCCCGGACCGTGTCCGCCTTGGCGAAGATCGGCGGCAGGACAATCTGCGCCTGACCACGGCCCTGCGCGCCAGCTTCTAGATCGAAACGCGCGATACAAGAATCGCGCACTTCGCTCTAGCTTTTTATTTTCGCATCGTTTTTGCGGAAAACCGGCATCCACTTTTCCGCACGATGCTCTAGATCGCGCTAAAGGCAGGCGTAGGCCGCCTCGATCAGCCGCACCGCGCGGGGGTCGCCGATCAGGGCGTTGCCCTGCTTGTTCATCACATAGGATCCGGACACGCCCGTCGTCGGATCGGCGAAGGCGCAAGACCCGCCCCAGCCCGAATGGCCGAACGCCTCGGCGGTCGGGCCATAGAAGAAGTTGGGCGTGTTGCGCATGAAACCCGCGCCCCAGCTGATGTCATAGGGCAGCACCAGGTCCCGGCCGACGATGCGTTCAGCGGTCGCGGCCTTGATCCCGGCCGGGGTGATCAGCGACTTGCCGTCCAGCACCCCGCCATTGGCCAGGGCGCCCATCAGCCGCGCCAGGGCCGGCGCGGTGGCATGACCATTGGCCGAGGGGATCTCGACGCGGCGCCACTCGTCCGTGCCCCGGCCCGAGGGCGCAGCCCACGCGGTCATGAAGGCGGCCTTCACGGCGGCGTTCATCTCGCCGAACTTCGGCAGGGTCGTGGGGCGCATCAGTTCGGCGGTGCGGGCGTGCTCGCTGTCGGGCAGACCGATCCAGAGGTCCAGGCCAAACGGCTGGGCGATGTCCTCGCGCAGGGCCGTTCCCATCGTCCGGCCATCGACGCGGCGGAAGATCTCGCCGGCCAGATAGCCGAAGGTGACGGGATGATAGCCACTGGCCGTCCCGACCGGGAACAGCGGGGCCATGGCCGCCAGCTTGGCGCAGGTGGCGTCCCAGTCGAACCAGATGGCCGGATCGGTCTGGTCGGGAAAGCCCGACAGGCCAGCCTGGTGCGACATGGCCTGCTCAACCGTGATGTCCTGCTTGCCGGCCTGGGCGAACTCCGGCCAGACATCGGCGACGGGCTGGTCATAGGCCAGGCGACCTTCGTCGACGAGGCGCGCGACCATCAGGGACGCGACAGCCTTGGTGGTGGAAAACAGCGCCGTCAGGGTGTCTGGACCGAAGGGGATGCTGCGCTGGCGATCGGCATGGCCGCCCACCAGGTCGACGACGATCTCGCCCTCGACGGCGAAGGCGAACCGGGCGCCCAGCTCGCCGCCGTCGGCGAAATTGGCCTCGAACACGTCGCGGACGCGGGAAAAGCGATCGGGGCAGACGCCGGTGATGTCGGTCATGCAAACGGTCTACCGCACGCCCAACCTCATTGTCATCCCGGGCGAAGCGCAGCGAAGACCCGGGACCGCAACAAACGCCGAGCTTCCGGCGGTCCCGGCTCGGCGCGCTTCGCGCTTGGCCGGGATGACACGTCCTTCTAGGCCAGTCGCTCGATACGCACGGTGGGCGAGGTCTGCTTGATCCGCGCGCCCATGGCCACGATCGGCAGCTCCGGCGCGTTCCAGATATTGGCCGCCGTCACGGTCTCGGCCACGCCGCCGACGGCGCGGGCCAGGCCGTAGGACAGGGTCTGGCCTTCCAGGATCGAGGCGGCATAGAGGGCGGTCAGCAGATCGCCCGTGCCGCTGGGCGAGCGCTCGGCCTTGGCGTGGGCGGCCAGCCAGGCCTCCTTGCGGTCCGCCAGGACGACGCCGATCTCGGCCCCGCGATGGACGGATGAGACCAGGGTCGGCTTGCCCAGCAGGCGGGCGGCGCGCATGGCCGATTGCGGATCGCGGGCGTCGGCCCCGGTCAGCTTCTTCAGCTCCCAGGCATTGCAGGCCACCACGTCGGCGCGGGGGATCAGCTCGGCGGCGATGGCCTCAGCCACCTCGGGCAGCACGTAGAGGCCCTTGCCGGCGTCGCCCATGGTGGGGTCGACAATGATCGAGGGCTTGCGGCTGGCGGCGCCTTCGCGAGGGGCCTCGCGCACGGCGTCGATGGCGCGGGCGGCGGCGCGCACCTGGGCGGCGCTGGCGAAATAGCCGGTGATGACGATGTCGGTCAGGCCAAACAGACCATTGGCCTCCAGGCCGTCGAGCATGCCTTCCAGAACCTCGATCGGCACAGGCGCCCCGCCGGGCACGCCCCAGCCGGGGTGGCGGCCGAACAGCACGGTCGGAACGACCATCGAGTCGATGCGGAACTGGACAAGCGCTGTGGCCTGGGCCGATGCGCCGACGCGGCTGCCGGCGACATGGCTGGAGATGATCAAGGCGAGTGGCATGGCAAGCGGCTTACCGGACCGTGGCCAACTTGAACAGGGCGTCGCTGGGCGTATCCGGCTATGCGCTCAGGAAATCGGCGAGTCGGTCTCGCCCCTGGCGTCGGCCCGGACCACCGCGGCGGCGCGGTGCGGGCTGATCTGGTCGGCGACGAGCGAGGCCCAGGCCGCCGGCTCTTCGCCGCTGACCGACAGCGGCAGCTGCATCGCGCACTGCACGCCCTGTGGCAGATAGTCGATCCGCGCCTGGCCGCCGCTTTCCTGGCCGAAGGTTCGGGCGATCAGGCGGGTGCCAAACCCCGTGCGCGCCGGCGGCGTGACCGGCGGTCCGCCCAGCTCGCGCCAGAGCAGGCTGATCTGGCGCGCGCCCAGCTGATTGTACGACAGGTTCCAGGCGATCTCGACCTGGCCGCTCGCGGTGGAAAGGGCGCCATATTTGAGCGCGTTGGTCGCCAGTTCGTGCAGGGCCAGGGCCATGGCCACCGCCTGCTGCGGGCTGAGCCAGACCAGAGGGCCGTCGATCCTGAAGCGGCTGTTGTCCTTATGGTCATGGGGGGCCAGCGCCTGGCGCACGATGGCACCAAGGTCGGCGCCTGCCCAGCTCTCGTCAACCAGCACGTTGTGGGCGTCAGACACCGCCATCAGGCGATTGGTCAGGTCGTTGCGGATGGCGGGATCGACCTTGGCGGCGCGCAGCGTCTGCTCGGTGATCGACTGCACCGTGGCCAGGGTGTTCTTGATCCGGTGGTTCAGTTCGTTGAGCAGCAGCACCCGCTGGTCCTCGGCCAGCTTGGCCGGGGTTTCGTCGCGCAGAATCTTCATCAGGCCGGTCAGTTCCGGCTCGAAGATCCCCATGGTCATACCATTGCCCCAGAAGCGGGCGCCGTCCTTGCGCAGGTGCCAGCGGGTGTCCTCGGCCCGGCCCATCTGCTTGGCGTTTTCGAGCTCCTTTTTGTCCGCGCCCGTTTCGCGGTCGGGGATGGTGAAGAGCTCGCCGAAGGCCATGCCGATCGCCTCCTCGCGGCTATAGCCCAGCACCGTCTCGGCGCCGCGGCTCCAGCTGGTCACACGACCTTCCAAGTCCATCGTGAAGATGGCGTAGCCGAGGGCGTTCTCGATGATCAGGCTGGCGAGTCTGGCGTCGTGTTCTGCGGACATTGGGGGCTCCTGCCACCCTATCAACGCAACAGCGACGCTTTCGGCGCCGGGCCCACGAAAAAGGCCCGCCGCGTTTCCGCGAGCGGGCCTGATCCAGTCGCCTTAAGGCGATCCTAGTAGCGGTAGTGATCCGGCTTGAACGGGCCGTTTTCCGGCACGTTGATATAGGCGGCCTGATCGGGGCGCAGGGTCGAGAGCTTGGCGCCCAGCTTCTCCAGGTGGAGGAAGGCGACCTTCTCGTCCAGGTGCTTGGGCAGGGTGTAGACCTGGTTCTCGTACGAGGCCTTGTTGGTCCACAGTTCGATCTGGGCCAGGGTCTGGTTGGTGAAGCTGGCGCTCATCACGAACGAGGGGTGACCCGTGGCGTTACCCAGGTTCACCAGACGGCCTTCCGACAGCACGATCAGCTTCTTGCCGTCCGGGAATTCCACGTGGTGGACCTGCGGCTTGATCTCGTCCCACTTGAAGTTGCGCAGGGCGGCGATCTGAATCTCGCTGTCGAAGTGGCCGATGTTGCAGACGATGGCGTTGTTTTTCATCATCCGCATGTCGTCCAGCGTGATGACGTCCTTGTTGCCCGTGGCCGTGACGAAGATGTCGGCCTTGGACGCGACGTCCTGCAGGGTCTGGACCTCATAGCCTTCCATCGCCGCCTGCAGGGCGCAGATCGGGTCGACTTCGGTGACGATCACGCGAGCGCCGCCCTGACGCAGCGAAGCGGCCGAGCCCTTGCCCACGTCGCCATAGCCGCAGACCACGGCGACCTTGCCCGACAGCATCACGTCGGTGCCGCGACGGATGGCGTCGACCAGGCTTTCGCGGCAGCCATACAGGTTGTCGAACTTGGACTTGGTGACGCTGTCATTGACGTTGATGGCCGGGAACGGCAGGTCGCCCTTGATGGCCATCTGATACAGGCGGTGGACGCCCGTGGTGGTTTCTTCCGACACGCCGGTGATGGCGTTGCGGATGGCGGTGTAGAAGCCCGGCTTTTCGGCCAGATACGTCTTCATCACGGCGTAGAGGGCTTCTTCTTCCTCGTTCTGCGGGTTGTCGAGAAGGGTCGGGTCCTTCTCGGCCTTGGGGCCCAGTACGCAGAGCAGGGTGGCGTCGCCGCCGTCGTCGAGGATCAGGTTCGGATAGCCGCCGTCATGCCATTCGAAGATCTTGTGGGCGTATTCCCAGTACTCGACCAGGTTCTCGCCCTTGAAGGCGAACACCGGCACGCCGGTGGCGGCGATGGCGGCTGCGGCGTGGTCCTGGGTCGAGAAGATGTTGCACGACGCCCAGCGGACTTCAGCGCCCAGGGCGGTGAGGGTCTCGATCAGGACGGCGGTCTGGATGGTCATGTGCAGGCTGCCGGCGATGCGGGCGCCCTTCAGGACCTGGCCCGGGCCGTATTCGGCGCGGGTGGCCATCAGACCGGGCATTTCGGTCTCGGCGATGGCGATTTCCTTGCGGCCGTAATCGGCGAGCGAGATGTCCTTGACGATGTAGTCGGCCACGGTCGGCTCCTGCGGTCGGTGAATGTCTTGCCAGCCTTATAGCGCGGGCGGCCCTTCCGGGCAATTAACGCATAAAGATATCTTTATATGGGCCAGACTTCACCAGAAGGCCCTTGCCTCGGCAAAGGCGTCGCGGGCCTGGCGGGCCTGGCGCATCAGGCGCGCCTCATCGCCGCCGCGGGCCAGTCGCGCGGCCGCAAGGCTCGCCTCGGGCTCGCCGCTAGCCAAGGCGACGCTGCGCGCCAGATCGGGGCCGACATGCAGATCGTTGAGGCGGCCCAGGGCGTCCTGCAAGGCCTTGGTCGCCGCGATGAAGCGTTCGGTGCGCTTGGGGTGCTCAGGGAACAGGCCGGCCAGGTCAGCGGCGGCATAGCGCAGCGTCTTGCCCTTCAGGCGCAGGCCATGGCGGGTCGGCGGGTCCAGGTCTTGGAGGTGCGCGCTCTTCTTCACCAGAACATGGCGACGATGCTTGAGCATTCCAGCGGCAAAGGCGGGCGCCGGCGCGTCGCGGACGGCGGCCAGGTCCGGGGCGGCGGTCCAGGACCCGACCTCCAGCCAGGCGGCGGCCTCCAGCAGCAGGGCGCGGCCGCGGGGGCTTTCCAGCGCCGCCTCCATGCGCAGATAGGCGCTGGCCTGGGCCGCCAGCAGCGCCCGTCCAAAGGCGGCCGCGCCCTGGGCCTGCGGGTCCGTCGAGGTCGGTCGCCAGACTTCGGCGATGAGGACATCCAGGTCCCGGGCCATGTCCAGCTCGCCGGCCAGCCAGCTGAGTTCGCGGTCGAGGGCCAGGGCCTCAGGTCCAGCCGAGAGCGGCCTGAACGCCTTGAGCAGCGCCCGCATGCGGCGCGCGGCGACCCGCAGTTGATGCACGCCCTCGGGACCGGGGCGCTCGCGCAGAGCCTCGACGCTGGCGCACAGCTGGGACAGGGCCGCGCGTCCGACCGCCTGCAGGGCCTCGCCGACGCTCATGTCGGGCGTCAGCTGGGCGGGCGAGCGGTGCGTCTCGGACGCCGACTGGCCAGTAGCGACCAGGCCGTAACCGCGCTCGGCCTTGCTGACCAGCGACAGGCGCAGCGCGACCCGCTGCGCCAGGTCCCGCGCCAGGTCGAACAGCGCCGCCGGCGACCCGGCCTTGAGTTCAAGCTCCAGTTCACAGACTGGCGCCCGGCGCGTCTGGCCGATCAGTTCGCCGCGATCCACCACCGCCTCGATCACCGTCTCGCCCCGGCGGATCACGCGCACCGTGCGCTCGACCTTGGTGGTGAACACCGGGTGCAGAGCCTGCCCATTGACGACCGCCGCCGCCGGCGTCGCCGCCAGGGCCGCATCGTCCGGACCCGGGCCGGCGATGGCGGTCTCCCATTCGCCGCGTGCGAAGATCCCGCCCGCCGAAGCCGATTTCAGGGTCTGCTTGCGGCCGCCCTCGCCGTCACGAACCCGCAGGCCAAAGCCCGCCTGACGCAGGGCGTGAGCGGGGGTGTCGAAATAGGTGGCGTCCAGCTGGTGAACGGCGCTCTCCCCGCCTCCCTCATCGCTCAGCAAGGTCAGAATCGCGTCGGCCGCCTCCGGGGCGATCAGGAATTTCAGCTCGATTTCTCGATCCATGTTCCCATCCTGGCCCTCGGCCTGGCCGCTGGCGCGCTGTTCGGCTGCAAAGGCCTATGGCGCGGCGGCGGCGACTTGCCAAGCGGCTTTACGCGGTTCAAACGTGCGCGCCATGACGCAAATCAATGCCGCACAACCCCGTCACGACTGGACCCTGACCCAGGTCGAGGCCCTGTTCGATCAGCCCTTCATGGAGCTGGTGTTCCAGGCCGCTAACGTTCACCGCGCCGGATTTGATCCCTCTGAAGTGCAGCTTTCGCAGCTGTTGTCGGTCAAGACCGGCGGCTGCGCGGAAAACTGCGGCTATTGCAGCCAGTCCGCTCACTTCAAGACCGGCCTGAAAGCCGAGAAGCTGATGGACGCCGATGTCGTCATCGCCAAGGCCCGCGCGGCCCGCGACGGCGGCGCGCAACGCTTCTGCATGGGCGCGGCCTGGCGCGAGCTGAAGGACCGCGACCTTCCGAAGCTGGCGGCCATGATCGGCGGCGTCAAAGCCCTGGGCCTGGAAACCTGCGCCACCCTGGGCATGCTGACGGCTGACCAGGCCAAGTCGCTGAAGGACGCCGGCCTCGACTACTACAACCACAACCTCGACACCGGCCCGGAATACTATGCCGACGTGGTGACGACCCGCACCTATCAAGAGCGGCTCGACACCCTGGCCCATGTCCGCGACGCCGGCATGAGCACCTGCTGCGGCGGCATCGTCGGCATGGGCGAGACGCGCCGCGACCGCGCCAGCCTGCTGCACCAGTTGGCCACCCTGCCCAGCCACCCCGACAGCCTGCCGATCAACGGCCTGGTGCCGATCAGCGGCACGCCGCTGGGCGACCGGGTGCTGGCCGATGGGGCCAAGGCCATCGACTCGATCGAATTTGTCCGCACCATCGCCGTGGCCCGCCTCGTCTGTCCCCGGTCCATGGTCCGCCTGTCGGCCGGCCGCGACGAGATGAGCCGAGAGCTGCAGGCCCTGTGCTTCCTGGCCGGCGCCAACTCGATCTTCGTCGGCGGCAAGCTCTTGACCACCCCCTTGCCGGGCCAAGACGAAGACAGCGCCCTGTTCCAGGACCTGAACCTGCGCCCGATGGGCGTGCGCCAGCCGGCCCAGGCCGGGGCGGCGGAGTAGCCGCCGAGCGCCACTGTCCCGCCAATCGCTTGGCTGTCGTCCTCCCCCTGAAGGGGGAGGCGGCCGTCAGGCCGGTGGGGGAAGACCCCGCCGAGGCAGCAGCACTACCCCCTCCGATCGCTTCGCGATCCCCTCCCCCTTCAGGGGGAGGACTTTCCGCGCTCTAAAGCTTCGCCAGAACCGCGTCGCCCATCTCGACCGTCGACAGCGAGCCGCCCAGGTCGCGGGTCCGCGCCCCGCCGTCCAGGGCCGCCTTGACGGCGCCCAGCAGAGTGTCGGCGGCGTCCGGCTGGCCCAGCGACCAGCGCAGGGCCATTTCGAACGACAGGATGGCGGCCAGCGGATTGGCGACGCCCTTGCCGGCGATGTCGGGGGCCGAGCCGTGGATCGGCTCGTACAGGCCCGGTTTGCCAGCTGCGCCCAGCGCCGCCGAGGGCAGCATGCCCAGCGAGCCGGTCAGCATGGCGGCGGCGTCCGACAGGATGTCGCCAAACAGGTTGTCGGTGACGATGACGTCGAACTGCTTGGGCGCGCGGACCAGCTGCATGGCGCAGTTGTCGGCCAGGATATGCTCCAGCTGGACGTCGGCATAGTCGCGGGCGTGCAGTTCGGTGACGACCTGCTTCCACAACAGGCCCGATTCCATGACATTGGACTTCTCGGCCGAGGCGACGCGATTGGTCCGGCCCCGGGCCAGTTCGAAGGCGACGCGGGCGACGCGCTCGATCTCGGCGGTCGTATAGACCTGGGTGTCGACGCCGCGCTTCTGACCGTTGCCCAGGTCGGTGATCCCGCGCGGTTCGCCGAAATAGACGCCGCCCGTCAGTTCACGGACGAACATGATGTCCAGGCCCGAGACCAGCTCGCGCTTGAGGCTGGAGGCGTCGGCCAGGGCTTCGAAACAATAGGCCGGGCGCAGGTTGGCATAGACGTCCATCGCCTTGCGCAGGCCCAGCAGGCCCGCTTCCGGACGCAGGTGGCGGGGCGCGGCGGCCCATTGCGGCCCACCGACGGCGCCCATCAGCACCGCGTCGCTGGCCAGGGCCCGGTCACGGACCTCGTCGGTCAGCGGCGTGCCGTGGGCGTCATAGCTGGCGCCGCCATAGATGGCCTCTTCGACGTTCAGGTCTGGCGTCAGGGCGGCCGCCACGCGGCGCACCTGGGCGCAAACCTCGGGACCAATCCCGTCGCCGGGCAGCAGGAGAAGCGTGGACATCGGAGGGCTTCCTAGATCTTGCGGTAGTCAGAAACGTCGAACGACGACAGGTCACGGCCATAGGTGCCCAGCGCCGCGCAGGCCGCCCGCCAGGTCGCCATGTGCGGCGTGGCGCGGTGGAAGGCCAGGGCGGCTTGTCGGTGAAGTGCTCATAGACCCGGATCAGGCCGGGATCGAGCGGGTCTTCGGTCAGGGCATAGTCCAGGCAGCCCGGCTCCTGGCGCGTGGCCTCGACCTGGGCACGCAGGTGCGGGCGCAGCTCGGCCAGGCGTTCGGGGGCAATGCGGACGGTGCCGGCGAGGATGAGGGTCATGGGTTCAGTCTCTCCCTTCCCCCTCGATGGGGGAAGGGCGGGGATGGGGGTGAAAGAGGTTCAGGATGTAGCGCAGCCGAGCCGAGGCCCGCCGGCGGTGTCACCCCCACCCCTGCCCCTCCCCCATCCAAGGGGGAGGGAAGAGTGCTACACTTCCAGCCAGGGCTCGCTGATCGCCCGCTTGCTCTCATACTGGTCGATGTCGGCGCCGTGCATCATCGTCTCGCCGATGAAGTCCAGGCCGCGCAGCATCTTGTCCTTGCGCACCGGATCGATCTGGAAGGCGAAGGTCTTGCCCGAGGGCGAGATCACGGTCTGGGCCTCGAGGTCGATGCTGACCATGTGGTTGCCGCCCTTGGCCTCGTCCATCAGGACGGCGATCTCCTCGGGCGCCAGCACCACCGGCAGCAGGCCGTTGTTGAAGCAGTTGTTGTTGAAGATGTCGGCGAAGCTGGTCGAGATCACGCACATGATCCCGAAGTCCATCAGCGCCCAGGGGGCGTGCTCGCGCGACGAGCCGCAGCCGAAATTGTCGCCGGCGATCATCACGCTGGCGCCCTTGTACTCCGGCCGGTTCAGGACGAAGTCGTCGATCGGCTTGCCCTCGCCGTCGAAGCGGAAGTCGTAGAACAGGCCCTTGGCCAGCCCCTCGCGCTCCACGGTTTTCAGGAACTGTTTGGGGATGATCTGGTCGGTGTCGATATTGGCCAGCGACAGCGGGACCGCGCGGCCGTCGAGGCGGGTGAAGGCCTGCATCAGACGGTCTCCTCGAGGAAGGTGCGCACATCGACCAGATGGCCGGCGATGGCCGCCGCCGCCGCCATGGCCGGCGAGACCAGGTGGGTGCGGCCGGCGCGGCCCTGGCGGCCTTCGAAATTGCGGTTGCTGGTCGAGGCGCAGCGCTCGCCCGGCTCCAGCTTGTCGGGGTTCATGGCCAGGCACATCGAGCAGCCCGGCTCACGCCAGTCAAAGCCCGCAGCCTTGAAGATGGCGTCCAGGCCCTCTTCCTCGGCCTGTTCCTTGACCAGGCCCGAGCCCGGCACGACCATGGCCGTGACGTGGTCGGCGACCAGCCGGCCGTGCAGGAAGGCTTCCTGCACCACGGCGGCGGCGGCGCGCATGTCTTCGATCCGGCTGTTGGTGCAGGAGCCGATGAAGACGCGGTCGATACGCGCCTCACTGATCGGCTGGCCGGCGGTCAGGCCCATATAGTCCAGGGCCCGGTGGGCGGCGGCGCGCTTGTCGGGGGTGGCGAAGCTTTCGGGGTCGGGCACATTGCCGGTCACCGGGATCACGTCCTCGGGGCTGGTGCCCCAGGTGACCATCGGGACCAGGGTCGAGGCGTCGATCGTCACGGTGCGGTCGAAGACGGCGTCGGGATCGCTGAAGAAGCTCTTCCAGTGATTTTGGGCCATCTGCCAGGCCGCGCCCTTGGGGGCGGCGGGCTTGCCCTGGATATAGGCGTAGGTCTTCTCATCGGGCGCGATCAGACCGGCCTTGGCGCCGCCCTCGATGGTCAGGTTGCACAGGGTCATGCGGCCTTCCATCGACAGGGCCGAGATGGCCTCGCCGGCGAACTCGATGACATAGCCGGTGCCGCCGGCGGTGCCGATCTCGCCGATCACGGCCAGGGCGATGTCCTTGCCGGTGACGCCGGGGCCTAGCTGGCCGTCGACGCGGACCAGCATGTTGCTGGACTTCTTCTGGCGCAGGGTCTGGGTGGCCAGGACGTGCTCGACTTCCGACGTGCCGATGCCGTGGGCCAGGGCCCCGAAGGCGCCGTGGGTCGAGGTGTGGCTGTCGCCGCAGACGATGGTCATGCCCGGCTGGGTGCGGCCCTGCTCGGGACCGACCACGTGGACGATGCCGTTGCGGATGTCGCCCATCGGGAAGAACTCGATGCCGTTGTCCTTGACGTTGCGGGCCAGGGTCTGCAGCTGCAGGCGGGCCTCTTCGTCGGCGACAGCGTCGACCCCCAGGGCCTGGCCCTCGGTGGGGATATTGTGATCGGCCACGGCCAGGGTGCGGTCGGGACGGCGAACCTTGCGACCGGCCGCGCGCAGGCCGGCGAAGGCCTGCGGGGTGGTCACCTCGTGGATCAGGTGCAGGTCGATATAGAGGATCGCTTCACCATCAGCCTCGCTGACGACGTGGGCGTCCCAGATCTTGTCGTAAAGGGTTTTGCCGGACATGGCGGGGATATAGGGCGGATCATGCGTGAAAATCCAGTCCCGGGCCGGGCTGGCGACAATTTCTTGCCGGGCGTGGCCGACTGGCGACGTCGCAGAACAAGAATGGGCGCGCCCCGCTCGCGTGAGACATGGGAGCGCGCCCTGTTGTCATTTGGTTTCGAGACCTGAGGTCCTTGAAACCGGCCACACCCTGGAAGGGAGCGGTCTGAAACCCCGTCGCCTGAGCGGTGGGGGTAACACGACGGTCAGCCCAAAGACGGGTTCTGTCAAGAAGCGTGCGACCGCACTAAAGAGCGATCTCGCCCAGATGGGTCGAGACCGGGACAGAAAACGAGGCAAAGAAAAAGGCCCCGGCGTTTCCACCGGGGCCTCGTTCAGGTCGCAGGAAGGGCAGCCTATTCGGCGGCGCCCTTTTCCTTGCGGATCGTCTGGCGTTCGGCGATGCGCGCCGACTTACCGCGACGGTCGCGCAGGTAGTAGAGCTTGGCGCGACGGACGACGCCGCGACGCTTGACTTCGATGCTTTCGATGTTGGGCGACAGCAGCGGGAACAGACGCTCCACGCCTTCGCCGAACGAGATCTTGCGGACCGTGAAGCTCTCATGGATGCCGGCGCCCGAGCGGGCGATGCAGACGCCCTCGTAGGCCTGAACGCGTTCGCGCTCGCCTTCCTTGATCTTCACGTTGACGCGCAGGGTGTCGCCGGCCTGGAAGTCGGGGATCGCCCGGACGGCCAGCAGACGCGCAGATTCTTCCTGCTCGAGTTGCTTGATGATGTTGATCGCCATGGTCTCAGTCTCCTTTGGGCTTACCCTTGGTCGGGCCGCCTTTTGCCTGTTGATTGGCGAGATGCGCTTCCCAAAGATCGGGCCGCCGCTCGCGTGTCGTCTCTTCACGCATACTGTTGCGCCACTGGTTGATCCGCTTGTGATCGCCAGACAGCAGCACCTCGGGGATATCCAGTCCTTCGAACGTCCGCGGTCGCGTATATTGCGGATGCTCGAGGAGACCGTCCTCGAAGCTTTCTTCCAGCGTGCTCTCGATGTTCCCCAGAACCCCCGGGGCAAGTCGAACACACGCCTCGATCACGACCATCGCCGCCGCCTCGCCACCGGCGAGCACCGCGTCTCCGACCGAGACCTCCTCGAACCCCCGGGCGTCGAGCACCCGCTGGTCCACCCCCTCGAAACGGCCGCACAGGACGATGATCCCGGGCGCCTCGCTCCACTGTCGAACACGCGCCTGGGTCAGGGGCCGACCCCGGGCGCTCATGTACAAAAGCGGCCGCCCACCGACCTCCACGCTATCCAGCGCGGCGGCGATGACGTCCGCTTTGAGTACCGCTCCCGCGCCGCCACCCGCAGGGGTGTCGTCGAGGAAGCCGCGCTTATCCTTGGAAAAGGGCCGAATGTCCAGTGTTTCCAATCGCCACAGGTCTTCTTCCTTCCAGGCGGTCCCGATCATCGAGACGCCGAGCGGGCCGGGAAAGGCCTCAGGGAACATGGTCATGACGGTGGCGGTGAACGGCATGGGCGCTGTTTAGCGCTCGGCGACGCGCTTGTCGAAGCTGCCCTGGGCCGGGGTCGGCTCAATGTTGGCGGATTGTATACGAACATCGGGGCATAGCTGACCGAGTCAATCCGTCGGGATATTCGCCATGAGCGGTCAACGCTGCCTTTTCCCGTCGCCGCGCGACGCCCTTCGCCGGCTCGGCCGTCGCCTGCGGGCCAGCCAAAGCGGCGCGGTCGCGGTGCAGTTCGCCTTTCTGGCCCTGCCGATCGCCCTGCTTGGCTTTGGCCTGCTGGACATGAATAGGGTGAGTATCCAACGCCAGCAGTTGCAAGACGCCCTGGATGCCTCGACCCTTTTCGCCGCCCGGGCCAACGCCACCACCGACGCCCAGATCGACACCATCGGCGACGCCGCCTTTGCGGCGGAGATTGCCGGGCTTGGCATCACCGTTGCCGCCAGCGACTCGACCTTCAAGGGCGGCGCGGACAATTCGGTCATCGGCACGGTAAAGTCCGACCTGAAGCCGATCATCGCCAATCTCTGGACCAATGCCGACGTCTCCGTAACGGCGCAGACGACGGTGAAGCGGGGCCAGGACGCGCCGGTCGAACTGGTCATGGTGCTGGACACCACCGGCTCAATGGCCGGCGCCAAGCTGACGACCCTGAAAACCGCCGCGACCTCGTTGGTCGACAAGCTCACGGCCGATAGCGCTGCCAATGTGAAGATCGGCGTCGTGCCATTCGGCCAGTACGTCAATGTCGGCATCGCCAACCGCAACCAGAGCTGGATCAACGTTCCGGCCGACTACACCACGACGACCACCACCAAGGGGACCTGCACAACGGTCTCTACCAAGACCACCTGCCAGACCCAGACCTATGCCTGCACCAAATACACCGACGGCGTGCCCTATTCCTCAACCTGCAGCCGGTCGATCAATTGTGTCACGACGCCGATCACGCCGGTGACCACCTGTACGGCTGACAAGGTGACCACCAACACCTACAAGTTCTACGGCTGCGTCGGCTCGCCCGCCTATCCCAAGAACGTCAATGATACCGACCCGCTGCGGGTCTATCCCGGTTTCATGAACCTGACCTGTGCGACGCCCTTCACGCGCCTGACCAGCACGGTGTCGACGGTCAAGGCGGCGATCACGGCGCTGACCGCCACCGGCGACACCTATATTCCGTCCGGCCTGGCCTGGGGCTTCAACATGCTGTCCGCAGCCCAGCCCCTGACCGACGCCGCCGCCTATGACAGCACGGGTCTGAACCGCAAGCCGCGCAAGGCCATGGTGCTGATGACCGACGGCGCGAACTCCAAGCTGATGAACGCCGGCAATGGGCGACACGACGTCTCGCCGTCGCCCAACCCCAGCAGCCCGGCAACCCAGGCCAACACCTATACGGCTGAACTCTGCGCCAACATCAAGGCCCAGAAAATTGAGGTGTTCACCGTTGCCTTCAATGTCACCGACACCGGCATCAAGAATATTTTAAAAACCTGCGCCACCGATGAAAGCCATTATTTCGACGCCACAGACACTGCCAATCTTCTGAAAGCCTTCCAGGATATCGCGGACGCCCTACGTAGTCTTTATATCGCGAAATAGATCTAGGGCAGGATCCGCACGAGCAAATCCCAACGCGTCCGATGGGGCGTGTTCGGAGCCTCAAGGGATGCCCGCAGCGGCCAGGCAAGTTTCCAGGTCACCATCAAAGTTTGCCAACTGTTCACCAGTTTAACCCACTTTGGGTAAATCGTTGCAGGATGGCCGCAGTGCTCCATTTCCGAAAGCGCGCTTCGGCCGGCCTTTTCAAGCACTTGCGCGGCGACGAGCGCGGCGCGGTGGCCGTGCAGTTCGCCTTTCTGGCCCTGCCGATCTCCATCCTGGCCTTTGGCCTGCTGGACATGAACCGGATCAGCGTGCAGCGCCGCCAGTTGCAGGACGCCCTGGACGCCGCCACCCTGATGGCCGCCCGCTCGACGGCGACCACCGATGCGGGGCTCGATACGGTCGGCGACGCAGCCTTCGCCGCCGAGATGGCCGGCCTGGGCCTGACCCTGACGGCTGCCAACACCACCTTCACCTCTGGCACAGGCAACAAGGTTATCGGCGCGGCGTCGGTGACCGTCACGCCGATCATCTCCAACCTGTGGACCAACGGCAATTCTACCGTGACCGCCAGCTCCGAAGTGCAGCGCTCGGTCAACAAGCTGGAAGTGGCCCTGGTGCTCGATAACACCGGCTCGATGGACTATGATCTGGGCTCGGGCGGCAAGAAGATCGACGCCTTGATCGACGCTTCAAAGTCGCTGGTCGATGTACTCAGCGGGGCCGCAGCCCGCGCGTCGGACACGGACGCGGTCAAGATCGCAGTCGTGCCGTTTTCGATGACGGTGAACGTAGGGTCGACTTTTCAGAACGCCAACTGGATCACCGGCACGCTGCCCACGGCCTACGGCGATGACATATTTGACACCAACACCGAGCGCTTTGCTCTGTTCAACAAGATGAAGTTGAGCTGGACAGGCTGTATTGAGAGTCGCCCCGACCCTTACGACATCGCCGACACCGCGCCGACCAATTCCAACAAGGCGACGATGTTCGTCCCGTTCTTCGCGCCCGACGAACCCGACGCCAATGCGGTGCCGTCAGGCAGCTCTTGGCGGGGAACCACCTATTATACGTCCAGCAACAACTACATCACCGATGACGAGACCACCTCCAACAGCTGGTTCGTTCGCCAAGGCAATGTCCAGAAGTACGACACCAGCCACCTGACCGGCAGTGCTGATGACGATGACGGCGGACCCAACAAAGGCTGTGGCATCACCGACGTGATGCGCCTGACCAATGTTCGCTCCAGCACCAACGCCAACCTGGTCAAGGCCAAGCTCGACAAGATGGTGGCGACCGGTAACACCAACGTCGCCATGGGCGCCATGTGGGGCTGGCACGCGGTCTCTCCCAACGCCCCGTTCGCCGACGGCCAGGCCTACGGGACCAAGAACGTCAGCAAGATCATGGTCCTGCTCACCGACGGCGACAACGTCATGAGCGAAAGCAGCAACCCCAATGACTCCACCTATAGCGGCTATGGCTATGTCTGGCAGAAGCGGTTGAAGAACAGCTCAAACGTCGCTCTGGACGCCGGGTCTAGTAGCACGCAAAGGCGCGACGCGATGGACAGCCGCCAGTCCAAGGTCTGCGCCAATGCCAAGGCCAAGGGCGTGATCATCTATTCAATCGGCGTGGGTGTCTCGAGCCACTCCCGGAGCGTGTTGGAAGCCTGCGCCACCAGCACGGACAAGTATTATGACGTCACCGACGCGGCGCAATTGACCGAAGTCTTCAACACCATCGCCGGCTCGATCCAGAACCTGCGTATCTCGAAGTAACTGCACGGCCCTCCCCCCTAGCGGGCAGGGCTATCGCATATGAGTTTGCGCCCAGAAAAAGTTGTCATCCCGGACAAGCCTGGCGAAGCCGGGCGCCGATCCGGGACCGACCTGGAACGCGGCGCTCAGGCGTCGGTCCCGGATCTTCGCGCTGCGCGCTCGTCCGGGATGACAACCGTTCTTGGCCATAGGCAATAGCCCGCCCCCTGAGGGGGAAGAGTACGCCAGCTAGGCCAGCTTGATCTCGCGCAGCCGCTGCTGGAGGAACTCATCAGCGGTGATCGACTCCGGATAGCGGTCCGGGTTTTCCGGCGTGACGCAGCCCGGCAGGGTCTTGATCTCGTAGTCCGGCGCAAAGTGCAGGAAGAACGGCGTCGAGTAGCGCGGGATGTGACGGCGTTCGGGCGGCGGGTTCTGCACGCGGTGGATCGTCGAGGGCAGGACGTGGTTGGTCAGGCGTTCCAGCATGTCGCCGATATTGACGACGATGCAGCCCGGCGGCGGGTTGATCGGCAGCCAGTCGCCATTGCGGTCCAGCAGCTCCAGACCGCCCTCCTCGGCGCCCATCAGCAGGGTGATGGTGTTGATGTCGCCGTGCGCGCCGGCCCGCACGCCCGTGGCGTCGATCGGGATCGGCGGATAGTGCAGCAGGCGCAGGACGCTGTTGCCGTTCTCGATGGTCGGCTTGAAGAAACTTCTGTCCAGCTTCAGATAGACGGCGATCGCCTCCAGCACCTTGCCGCCCATGGCGTCCAGCGCGCCGTAGAACCACGACACGTCATGCTTGAAGGCCGGAATTTCGGCCGGCCAGACATTGTCGGCCATGGTGGCGCGGAACCGGTGACCGGCCGGCAGGTCGCGGCCCATGTGCCAGAACTCCTTCAGGTCATGGTGCGTGGCGCCCTTGGCGGTCTCGACGCCGAACGGGATATAGCCGCGCGCGCCGCCCTTGATGCCGGCATAGTGCGTCTTGATGTCGACCGGCAGGGCGAAAAAGGCCTTGGCGTCCGAGATGGCCGCGTCGATGCGGACCTGATCCAGGTCATACTCCGACAGCACGGCGAAACCGTAGCGCTCGAACGAGGCGCCCAGCGCCTGGGAGAAGCCCTCGAAGTCTTTGCTGTAGAGCGTGAAGGAGACCGGTTCGATCGCGGACGTGGACACAGGGCTAAACCTTGGAAGTTAGTAAGTCGGGGCTTACTACACCGGGAACTGTCCGGAACGAAGACCCGTTCATCGTCGGGTCATGTCGCAGGATGGAACTTGACCCTGAGCGAGGCGTTTGCGTTCTCGATGATCAAGCGTGACCACACGCACCGGACTTGGACACGGAAGACGACAGCCATGACGATGAAGAAGACTGCGCTTATTGCGCTGCTGATGGGCGCCGCCGCCCTGACCGCCTGCACCACTACCGACCCCTATACCGGCATGCCAGTGCGCAACAACACCGGCACGGGCGTGCTGAGCGGGGCCGGGGTCGGCGCGGTGCTGGGCTATCTGACCAACACCAATTCGGGCGAGCAGGGTCGCAAGAACGCCCTGATCGGCGCGGGCATCGGCGCCCTGGCCGGCGGCGCGGTCGGCAACTACATGGACCGTCAGCAGGCTGACTTCCGTCGCAGCCTGGAAGGCTCAGGCGTCATGATCCGCCGCAACGGCGACCAGATCGTGCTGGTCATGCCCAGCGACGTGACCTTCGCCGTCGACCAGTCGGACGTGCAGCCGCAGTTCACCCGCGTGCTCGACGACGTGGCCCGCACCCTGAACGCCTATCCCCAGACCACCATCGACGTGGTCGGCCACGCCGACAGCAGCGGTCCTGACGCCTATAACCAGACCCTGTCAGAGCGCCGGGCCAGCTCGGTGGCCAGCTATCTGGTCGGCGCCGGCCGGGTCCTGGGCGACCGCGTCTTCGTGGCCGGCATGGGCGAACGCCAGCCGGTCGCCGACAACGGCACGGCCGAGGGCCGCAGCCAGAACCGCCGGGTCGAGATCGTTCTGCGCCCGATCACGTAGTCGGGCCGGCTGCCACAAGGCCTCCCCCTGAAGGGGGAGGCGGCCGAAGGCCGGTGGGGGAAGATCGCAATGAGTCACCAGCACTTCCCCCTCCGTCGCCTCCGGCGACACCTCCCCCGCTAGGGGGAGGATTTGAGCTACTCCGCCCCTTCCTTTTCCGCCCGCTCCCGCAGCTCCTGCTCCAGGCTGGCCGTATCCCACGCCCCGCCGGCGTCGCCCGGACGCAGGCGCGACATGTCGGCCGCCAGCAGGCGATCCATGGTCTTGGCGGCGTCGCGCGACGCCAGGATATAGGCCTCTTCCTCGCCCCACATCGGACGCAGCTCCTCGAAGGTGCGCCGGTCGTGACGCCGGAAGAACGAGGCGGCGCGGTGGGCGCGGTGGGCGCGGAAGCCCAGCTTCTGCAAGGCCGTCTGGCCCAGGGCCAGGGCGGACTCGAAGGTCTCGCGCTCGACTGCGTCGGCGCCATTGGCCAGCAGGTCGTAGGCGTGGCGACGATCCCAGGCCCGGGCCAGGATCACCAGGTCGGGAAAGGCCTTGCGAGCGGTTTCGACCAGCTCGACCGTCTTTTCGCGATCGTCCAGGGCCACGATCAGCATCTTGGCCCGCTCGATGCCCGCCGCGCGCAACAGGTCCATGCGCGTGGCGTCGCCGTAATGCACTCGGCGGCCAAAGCGGCGCAGCAGGTCGATCTGCTCGATATCGCTGTCCAGAACCGTCGAGCGAAAGCCATTGGCGGTCAGCAGGCGGCCGGTGATCTGACCGAAACGGCCAAAGCCGGCGATGATGATCTCCGGCTCGCCATCATCGAAATCGCCCGTATCGGGCGTGACGTCGGGAATGGCCGCGTCCAGGGCGGCGGCGACGCGCTCATACAGGATCATGGCCAGCGGCGTCAGGGCCATTGAAACGGCGACCGCAGCGGTCAGCAGGGCCGCCAGTGTGGCGCCGATCACGCCGGCCCCGACGGTGAAGGTCAGCAGCACGAAGGCAAACTCCCCGCCCTGGGCCAGGGCCGTAGCCACGGCGGCCGCGCCGCGCAGGGGCGCGCCAAACAACCGCGCCAAACCCAGCATGACCAGGAACTTCAGCACCATGAGACCCAACACCAGCCCGATCAGGGTCAGGGGCTGGGTGGCGATCAGCGGCAGGTCGACGCCCGCGCCGACGGTGATGAAGAACAGGCCCAGCAGCAGGCCCCGGAAGGGCTCGATGTCGGTCTCCAGCTCGCGGCGGAACTCGCTCTCGGCCAGCACCACCCCTGCCAGGAACGCCCCGAGCGCCGGCGACAGTCCGACCATCTGCATCAGGCTGGCCACCCCCACCACGATCAGCAGGGCCGAAGCGGTGAAGATCTCGCGCAGGCGGGCTTTGGCGATAAAGCGGAACAGCGGCCGAACCAGATAGCGCCCGCCACCGACCACGGCGCCGACGGCGGCCAGGACAGACAGGCCCTGGGCCCAGATCGGCAGATGCGAGACCAGGCTGACGGCATGGCCGCCGGCTTCGCCATGCACAGGCGGCGCGATGGTGGCCAGCAGCGGCAGCAGGGCGAACATCGGGATCACCGCCAGGTCCTGCAGGAGCAGGATCCCGAAGGCGGCGCGACCGACCGGCCCTTGCCTCAGGCCCTTCTCGTCCAGGGTCTGCAACACGATGGCCGTGGACGACATGGCCAGCACCATGCCGACCGCCAGGGCGGTCTGCCAGGGCAGGCCCAGCAGCATCGAAACGCCGGCGATGACGGCCGAGGTGACGACCACCTGCGCGCCGCCAAAGCCGAAGATCGCCTTGCGCATGTCCCACAGGGTGGAGGGCTGAACCTCCAGGCCGATCAGGAACAGCAGGATGACCACGCCGAACTCGGCGAACTGCATGACGTCGGCCTGGGCGCCGATCAGCGACAGGGCGTGGGGGCCGATGATGACGCCGGCGATCAGGTAGCCCAGCACCGACCCCAGACCCAGCCGCTTGGCGATGGGCACCGAAATCACGGCCGCGCCGAGATAGAACAGGGTCTGGGTGAGGAAGGATTGCATGGCTCAGACCTCCACTGTCTTGAGGAGAAGCGAGGCGACCCGCGCCTTGTAGCGCTCGGCCTCGGCCTTCAGCGCCGCGTCGTCCTTGACCGCCGCGCCATGCACGACGAAGGGCGTCTCCCAGACCATGCCGCACAGGTGGGCGGTCTGCTCCAGCGGCCTGAGAAACTCGTCCATCGTGAAGCGATTATAGCCCTGGGCATGATAGGCCTTGGCGCTGGCCCCCGTGGTGCAAGCGACGAACAGGCGCTTGCCGACCAGGGCCCTGCCGTCCTCGCCATAGGCAAAGCCGTGCAGCCAGACCAGGTCCAGCCACTCCTTCAGCAGGGCCGGCGTTGAGTACCAGTACAGCGGGAACTGCAGGGCGATCACGTCATGGGCCAGCAGCGAAGCCTGTTCGGCCTCGATATCGATCGCGAAGTCGGGATAGGTCTCATAGAGGTCGCGATAGGTGACGCCGGAAAGACCCTTGGCCGCCTTGGCCAAGGCCCGATTGGCGCGAGACCGTTCAAGCGCGGGGTGGGCCAGAACCAGCAGCACACCAGAGGTGGCGGGCCCGGCGGAGGCGGTGCTAGCCTCGCCTCTGGTGTCGTGAGCGTTCAAGCGGCGTCTCCCAGTGTCGGATTTTTATTCATCAAGGGTTGAATTTCTTTGGTCGCCGGGCGAGACCCTTCGCCAAACATCGGCATGCCAAAGGCTGGTGGCGGAGGATCCATGGTCGACAAGGTGCAGACAGATGCGGTCGAGGCCCTTTCAGGGCTGCTGTTCGACGGCATGACCATCATGGCCGGAGGCTTCGGCCTCTGCGGCATTCCGGAAAACCTGATCGCGGCGATCCGCGAGACGGGGGTGAAGGACCTCACGGTCGTCTCCAACAATTGCGGCATCGATGGCTTTGGCCTGGGGATCCTGCTGGAGAACCGCCAGATCAAGAAGATGATCTCGTCCTATGTGGGGGAGAACAAGCTGTTCGAACAGCTGTACCTCAGCGGCGAGCTGGAACTGGAGTTCAATCCGCAGGGCACCCTGGCCGAACGCATTCGCGCCGGCGGCGCGGGCATTCCGGCCTTCTTCACCAAGACCGGTGTCGGAACCCTGGTCGCCGAAGGCAAGGAAGTCCGCGCGTTCGACGGCGAGCTCTATGTGATGGAGCGCGGCCTGACCGCTGACCTGTCGATCGTCAAGGCCTGGAAGGCCGACGCCGAGGGCAACCTCGTCTATCGGAAGACCGCCCGCAATTTCAATCCGATGATGGCCACGGCCGGCAAGGCCACCGTGGTCGAGGTCGAGGAGATCGTCGCTATCGGCGCGCTCGACAAGGACAACATTCACACCCCCGGCATCTATGTCGACCGGGTGGTGGAGGGCGCAACATTCGAAAAGCGCATCGAGCGCGTCACCACGCGCCCCAGAGAACAAACGACCAAGGAAGCCGTTTGATGGCCTGGACCCGTGACGACATGGCCGCCCGCGCGGCAAAGGAACTGCGCGACGGCTTCTATGTGAACCTGGGCATCGGCATCCCGACCCTGGTGGCCAACTACATCCCCGAGGGCATGAGCGTCACGCTGCAGAGCGAGAACGGCATGCTGGGCATGGGCCCCTTCCCGTTCGAGGGCGAGGAAGACGCCGACCTGATCAATGCCGGCAAGCAGACGATCACCGAGCTGGACTCCAGCTCGTACTTCTCGTCAGCCGACAGCTTCGCCATGATCCGCGGCGGCCATATCGCCCTGTCGATCCTGGGCGGCATGCAGGTGTCGCAGGCCGGCGACCTGGCCAACTGGATGGTGCCCGGCAAGATGGTCAAGGGCATGGGCGGGGCGATGGATCTGGTCGCCGGCGTCAAGCGCGTGGTGGTCGTGATGGATCACTGTGAAAAGTCGGGCGCGCCCAAGCTGCTCACGGCCTGCTCCCTGCCGCTGACCGGCGCAGGGGTGGTGGATCTGCTGATCACCGAGTTGGGCGTGTTCGAGATCAATCGCGGCAAGACGCCCGTGCGGCTGATCGAACTGGCCCCCGGCGTTACGGTCGATGAGGTCAAGGCCAAGACAGAGGCCGCCTTTGAGGTCGCGAGCTGATCTCCATCGCCTGAACGTTGGGGAAGAGTTGCACGGCGCGCATCGAAAGGTGCGCGCCGTTTGCGTTTGGCGGCCGTTGCGCGCGGCACAAACGAAAACGGCCTCCCGAAGGAGGCCGTTCCATATCTTGGGTGCGGGGACAGGATTTGAACCTGTGACCTTCAGGTTATGAGCCTGACGAGCTACCGGGCTGCTCCACCCCGCGGCGAAGTTGGTAGTTGGTGATCGTGAGGTAGGGGGACTTTGAAGATATCGACTTGATGGAGCATCCTTTTAGCGGACCTGGCGGCGACCTACTCTCCCGCGCCTTGAGACGAAGTACCATTGGCCCAGGGGGACTTAACGACCGAGTTCGGAATGGGATCGGGTGGGGAACCCCCGGCATAGCCACCAGGTCAGCAAAAAGGATGCATGCGGCGCGCGGTAAGGCGCACCGGTAATATCAAGTCGAAGAAGACATCGTATGTCTGAGCTCTACAAAGAGCATTTGCATAGGTTTGGCTGAAGAACGATCAAGCCTATCGAGCTATTAGTACCAGTAAGCTACACGCCTCACAGCGCTTCCACACCTGGCCTATCAACGTGGTGGTCTTCCACGGCTCTCAGCGAGACCTTGTTTTGAGGTTAGTTTCCCGCTTAGATGCTTTCAGCGGTTATCTAGTCCACACTTAGCTACCCTGCTGCACAGCTGGCGCCATGACAGGTCCACCAGAGGTGTGTCCATCCCGGTCCTCTCGTACTAGGGACAGATCCTCTCAAGTCTCGTACACCCACGGCAGATAGGGACCAAACTGTCTCACGACGTTCTGAACCCAGCTCACGTACCACTTTAATCGGCGAACAGCCGAACCCTTGGGACCTGCTCCAGCCCCAGGATGTGATGAGCCGACATCGAGGTGCCAAACTTTGCCGTCGATATGGACTCTTGGGCAAAATCAGCCTGTTATCCCTAGAGTACCTTTTATTCGTTGAGCGATGGCCCTTCCACGCAGGACCACCGGATCACTATGGCCGACTTTCGTCTCTGCTCGACTTGTCAGTCTCGCAGTCAGGCGGGCTTATGCCATTGCACTCGACGACCGATTTCCGACCGGTCTGAGCCCACCATCGCGCGCCTCCGTTACACTTTGGGAGGCGACCGCCCCAGTCAAACTGCCCGCCACGCCATGTCCCGGATCCGGATAACGGACCGCGGTTAGACGTCAACAACAATAAGGGTGGTATTTCAAGGATGGCTCCACCGAGACTGGCGCCCCGGTTTCATAGCCTCCCACCTATCCTACACATGTTGTTGCTAACGCCAAGGCGAAGCTGCAGTAAAGGTTCATAGGGTCTTTCCGTCTGACCGCGGGAACCCCGCATCTTCACGGGGAATTCAATTTCGCTGAGCCCATGCTGGAGACAGTGGGGAAGTCGTTACGCCATTCGTGCAGGTCGGAACTTACCCGACAAGGAATTTCGCTACCTTAGGACCGTTATAGTTACGGCCGCCGTTTACCTGGGCTTCAGTTCGCTGCTTGCACAACTCCCTTTAACCTTCAGGCACCGGGCAGGCGTCAGACCCTATACGTCGCCTTACGGCTTCGCAGAGCCCTGTGTTTTTGATAAACAGTCGCTACCCCCTGGCCTGTGCCACTCTACTCTGGTTGCCCAAAGCAGAGTCACGCTTATCCCGAAGTTACGCGTGCAATTTGCCGAGTTCCTTCAGCATGGTTCTCTCAAGCGCCTTGGTATACTCTACCTGCCCACCTGTGTCGGTTTCGGGTACGGTCTCCGTTGGAGTTATTTCCAGGGACCTGTTCACTGCCCAGAACAATCCAATAAGCCCAGACAATTTACCAGATCCGTCACTTCCAACTGGTTCAGGAATATTCACCTGATTCCCATCGACTACGCCTTTCGGCCTCGCCTTAGGGGCCGACTAACCCTGCGCAGATTAGCTTTACGCAGGAACCCTTGGGCTTTCGGCGAGAGTGTCTCTCACACTCTTTATCGCTACTCATGTCAGCATTCTCACTTCCGATACCTCCAGCAAGGCTCACGCCTCACCTTCAACGGCTTACGGAACGCTCCGCTACCGCGTGCAGTAAACTGCACACCCATACCTTCGGCGTCTGGCTTGAGCCCCGTTACATTTTCCGCGCAGGTTCGCTTGACCAGTGAGCTGTTACGCTTTCTTTAAATGATGGCTGCTTCTAAGCCAACATCCTGGTTGTCAAAGCAAACCCACATCGTTTCCCACTTAGCCAGAACTTGGGGGCCTTAGATGATGGTTAGGGTTGTTTCCCTTTTCACGACGGACGTTAGCACCCGCCGTGTGTCTCCCGGATAGTTCTCTTGGGTATTCGGAGTTTGATTAGAATTGGTAGAGATCGCTCCCCCCGCATCCATTCAGTGCTCTACCCCCCAAGGAATACGTCCGAGGCACTACCTAAATAGTTTTCGCGGAGAACCAGCTATGTCCAGGTTTGATTGGCCTTTCACCCCTATCCACAAGTCATCCGAGAATTTTTCAACATTCACCGGTTCGGTCCTCCAGTAAGTGTTACCTTACCTTCAACCTGCTCATGGATAGATCACCTGGTTTCGGGTCGTCATGCGACGTACTTATTCGCCCTATTCAGACTCGCTTTCGCTGCGCCTACACCTAACGGCTTAAGCTTGCACGGCACATGAAGTCGCTGACCCATTATACAAAAGGTACGCCGTCACCACGCTCGGTGGCTCCGACTGCTTGTAGGCTTCCGATTTCAGGATCTGTTTCACTCCCCTTGTCGGGGTGCTTTTCACCTTTCCCTCACGGTACTTGTTCACTATCGGTCATTGAGGAGTACTTAGGCTTGGAGGGTGGTCCCCCCATGTTCAGACAGGATTTCACGTGTCCCGCCCTACTCGAGTCTGTCGCTGTTTGACGCTTACGGGGCTCTCACCCACTATGGCCGACTTTTCCAAGTCGTTCAGCTTTATGTCACGACAGCACTGGCCTGGTCCCGGTTCGCTCGCCACTACTACGGGAGTCTCGGTTGATGTCCTTTCCTCCAGGTACTGAGATGTTTCAGTTCCCTGGGTTTGCTTAATGGAGCCTATGTATTCAGCCCATTATACCTCTTCTGACCAACCCACTACGCATCCAGCCGAAGCTGGAAACAAGTGGAGTGACCATAAAGGTGGGTTTCCCCATTCGGAGATAGCCGGATCAAAGGGTGCTCGCGCCTCCCCGGCTCTTATCGCAGCGTGCCACGTCCTTCATCGCCTCTCAATGCCAAGGCATCCGTCAGAAGCCCTTATGCGCTTGATCGTTCTCAGCAAAACCCATGCGCTTACCGTCTAGGGACGGCTCGCATGCGCTTTGTATTCAGTCAGACATTTGATGTCTTCTTCAAAGTCCGCCCTAAAACCAGCTGCATCCCCAAGGGGAGATACAGGCGGCGGGAGAACCCTACCTTCACGATGTCATTATCGCAGACCGCGCATGCCTCATTGAGGCAACAGTCGCAGCTGCAAACTTGATCAATCCTCGATCGCGTTACCAAACCTTCCGAATGAAGGGATGGTGGAGCCAGACGGATTCGAACCGACGACATCCTGCTTGCAAAGCAGGCGCTCTACCAACTGAGCTATGGCCCCTTACACACTGTGTAAGCTGCTTAAGCCCAGGGGAGCCTGGTCGGTTACGTCCGCTGTTCAGGGTGGGAGAGTGGTAGGCCCGACAAGATTTGAACTTGTGACCTCACGCTTATCAAGCGTGCGCTCTAACCAACTGAGCTACGGGCCCATAGGCCTCATAGACCAAATCCCGCTCTTATGGCCAAAGGCCAATCTGAACGGAACCCGTCCTGGGCTCGCGATCGCCTCGATAACCTGATCGGCTATCAAGGAGTGGAAAGAGAAACGAAGACGGCGGCGATCCGCTCATCTGTATATTTTAGACGCTTCAATAGGATTGTCGTGAGACAAGAGCCTGGAGAAGCAGTCCTTAGAAAGGAGGTGATCCAGCCGCAGGTTCCCCTACGGCTACCTTGTTACGACTTCACCCCAGTCGCTGACCCTACCGTGGTCGCCTGCCCCCTTGCGGTTAGCGCAGCGCCTTCGGGTAGAGCCAACTCCCATGGTGTGACGGGCGGTGTGTACAAGGCCCGGGAACGTATTCACCGCGGCATGCTGATCCGCGATTACTAGCGATTCCAACTTCATGCACTCGAGTTGCAGAGTGCAATCCGAACTGAGACGACTTTTAGGGATTGGCTCCCCCTCGCGGGATTGCAGCCCTCTGTAGTCGCCATTGTAGCACGTGTGTAGCCCACCTTGTAAGGGCCATGAGGACTTGACGTCATCCCCACCTTCCTCCGGCTTACCACCGGCGGTCCTATTAGAGTGCCCAGCCAAACCTGATGGCAACTAATAGCGAGGGTTGCGCTCGTTGCGGGACTTAACCCAACATCTCACGACACGAGCTGACGACAGCCATGCAGCACCTGTGTCCCAGTCCCCGAAGGGAAAACCACATCTCTGTGGCGGTCCGGGCATGTCAAAAGGTGGTAAGGTTCTGCGCGTTGCTTCGAATTAAACCACATGCTCCACCGCTTGTGCGGGCCCCCGTCAATTCCTTTGAGTTTTAATCTTGCGACCGTACTCCCCAGGCGGAGTGCTTAATGCGTTAGCTGCGTCACCGACATGCATGCATGCCGACAACTAGCACTCATCGTTTACAGCGTGGACTACCAGGGTATCTAATCCTGTTTGCTCCCCACGCTTTCGAGCCTCAGCGTCAGTAACGGACCAGTATGTCGCCTTCGCCACTGGTGTTCTTCCGAATATCTACGAATTTCACCTCTACACTCGGAGTTCCACATACCTCTTCCGTACTCAAGATAGCCAGTATCAAAGGCAATTCCAAGGTTGAGCCCTGGGCTTTCACCTCTGACTAAACTATCCGCCTACGCTCCCTTTACGCCCAGTAATTCCGAGCAACGCTAGCCCCCTTCGTATTACCGCGGCTGCTGGCACGAAGTTAGCCGGGGCTTCTTCTCCGAGTACCGTCATTATCGTCCTCGGTGAAAGAATTTTACAATCCTAAGACCTTCATCATTCACGCGGCATGGCTGCGTCAGGCTTTCGCCCATTGCGCAAGATTCCCCACTGCTGCCTCCCGTAGGAGTTTGGGCCGTGTCTCAGTCCCAATGTGGCTGATCATCCTCTCAGACCAGCTAAGGATCGTAGCCTTGGTGGGCCTTTACCCCACCAACTAGCTAATCCTACGCGGGCCGCTCTAATGGCGATAAATCTTTCCCTCGAAAGGCTTATCCGGTATTAGCTCAAGTTTCCCTGAGTTGTTCCGAACCAAAAGGCACGTTCCCACGTGTTACTCACCCGTCCGCCACTAATCCCGAAGGATCCGTTCGACTTGCATGTGTTAGGCCTGCCGCCAGCGTTCGCTCTGAGCCAGGATCAAACTCTCAGGTTGAGTTGACCGCTAACACAGACTTCAATTCCAAGGGGAAAACCGAGGAATTGGTTCTGGTTTGCATAGTATCTTGACGAGTTCCCAATCACATCGATGGATTGAAGACCGAAGCCTTCAGTCCATGATATTCATGGTATCTTCAAGAGACCGCATTTGTCAGCGTTCGAGATAGACCTTCTCAGTCTATCGCCAGAGCGCCGCCGCCTGCGTTTCTCTTTCCAAATCAACAATGTCAAAGACCCAGAGCCGGAGCTCCCAGAACCGCCTCTCAGCAGCACCACCGTTTAGCGCCCGGTGTCGGCGGAGGCGGCTATCTATCCAACCTCGAATTCCATGTCAAATCGTTTTTTGCAAAACGTTTCGAACCGGAGTGGCTGGCCCGGGAAATCCCGGAACCGCCAGAGTGGGCAGCTTCTAGAGAAACTGTCCTAGTCAGTCAACCGATTATTTTGAAGAAACTTCAGAACAACTGGTAGATAGACTTGGCACCGCGCCGCTGAATTCTTGCGAAGACTTGGCGGCGATGCCCAGAGTGGCGCTTCTAAAGAGGCGACGCTCCGAAGTCAACCAACTCGTTTCGAACTTTTCGAAACCCGGAAAACCGGGAAACGGAGCGCAAAAAGCTGGACCAGGGCTGCCTAAGCTTCCCTCATGTGTCCATCACCGAGTCGATTGGAGCGCGGAGACTAACGAAGCGACCCGGGCGATGCAAGCGCCCTTTCGGGGGCCGCGCCGTCCGGCCGCGATGCGGTTCCGAGCGAGGGGCGGATTTAGTCCCGCGCCCCGCTCATGGCAAGCCCTTCGTGACGATATAACGACGCTTTCTGGGCGGCGTGCTTAATGCTGGCTTTCCGGGAGCCGTACGACCAGGCCGTCCAGCGCGTCACTCACCTTGATCTGGCAGGACAGACGGCTGTTGGGCTCGACGTTCTCGGCGAAGTCGAGCATCGACTCCTCCATGGCCGACTTGTCGCCGGTCTTGGAAAGCCAGGCGTCGTCGACATAGACATGGCAGGTGGCGCAGGCGCAGGCGCCGCCGCAATCGGCGTCGATACCGGGCACGTTGTTCTTCACCGCACCCTCCATGACTGTCAGGCCTGCCTTGACGTCGATGACGTGTTCGGCGCCGTCGTGCTCGATATAAGTAATCTTGGCCATGCGGTGTCCTTGAGTTCCCCTTTGGGCGGCTTTCAGGCCGCCACGTCCTTCATTGATATCGTCGGATCGGTGAGCTTTTCCACCGAGACCGGCGTGCGTTTGGCGATCAATTGCTTGCCCGCCATGAATTCGGGCGGCGCATTGACCGCCTCGACGGCCTGGATCAGGTCGCCCTTCATATGGAAGACCGCAAACTTCGCCGCCGCCACGTCGCCACGCACCAGGATGCGGTCGGCGTCGAACGGCAGGCCGGCGATCTGCAGCTTCAGGTCATACTGATCCGACCAGAACCACGGAACTTCAGGCACAGGACCGGCGCGACCGACAATAGCGGCGGCGGCCTGTTTGGCCTGTTCCAGCGCATTGGGCACGCTCTCCAGCCGGAACTGGCGCTCATAGAGTGGCAGCGGACGATGGCTGACGTCGCCGATCGCGAAGATCCGCGCATCTTTGGTCCGCGCCTCCAGGTCGACGACCACGCCATTGGCGCAATCGAGACCGGCGGCCTTGGCCAGATCGTCATTGGGAATGGCCCCGACCCCGACCAGGACGGCGTCGCACGCGACGATCCGGCCATCGGAGAAGCGAACCCCGGTCACCTGGCCATTCTCGCCCTCGAAAGCCTCGACGCCGGCATTGAGCTCGAAGGCCACACCCCGCGCCGTGTGATAGTCCTGAAAGAACGTCGAGAGCACAGGACAGGCCACGCGCGCCAGAACCCGGGCCTCGCGTTCGATGATCATGGCGTGCGCGCCGAGCGCGCGGGCCGAGGCTGCTGCCTCCAGGCCCACATAGCCACCGCCGACCACGGCCAGGCGCTTGCCCGGACCCAGGGCGTTCTTCAGCAACTCGGCGTCGGCCGCCGTGCGCAGGGCCAGGACGCCGGCCAGATCGGCGCCGGGGATCGGCAGCATCCGGGCGCGGGCGCCGGTGGCCAGGATCAGATAGTCGTAAGGACAGGTCTCGCCCGACGCGAGGTGGACGGCACGTTCGACACGGTCGATGCCGGTGACGACGCCGCCCAGTCGCAGGGAGACGCCATTGTCGGCGTACCACTCGGCGGGCTTGAGGGAGAGGGAGTCGGCGTCGGCCTCGCCCTTGAGCCAGCCCTTGGACAAAGGCGGGCGCTGATAGGGCAGCAGGGGCTCGTCGCCGATCAGCACGATCGGACCGGTGTGGCCATACTGGCGCAGGAAGGCCGCCGCAGAGCCCCCGGCATGGCCGGCGCCCACGATGACCACGCGTGCATTAAGATCGCCCAACTCAGATGCGCTCAAGCCGCGCCCTCCCTTTCCTCAAAAGTGACGGCAGCGTCACCTTTTGGCAAGCGCCATGAATGGAAGAGAAGAAGGCGAGCGCGTCAGACGACGCGCTCGACCATCATCTTCTTGATTTCGGCGATCGCCTTGGCCGGGTTCAGGCCCTTGGGGCAGACCTGGGCGCAGTTCATGATCGTGTGGCAGCGATAGAGCTTGAACGGGTCTTCCAGGGCATCCAGGCGGTCGCCGGTCGCTTCGTCGCGGCTGTCGATCAGCCAGCGATAGGCATGCAGCAGGGACGCCGGGCCCAGATACTTGTCGCCGTTCCACCAGTAGCTGGGGCACGAGGTCGAGCAGCAGGCGCACAGGATGCACTCATACAGACCGTCCAGCTTCAGACGGTCTTCCGGGCTCTGCTTCCACTCGGTCTGCGGCTCGGGCGTGTCGGTATGCAGCCAGGGCTCGACCGAGGCGTACTGCGCGTAGAACAGCGTCAGGTCGGGGATCAGGTCCTTGACCACCGGCGCGTGCGGCAGCGGGGCGATCTGCACGGCCTTGCCGGGCACTTCGGCCCAGCCGTGGGTGCAGGCCAGGGTGTTGCGGCCGCCGATGTTCATCGCGCAGGAGCCGCAGACCCCTTCCCGGCACGACCGGCGGAAGGCCAGGGTCGGGTCGATGCTGTTCTTGATATAGAGCAGCGCGTCCAGGACCATCGGTCCGACCGCTTCCATATCAACATCGTAGCTATCCCAGCGCGGATTGCCGCCCGCCTCGGGATCGTAGCGATAAATCTTGAAGGTCTTGACCTTCGTGGCTCCGGCGGGGGCCGGCCAGTGCTTGCCGGCCTTGACCTGGGAGTTCTTGGGAAGCGTCAGCTCGACCATCGGACCCTCAATAAACCCGTGCTTTAGGCGGGATGTAGGCGATGTCGTCAGACATCGTGTAGCTGTGGACCGGGCGGTAATCGATCTTCACCTTGCCGGTGTCGACGTCGAGCCAGGCCAGGGTGTGTTTCATCCACTCGCCGTCGTTGCGATCGCCGAAGTCTTCGCGGGCGTGGGCGCCGCGGCTTTCGGTGCGGTTGACCGCCCCGGCCACGGTGACCACGGCCTGACCGATCAGGTTGTCGAACTCGAGCGTCTCCATCAGGTCGGTGTTCCACACCAGACCGCGATCGGTGACCTTGATGTCCTTGGCCTTCTCCCAGACGTCCGCCAGGCGCTGGGCCCCGCCGTCCAGGGTTTCACCGGTGCGGAACACGGCGGCGTCTTCCTGCATGGCCTTCTGCATTTCAAGGCGCAGGGCGGCCGTGCCCTGGGTGCCGCTGGCGTTACGATAGCGGTCGAAGCGCGCCAGATGCGGATCGGTCTGAGCGTCCTTCAGTTCCGGCTGAGTGGCGCCGGCCTTGAGGATCTCGGCGCAGCGCAGGGCCGCGGCGCGACCGAACACCACCAGGTCGATCAGCGAGTTGGAGCCCAGGCGGTTGGCGCCGTGCACCGAAACGCAGGCCGCTTCGCCCACAGCCATCAGGCCAGGGATCACCTGGTCGGGATTGTCGCCCGACTTGGTGACGACTTCGCCGTGATAGTTCGTGGGGATGCCGCCCATATTGTAGTGGACGGTCGGCAGCACCGGGATCGGGGCCTTTGTCACGTCGACGCCGGCGAACACCTTGGCGGTTTCCGAGATGCCGGGCAGGCGCTCGTGCAGGATCTTCGGATCCAGGTGGTCCAGGTGCAGGAAGATGTGGTCCTTGTTGGGACCCACGCCGCGACCTTCGCGGATCTCGATGGTCATGGCCCGGCTGACCATGTCGCGCGGAGCCAGGTCCTTCACGGACGGCGCATAGCGCTCCATGAAGCGCTCGCCTTCGCTATTGGTCAGGTAGCCGCCTTCGCCGCGGGCGCCCTCGGTGATCAGGCAGCCGGCGCCGTAGATGCCGGTGGGGTGGAACTGCACGAATTCCATGTCCTGCAGCGGCAGGCCGGCGCGCAGCGCCATGGCGTTGCCGTCGCCCGTGCAGGTGTGGGCCGAGGTGGCCGAGAAATAGGCGCGGCCGTAACCGCCCGTGGCCAGGATCACCATCTGGGCCTGGAAGCGGTGCAGGGTGCCGTCGTCGAGCTTCCAGGCGGTAAGGCCCCGGCAGACGCCATCTTCCATGATCAGGTCGAGGGCGAAATACTCGATGAAGAACTCGGTGTCGTGGGCCAGGGACTGGCCGTACATCGTGTGCAGCATGGCGTGACCAGTGCGGTCGGCCGCCGCGCAGGTGCGCTGGATCGGGCCTTCGCCATAGTTCTTGGTCATGCCGCCGAAGGCGCGCTGATAGATCTTGCCCTCGGCCGTGCGCGAGAAGGGCACGCCCCAGTGCTCGAGTTCATAGACGGCGGCCGGCGCGTTTCGGGTGAGGTATTCGATGGCGTCCTGGTCGCCCAGCCAGTCCGACCCCTTGACGGTGTCGTACATGTGCCAGCGCCAGTCATCCTGACCCATATTCCCGAGCGAGGCCGAGATGCCGCCCTGGGCTGCCACGGTGTGGCTGCGGGTCGGGAAAACCTTGGTGACGCAGGCGGTCTTCAGACCGGCCTGGGCGCAGCCGAGCGCAGCCCGGAGGCCCGAGCCCCCGGCGCCGACGACGACGACGTCGAACTTGTGATCAATGAACTTGTAGGCCGACATCAGAAGGCTCCGGTGAGGGCGACCTTCAGGATCGAGAAGACCCCGAGGAAGCCGCTAAGCACGCAGACGAAGATATTGAGAATGACCAAGGCGCTCTTGGTCGTGAACTTGTGGATATAGTCCTCGATCACGACCTGGACCGCGCCCTGCAGGTGGATCAGGGCAGCGATCAGCAGCAGGGCCAGCAGCACCGCGTTCAGCGGCGTGGCCAGCCACAGGGCTGCGCCCTCGAAATCACCGGCCGCCAGCTTGAGGCCGGCGAACACGCCCCACAGCGACAGGGGGATCAGGGCGATGCCCGAGACGCGCTCGGTCATGAAGTGGCTGACGCCATGGCGGGCCGCGCCCATGCCGCGCGCGCGCGACAGCGGAGTGCGGAAACGCTCAGACTTGATCTCGGCCATTATCGAAGCGCTCCCGTCGCAGCAGCGATCACCCAGGTGACGGCGGTGGCCACCACCGCGAAGGCGATGGCCATGGCGCCCGTCAGGTCGGCGGTCTTCGGCGCAAAGCCGATCCCGGCGTCCCAGAAGGTCTGGCGGATCGCATAGGCGATGTTGAAGAACAGGGCGAAGGTCAGGCCCAGCAGCACCAGCTTGCCCAGCAGCGAGCCCATCACCGAGGTGTAGAGCGCGTAGCTGTCATGGCCCGAGGCCAGGGCCAGGGCCCACAGCGCCAGCAGGACAGCGCCGGCATACAGGCCAACCACACAGGCGCGGTGCAGGATCGAGCAGGCCATGGTGATATGCCACCGCCACACTTGAAGGTGCGGCGACATCGGGCGCTCGGGCAGCCCCCGGCTCGTGTCAGTCATGACAGGTCCAACCCCAGTAGCCATTGTGCGTTGCGGGATGCTTTTAAGCGCGAGGACGGGGGTGTCAACGAAACCGCCATAGTTGAGAAACGTTCTCAGCGCCGTTTCCGGCTTTCTAACGCCAGCTACGGACCGGGGCGCCGCAAGGATGCATCGTTCGCCGCGGCGCTGAACACCGTCAGGGCCAGATGCTGCAGCAGCATGATGGTCTTGGCGTCGCAGATGCGTCCATCGGCGATCATGGCTAGAGCCTCGTCGATGGTGGGCTCCAGCACCTCGATATCCTCGCCCTCGTCAGGATGGCCGCCGCCCTCGCTGATCCGCATGGCGCTGTCATACTCGGCCACGAAGAAATGCAGGATCTCGGTCACTGAGCCGGGGCTCATGAACGCCTCGAACACCTTGCGGACCTCACCCAGGCGATAGCCCAGCTCCTCCTCGACCTCGGCGCGGATGCGCACTTCCGGTTCGGCGTCGTCAAGCAGGCCGGCGGCCGCCTCGATCAGCAGGTCGTCATGGCCGTTTACATAGGCCGGATAACGAAACTGCCGGACCAGCAGCACCGTGCGCTTATCCAGATTATAGGGCAGCAACACCGCCCCATTGCCCCGGTCATAGTGCTCACGATGCTGGGTCTGCCAGGTCCCGTCGCGGCGCTTCCAGTCGAAGCTCGTGGTCTTTAGGACATACCAGTTGTCCGACAGGAGCCGGGTCTCGCGCACGCGGATTCGGTCCTGGACACTCATGACTTCTCCTCGTCCCGCACCCGGGCCACATAGTCGGACGAGCGCATCTCCTGCAGACGCGAGACCGTGCGCTCGAACTCGAACGATCCGTCGCCGGTGGGATAGAGGTCTTCCGGCTCCGCGTCGGCCAGCGCCACCAGCTTGGCGTCGGCCTCGTAAAGCGCGTCGATCAGGGTGTTAAAGCGCTTGGCCGCGTCGCGCCGCTCAGGCGTCAGGCAGGGCACGTCTTCGAGGAAGACCGTGTGGAAGCGCTGAGCAAGCGCCAGATAGTCCTGAGGCCCCAGCGCCTGCTGACACAGGCTGGCGAAGGATGAGCGCAACATCCCTCCGGCGGCGCGCGGCAGACGGATCTTGCGGCCCAGCACTTCCAGGTTGGCGCCGGTCTCGGCCGCGCCATCCAGCATGTCGGCCCAGAGCCGCTCGAACTCGGCCTGAGAGGCCTTGTCGTTGGGCGACAGCCAGGTGCGCGCGGCCCGCAGGCGGTCCAGCCGGAAGTCCACCGGACCCCGCACGGCCACCACGTCCAGCGCGCCCTTCAGCATCTCGATGAAGGGGACGAACAGCAGGCGGTTCAGCCCGTCCTTGTAGAGGTCGTCCGGCGGCCGGTTACTGGTCGCCACCAGGGTGACGCCATGGGCGAACAGACCCTCGAACAGACGCCCCAGGATCATCGCATCGGCGATATCGGTGACCTGCAGCTCGTCGAAGCACAGAAGCCGCGCCTGGCTGGCGATCAGCTCGGCGGTCGGGACGATGGGATCATCGCCCTTGTGCTGGCCAAAGCGCGCCTTGCGCTGGGCCGCGTCGCCCTTGCGCCAGGCGTCGATGTGGCCGTGGACCTCGGCCATGAAGGCGTGAAAGTGAATGCGGCGCTTGCGGGTGACGGGGGCGCTGTCGAAGAAAAGGTCCATCAGCATCGACTTGCCGCGCCCCACCGGGCCCCACAGATAGACGCCGCGCTGGCTCTTGGGCTTGCGGCCAAACAGCGAAAAGCTGGGCTCGCCGGCCGAGTCCAGATCGGCCTCCAGTCGCGACAGGGCGTCGACGGCGGCGGCCTGGGCCACATCAGGCTTGATCTCGCCCTGGGCCAGGCGCTCGCGATAGGCAGTGCGGAGTGAAGTCGGCATCGAGACTGCGGTTAGCGCGGGAGCGGCTTCGGGGAAAGGGCCTGACGGCGGATGGCCGGGTTCAGCGACAGAAAGCTTCGGACGCAAGGACGTAGCTTGGCCCGCGTCCCTGCCAGATTTCACCGAAGTCGAACTCGGCGTCATCGCTGAAGACGACGAGGATACGCCCGCGATCCGGGGCGATGATGTTGCGGATCTGGACGCCGTCGACAGCCCCTCGCCGCTCGACCATCGCCACTGCGCCATCGCAGCCCGCAAGCGGCGCGCTGAAGGCCCACGCGCCCAGGGCGGCATAGCCGATGGCGGGGTCGCCCTTCCACATCACCGCTGTGGACGCAGGGCTCACCAGTTGCTGGGCCAGCAGGGCCTGATCGAATCGCACCAGATCTTCTGGCGTCCCCAGCAAGGCGCCGCCGGCGCCGAACGTGGCCAGGTTGAGGGGCGGGACCGGCTGGCCCTTGGCGTTAGCGATGATCGGCCGCTCGTTAGCCTGGGCCAGCCGCAGGGTTTTGAGTCCGAGCGGCTTCGCGATCCGATCGGCCAGGAGGCGCGGATAGTCCTGCCCCGTGAGAGATTCCAGCACGCTGGCCAGCACGAGGGTGTCGCAGTTGTTGTACTCGAAACGGGTCTCGGGCGGCCGCTTGACCGGGCCGGCGCAAAAACTGACGGCGTCATCGCGCCCGGCGTCTGCGCCGCGTCGCAGATAAAAAGCCGGAATGCCATCCGTCTGGGGCGTGTCGTCGGGATTGGCCAGGCCGGCGGTGTGGCGCAGCAGCTGCCGGATCGTGATCCCGCCGGTCGTCGGCGTTGGGTAGGCCTTCCACAGCTTGGCGATCGGGTCGTCGAGGGCCAGCTCGCCCCGGTCAACGCCGGACATCACAATCGCCGCCGCAACCTGTTTGCTCACCGAACCCCAAGGCCAGAGCGGCGCGTCGCCATAGGTCCCGGCCCGTTCGTCGGACAGGATCCTCCTCCCGTCAGCAACCAGAACTCGCCCGGTCAAGCTCGGCCCGCCGGCCGCGGTGAGCGCCGCAAGCGGCCGGGGGTCCGTCGCAACGGGTTGCGCCGTCGCGGCGCCGCTGAGCACAGCCGCCGTCAGCAACAGTCCCGCGCCGCAAGCCCGGAGACGCAATGGCGGAGCCGTCAAGCCCCCAGCTCGTTGCGCACGAAGCGATAGGTTTCGCGCTTCTCACAAGCGCAGGCCCGCATCTGGCCGTCCTTCGTCCACCAGACCATCAACGGCCAGGCGAAGCTGACGCCATTGTCCTTCATCAGGGGAACCAGCTTTTCGATATTGGCCCGTCCGGCCTCGACCACCGCCGTGCGGGCGATGTCGCCATCTGCCGGCTTGATCCCCGGCGCGGTCCAGGCCTCGACCGGCGTTGCGTCCCAGCGCTCGGCCAGGGCCCAGCTGCGGTTGACCCAGAGCTCGGCGACGGTGGCGCGCTCGGCGGGGGTGGACTTGGCGACGCCGTTTTTGTCGGCGCGGGCGATCTCGATCACCCGGGTGTCGACGCCCGCCGCGTGCAGCCTGGGAAATTCCTCGGCCTTGAAGCGCACGCAGTCAGGGCAGGTGCGGAAACTGACCATGTAGAATTTCGGTCCCGCCAGGCCCGGCGACACCCATCCCGACTCCTGCAGGATCTTGGCGATCTCGGCCTGATGCTTGGTGATGGTCTTGGGCCGCCAGCGCAGCTCCATGTTCCAGTAGCCATAGGCGCCGGCCGCGATCAGGGCCACGACCAGCAGGGCGATCAGCCCGCGCATGAGGTTCTTCAAGTCCGGCACTCCCATGATCGTCCCATCCTAAGCTCAACCGCCGCGCGTCAGGCGTCAATTTTCCTGACATCGCAGCCGACGGCGCCTAAGCTTGCGCCATGGTCCATGCTCCCGAGGCGCGTCCGGCGCCCAGACCCCGTCACATCGTCGACACGCTGATCGCCGAGCGTGCGCCCCGGCTGACAGCCTCGCCCCTTTGGCCCCTGCTTCGCCCGCCGCTTTACGGCCTGCTGGGCTATGGCAGGGCGCGGCGGATGGCCGACACCATCGCCGGGATCGGCGGCCGCGCGGCGCTGGACCATGTCTCGGCGCTGCTGGACCTGAAGGTCGCGGTGCGAGGGCTGGAGCATATGCCCGCAGCCGGCCGGGCGGTCGTCGTCGCCAATCACCCGACCGGCATCGCCGACGGGGTGGCCGTGTACGACGTGCTCAAACGGGCCCGGCCGGACATCATCTTCTACGCCAATGCCGACGCCCATCGCGTGTGCCGCCAGTTCGACGAGGTGCTGATCCCGGTGGAATGGGTCGAGGAAAAGCGCAGCCGCGAACGCATGCGCCTGACCCTGGCGATGACCCGCGACGCCCTGGAAGCCGAGCGCGCCCTGATGATCTTCCCGGCCGGTCGGCTGGCGGTGAAGGATGCCCAGGGCGTTCTGAGCGACCCGCCCTGGGCCGCCTCGGCCGTGTCGATCGCCCGCAAGTATGAGGCTCCGATCATCCCGATCCATGTCGCGGGGCCTTGGTCGACCCTGTTCCATCTGTTCGACAAGCGCTCGCGGGAGCTGCGCGACATCACCCTGTTCCATGAGCTGCTGAACAAGACCGGCCGCAAGTTCGAGCTGATCGTCGGCAAGCCCATCGATCCCGCATCCCTGGCCGCCGATACGGGGGAAGCCACAACCGACCTGAAGCGCTATGTGGAGCGGGTCCTGCCAAAGCACCCCGAAGGCGCCCTGACTTGAGCTCTCTCCAACTCGCTGACGAGGCCGCCACCCAGGACCTGGGCCGCGCCCTGGCCCGCGCCCTTCAGCCCGGCGACGCGCTCTGCCTGACAGGACCACTGGGGGCCGGCAAGTCGACCCTGGCCCGCGCCCTGATCCGCGCCCTGACCACGCCGGACGAGGAGGTGCCCAGCCCGACCTTCACCCTGGTGCAGTTCTACGAGACGGCCGATTTCCCCCTGGCCCACTTCGACCTCTACCGCCTGTCGGATCCCGACGAGGCCTATGAGATCGGCCTCGATGAAGCCCTCGACGACGGGGTCGCGCTGATTGAATGGCCGCAGAGACTGGAAGGGCGTTTGCCGGCGACTCGGCTCGATATAGACATCGCCCTCGACGGCGACGCGCGACGCGTCACGATCACCCGGCATGGCGGATTTGAAGGACGCACCCTTGAGTTCTGAGCGCGAGACGGCGAAGGCCGCGTTCCTGTCGGCCCACGGCTATGGCGATACGCGCCGCGAGAGCCTGGGCGGCGACGCCTCGACCCGCAGCTATGAGCGCCTGCACCGTGAGGGCGGGGTCAGCTTCATCTTCATGGACCAGCCGCCCTCGGTCGAGACCGCGCCCTGTCCGCCTGACGCGACGCCCGTCGAGCGCGCCGCGCTGGGCTACAACGCCCTCGCCCGCCTGGCCGCCGGGAGGGTGGACGCCTTCGTCGCCTGCGCCGGCTGGCTGAACGCTCAAGGTCTTTCCGCGCCCAAGGTGCTGGCCGCCGATCCGGCCGCCGGCCTGGCCGTGCTGGAAGACCTCGGCGACGACCTCTATGCCCGACTGATCGAGACCGGGACCGACGAGGCCCCGCTCTATGACGCCGCCATCGACGGCCTGCTGGCGATCCACGCCGCGCCGACCCCCAGTGTGCTGGACTTCGACGGCTCGACCTGGCCGTTGCTGGCCTATGACGACCTGGCTCTGAAGACGGCCCACGACATCTTCGTGGAATGGCAGCCGCAGTTTCGCGATGTGTCGTTCGACGCCGCCGCGCTCGCCGACTGGGAAGCGATCTGGGCTCCGATCCGCAGCCTTGGCGAGGCCGGGGCGACAGTCTTCTGCCATCGCGACTATCACGCCGAGAACCTGATCTGGCTGCCAGAGCGCAAGGGCGCGGCGCGGGTGGGGATGCTGGACTTCCAGGACGCCGTCCTGGCCCACCCGGCCTGGGACCTGTCGATGCTGCTGCACGACGCCCGCCGCACCGTGTCGCCTGAGCGCGAGACGGTCTGTCTTGACCGCTATCTGGCCGCCCGGCCCGAGCTCGACCGCATCGCCTTCCTGGCCGACTACCACACCCTGGGCGCGCTCAACATCATCCGCATCCTGGGCATCTTCGCCCGGCTGGTGACCCGCGACGGCAAGCCGCGCTATGCCGATTTCATTCCCAGGCTCTGGACCTATCTCGACGTCTGCTTTGCCGACCCGGCGCTGAAAGACCTCAAGGCCTGGTTCGACGCCCACGTGCCGACGCAGGCCCGCCGATGAGCGCCGCCCCCAAGATCGCCATGGTGCTGGCCGCCGGTCTGGGCACCCGCATGCGCCCGCTGACCGACGACCGGCCCAAGGCGCTGGTCGAGGTCGGCGGCCGGGTGCTGATCGACCACATGCTCGACCGGCTGGTCGAGGCCGGGGTCGAGACCGCCGTAGTCAATGTCCACGCCTTCGCCGATCGGTTGGAAGCGCATCTGATGGCGCGTCAGGCCCGGGGCCTTGGCCCGCGCATCATCATCTCCGACGAGCGCCCCCAGGCGCTGGAGACCGGCGGCGGCATCAAGCACGCCCTGCCCCTGCTGGGCGAGGGTCCGGTCTGGGTGGCCAATATCGACTCCGTCTGGATCGAGACCGGCGCCCCCGCCCTCGACGCCGTCGCCGCGGCCTGGGACCCGGACACCATGGATGTCTGCCTGCTGCTGGCCCCCACCACAGGCTCGCTGGGCTTCCACGACAGCGGCGACGTGTTCCTCGACGATGGCCCCAAGGGTGGGGTCGTGCGCTTCAAAAACCCCGGAGAGACCGCGCCCCTGGTCTATGTCGGCGTCCATATCTGCAAGCCCGCGATCACCGCCGACGGCCCTGAAGGTCCGTTCTCGCTGCTACCGATCTGGAAGGGCCTAGCCGCTGACCACCGCGTCCACGGCGTTTCGCCCGAAGGTCTGTGGATGCACGTCGGCGATCCCGGCGCGCGCGATCTGGCGGAAGCAAAACTGAAATGACCTTCAGCGGGCCTTTTGCCGATCCTTTTGGACGCGAGGGGCCGCGCTGGTTTTCGATCCCGGCCCATCGTCCGTTCGTCGACGATCTGGCCCGGGGCTTCCTGGCGGCGATGGCGCACATGGGTCCCGAGGCCCTGCCGCGCGCTACGCTGCTGACCCCGACGCGGCGCGGGGCCCGCGCTGTGGCCGACGCCCTGCTGGCCGCCAGCGACGGCAAGGCTCTGCTGCTGCCGCAGATCCGTCCGCTGGGCGACCTGGACGAAGGCGAGCCGCCGTTCGAGCCGGGCGACCTGGCCCTGGACCTGCCGCCCGCCATCAGCTCGCGCCGCCGCCGCTTCGAGCTGGCGCGGATCGTGGTCGATCATGCCGACCTGCTGACCTTCACGCCCGGCGCCTCCCAGGCCCTCGAGATGGCCAAGGCCCTGTCTGACTTCCTGGACAGCTGCCGGATCGAGGAGATCGACACCGACGGCAAGCTGGACGGCCTGGCCGACGGCGACTTGGCCCAGCACTGGCAAGTGTCCGCAAGATTCCTCAAGGCGGCGTTGGCCGCTTGGCCCGCGCGCCTGAGGGACCTGGGCCTGATCGACGTGGCCGACCGTCGCGTGCTGCTGCTGAGGGCTCTCGCCAAGCGCTGGGAAGAGCATCCCCCGACCGAGGTGCTGGTCGCCGCCGGCTCGACCGGCACCGCTCCGGCCACCGCCGACCTGCTGCGCGTGGTCGCCGCCGCTCCGCTGGGCGCCGTGGTGCTTCCCGGTCTGGACGAAGACCTGGCCGAAAGCGCCTGGGACAAGGTCGGCGAGCAACATCCCCAAGGCGCGATGCGCCGTCTGCTCGACCGGGCCGGCATCACCCGCAGCGATGTCCGCCCATGGTTTCCGCAGGCCGACAGCCGGGGCCGCTGGCGTCGACGGATCGTCAACGAGGCCCTGCGTCCGGCCGAGGCCACCGCCGACTGGCTGGCCCAGATCGAAAGCCTGCGCGCCGAAGCCCCTGACCTCGACCCGGTCGCCGAGGGCCTGAAGGGCCTGTCGCTGATCTCGGCCCGCACCGAGGAGGAGGCGGCCAGCGCCTGCGCCTTGCTGCTGCGCGAGGCCCTCGAAGACCCGACGCGCACCGCCGCCCTGGTCACCCCCGACCAGACCCTGGCCCGCCGGGTCACCGCCCGTCTGGTCCGCTGGGGCGTGATCCCCGACAGCTCGGCCGGCGCGCCCCTCGCCGCCAGCCCGGCCGCGATCCTGGCCCAGCATCTGGCCGGTCTGGTCGCTGACCCACTGGACCCCGTGCGCCTGCTGGCCCTGGCCAAGCATCCGCTGGTGCGGTCTGAAGATGACCTCGAAGCCTCGACGACGCTGGAACTGAAGGGCCTGCGTGGCCCCTCCCCGCGCTCGGCCGAGGCCCTGCTGGCAAAGCTGGCGGAACACCCGGCCGCGCAAGCTCTGGCCCAGCGCCTGCTCGCCGCCGTCGCCCACGCCGCCGCGCCCTATGTCGATGGGCTGGCCCCGCCGTCGAAGGCCGCCCTGGCCCTGACCGAGGCGCTGGAAGCCCTGACCGGGCCCGACCGCCTGTGGATCGGCCAGGCCGGCGAGTGCCTGGGCGGCCTGCTCTCGACCCTGATCGAGGACGGTGTCGTTCTGCCCGCCGCCAAGCCCCAGGCCTTCGCCGACATCCTCGACCGGCTGGTCAACGAAGAGACCCTGCGGGTGGGCGGCGCCACCCATCCGCGCCTGCGCATCCTGGGCGCCATTGAGGCCCGCCTGGTGCGCGCCGACCGGCTGGTACTGGCCGGACTGGAGGAAGGCGTCTGGCCGCAGGGCGCGCCGATCGATCCGTTTCTGTCGCGGCCGATGCGCGAAAAGCTGGGCCTGCCGCCGCCCGAGCGCCGGGTGGGCCTGACCGCCCACGACTTCGCCCAGGCCGCCAGCGCGCCGGACGTCATCCTGGTCCATTGCGAGCGACGCGGCGGAGCGCCCGCCGTCGAGTCCCGCTGGCTGTGGCGGCTGAAGACCCTGGCCAAGGGCGCGGGTCTGAAACTGCCGGAGCGCCAGGACGCCCTGGACTGGGCCCGCGCCCTCGATGCGCCGGGGACCTATGCGCCCTATGCCCGCCCGGCCCCGACTCCACCGGTCGCCGACCGTCCGCGCCGGATGGCCGTCACCCGCGTCGAGGCCCTGACCCGCGACCCCTACGCCGTCTGGGCGCGCGATATTCTGAAACTCTACCCGCTGGAGCGTCCTGACGAGCCGGTGGAGGCCCGGGCCCGCGGCACCGCCATCCATGCGGCGTTCGAGAAGTTCTCTGAGGATCATCCAGGGCCCGTGCCGGCCAATGCCGCCGCCATCTTCGAGGCGCTCTACATGGGCGAGCTGGTCTCGGCGGGCATGCCGCCAACGGCCCTGGCCCGTGAGCGGGCGCTTGCCAAGGAGGCCGCCGCCTGGGTCGCCGACTGGGAGCGCCAGCGCCGGGCCGGCGCCGAAAGCGTCATCGTCGAGGCCGAGGGCATACTGACCTTCGACATCGACGGCCGCGCCTTCACCCTGACCGCCAAGGCCGACCGCATAGAGCCCACCCGCGACGGCCTGGCCCACATCCTCGACTACAAGACCGGCGCCGCGCCCAGCAAGAAACAGGTCGAGACCGGTTTCTCGCCGCAGTTGACCCTCACGGCGGCGATCCTGCTGAACGGCGGGTTCAAGGACCTGCCGGACCGCAAACCCGGCGACCTGACCTATGTCCGCGTCACCGGCCGCAAGCCGGCGGGGCTGGAGGAGGTGCGGGTCACGGCCGCCGAAAGCGAGCAGGCCGCGATTGAGGCCCTCGACGGCCTGCGTACCCTGATCCGCCGCTATGACGATCCGGCCCAACCCTATCGTTCCCGCACGGCGCCGCAGTTCGTGAAAGACCATCCCGGCGACTACGCCCATCTGGCGCGGGTTTTCGAATGGTCGACCAGCGGCGACGACGGGGAGGGTTCGGAGTGAGGGGTTTCGCGCTGCAAATCCTCCCCCTGAAGGGGGAGGGGTCGGCGAAGCCGACGGAGGGGGAAGTGACTGCTGACTCGATGCGGTCTTCCCCCACCGGCCTCCGGCCGCCTCCCCCTTCAGGGGGAGGACGATGATGCACGACCCCCAGCGCGTCGCCGCCGACCCCGCGATCAGCGCCTTCGTCACCGCCAATGCCGGCTCGGGCAAGACCAAGACCCTGATCGACCGGGTGGCGCGGCTGCTGTTGGCCGGCTCCACGCCCGAGGCGATCCTGTGCGTGACCTACACCAAGGCCGCCGCCGCCGAGATGCAGCGACGGTTGTTCGAACGCCTGGGCGGTTGGTCGGTGACCGCCGACGCTGCCCTGCGCACCGAGCTGTCCAAACTGGTCGGCGAGCCGGAGGCGACGTTTGACGCCGGCGCGCTGTCCAAGGCCCGCGCCCTGTTCGCCCGCGCCCTGGAAACCCCCGGCGGCCTGAAGATCCAGACCATCCACGCCTTCTGCGAAAAGCTGCTGCGGCGGTTTCCGCTGGAGGCCGGGGTCTCGCCCGGGTTTGTGGTGATGGACGACTCGGCCGGCGCCGCCGTGGCCCGCGCCGCGCGACGCACCGTGGCGACCTATGTCGACACGCACGACGACGCCTATGCCGAGGCCTATGCCCGGTTCTCGGTGGCGCTGGACTTCGCGGCCTTCGAGTCGATGTTCGGAACCTTCGAGATCCGGCGCGGCGCGATCGCCGAGTACCTGAGTCGGCATGGCGGGCTCTCTGGCGCGATCGACGATGTCTGGCGGGTCTGCGGCTTCGACGAGCCCACCGATCCCGAAACCGTCGCCGCCGAGGCGATGGACGAGCTGGATCCCGACCTGTGGGAAGCCTGCGCCAGCCTCCTGGAGTCCAGCGGCAAGATCCGCGACACCGAACACGCCGCCCGAATGCGTGTGACCCTGGCCACCCAAGCCTTCGGCGACGCCCTGTCGGCGCTATTCACCGACAAGGAAGAGCCCCGCAAGCACCTGCAGACGACCACGACCTTCAAGACGCAGGAGGATCTGCGCGAGGCGCTGCTGGTGGAGGCCGACCGGCTGTCGTTCGTTCGCCAGCAGGTCCGCGCCGCCCAGGTGGCGCATGACACGGCCGGGGCCCTGCGGCTGGCCTCGCTCTACATCCTGGCCCACGCCAACGAGAAGGCGTCGCGCGGCGCCCTGGACTTCGCCGATCTGATCGAGCGCACCCGCGTGTTGCTGACCGAGAAGGTCGACGCCGCCTGGGTGCTCTACAAGCTGGACGGCGGGGTCGATCACATCCTGCTGGACGAGGCCCAGGACACAGCCCCCGACCAGTGGGCGATCCTGCGAGCCCTGACCGGCGACTTCTTCGCCGGGGCCGGCGCGGGCGGCTGGCGCAAGGGACGCGACGTACGGACCCTGTTCGTGGTCGGCGACGAGAAGCAGTCGATCTATTCGTTCCAGGGCGCCGATCCGCAGCGACTGCTGATCGAAACCCAAGCCTATATCGCCCAGATCGAGGCGGTGGGTCAGGTCGGCATGGGCGTGCCCTTGACCATGTCCTACCGCTCGACCCGCGAGGTGCTGCGCTTTGTCGACGCCCTGTTCTCCGACCCGGACACCCGCGAGGGCGTGCCGCCGCCGGCCGGAGACGATGTGGTCAGCCACCAGCCCTTCCGCACCGACGGCCCCGGCTGTGTCGACCTGTGGCCCCTGACCCGCGAGCGGCCCGGCGAGGAGCGCGACGCCTGGGAGGCGCCGCTCGACGCCGAGACCGAGCACAGCGCCAACCGCCGTCTGGCCGAGGCCATCGCCAGCGAGATCGCCGGCATCCTGGCGCGCGGCGACGAGGTGCACGACAAGGATCGCAAGGTCCGCCGCCCCGCCCACGCCGGCGACATCCTGATCCTGGTGCGTCGTCGGAAGGTGCTCTTCGAGGAGATCATCCGGGCCCTGAAGCGTCGCAATGTGCCCGTGGCCGGCGCAGACCGCCTGTCGCTGTCGGCCCATATCGCCTTCGACGACCTGCTGGCCCTGGGCCGCTTCGTTCTGTTCCCCGACGACGACCTGACCTTGGCGGCTCTACTCAAGAGCCCGTTCTGCGGCCTGGCCGACGAAGACGTCTACGCCCTGGCCAAGGACCGCAAGCCGCAGACCCTTTGGGCGATGCTGTCGAACCGGGCCGACGAGGACCCGCGCTGGGTCGCCGCCCGCGACCTGCTGGCCTGGGCCCTGGTCGAGGGCCGCAAGCGCCAGCCGTTCGAGTTCTTCGCCACCCTGCTGGGCAAGGTCGACGCCGCCGGCCTGTCCAACCGCGCCAAGGTGCTGACCCGCCTGGGCGGCGAGGCCGACGAAGCGCTGGACGAGTTCCTGGCCCAGGTGATGGCCGCCGAGCAGCGCAATATCCGCGACCTGGAAGCCCTGGTCGCCGACTTCGCGGCCCTGGACATCATCGTTAAGCGCGAGATGGAAGGGGCCCGCCGCGAGGTGCGGGTGATGACCGCTCACGGCTCCAAGGGTCTGGAGGCGCCGATCGTCTTCCTGCCCGAGACCACGGTGAAGCGCGGCGCGGGCGGCTCTCCGCTGCTGGCGACGGAAGAGGGCGGCGTCCTGTGGTCGACCGGCAAGAGCGCCGACTGCGCCGCCTCGACCAGGGCCCGCGAGCTGCGCGACAAGAAGGAAGCCGAGGAGGCCCTGCGGCTCTACTACGTGGCCCTGACCCGGGCCCGAGATCGCCTGGTGCTGTGCGGCCGCATCGACGCCCGGACCAAGGACGAGAATGTCGGGGGCTGGTATGCGGCGGCGAAGGCGGCCTTCGCCCATGCCGACATCGCGCCGGAGGTCCGCGAGATCGGCGACCCCGACGCTCCGATCCTGCGTTATGGACCCGATCCGAAGACCTTGCCGCGCGAGGCCGAGGCCCTGGCGACCTCCGCGCCCCTGCCCGCCTGGGCCGTCGGGCCGGCCAAGCCGGAACCGGCCACCGCCCGCTACGCCGCGCCGTCGCGGATCGAGGACGAGGCCGACAGCCGCGCCCCGGCCCCCTCGCCGCTGGCCAAGGTCGAGGGCCTGGGCCGCTACCGGCGCGGCGAGATCATCCACCGGCTGCTGCAGATCCTGCCCGACGTGGCGCCGGTCGAACGGCGCGCGGCGGGACAGCGGCTGCTGACCGCCGAACGCGATCTATCCGACGATCAGAGGCTGGAAATGGCCACCGCCGCCTTCGGGGTGCTGGAGGACGACCGCTTCGCCGCCGTGTTTGGCCCCGGGTCGCGGGCCGAGGTGGCGCTGGCGGGGACCAGCCCGCTGCTGCCAAAAGGCCTGGCGATCTCGGGCCGGGTTGACCGACTGGTGGTGACCCCCAAGCGCGTGCTTGTCGTCGACTACAAGACCAACCGCCCCGCCCCGGCCAGCATCGAGGATGCCGACCCGGCCTATCTGGCCCAGATGGCGGTCTATGTGGCGGTGCTGCGCGAGGTGTTCCCAGACCGGCCCGTCGAGGCGGCCCTGGTGTGGACGGATGGCCCCAAACTGATGCCGGTTCCAGAAAAGGTGATGTCCGACGCCCTGCGACGTATCGGCTAGGCCGTTGCCGGAAACGTCTGCGGCGCCTACATCTTCTTCAAGCGCTCGCGACGACTCGCGGGCTTTTCTTGTTTCGCGCCGTTCAGAGCGGCGCCCTGATGGAGCGACCCCATGAGCACGGTGACGGTGACCGACGAAACCTTCGAACGCGACGTGCTGCAGGCCGAAGGCCCCGTACTTGTCGATTTCTGGGCGGAATGGTGTGGTCCCTGCAAGCAGATCGCCCCGGCCCTGGAGCAGATCTCCGAGGAACTCGCCGACCACGTGATCGTGGCCAAGGTCAATATCGAGGACAGCCCGACGACCCCGTCGCGCTACGGCGTGCGCGGCATTCCGACCATGATGCTGTTCCGTGGCGGCCAGATGACCTCGATGAAGGTCGGCGCCATGCCCAAGCAGAAGATCCTGGAATGGCTGACCGAAGCCGGCGTTCAACAGCCCGCCTGAGTCTTCCCGGCCCAGACTGAGATCCAGCCGCCCATCCCGCCATGCGGGGTGGGCGGTTTGGTTTCGTGGCCTACTTCTTGGCAGACGTGACGATGAACGGCGAGACCGAGGCCGGGGCGGCCTTCTTGTCGGCCTTCGGTTTGCGGACTTCCTTGTTGGACTTCTTCTGACCCTTGGCCATGGGAGGCTCCTGCCAGGACGGGCGCGCCTGCCGGGAGGTCCAGCGGGCCGAGCCGTCCTATCGGCGTGGAACCAGCCTTACGCTTGTCTCAGGTCTGCGGGTAGTCCGCATCAAGCCGGCGCATCGGATAGGTCATGGCCTTCGGCCCGTCATGGATCGCGGCGAACCAAACCGAAAAGAACCCAAGCCTTCCCCCAACCGCTCATCGCGGTCCGAGTAAGGCGCCAAGCGCCAACGCGACACGGCTATTGGTCAAACATGTATGTGACGGTTACGGTGCACACCCAACGTCTTTCCTTGCTGGTTTCGTCGGTCCTGAGACAACCTTTCTCATCAGGATCCCCCAGGCTGATGTACCCTTCTGGCCGATCTTCGTCTTTCTGGGCTACCTCTTCAGCATCAAGAAGCGCCTCGGCTCGACTGGGGCCGTAGCCTACACCCGTAGATTCATAAGTGCCGCGGCCGGTCATCTGCCCCAGCGCCAAGATTGTCGAAAATACAACCATTGAGATATGCATTGGATAGAATCCTGATATCTAAGTAACTTACTGTATTCCGTAGCCTGAAACTCGCGAAATTGTTCTAATTTCCGTATCTCTATTTTCCGATGAAATCGGGCCTGCCCCTGGAGCACTCGACCGACGCGGCGGCGGCGACCAGGATGAACCCGCAAAGCCGTCGCCCCCATGCCGCCCCAGGTAGCCCGCTAACGCCTGTTGGCGCACGCAGGGTGAGAAACTGCGTAAGCTAGGTCGGCCAGGTTTCCGGGCTCATCGCCAGCACTTCGCCGGCTAGGTACAGCGAGCCGCAGATCAGCACGTGCGGGGTCGGCGACAGGGCCAGGGCCTTCTCCAGGGCGTCCCCGACGCTGTCGCAGACATGAGCCCGCAGGCCGGCCAGCTCGGCGGCGGCGGCGGTCTGGGCGGCGGATGCGGCGGCGTGGCCCTCGAAGGTGACGGTGAAGACCTGGGCCTTCAAAGCCGCGAAGGGCGTGAAGAAGCCGGTGGCGTCCTTGTTGGTCAGCAGGCCCGAGATCAGCGCCACGGGCCGGCCGTCGCGCGCCGCCAGGTCGCCCAGCGCCCGGGCCACCGCCGCTCCGGCATGAGGGTTGTGGCCGCCGTCCAGCCACAGGTCCGCACCCGCCGCCTTTGCCCTGGCGGCGAGCGGACCCGCCGTCAGCCGCTGGAAGCGGGCCGGCCAGATTGCGCCGGCGATCCCGGCGGCCATGGCGGCCTCGTCGATGCGCGGGTCGTTCAGCGTCAGCAAGGCCGCGACCGCCAGGCCGGCATTGGCGAACTGGTGCTCGCCGGGCAGGGACGGCGCGGGCAGGTCCAGCAGGCGGTCGGGCATCTGTACCAGCAGGCGGCCGCGCTCGTTCCAGGCGTCGAATTCGCGGCCCATCATGACGGGCTCGATCCCGGCCAGGGCGGCGGCGGTGTCGATCACATCCTCGGCCTCGCGCCATTGGCGGGCCGAGACGACCGGCGCATCGGGCTTGATGATTCCCGCCTTCTCAGCGGCGATCTCGCCGATGGTGTCGCCAAGGAACTCGCGGTGATCGATGTCGATGGGGGCGATGACGCTGATCGCCGGGGTCACGACATTGGTCGCGTCCAGCACGCCGCCCAGCCCGACCTCGACGATGCAAAGGTCGGCCGGGGCATCGGCGAAGGCGACCAGGGCGGCGGCCGTGGTGATCTCGAAGAAAGTGATCGGCAGGCCGGCATTGGCCGCTTCGACCCGGGTCAGCACGTCGGCCAGCTGCGCGTCGGTGATCAGGGTTCCGGCCAGACGGATGCGCTCGGCGAAGCGGACCAGGTGCGGTGAGGTGAAGACATGGACCTTGAGCCCCGCCGCCTCGGCCATGGCCCGCAGATAGGCGACCGTCGAGCCCTTGCCGTTGGTGCCGGCCACATGGATCACTGGCGGCAGGCGGTTCTGCGGATCGCCCAGCGCCGCGCACAACCGCCACATCCGGTCCAGCGACAGGTCGATCAGCTTGGGATGCAGAGCCTGCAGCCGCGCCAGGGCGGCGTCATGGACCCGGAGGTGGTCGGTCAAGATAAGGCTCAGGCCGCCTTGCGACGACCCATCATCAAGGTGGTCAGGATCGAGCCCAGCACGGCCGGCAGCTCCTTGCGCGGCGTCACGCGGTCGACCATGCCCTTTTCGACTAGGTATTCCGAGCGCTGGAAGCCCGGCGGCAGGGTCTCGCGGATGGTCTGCTCGATGACGCGCGGACCGGCGAAGCCGATCAGGGCGCCCGGCTCGGCCAGATGCACGTCGCCCAGCATGGCGTAGGAGGCGGTGACGCCGCCGGTGGTCGGGTCGGTGAGGACCACGATATAGGGCAGGGCCGCGTCCTTCAGCTCGTTGATCGCCAGGGTCGTGCGGGCCATCTGCATCAGCGACAGGGCGCCTTCCTGCATGCGAGCCCCGCCGGCAGCGGTGAAGGCGATCAGCGGGACATCGCGTTCCAGGGCGGCGCGGGCGGCGGCGACGAAGCCTTCACCGGCGGCCATCCCGAGCGAGCCGCCCATGAAGGCGAAGTCCTGGACCAGAACCACGGCCTGGGCGCCGCCGACCACGCCGTGGGCGATGGCCATGGCGTCCGGCTCGCCGGTCGCCTTGCGGGCCGCGATCAGGCGGTCCTTGTAGGGCTTGCCGTCCGAGAAGTGCAGCGGGTCTTCCGGCACCGTCGGGGTCGGCAGGGTCTCATAGACGCCGTCATCGAAGGTGAACTTGAAACGGGCTTCCGGCCCGATGCGCATATGGCGTCCGGCCGGAGTTACCCACAGGGCAGCCTCCAGGTCGGAGCGGAAGATCATTTCGCCCGTATCAGGACATTTGACCCAGAGATTCTCGGGCGTCTCGCGCTTGGCGAAGGCGCCCCGCACACCGGGGGCGATTCGCGAAAGCCACCCGCCGCCACGCCGACCTTCAGCCGAGGCCTTTGATTTGTCGCCCTTTTTCGGGTCCTGGGGTTCAGCCATAGCCATAGCCTTAAAGCCTCACTTCGTTCCCGACGCGCGCCGAGCGCACAGCCTTGGCCAGATCCGACGCCTTGAGAAGAACCTTCTCGGTCACGTTTTCGTTCAACGCGGCCGCCGATTCGATTTCATCCACAAGCGCCGAGCCGACCACAGCGGCATCTGCGACACGGGCCACGGCGGCGGCTTGCTCAGGCGTGCGGATGCCAAAGCCGACCGCCACGGGCAGGCCTGAGGCCTTGCGCAGCCGCTCGACCGCCGGGGCCACGTCGGCGGCGTCGACCGACTTGACGCCCGTCACGCCCGCCACCGAGACGTAATAGACGAAGCCCGAGGTGCGGCGGATCACGGTCGGCAGACGCTTGTCGTCGGTCGTCGGCGCGGCCAGGCGGATCAGGGCGATGCCCTCGGCCTCCAGGGCGTCGGACAGCGGATCGGCTTCTTCGGGCGGACAGTCGACGATGATCAGGCCATCGACGCCGGCCGTGCTGGCGGCAACGGCGAAGCTTTCAAAGCCCCGGTTCAGCACCGGATTGAGATAGCCCATCAGGATGACCGGGGTGTCGGTGTCGCCCTCGCGGAAGGCGGCCACCAGGTCCAGCGTGCCCTGCAGGGTCATGCCCGAGCGCAGGCCGCGCTGGGCGGCGCGCTGGATGGTCGGGCCCTCGGCCATCGGATCAGAGAAGGGAAAGCCCAGCTCGATCAGATCAGCGCCGGCGCCCGGCAGACCCTTGAGGACGGAAAGCGTCGTGGCGGCGTCAGGATCGCCGGCCATGATGTAGGTCACGAAACCGGCGCGGTTCTGCGCCTTCAGCGCCGCGAAGCGACGGTCGATACGGTCTTTGGTCACGCTGGATAGGTCCTAGATCTTGCGCCCGAGGGCCTCGGCCACCGTGAAGATGTCCTTGTCGCCGCGACCACACAGATTCATCACGACGATCTTGCCCTTGCCCAGCTCCTGGGCGATCTCGCCGACCCGGGCCAAGGCGTGGGCCGGTTCGAGGGCCGGGATGATGCCTTCGAGGGTCGAGCACAGCTGGAAGGCCGCGAGGGCCTCCTGGTCGGTGGTCGAGACATATTCGGCGCGGCCGATCTCGTGCAGGAACGAGTGCTCGGGACCGATGCCCGGATAGTCGAGCCCCGCCGAGATCGAGTGGGCGTCGATGATCTGGCCGTCGTCGTCCTGCAGCAGGTAGGTGCGGTTGCCGTGCAGCACGCCGGGGCGGCCGCCGGTCAGGGAGGCGGCGTGCTTGTCGGTGGAGACGCCGTGGCCGGCCGCCTCGACGCCGATCAGGCGCACGCTGTCGTCATTGAGGAACGGGTGGAACAGGCCGATGGCGTTGGAGCCGCCGCCGATGCAGGCGACCACCGCGTCGGGAAGGCGGCCTTCCATTTCCAGGATCTGGGCGCGGGCCTCGATGCCGATCACGCTCTGGAAGTCGCGGACCATCACCGGATAGGGGTGCGGGCCGGCCGCCGTGCCGATCAGATAATAGGTGTCATGCACGTTGGTGACCCAATCGCGCATCGCCTCGTTCATGGCGTCCTTGAGGGTGCCGGTGCCCGAGGTCACGGGGCGCACTTCCGCGCCCAGCAGGTTCATGCGGAACACATTGGGCTTCTGACGTTCGACGTCGGTGGCGCCCATATAGACGACGCAGGGCAGGCCGAAGCGGGCGCAGACGGTGGCGGTGGCCACGCCGTGCTGGCCGGCGCCGGTCTCGGCGATGATCCGGGTCTTGCCCATGCGCATGGCCAGCAGGATCTGGCCCAGGGCGTTGTTGATCTTGTGTGAGCCGGTGTGGTTCAGCTCATCGCGCTTGAAATAGATCTTGGCCCCGCCGAAATGCTCGGTCAGCCGCTCGGCGAAATACATCGGGCTGGGCCGGCCGGCATAGTGGGTGTTGAAGCTCTTCAGCTCGTCCTGGAACGCCGGATCGGCCTTGGCGGCGGCATAGGCCTCGCCCAGTTCCAGCACGAGCGGCATCAGGGTCTCGGCCACATAGCGGCCGCCGAAGTCGCCGAACCGACCGTTGGCGTCGGGGTAGGCCGAATAGTCGTTGGGCTTTAAAGGGGCGTTCACGAGATCATCCAAAGGCTTGGGCAAAGCTACACGCGTTTGACGGCGTCCAGGAACGCCGTGATCAGAGCGGGGTCCTTTAGGCCGGGACCGCGCTCCACGCCAGAGGAAACGTCCAGCAGCGGGGCCCCTGATACCCGAATGGCGTCGGCGACGTTCCACGGATCCAGGCCCCCGGCCAGGAAATGCGGCCGGGCGAACCGGCGGCCTTCCAGCAGGGTCCAGTCGAACCGAGCGCCCGTGCCGCCGGGCAGAACCGAGCCCTCGACCGGACGGGCGTCGAACAGGAACTGCTCGGCCACGGTCTCGAAGGCCCGGGCCTGGTCGACGTCAGACGACGACGAGACCGAGAAGGCCTTGATCACCCCGACGCCCGAGCGCTCGGCGATCTGGCGGACCCGGGCGGGGGTCTCCTTGCCGTGCACCTGGATCAGGTCGGGCTTCATCGTCGCCATCAGGCGGTCGATCAGGACGTCATCGGGATCGACGGTGACGGCCACGGTCTTCACCGGCCCGCCCCGCCCATTCCTGCCTTGAAGGGGCGCCACCAGCCGGGCGGCGGCCTCGGGCGTCAGGTTGCGGGGGCTTTTCTCGAAGAACACGAAGCCCAGATAGGCCGCGCCGCCGTCGACGGCGGCGCTGACGGCCTCGGCGGTCGACAGCCCACAAATCTTGGCGCTGGTCTTGAACGGCGAACTCATGGGCGGGAGGTACGGCGCGGGCGCCCCGGTGACAAGGGCCCGCGCCGTATCGGCCTAGTGCGCGTGGCCGGCGTGGGCGTCCTGAACGGGGATGCCCGCCTTCCAGACGAAGCCTTCGCCCGCCGCTTCCACCTTGCCAACGCCCGGGAACGGGAAGTGGGGCGAGAAGATCAGGCCGCCGCTGGCGCTGAAGGTCTTGAGCAGGGCGATCCGGCTGGCGGTGGCGACCGGTACGTCGCCATCGAAGGCGATCACCCAGTCGGGACGCGCCAGGGAGACGATCTCGCTATGGGCGGTGTCGCCGATATCCAGAAGGGTCTGACCGCCCGAGGCGATCTCATAGCCCACATGGCCCGGGGTGTGGCCCTTGATGGCCACAGCCTTGACGCCCGGGAACAGCGCGGCGTCCGGCTCGAAGGTCTTGACCTGGGCGGCGATGGCTTCGACCAGCGGCTTCATCGGCGCCTGACCCTGCAGCGAGGCCCATTCGGCGCTGGCCATGCGGATCGTCGCCTTGGGGAAGGCCGACTTGCCATCGGCGCCGACCAGGCCGCCGACATGGTCGAAATGGCCGTGGGTGATCAGCACGTCGGTGATCTGGTCGGGCGTGACGCCGGCCTTGGCCAGGCTCTGGACCAGCACCCCCTTGGCGGACGGACCCAGGCCCGTGTCGAACAGCGCCAAGTGAGCGGGCGTCTTCACCAGCAGGGCGTCGACGCTCAGCGTGATCTTGTCGCCGGGCGCGCCGGCCTTGGTCAGCACCTGCGAGACCGCCTCCGGCGTGGCGTTGATCGCGAACACCTTGCCGTTGTTGGGCGCCTCGAACCCGGCGTCGCGCAAGGCGGTGAGCGTAAAGTCGCCCAGCTTAAAGCTCTGGGCTTCCGGGGCGATGACCAGGGGCGACTGGGCGGCCGCGCCATGGGCGACGGCGAGGGCGGTGGCGGTGGCGGTGAGCAAGGCGGCGAGCAGGCGCTTGGGCGGCATGAGACGTCTCCGGGAAACAAGGCTTTCTAACTGGGGTCTTGCTGGCGCGAGGCAAGGGTCGGCGAGCGCGCCGCTGTCGGACCGGGCGCAGCGTCGTCGCTGACCGGCGCGGAAAGCCGGGCCTGCATCGTGCAGACCAGGCCGCCGGGCCGGAAGTCCATCGTCGCCTCGCCCTTCAGCTCGCCGCGCAGGCTGCGCTCGATCAGCCGCGAGCCAAAGCCCCGGCGGGTCGGGGCCACCACGGGCGGCCCGCCGGACTCGGTCCAGGTCAGGGACAGCCCGCGCGCCTCCGCGTCATGGGCCCAGACCAGGGCCACCCGGCCGGCGGGGGTCGAGAGCGCCCCGTATTTCAGGGCGTTGGTCGCCAGCTCGTGGAAGATCAGCGCCATGGTCAGGGCCCCGCCGGGGGCCAGCCAGACCGGCGGCCCCGCGATCGTGGTCCGGGCGGCGGCCTCGAACGGCGCCAGGGCCCGCTCGGCCACCTCGCGCAGATCGGCCCCGTTCCAGCTTTCCCGGGTCAGCACGTCATGGGCCTGGGACAGGCCCAGCAGCCGCGACTCGAACTTCTCGAACGCCACCAGCGGATCGCGTTCATTGCGCAGGGTCTGGGCGGCCATCGACTGGACAGTGGCCAGGGTGTTCTTGACCCGGTGGTTCAGCTCGTTGATCAGCAGCCGCAGCTTGTCCTGATACGAGTGCTGCTCGGCCTCAACCTGCTTGCGCGCCGAGATGTCGGAAATGATCACCAGCAGATAGGCCGGCGCGTCGCCCAATTGCACACGCGACACCGTCAGATGGATCCAGATCAGGCTGCCGTCGACGCCCGACACGATCTGGCGCTCGGCGACATAGCTGTCGATCTCGCCCGCCAGCAGCGCCCGGGCCTGATCGACCGTCGTAGAACGGTCCTGGTCGGGCGCCAGGTCGCGGAACCGGCCGGCCAGCAGGGCCTCGCGATCACGCTGCACGATGGCGCAGAAACGGTCGTTCATCTCCAGGAAGGCGCCGTCGGCCATGACCCGCGCCACCCCCATGGCCGCCTGGTCGAACACGGCGCGATAGCGGACCTCTGCGGCCTCCAGCTTCAGCCGCGCCTCGACGGTGGCGGTGACCACCTCGGTGTACAGCACCAGGCCGCCTATGGCGCCGTCATCGGTGCGCCACGGGGCCATCGACCAGCGGATCCAGTGCACCTTGCCATGGCGGTCGACATAGCGGTCGCCCTCGTCCTCGCGCAGCTCGACCCCCTCGGCCAGCACCCGGGCGTGCAGGTCGCGCCAGGCCTGCGGAATCTCGGGGAACACCTCGTAATGGGCCCTGCCGATCAGCGGCATGTCGGCCGGCAGGTCCTGGTCGGTCAGATACTGGTGCGAGGCGGCCAGATAGCGCATCTGGCGGTCGAAGATGGCGATGCCCAGCGGCGCGTGCTTGAGCGCCACCGCAACGCTGGGCGACACCGACAGCAAGGCCGCGTCCTGCGTCGAACTCAACTCGGCGCCGACCGTGGCCGGCGATCGCGCGGCCATACTGCCTCTCCTGCGTTCACCTACAGGCTAGCGACGACCGACGCGCGAGTCATGGGCCAAGCGACACCGGAGGAGATCAAATCCGCATTCGTCTCGGGTGCGTGCGGGATGGGAGGGGACAGCACGGCGCAACCCCGCGCTTTCGCTGCGATGGCGGTGGGAAGGGTCGCGGAGCGTCCGGACCTCGTCCGGATGATTGGATAGAGATTACCGTTTCGACGAAGCCGTCCGCTCCGCGTGACCGGTTCACAAGAGCCTGCGCTTGGGCGGTATTGTGACGCCTCGTACGCTCCCAGCCCCAGACGGGCGACGTGAATAGCGTTCACGCCGGGCCGCGAGCCATTACGCCCGCCTGTCCCCGCTCGATCACCCCCCGTCGCCGCAATGGTCGCTGGCCTTGCGCCCTTTCCTCGCGACGAGGTGGGTACAGAATACGGGAGGTTTCAGCGCGTCTGATAAGTTTCCTGGGCGCCCGCGTCGATCCCCATGCCTGCGACCCTCTCCCAGAGGGAGAGGAGGGACCCGCGCCGCAGGCGTGGGAGGTGAGGGGTTACACCGCAAGCCGTTGTCGCACTTGGGGCCTTGCCCTGTCCGGAAGGGCTTCGCAAACCCCTCATCCTCCCGCGCCTGCGGCGCGGGCCCCTCCTTCTCCCTCTGGGAGAAGGTTTCAAATCCCCGCGCCGATCCGGGGACAGCGCGATCCCGATCCCCGTGGTGGCCGGTCAGAAACGATCATTCCACCGCATTTTGCGCGCGTTTCATCGCCGTGATATCCTGACGCCATGAGCGCTCATCCACGGATTGAAGCCCCGTTCGCGACGCCTGAAGAGGCGTTGGCCCATGACGCCTGGCTTCGCGCCAAGGTGCAGGCCGCGATCGACGAGCCCGGCCCGTCGATCCCTCACGACCAGGTGATGGCCGAACTTCGCGCCCGGATCGAAGACTGATTGACGTCTTTCCCGCCCTTCTCCCCTTGCGGGAGAAGGTGTCAGCCAAAGGCTGACGGATGAGGGGTCGATCGCCCTGTCGGCGCGGCGCCCGGCCTGTCCGCCGTCGCGGCGGTCCGGCTCTTCAACCCCTCCCGCTCCGCGGGCCACCCTCGCCCGTCAGCACGGCCTCGGCGATATCCCCCTTCATCATCCTCAGGATCGCGCGCTGGAAGCTTTCGATCTGCGGATAGTTGGTGTTGAAGGTGGTGCGCACGCGCCGCTCCGGCTCGATATAGTCAGCGACAGTCACATCGACCCGAAGATTGCCGCGCGCATCGACCGGCCGAATCTCGATCGCCACGCGCAGATCGTCCTTGACCAGCTGGTTGAAGCCCCGACGCAAACTGACCGGCGGGCTCGACGGCAGCGGAAAGGTCGCCAGCTGCGCCGCGAACGCCTCGATATCCTGCCACTGGACCCACATGGAGCCCCTGCCCGAGAAGCCGCAAGCGCTGACAGCGACATGGAACTGGCCGAAGTCGTCCTTGGGATCAGGGTCGTGGGTGTAGCTCAGGGTCAGGGTGTCCATCAGCGATCAATCGCCGAAGATCCGCGCCCGGTCAAAGAGCCCGCCAGCGGCGAGGCTGCGCCTTAAAACCTTGGAGGCGAGCCTGCTCTGTCTGAGGGTCTCGTCAAGGACCGCCTCTGGCGGCCGCGTCGCGGCGACGCTCCGCGTCGTCCTTGACGAGACCCTCAGACAGAGCTCCAGTTCCACCAAGGGTTTTAGGGCGGGCAGTATGAAGGCCGAATCAGTCAAAGGCAGTTACGGGCAGCACTGCCCAACTCATCGAGCTAGAACTCAAAGAGCTCTGGGATGATTGATCTCAAGGTGGGAGAAGCTCAGACCTCGTCCATGGAGTCTTGGGCAGCGATAGCCGGTCACGCATCCAGCACGATCACAACGCTCGCATGGCCGGTGGCTTTGGTTATAGTTGTGTTTGCCTTCAAGAAAGAACTCCGAGCCTTGCTGGACCGGCTCCAGTCTGCCGATGTGGCTGGAAACAAAGTAACTTTCTCGGAAAAACTAGCGGTAGCAGATGCTACTATTTCGGAGGTCGCCGGAGAAATCGTAGGCCTGGCAAGTGCACCCGTCCTCGACGCCGCAGCGCCTGACGGAGCTGTACCAGCCGACGCCCTATTCGTCGAACCGCAAGATCAGATCCAATATTTGGATCAGGAGCAAAATCGGAATGAAAAAACACCGGTGGAGCAGAAACCGCTGCCTGAGCCCCGCACCAAAATCATCCAAAACATAGGAAGCGGCAAAAGTTATAACTCTCTTGCCATTCTACGGGATTTAAGTACCGACACCATTAGTAGAAGCGAATATGAAGGAGCCCATGCTAGAATAATAGTTGAAAAGGCTTGGAAAGATCTATATTCTGTCATTAAGAGCCTATTTAGAAAAAGATACCCTAACAACGCATCGAGCGGTATAAATACGATTACCGAAAAGTTGTTTCAGAGGGGCCACATTTCGAGCGAGATAGTTGCGACTATTAATCAACTACACAACTTAGCTATAAGCTCGGGCGCAGGCCGCAGTCGATTGAATATGGACGAGGCGCAAGAATTCGTCCGAACAGCGAAGCGAATGACCGCACTTCTTTCCGCTATGTCTGATTTGGAAGAAGCCGCCCCTCCAAAGCACCCTTGATTGTGCGAAAGGCCAGTGAGCCGGCCCGCCCCCTACCCCTCCTCCGCCGGCACGTCGTAAGCCGCCATCATCGCCATGTTCAGAATCCGCGACACCGACGCGCTCAGCGGCGTGATCTGCACCGACTTCGACAAGCCCAGCAGCACCGGCCCGATCACCGTCGCCCCGCCCAGGCTCTGCACCAGCTTGGTCGAGATCGAGGCGGCGTGGATGGCCGGCATGATCAGGATGTTGGCGCTGTCGGTCAGGCGCATGAACGGGTAGTTGGCGCGCTTTTCCGGGTCGAGCGCCAGTTCGGGCGGCATTTCGCCCTCATATTCGAAGTCGACGTCCATCTCGTCGAGCATGGCCACGGCCTCGCGCACCTTTTCCGAGCGCAGGCCCATCGGGTTGCCGAAGGTGGAATAGCTCATGAAGGCGACGCGCGGCTTGAAGCCCAGGCGGGTGACGGCGCGGGCCGCCTCGCAGGCGATCTCGACCAGTTCCTCGGCCTCGGGCAGCTCGGTGACATTGGTGTCGGCCACGAAGATGGTGCGGCCCTTGGCCAGCACCACCGACATGCCCATGATCCGGCCGCCGGGGGCCGGGTCGATCACGCGCAACACGTCTTCCAGGGCCTGGTCGAAGCTGCGGGTGACGCCGGTGACCATGCCGTCGGCCTCGCCATGGGTGACCATCGAGGCGGCGAAGCTGTTGCGGTCCTGGTTGATCAGGCGCTGGACGTCGCGCTTCAGATAGCCGTTGCGGCGCAGGCGCATATAGAGGGCGTCGACATAGTCGGGATTGCGATCCGACAGGCGGGCATTGATGATTTCCAGGCCGGCGGTGTCGGGGTCCAGCCCCACGACGCGCATGTTCTCGGCCACCAGGTTTTCGCGGCCGCACAGGATGGCCTTGCCGTAGCCGCCGGTCTGATAGGCGTAGGCGGCGCGGATCACCGAGGGATCCTCGCCCTCGGCGAAGACGATGCGCTTGGGATTGGCCAGCACGGCGCCGGCGATCTTCTGCAGGAAGCCGGCGGTGGGATCCAGGCGCTGGGCCAGGCTGGCGCGATAGGCGTCCATGTCCTCGATCGGCTTGCGGGCCACGCCGGTGTCCATCGCCGCCTGGGCGACGAAGGGCGGCACGTACCAGATCAGCCGCGGGTCGAAGGCCGAGGGGATGATGTATTGCGGGCCAAATTTCAGCTGGCGGCCGTGATAGGCGGCGGCCACTTCATCGGGCACATCCTCGCGGGCCAGCATGGCCAGGGCGTTGGCGCAGGCGATCTTCATCTCGTAATTGACGCGGCGGGCCCGCACGTCCAGCGCGCCGCGGAAGATGTAGGGGAAGCCCAGGACGTTGTTGACCTGGTTGGGATAGTCGCTGCGGCCGGTGCCCATGATCGCGTCGCTGCGGACGGCGTGAACTTCCTCGGGCGTGATCTCCGGGTCGGGATTGGCCATGGCGAAGATCACCGGATTGGGCGCCATGCTGGCGATCATCGCCGGAGTGAAGGCGCCCTTGGCCGAGAGGCCCAGCAGAACGTCCGCGCCAACCACCGCCTCAGCCAGGGTGCGCTTGTCGGTGTCGACCGCGTGGGCGCTCTTCCACTGGTTCATGCCCTCGGTGCGGCCGCGATAGAGCACGCCCTTGGAGTCGACGGCGATGCAGTTCTCGGCGCGCACACCCATGGCCTTGATCAGCTCCAGCGAGGCGATGCCCGCCGCGCCGGGGCCGTTGAGCACCACCTTGACGTCTTCCAGCTTCTTGCCGGTGATGAAACAGGCATTGATCAGGCCAGCGGCGCAGATGATCGCCGTGCCGTGCTGGTCGTCATGGAACACCGGGATGTCGAGCAGCTCCTGCAGCTCGGTCTCGATGCGGAAACATTCGGGGCTCTTGATGTCCTCCAGATTGATGCCGCCGAAGGTGATGCCGATATTCTTGACCACCGTGATGATCTCGTCGGCGTCCTTGGAGCTGATCTCGATGTCGATGCTGTCGACGTCGCCGAAGCGCTTGAAGAGGACACTCTTGCCTTCCATCACCGGCTTGGAGGCCAGGGCCCCCAGATCACCCAGGCCCAGGATCGCGGTGCCGTTGGAGATCACGGCGACCAGGTTGCCCTTGGAGGTATATTCGTAGGCCATGTCCGGATCGGCGGCGATGGCGTGGACGGGAACGGCGACGCCGGGCGAATAGGCCAGCGACAGGTCGCGCTGGGTGGCCATCGGCTTGGTGGGGACGATCGCGATCTTGCCGGGGGTCGGATAGCGGTGGAAGGCCAGCGCTTCTTCGTCGGTGAAGGTCTTCTTCTCAGAGTCGCTCATAACCCGCGTTTCCGTCCTGCATGCCAGTTGATGGGACGAGCCGGACAATGCGGAGCGCCCTTATGGACGGCACAGTAACGAGGGCGCCGCGCCCTCACAACCTGCGGCGTGGTGTAAAAGGACGCGCAAACGCTTGTTGGGCTTGGCGTTGCGTCAAGAAGGGGCGTCAAGCTGCAGGGGCGCGAGCGGACGATCCGAGATTGACCCGGCGCCGAAGAATGGGTGACTAGGCAGCCATGACAACGCCCGTGAAAATCGCCGTCGCCGGGGCCCTGGGCCGCATGGGTCAGGCCGTCGCCCGCACCCTGGACGGCCACGCCGCCGCCGTTCTGCACAGCCGCTTTGATCGTCCGGGCACGGAAGGTGCGGGGCTGTTTGATCGCGACATCGCCCTGGCCGGCGCCGACGCGGTGATCGACTTCACCCTGCCGGAGGCTTCGGTGCTGCTGGCGGAAGCCTGCGCGGCGAAAGGCGGCTCGGCCGTGGTCATCGGCTCCACCGGCTTTTCCTCCGAACAGATCGCACGCATCGATGCGGCGGCGACGAAGATCGCCATCGTCCGTTCGGGCAACTATTCGCTGGGCGTCAACATGCTGCTGGGCCTGGTTCGCCAGGCCGCCGCCGCCCTGCCGGCCAGCGACTGGGACATCGAGGTCTTCGAGGCCCATCACAAGCGCAAGGTCGACGCTCCCTCGGGCACCGCCCTGATGCTGGGCCAGGCCGCCGCCGACGGCCGCGCGGTGGATCTGGACGCGGTGTCGGTCCGGGCCCGCGACGGCGTCACCGGTCCGCGCGAGGAAGGCTCGATCGGCTTTTCGGTGGTGCGCGGCGGCGGCATCATCGGCGAGCACAGCGTGATCTTCGCCGGCGAAGAAGAGGTTCTGACCCTGTCGCACTCGGCCACCGACCGGGGCCTGTTCGCGCGCGGGGCCGTGGCCGCCGCTGTCTGGGCCGTGGGCAAACCGCCGGGCCTGTACGACATGCAGGACGTTCTGGGCTTTCGCCGATAGGCGTCGCGATTTAGACAGGAAACAGAGCCGGGGGGCTTGCATCCAGACCAGGACCTGATGGCCGACCCGACGCCCGATCCCGCTTCCCGCCAACGCGCCACCCGCCGGGACCGGCTGGTCGACGCCGGGCTGGAAGCCGTCTCGCTGTCGATGCTGGCCTTCATCGCCGTGGGCCTGCTGGTGCATGGCGGCCGTCGCGAGATCAGCCGCGAGCTGGCCCAGAGCTGGCTGCGCGAACGCGGCATCGACGCGGTGGTGGTGGTCGACGACCTGGACGCCAGCGGCTTTTCCGGCTCGGTGCGGCTGGGGCCCAAAAGCGACCCGATCTTCGCCGCTGACCGCATCGAGGTGGCCTATGACCTCACCACGCCCTGGATGAAAGGTTTGGGGAATGGCGGCCCCTTCGCCATCGACACCCGCGCCGTGCGGCTGGTGCGGCCCCGGATCAAGGCCAGCCTGACCGACAAGGGCGGCCTTAACTTCGGCCCTCTCCAGCCGCTGATCAACGAGGCCCTGGCCTCACCCAAGGACCGCAAGGCGACCGGCCCGGCCATTCTGGTCGAGAACGCCCGACTGGACCTGCGCACCCCCGGCGGTCTGGCGCGGATCACCGGCGACGCTAGCCTCGACGACGGCAAGCTGCTGCGCTTCGACGGCCGGATGGCCCGCATGCGCTACGCCACCGGCGCCTTGGTGGTCGAGGCGCGCGGCGCCCTGCTGTCGGCCCGCAAGCGCGGCGAGCGTCTGACCCTGGCCGCTCGCTTCGATCTGGACGCCCTGGTCCGCGAGGATCTGGAACTGGAAGACGCCCAGGGCCAGATCGACGCCGACATCGCCTATCCCGACCTGGCGAAACTGTCGGCGACCGGCCCCGTCGAAATCCGCGCCATGCTCAAGGCCGCCTCGGCCCGGACCGGCGCGATCAGCGCCACTGACGCGGCGGCCAGCCTGGCCCTGATCGGCGGGCTGGACGGGACGCTGAGCCAGGGCCGCTTCGACGGACGGATCGTCGGCCAGGCCCGGGGCCAGACCCTGCACGCCCCTGATCTCGACGCCCGCGACGTGAGCCTCGACCTCAATCTGGGCCAGGTCGCCGCCTCGCGGCTGGGCCAGACGATCGCCGTCCAGGCTCGCGGCCATGTGCAGGCCGACGCGGCCCAGACCCTGACCGGCGGCGCGGCCCTGCGCGACGCTTCGGCGCGGCTGGATCTGGCGGGGCTGATCCTGTCGACCGATCCGGCCGGCGTCGCGGTCAGCGGATCCCTGGCCGTGCAGCTGGGCGCCAACCGCCTGGCCCGTGGCGGCCTGGCCCTGACCAGCGTGGCGGCCAGCGCACAGGGACGGGTCGGCGGCCGGCTGGACAATCCCACCCTGATCCTCAGCGGCTCGGCCGGCGCCGACAGCGGTGTCTCGGATCCTGACGCCGAGCGGCTGGCCGGCGTCCTGCCCGACAGCGCCGACGCCCGCGCCGCCGCCCAGGCCCTGCAGACCTTCGACCTGCGGGCCCCGGCCTTCGACCTGACCCTGCGCGAGGGCCGCACGATCCTGGCCCTGCCCCGGCCCCTCACCCTGACCGCCGCCAACGGCGTGCGGGCCAGCATCGCCGCGCCGCGCGGGCCGCTGCTGGACGCCCTGGCCGGCCAGATGCGCGGCGGCCTGGTCGCCGAGCTGTCCGGCGGCGGCCTGCCGACCCTGCGCCTGGACGCCCCCGACTGGCGGATGGCGGGCGGCGTTCTCAATAGCCGCCTGGCCCTCACCGGCGAGGGTGTCGACTACGCCCCGCTGGAGGGCGTGGCCGGCCGCATCGAGGGCGTGGCCCAGATCGTCGGCCCGCGCTTCAATTTCGCCCTGGCCGGCTGCCAGCCCCTGACGGCGACGCGCGTCCTGATCGGCGAGACGCCGCTGAGCGCGCCCAAGGTCAGCCTCTGCCCCGGCGCGGGTCCGCTGCTGACACTGAATGACGGCGCCTGGACGGCCTCGGCCCGGTTCGGCGATCTGGCCGTCTCGCTCGACGAGGCCCAGGCCGCCGTCGAGGATGGTGGGGGAACCCTGACCGCCACGGGGTCCAGCGGGGCGATGCGCGCCGAGGTCCAGCTGGACAAGGGCCTGCTGCGCGATGGCGCGGAGACCCGCCGCTTCAACCCGATCAAGGCCACCGGACGTCTGTCTCTGTCGAACGGCCTGTGGACCGGGGCCATCGACGCCGCGACCCCGGTCGGCCAGCCGCTGGGCCGGATCACCCTGCGCCACGACGTGGCCCAGGCGCGCGGCCGGGCCGAGCTGGACGCCCGCAAACTGGCCTTCGTGAAGGACGGCCTCCAGCCCGGCGACCTGTCGCCGATGGCGTCCTGGGCCACCCAGGCCACGGGCCCGGCCAGCTTCACCGGCCTGTTCGTCTGGGACGCCGACGGCATGAAAAGCCATGGCCGGCTGGTGGCAAGCAAGATCGACTTCACCAGTCCGATCGGCTTCGTCGCCACCCTGGACGGAACCGTCGACTTCACCAGCCTGACCCCGCTGGTCAGCGCCCCCGACCAGAGCCTGAAGATCGTCCGCATCGACAGCCTTGTGCCGCTGGAAGGCCTCGCCGCCGCCTTCAGCCTGGGGGCCGACGCGCTGCACATCTCGTCGGCCGCCTTCGAGGCCGCCAAGGGCCGGATCTCGATCGAGCCCACCGACGTGCCGCTGGACCCGGAAAAGCCGATCCGCGGCGTGATCGTCGTGCAGCACCTGGACCTGGGCGAGCTGATCGCCGCCTCGTCCCTGGTCGAGAAGATCCAGCTGGACGCCGTGGTCGACGGCCGCCTGCCGTTCGAGTTCGGCCCCAGGGGTTTCCGGTTCCTGGACGGCAGGATCACCGCCATCCAGCCGGGCCGCCTGGCGATCTCGCGCGCCGCCCTCACCGGCGTTCAGGCCGGGGTGCAGGGCCAGGACAGCGACAGCCCGGGCGCGCCGGCCCCGCCCGCCTCGCCGAGCGCGCCGGTCAACGCCATCCAGGACTTCGCCTACCAGGCCATGGAGAACCTGTCGTTCACCACCCTGGAGGCGGGCGTCAACAGCACCGACCAGGGGCGGCTGGCGATCCTGTTCCACATCAAGGGCGAGCACGATCCCAAGGTCGCCGAAAAGGCCCGCGTCGGGCTTATGGACCTTTTGCGCGGCAAGGCGTTCAACAGGCGTATCCCCCTGCCGGCCAAGACGCCGGTGGACCTGACCCTCGACACCTCGCTGAACTTCGACGAGCTTCTGGCGGCTTGGCGACGCGCCTATAAGGGCGAGGATCCCTCTAGCCCTGACACTGGCCCTTCGCGTTCAGCCCCGGTTCAGCCGTGACCGATCATTCTTCAACCCGAACTGGAGACACCCGCATGAGACAGCGCGCCCTGCTGATGGGCCTGATCGCGATGGGAGCGCTCGGAGCCTGCACCCCGACGATCCGCGTCAAGGTCGACCCGATCAATATCTACGCCAAGCTGGACGCCGACGTCCGGGTGCGACTGGACAAGGAAGTCCAGACGCTGATCCAGCAAAACCCCAACCTGTTCTAGGAAAGGAACCGACATGATCCGCAAGACACTGACGGTTCTGGCCATCGGCCTGTCGCTCGCCGCCGCTGGCGCAAGCGGGGCTCTGGCCCAATCCGCCGCCGCCAAGGCCGTCGTCGACGCCGCCAAGGCCGCCGGAACCGTGGGCGAGCAGGCCGACGGCTTCCTCGGCATCGTGGCCGGCGGCGACACCGCCCTGCGCGCCTCGGTCGCCGAGATCAACACCGGCCGCGCCGCCGCCTACAAGGACATCGCCGCCAAGACCGGCGTGACCCCCGAAGCCGCCGGCCAGGCCACCGCCAAGCAGCTCTACAGCCGCCTGGCCCCCGGCCAGTACTGGAAGCCGCTGGATGGCGGCTGGATGAAGAAGTAGGCGGCGATCAAGTCCTCCCCCGATGGGGGAGGTGATCGCGAAGCGATCGGAGGGGGAAGTCGGCAGCTCATTGCGGCCTTCCCCCTCCGGCCTGCCGGCCGCCTCCCCCATCGGGGGGAGGATCTCCTGACTGGAACCGCCGCTTCAGGTTCCCTAAGAACGGCCGCATGGCTGCCCCGCTCAAATCCCTGACGCCCTATGCCGCGCTGTTTGTCGCGATCGTCACGCTGTGCGTCGGCACGTCGTTCGCCAAGCAACTGTTCCCGCTGGTCGGGGCCCAGGGCACGACGGCCTATCGCGTCGGCTTTTCGGCCCTGATCCTGCTGGCGCTCTGGCGACCCTGGCGATACCCGCTGAGCCGCGCCGACCTCACCGCCGTGGCCCTGTACGGCGCCGTGATGGGGTTGATGAACCTCTGCTTCTACATGTCGCTGCGCACCATCCCCCTGGGCCTGGCCATCGCCATCGAGTTCACCGGGCCGCTGGCCCTGGCCCTGATCCATTCGCGAAAGCTGATCCACTTTGTCTGGATCGGCCTGGCGGCGCTGGGCCTGTTGCTGCTGTTGCCGTTGAAGCCCGGCGCCGACGCCCTCGACCCGGTCGGGGTGGCCTTTGCGGCGACGGCGGCGGTGCTGTGGGCCCTGTATATCGTGCTGGGCAAGCGCACCGGCCACATGCATGCGGGCCGCACCGTGGCCCTGGGCATGAGCACGGCGGCCCTGATCGTGGCCCCGATCGGCCTGGCAACGGCCGGCGCCGCGCTCTTTCATCCCCACGTGCTGATGCTGGGCCTGGTGGTGGCGGTGCTGTCCAGCGCCATTCCCTATTCGCTGGAGATGGTGGCCCTGAAGGGCATACCCAAGCGCAGCTTCGGGGTGATGCTCAGCGCCGAGCCGGCGGTCGGGGCCCTGGCCGGACTGCTGATGCTGGGCGAGCGCCTGGCGCCGCTGCAGTGGCTGGCCATCGGCTGCATCATCGCGGCCTCGGCCGGGACGATCCTGACGACGCCGGCGGAGGTCGAGCCCGCGCCCTGAAGCCCTCTCCCCGAAGGGAGAGGTGGCGCCCGCAGGGCGACGGAGAGGGAAGTTCAGCTGAACCTCCGCGCCCTTCCCCCTCCGGTCGCTTCGCGACCCCCTCCCCCATCAGGGGGAGGACTTGAGCCTAACCGCCCCGCGCCACGAACCAGCCGTTGCGGAAGCCCTGATCGGCCTTGCCGTAGACGAAGGGCGAACCGTCCGGCGCGGTGAACTGGCCACCCGCCGCGATCAGGATCGCATGGCCCGCCGCCGTGTCCCATTCCATGGTCGGGCCATGACGCGGATAGATGTCGGCGCTGCCCTCGGCGATGCGGCACATCTTGATTGAGCTATCCATCGCCGAGCGCAGATCAAAGCCGTACTGCGCCGCAAGTTCGGCCGCGCGATCTTCCTTCAGGGTATGACTGACCAGGGCCACGGCCTCGCCCTTGGGCCAGGCGCGCACCGATGCGGGAGCCTCGGGACCACCGGGCGTCAGGCGCTTGAGCACACCGTCTGAAGTGGTGAACCAGGCCTCGCCGGTGGCCGGGGCGACGATCGCGCCGGCCACGGGGACGCCGTTCTCGATCAGGCCGATATTGACCGTGAAATTGGGATCGCCGCGCACGAAGGCCTTGGTGCCGTCAACCGGATCGACCAGGAAGAAGCGCGGGCCGATGTCCTCGGGCGCGCCAAACTCGCTGGCGTCTTCCTCGGAAACGGTCGGTACGCCGGGGAAAACCTCCGCCAGACGCTTGAGGATCAGGATCTCGCCGGCCTTGTCGGCCTCGGTCACCGGGCTGGAATCGGCCTTCTGGACCACGTCCAGCTCGGTCCGCCAGAACGGCAGGATGACCGTGGCGGCCTCCTCGCAGATCTCGGCCAGGGCGCGGCCCCAATCCGCGAGAGGCCGGGCAGCCAGAGGCAGGTCGGAAACGCTCATTCAGGATCCTCTCATGACGACCCTCTAGGGTCATCGCCGACATAGACGAGCGTCACGCGCTGGGTGTTGATCGTCTGCTTGCCGGCGTCTTCGAAATTGACGGTTACGCGATGGCCGATCACCGACTGCACCTGTCCCAGACCCCAGTCGGGCTGGTCGGGGTGGCGCACCAGGACGCCAGGTTCGAGAAACGGATCCATAACGCAGCTCTGATAAGCCGCGCGCCCGGTTTGCCAAAGCCTCAAATCACGCCAGAGTCCGCACCATGACCGACACGCCCTCGCAGCCCGCCCCGAGCCCCCCCGCCGCCCCTGCGGCAAGCGTAGACGTCAACGGGCCCGACTTCGCCGCGATGCTGGCGGCGCGCCTGTGTCACGACTTCATCAGCCCGGCCAGCGCCATCGTTTCGGGCCTGGACCTGCTGGACGATCCGTCCGCCCAGGACATGCGCGAAGACGCCATGAGCCTGATCGCCTCGTCAGCCCGCAAGCTGGCCGACCTGCTGCAGTTCTGCCGCGTGGCCTTCGGCGCGTCGGCCTCGGCCGAGGCCTTCGATTCGCGCGAGCTGGAAAAGCTGGCCCAGGGCGTCTTTGACCATGTGCGCCCCACCATGGTCTGGGCCATAGAGTCGCAGCCGATCAACAAGGCGGCGGCCCGGGCCCTGCTCAATATCGCCCAGCTGTCGGCCAGCGCCCTGCCGGCCGGTGGCGTCGCCACCCTGAAGGGCGTCACGGCCGAGGGCCGGTTCCTGATCACCGCCGATTCCCTCGGCCCCCGCGCCCGCCTGCGGCCCGAGGTGCTGGCCGGTCTGCGTGGCGAGGCCCTGACCGAAGGTCTGGGCGGACCGTGGGTGCAGGCGGCCTATCTGCACGCCCTGGTGCGCGCCGCCGGTGGTCAGGTGGCCGTTGAGGCGGGCGAGGATCGCATCAGCCTGGCCTGCTGGGTCCCCGCCTGAAACTACGCCCCGGAAAATTGACGGTTTATCCTTAAGACACACGGCTCCTTAACCTCGACGCCCGACGATGGCCGCCTGGGATTGGAGCATGCCGTGAAGACCTGTCTGGTGGTCGACGACAGCCGGGTAATCCGCAAGGTTGCCCGCCGGGTCCTCGAGGACATCGGCTTTGAGATCGCCGAGGCCGCCGATGGCATGGAGGCCCTCGCGTGGTGTCGCGCCGCCATGCCTGATGCTGTCCTGCTGGACTGGAACATGCCGGTGATGAACGGCATCGAGTTTCTGCGCCAGCTGCGCAACGAACCGGGCGGCGATGCGCCGACCGTGGTGTTCTGCACCGTCGAGAACGACGTCGATCACATCCGCGCCGCGCTCGAGGCCGGCGCCAACGAATACATCATGAAGCCGTTTGACGGCGAAATCATCGCGGCGAAGTTCGCCGAGGCGGGCCTGCTTTGACCCCCGAAGACATGGAACTGCTGGCCGCCCTGGGCCGCGCCCGCGCCGGCCTCAAGGTCGACGTCGACAAGACCTATGTTGTCGAAAGCCGCCTGGGGCCGCTGGCCCGGCGCGAGGGCTTCGACTCGATCGAGGCCCTGATCGCCGCCCTTCGCGCCAAGCGCGAGGATCGCCTGATCTGGGCGGTCGTCGAGGCCCTGACCTTCAACGAGACCAGCTTCTTCCGCGACCGCGAGGTCTTCGCTCACCTTCGCGACGATGTGCTGCCGACCCTGTCCAAGACCCGCCGCGACCAGCCGATCCGCATCTGGAGCGCCGCCTGCTCGACCGGCCAGGAGGTCTATTCCCTGGCCATGGCCACGGGCGACAGCCGCGACGTCGAGCCGGGCGCGAAATTTGAATTCTTCGGCTCCGACCTGTCGGAACGCTGCCTGGAAAAGGCCCAAAGCGGCCTCTACACCCAGTTCGAGATCCAGCGCGGCCTGCCGATCCAGCAACTGGTCAAGCATTTCGCCAATCAGGACGACACCTGGGAAATCTCGCCGCGCATCCGCCAGCTGGTGCGCTGGAAGCGGATCAACCTGCTCAGCGACCTGTCGCCGATGGGCCGGTTCGACGTGATCCTGCTGCGTCACGTCCTGGACGGCATGGAGCCTTCGCTGCACGGGCGGATCATCGAAAGCCTGGCCGCGCGCCTGGCCGACGACGGCGTTCTGGTGCTGAGCCCCGACGACCACCTGACCGGCGCCGCCGCGACGCTGTTTTCGGCCTCGGATCAGCCCGGCGTCTTCGTCCGCAGCGCAGTGGACGCCCCGGCGCAGGAAGAAGCCGCCGCCTAGACCTTGGCTGCTGCGTCACCTCGGACTGTATTGGACAAGCAAAAGCCCGCCGGTCGGTGGGACCGGCGGGCTCGCTTCAGACCCTGAGGTCTGACTACTTCTTGGCGTCCTGGGCGGTGTCGGAGACGGCTTTGCCGGCCGACGAGACGTCCTTGCCGGCGCCTTCGACGGTGTTGCAGGCGGCGACGGAAAGGCTGGCGGCGAGGGCGGCCAGGATGATCAATTTGCGCATGGTGTTCTCCGGTGTTGGGGCCCGATGGGCATGAAACCTGTTCGCTTCAGACAACGCCTCCGGCGAAGCTAGGTTCCGGCCAAGGGTGGCGCTTGCGGAGTCGGGAAAATCAGCCGCACCAGCAGGCCGCCCTGGGGGCTGGTCTCGAAGCTCACCGTGCCGCGAAGCTGGCGGGCAAAGGCGTTCATCAGGGTGCGACCGACGCCTTCGCCAGGATCCTGGTTGGCGCCCGGGCCATCGTCGCCGATCGACAGTTCGGCCTCTTCGCCGCGCACGATAAAGTTCACCGACAACAACCCGCCCCGCTCGGCAAACGCGTGCTTCTGGGCGTTGGTGATGGCCTCGACGGCGAACAGGGCGATGGGGGCCAGGCGGTCAGGATCGATGACCAGGGGGTCGGCATGGACCTCGGTGCGCACCGTCCCCGAGCTCGAGATCTCGCCGGCCAGAAGCTGGCCAGTCAGCTCTTCGAGGAACGGCCGCAGGTCAACGCGCTTGAGGTCGGGGCCCTGATAGAGGGCGCGATAGATCTGGGCCAGGGCGGTGATGCGTTGGCGGGTGTCGTGCATCGCCGCCCTGGCGGCCGGATCGGTCAGGGCGCGCTGCTGCATGTTCAGCAGCGAGGTGATGATCTGCAGATTGTTCTTCACCCGGTGATGGATCTCGCGCATCAGCGCGTCCTTCTCGGCCAGGCTGTCCATCAGCGAGGCATCGCGGGCCACGATCGCGCCGGCCATGTCGTCCAGGGTGGCGGCCAGGTCGCGGATCTCGGGCGGGGCGCGCTCGGCCTGCAGGGGCCGTACCGTGAAGCGGCCGCGGGCATAGATCGCCGCCACGCGCTGCAGATAGATGATCCAGCGGATCACCGCGCGCTCGGCAGCGTACAGCACCGCGCCCAGGGCTAGGCCAAAGGCCAGCAGCGGCAGGATCAGGCGCGAGATCGGATTGATCCAGGCCCAGGACAGCAGGCCCGGCGACGGGGCCGACAGCAGCACGAAGACGCCGCTCTCGGTCAGCGGAGCGGCGGAATAGACCCGGCTGCGGTTCTGGCGATCCTTGCCCGACCACAGCACGGCCCCGCGCGAACTGGCCACGGCGCGCCAGCCCACGGGCGGCGTGTCGAAGGCTCCCGGTTCGGTGGCGGCAAAGACCGCGCCGTGCGAGTCGGCCAGGGCGATCTCGGCGCCTTCGGGCATGAAGCGGTTGGCGGTTTCCAGGCGCAGGCTGCGCAGGGTCAGCACGGCGACCATGGCGCCGTCGAACTTGCCGTCCGGGCCCTGGGCGCGCGTGGCGGCAAGGATCGCCGGTTCGGTCGCGTAGACGGCGCCCGGGTCGCTGGCCACGACAAGGTCAGAACCGGCGGCCAATTCGCGGAACCAGACCCGTCCGGCCCGGGCGGGATCAGCCGGTGTTGTCGCCGCGGAGCACATCACTCGTCCGCGCGCGTCAAACCGGACCAGATTGGCGTAGCCCGGCAGGCGGGCTCGCACGTCGGCCAGCCGCTGGGCGCACTCAAGTCCGAGCGAACGGGGACCCAGGGTCTGCAGCAGAACGCCCGCGGATTCGATCCGCGCGCGGGCGATGGCCGCGCTGCGTCCGGCCGCCAGTTCCAGGCTCTGGCGGCGCAGGTCGGCCTCGGCGCGGAACGCGAAGATCGATTGCAGGCCGCCCAGCAGCAGGACGGGCAGCAGGGCAATGAAAAGCGCTGCCGCCAGACGGACGCGGATCGACTTGACAGCCTCCGCGCCACGGATGCTGAAAGGCCTCACCGCGAGGTGCTCAAACGCTCCGCGTCGGCCAGGATCGAACCCATCGCATCGCCCGCCGACCGGCCGTCGCGATCATAGGCGCCGGCTTCGAGGATCCCCTGCAAGGCCCGGCGAGCGCGGCTGACACGGCTTTTGACGGTGCCCACAGCGCAACCGCAGATCGCGGCGGCCTCTTCGTAGGCAAAGCCGCCGGCGCCGACCAGGATCAGGGCCTCGCGTTGTTCGGCGGGCAGCATGCCCAGGCTCATGCGCAGTTCGTCCAGCGCGACAGGGGCCTCGGGGTTGTCCACGGCCACCAGGGTCCGCTCGGCCGCCTCCTGGTCGAGCTGGCTCTGGCGCCAGGAGCGGCGCTTTTCAGAATAGAACTGGTTGCGCAAAATCATGAAGGTCCAGGCCTTCATGTTGGTGCCCAGCTGGAAGCTGGCGCGCGCGTCCCACGCCTTCATCATGGCGTCCTGCGCCAGGTCGTCAGCGGCGGTGGGATCGCCCGTCAGCGTGCGGGCAAAGGCGCGCAGGTGCGGGATCAGCGTGACAAGCTCGCGCTTGAACGCATTGTCGCGCGGCGGGTCGAACGGCGAACGGCCGACCTGTGTTTCGGTGTCCGACATGCTCATGTCTCGCCCGCCGGCTTTTCGGCCCGGCGGAGGATCTCGAGAAATTCGTCGGGCACCGGCTCGTTGACGACCTCGTCGAACATCTGGCGCAGCTTTACGCCGATGGCCTGCTGACGCAGGCGGGCTTCATCGAGCGCCGCAGCGCCTTTACGGTGGTCTTCCATGGGTACGTGTTCGATCATGTCCTCGACGCCGAAATAACGCAGCGCCCGCCCCCTTTGGCCGAATGTGTTCCTGCCAGACGACAACGCGGTTTTCCGTATCGGGTTCCAAAAGCGTGGGCCTAGAATGGCAAAATTCTGCAATCGGCGGAACCGGCTTCATAAGACGGCGTTTAACACCCTGATCGAATGGCCCAGCTTGGCCATTGAATCGCGTTTTTCACGAAGACACCGCATCGGGAGGGGTCATGAGTCTTCTAGCTCGGCTGGCGCCGCATCTGCCTTACATCCGCCGCTACGCCCGCGCCCTCACTGGCGATCAAAATACCGGCGACCACTATGTCCGGGTGGCCCTCGAGGCGCTGGCCGCCGGCGAGCGTTCCCTGGACGCAGGTCTGTCGCCCCGCGTCGCGCTCTATCGCGTTTTCCATGCGATCTGGCTGTCCACGGGCGCTCAACTTGAAGCGCGCCATGAGGACAGCGGTTCCGCCGTCGACGACGCGACGCAACGCCTGATGCGCATCGCGCCGCGCTCACGTCAGGCTTTCCTGCTCACCGCCCTGGAAGGCTTCACGCCGACCGAGGCCGCGCAGATCCTGGATTGCGCGTTCGGCGATGTCGAACGCCTGATTTCCGAGGCCCAGACCGAGATCGACGCCGAACTGGCCACCACCGTGCTCATCATCGAGGACGAACCGGTCATCGCCGCCGACATCGAGGCCCTGGTCCGCGAACTGGGCCATGAGGTCATCGACATCGCAGCCACCCGCACCGAGGCCATTGAGGCGGTGGCGCGCAGGACGCCGGGTCTCGTGCTGGCTGACATCCAGCTGGCCGACGGCTCGTCGGGCATCGATGCGGTCAAGGACATCCTGGCCCGCCTCGACGTACCGGTGATCTTCATCACCGCCTTCCCCGAGCGCCTGCTGACCGGCGAGCGTCCGGAACCGACCTTCCTGATCACCAAGCCGTTCCAGCCGGAAACGGTGAAGGCGGCGATCGGCCAGGCGCTGTTCTTTCACCCCCGGCGCACCCGCAAGGCCGCCTGATCGATCTGCCCGAAACGTCAACGGCCGCCCGAAGGGGCGGCCGTTTTCATAGGGGCGTCAGTTCAGGAAACAGATCAGCCGGCCGGCGTCTGGCGGGCCGGGCTCTGCGGGGTGTCGTAACGGGCGGCCTCGGCCGGGGTCTTGGCGCCGTTGTTGTGCTCGACAGCGGCCAGATCGTCCGCCCGGAAGCCCCAGGCCCCGAAAAGCGCGATGGCGGCCAGCACCGTCGACACAATCAGGATCCAGAAGATGTGCTGTCCCCACCGGCCCTGACGCACGCGTGTGGCGTTGAGGCGGGGGGCTTGGAAATCACTGTTGGCGGGCATGTCGCTCTCCTCGGAAAGGTTACTGGGCGGGGTCGAACGCGAGCGTCTCGAAGGGCGGGGGCCGGGCGTTGAAGGCCTGGACGACGCCAGCCGACGCAGCCATCACGGCGATCACCGTCAACGCCATGAGCCGCGTTCTGGCCGTTCTCTGACGGCGGCTCGGCGCCATGTAGAAAACCATTCCGCCGTGTTCAGCCTGGTAGCTCCGGATCATGACGCGCCCGCCTTGTTCGATTACGGCCCGCTTGGCCGTTGCCCAAACAACGTGCCCGGTGCCCCGATGTTCCCCTTCCGGCGCTCGGCGAGCATTCCGGCGCTGCGGTGGAAAATAATCGCGCCGATCCGGAACCAGAATTTGAAGATCGCGTTTTCTCTTAACGGAGGCGGCGACGCCCCCCCGACTTGAGGCTGGCGCAAGCCAGCCTGCCGCCTCCGCACCCCCCCCTTCAGAGATGACTTTCAGGCGGACCGCCTTTCTGTCGTGCGGCCGGCTTCGGCAAGAGGCCTGCGAGCATCAGTCCGGCTGCAACAGCCGCTGCGGTGGTCTTGAGGCTCATAGCGCCTCGCCTTTTCCGGAACATGCAAAGGGGCGACCGACATCTGTCGGCCGCCCCTTGGGTCTTCATCGGTGCGAGCGTTCCCTAGCGGGGACGACCGTCCTCCCAGAAGTAACGCCCGCTGCTGGAGTCGTAATAGTAATAGCGACCCGCGCGTTCGTCGTAGTACTGGCGCTTGTTGACCGTGGTCGCGCCGCAGCCGCCGTCTTCGCGACAGCCCTTGATGGCCCCGGCGGTGCCGCCGACGGCCGCACCGATCGCGGCGCCCGTACTGGCGCTGCCGCTCCCGACATTGTTGCCGATCACAGCCCCGGCGAGCGCGCCCAGAGCCGCGCCGCCGGCCGCGTTGCGTTCAACATTGCCGGTCGAGGTGCAGGCCGTGGCCAGCAAACCGACGCCCAGAAGGGCGATCATCGTCTTGTTCATCGTGGCTTTCCCATCGCGCTGTTCTGGTCAGGCTAACGGGCGGCGCTATCCAAGGTTCCGCCGCCGGGCTCGGGAACCCTCGACAAGCTTGGCCGTTAGCCCGTGTGTCAATCAAGCGGAGCAGCCCGTGCGGCGCGTAGAGATCATCGCCAATATCGCTTCCGGATCCGTCGGCCCCGATGCGCCGGCGATCGCCGAACGGATCCTGGCCGAACACGGCGTCGCGGGAACCGTGCACACGCCGGGCGCCGACCTGTCGGCCTGCCTGCGCAGCGTCATCGATTCCGACCCGGACGCGGTGTTCATCATCGCCGGCGACGGCACGGCGCGGGCCGCCGCCGAGATGTCGGGTCCCGACGGCCCGCCCATCGCGCCCCTGCCCGGCGGCACCATGAACATGCTGCCCCACGCCTTCTATGGCGAGCGGTCCTGGCCCGAGGCCATGGAGGCCTGCCTCAGGGAGGGCGCGCCGCGCATGGTGTCCGGTGGCGAGGTGGCGGGACGCCAGTTCTTCGTGGCCGCGATCCTGGGCAGTCCGGCCCTCTGGGCTGACGCGCGCGAAGCCGCTCGGGCCGGCAAGATGCGCCTGACCCTGCAGCGCGCCCACCGCGCGTTTCGACAGGCCTTTTCCGGCCGGCTGCGCTTTACGCTGGATGGCCGCCCCAAACAGAAGACCCAGGCCCTGACCCTGATGTGTCCCCTGGTCTCCACCGTTCTGGACGAGGACGAGCGGGCGCTCGAGGCGGCGGCGCTGGACCCGTCCAACGCCATGGAGGTTTTCCGCCTGGGGGTCAGCGCGCTGAGCGGAACCTGGCGCGACGATCCCTCGGTCAGTATGGGCCGCTGCCGAGTGGGCCGGGTCTGGGCCGGGGGCCGGATTCCGGCCATTCTGGACGGCGAGCCGATGCGTCTGGAGCCCGAGGTCCACATCCGCTTTCGCCCCAAGGCCTTCCGCGCCTTCGCCCTGCCCGAGCCGCCATGACCATCAAGATCATCCAGGTCTCGGACATCCATTTCGGCGGCGAGAACCCGGCGGCCACCGAGGCGGCGCTGGCCCGGTTTCATCTGGAGACGCCCGACCTGCTGGTGGCGGCCGGCGACCTGACCCGTGATGGCGCGATCGCCGAGTTCGACGCGGCCCGGGCCTGGATGGATCTCGCGCCCACGCCCCTGTTCACCACGCCGGGCAATCACGACACCCCCTATGTGGGTCCCGGCGAGCTGATCGAGCGGTTCATCGCCCCCTGGCGACGCTATGAGGCGCGCTTTGGTCCGGCTGACGGCGGCGTCTGGCGGGCGCCGGGCGTCTCGGTGTTTGGCGTCAATACGGCCCGCCGAGCGCAGCTGCGCTGGAACTGGTCGAAGGGCGCGATCTCGAACGGCCAGATCCAGCGCCTGGAAGGCCAGCTGGCCGCCGCCGCGCCGGCAGACGCCCGGATCGTGGTCTGCCATCACCCGCTGATGGAGCTGACCGGCGAGCCGATGACCAGCGAAGTGCATGGCGGAACCCGCGCCGCCCGCAGCCTGTCGACGGCGGGCGCTGATCTGGTGCTGTCAGGCCATATCCACACACCCTTCGTGGCGCCCTACCCGTTCGGCGACGGCAAGACGCGGGCGGTGGTGTCGGGCACGCTGTCGGTGCGCGAGCGTGGCGTTCCGCCCAGCTTCAACATCATCGAGATCGACCCCACCGAGATCCGCGTCACGGCCATGGCGTTCGAGCGGGTCGCGTTCGTCGTGTGGCGCACCTGGGCTTTCGACCGGCGGCCCCTGGCCTGAAACGCAAAACGGCGCGGCTTTCGCCGCGCCGTCTGAACGTCGTAACCCGATCGGCTATTGCGGAGCCGGGTAGCGCCAGGCCTCGCCCGCGCCCTTGGCGGCGGCCAGCTGGCTGTCGGCCAGGGTCCAGTTGGCCAGGGTGTCGAACCAGGCTTCCAGGAAACCCTTACGGTTGTTCTGGTGGTCCAGATAATAGGCATGTTCCCAGACGTCGCAGACCAGCAGCGGGGTGACGCCGTCGTGAGTGACGGTGGTGGCCGCATCGTGGGTCGAGATCACCTTCAGCTTGCCGCCTTCCGACACCAGCCACACCCAGCCCGAGGCGAAGTGGCCGACGCCCTCGGTGACGAAGGCGGTCTTCAAGGCGGCCAGGTCGCCAAAGGCTTCGGTGATGGCGGCGGCCAGGTCGGCGCCCGGCGCGGTCTTTTCCGGGCTCATGGCGTCCCAGAAGAAGGCGTGGTTCCAGGCCTGGGCGGCGTTGTTGAACACCTTGCCCGGGGCTGCGGTCTTGATGACCTCTTCCAGCGAGCCCTTGTCGTCGCCGTTCAGCAGGCCGTTCAGCGCCGTCACATAGGCGGCGTGGTGCTTGTCGTGGTGGAAATGCAGGGTGTTGGCCGAAACGGTCGGCTCCAGCGCCTCATAGGCGTAGGGAAGCTCGGGTAGCGTATACATGCTGGCTCCATGGGACGGCGTTCCCCAAGGGGGGAGGGGTGGGAACGCAAAGATCGATATGTATCTAGTGCGGCGGTTGCCGCGGTTCCATGAAGGCTTTGAAAACAGCCGCCGTCAGGGTCGGGTTTTTCAGCGCGAAGATGCCAGCGGCCAGACCTGCGCCGATCGACAGCAGCGGCCGATCCTTGACGATGTCGACGACCTTTTCCGCGAAACTGAACGGCTCCGGCGCAGCGCCGGCGCGGGGCGGCTGGCGCTGCTCGGCCTTGCGGGCGGCGATCAGGCCGGCGATGGCCACGATCAGGGCGGCCACAGCCGCGACCACGGCCGCCGCGCCTGCCGGGCCCAGCCAAGTCTCGACCACGGCGTATAGCGCGAAGGCCGCCGCGAACACGCCGACGGCGGCCGCAGCCGCTATGGCCGCCGCCGCCGCGAGCGTCATCAAGGTCTTTTCGAAGATCACCGGTCGTTGTTGCGGTTGCCGGCGATCAGCAGGCCGATCAGCACGCCGACGCCGAGCCCGGCCAGGGTGGCGGTCAGCGGGCGTTCGCGCACCCGCTCGGTGACATAGCGCTGGGCGTCATCCAGCTGCTGGCCGGCGGTGTCGGTATAGGTGCGGCTCTGGGCGCGCAGGGTGTCAAAGCCTTCGGCGACCGATTGCTCGACGCGCTTGGCGGCCTCGGCCAGCGACGCCTTGGCGGCCGTGGCGGCTTCCACGAAGCTGCGCTCGGCGTGTTCAACGCCATCAGCGGCGGCGCTCGTCACCTTGGCGGCGTCTTTCGCAGCGGTCTTCAGGACATCAGCGGGCATGGTCATCTCCGGTTCGCGGCGCGGCCAACAGAGCGGGCTGGCAATCTCGTTGAGCTCGGTGAACGCGGAGCTCCCCCAAGCAGTTCCATACTAGCGTGGGGTTCGAAGCTTCACCACTGCGGAATCGTCACTCGCGCCTGACGCGAAGCGAGTCTATGGTCGAAATATGGTGGATCCAGATTCCGCGCACGACACCGGCAAGGAAGCCGTCCGGCTTCGCGCCACCAAGGCGCTGAAGGCCTTCGACCGTCCCGGCGAAAATCCCCATTTCACGCGACTGATTCGCCTTGCGGCCCGTAGTTTCCATGCGCCCCGCGCCCGGCTGTGTCTGATCGGCGGCTCGCAGCTGCATTGCAAGGCCTGCTTCGGCGGCGGCTGCGGCGAGGTGACGCGTCGCGCCGGATCGCTGGCCGACCTCCTGATCGCCCTGGGCGAACCGCTGATCTGCGGAAATGCGAGCGCCGACGCCCGGCTGACAGCGCTTTCATGGCCCAATGTCGGCTTCCTGGGCTGCGCGCCCCTGATCGATCCCGACGGCCAGGTGGTCGGGTTTCTGACCGTGGAAGACCCCCAGCCCCGAACGGCGATCGATGCCGACGCCAGCCAGACGCTCGTCGACCTGGCCGCCCTGGCCATGGAGGCCCTGCTGCGCGATCGCGTCGCCGGTGAACCCAACATCGTCCGCACGCTCGACAGCGAACGTCTGGCCCTGGCCATCGGCGCCGCGAGCCTGGGCGAGTTCGAATGGGATCGCGCGCTCGATATCTATCGGATCAGTCCGCGTCTGGCCAAGATCGCCCACCTGCCGGCCGGCGAGATCCCCGCCGAAGATGGCCAGTCGCTGTTTCGCTATGTCCATGTCGAGGATCGCGCCGAGATCCAGCGCGACGTCGACGCCCAGCTGCGCAAGCGCGGCCGCTACGAGGTGGAGTTCCGCCGCAACCCCGACGAAAAGGGCCGGATCCAGTGGAACCGCGCCGCCGGGGTCATGACGCTCGACGAGCAGGGCGAGCCGACCCGCCTGATCGGCGTGATCCAGGACATCACCGATCGCAAGCAGCAGGACCAGCAGCGCGATAGCCTGCTGGCCGAACTGGACCACCGCATCAAGAACCTGCTGGCGGTCGTCCAGTCGGTCGCCGCCCAATCGGCCCGCAAGTCATCGTCGCTGGACGTCTTCCTCAAGACCTTTGCCGCCCGGTTGAAATCGATGAGCTCGGCCCATGACCTGCTCAGCGCCGCCCGCTGGCGCGGGGCCACCCTGGCCCGGATCGCCGCCGCCGAACTGGGCGGGCTGGCCCCCACCCAGACCCGCTGGGATGGTCCCGAACTGTTCCTGACCCCGCGCGCGGCCTCGGCCCTGTCGCTGACCCTGCACGAGCTGGCCGTCAATGCGGTGAAGTTTGGCGCGCTCTCAAGCGAGCACGGCAAGGTCGAGGTCGTCTGGCGGCGCACGCCCGAGGGCGGCTTCGCGCTGGAGTGGCTGGAAACCGGCGGTCCGCCCGCGACCGAGCCCACCAAGCGCGGCTTTGGCGCGACCCTGATCGAGGATGTGGTCGGACGCGAGCTGGGCGGTCGGGCCCGCATGGAATACAAACGCGGCGGCCTCAGCGCCCTGATCCAGGCTGCGCCGGAGGCCCTGGCCGACGGCCCGCCGCCCGAGCCCGAAAAGGCCGCGCCCGAACGGATCGTCGAGACCCTGATCGCCGCCGACGAAAACATCCGCCCCGGCGCCATCGCCGGCCTGAGGGTGCTGATCGTCGAGGACTCCCTGCTGCTGGCCCTGGAGCTGGAAGCGGGCCTGGAGGACGCCGGGGTCATGGTGGTCGGCTGCGCCGCCGAGCTGGGCGAGGCGCTGGCGATGCTGGACCAGGTGTTTGACGTGGCCGTGCTGGACGCCGACCTCAATGGCCAGTCGGTCGCCCCGGTGGCCGAGATCCTGCGGAGCCAGGGCCGGCCGTTCGTGTTCGCCACCGGCTATGCCGACAAGGCCGCCCCCATGGGCTTTGACGCGCCCATCGTCCGAAAGCCGTACAATGTGCACCAGATCGCGCGGGCCATCGCGGATGTGACCGGGCGGCATTAGGAAGAAAGTCCTCCCCCTGAAGGGGGAGGCGGTCCCCGACTTGATCGGGGGCCGGTGGGGGGGAAAGGCCGCACCGGGTCAGCAGCACTTCCCCCTCCGTCGGCTTTCGCCGACACCTCCCCCGCTGGGGGGAGGACTTGTGTCAAAGCACCCTGCGCGCCCGCAGACCCGCGATCGCCTCATCGCTCAGCCCCGCCACCTCGCGCAGCACCGCGTCGGTGTGTTCGCCCAGGGTGGGCCCCGTCCAGCGCACCGCGCCCGGGGTTTCCGACAGGCGCGGGAAGGCGTTCTGCATCTTCACCTGGCCAAAGACCGGATGGGGCACGCTGACGATGGATTCCCGCGCCGCGAAATGCGGATCGGCCAGCATGTCGGGCGCGCGATAGATCCGGCCGGTGGCGATGCCAGCCTTTTCCAGCAGGGGCAGCAGGGCCTCGATCTGCTGGTCGGCGGTCCAGGCGGCGATGCGGGCGTCAAGCTCGCCCTGGTGCGCGCCGCGCGCCGCGTGATCCCTGTAGCGCACGTCATCGGCCAGGTCAGGTCGGCCCATCAGGTCGCACAGCCGCCGAAACAGGGTGTCCTGATTGGCGCCGATCAGAACCAGTTCGCCGCTCTTGGTCGGATAGACGTTCGACGGCGCGATGCCGGGCAGCACGGCCCCCGACCGCTCGCGGATATAACCGGTCAGGTCATATTCGGTGATCAGGTTCTCCATCACCGTCAGCACGCTCTCATAGATCGCCGCGTCGACCACCTGGCCCCGACCGGTGCGATCGCGCGCATGCAGGGCCATCATCACCCCCAGCGCGGCGTTCAGGCCCGACAGGCTGTCGCCGATCGAGATGCCGGCCCGAGCCGGGTTGCGGTCTGGCTCGCCGGTGATGTGGCGCAGCCCGCCCATGGCCTCGCCGACCAGGGCATAGCCGGCGCGCTTCGAATAGGGCCCCGTCTGGCCAAAGCCCGACACCCGCGCCATCACCAGACCCGGATGGTCGGCTGACAGGGCCTCATAGCCCATGCCCCAGGCCTCCAGCGTACCGGGGCGGAAGTTCTCGACCACCACATCGGCCTTGGCGATCAGGGCGCGGGCCAGGTCGCGGCCCTCGTCGGTGCGCAGGTCGAGGGTCACTGATTTCTTGTTGCGGCCGATCACCGGCCACCAGGGCGACAGGCCCTGGGGCTTGCTGCGACCCCACTGGCGCATCGGATCGCCGACCCCGGGATCTTCCAGCTTGATCACCTCCGCGCCGAAGTCGCCCAGGATCTGGCCGCAGAAGGGCCCCGCGATCAGCGAGCCCATTTCGATGACCCGCAATCCGGACAGCGGTGATTGGGCCATTTCGATCTTCCCCAGAGTTCCGGGAACCGTTCACGGCCCCGTGATGTTCTTGATGCAAGCGGCGCCGCGCGACGCCGACCAGACTCCAACCTCTAGAAAAAACGCGCAGGGAAAGACAGCCATGACCCGCCATCTCCTCATCGTCGGCGCCGCCTTCGCCGCCCTCAGCCTCGCCGCCTGCGGCGACAAGACCGAAACCAAGGGCGCGGCGACGCCTTCGGAACAGGCCGCCACGCCTGACGCCAACCCCGCCGCCACCGTTCCGACCGTGGCCGACGAGACCAAGGCCGATGTCTTCGCCCTGAAGGCCGCCGACCTCAACATGTTCGAGATCGAATCCGCCAAGCTGGCCGCCGCGCGCTCGACCAATGCCCAGGTCAAGGCCTTCGCCGGCAAGATGGCCGACGCCCACGGCAAGACCGGCGACGGCCTGCAGGCGGCGATTGTAGCGTCGGGCGCGGCGATCATCCTGCCGATGGCCCTGTCCAAGGACCTGCAGGATGACCTGGATGATCTGAGCAAGGCCGGCAACGACGACTTCGACAAGAAGTACGCCGACGCCCAGGTCGACGCCCATCAGGCGATGCTGAACCTGCTGCAGCGCTACGCCCAGGACGGCGACACCCCGGCGATCAAGGCCTTCGCCGCCGCCACGGCCCCGACCGTTCAGGAGCACCTGAACATGGCTGAAGGCCTCAAGAAGGGCTTCGTGAACTAGTCACGGGGTCTAGGGAATCGCGTAGGCGACCGTCGCCTTGGCGGCGGCTCGCTCGCGCGATTCCGTCCACATCAGGACATCGACCGTCGCGATGCGGCGGCCAAGCTTGAGCAGGGTGGCCTCGGCATAGAGGTCACCCGGCTTGCAGCCTCGCAGAAAATGGATTGTCAGCGAGGTCGTGACCGCCATGGGCACCTCGCCGATATGGGTCAGGATCGCCGCATAGGCGGCGGTGTCGGCCATGGCCATCAGGGTCGGTCCCGAGATCACCCCGCCCGGCCGCAGCTGCCGTGGCGAGAAGGCCTGCCGCATCAGGACCCGCCCCTCGGACGCCTCGACCGCCTCGGGCATCGAGGCCGGATCGCCTTCGGGAAAGGCGCGCTGCAGGAAGGCGTTGAACGCCGCCGCATCCAGCTTCAGCCCGCCCTCGCTCATCCGCCGACCTTGAGGGTGTTGTCGTCGCCATTGCGGTCGATGACGGTGTTGTAGGGGTCGACCCCGGCCCATTTCGGGGCCTTGTCGACCGTGAATGTCAGGGTCTGGACGCCCGAGCGGATCGGGCGGCGCTCATAGAGCACGACACTGTCGGCCTTGAAGTCCTTCTTGCCCGGCTCGGCCGTGAACAGGCCGATGTCCATCGTCTCGCTCAGCGACGCCGGCGTCTCCTTGCCCTTGCCGTCGGCGTACATCTTCCTGGCGTCGATGGTCAGGGTCACGTCGAAACGGCCATCGGCGCGTTTCTTCACGTCCGCGGCCGTGGTCTTGATGTCGTAGAGAGTGATCTTCTCGAACAGGTCGGTGATCAGGGCCTGCTTGTCGGCCGGGGCCTCGGCGCGGATGGCCCGCATGAAGTCCAGGGTGGTGGGATAGGGCGCGCCCTTGAAGGCATGGTCGGCGATCAGCCGGCGCAGGGCGCGGTTGACCGCGGCCTCGCCGATTTCGCGCTGCAGCCGGTACATGACCAGCGAGCCCTTGCGGTAATAGACATAGGGCTGGTTCTCGACCTTGAAGAGCGGCTGCTCCTCCAGAGGATCGCCGCCGCGCGCGCGCAGATAGCTGTCCAGCTCGAACTTCAGGAACCTGCGGATCTGGCTCTCGCCATAGGTCCGCTTCATCACCATCAGGGCCGAGTATTGCGCGAAGGTCTCCGACAGCATGGCCCCGCCCTGCTGGTCGGCCCCGATCACCTGGTGGGCCCACCACTGGTGGCCGATCTCGTGGGCCCCGACATAGGTGATCATGTCGATCTTTTCGGGGTTCCTGTAGTCGGAGATGAAGAACAGCCCCTCCGACCACGGCATGGTGCCGGCATAGGCCTGGGCGAACTGCTCGTAGTCGGGGAACTCCTGGAACCGCAACTGGCGGAACTGATAGGGGCTGAACTCCGCCTGCATATAGTCCAGCGAGCCCTTCATCGAGCTCTTCATCCGGTCGATGTTCCAGGCATGCTGCGGGTCGTAATAGACCGCCAGCTCGATACCCTTGTAGGTCTCCTTCGACACCGCGTAGCGGGCCGACTGGATCGACAGGAACGGCAGGATCGGCGCCTCGGTGACGAAGCGGACCGTGCGACGATCCCCCTCGCCCTTGGCCGGACCCTTGATATCGTCCCGCAGTGACCAGACCTCTTCGGAAGTCTTGTAGCCCGGCGCGATCGGCGTCTGGTCGGCGGCGGTGGTCACCGTGATGTCGGCGCTGACGAAATCGGCGTCCTTGCGCAGGCCGTTGAACTGCATCGACGCCACATCGCCCAGCCGGGCCATGCGCCGCTCGGGCGGCAGGCCATATTTGCGGCGCTTGGCGCGGTCGACCAGCAGACCGTCGCGGGCCATGCCCAGGATCGGCGCGATCTCGAAATTGTTGATGAAGGTCCCGTTGGCCACCACCCGGGTTTCCGCGCCGCTGTTGGGGAAGCCCTTCTGCGCACGCCGGGTGATGAAGCTCATCTTGCGCCGCTCACCCGGAACCATCGGCGTGTCGAAGGCGAAGATCCGGTAGTTGAACCGGTCATAGGTCTTCTTGGCCCAGGCGCCCTGGATCGACAGGCCCTTGACCTTCAGATTGCGATCGAAGCGGACGTGGATTTCCTTCAGCGGGCCCGAGGTCTTGTTCTCGATGACATAGAAGCCCTTGGTGTCGACGCGCGGCTCATCGGGATAAATGTCCACGTCCAGGGTCATGGCCACGATCTTGGGCTGCGGCATGGTCTCGAACGGCAGCAGGGCCTTTTCGTAGTCGGCCTGCCATTGCTCGCTATCGATGCTGGTCCGGTAGGGGTTCCAGACATTGGTGTTGACGTAGATGAAGACGCCGCTGGCCGCGAACACGGCCAGGGCAAGGCCCAGGGTCAGGCCGGCCTTGCCGGTCATACGGCCCGGCAGACGCACCAGGCGCGGCCACAGCCGGCTCTCGGTCCCGCGACGCCACAGGCCATAGGCCAGGACCGTCAGCACCACGGCAAAGGCGGTCCAGTACAGACGCAGCCACCAGGCCCCGATCCAGAACTTGCCTTGGCCGTTCATGTCCGACAGCGGCGTGTCGGTGACGGCGCCGTAGTTGTAGAGCTTGTGCTCGAAACCCAGGTTCGAGAACGTGATGGTGGCGACCATGTAGATCACCATCAGGCCCCAGCCGATGAACTTGTGCGGGCTGACCGCCTGCAGGAACACCGCCAGCACCGCCAGCAGGATCCAGTCCACCGACTGCGGCAGCATGTACCACAGCAGGTACTTGCCCAGCTCCAGATGGGTGTAGCCATGAGCCAGCTGGCTGATGATCGCGGCCAGGACGCTGACCAGCAGGGTCGAGACCAGCACCAGCGAAATGGCCAGGGTCTTGGGGACGACAAAGGCCCAGTCCGGAACCGGGGTGGCGTCGATGATCTCGTGGGTCTTGCGCTCGCGCTCGCGCCAGACCAGCTCGCCGGAATAGTAGATGGCGATGATCATCGGGATCAGGCCAAACGACCCCATCAGCGGCATCAGCAGAACGCGGGTCAGCGGATAGATCTCGCCGCCATAACGGCCAGCGTCGGTGGCGAACCACAGCGAGCCCATGGCATTGGCCAGGCCCAGGGCCAGCAGCACGAAATAGGCCGGGCTCTTGAACACCTGGCCCATGTCCAGCCGGGTGCGGACCCTCAGCTGGACCCAGGCCGTCTGGCGATCATAGCGCGGAACGATCGGCCCGCTGGGCGCGGCCGGCAGGACCTCGATCGGCGCCGGGCCCGTCCTGGCCTTGACCTTGCGATCACCCGCCAGCTCGGCTGACTGGATCTGGAACAGCCAGTAGGCGGCCGTCAGGAACCCCGCCGACAGGGTCAGGGCGAAGAGGCGGTTGAACAGCAGCACGCCGGTCAGGGCCGGTGTGACCGAATTGCGCTCGGTGGCGGTCCAGTATTTGGTGACCAGACCGAAGGCCGCCGTGCCCAGGGGCTCCCAGAGGGCGGCGGTCTTTTCGAACTCCGGACGATCCAGGGCGATGCCGGCAATGATCCACACCACCATGAAGGCGATCACGCCGACATAGGTCCACATCATCGACCGCGTCACCGTGGCAAGGGCGAAGAAGATCGCCGAGGTCAGCAGGATCGAGGGCAGGGCCAGGGCGAAATAGGAAAACAGATAGGCTTCGACCAGGTTGGGGCCCAGGCGCTCGGGGTCGACCCAGGGCATGAACGAACCGATGAAGATCGCCAGGGGCACGGCCAGGAACGAGATCGCCGCGGCCAGGTAGGCTCCGGTGAAGCGGCCATACAGATAGTCGAACTTGCCGATCCGGGTGGAGCGCAGGATCGGTCCAAAGCCCGTCTCGTCGTCGCGGACCACCACATTGGCCACAAAGGCCGTGGTCACGAACATGTAGAAGATCGACAGGATCAGGTGGGTCTGGGCGATCGCATAGGGGGCGTTCTTGTGGATCTGACCGCCGCCGCCGATGCGGATCTGGTCGATCGTCGCCGCCCCGAAGGTCAGCAGGAAGAACACCGTCGCCACCACCCAGAATACGGGCGACTTCAGCTGGTAGCGGAGCTCGAAGCCCGCGATCTTGGCGAACATGGCCGGTCCTCCTACGCCGCGCGGCGGGTGGTGGACAGGGTCGAGAAATAGACATCCTCGAGACCGCCCTCGACGGCGGTGAAGCCATCGCCCGGGTCGCTGTCGCAGAGGATATGGATCACCGTGCGGCCGCCCATCAGGCGGGTGGAGATCACCTGATACTTGGCCTTTGCCGCTTCCAGATCGGCCTTGTCGATGGTCTTGCGCCAGACCCGGCCGGCCAGCTGGACCACCAGATCATTGGGCGCGCCCTGCTTGACGATGCGGCCGTCGCAGATGATCGCCATGGCCGGGCACAGGTCCGACACGTCCTCGACGATGTGGGTCGACAGGATCACCACCACGTTCTCGCCGATTTCGGCCAGCAGGTTGAGGAAGCGGTTGCGCTCTTCGGGGTCGAGGCCGGCGGTGGGCTCGTCGACGATGATCAGGCGCGGATCGCCGATCAGGGCCTGGGCGATGCCGAAGCGCTGGCGCATGCCGCCCGAGAACCCGGCCAGGGCCTTCTTGCGAACGCCCCACAGATTGACCTGGCCCAGCAGGCTCTCGACCGTTTCCTTGCGATCCTTGGCGTTGGCAATGCCCTTGAGCACCGCCATGTGGTCGAGCATGTCGTAGGCCGAGACCCGCGGATAGACGCCGAAATCCTGCGGTAGATAGCCCAGGGTGCGGCGCAGCAGCTCGGGCGTCTTCAACACGTCGATGTCGTCGAAACGGATATGGCCCGAGGTCGGGGCCTGCAGGGTGGCGATGGTGCGCATCAGGGTCGACTTGCCAGCGCCGTTGGGGCCCAGCAGGCCGTACATGCCGCGCGGTATGGTCAGGCTGACCTCGTCCAGGGCGCGAACGCCGTTGCCGTAGACGTGAGTCAGGTTCTCGATGATCAACATTCGCGCGCTCACAGCCCCCGCATGGAAAGACGCCCAGTAGTCCCCACACCCGTCATGACTCGACGGCGAGGACGGGGGCAAGTGAAAGAACGTTTAAGCGTTCCCGGTCTCGGGATGATTTCTGATAGGCGATAACCTGGGCAGGGTGCTTTTGAAGCGCGCGGTTTGGGGCTAATCAGTCGCCATGACCTCATACGCCTTTCCCCCGCACGCTGTTCCCGTGGTCCCGGTCGAGGGATCGTCCGAGGTCTTCCCGGTGCGCCGCATCCTGTGTGTGGGCCGCAACTACGCCGCCCACGCCCGCGAAATGGGCGGCGATACGCGCGATCCGCCGTTCTTCTTCGCCAAGCCGGCTGACGCCGTGGTCCCCTTGCCGACCACCGTGCCCTATCCGTCGGCGACGGCGGATCTGCACCACGAGATCGAGCTGGTCGCGGCCCTGAAGGCCGGCGGCGAGAACCTCACCCCCGAGCAGGCCATCGACCTGGTGTTCGGCTACGCGGTCGGTGTCGACCTGACGCGTCGCGACCTGCAGAACGCCGCCAAGGCCAAGGGCCATCCGTGGGAAGCCGGCAAGGCCTTCGACGCCAGCGCCCCGATCAGCGCCATCCGCCCGATGAGCGGCCTGCCGCCGCAAGGCGCGATCTTCCTGTCGGTCAATGGCGTGGAAAAGCAGCGTGGCGAGATCGCCGACATGATCTGGAACGTCGCCGAGGTGATCGCCAAGGCCAGCCAGCTGTGGCGGCTGGAAGCCGGCGACCTGATCTTCACCGGCACCCCCGAGGGCGTCGGCGCCATCGTGCGCGGCGACCGGGTCGAGGGCGAGGTCGAGGGCGTCGGCAAACTGTCCTTCACCCTGGCCTAGGACCGCGCCATGAAGCTCATCCTGCACAGCGCCTGGCGGGCCAGCGCGCCCTATCGGGTGCGGATCGGCCTGAACCTCAAGGGCCTGGACTACGCCGTCGCGCCCGTGGACCTGGTGTCGAGCCAGCATCAGGGCGAGGCCTATCGCGCCCTCAACGCCCAGGCCCTGGTACCGACGCTCGAAGTAGACGGCCGGCGCCTGACCCAGAGCCTGGCGATCCTGGAATGGCTGGACGAGGCGGTCCCCGGCGTGCCGCTGCTGCCCACCGACCCGTTCGATCGCGCCACGGTGCGGGCCATGGCCGAGATCATCGCCTGCGACATCCACCCGGTGAACAACCTGCGCATCCTGCGCGCCCTGACCGGCCTTGGCGTCGATCAGGACGGCCGCGACGCCTGGGCCCAGCGCTGGATCATCGACGGCTTTGCGGCACTGGAGCCGATGGTGGTGCGGCATGGCAAGGGCTATGCGTTCGGCGATTCGCCCGGCCTGGCCGACTGCTGCCTGGTCCCGCAGGTCTATAACGCCGCCCGCTTCCACGTGGACATGACGCCGTTTCCGGCGATCAACGCCGCCGTGGCCAGGGCGCTGTCACACCCGGCCATCGCCGCCGCCCATCCCAACCTTCAACCTGATGCCCAAAAGGCCTGAGGAAACAGCATGCTTGAGGATCTCAAGGCCAAGAATGCCGCCTGGTCGAAGGGCAAGACGGAGGTCGATCCGCAGTTCTTCAAGCGGCTCGAAAACCAGCAGAGCCCGGAATATCTGTGGATCGGCTGCAGCGACAGCCGCGTGCCGGCCAACGAGATCGTGGGTCTGGATCCCGGCGAGCTGTTCGTCCACCGCAACGTCGCCAACCTGGCCCCGCCGCAGGACGCCAACTATCTCAGCGTCCTGCAGTTCGCGATCGACGTGATCAAGGTCAAGCACGTGATGGTCGTCGGCCACTATGGCTGCGGCGGCGTGGCGGCGGCCATCGACGGCAAGCGGCGCGGCCTGGTCGACCACTGGCTGCACCCGATCCGCGAGGTCCATGCCGAGCACCGCCACGAGCTGGACGCCCTGCCCAGCGAGAAGGACAAGCTCAACCGCCTGTGCGAGCTGAACGTCATCCGCCAGGTGCGCAACGTGGCCGCCGACGTCTTCGTCCAGGACGCCTGGGCGCGCGGCCAGTCGCTGGCCGTGCACGGCTGGGTCTATTCGCTGGCCAACGGGCTGGTGAATGACCTGAACGTCGGGATTTCGAGCCTGGAAGACTATGAGCGGGTGGCCGGCGGGCCGGTCTGAACTTCCGCTCTCCCCGGCGAACGCCGGGGCCCAGATCGAACCCTGAGCATGGGTGATCCGGCAAGATCGTTGGCGCGAACACGCTAACAGCTCTGGATGAATCTGGGTCCCGGCCTTCGCCGGGAAGAGCGGAGGTGGGGTAAGCTCTACCCCGCCTTGATCCGCACCCGCGCCGACGCCTTGCGCCCCTGCCCGTCCACCACCGACAACCTGTAAAACCCCGGCGCCGCCGGTTTCCAGACCACCCGGCCGCTGACCGGATCGGCCGCCAATGGCGCGCCGCCGACATACCAGGTCAGGTCCTCGCCGCCGGCCGCCAGCACCAGTCCGCGCGACCCTGGCCCCAGGGCCTCGACCTGCACGGCCGCGCCATCCGGCGGGAAGATCAGGCGCGGACCTTCGGTCGTGGCCCTCAGGGTCTGCAGCGCCTCGGGTGCCAGCTTCGGCGCGATCGGGCGCGGCGCGGCGGCCGGCGCGCCCACCACGTCGGCGACGTCGAACAGCAGCGGCAAGGCGGCGTCGCGCCCGGTCAGGCCGCCGCGCGCGCCGCCGTCGGCCCGGCCCGTCCAGACAATGATCGCATAACCCCCGACCACGCCGGCCGCCACCGCGTCGCGGAAGCCGTAGGAGGTGCCGGTCTTGAAGGCCATGGCCGGCCCGCCCCGGGTCAGGGCCGAGGGCGCCCGGCCGCGCGGCGCGGGGGCCTCGCGCAGGATGTCCAGCACCTGTTGCGCTGCCTCGGACCGCACCAGCCGGGTTCCGCCGGACTTTTCCCGCAGTTTCGCGTCGGCCTGCGTCCAGGCCAGGGGCTTGGCCAGGCCGCCATCGCCCAGGGCGGCATACAGCAGGGCCAGGTCGCGCAGGGTGATCCCCTCCCCGCCCAGGGCCAGGGCGAGGCCCGCCGCCTTCAGCTGCGACTTTGGCCGGGCCAGATGGGCGCCCGCCGCCTCAATCCGCCCGGCGAAGGCTTCCGGACCCAGCCGCTCCAGCGTCGCCACCGCCGGGACGTTCAGCGAGTGGGTCAGGGCCTCGCGCACCGTGACCTTGTCGTGGAACACCCGGTCGAAGTTCTCGGGCTGATAGTCGGCGAAGCGGGTGGCGCTGTCGGTCAGCTGGGTGTCGGCGGCGACAAGGCCGTCATCCATGGCCATGGCGTAGATGAAGGGCTTCAGGGCCGAACCCGGCGAGCGCAGGGCGCGGGTCATGTCCACCCAGCCCCCGGCCCGCTCCCGCCCCGCCGAGCCGACGGCGGCGCGCACCGCGCGGCCCTTGATCTCGACCACCAGGATCGCGGCGGTGGCGTCGCTGCCTTGCGAGGCGGCGATGGCGGCGGCCATCGGCTCCAGCCGCGCCTGCAGGTCGGCGTCGAGCGTGGTGATCACGCTGGCCTGAGAGGTGGGCGCAGCACGAGCCAGCTCGCCGGCCACGTTCCAGGCCAGGGCCGGGAACGGCGCGCGGCGCGGCAGGGGTTCGGCCTCGGCCTCGACGGCGGCAGCTTCGGTCAGCACCCCGGCCCGGACCATCTTGTCCAGCACCGCCCGCCGCGCCAGCCGCGCCGCCTCGGGCCGACGGTCGGGCCGGCGGGCTTCGGGCGACTGCGGCAAAGCGATCAGCAGGGCCTGCTGGCCGTCAGTCAGGCTGGAGGGCTCCTGACCGAAATAGGCCAGGCTGGCGGCGCGCACGCCCTCCAGATTGCCGCCATAGGGCGCCAGGGTCAGGTAGAGGGCCAGGGTCTGGCGCTTGGTCAGCCGCGATTCCAGCTGCACGGCGCGGATCATCTCGATCAGCTTGGAGCCCAGGTTGCGCGGACGCGGCTCCAGCAGGCGGGCGGTCTGCATGGTCAGGGTCGAGGCCCCGGAGGTCGGGCGGCCATGGACCACCGCCGAGCCGAACGCCCGCACCACCGCCAAAGGATCGACGCCCAGATGGCTGTAGAACCGCCCGTCCTCCACCACGATCAACCGCTTCTGGAAGGCCCTGTCGGTGCGGTCGAGGTCGGCCCGGATCCGCCAGCGGCCGTCTTCCACCGGCAGGGCCCGCAGCCACGCGCCGCGCCGGTCCAGCGCCACGGGCGAGGACTGCCGGGCGCGGGTCATGTCCGGCGGGAAGATCGCGCTGAGGGTGGCGAGGACGACCTGGACGCCCAGCAGGGCGACAAGGGAGCGGGTAAGGCGGGGGACGTATTTTGCTCTCCCTTCCCCCTTTGATGGGGGAAGGGCGGGGTTGGGGGTGACACCGTCAGACGATTTCATGAAGGCCGCGCCTCAACCGGAAACGCCTTCACCCCCATCCCCGACCCTTCCCCCATCGAGGGGGAAGGGAGACGCAACGCACACATCACTACTGCCCCGGCGCGATCACCGCCCGGCCGGCGTCCGAGCGCGCGGTGATCGCGGGCCGGTACATGTCCTTGGCCACGGCTCCGGGCAGGAAGAACTCGCCCGGCGTCACCGCCCGCGCCACATAGGCCAGGGCGAAGGGCTTGTTGCCCTCCAGGTCCAGGGCCGCGATGAAGCGGTCGTCGCGGCTTTCCTGCACGTCGGCGCCGGTCAGTTCGCCGAGGAACCGGTACGGACCGTTCTGGGCGTCGTCGGCGCCGAGCGTGGTCTCGATCTCGAAGCCGGCCGGCAGGGCGTCGTCGACCACCAGAGCGGTCGAGCGAGCCTGCATCGAGCGGCCGGAGACCAGCACGATGATCCGGTCGCCCTGGCGGATCGTGGTCGGATCGACCGCTGCCCCGGTCATCGACAGCAGGCGCTTGCCGACGAACAGGCCATTGGCCGATGCCCCCGGCGCAGCTGTGGGCGTGCCACGAACACTGACCGTCCGCCACAACGCCCCCTTGCTGGTATTGGTGAACCGGCTGTCGGCCAGCTTGCCCACCGCCCAGCGCGGCGCGCCGCCGGCCGGCGGCAGGGCCATGGCCCCCTTGGCGTCGATCGAGATCGGACCCGCCGCCTTCAGCAGGGCGAAGGCCGCGTGCAGCACCGCCGCCTGTTCCTGGGTGTTGAGGGCGTCGGGATCCTTGACCACGTTTTCGAGGCGGCCCTGCAGCTGGCGAGCGATGTCGCCCTGACCCGACTCGACGGCCAGGGCCGTCAGCCCCGCCACATCGCGCAGCGGGCTCTGGTACCAGTCCTGATCGTCACGATAGCCCAGCGACTTGACCGCCTGGCGCATGGCCGAGCGAGCCCGGGCGTTGTCGCCCATGCGGGCCAGGCCGGCGGCGACATAGGCCTTGGCCATCGGCTGGTCCTCGTCCTTCATCTGCACGTCATGCCACCAGCGCAGGCGGGCCAGGTCGCCCTTGCCGCCCTTGGCCATCACATAGAGGGCGTAGGCCGAGGCCCGGCGGCGCATGCGTTCGGTGGCCTTCTTGGACTGCTCGGGCGTCGCGGCCCACCATTCAGGATATTCCATCCGGTAGGAGACCGAGGCCCAGCCGTCGGGACGGCTGATCTGGCGCATGGCGTTCATGGCCTTGTCGATCGCCGCGTCCGGCACGGCCACGCCCTGGGCCCGGGCTTCCAGCAGGAAGTCGGTCGTATAGGCGCCCAGCCAGGCGTCGGCCTCACCATCGCCCACCCGCCACAGCCCGAAGGCGCCGTCGAGCGTCTGGCGGTCCAGCAGCTTGCCCACCGCGCCGGCCAGGGCCGCCGGGGTGCGTTTCAGCTTGGGGTCGCTGGTCAGGCTCTGGGCATACAGCAGCGGATAGGCCGTCGAGACCAGCTGCTCGGTGCAGCCATAGGGATAGCGTTGCAGGGCCACCGCGATCGCCGCCGGGTCGAAGCCCTTGAACGGCGAATAGCTGACCTGCAGCGTCACGTCCCCGGCCGCCAGACCACTCATCAGGTCGTAGGACGGGGTGTAGGCCGCGCCGGGTTGCTGCAGTTCCGTGGTGGTGCGCACCACATCGCCCCAGCCCAGGCGGGTCTGGATCGGATAGTCCTTGCTGGTCGCAAAGCCGGGACCGGCCACCTTGAAGCCGATCTTGCCAATGCCGGTGACGTCGGGGGCCAGGAAGGGGATCTGTTCGGCGATCCGTTGTCCCAGGATCAGCTGGAACACCTTCTTGAAGGCCACCTTCAGCCCGCCAGACGAGAAGGCCTCGGCGGTATAGGCGCCCGGCTTGCCCTCGACATTGTGCAGCTCCAGCGTGGCCATGGCCTTGTCGCCGGGGGCCAGGAAGCGCGGCAGATTGAGGTCGGCCACCACCGGCTGGCGCACGGTCAGGGGCTTGGAGCCCGAGCCGACGGCGGTGTCGGTCCAGGCCACGGCCATCAGCCGCAGCTCGCCGTTGAAGTCGGCGGCGGGCAGCTTGACCACCGCCTTGCCGTCAAGGCCGGTCTCGACCACGCCCGACCACAGGGCCACGGTCTTGATCGGGGTGACGGTCAAGCCCTCGCCGCCCACCTCGTCGGCGCCGAAATTGACATTGGCGGGCGCGCCCAGATTGGGATCAAGCAGGCGGCCATAGTCGTCGCGATAATCGACGCCCAGGGCGCGCTTGCCGAAATACCATTTCACCGGATCGGGACTGTCCTGACGGGTCAGGCGCAGAATGCCCTCGTCCACTGCCGCGATGGTGACGTGGGCGCGCTGGCCAAGGCCAAGGCCCTTCACCGCCACCGGGATCTCGACAGGGGCCTTGGAGTCGATCTTCACGGGCGTGCCCAGATCGACGGTCAGCTTCCGGCTCTTGGGATCCAGCGGCACATAGACCAGACCCAGGGCGCGGCGCGGCTTGGGCGAAGCGACCGGGTCGCGCGGCTGGATGACGCTGACCATCACATAGGCCCCGCCGCCCCAGGCGGCCGAGGTCTTCAGGCGCACGGTCGTGCCGTTCTCGCCGACGGTGACGGTCTTCAGGTCGATCAGGCGGTCGGTGGCGACGGCGATCTGGGCTTCACCGGCGTAGGGCGGCTTCAGCGTGATCTCGACCGTATCGCCCTGGACATAGGCCTTGGTCCCGGCGCTGACGCGCACGAAGTCGGGGGCCTCGGCGTCCTTGGCGGGCGAACCCCAGCCGGCGGCGAAGCGGGTAACGGTGCGGGAGCCATCGGCGCCCTCGACCACGAGGCGATAGTCGCCCCAGCCCAGGCGGCGGGTGAAGCGGGCCGGATCGCCGGCCCCGATGTTCACCGTGGCCTTGGCCACCACAGCGTCGCGGCTGGTGCGCCGCCACTGCCAGCGGCCGTCCTGCTGGAACCAGTCATAGTCCCAGTTCTCGCTGATCAGGGTGTAGGTCGCAGTCGCCCCCACCCGCTGGCCGGCGGCGTTGACGGCGATGATGTTGAGGCTGATCGGCGGATCACCCTTGGCGCTGTCGCCCTGGTCGACCTTGACCCCGAAATACAGCGGTTTGGCGCGGACCTTCAGGTCCAGGCCCTCGCGCACCGGACGCCCGCCCGGCTCGAACACCGAGGTGGTGACGGCGGCGACCAGCGGCTGGGCCGTGTCGCCGGCCAGATCGCTGGCGACGGACAGTACCGCCCGGCCCTCGCCATCGGTGACCGTAGTGCCCAGGTCCAGGAACTTCTCCTCGAACGGCTTGTCGGCGTCGCCCCAGACATAGTCCTTGAAGGCGGGGAAGGGATCGGCGTCGGCGCGCAGTCGCGCCTCGCCCTGGGTCTGCAGGCCGGCGCCCGGGGCGCCATAGAGGAAGCGGGCCGAGACATCGACCTTGCGGGTCTCGCCCACGCCCAGCGGAAGGGATTCCTGGCCCGTGGCCGTGACCGCCAGGCGTTGCGGCGCGAAGTCCTCGACGCTGAAGGTCAGGCTGCCGGAAGCGGCCTCGACACCCTCGATCTTCAGCTCGGCCACCCAGCGCCCACGCGGCGCCGAGCGCGGCAGGGCGATATCAGCCAGCACGGCGCCGGCCTTGGCGCCGCTGAACGGATAGCGTTTGAACTCGACGCCCGAGGGCCGCTTGACGACGATCTCGCCCTTGCGGTCATTGACCGCCTTGGCCAGCCGGTCGCGGACCATCGCGGTCAGGTGGACGGTCTCGCCGGGCCGATAGATGCCGCGGTCAGCATAGAGATAGCCGTCGATGTCGGTGCGGGTCGAACGGCCGGCGGTAGCGCCTTCGCGGCCGCCAACGCCCTGCTTGGACAGGTCGACCGGCGAGCGGTCCAGGTCCAGCACCGCCAGGTCGCCCAGCGGACCATAGGCCATGACCATCTTGGCGCGCTCGGAGCCTTCGCCCTCAAGAAGCGGGCGCAGGAAGCGCACGCGGCCGTCAGCGTCGCTCTTGGCCTCGGCCAAGTCCTCGCCGTCCTTGGCCACCAGGGCCACGCGGACCCCCGACAGGGTCTTGGCGCTCTTCAGCGAGCGCACCACCACGTCGAGGGATTCGGAGCCATCATAGGCGATCATCGCCATGTCGGTGAACACGATCCAGCGCCGGGCCTGGGCGGGCGGGGTGTCGCCTTCCTCATCCGGATTGCGGCCGCCCGAGGCGTCGCGCGCCTTGATCATGTAGCCGCCGGCCTTCATGTCCTTGAGCACGGCGCCCAGCGGGAAGACGGTGGTGGCTTTCTGGCCGGTCGCGCCGGTGACGGGCACAACGCCCTTCCAGACGCGGCGGCCGTCCTCGCCGACGCTGTCGTCGCCATAGTCGCCGGCCCAGTCGCCCTCACCGGTGGGATCGGGCGCGCTGATCGATTTGCGCACCAGATTACGGTCGGAAACCCGCCAGACCTCGATGGCCAGGGTCTGGACATTGATGGTCTCGATGCCGACGCCGTCGGCGTCCTCGCGCGGCAGGATCACGCCGTCGCCGGCGAAGCCGACATAGGGCGGCTTCTCGCCAAAGGTGAAGTCGACGTCAGCGTTTGTGGCCAGGGTCTCACCGCCCTTGCCGGGCAGGCCCTTGAGCAGGGTGACGCGGTGATCGGTGAAGCCGACCCCGCCGACACACAGCTCGTCGCCCTTGACCCGCACGGCGGGTGTGCGGCCGATGTCGGGCGAGACCAGCACATAGTCGGCATAGGCCTTGGAGGAATCCAGCGCCTTGCTCATCCGCACACAGGCCATCGGGTCCTGGCCAGAGCTGTCGATGCGGCTCTGCCAGACGGCGAAGCCCTCGGGCTTGGGGATGCCGCGACGCGGGGCGCCGGCCGCGCGAGGCTTGCCAAACAGCGACCAGGCCTGGCCCTTGACCGGGGACGAGGCCACAGCGCTCTTGCTGGCACCGAACCAGCCGAGCTCGCCGGCCTTTCCGGTCAGCAGGCCGCCGCCAAAACCGATGACGAGCGCGCCGGCCGCGATGGCTGCCATGCGCACGCGCGCGTCGGCGGACCAGCGCGCCTGCAGGCGCGCGATCAGCGTGGGCTGGGAAACGGGCGTCGGGGCGTCGGAACCGCTCGTAGGCGGCGTTTCGTCCATCGACATTCCACAATCCCCCGGTTCACCACGTTCGAAAATCGATGTGACGTGAAGCGGGGGGGCGGGTCAACGGGGCCTTAGCCCATGAATTCGACCTGACCGGTCTGCAGGCTGTAGACGGCGGAGACCACCTTCAGGCGGCCCGCCGCAATACGGCTGCTGAAGGCCTCGTCGGCGGTCTTCAGACGTTCGGCGATGTTCTTGGCGTTCTGGCGGATCGAAGCGTCCTGCAGGTCGGCCGGGTTACTTGCCTCGGCCTCGATCACGGCCGGCAGGATGGGCAGGGCCATGTCGAACAGGGCGCCGTGCAGGTGGGCATGCTTGGTGGCGACATCCACCGCCGCCCCGACCGCGCCGCACTTGGTGTGGCCCAGAACCACGATCAGCGGCGCGCCCAGGTGCTCGACCGCGTAGAGGATCGAGCCCAGGCCTTCGCGGCTGACGGTCGAGCCGGCCGTGCGGACCACGAACAACTCGCCCAGGGTGCAGTCAAAGACCAGTTCCGGCGGCACGCGGCTGTCGGAGCAGCCCACCACGATCGCGAAAGGCTTCTGGCCGTTCGACAGCTCGTTGATCCGCGCCCAGCTGGGCAGGGCCATGCTGGCGCCGCCCCGGGCGAAGATCGCGTTGCCGTGCTTGAGACGGCCCAGGGCCTCGTTGGGATCGATGACGACTTCCGGCGCATGGGTCTCGGCCGGCTTGGGGTATTCGGCGACGGTCGAGCGGACCGGCGCGGCCGCAGCATGGGCCGGGGCCGCAGCCGGACGCGGCCGGGGCGCGGCCTTGCGCGGGGCGGGCGCGTGGTGATCGTCACCCTCGGCCAAGGCGGCGAGCGGTACGCCGGTCAGTCCCGAGGCCAAAGCGCCCAGTAAAAGTCTTCTCGAAACCATCTCGTCCCCCGACGCGGGTTGTCTGTCGGCTACAGGACTAGAGAGACAAGGTTAACCGAGCGTAGTTTTTCGCAACGTGATCACAGCGGCAATTCGGCACGCTTGACCACGGTGCGCAGGGCGATGCTGGAACTGACCCGCACAACGCCCGGGATCCGCGTCAGCTCCTGGGCATGAACCCGCTCCAGGTCGTCGACGTCACTGACCACCAGGCGCAGCAGATAGTCCGAGCCGCCGGTCATCAGATAGCACTCGGCCACTTCGCGCACATTGGCGATGGCTTTCTCGAAGGCGCTCAGGGTGGCCTCGGCCTGGGACGACAGGGTGACGGTGACAAAGACACTGAGCGGCAGACCCACGGCGCGTTCGTCGATCACGGCGGCATAGCGACCAATGACCCCGGCCTCCTCGAGGGCCCGCACCCGGCGCAGGCAGGCCGACTCCGACAGGTTCACGGCCTCGGCCATTTCCACATAGCTGGCCCGCCCCCGTCGCTGCAGCAAAGTCAGGAGCTTCCGGTCAAAGCTGTCGAGATCAACGGCGGGTTTCTTCATGCCTCACCCATTTGACGCAGGATTCCTGCATACCATAGTTCTCGTCGCACGAAATCCCCAAGAAACCTGCAGGCCAAGAGGCGTAAATTGGCGTCAAAATCCTTCAGGAGGAAATCATCATGCGCGTTGGCGTCCCTTCAGAGATCAAACCCGGCGAACACCGCGTCGGCCTGACCCCCACGGCCGTCCGGGAATATGTCGGCCATGGCCACAGCGTCCTGGTCCAGTCCGGGGCCGGCCTCGGGGCCGGCTATGCCGATGAGGCCTATCTCAAGGCCGGGGCGACCATCGCCGCCGACGCCGCAGCGGTGTTTTCCGGCGCCGACATGATCATCAAGGTCAAGGAACCCCAGAAGATCGAGTGGGAGAAGCTTGAGCCCCGCCACATCCTGTTCACCTACCTGCACCTGGCCCCCGATCCGGCCCAGACTGAAGGGCTGCTGAACAGCGGCTGCGCGGCCATCGCCTATGAGACCGTCACCGACGCGCGCGGCGGCCTGCCGCTGCTGGCCCCGATGTCGGAAGTAGCCGGCCGGATCGCTGTGTTCTCGGCCGCCGAGACCCTGCTCAAGCACAATGGCGGCATGGGCCTGCTGCTCTGCGGCGTACCCGGCGTGCCCCCGGCTCGCGTAGCCGTGCTGGGCGGCGGCGTTGTCGGCTCCAACGCCGCGCGCATGGCCGCCGGCCTGGGCGCCGAGGTGGTGGTGCTGGAACGCTCGATCCCGCGCATGCGCGAGCTCGACGACCTGTATCAGGGCCGCATCCTGACCCGCTATTCGACCTTCGCGGCCGTGGAAGAAGAGATCCTCAAGGCCGACGTGATCATCGGCGCCGTGCTGACCGCCGGCGCGGCCGCCCCCAAGCTGGTGCGCCGCGAGCATCTCAAGCAGATGAAGCCGGGCTCGGTGCTGGTGGACGTGTCCATCGACCAGGGCGGCTGCTTCGAGACCAGCAAGCCCACCACCCACGCCGATCCGACCTATACGGTCGACGGCGTCGTGCACTATTGCGTGGCCAACATGCCCGGCGCCGCGCCGCGCACCTCGTCCGAAGCCCTGGGCAACGCCACCCTGCCGTTCGGCCTGGCCCTGGCCGACCACGGCCTGGACGCCCTGAAGACCAACGTCCATCTGGCGCGCGGTCTCAATGTGCTGAAGGGCGAGCTGACCCACCCGGCCGTGGCCCAGGCGCTGGGCAAGCCGTCGGTCGATCCCTACGGCGCCTGGAAGTAACCGAACCAAACTCCGCTCTCCCCGGCGACCCGAAGGGCGGCGAAGCCAACGCCGGGGCCCAGATCGTAGCGCTGTGAGGCGCATGCAAAGACGCCCGCGATCCCTTGAGGAACGCGGGCGTTCTTGCATCTGGATCCCGGCGTTGGCTTCGCCGCCCTTCGGGTCGCCGGGAAAAGCGGAGTAAAATGCTACGCCGCGAACCGCGCCAGGTCCTGATGGCTTTCCACCAGATCCAGCACGTCGGTCATGCCAAAGCCCGGATCGACCGGATGCAGAGCGTTGTAGATCGACCGGGCGAAGGCCAGGTCAGCGGCCGTCTTGACCCGCCAGTCCAGATGCGACCAGTCGCGGCGGGCCTTCAGGTGGGCCTGGCTGAAACGGGTCGGATCGTTGCGGATGGCGGCGGTCGGCGAGACGCGAGCG